>NTJZ01000009.1 GCA_002457215.1 OM182 bacterium MED-G28 | reverse complement strand
AAACGCAAAGGGCTACCGAGTTCGAGCGTGAGATTGTCAGAGGTGGCATGGCTCTCTACTCACTGGCGGGCAGGCATCGGATTGCACCCGGCACGAACAACTTGGGCACCGTAAGAGCAATCAATGCCGAAACAGGTCGCACCGAATGGCTTCATGAGCAACGGGCCGGCACTACATCCCTGATGTCCACCGGCGGGGGGCTAGTGTTCGGTGGCGATGCCAACGGCCGCTTTCGGGCGCACGATCATGAGACCGGTGAGGCCCTTTGGGAAATAAACCTGGGCTCCCCGGTAGTCGGCTTCCCGGTAACTTACGCAGTGGATGGAAAGCAATATGTTGCGGTAAATACCGGGCCCTGGCTAGGTAGCATCGGGACACCCGAGTTAAGGCCCAGCCGCGGAACCAACCTGTTCGTATTTGCATTACCCTAACTTAGGCGGCAGTGACGGAATCTATATCTTTTGGGGACCCGCCTGTAAAGAGTCTCCTAGGTTGTTTACCCCGTCAGGTCAACTCTAAGCGAATTGCACAACGCCCTTGTAAACGATAATCCCGTCAAACTACCGGAAGCCTTTATTCTTTTTTTGTAAAAGCACATAACAAACAAATCAAAAGGGCTCGGTGTTACACGACCCAGATTATTAGTTAATGAGTTAGGAAATATTGCATGACTAATTTTAAATTTTTTGGCATAAGCGGGTTGTTTCAAGCCCCTGTGCTCACTGCGGGTCATCGATTTTTGGGCGTTGCGGCTCTGTTGGGGGCCTGTTTCGTGGTGACACACTTGGTAACTGTGGTTGTCACCTGCGTCGTGGATGGTTTTAACTGGGGGATTAATGCTTGGATTTTGGACATTATGGGGTTCATCGCGGCGTTCTATTTTGCGATTCAGTGCGGGCTGTCTTCAAATAGCAAGAGTGTCGACTTTCGGAAAAAAAATTCTTGGATCTGCGCATGGGCCGTCATAACTATCGGCGCCCGAATTCTTGATATTCTAATGCTGTTTGGCGTGGTGATATGGAGTGAGATTTATGTAACACCTGAGGGGCCAACGCTTTGGTCAAATGTAGTAAGCGAGGTTATTTTTGGAATGGCTTTTACCGTTACAGCTCTCCTTGGTTCGCTGATGCTCCTGATTTCGCCTCAGGATGTGGATCCTACGCAGATCGAAAGCGAGCTCAAATAGTGGGCAGTTAGAGCTGCCTCATAACTTAGAGCTGCCCCATTACAAAGCATCAAGAAATCATCCTCATTATTTCTTATCTAGGATTGACTATAGTTGCGCTAAGACAGTTTCAATGTTGGTGCAACGGCATAGCCAAGATTGGGTGCTGAACAGAAGGAGGTATACTCCTCAACAGCTTGAGCTTTCGTTCGGCTATTTTGTGACGGCTGAATAGTAGATCATAACCGATTTGTTATGGTCGCGATCGCAGAGTTAATATGTGACAGGGTCGCCTTTAGAGTCTGGGAGTCTTTTAGAATTATAGACGCAGGAGAAAAATTATGAGGAAACGTTCATCACGATATATGGTCATTCCCTTGAGCTATTTAGCTGCGGTCGCTGCATTGTTTGTTCCATGGGTTCTTCATGCCCAGCCAGCAGAGTCGATCTGGAGCGGTTCCTATACCGAAGCTCAGGCTGAACGGGGTGCAGAGGATTATCGCGCGCACTGCGCGAGCTGCCATGGGGCCAATCTCAGGGGGGACAGTCATGCAGCCGGTCTGGTGGGTATGGGCTTCATGTTTCTTTGGGAAGGAAAATCTCTGGGTGAACTGTACTCAAAAATACGTAACGACATGCCCTTGGATCAGCCGCGTAGTCTAACGAAAGGGTCATATGAGGACATCTTAGCGTTCATCCTGAAGTCCAATGAGTTTCCAGTAGGGGACGCCGAGTTGGAATCGGATGAGAAAGCCTTGGACAAACTCATGATCACCTCCAGGCCAAATTAACTAAGAAAAACTAAAAGTAAAACCCATGGAAAAAGCACTAGCAATGTCGTCGAGGTAGTTCGTCGACAAAATTAGTAGTGGAGAACCTGCAAGTTCTGCTAGGGCAGTGCTAGAGTAATTACACTAGTGGTCGCCACCACAGTCAGGTACTGCTTGTCATCGACCTCAGAAGTTGAGGGGCTGGCATGAATGATTCTCGGGCTTCATAGCGGAAGAGCGTTTTTTCATTTTCTGCATGAAAGGCATAGAAGCCACCACCTTGTTGCCAGTACCTTGAAAAGTGCCTAAAGCTCTTGTGCCACGCAATAGCAGAACAGCCATTCAATAAGCTGTGCCACGCAATAATAATAGAAGAACAGCCATTCAATAAGTTTTCTAGTAGTTGCAATTAGTTACAATTTTTTGCAAACAGTTACAACTGGTTAGTTTACGGCAATGCATGGCATTGGTTATGGTCCCATGGTTGAGGTGCTAATAATAATAAGGGAGAGATAGATAAATGACTCGATTTCGCCAAAAGTATTCAACCCCTCCGTTCCCAATGTCAAAGATTTGTCGATCGCTACTTGCTGCTTGCGTTGCAGCTGCGGGTGCACCGGTTGTGGTGCAGGCACAAGAGACGGAGCAGGTAATAGAAGAGGTAGTGGTTAGGGGTGCGCGTGCGAGTCTACGCAATGCCCAGGAGATCAAGAGAGATGCAGACACCTTTGTTGACGCGATAAGTGCGCTCGACATCGGTGCCTTGCCCGATCGTTCGGTACTAGAGGCCATGCAGCGCATTCCAGGTGTCTCCATTGAACGTGTAGCCTCTGGTTGGCCGGACTACTTTTCGGTCGAAGGTAGAGGGGTGGCGATCCGAGGTATGTCGGCTACCCGTTCCGAATTCAATGGACGCGATGCCTTCCACGCCAGCGGGCGCGGTCTTTCTTTTGGTGATGTTGCTCCCGAGTTGTTGGCTGGTGTGAATATTTATAAGAACCAGACCGCGGACATGATTGAAGGTGGTATTGGCGGAACTGTGAGCCTAATTACCCGCAAGCCTTTTGATCAAGAAGGGCAGATGATCTCGTTTAACGCGGGAGGCCGATGGGGTGATCTTAATATGGATTGGACCCCCGAGACCTCTGGTTTGTACAGCAACCGCTGGGAGACCAGTTCTGGCGAGTTCGGCTTGTTGATCCAAGCCCAGACTTCCGAGAGGGAGGCCATTTCCAATGCCGTTCATATCAACCCTTACGTGCCTTACGGTGCTTGGGCCCTTGCCGGTGCGGAAAGCTTTAGTGGCGGCCAAGTCATGGTGCCCTCAGGTGCAAACTTTACCCAGAAAGAAGATGAAAACACCACAGACGGCGGGGTTATCTCTTTCCAGTGGCGTGATATTGACAACAAGTACCTGTTGACGGCGGAGTACATACGCTCGGCTTCGACATACAACTTTTGGCAAAATTGGCTCCGGTATGATGGGGGGACTAGCATCTCCTCAAGAAACACGCGTGCCTACGGGGACACCCAATTCCAGTTTGATGATAACGGTGTGTTCCAGTCCGGTTTGCTGGCCCATGCCAACTGGGGCTGGCGAGCCAACGGGATGATTGGTCCGGGTGCCACTGAGCCAAATACCCGTTACGTCAATCCTTATATACCCCGCCCCTGGTATTACGGCGATGTAGGGGGTATGTCCCAGTTCGGTCATGATTTCACTACGCAAACAGAGCGGAATGAGACAAGTAGGAAGCTGGACGATATTTCCCTGAACTTTGTCTGGACACCGAATGATAGTTGGACCGTAGAGTTTGATTACCAGAACATCGATGCCACCCAAAAGCAAGATATCAATTTAATGAGCGCTACTGTGCCCGCAATGCAGCTATTGAATGTTAGCGGTAACAAGCCTAGCCTGGAATTGATCAGTCCTTGGAACGGCGAGCGTGACAACAACCCGGCTGCCTACAATAACGGTGTCAATCGTGCAGGCTGGACCGGTGATCCGCTGGGTGATTCCAATTACTTTCAGGATCCAACCAGCTATTCGATGGATAGCGCTTGGGATATATTCGGTCGCGACCAAGGAGATTCCGATGCGTTCCGGGTGGATGCGGACTACGCCGTGAACGATTCTTCCTGGATTACCAATATCAAGTTTGGTGCCCGTCGGGGCGAGCGTGAGCAGTTGCTTCGCGATGCCCCAGTTAGATGGGGCGCTATCTCGCCGAACTGGGCCGCCGGCGCTCTATACATGGACCATGTGGCTGATCAAGGTGCAGCATACAATATGTTTGAAGCGACTAGCTGGTCTAACTTCCATCGCGGAGGTGTGCTGGATATTGCCGGAGGTAATCAGTTGCTGGGCTTTAGTCGTGATTACGTTCAAAGGATGCTCGACGGCGCCATCTGCTCGGGCGATCCAGCCTTTGTTCAAACGTCGCCGGCTGGCACTTGGGATGGAGGAAACCGCTGCCGCGAGGGTGTTGATAGCAGGTACGGCATGTTCTACGAGGATGGGATAAGCAGTACTGTCGAGACCAATACAGCTGCCTATGTGCGTCTGGACTGGGAGCTTGATAACCTACCCAGGCGCGTTGCCGGTAATTTCGGTTTGCGCTACGTCGAGCTAGACCGTAAGGCCACTGGTTTCGTCCGTTCCCCTGGTCTAGATCAGTTCTGGGCTGGGACCAATTACATGCTTCCTGCTGGCCAGACCGCGCCGTTGACCGGCCCTGGCGTATTGGCCTATGCTCAGGGCCAAGTAGATGCGGGCAACTACGCCCAGCTGGATGATTTCTACAACTCCGACGATAGTCTGTGGGCCAGACAAGCTTTCTGGTACCTCAATGACGCAGACCGTGCTTTCGCCACAGAGAGCTCGATGGCTCAGAGCGCCAGCAGTAAGTACACTGATTGGCTGCCTAGCCTGAATGTGAAAGTTGAGTTGAGCGACAGATTGCTTGGCCGTTTTGCAGTCAGTAAGGCAATGGCTCAGCCAACCATGAGCCGGATACAGAATAAAATCGGGACCAGTGCAGAGCTTGACGTAGTGCAAGGCATACCTGCCGATCCGACAAACGCCGCACGCTGGGAGACTGCGCCGCAAAGCGCCTCAGTGATTCGCTGGGAAGGTGTCGGTGGCAATCCATTCTTAGAGCCGATGGAATCTGTACAGTGGGATGCCTCGCTGGAGTGGTACTTCGCCGACGCCAGCTCGTTGACAGGTGGGGTGTTTTACAAGGATCTGAGCAATTTTTTCATCTATGGTTCCAATCCTCAACAGATTACTAATGGGTCCACCGGTCAGACCCAGACGGTATTAGTGGAATCTCAGATTAATGGTGAAGAAGGTAAAATGTATGGTTACGAACTGGCTTATACACAGTTCTTCGACATGCTACCTAGTTTCTGGAACGGTCTCGGAATGCAGGCCAACTACACCTGGATTGAAGCAAGCGGTGTGCCGGCTCACGTCGACGGCTCGGCGATGAGTCAATATGCTTGGAACTATGCTGAGGTAGTCAACTTGGATACCGTACCCTTAGAAGGTCAATCTGAGCACACGGCCAACCTGGTGCTGATGTACCAGAAGTACGACTGGCAGGCCCGACTCGCTTACAACTGGCGTTCCGAGTATTTGGTGAGCTACCGCGATGGGATCACCAACCTTCCGGTATGGCAAGACGACAGCGGCGTTATGGATGCGTCTGTGATCTGGGATGTAACCGATAACGTGACCTTGTCAATACAAGCTAACAATTTATTGGATACTGAATCCAACCTCAGCTATGTCCTGGATAACGGGGGCACTCGAGCTGGAAAATCCTGGTTTATTGCGGAGCGGTCAGCAATTGCTTCTGTCCGTTTACGCTTCTGACAGCCGGGGCAAGGGTTGAAGTCGCGCGTAACATGCGCGACAGGCAGCCAAATAACTTGGAAGGTGTAGAACCTTTAAGTGGGTCTTAGATAGAAAACTTTAGAATAGGAAGATCAAAGGTACAAACAATGAATAAAGCAGTATTAAGTATTCTAGTCGCTCTCCCTCTTGCATTTGTTCAATCTCTGCTAATCGCCCAGGAAAGTTTTCCGCGCACGCCATCGGGTAAACCGGACTTCAGTGGAAATTACGATACGTCATCCTTGACTCCGATGAACCGCCCGGCAGAATTTGGTGATCGGGAGTATTATACTGCGGAAGAAGTTAAGGCAATTAGTGATGGCGCAGCAAATAGGCTCGCTTACGGGGACGAACCGCTTGATCCCGATCGCTCTGCACCAGAGGCTGGTGCTAATGTAGGCGCCTACGATGGTTTCTGGATGAATTTTGGGGACAGTGCTTCTGCCATTAACGGAAATTACCGAACTTCCATTATTACTTACCCTGAAAATGGACGCATGCCTGCGCTTACTGAGGAAGGTAAGGAAAAAGCAGCCATGAGGATTCCCTTTGAATGGCCACAGGAGTACACAAAGGGTGGTGCATGGTGGTTGGAAGAGCCCGACGTTCATCCCTTCGACGGTCCTGAGAATTTATCTCTAGGGACTCGCTGCATCTACACTGGCGTAGCGTCGCTTCCTGTCACTTCGCTACCCTACAACAACATAAAAAAAGTCGTACAAACTGAAGACTATTTGATGATTTATATCGAGTGGAATCACTGGGCTCGGATAATCCGCATCAATGATGAAGAGCACAAGCATGTTAGTCATGCCTCATACGATGGAGATTCTATTGCATGGTGGGAGGGAGACACCCTTGTAGTTGAAACAGTTAATATTCTTAACGAGGCTCCTCGCGAAGTGGCTGACCGTCGTATAGTCGAACGATTCAGTCGTAACGATGATGGTGGCATAGTGTACGGTTATACAGTGGAAGACGCTAATTATACTGATTCCTATAGCGCCGAAGTGAGTTGGAGACTAACCGACAAGGAGCCCTATGAGTTTGCATGTCACGAAGGAAACCACGCTATGGCTGGGATTCTTGCGGGCGCGCGTCGGCAGGAAATGGAATACCGAGAAAAGAACGGTTTGTGAAACTAAATTGTGGATGGGATGCCTGAACAAAAAAGCCGAGCTTTGTAGCCCGGCTTTTTTTGCTTTGTCCTTTCCTTAAAATTTGTTTCGCCCCGAAATTAATTAACACATAGACTACTTGTTATGAAAAGTACTACTCCTTCCAGATCAAAGCATCCGCAAAGCGGAGGCAGTCTTCTTTATTTTTTTTAAAAAATTCATAGATAAATATACTCCTGACAAATTACCCATATGAAAAGAGTTAGAATAACTATTTACAATGTCCGGAAGATAACCCCGAACATAATTTCAACAGAGGTACTTAAATGAAGATTGGTGTTGATGTAAGCTGCTTCGGTTTACTTTGCCTACTACTGTTCGGACCTTCGCTTAGTGCCCAGGACATCCCTACGATGACATCGGCGGAGCTGGCACGGGTGCAGGTGCACGCCGTGCCTGGCAAGGATAATCTGTATCTTGTCCCTGGCTTTGGCGGCAATAGTGGGGGCAACGTGATATTTTTGGTCACTGACGAGGGTGTGCTAGTTGTAGACAATAAGTTTTTCTACAGCTATCCGGAGATCATGGAGCAGTTGAGGAAAGTTACGGATAAAGATATCCGTTATATGCTCAACACCCACCACCATTACGATCACGCGGGCAGTAACGCGGACTTCCTCGAGGATGGTATACCGATTCTGGCTCACCGCAATGTACGCACCAATGTGTTACGTGATGAGCGGAATGCCCCGGAGGGAGCGCCGGTTATTCTCTACGAGAAAAGCGCCACTGTGGTGTTGGGTGGACAGGAAGTAAACGCCCATTATTTCGGCCGTGGCCATACTAGCGGTGATTCGGTGATTCATTTCCCTGCGCTCCGCACAGTACACACCGGCGACCTGGTTCTCTGGGGCGATCGTCTGGATGGCAGCACAATGTCACCCTTCTTTGACTATGACAACGGTGGCAGTGCGGCGGATTGGACTGCGACGCTGGATGGTCTATTGACGCTGGATTTCGATACCGCAATTCCTGGTCATGGCCCAATCCTAAGAAAGGTCGATATCCGCATATTTCGCAGTAAACTCGACCAGTTTATGACTCGGATAAAGGTGCTGATAGATAATGGAGTAGGGCGTGATCGGATAGCCGCGGAGTTGGATATCGCCGATTTGAACTGGCCCATGCCGCCGGGCCGTATTGAATCCATATACGATGAATTGACTCAATAGACCGCGTCGGGCAGGCGAATACAAGCAGTTCAGGCCCGCGCAAAATTTTAAATTTCATAACAAGGAGAATATGCAAATGAAGCCATCAGCACTCAGGCAGCTGTTGCCATTAGTCGCGCTCGCTTTGATCACATCTTCAGGAGCGCGGGCTGACACGATGCCGATCCACACTGTAACCACGACTAAGTTTACGGTGGAGGACGCCGAGGTCAGTAAGGCGTTCTATGAGGACCTACTTGGCGTCCCAGAGTTACGTCGCTATGTAGACGAGGGGCGATTGGTGGAGCCGTTCATGGGATGGGTCGAGGACGGCCGGATAGGGCTGCTCGACTACAATGAGAAGGAGACGTTAAAGAAGAGCTCAGCCCCGGTCTCGGCTATTTCCGTACCTGACTTGGAAGAACTGGCGGCTCGGTTCGAAAGTGCAGGAAAGCAGTTTCCGATATACGATCTCGGCGGAGGAACGCGACTCTCCATCGTCAATGATCCGAGCGGTAACGCCATCGAGATAGTCGAGGTCGAGGGCGCACCGGCAGTGATGGGGGCTCGGCTCATAGTCGAGGACCGTGCGGCGGCCGAAGAGTGGTTCCTTGAAGTCTTTGACGTGGAGCCGGACAATCGTATCGTTACTGACAACTTCGACGAAGTATTCCTAAAAATGGGTGGAGGTTTATTCTTCGCACTCTACGAGCCAAAGGACGAGCCCCCTCTGCCCAAGAGTAATTATCCAGTGGTAGCCATCTACTCAACTGATTACGACGGTGTTCTTGAGCGGATCAAGGCTCTCGGCCTTTACGTTCGGGAGCGAGGCGATGGATTGTTGTTTGCCCGTGATCCCTCGGGGAACGTTGTCGAGGTCGTTCGCCAGACGGCTCGCTAATTGGGACCCTCGCAGTCTTTCGAGGGCGGTGGCGATTAGAGAAGGGCCGGTCAGCGACTGGCCCTCTAGGTCGGTGGCAAGACGATCAACTGCTCCTCAACGGCACGTGTTCGATCAGTCGTTGAGACTGCTGAAGACCTGTTGGATCCAAGTGGGGATAGTCATGAAACCGGTGAACTTGGAGTATTCGTCTGGCAGTCCGGTTTCCTGGATATCATCAAGTGATTTCCCCGCTGACTTTTGCTTCTCCACGATGTCGATGGTTGCCGCGATTCGGTCGTGGTAGGCCTGCAGTTCGGTCTTTGTCGTCATGGGGCCATGGCCAGGGATGATCTTGGTTTCATCATCGATCATCGCCAACATTGCGGCGACGTTATCCCGCAATCCGGTAGCCGAGCCGCCCACTGGGAGATCTATGAATGGGTAACCGTTGAGATTAACGTACTGGTCACCGGTGTGGATGACGTTCGATTCCTGAAAAAAGATTACTGCATCCCCATCGGTGTGTGAGGCATTGCCGAGGTAGATAACGTCGATATCCTCTCCGTTCCAATGGAAGGTGACGTTTTCCTTGAAGGTCAGCACTGGTATTGCCTCAGCGGGGTGCGGTTCTTCGCGAAAATTTGATCCTGCCTCCCGTCCTTCCAAGAGACGCGTTCGCACACTGTGGTGGGCGATGATTAAAGACTCCTCACCGAACGCAGCGTTACCGCCGGCATGATCGTAGTGGTAGTGGCTGTTAACGAGGAAGTCGACCTTTCCTTGCTGAATGCCAGCGACCGCCTCTTTGATATCGTCCGTTAGCGGCATTAGCTGGTCGTCAACCATGAGTATTCCATCTTCACCGGCGGATACAGCTATGTTGCCACCGTAAGCTGGAACGGGCTCGATCCACCACACTGTGTCGCTGAGCTTGTGGACCTTTTGCTCGACCAGGGAGAGATCTTGTGCCGAGGCAGATATGCCGCAGAGACAAGACGCCATCAAGGAAAAAATGAGGAGTTCTCGGAATCCATCAGCGTGTATTCCCTTCTCCATCATCTTTCTTTTTTTGCTAGATCGCATCCCCAGCTTTATCATGTCTTTTCCTCTATCGGATTATGCTTCACGAGCATATTATAGACAGATTTGGCATGTCCACGTTGCCTGATTGTTGTTAGTAACAATCTGTTACACCTCATAACAAACTATTACATTACTTCCCTTTGGTTTGTCGCTAAGCGATTGATATCATTCTATTCTTCGGACACTACAGATTTTTTGATCTAGCGGGCGACTAGAAAGTGCTAACAGTATTTCCATGTACTTTACCGCGTGAATTTCTGCTTTTTTTCTAAGGCATTTGCAACCTTTTCTATATAATTGAGGTAATAGGAGCAATTAGACAAAAAGTTGTAAATTAGGAGCTTAGATGCATGAATAAGTTAACAACTCTGCTCGTTTGCACCATGTTTGTCGTTGGACAAGCCAGTGCCGATTCCTTCGAAGCTGAAGTAAAGCCAATGCTGGAGGCATCTTGCCTTTTGTGTCATGGCGAGGGCACGGTGACTCCCCTTAATATGCAAGAACTTAGCTACGACCTTGGCGATGCCGAGGTTTATCGTACTTGGCAGCATATTTATAATCGTATTGAGCGTGGCCAAATGCCCCCGATGGAGGTGTCAGACACGGTTCAATCGCTGATCGACAATGCGCTTACCGCACTTAAGCCTGCTTTAGTTGATGCTAATATAGCCTCACGCGGTGGCTCACGAGCGGAGCTGCGCAGGCTGACTCAGCTTGAGTATGCCTATTCCTTACAAGACCTTCTGCATCTCGATGCAGAGACGGCGACGGCTCTGGCTTCGGAATTGCCCGCCGCCGCAGATACGGGCGGTTTCAATACCGTGGCTAAAAATCAGGACATCTCGGCTTTGCACGTGCGTGGCTACTTGCGCGCGGCTGACAGAGCGCTGGATGCAGCAATCCAGCTCGGTCCACGTCCTGAGTCGGAGCGTTTCGAAATTGAGTATCGGAAGTCGGGGTACCTTTATACTTTGAGTACTCAGGAGGTTTTCGGCCTCGGCGTTACCAAGTTGCTCGACGACGGGGTTGCTACGTTTTTTGATGCCGTATCGACCTACGCCTTTTATACTGAGTCGGAGGGCTACAACGTGCCGTCGCCAGGACGCTACCGGGTCACCCTCGATGCTTATCCCTACCAGGCGGATTCACCGGTAATTTTGACTTTGTACAGCGGTAAAAAACAGGGCATTGTCGCGTCGCTTGACAATCTCATTGGCAGTTTCGATTTAGTTGAGCCGGAAGGTCGTGTTGTCGAGGTGACCACCTACCTGGAGCCTGGCATGTTAGTGGGCCCGTCTCTGGCAGATGTCGATTTGCGTGGGGAAAATCCCGGCATATATTATCTCCCTGAAAACTTCGTCACTGATTACAGGGGCGAGGGCATCGCGATGAAGTCGATGGTTATCGAAGGCCCTTTGAATGACGTGTGGCCACCAGCGAGTACTAACAAGCTCTTGACCGGCATCGATTTTGACGAGTCAGGCCAGATTGAACTGTCCAAGCCGGCCATGGATCACATCAACGAGATTGTCGAGACTTTCGCGCAGCGTGCCTTCCGTCGGCCGCTCGCCGAAGGTGAAGCCAAGTTGTACGCCGATATGGCGATACCGTTGCTAGAGGACGGCAGACCTTTTCTTGAGGCACTGCGTGTGCCACTCAGAACGGTCTTGAATTCGCCGTCATTTCTCTACCAAGACGGCGCTAGCGGTGTTCTGGATGATTACAGCCTGGCGTCGCGCCTGTCGTATTTTCTGTGGCGGAGTATGCCCGACGATGCGCTTCTCGCCGTCGCTGAAGCTGGTCGCTTGTCCGAGCCTGCAGAGCTGGCACGTCAGGTGGAGCGCATGCTCGATGATCCGAAAAGTAAACGCTTCGTCAAAGACTTCGTGGGGCAGGCTTATCGACTCTATGAGATCAACTCAACCTCGCCTGATACAGGGCTGTACCCCGAATTTAACGACCTCCTTGGTCAGGCCATGGTAGCGGAGTCTGAGCTTTTTTATGAGGAGTTGATCCGCGAGAACTTGAGTTTGACGAACCTCGTTCGTGCGGACTTTACCTTCCTGAACCGCCGCCTAGCTGAGCATTACAGAGTGCCGGGTATCGAAGGACAGCAGATGCGCAAAGTGATGCTGCCAGAGGGCAGCGTGCGAGGCGGTTTGTTGAGTCAGAGCAGTATCCATAAGATCACGGCGAACGGGACGACCACGTCGCCCATACCGCGCGGCAATTTTGTGCTTGCGAATTTGCTTGGTCGCCCAGCACCGCCACCGCCACCGAACGTGGGCGGTGTTGAGCCCGACACACGCGGGACGACTACGATTCGTGAACAGCTGGCGGCGCATCGAGACAGCACCATCTGCGCGGGTTGTCATAAAACCATCGACCCGCCGGGCTTTGCGCTCGAATCGTTCGATCCTATCGGAGGATTTCGCGACCAGTACCGGGCTGTCGGGGATTTTTCTGAGATTCTGCAATATGCGCCTTATCAGTTGGGGCTGCCCGTGGATGCCAGTGGCATTACATCTGACGGGGCGTCTTTCCGCGGATTCGCCGATTATCAACAAGTGTTGTTGGACACCGAGATGGATGCGATTTCTTACAATCTCGCGGATCAACTCATAACATTCAGCACCGGGGCGCAGGTCGAGTTTTCCGACCGGGATGCGGTGAACGAGATTCTCAGCTTAACCAAGGACCAAAATTACCCATTGCGTACAATGATTCACGAGGTCGTGGCAAGCGATCTGTTTAGGACGAGGTAGTCTAATATGAAAAAAGGCAATAAGATAAGTCGACGCACTCTGTTACGAGCATCAGGTGTGGCGCTCGCTCTACCATATCTTGAGGTGATGCCCGCTTACGGCGCGGCGCAAACTAGGCGGATGGTGAACATCTGTTGCACGCTGGGTTTATATACGCCTTCGTGGTTGCCGCAACAGGATGGGGCAGACTACCAAGCGACAGAATATCTTAAGCTGATCGATCAGCACCGCAGCAGGTATACGGTCTTTTCCGGACTCTCACACGAGGCGCAAAATGGCCGGCAAGCGCACAACTCAGAGATCACCTGGCTGACCTCGGCAAGGCATCCGGGTTTGGATGGTTTCCAAAATACCATTTCCATGGACCAGGCGGCTGCCAATCATATTGGTTATGAGACTCGATTCCCGTCAATTGTGCTCGGCACAACGAGTCCGCAAAGCCAGTCCTACACTGCTAACGGTGTAATGGTCCCGGCCGAATCGAGCCCAGCGGGAGTGTTCAAAAAACTATTTCTGCGAGGTAGCGCAGAGGAAATCAGGCGCGAAACTCAGAGTTTGAATGACGGCGGAAGTATTCTCGACCATTTGCTGGAGGAGGGACGACGACTTGATAAGCAAGTCAGCGCTTCAGATAAGCACAAGCTCAACGCCCACTTCGAGGCAGTGCGCGCGGCAGAGAATCAACTTACCGAGGTACAAGCTTGGACGAATCGCCCCAAGCCAGAGGTTGGTCAGGAGTCTCCAGTTGATATTCCGGACAATACTGACCTCATCGGCCGTATCGAGCTCATGCTCAACCTTATTCCGCTTATTCTCCAGACCGATTCTTCTCGTGTTGTCAGTCTGATGATTCAAGACCATGGTGTAGTGCCGCAAATTGCGGGTATATCCAAAGACCAGCATGGGCTTTCCCATCACGGTCAGGATGCGACTAATATAGCTCAGCTTAAGATTATCGAAACAGAGATCATTAAACGTTTTGGTAATTTGCTAACAGAACTTCAGCAGCCCAGCCTCGCTGGGGGTTCGATTCTTGACGAGACGGCAGTCTTGTTTGGCAGTAATCTTGGTAATGCAGCCTCCCATTCCTCCAAGCAACTTCCTATTCTCGTTGCAGGCGGTGGTTTTGCGCACGGCAAGCACATTGCGAATAAGCAAGAGCAAGATGCGCCATTGTCTGATCTCTTCGCCACTCTATTGCAATCGATGGGCCTTGAGGTAGATGCGTTTGGTCAAGGCAGCAAGGCACTGCACTGGTCATAATA
Organism: OM182 bacterium MED-G28; assembly: GCA_002457215.1. Taxonomy (GTDB): domain Bacteria; phylum Pseudomonadota; class Gammaproteobacteria; order Pseudomonadales; family Pseudohongiellaceae; genus UBA9145. The sequence goes on along the minus strand of NTJZ01000009.1, from coordinate 110,299 downwards.
AGCGATCTATGAAGGACAGACTTATGATTCGTTCTTATTCTGTCCTCCTCGCTGTTGCACTTTTATCAGGTGCCTGTGCACCGCACCCTGAGCAGACGAGTGCTCCGTTCGGTGGGTGGCATCATGCTGGTGGCAATCATTTCTCTGCCAAATATTCACCCTTAGGCCAAATTGATTCGAGCAACTTCGCAGATTTGGAAGTCGCCTGGGACTGGCAGTCGGCAGATGCCAGGATTCCTCGCTCGTTGGCCTCTAATACTAGCCCCTACCGCGCGACCCCTCTTCTCGTGAATGGGGTCATGTATACCAATACGAGTCTTGGGCAAGTAGCGGCACTGGATCCAGTAAGTGGCAGAGAATTATGGGTTTTCGACCCTGAAAGTTATCAACTAACCGTAGGGAGGGGTGCTAGTTCAACGCGAGGAATCGAATACTGGACCGACGGCCAGATTGAACGCATATTTATTGCGACGCGCGGTAAGCAGCTGGTTAGCATCGATATCAAAACCGGTCTGCCGGATAAGAATTTCGGTGATAATGGCTTTGCGGACTTGCGCGGTGATTTCGGCAAGAGCACAGACGAATTTAATTTAGATAACATCACCCACGGCTCACCTCCGATCGCTGTGGGCAGCTCAGTTATCGTTGGCTCCTCTCTATTCGACTATACGGAGTTCAATCGCAATCCCCCTGGTCATGTCCGTGCGTATGACGCCTACACCGGCCAATTCAAATGGCGTTTCAACACGATCCCCCAGCAGGGCGATGATTTCACCGAGACGTGGGAAAATGATTCCTGGCGCAAGATGGGGAACACCAACGTGTGGACCTTCATGTCGGCTGATGATGAGGCGGGCATTGTTTATCTACCTATTGCTACCCCTACTAACGATTACTGGGGCGGCACCCGCCTCGGCGAAAACCTGTTTGCTGAATCACTGGTCGCCGTGGATGCAGAGACGGGTGAGCGCATCTGGCATTTTCAGACGGTGCATCATGGCCTTTGGGATTACGACATTGCCTCGGCTCCCAATCTGGTCGACATCGTGGTTGATGGCCGTCCCATCAAGGCGGTAGCTCAGGTGTCCAAGACCGGTTCCACCTATGTGTTCGACCGCATTACCGGTGAGCCTGTGTGGCCAATAGAGGAACTTCCAGTGCCGCCGAGCAATGTGCCTGGTGAGCGCGCCCATCCGACTCAGCCACATCCAACTTGGCCACTGCCATTTGAGAAGCAGGGGATGAGTGAAGCAGATCTGATCGATTTCACGCCGGAAATAGCCGCTGCAGCGAAAGAGCTGGCAAAGAAATATGTGATGGGTCCGATATTTACGCCACCGATTGTTGAAGGCACCGATGGCAAGGAGGCGACTATCTTCATGCCAGGCGCAGGTGGCGGTGCTAGCTTCCCTGGCGCCAACATCGACCCCGAGACTAATATTCTCTATGTGCCCTCTCAAACTCGTCCTTATGCAATGTCATTGGTGCCACCAAATGACCCTGAAGCGGACTGGCCCTATGTTATTCGTGTACAGCGTAACGTTGGTCCTATGGGATTGCCCTTGGTAAAACCACCCTATAGGCGAATTACCGCGATTGACCTCAACACTGGCGAACACGTATGGAAAACCCCTCTCGGTAGAGGGCCAGCGAACCATCCTGCGCTAGCGCACCTCAACTTACCGGATCTCGGTAGCTCGTTTAGCGACTACTCAGCCGAGGGCGGCATCCTAGTCACCAAGACTCTGTTGATTACTCATCTGGCGCAGAAAGACGAGATTGATCCGGATGCAGACGGATCGATCTTGGTTGCATTTAACAAGGAGACAGGTGAGAAAGTCGGGGAAGTACTCGTGGATGTTCGCTTGCACGGCCCGGTAATGAGTTACCTAGCTGATGGCAGACAGCACATCTCCATATCCGGTGGCCGTTTCAATGATGCGAAAATTTTTACCTTCGCGTTACCGCAATAAAATTAATAGTCTGAATGCAGAGAAGAGATTATATGAGAACCTTAATGATTAAAGTGTCGGAGCTCGGCATACGACAAGCGGCTAACACACTGGTGATTACACTGTTTTCTGTGCTGCTTCCTATCACCTCTTTGCACGCGCAGGGCGCAGGCGACACGAGTTATGATGGGACTACTGCCTGGGGCGATCCGGACCTGCAGGGCCTTTGGACTAATGAAACTCGCACGCCGATGGAACGGCCCGTGGAGCTGGGAAACAAGGCCTTTTTTACAGAGGAGGATGTCCAGGCTATGCGAGCGGCCGCAGAGCCAGCGCCGGTCGAGGCTATAGTTGAGGAAGTATCGGTTCCTGCTGTGGGGGGGAATGTTGGAGCCCATAGTGCAATTTGGCTCGATCAGGGTGAGGCTTTGCTGTCAACGCGTCAGACGTCTCTGATAGTCGATCCGCCAAACGGTCGCGCGCCGCTTAGGGATTCGGCATGGCAAGCTCGCGAATACCGCTTGCAACATCTGGAGGATGATTATCTTAATTTCACGCCATGGGATCGCTGCATTACCCGCGGCGTGCCGGGTGCAATGCTGCCAGCCGCCTACAACAATGCCTATCGCATAATTCAGACACCGGACCATGTCGCAATCATGCATGAAATGATTCATGAGGTACGCATTATTCCTCTGGACAAATCTGATCATAACGATGAGCGAATTAAATTGTGGATGGGGGATTCAGTGGCGCGTTGGGAAGGAAACACGCTAGTCGTAGAGACAACTAATTTTCACGGCAGGGGAATGATCGCTAATAGTGGCGCAGGCGGTCGGCTCAGGGGCGTGTCAGTTACCGAAGATCTCCACTTGGTGGAGCGTTTCACGCGAATTGATGAGGATACTATTATCTGGGAAGTGACGATTACCGACCCGGATATTTATATGCAGCCTTTCACGATTTCCATGCCGCTGAACCACGATCCGGATTACGTGATATATGAATACGCCTGTCACGAGGGCAATCAAGCCATTCGTAATATACTCAGTGCCGGCCGGGAACGTGAAAAACGGGAAGCGGCTGAACTTTAGGCACGCAGCCGTGCAGCGACGGCGCCGGCTTGAGAGTAGTGCTGCGTTAGTTAAGAGCGTCTAATTTGCTACTTCTTTCCAAACAAATAGGCGGGTAGCTAACAGGTAACTGACAACTAGCCAGACGGCAATACCAATTAGGCTGGGCATAATTGCCAGCAGTGAAACACCTTCGTTGGCAATGTCCCGCATACCGGTAGACACAAAGCTGAGAGGCAATACGTAAGCTATGGGTTGCACGAATTCAGGCATTGATTCTATTGGAAAGAAAATCCCTGAAAGAAAGACCTGAGGGAAGATGAAGATATTTCCTATCATTATCGCGGCTTGTTGAGTTTTGGCGATACTGCCGAGACAAAAGCCGAGGTTAAGAAAAATAAATGTACCGAGGATCACGACGAAAAAGAACGCAGTAAAACTACCAATAATCTGCACATCCAATACTAAAACGGCAAATGTAATAAGCACGACTAGTTGGGTTAACACGATAGTCGTTCTTGCTAGCACTATTGCTGTAATGAAATCTTTTGGTTGAATAGGAGTGACGAATAAACGTTTCAGAATTCCCTTACGCCGAAATTCAATTATGTTATAGCCGCTGCCGGCGATACTTAGCTGCATTAATGTAAATGCCATCAGTCCGGGGAGTAGAAAATCTAGGTAGCTCTGAGAACGGGCTTGAACGTCTTCGATGACAAGGCTGAACATTGGTTCGGTTTCGCGAAATTCTCGCTCAATTTCAATTAGGGTCTGTTCAAGTAACGGCATGACGAGGCTCAACTGCGCCAGCTGTGCCGCGTCAACTAATACTCTTAGGTCTACGCTCTGCCGATCCAGATTAGCGGTATTAAAAATTTCCGGAATCACTAGAACTATAGTTTGATCGCCTTCCTCTAGATCAGAACGTAAAAGATCTTCTGTGCCTATGGTTACATTAAAGACTAGACTGTCTTTTAGCTGTTGGACAAAATCCGCGGCGACTACCGAGTCTGATTCATTGACAACGCCGATATTAAGAGGTTCTTGTTGACCACTGTTCATCACTCCGAAGACAGTCATAAAGATAATCGGGAAAAATAGGCTGAAGAAAATCGACTGTCGATCTCGTAGAAAGATCATCAGGAATGCCTTGGATAACTGCAGTTGGAGTTTACTTAATATCACTTTTTTCAATCTCTGAGAGCGTGTCCGGTTAGTACAAGAAAGACATCTTCAAGATTTCCATGCAGCGGCGCAGCCGGCGGGTCAGGCGCATGTAGCAGTATCAACTTCTGTGGTGTGCCTTCCGCGATGATTTTGCCATGGTCCATGATCGCAATGCGGTGACAGAGGGACTCCGCTTCTTCCATATTGTGCGTTGTTAGCACAATGGTCATGCCGTTGTTATTTAGATCCTGAACTAAATCCCAGATATTTCGTTTCGCCTGAGGATCGAGACCAGTTGTCGGTTCATCCAGAAATAGCACCTTTGGTTCATTTACCAGAGCGCATGCAATCGAAAAGCGTTGTTTTTGACCGCCGGATAAATTTGCAGGTTTAGCTTTCGCCTTGTCTAGCAATTGTACTTTTTCTAATAACGCCGTGGGATCGACGTCGCGGCTATAAAGGGCTCCGAAGAGAGTTAGTAGTTCGATAAGAGATAAATTATCGAAGTACTCACTGGCCTGCAATTGTACACCTATGATTTCCTTTATCTTGAAGGGATCCGATTGCACATCGATGCCATCAATAGTCGCATGCCCTCCATCAATGTCATTAACCCCTTCGAGCATTTCCAGTGTGGTTGTTTTGCCGGCGCCATTTGGACCGAGAATGCCAAATATCTCGCCGGTTTCGATGAGCAAGGAGACACCGTCAACGGCGCGAAAGCTTTCGTTTTTGTTGTCGGGAAGTGGGTAGGTCTTCGTGAAATTCTCGATTTCAATGATTTGCATAAAATGCTTTGTCTTAAATCCTTGCTTTGACTGCCCTTTTGGTTTGCCGAAGTGACGAACCCTGTCTTATTAAAAGTATTAAGAAGATCAAATGTTCAGTTGGACGGTTTTTGTATGATGAGAGCTACGTTACTTAGATGCCAGTGTAACATAGTCCATACATTATTTTGTCCAGTCGCCAACCTGTGTGTCGACCTTCAATTCATTTACGTATCCTTTTTGGTGAGTAAATCCCAACCTTCGATATCGTGCGTCAGACAGTAGACAACTTCTCTAAGCATCTACTAGTAGGGTATTCTTCAATCAGTCGTAATCAAGCACATTTATTGTTGAACTTTAAGCTCAAGTCCAATTATTCTTTACTTTCCTTTAATACATTTACTTCGATAACTCTAAAAAATGAGGCAGTAACTAATGAAAAGTAAATTTTACAGTTATGTAATTTCATTTCTACTTTTTCTATCAACAGCGACGGCTTTAGCCCAGAATGAAGAGAGCCTGATGACTTATGATCTGGCCACCGTTGCTATGGATGCAGCTGAGGCTTATGCACGAGATCAGGGGTGGAACGTTACGATATTGATCACAGATCAGAATAATAATCCGGTAATGCTGCGACGTATCGATGGAGCTGGTGGTCGTACTTTTAACTTCGCAACCGCTAAAGCGTTGGTCGTCAACGAAACTGGTCTTACCTCTGGGGAGTATGGCCGCAGAGTGGAAGCAGGCGATATGGAAGAAATCGAGGGTGGAGTCACATTTGCAGGCGGGGTTCCTGTTTACCGCGCCGGCCAACGAATCGGCGCTATTTCAACTAGCGGCGTTAGAGCAGCCCAAGATGAAGAGGTCTCAATCGCTGGAGCGGAAGTGATTGGCAGCATTTCGAACTAGACAGGCATTGCAAGCAAGGCTAACAGAGGGTTTGAGTAGGAATATCGGAAGGTATTTTTGCTCCGACCCTTTTATTGAAAATGGAATGACCGTTATCACTCCATGTTGTGTCAGTTAGCGGCGGTATCTGAGATAGATCTTTTTGTGAAGGAAATAAATTCACCTGTCATGGAAAAAATCAGCTCAAGGCGCTCGCTCCCTCCGCTGTCTAGATAGGAAATTATCCAATTTTGAAGCCCATTGACTCTAGCAAGCTGAGCATGGACTGCATCCTGGCCCGCCCACGACGAGGTTAACTGACCCTCTTGAATCAATGTCGCTATTTTGCTGGAGGCAGCCTCCATAGCTGATGCTTGATCGAGTTGCTTAGCATGCTCATGCCCCTCATGGGCCATGAGCAACGAAGTTAAGAATAAACTGCCAGTGATCACCATTAATTTTATTAATAATTTCATTATGGTTCTTCCTTCTTATTTTGTCTTAGCGCGGAGCTTGTCATCTTACTTTAAACCAATAACATCGTAATTGCCTAATGTCTTCAAACTTATGGTGATGTCTTCGTCTGTATCGTTGCGCCAGTACCAGCCATGGGACCCTGTAAAAGGTAGAGTGACTGAACCGCTCATTTCATCGACAGTAGCAGCCGCATAGCTCTCAAAATAGCCAGTGGTATCACCTTCAGGCTCTCCATGCATATCAAAATACAAAGACGAGGTACTGTTCCATTCATAGTTAATATTTGAATGTATATAAAGGAAAAACTTGTACTCCAGACCGTCATTTGCTGGAACCAGTATCTCGACCTCGTCCTGACGAAATACCAAATCGCCTTCAGCAGGCCGAGTTATGAACTCCGTATTAGTGTCCTCAACTCTTAATGCATTTAGTCCAAGCATGGAGCCAACCCCGGTAATATCAACTCCGAATTCGGCTGGCAGCACAATGGTTACGAAAACGGCTAGTGCTATTAGTGCCGACACTACCAGAGCTTTTAACAAATTAGGTGTAGATTGAATTGGCCGTTCGATTTCACTCATAAATTAGGTTCTCCCCTATTCAGCTAACTCAAGAAATTACATAACCAGACAGCTGATAAAATGTTAGTAAGAGCCCACCGCTCATTAAGGCGATGTTAGTTGCTACGGAGAATTGCAAGTAACTGGAATAGCCCCGCCAGAAACTTAGTGCCAAAACTATAAATAGCAACGCAAAGAACTGGCCTATTTCGACTCCAACGTTAAAAGCAATTAGGTTCTGCAACAGGCCTTCTCGGGCAAATTCAAATTCCTGCAGCTTGGTAGCCAGACCAAAGCCATGGAACAGGCCAAAAATAAGCACAGCAAACTTTGTATTAGGTTGATGACCGAACAAACGCTGAAATCCGCCTAGGTTGTCGAAGCCTTTGTAGATAATAGATAAACCTATTACTGCGTCTACCAGATAAGCATTAACCTGAACATCAAGATACACGCCAACCAAAAGAGTGATGCTATGGCCAAGAGTGAAGAAGCTGACATATATCAGTACATCCCTCGCTCTATAGAGAAAGAAAATTACTCCAAGTAAGAAAAGTAGGTGGTCATAACCGGTAACCATGTGTTTGGCGCCAATATACATAAATGGCACTATCGCTACACCATCGTTGCTAGTGAGAAACTGTTGTGTTCCTTCATCGACGCCATGCCCAAATACGATATTAGGAAAGGTGCCCGCAACAAGCAATAAAAGTAGCCGACCAGATATATTTTTCACACAAATTTCCCTACCTGCTCCTGACGCAAGGACAAGATAACCAATTGGACATAAATTTTTTACCTCTTCAGTCAACCGTAAGATTGATTATTCAGAGCCTTTTCTGGATGTAAAGTGCTGTCAGCTAGTCTACCATTTCCCTTAACCAACTGATATTGTTGGTTATATAAAGTATGCACTCCCTCTATGGGTAATTAATTCACTGCTGTCGGGCCCCTTTAATTTATGGGGGTTCATTGTTTGTTTCTCTCATACTAGAAAAAAAGCTCTTTTCCCTTGCGAGTATGAAACCTTAAGAAATGATGCAGAGGAAGCTGGAGTTGATGGGAAAATACTAGCCGGACTTGATAACCTAGTAGGCAAATGAGGTGCTGAATTACTGTACATGATGCAGTGTTATTTGACGTAGAAAAAAATAATAAATTTAGAGGGGTTATTATGGAAAAATTATCACCTATCGCCGAAGCCATTCGTCATTATAAGCTGAATGCGAGCGGAGGATATGCAGAATGGTCAAAAGTACCATGCACAGAAAACTACAGGATGCGTGTTCCTTCGATGGGATTTGATGTTACAGGTCCTGCCGAGATTCAAGAGGTGATTTTTGGTTGGCTTGCTGAAATTGAAGCGAAACAAGAGTTGGTAGATATCGTTGAGTTTGGACCCTCCGTAACTTGCTATCTTCACATATCCGACAAAGATGGAGCTGTTTTGGATATCGTTGAGGTATTCAAGATTGATGATGCCGGAAGAGTAGAAGAGATTTGGGCACTATGACTCGTTGAACTCTTATAAGAGTGCCATAAGATAACCAAAGCGAAGAAATTATGATCAATACTGACCAATCTATAATCATTACGCTAGCTGTACCTGTATTCCTCTTGTTAATAGCTTTCGAATATTTCTACGGAAAGATAAAAGGAAAGAATAACTATAACCTCAGCGATACCTTCACCAGCCTTGGGCTTGGTCTCATTAGTAGATTTCCAACGATGCTGAACCTTGGTTTTCAGGGAATGGTTTTCATATACGTTGGTTCTTATTTCAATTTAAATTTATTACCGGTGGATAGCGCTATCACCTGGATAATAGCTTTTATTCTGTATGATGTTTCTTACTACTGGATGCATCGAATGCATCATGAGATCAAAATATTATGGGCCAGTCATAGCGTTCATCATCATGGTGAGGAATTTAATCTCTCAACTGCATTAAGACAAACAAGCACAGGTTGGCTTTGGAAGTGGGTATTTTATTTGCCAATGATTATCATAGGAGTTCCAGCTCAAGTTTTTGTATCGGTAGCGGGCATAAACCTTGTGTATCAATTTTGGGTACATACCAAGCATATTGGGCATCTGGGAATTCTGGAAAAGGTATTCGTTACGCCGATGAATCATGGAATTCATCATGCAAAAAACCCTGAATATATTGATGCAAATTATGGCGGCGTCTTTATATTATGGGATCGATTATTCGGTACTTATATATCCGAAAAGGCAGAAGTTAAACCTGTGTATGGCACCGTAAAGCCTTTGAACAGTTGGAATCCAGTTTGGGCAAATTTTCAGGTTTTCTATCAGATGTTGCAAGATAGCATTCATACGCGCAGGTTAAGTGATAAACTTAGAGTATGGTATGCACCAACTAATTGGCGCCCTGCAGATGTTCTTGAGAATAAACCAGACATAAATGCTGGAGACTTCAATAAAAAATATAATCCCCCGATGAACAATCACCAAAAGCTATTTACTATCATCCAATTATTTTCAATTATTATTTTTGCAGCCATTATGGCAACGACTGTAAACATTCAGGCTTATCATGAAACGGTCATTTTTGGCGTTATATTAGTGCTAATTGTGGCGCTTACTGCTTCAATGCTTCAAAATCAAAATAATAGTTTCAATTTTCAAATACTAGCCTCAATTAGTATTATTTTGATTACTAATTATGGGGGCATTGTGAGCCGAGAGTTGTTAGCGGCAAATTTTTTGACGGTGCATGCGGTAATCAATATTCTTTTCATAGCTATAACGTATACTAAATATAAAGTCCGCCTCACGTAAAAAGTCATTACAGCTCTAATAAATGCTTAGAAAAAATAAATACCATGCGAGTGATTCGCAGAGCACTTTAGGAATAAAAACTTTGGTATTAATTAATGTTTGGAAAAAGAATTATTTTTATTCTTCTTTTCATTCCTTTTTGGTGGGTGGGTTAATAATCTTAATGCTATCTATAGTATTTCTAACGCCAATGAATACTCTAGCGGTTAAAGATAGCTCTTTTGAAGACTATAAACTAATAGAACTAGATAGTTCTAAAGCGTTTAGAAAATATAATGGCTTGGATAATAACCGTTGGCCAAATAACAACGTTGATTGGTATTACAATCCCAAAAACCAGAATTGGTCAACTGATGAAGTTGTTGCCGCAATTAAAAGAGCTACGGCTAATTGGTCAACCATATCAGGGATTAGTTTTACCTATCGGGGTTTGACAGAACAGTCGCTCAGTAATTCATCTGATAATAAATTTGTTATTGGCTGGTTGCAGCCTGACCAATTTTTAGCTCAGTTTGGGAGGAACTATGCGGGTTATGCTTATATGTGGTGGCAACGAGGATACGTGTCTGATGCTGAGATTTCATTAAATCTAGCTGCTAGCTATAGTTCAATTAGGCAATTTGAAGGATTGATGACCCACGAGCTAGGCCATATTTTAGGTTTAGACCACTCTAATCAATCGTCATCGATTATGTATTCTCCTTATAACTCTTATGTCTACCAAACCAAACCAAAACTGGATGATTTGCTTGCAGTTACTTCTCTTTATCCAAAAGGTATTAATAGCAGTGGTCAACCTATCGTCGATTGTCAGCCATATATTACTGATACTAATTTCGACATATATATTCCTCATCTAAGTTACGAGGAGGAGGGAATAAAAACTAATTTCTGGCTGAACCTCCGATATAATGGCCTAAATGCTAGCGGACTTTATAGTTGGGAGTTTGAGAGTTATGGCTTAGTAGATGAATTAGTGAATGATGATCAATCTTATGATTTTGATTGTGAAAATAATTTGCGGAATACGTCATTAAACTTGACTCTCTCTCAATTACATCTAAGAACAACAGGATTACTTGGTCTTTCAACTTATGACACAGAATTTGAATATGACTCCAGTTATTCTACGCTAAGGTGGAACCTGGCAATTGCAGACTTAGTATCAATAACTGATAGTCTTTATCCGCAGTAACTGCTATGGCAAGTTTTTAAGAGGAAACAGAGTAATACTAACCACAAACACTTGTTAGCTTCTTCATTTAAATCTCGTCAGCGCCTCAGTTAACTTTCTGAATCCAAGCAACAGAATATCTTAAGCTGCTAGGCTTGAATTAATTATGTCGCGATGAAGTTTCCATTTTCCTGTCACTAGCTTCCATATAACGATAAATTTCCCACGGTCCAGGATTTGGTTTCCCTGGTCTAGTAGGGTAAACCTACCCACTTCAGAAGCCATGTCACCATGATTTTCCACTTCTAAAGTCTCTAACTTAATTGCTTTGATTCCGGAATCCATTAAGCCCTGAAAGGCGCCTTGAATAGCATTTTTGCCGATCACTTCATCGCTATTTGGAGGAAGAAACTGTCCGTCCTCAGTATAAAGCTCCGCCACACCAGTTGAATCTCCTTGGCCAAATCTCTCCATAAAAACTTCATTCGCTGCACAAATAGTGCTGTATAAATCATCGGGCTCGCTCATAACTAATTCCTTTCTATTAATTTAGCTTTGCTTTATTACTTCAATTATAGAATCAAAAACAACTTTAATCTAGAACGGGCGTTCACTTAGCAGCCCGCTTCTTTGCTCAGGAACCTTTTTTAAAACATGAGGGAAATGTGTCTTGCAAACTATTTTAATGAAAATTTGAAAGAAACTTACAAAACCTTCATCAGATGATTTGCATAAAATGTAAACCAGAAGTTAAGCTGGGCGCTAGTTAATCCTTTTTTAAAGGAATGACGCAAAAATAGGCAAAAATATATTTGCTTAGCAACAATGGAACTTTGTAAATCGTACTTAATTTCGAATCAACCCCAAGTCGGCTCTTTAGTTACGAGCCTTACTGATAAAAGAGGAAGATTAATTTATGAACACTTGGATATTAAAGTTTTTTTGTATCTTGCTAATTTCGACCACAGCATGGTCAGCGGACAATGATCAATCCCCAAATATTCAATCGAGTCTAGAAGAATTCAGGGAGTTTAGTGAGGCAATGCAAGGTCGATGGATGTCCGAAATAATTTGGATAACAGACTGGCCAGGTTTTGGCAGGAAAGGTGATACTGTAACCGGTTATGCAGAATGGCAGGTCGGTTTAGATGGGAAAGTAGTAGATGGTCGTCAATATGTAGGCCCGGGCTCAGGTAGAAGCTTAATCTATTACAATGAATACACTAAACAAATTACTGAACATGTGGTTACATCTGGCGGTAATATTTGGGTTCATTATATATACAAGAATAATGGGGAATGGAATTACAAAATTACAGGCAGTACTGGCGATGGAAAAGAGGTCACTGGTTCGGCGATTAGATATATCTCGGACGGAGGGCAGACACATAGATGGGTAGGCGAGATGTTTATCGAAGGAGAAGATCTTGACCCCCTGCGCGATACGTTCCGCAGAATAGGTGATTAGAAGATAATTAAGAACTTTCATATAGGTACTTTGTTATATATACGGATAAGAGGGCTTCTTTGAGCCCCCTTACCTATTTGTAGTTTTATCCTTGATAAATTTTACCTGTATATATTAATGACTCTAGGTCTATAGATCCCTCAGATCGGTGCTTTTCTCCATTGGAAAGATCTACATGAACAACCAGCTTCCACAAATGCTCATTCTCTGATTTTTCCCAGGTTCCATTTCCAATTCCGCCAAGAACCGAACCGTCTTCTAAAAATGCTTCACCTACCCATTGGACTTCGCCACTAGTGGCATTGGTTTCCGATAAAGCATTGGAAGATATTAGTGTGCCCCATACCGTGCCAAAGCCTGTAGCTTCACCCTGGAAATTGACGCTGGATGTCATTTCTCCATCTGAATTTGTGCCATAAGTATTACCCGTATGCTTCAGTGAAAACTCTCCGATTGGATCAGCCATCATAGATACTCCTATTTTTTTTAAGATTTTTGTTGATAAAGGTGAATTTCCCTTTCCGTTCATTCGGCTGGCCTTTAGATAAAAAGAGCACTCTGGCTAATAAGGCAGGCTTTTTTTAGTGGGTGGCATCAAAGATACTACCCACTCCGTAAAATGAAATAAAAGAGAAGGGAAAAGTTAACGAATCACGAATGCATCATAGGTTAGCGTATTTTCTCTCATATCCCAAATCCCTCTCCCTAAATTCTGAGAGCCATCGCTTATATTAACAAGCTCTTCCATGTGGATTTTTGAACCTTCTCGTCTCCAAATCCCCATCCCCGTTCCTGAAACCATAGTATTTTCATCTACGATTCCACGGCCTTCACTTGTGTAGGTTCCAGAAAGTCTATCAGCGTTGTATTTGAATCGAGCGGTTGACAATACTTTTCCATATTCACTCATGGTTGACTGGACGTGCAGAACGCTCTCTTCCGTGCCAACTTCTACTGAAGTGACATTCATTAACGTTCTGCCCTGTCTAGGTTGTAGATTAAGTGCTTCGATATCGGTCATGATTAGAGTCCTGTTTTTTATGATTTATCAATTTTACTTCGAAGAGCCAACTATTGACCCTATATTCTCTGACTGTTTGCAAAAGCCATGCTTTCATGTGAAAAAGCATGGCTTGCCTTGATTCTTTTTTTTACCTACTTGCACTATATATTATATAGCTTCTACTTAAGCCGGCATCAGTGCAGAATTCTGCTGGCACATTAGCGGGTGTTCCGATCCCTAGATTTGTTTGGAAACTGGAATCAAGGTCGCGTGCTAGGCCTATTTCAGATTCTCCAATTGTCCTTATGATAATTGTAGTCCTCATTTCACTGTCACTTGAAGGGCCCAGTAAAAGATGTGATACATGCATAACCGATGTGCGTCCATTGGCTTCACTTTCAAGTTGCGTGTTATTAAGTGATGTGTATACATCAGAAATATTATAGCCTTTTTGAATTGTGCATCTACGAGTGGTAACTAAAGAGACATCAGTTCCATTATAAGCGTTACGATTACTACCTAAGTTTCTATTAGTCCAAAAGCGCCGATTATTATTGTCACAGTTATATGTATCAGAGGACGCTATTACCACATTAGATGCCCAATGCTCCATATTATCCCACACAACTATTCTAGTGAATTGGTTCTCTGCAACATTAGACCCAGCAATTGGTTGTCTGAAAAAAACTCTATTTGGTCCTGAAGTACTTCCTTGTCTTCCCTCTTCAACAACATCTTGGAATGAGTTCCCTTCTCTAATCGAACACTGTGTTGAGACATATAATGAGTCAGGTGACGGGAGTTCTTGTGCGATTAACGAGTTGGTTGAAAAAAATAGAATCACCGTGATGAAACTTATTAGTTTCAAGGCTGATGTACCCCAGTGTGGTTTAAGTGAAATCGGTAAAGTTTTCCTCATTGCTATACTCCTATTAGTTTATTTAGTGATACATCGGCATGAGAGCATAACAAGAGTTCAAATAGCTATGCTACTCCATAGGCGAAGATGTAAATAGATTAGGTGTTATGGCTGTCTGCGTTAACTCAAGTTTCTTTTAATATAAAAAAATAATTAAGCTAAAAACTCATCCCGTGAATAATTTAGTATCTTTTAAATAATAATTCTCCAAAATTAGACTATATTATTCGTCTTATGATTTGAAATTATAAATCTCTTTTAGAAGAATGGCAGCAGACTGTTTAGGTCAGTCATCCTAAAAAAGCTTAACATTCCGTTTAGCCTTAACTTTCTATAAAAAAGGAGATTAGATAATGTCACTCGCTGATCAATTAAAACTTGAAGATGAAACTGTCACGTTTGAGCTCAAGATCACCTCAATAACACAGACTTCAGAAGGAACGACAGTTAATTCTGTAGGCACAGCTGGGCGATATGGAAAGGTATGGCTTACCTATAATTTTACACCAAATTCTAATCCAGAGAATGCTCATATGGGCTCATTTGTGGGTATCGGCAGGGCTGTGACCGATGATGGCACCCAGAACGAGGGGCAAAGACGAGGCGTTTATGTCATGGATGGTCTGAAGGCAACCGTGTATTCACTGGATGATGTGACAGATGGGTTACCGAACTTCTGTATAGAGCATTGGGACCTGGTTTCAGAAACAGTTACATTAAATTTTTCAAGAATTGAGAAGTAAATAGGACGCTAAAAATGAAACGATTAATATTTAAACTGACTTTTATTGCATTAACATCTGTATCGGCAATTAATTTTGCTTATGCTCAAAGTGGTTTGGGTTATTATATAGAGGTTGAAAACCCAGCTGCATTTGTTCAAGCTTTAACAGCGTTAAATGAATCTTCTGCAGCCGCTTCGACTAATACCCGAACTGGTTTGAGTGTTGCGGTTGCCAATGGTGGTGGTGCTGCAACCCATTTTGTGAGTGTTCAAGGAAGCACGCTTGATGATATTGACAGACTCAGACAGACTCAGGCAACGTCTCAAGAATTTGCAACCTTTACCTCCGCTATACGAAACAATGCAACTCCAGCAGCTGAATTAGTCTTCAATTCTCTTGGTGTACATAATGGTAAGGCGTCCGTTGTGACCTCTCCTAACGCTTACCATTGGCATATACATCTATTAGTGACTGATATGCCTGCATATCTAGAAGCACTAGAAGTACTGATGGAAGCAAATAGTGGTGGTAATGTTTACATGCATGCATATCAAACCTTTGGCACTGGATTAGGTGGAGGAAACCTAGTTGTAGTTAATTCTGCAAATTCGCTGGAAGAGTTATTAAACAACAATCAGGGCTACGATGAGTTTATCGAGAACACTATTAATATTCGTACCCCAATTGCTAATGGTATATATCAAACTATAACGAACTGGGATTAATTTCGTATAAAGAAAATTTTATATAACTAGAGTATGACAAAAAAGATTCGAAAGAATTAAGTTGAATAAGAAACAATATTTGCGGGGGCGGATTGTTCCGCCCCAACTTTTTGTTACAGTTTTAGATTTTAAATTTCCCTAAATTTTAGAACCGCGAGTATACAGTGGATTGTATGCACTCCTGGCTGCCCTTCAAAGTATTCGAAAAGTCCTCTCAAGACAAACCAAAGCCAGCTTTGGAAATTCTACATCCTAAAATTAAAGACTAAGAAAATTTTCAAACTTTTAGAGGTTTCCGAAGATTTTAGAGTCATAGTAGGCCGAGCACTAGACTAAAATAGGCCTTTGACAGTGAACTATGTTTTGGTAAATCATTAGAGATATAGGCTGACTAAAGAGCTAGTTCCTGATTAGGGTGGAGGCTTTGGCCTAACTGTGTAATTTTCGAACACTATGCTCTTTAAATGAAAAGCTTTCTGTCCAAAAACCCTACTTATTAGAAAAGCAAATCCAGCGAAAGAATTTACGTCGGATAATTTGAGCCTGAGACTCAACGGAATTAATTAAATATGTCGCGAGTTCTTATTAGTTGGTGGAATTCGATGGGCCTTTGGAGATGGCCTAATCTGTTGATTGTCGTTTATGCATGTTACTTGGCATTAATTTACGAAGCTGTGCCGGCTGCTTGGGTAAATCATGGGAATAAGAAATTGGGGAATTTAGAAATTATTTTTTATACCAAAGGTAGGATCATACCCCAAGAGAAACTAAGTACGCGGATTGAAATTTCCGAAGTGGCTGATTTGGTTCTAGGCATTGAATCTTCTGCGTTTGCGCCTATACCTCTCAGTTCTGTTGAACGGCGGGTGCTCGAATTGGAGCTTGCTATTCCGAATGATAAAACGAAAGAGCTAAAAATATATGTGTCTGACAAAGAGGCAAATATCGCTGTATGGAATTTAGGAAGATTATATTAAGCATTCATATGCTTTAAATCAGTGCTAATCCTATGCCCTTGCCAAATAAAATTAAGCTGGCTGCCGGGGCTTGCATTTTATAGTCGGATGTATAAGAATGATTATCATTATCATTATTAATTTATGGTGAGAGTAAATTCTACTTTCGCAAATGTTATATTAGAGAAATAAGAGAAGTAGGACTGGAGATGGCTAGTAAAGTTGTTGCTAAGAAAGTAGGTAGAAGGTCTTTTTTGAAAACGGTCTCAGGATTATCAATCGCGACGGCTGGAAGTTTTCTTGCGATTGTGTCTCCCGGATGCACAGACAATTCAGAGAGTTCCGATAGCGACTCTGACTCCGGTGATCAGTCCAGCAGAGCGGTAAGTGATTCCGATTCAAGTGATCAGTCCAGCAGATCGGCAACAGATTCTGATTCCAGTGATCAGTCTGGCAGGTCGGCGACTGACTCTGATTCCAGTGATCAGTCTGATAGATCAGCGACTGACTCCGATTCAAGCGATCAATCTGGTAGATAAGCTGCTGGATATAAATTAGATTACACGCTCTATCTGGAGCGATACCCCCTTTGAAAGAAGCTATCCGAGAATATAAGCTAATCTCTAGTTTAGTGTATCCACTTAAACCGGAAGAATTTTTTAGTACATTTTACGATAAGCAGCCTAAGTACTTTGCGGGTAACTTCGTACATAAGTGCGATAAGCTAATATCTACAGCAAAGCTAGACGACCTCATAGCAAATTCTGAGTTACCTCCGGCATCGATTGATATGGCGCGACACGAGCCATCTATTTCTAGAAGTAATTTTACTTTTAAGAGTGGGAATATTGATCGAGGTGCCGTTATCAGACACTTTCAGGAAGGGGCCACAATAATATTTCCTCAGTTGAATTTGGCTTCAGAGGAACTTGCTGATTTTTGCAGAGCCCTTGAGTACGAACTCAGCTGTAAAGTTCAAACTAATGTCTATCTTACTCCGAAAACTAGCCAAGGTTTTAAAACTCATTACGACGATCACGATGTATTCGTGATACAGGTCGAGGGAAGCAAAAAATGGTCTGTTTACCAACAAGCTATAGAGCGACCATTTCGTGGTGAGCCTTTTAAAGCCTCTGAATACAGTGCGGGAGATACTAATTTAAATTTCACAATGCACCCAGGTGATTGCGCGTATATACCCAGGGGTTACATGCATGACGCAGTTAATGTAGGAGATCAACCCTCTCTTCATATAACGGTTGGTCTACTTGTTAAAAAGTGGGCGGAGTTCATGCTTGAAGTTTTATCAGAGGTGGCTATTGATAACCCTAAATTTCGCGAATCCATGCCAGCTGGATTTGCTCACAGCGGATTTAATAAAGACAAGGCGATAATTCATTTTAATGAATTGATGAGTATTTTTTCAGCAGAGGCAAATTTTGAGGAAGTCTTTAAGGTATTTAAAGATGAATTGTATAGGACTAGAAAAGCAAATATTAAAAGCGCATTAGTTCAAAGCTCGGCTCCAATTGAAGTATCAGATTTATACGTTCTACGAGAAAATTTTCAAGCCAGTTTAAGAATTGAGAATGATAATGCGGTTCTCTCTTGTGCTGGTGGAGACCTAAAATTTGAAGCTAAGGCTTATGAAGCCCTTCAACAGGTTATAGTGGGAGCGCCGTTTGCCGCAACGCTTTTTAATGGTTTTGAGATAACTGAAGCTATAGAGATGGTTCAAAAACTCTTAGCTTTCGGTGTTATTACATTATTTGTAGATCTTGAATAGACATTAGTTGATTTTTTAATGATAATGATTCTCATTATCTTTTAGAGGATCGAATAATGGGAATTTATATTCATGCCATCGTTATCGCGGTTTGTCTATTAATGCTAATCCTCACAGTATAGCCTTTTGAGTAACCTCTCTTTATAAAGAGAAACAAACCTTAAAAACTTGAGCGAAGTCCGTGAACAGGCAATCTATAGATAGAATCTCTCATGCAACCCACTCCTGGTTGGGTCTTAAGCTTTCGTTATTTATGAGTTTTGTTCTCTTAACCGGCACTTTTGCTGTTATTAGTTTAGAAATTGATTGGCTATTAACTCCCGAAATGCGGTCTACAGAATTCGTTGAGCCAGAAAGCGTTGCGTGGGGGGCATCCTATGATGCCATGAGGAAAGAATATAAAGATTATGAATTGACCGGCATATTTAGGTTCTCAGATCCCTGGTATTCCTTGCAAAGTCTTGCAACTACGCCCTGGCAAGAAAATGTACGATTATGGACTAATCCTAAGGATGGGACGCTCCTTGGTGTAACTTCCTTTTACAGTATTCAAAGATTCTTTCGCTCAATACATAGAAATCTAATGATGCCAGTGAGAATAGGAGTGCCTATTGTCACATTTTTAGCTTTTCCGTTGTTAATTTCATTGGTCGCAGGCTTTATTGTTTATAAGAAATTTTGGTTAGGACTATTTAAGCTACCTAGATTTAAAAGAAAAACTAGAGTCTGGTCCGGTGATTTGCACAGACTAACTGGGCTATGGACTAGTTGGTTTGTTGCATTAATTACTATAACTAGTGTGTGGTATTTTATTGAAGAAGTTGGTGGCAATTCGCCGCCATTTCCGCAACCCGCAGCTCAAATTATTGATAGGGACCTTGCCATTCCAGAGGGATTCTCGGGTGCTGACTTAGAAACTGCAGTGGAGAATGCGCTAAAAGAATTACCTGGCCTTCAGATACGACGTATTATTTTCCCAAGTTCACCCGGAGCACCAATTCTCATAGGTGGCGATCTAAGTGCATCTTTAGTTCGACCAAGAGCAAATAGTGTTTACATTGATCCCTCTAATTTAAATGTACTAGGCAGTTATGTTGGTGAAGACCTCCGATTGCATAATCGAATTTCGGAAGCGGCTGATCCGCTACATTTTGGTTATTTTGGAGGGATTTTTTCAAAAACAATTTGGTTTCTCGCTGGATTGTTAATGACTTCGATGGCGATAACTGGGGTCGTTATTTATTCAAATAGACTGCTAGCTAGGCCAGGCACTGCTCAAAGAGCCTAATCTACCCTGATATAGAAGCCGAGTCTCTCCGTGTAGTTCGAATTTCAGTCATTATTCAAAATAGTCCTTGCTAATATAAATGCGAATCATTATCATTCGCGCCAGAATTTACATGATTACGTATCAAGATTGAAAAGATCTTATGCATTTGAGGAGTATTTTAGTGAAAAATCGAAAGTTCCAGCGATTACCTCTTGTTCAAGCCATTATATTTGCGACTACCTTCACTCAGATAGGCTTTGCGCAAGAAAATACTGAACAGTTTGAAACGATAACAATCGTAGGTTCCGAAGAAGCTGCCCGAAATGTGGCTGGTACTGCTACCGTAATTACCTCTGAAGAACTAGAAGTTTATGAATATACAGATATTCATAAGATTCTTTCTTCGGTTCCAGGCGTTAATTTCAGACCTGAGGAAGGTTATGGGTTGAGACCTAATATAAGCATTAGGGGTACTTATGCTGATAGGTCTGGGAAAATCACGCTAATGGAGGATGGAGTTCTTATTGCTCCTGGTCCTTACTCTGCTTCTTCTGCTTATTATTTTCCTACCGTTGGACGACTAGCTGGGGTAGAGGTCTTGAAAGGTGCCGCAGCTATCACCCAAGGGCCTTACACCATCGGTGGCGCTATAAATTTGTTAAGCACTCCTATCCCGGAAGAACAGTCTGGATTTTTTAATCAGGAGTTTGGGCAAGACGGAACTCAGAGAACTCACGCGACCTACGGAAACTCTTCAGAGAATTTTGGATTTCTATTAGAAGCACATCTCTGGGAGAGCGATGGCTTCGACACCATACAAGATGAATCTGGAGACACTGGATTTGAGAAAGAAGATTATGTTGCGAAATTCCGTTTGAATAGCGACCGGGACGCCGCTATTTATCAAGAATTAAATTTTAAATACCAATGGTCTGATGAAAGTTCAGACCAAACCTATGTTGGTCTAGCAGACGCTTCTTTCAAGAGAGACCCACACGAAAGATATGGTCTAACTAAATATGACAACATGGACAATGAGCATGAGACCCTCTCAATAAATTACGGTGTTGAACTTGGTCAATTTGAATTCGATGCTACGTACTACCAAAATGATTTTGCACGGGATTGGTTTAAAGTAGATAAGATAGACAACAAAAAAGTCTATGGGTTAGGGAATGGCATCAATAACATTATTGGTGCTGCAAACGGCGGCAGCTTAGCAGCTCTATCGATATTGAATGGTGATAACGATACGCCTGTAGAAGTGAAACTAAAGCACAATAACCGTGAATATGAATCTGATGGCTTGGACTTACGGCTAAACTGGAGTAATGATGTCCACTCGGTAACTGTCGGTTATCGTGACACAGAAGACAGCGAAGACAGGTTTCAATTCTATGAATACTCTCAATGGTCCGGCGGCAAAATGGGCGCCTTAACTGTTGGTCCACCGCCGGGATATTCTTCAAACAATAGGCTTACTGAGGCAGATGCGGAGGCCTTTTATATACAAGATGTAATTACTTTAGATAATCTTACTCTTAATATTGGCTATCGTTCTGAAGATTGGTCGATCACTCAAGAGCGTTATGTTGATTCTGCGCGAAGTGCTATCAATACCGCAAAGGGCTACCCCAAAACATTAGCTAGTGATGACGCAAGCTTGTTCGGTTTAGGAGCTGTATACGATATTAACGACGAAATATCTTTTTATGCTGGATTTAACGAAGGTTTCACGCCGACTTCAGGTGGCGCCGATCCTGAAGAAGCTGAAAATACTGAAGTGGGTGTGCGCTATGTTAGTGGTGCCACTTACATAGACGTTGGTTATTTTGCTACTGACTATGAAAATATGTTCGGAAGCTGCACTGCTTCAGGTGGAGCTGTCGGAGATTGCGAGATTGGAGATTCATTTAATGCGGGTGAGGCTGACATCAGCGGTTTTGAGATTTTAGGCCAACATGTATTTGAGTCCGGCAATCTCACTTTCCCAGTCTCATTAAGCTATACAGCGACTGACGCAGAGTTTCGTAATACATTTAGCAGTTCCTTTTGGGGTGACGTAACTTCTGGTGATGATATTCCTGACCTTCCAGACTCGCAGCTAGCATTAAGTGTTGGTGTTAATTCGGGCAATGGTTGGTCTGGCAATCTGACTTTTTACTCCTTCGGCGATACCTGCTCTGTAGCAAGTTGTGCGGCAGGCACCAAGATAGATAGTCACTCAGAAGTTGATATTGTGGTGCGAAGAGAAATCAGTGAAAACATAGATGCTTACCTAACTGTTATGAATCTAACAGATGAGGAAGATATTGTAGCCAGGGCTCCAAAAAATGGAGCAAGAGCACAATTTCCAAGAGCAGCTTTAGTGGGCATTCGATGGAGATTCTAGTCGATAATACTTAGGTCCAATTCTCTCTTGCTGGGCGGTCGCCTTTACTTGGCTTCCGCCCAGTTTTCTTTGTAATCTGCGAAGCACGTTTTCTCTCGGCACACAGCTGCTAGAGAAGCTCACAGAAAACGTGGAATTGCTGCAACTCTTAACCCATGAAATAACGAATAGCCCCCACAATTATAAGTATTGCCATCAGCGGAGTTATCCAGCGGCTAATATTATGTAACTCTTCTGGCGACCTTTCTGTTCCATATTTTTTTAACAGAGGAAGGAGGGCAAACAAGGTTGCAAAGAGAATTGCTAGTATCATTACAAGAACGCCCATCGTTTACCTCTTTTGTTGAGTTTCAGTGAAATATCACTGCAGCATTTGATTCTCACATTCTAAAGCTATTCCTAATTCGTATCAGTAGAAATCATCGTAGATTTCTGAGATTTAGGAACTGGCCCTTTATGACTTTTTGAGTCTTGGTTCAGCACCCCGGAGTCCTCTAAAACCTTCTAAAACGCTGGACATCTGTCTTTTCCGGATATACCTTGCCTTTATCTTGATAAGGGGTTGAGATACAGCAATTACCTGTTTTTATCCTTATATATCCAGTTCGTGCCTAGCACGGGAGTTAAAAAATGATAAGAAAAATATTTTCCACTCTGACTATTAGTGCCGCGCTGATGTTGCTAGTTAGTCCGGCCAGTGTTTTGGGTCAAGCTTCGGAGTCAGCTGAACCTTTTAAGGTTGGCACCTTCGCAGTCGATGATACGCCATTTGTTGGTTTGGTCATGCGTGATGACAATTTGATTGTTGATGTTGCAGATGCCAATCGCGCCATGGAGCTAATGCCAGCCTATAGCTCGATTAATGTTCCCGATGACATGCTTGGGTTCATTGAACAATATGAATATGGCCTCAAGTACCGAGTCTATGAAGTAGTAAACTGGCTGGTGGAAGAGGAACTCTTGGATGGTGGTAGCCGCCCAGATTATGTTCATTCGACTAGTGATGTAGATATATTGGCCCCGATTCAGTACCCGAGCAAGGTTATGAACGCGGCCGTGAATTTTTATACTCATGCCTGCGAAGGTTGCTCTGCGCAAGAATTGGAAGCCCGAACTCGTCAGCGCCAGGAAGACCGCGGAGTTCCTTATCTATTCCTCAAGCCCACTCGTGGCGCGATTATCGGTGATGGCGAAGACGTCGTTATGCCTTGGGGGCGCGACCGCATTGAGTATGAAGTTGAAATGGCAATAGTCTTCGGTAAGACTGGAAAATATGTCTCTGCTACTCGCGCTTACGATCATGTATTCGGCTATATGGTAGCTATGGATATCTCTGATCGCGGGGGGCGCCCACCTGGTGGCTATGGGGTAACTTCTGACTGGTTTGTTGGCAAGGGACATGACACGTTCGCTCCTCATGGTCCCTGGATTGTGCCTAAGGAGTTCTATGGAGACCCCATGGAACGCCTACATCAGATCACCGTAGTTGATGGTGTTACTGTTCAGGAAGCTCAAGCTGGGGATATGATTCATAATATTCCAGAACTGATCGAATATGCCTCTTCTTTAATCACCGTTTTTCCAGGTGATGTATTACAGAGTGGAACTTCCGGTGGTACCGGAGCTGGTCGCGTTCAGCGTGCTACGGGTTCTGGTTTCCTCGTTGATGGTGAGACTATCCAGGCGAGTATCGAAGGAATAGGCACACTAACTCATACAATTGTCGCCGAACAAGAACTTCCCGATGATCTGAGTGGTGCTCAGCTACCACCAACTAGCTCTTATAGAGATTAATAGCTAATTAATAAACTAAGGGCATCGATGGGTAAAACCGTTCGATGCCCTTTTTTGTTGGATCGCCAATAAAAGTTATTGAAACTTAGCTCTAGGTTATAATTGACGTAGCCACTTTTTAAAGTGGTCGTCAATTTTTTACAATCAGCAAAAAAGAAAGGTTATCTGAAGGTAAATAAGCAAACCCTCCTTGGAAGCCATCATTGTTATTTGAGTCTTAAAAGTTGTCCCAGGAGTGGCGGGCATTAAACTCGATCCGCTTCGACTATATAACTACCTAAACGTAAAAACCTTCTTTAGAGCCAGATGGACAAATTCCGATAGCTTCGGTAAAACAATTCCTCAGATTCGATTCGGAGATAATTCTGTGTGTAAAACTTTCATTGCCTTCTTTTCTGGATTCGCATTTCTTGTTTTACCTTTGGTGAGCCATGCGCAAGTTGGGCCATTCGATGTAGCAATCAATAACGGCCGCGTGATCGATCCGCAGTCAGGCCTTGATGCATCGCGGCATATTGGCATTATAGCTGGACGAATCGTTGCTATTTCAGAGACAGCTTTACGAGGTGATCGTGAAATCGATGCATCTGGCTTAGTTGTTGCCCCTGGATTTGTCGATATTCATGCTCACGGTCAATCAGAAGAAGCTTATCGCTTGATGGTACAAGACGGAGTCACTTCCGGATTCGAACTCGAAATTGGAACTGATCAGGTTGGAGAATGGTATCGTGATAGGGCCGGCGGCCAGGTGCTTAACTATGGAATTAGTATTGGTCACATCGCTGTGCGTATGGCTTTGTTTGATGATCCGGGTCGATTTCTGCCGACCGGACCGGGTGGCAGCAGCATAGCTGGGCCACCAATCATGGATCGTATGGCAGAAATGATGCGGCAGGGTTTTGGAGAAGGTGCTGTAGCGATGGGTTTTGGGTTGGCATACACACCTGCCGCAACAGAGGCTGAATTTGAAGCTATGCTAGAAATTGCTACTGATGTTGGCGCAAGTGCGCATATACATACTAGGGGTGGGTTGGATGGCTTAAGACAGATTATTGCAAGCGGCGCAGAGACTGGGACACCTCTTCACATTGTCCATGCTAATTCTAGCGGCGGTTCTTCCGTCAACGAATTTCTTGCGATCATTCAAAGTGCTCGAGATGCCGGCCAAGACGTAACAACTGAAATGTACCCCTACGGAGCTAGTTACTCAGACATCGCCTCCGCCTTGTTTGATAATTGGGAAACTTGGGAAGAAGACCGGTTCACACGCAATATGTGGGTTGAAACCGGAGAGCGATTAACTCGCGAAAGCTTCGCTCGTTACCGGCAAATTGGTGGAGGTGTGATCACTTTTAGTCGCACTGAGGAGATGACGCGCACTGCACTTAAAAATCCACTCATGATGATTGCGAGTGATGGAAGAATACTAAATGGGAAAGGCCATCCAAGGAGTTCCGGTACTTATGCCAAAGTGTTAGGGCAATATGTAAGAGAAGAAAACATAATCGACCTTATGGAAGCGCTTCGCCGCATGACTATTGAGCCGGCGCGACGACTCGAAGCATTTGTTCCAGCTATGCGTAATAAAGGCCGGCTGCGGATAGGTGCTGATGCTGACATAACTATTTTTAATGCAGATACTGTAATTGATCAATCAACTTATATAGATCCACTTCAACCATCTCTCGGTATCGAGTTTGTGTTGGTGAATGGTGGCATAGTGCTAGATAATGGAGTGTTGGAACCAACAACTCGGACTGGCGTCGCGATAAGAAGTAACTAGAAAGTTTCGTATTTATTCAAAGCAAAAATAATTAAGGAAGTAAGAATGTTTAATATTCTGAATGGAATCCGTGTTCTCGATTTAACAACTGTAGTACTTGGTCCATTTGCAACTCAAATGCTAGGAGACTTGGGTGCAGAGGTGATCAAAATCGAAAATCTTGATGGAGATATGATGCGTGCTGTTCGTCCGGGAAAATCTGATGAGATGGGGGCAGGGTTTGTTAACTGCAATAGGAATAAAGATTGTGTTGCCATCAACTTGAAGTCAGAACAGGGTAAAGAGATTTTTTATCGCTTGGTAAAAACAGCAGATGTAGTAGTGCATAACATGCGCAATAAAACAGCAGTAAAACTGGGCATTGGGTACGAAGATCTAAAACTGATCAAAGCAGATCTTGTTTATTGTGGCGCGCAAGGGTTTGGAGAACAAGGGCCAAGTGCAGATATCCCAGCCTATGATGACATTATTCAGGCTGCCAGCGGTCTTGCTTATCTAAACTCTGACGAAGAGGGTAGACCTCGATATTTGCCAACTATAGTTGCAGATAAAGTTTCAGGCTTACAGTTAACAGTCGCCGTGTTAGGAGGAGTGGTAAATAAGCTTCGAACAGGTAAAGGCTGTTTTATTGAATCCCCAATGTTTGAAGGTTTGGTCGCTTTTTTAATGGCAGAACAATTAGCTGGTCATAGTTACGTGCCAACTACAGGAGGCACTGGTTACGATCGCCTCACTGCATCTTTTCGCAGACCATATCCTACTGCTGACGGTTTTATCGCGATATTGCCTTATAGTACTAAGAATTGGGTAGAATTTTTCACAATGGTTGGACGTCCAGAATGGGCTAATTGGGAAATAGTGAGAGATCCGATAAAACGCAGTGAAAATATTAATACGCTTTACGAAAAGCTTTATGAAATAGCACCAGAAAAAACGACAGAAGAGTGGTGCGAAATGTTGCAGAACGCAAATATCCCTCATACCAAGGTGAATCGATTAGATGATCTGCTTGAAAATGAGCACTTGAATGAAGTGGAATTTTTTAAAGAGTATGAGCATCCGAGTGAAGGACCTATGCGGCAGGTCAGATCCCATTACAGCATGGAAGGAATTGGGAGTGAAGCGGATAGGCCTACTCAGAGAATCGGAGAGTCGACCGAGAAAATTTTACAAAATGTTGGCTATTCTGATGAAGAAATTAGTAATTTTTCTTCGAGTAGAATCGTTAAGTGTCAAAAAATCTAGCTCGTTCCGTCCGAATTATTCCTTAGCAGCAAATGGTTCTTGTGTCGCTGGGCTTTCCGACTTTCTGGACAGGCTAGTTATTGATCCAGATTGGCTGGCTGAAGGCGCCATTGCGTGCAATGTCCCATACTTCAACACGCATCCATTTCTGATCAGCCACGTTTACGAATGTAGAAATTGATCGATTATTAAATTCTTTGGTATCAGACAAGTTGAAACGTTGGCGAGTAACATTGGTGCCATCGCCGCTAACGAGTTCCATGTATGCAAGTGGATAAGTCCACTCGAGTTCAAGCTCGAGACTCACGACTCCATTACTGGCTATTGTTTCACCGCTTTTAGCTCCATCAAGCGTAAAGTGAGGGATTAGTACCTCACCAGTTGTCACAAAAAACTGACCGGTGGCTAGAGCATTCACTACTGGTTGCCAGCCGTCCTCATAGCGGGGGATTTCATCCATTCTTAAATAATTAATATTCATAGTGCCGAACAATTCATATTCTTCATAGATCTTGAATATATCGACTTCACCCAAGATGTATTTTTTTGCACCCCAGTTGGCCATGTCATCTTCTAGGTCGAGTACGCGCCACCCTAGCATGTCTCGAGAATAATCTGCTGGCATCGCTTTCCAAGCGCCACCAAGAAAATGATCGCTAGTGAAAAATTCTTGATCTTTATAGCCGTCGGGAAATCCAGTAGATCCTTTGACTCGTGGGTGTGCTGTCCAGGCTAGCCCATTCTCTTGTTCCAGTAGACTGAGAACATCGTCGGCGTCTCCAACATGATAAACCTTGCCATAACCGGGGACATTTTGTTCGAAGGGTTGCCCTTGATTTTGATTAAGCACCCAGTAAACCGGTTTGGGGAATAAGCTTAGCCAGTGACTACCTAGATGAACATTGGGTTCTTCGCCGGGGATCAGCAAGAAGTCATCAGTCGAAAGGCGGGCAAATTCATCGTGCATGACTTTGAGTTCAGCAAGTCGCTCATCGGTATCGAGCCGTGGGGTACGACCGAAATGAAACTCCGCCATATGAACCATATCGACACCCATGCGTTTAAAAAAATTGACGAAATCTGGATCTTCCAAACCAGTGGGGATGCCTGTCGTGTTCTGCTCACGCTGTTTAGTAATAAAATCCATAGAATGTTCATGATGGTAGTGACTTGATAGGGTTTTATAACCAGGCAGGGGTTTAAACGTGTCGTTACGAGTATAACTTTTTACAACTTCTAAATTTTCTAGGCCAGATTGTTTTGAAACGAAAAGTAGAACGCCGAGTTTCTGCAAGGAGCCTGGCTGTGCATTAACCCAAGGTACGAAGCGCCGATCCCCCATCGGTGGTTGTCTTACGCCAAATGCGAAGCCATCAACCATGTCGAGATATTCGTTGCCGGCCCAGTTATAACCAAAATTATCGGCGAAATCGAGGGGATATAGGAATTGATGAGGGAAGGGGGATATTACTAATGAGCCATTTGTATTCGACAGGGCCATACTGCGATAGCGAGTTTGATAGACGCTGGCTGTGGCTTTCGCTATCGGATCTATGTGGGGATTGTCATAGGCATCAATCCATTCGAGGTGATGACCTTCAGTATCCGATTTGGCAAGGCCCACATGGTAAAGAAAAGCGGTGGCAGGTCGGTCTGTTGAAACTCGTGCTTCCATGTGGACGAAAGGGCTGTCGTGATACAAAATGAAAGCTAGAGAGCCAGAAAAATGTGTACTGTTTAAACCATCGATTTCAATTGTGGCACGTGTTGCAGACGTTGAAATACTTACGTCGCCTGGAGTCAGATATCCTTTTTCAACGGTATAGGGCCTGGTGGGTACTCTATCAAAAAAGATTTGCCATCCGTCTCTGAGTAAAAGATCTCTTTCTCCTACCCAAAATAAATAATTGGGATCCACCCCTTCAATTGCGGCTTCACCATCAATTCCCATTGCTCGAATGAGCGGTTCTGCTGCATTGTTTCCTTGTCGAGGGATGAATTGTAAATCGATAAATGCTTCGCCTTCTGGAGAATTCCAGGTAATCGATAGGCCATCTTCCTGGTTTGTTAAATTAAAACCATCTGCGGTATTAAAATTTGCTAGATCGATATCAGCCGCACTAAGCAATGTTGATACTAAAACAATGGCAGCACCTAATGCCCAGGAATGTAATTTTTTCATAATGAGATCTCGTTATTGATCAGGTAATTGCCAGTCGAAACGGTACTGCACATCGCTAACTCTTACCGAATCATCATTAATTATGCGAGGTTCGAAGCGTAAGCGATAGGCTGAATTAATGGCTTCTTCATTAAAGACACCTGGTGGTTCACTTTCTACAATACTCGCGTCTTCAACTATGCCCCTCGCATTAACGTCAAAATTTACGACGACATAGCCCTCGATCCCCAATTCCCTCGCCACATTAGGGTAGTTCGGTGTGATATATCGTATAGGAATCAATTCCCGAAACACTACTTCGTTTGTTGGTGGCTCAATCAAAATTGAACTTTGTTCTTCCAACTCATAACGAAAAACATAGCGAATCTCGTCGAGGATTTGGCCTCGAGTATTGTCAAATAGCATTCGACGTGCAGCGTTTATGGCAGATTGTTCAAAAAAACCCTCGGGCTGTTCTTCGATAGTCCTAATGGTGTTGCTGAGAACTTCGCCTTCTTCATCCACTGAAAATTCGACAGTTACCCAACCCTCGATTCCTAGATTTTTTGCCCGCAGCGGATAGAGTGGTTCGGCAACTCGGCGGGTTATTAACCCACGAGTAAAATTTGGTGGAGGTATAAGTTCAGGAGAAGGGGCTACGTTACCGGTGCGCGCATCTTCGTCCACGCTAACGCAGCTAACTAGGAATGCTATGCTAGCTAGAATTATGAAATAGTTGAGGTAGTACTTAATCCTTCGCCATTTTTTAATTTGGTTTTTCACCATGGCTTTTTGCTTGTTTCTCTATAGATAAAGCATAAATTTATCAAATATTAAAAGGTGGTTCTCACTCTCAATGCTAACTCCATGCCATTGCCGTTACAGTAGTCTTCTACTTCCCTTACGATACCATCACCAATAGCTCCGTCGAAGCGAGTTCGAGTTCGACAAAATTCGTTCTCTGTAATGTTCCTAGATTCGAATCTAAAGGTAAGATTCCCAAAAGCCTTTTTCTCAATATATGCTGATAGATAAGGTTTCTGGATACGCTCTTCAATATCATTGATATCAAATTCTTTGCGGCCTGTACTGCCATTGGAATTATTAGAATAGTTAATTCCATAGGTCAATTGCTGACTGGTTATGTCATGACGGAAACCCATATTCAAAGACCACCTTCCGTTATTCCGCTGGCGACGTTTAATGCCTAGAAAAGGGTCGGTAAACTCTGAATCCCTTAATCGGATGCCGGTTGTGAGAAGGGCATTTGGCAACCTAATCCGATCTAATTTGGCACTCACGTCAAGATTTAATCCGTAGCGATTGCCATCACCTATATTGCCGCGCGCAGATTGCAGATTATCTAGCGAAGTTGTGACATCCACTCTATCAATGTGATCTTCGACATCTCGGTACCAAAATTGGGAATTAACGACCCCAGCATCGTTAGGTAAACGAAATTCTAGATTTAGCTCATAGCGCCACGATTGTTCTTGCACAATTTCTGGGTTTCCAGCTTGCGTGTTTTTATCTTCATCATTGTTGTCAGTGGAAGCGCTGAAGTCGGAAAAGCTTAGTTGAGAAACATCTTTTTCAACGCCTGCTCGCAACTGCAGAGTAGGGGTAATGTCATAGCGATAATCGAGTTTCGGCTTAACAAAATCAAAATCCCGCTTGCGGCTCACATCACCAGATTGTTCGATAGTGGAAGTCTCGTAAATGATTGAGCTTTCCAAAGTCATTCGATCGTTTATCTGCCAGTTATGCACAGTGAAAGGTTCATAACGAATTTCTTCAACAGAAGAATTACTATTTTCTATGGCAACTGGTACAA
Organism: OM182 bacterium MED-G28; assembly: GCA_002457215.1. Taxonomy (GTDB): domain Bacteria; phylum Pseudomonadota; class Gammaproteobacteria; order Pseudomonadales; family Pseudohongiellaceae; genus UBA9145. The sequence goes on along the minus strand of NTJZ01000009.1, from coordinate 79,372 downwards.
GATTTGAAAAATCTTTAGATGGTATACCTGGGATATCCAGGCCCATGCGCAATGTAGAGTCCCGAATGGTCTGTGCACCTTCTAATCCAAATTCGACTCTCTGTGTATTATCAATATCAAAGGTATAAGAACTGCGCGCAATACGTTCTCTGTCACGCCCAGTTCCGGCTAAAAATAAATTTGCAGTACTAGCTAAACCCTCAATATCGAAGCGAGTTCTGTCATAGCCGAAATTTCGATCATTGATTATGAATAAAAAACGATACCTGTCCCCATTTAAGAATGAATATTCGTAATCTCCGCCAATCTCCCAATTAGTTCGATCACTATCGCTTAGTTCAGTTTGCACACGAGAAGTATTTTTCGTTAGGTCGTTGATAATGCGATGGCGATCTTCCGGTGACCTTGTTCTGTCTTCTGCCAAGGCATTGAATTGAATCACACTGCGGTCGAAGTTGTAGCCGAGATTCATGCTGGCAGCAAACTCAGTTCGATCACGGGTGGTCTCTTCACGACGTGTTTCAGTTAGATTGCCGTCTGGGTCAAAGCTGAATTCTCTAGCTTTACTATTGCGATAATTTGGTTCAGCTTCAAAAGAAAACAAGTAGTTCAAATCACCACTCTGACCACTTACAGAAACCTGGCCACCGGGGTCGAGGGTACCATCTTGTTTCCGATCAGCACGCAATTCGAGAGAAGTGCTGGAGCGAGCTGGTGCGTCTAGCAAGACGACATTAACAACTTGTCCTCCACCACGAATATCCAATTCTTCTGATGTGCCACGGATGATTTCGATGTATTCCACCTGATTCGCCGAGATTCGGTTTAGCTGATCCCTTCCTTCATTATTCTTGCCAGTAATTCGCTGACCATTGATTAAAATTTCACCCTCTCCAGCGCCAAGCCCTCTGCCCCCGCCACCGCCTCTCAGGGCAAGACCGATACCGGGAATTCGATTCAGCATATCGTTGGCAGAAACGGGGAAGAACTCCGCGAAATAGGAAGAGGGATAAACGATTGTTGAATCGTCAGAAGGATCTTCAGGCTGAGTTAGCTGCCCGTAGGAAAGAGAGACTGAAAAAGGCAAAAGGAAAGCCAGTACCAGTGCTCTTAGGCTAGTCGAATAATGGTTTATCATGGGATGAAGAGTAAGTGTTTCTTTGATCCTGCATTGAATAGTTTTTTTTACGCGCGAAGTCTTTCAATGCCTAATATTAATTATACCGCTTCCATTTCATTCAGTCTGTAACAATTTGTAGGAAATCATAAGCAATATTTATTAAACATTAGATAAAGATACTGCTGATAGTGGGTATCTGGTAACGAAGAAAAACGAATAGGAATCACAATCCATTCACACTCCAGGGCTGTCTTGGTCGTTAAAAATCTTTTATAAAAAGGCTGGTTTAGATCCTAATAAAAAATCCCGGCCATTAAAGAATGACCGGGATTTCAATTTTTTACTTGACTCTTAGCTGAAGTCTAATTGATACAACTAATTAGTTTCATAGCTTGAGAATTGATCTTCTCCATCCCCAGCTATGAAATCTGCATACTTTTCATCACCGGTAAAATTAGATTTTAGAAAAGCATAAACATAGGTGCCTAATGTTCCTAAATCTGAACCTTGATTTGACGGCAGCATATGATCGCCAGCCGCAAACTCAAGATATACTTTCGATGTGGAAGAATTTATCGCATCGAAAAGTAAGCGGCCATGAGTTTCAGGAGGTGCAATTGCATCTTCAGCACTGGTCACAATTAATGTTGGTACAGAAACTCCTGCCAAGTCACCTTCGAATGACTGCCCTAACTCACAACAATAAGGTGTAAGAGGAACAACAGCTTTAATATCGCTTCCAAGTTCTTCAGCTGCTCGTAAAGAGGCGCCGCCACCCAGAGAATGGCCCATTATGCCAATTTGACCTACATCTAGTTTATTGTTGATCGGACTCGCGCTATTGCTGTTTTCACTTTTTATCAATTCAACTCCAGCGATTAATGCATTCTTGCGCTGCTCGAGATTATCTGTCGTGGTATTCGTTTCAATAATCATGGTGATGACACCCACTGAGGCAAGCATTGGCCCCCACCAATCGTAAACCTCTGGTGTACCCTGATAGCCCGGGGCCATTACCACGGCCCCGTTAGGCCGATCGAAACTAAGGGTTAGGGGATAAAAGATCGTTGCACTGGCAAATTCAGCTACATCGGTACCGGTAACATAGGTGCGCGCTTCATACAGGCGGTCATCGAAAAAATTAGCGGCATTGCGGGCGAAGGTTCGCCCTTCAGGCCGGTAGCGGCCGTCGCTATTATCTTGTGCAATAGCGATTGGAAACAATAGAGAGCCTGCTAATAACGCGACTCCCGTGAATGTTGTCGTTAGGGATTTAATTTTTAGTAAATTCATCTCAGTTAACCTCTATTCATTGGTCTAATTGGTTAAACTCTGGTCCAGCGAGACCTGCATGACTGGTAAATATAGCAAAGACTAAGAGGTAGAGAAACACGCGATGGCTGTTGATTATCGTCAACCCTTAGTTAAATTTCTCTTCCTAATGGCCATGGGGCTCGACTGAAGAGCTTTTCCTGATCCAATGGACCTGTCACTCAATTCCGATTATTCTCATCCTTCCCAAAACTAACTAGTAATTGTGAAGTTTGAATCTATGAAGCTGTTAATAAATTTGATACTAATTTCTACCAATATCCGCTGCAGGGTTGCTTTGGTTGGCACCAGCCTAATGTTTTTTATTGTTTCTGGCAGCAATGCACAGGAAGTTGGAGACCACCAATACACAACAGAGGCCATTGAACGAGGCAGTCGCATCTATTCCCGTGAATGTGCCTTATGTCATGGGCCTCAAGGGGATATCGTAGACGGGGTGAATCTGCGGTCTGGGGTTTTTAAATCAGTTCAATCCGATGAGGATCTGAGACAAGTCGTTTTTTCTGGTGCCGGACAAGGACAGATGCCTGCTTTTGGCTTAAATGACGCGGATCTCAGTGCCATTGTTGCCTATATTCGAGCTGGTTTTGATCCCGAGGGAGTGGCCGTGCGTATTGGCGACCCGGGGCGCGGTCAATCGTTGTTTCAGGGCAAAGGCGAATGTGTCAACTGCCATCGAGTTAACGGAATAGGACCAAGAACTGCGCCCGATTTGTCAGAAATCGGTGTGATTCGCACTCCTGCCTCATTGCAGCGGAATCTTTTAGACCCAGCGACTGCAATACTACCGATCAACCGTCCAGTGCGAATCATTACCCGGGGTGAAGAGACTGTAATTGGAAGACGTTTAAATGAGGATACCTATACTGTGCAGGTTATCGATTCAGAAGAGCGGCTGCGATCATTCCGTAAAGCCGATTTGGTGAGCTACGAAATCAGCATGCGGCCTAGTAAAGGTCCAACCGCACTTTCGAGCGATGAAGTTGCTGATGTAGTCGGCTATTTGTTAACCCTGAGAGGTCAGTAATGAAACCAATTAAACCTTTTATTTTTATTACCTGTCTTATTTTCAGTGTTGTAGTCAGCAGTTTTTCTAATGCTCAACTTTCTTATGAGCGAATTCTAAACGCTCAGGACGAGCCACAGAATTGGTTAACTTATAATGGCGGTTATATGGCTCAACGCCATAGCCTGTTAGATCAAATTAATAAAAATAATGTCGAAAATTTGGAATTGAAATGGGTGCTGCAGAACCAGGTTTTTGGCGCTTGGCAATCTAATCCCATCGTCGTCGATGGCATTATGTATGTTACAGAGAGACCCAATAGTGTCATGGCCGTGGATGCGGTAACTGGGCGGGTTTTCTGGAAGTATCGTCATCAAAATGCCGATAACGCATTGGTATGCTGTGGCGCAAACAATCGCGGTGTTGCTGTATTAAATGACAAGGTATATATGGGTACTCTTGATGCCCATTTGGTTGCACTTGACCGTATCAACGGACAATTGTTGTGGAAAGCAGAAGTTGGAGATGTCGATTTAGCTTACTCAGTGACCATGGCACCCTTGGCAGTTAAGGATAAAATTATGGTGGGTGTTGGCGGTGGCGAGTTTGGTATTCGCGGTTATGTCGCCGCCTTCGATGCAGAAACTGGCGAAGAGGCATGGAAGACGTACACGATTCCGGGTCCCGGTGAGCCAGGCCATGACAGTTGGGAAGGTGATGATTGGGAGCATGGTGGTGCGCCCGTCTGGATAACGGGCTCATTTGATCCCGAGTTAAATCTAACTTATTGGGGTGTTGGGAATCCCGGTCCAGATTGGAATGCGGGACAGCGCCCAGGTGATAATCTCTATTCAGATTCTGCCATTGCCTTGAATGCAGATACAGGCGAGTTGGAATGGTATTTTCAATTTACGCCAAATGATGCCTATGACTACGATTCTGTGCAGGTTCCAGTGCTTGCCGACATGGTGTGGCGCGGTGAGCCTAAAAAATTGATGTTGTGGGCTAATCGTAATGGCTACTTTTATGTATTGGATCGTACTAACGGTGAATTCCTCGAAGGCAAGCCCTATGTCCAAGTAAATTGGTCAAGTGGCCTCGATGAAAATGGAAGGCCTATTCCAACACCGCAACCTGAAGGAATGCCAACTTATCCTGGTAATCAAGGCGGCACGAATTGGTATCCTCCTTCTTTCAGTCCGAGCACTGGACTTTTCTATTTTAGTGCTTGGGAGAATTACGCCACAATTTATAGGGCGGAAGAATCCGAATACATTCCAGGGCGTGCCTTTCTTGGTGGAGGTTTTTCAGTTTTGGCCCCTTCACCGGGTGCGCCGACTATTGGCATTGGTCGGACTAATCCAATAAACAATTGGACAGATGAAGTAGGCTATGCAGCTTTAAAAGCTATGGACCCACAGACCGGAGAAGCAGTGTGGTCCTATAATCAATTCGATGTTAGCGATAGTGGCATGCTAACCACGGCTAGTGATTTGTTATTCACCGGTGGTCGTGAAGGTTATTTTCATGCTATTGACGCGCAATCAGGTGACCTTTTGTGGAATGTTGGATTAGGTGGTCAAATTGTAATGGCGCCGGTAACTTTTATGGTGAATGGTGTGCAATATGTTTCTGTAATTTCGGGCAATAGTCTTTCCACTTTTGCGTTAGAGGACTAGTCAATATACAAACTGTAATAATAAACAAGTTAGGTCTAACTCCATGAGACTATTGTTATTAATTCTCACTATTGCAGGGTCTGGAATTGGGGTGAGCGCACAAGTCGCTGATGCGCGTTTTACTCCTTCTGAAGATTTCAATATTGATTCGACCTTTTTTAAGATGCCTTCCGGGAGACCAGTAGGGTCAACTGCTGGCATATCAATGCATCCTGATGGAAGCAGTCTCTGGTTATTTGATCGATGCGGTGCCAACAATTGTATCGGGTCTGAGCTTGACCCAATAATGCAGTTTGATTTAGAAGGCAACCAACTCTTAAGTTTTGGTGCAAACATGTTTGTTCGGCCTCACGGTATTTTTGTTGATACTGAAGGCAATGTTTGGGTAGCTGATGGGGAGGGACCAAACGGAGAAGACCCTCGGCGCGACGGCAAAGGCCACCAAGTTGTAAAATTCAGCCCGACTGGCGAAATCCTTATGGTATTGGGTAAGCCCGGAATTGCAGGTGATGGAATCGATGAGCTAAATCAGCCGTCTTCAGTCTTGGTGGCACCAAACGGGGACATTTTTATTGGTGACGGGCATGGTGGCAGATCTAATAGCCGCATCATGAAATACACAGCTAAAGGTGAATTCATAAAAAGTTGGGGTGCACGGGGTGCCGAACCAGGAAACTTCGATGTGCCTCATGATTTAGCGATGGATTCTCAGGGGAGATTATTTGTTGGTGATCGGGGAAATAATCGCGTTCAAATTTTTGACCAGGAAGGGAATTTTATTGCTGAATGGGAGCAATTTGGACGTCCTAGTGGCGTGTTTATTGATGATAATGACATGCTCTATGTGACGGACTCTTCATCTACTCCTAGAAGTAATCCAGGTTATGGAGAAGGTATTCGAGTTGCAAGTGTCCATGATGGCAAGATTACTTTATTCATTGCTGACCCGGATGAAGACGGCACACAGGAAGGGGTATTGGCGGATAAGCAGGGTAATATCTATGGCACATTAACTGGAGGCATGGAGCTAAGAAAATATGTTTTAAAGTAAAGTTTTTTGACAATTGAACCAGCTACTTAGTACTCCTTTCTTCCATAAAAACCGATCTGAAGTCCTAACTTTATCGCGTCTCATAACTTTCAGAGCTTATCTTTTTAGTAATTAAGTGATTCCAAAGCTTGGGTTTTAGCACTGAATTCCGCACACATATAATAGAAATAACGCTAGCAATGATTGATCCCTCTAGCATCGTCTAGCGTATTGCAGTGTGTGCCAACGCGTTTCCGTCTTGCCAATTTCGGCCCGCGATCATTTGGCTCAAGAATATACAATTTGTAACGTAATAAACCAGTGAGTTGTGCAATACTAGCGCCCGAAAAATACTGCTAGTGCATGAGCGATAGCAGTCTTTGAAACAGGACTGAATTTAAGAAGAAGTAGAGGCTTTCGTAATGCTACAACGGCTACAACGGCTACAACGGCTACAACGCCCACTGTGGATAGCCATCTATGGTATTTTATTGACTTTTAGCGTGGTAGCTACAGCTCAAGACAATGTAGGTGAAGACTCTACTGTAGTATATCCCTCTGATTACTTTGTAGAGTGGGCGCCAGTAACGGCGCAAGACATGTTGGATCGTATTCCTGGGCTCAGTGGAGGAGGTGGCGGCAGAAGTGGCTTCAGTGGTTTCCGTGGCGGCGGAGGCCCTCCTGGAGGATTTCGAGGCGGTGGTAGTGGTGGTCGCGGTTTTGGTGGTGGCAGTCGTGGCAGTGAAATACTCATTAACGGGAAAAGAACCGCTGGGAAAAACAATAGTACAGGCGGACAGCTCGCTCGCATAACTTCGGGTCAAGTGGACTACATTGAGATTATTCGCGGCACCTCAGGAGAGTTAGATGTTCGTGGCAGTGGCCAGGTAATTAATGTTGTTCTATATGACGCGCTAAGCACATCCATCACGCAATACGAAGTGGGTGCTCAACAAAGTGACAACAATACGGTGACTCCTTCAGGGAGTGTTTCCTTCAGTGGCCAACAGGGTGGTTTGGATTTTCAATTACAAGCGAGAGCTTCTGATGTATTTTTTAGAAATATCAGCAGAGAAAACTCGATACTTGGGGATTTTTCACCAAACGATGAAATTTATGAAGAAAGAGCGACTGATGGCTCTAACAGTACTATTAGTGCGAACTTGGGTTATGAGATTAATAATAAAAGTAGTGCACGTATTAATGCTCAATTTACAGAAGGTGAAGGTGACAACGAAACTATCCGCCGCACGACTGATTTAAAAGTACTTCCAAATCTTAATGTATTCCAGCGAGAAGACAGTCCCAGTGAAATTGAGAATTGGGAAATTGGTGGCGATTATGAATACAACACGGAACGAGGTGATCGTCTCAAATTTTTATTTATAACCAATGCTTTTACTCGATCTAGTACTCGAGAGCGATTCGATATAACTGGCATAAATTCAGAAGACAAAAATTTGTTCTTGGATTCTGGTAGTACGACTCGCGAGCGTATTGCTCGAGGATCTTATACCTTTGATATATTTGGCGGTGCTCAGGATATCGAAATTGGCGCTGAGCGTGCGCAGACCATTCTAGATTCTAAATTAGCTTTAGGAGTCCGAAGGAATTCTGGAACTCCCTCTGACGCAGTAGGTGGATTAGTCCCCGTTGCAGTATCGAACGCTAATTCTTCGGTTGAAGAAATACGAGTCGAACCTTTCATAATTCATAATTGGATCTTTAGTCCACGAATGTCCCTTGAAACTTCAGTGCTCTATGAAGATTCTGAGATTACCCAACGGGGTGATGTTGCGAAGAAGCGAGATTTTGACTTTATAAAGCCAAAGATAGATTTCAGATATGACCTAACACCAACTATTCAGCTTAGAGGCACCATCGAAAAAATTGTTGAACAATTATCTTTCAGTGATTTTGTTGCTGCTACGGATGAACGAGATGAAGATTCTAACGTGCAGTTTGGTAATGAAAACTTAAGACAAGAATGGTACTGGAACTATGAGTTCAATGCTGAGTATCGATTGCCTAATGATATAGGTGTAGTTAGTAGTCGGGTATACTATGAAGATTGGCATGACAGGATTGAGCGCATTGATGTTTCTCCTTCAGAAGATGATCTACAAGGGGCTAATGGTAATATTGGTGACGGTGAGAAATACGGTGTCGATATTAATAGCAGTACCAGATTGCGCATGATAGGAATGCCAAATCTCCTAGTTTCCGCTAGTGTCAATGTTGAAGATTCTAAAATAACTGATCCTTTCCTCGGTATAGAAAGAAGAATGCAATACAGTTGGCGAGGTCGCACTACTTTAAGTTTTCGTCATGACTTACCAACGAAAAATCTGAATTGGGGTATGCGTTGGAGTAATTCATTCGATGGCAATCGCAAAACTTATGATTTAGTAGACATTGAGTTATCGGCTGGAGATCCGTATTGGTCTGCTTTTTTGGAATGGGTAAGCCCGCAAAACATTACCTTCCGAGTAGACGCCGATCGCATTATTAGTGATGGGGAATTCTGCCGAGAACGGCTCCGTTTTGTAGGTCGTATCTCCACCGGTATTCTGGAAGAAATTGAAGACCAGTGCAGTTCTTCTGGCCCGCAGGTCTCCTTGCGAGTTACCGGCACTTTTTGATTGCACTACCGCTAATTTTAATGTTTCGCTCTGTTCACCCACCTATCGATCCCTTTTTGTAGGGTGGTCAGCTGGATCTCGCCAATTTCGCGACAATTTGAAACACTTTTGATTCACCCTAAGGGACTGATTTGTGGCAGGATAGGCGGTACTGACTGAAAAATCGTTAGGTATTTGTCATTGTTAGGATTAATCAGGTTTTTAGGCCTTTTTGGCATCTGAAAAGCCATCGGGAAGTAGGAGAGGATATTTTGAACACTCTAACTGTAAAAAGAAGCTTGTTGGGGCTTGTTGCCGGTTTGATAGCATTGCCAACTCTAGTAAACGCGCAAGACTCTATTGAATGGTATACGTTAGGTAACGACTACGCGCATACTCGCTACACAGCAGCTGATGAGATTACTAAGGACAATTTCAGTGACTTGGAAGTGGCCTGGGAATGGGATGGTGCGAGTTTTGGTGCCGTAAGCGGGCGCTCTACGCCATCATATATCGATGGAAAACTGTTTACGGTTGCAGGTTACAATCGTCATGTTGTCGCCATCGATCCGAAAACTGGTGATACGATCTGGTCGTACCGTGAGCCGCAGACACCGCGTGCGAATTACTCCATGCGTGCTGACTATGGTAAAGGGGTTGCCTACACAGAAATTGATGGTCGTGGTGTTGTCATTATAGTGTCGCCGGCATTCTTTTTAACTGCGCTAGATGCAGATACTGGGATTCCGCTTGAGGATTGGGGGGCTCCAGTCGGTATTGAAGGCTTCCCTAATAGCGGGGTTGTTGACTTGATTGCTGATCTCGGTCATCCATATGACCCCTATGAAGGAATTCCATTAGAAACTGGCTACATTACGTCTTCCTCTCCGCCAATTGTTGTCAACGATACTATTATTGTTGGTAATTCTGCGGAGCAGGGATATCACCAGGCGCGAATCGAAAACGTACCGGGTGATATCTTGGGCTATGATGTTCGAACTGGCGACTTCAAATGGAAGTTTAATGTGATTCCAAAGCCTGGCGAATACGGCCATGAAACTTGGGAAAATGATGCTTGGGAATGGACTGGTGACGTGTCTTCATGGGCACCACTTTCTGCGGATCCGGAAAATGACTTGGTTTACATTCCAACTAACAGCGCCACTATTGATTATTACGGAGGTTTTAGGCCGGGTGATAACCTTTATGGAGCCAGTATCATTGCGCTGGACGCGAGTACAGGCGAAAGAGCTTGGCACTTCCAGTTTGTGCATCACGAGATTTGGAACTTCGATACACCAACTGCTCCTTTGTTGTTAGATCTGAATGTTGATGGCCGCGATATTCCTGCGGTCGTTCAGGCGACCAAGCAAGGCTGGTTGTATTCGTTTGACCGTGTCACGGGTGAGCCAATCTGGCCTATCGTTGAGCGCCCTGTGCCCCCTTCGATTGTTCCAGGTGAAGTGCTTTCTCCCACTCAGCCCCACGTTACTTGGCCTGAGCCTTATGCCATGCAGGGAATATCTGAAGATGATTTGGTAGATTTCACTCCTGAATTAAAAGCTCAAGCTCTTGAAGCGATGGAAGATTATGTGATGGGTGGCCTATTTAATCCGCCAATCCATGCGGACAATCCGGACGGCAAATATGCTGCGATGAATTGCCCCGGTGGTGCTGGTGGTGTGAACATTACCAGCCCTCCAGTGGCCGATCCGAATACTGGTATGATGTATGTAAATTCGCATACTGCGTGTTTTGCATTGCGTTTGATTCCTGGGGAAGAAGCAGACCTGCTGTTCCCAAACTCAACTGGTACGACGACAGCGCAATACGCCAATGGCGTTCCTGGCGCGACGGCGCGTCCGCCGCGCCACCCAACTGGAATTCCAATATGGAAGCCACCCTATAGCACTATCACTGGTTATGACATGAACACCGGTGAGAAGAGATTTGAAATCCCAACTGGTGAAACGCCGGCACGCTATGCAGAGGTATTCGAAGCAGCAGGCGCAGACATGGATGAGGTAGGTAACACAGGAACTGGTGCGCTTGTTCCTATGGTGGCTACCGCTAATATGTTGGTTTATTCTGATCAGGCTTCCGATGGTACGCCAATGCTTTGGGCCATCGACAAAGATTCAGGTGAAATCATCGGTGAAATAGAAGCGCCGGCTCGAAGCAGTTATGGTATGAGCTCTTGGACGCACGATGGTCATCAATACATTATGCTGCAGACAGCTTCTAAATTAACCGCGCTGGCACTACCGGCAGCACAAGCAGCGTCTGGAGCTTATTAAGACTAGGCTAGCTTATTCAATAATGTTGACAATAAAAAACGGAGTGCTCGAAAGAGACCTCCGTTTTTTTGTGCGTTTGGTTTTCTTAGATTGGCATCCTAGTTGCCACTAGCTCTGAAGTCCATCAATGTGGCAATAATATTTTCAGTATCGATGTAGCTGTCTTTTGTCAGCGTATCGACATAAATGATTTCGCTGGTGTTTTTACCGCATGCTTGCCAGCGTCGAATAAAACGTACGTTATTAGTGCCGGCAAATATTGTGAATGTTTTTACCGATTCGGCTGCTGCTATGTGTTGGCAAGCAGAATCATAACCAATAAATTCATCGCTTTTTCCGATCAAAGACGTAATTTCGCCTATATTACATTCCACTCCTACTACTCGCGATGCGACATTTACTGTTTGAAGTTGAGAGAATGTGGTTTCCGCTGTTTCGATTCCAGCCTCTTTTGCTGCCTGCAGTAAAGCGGTGCTCTGAGCTCGCTCCTCTTCTCCGAAGCCAAGATCTAAAATAAGTCTTATATTATCCCCTTCAAGTAATGTAAGAATAAGGTTTTTTTCAAAGTCCCCTGGTACGCGCTTTCTCTTATTACCCCCAACTCCTAAATTAATTGTTATGAGGGTTACGGTCCCATCCGGGTCGACAGCCGCCCGATAAGATGCGGCAATTTGTTGGCGAGAGCTTGAGGGCCATACCTTTGGGTAGCAGAATACTTCATTGCCTAGGATGTTATCCATCCACTGGTTAGTAAGTTGGGCCATGGAAGCATGTTTTGCAGAGCCCTTTTTGCCTCTTGAATTAAAGAAGCGATAATTTTGGAGAGGAACTAAAGGGAGCACACCTAATTGAGTTAAGCGTGAATCAGGATCGAGAATAAGAAACTCTGCTGGCGACAGATTTTTTATAAGTTCTCGTACTTGAGTTAAAAGTTCTAACCACACTTGAAACTTTTCTAACAAACCTCCACGACGGGAATAGGCAAGCTCATGCACATAAATATCAGATCCTTCAGAAAATACCTGTTTTAGTTTGTCATTACCAACCACTATTACTTGGGCATCTGGGTAACTTTTTGCAATACGTTGGCAGATCACCGAAGTGATAGCTACGTCTGCACCGATAGTAACTCGGGAGAGAATAATCACCTTTTTGGGTCGAATGATGCTGGGTAGTTTTTGGTCTGGCGTTAAGCGGATGGATTCGATGCGTTGATAAAGTTGTTCTTCAGTGCCTAACTGAAAGTCATAAAGTTCCGATTTAATTCTAACTCCTTCAGGAAGTTTGCAGAGAAAATTGACAACCTGACAGATTAGGCGATTGTATGTTTCGGTTTGTAATTCTTCAAAGTCATCGCATAATCTTTCGATTATAGATCCAAAAAGTGCTTTTGTGGTAATTTGGTTGAGTTCTTCATCATCGAAATATGTCGCCATCTCACACAAAAGATTAATGTGTTCACGATTGTATTCGTCACTGTAGTAGTAACGATCGATAAAATTTGAAGCTATTCGTTTGCTGAGTGATTCTATTAGTTGAGGTTTCGCAGCCTCTTTAAGTGTCTGCCATTGTTCCTCATAGTACGCCGATTTCAATTTATGACTCCATTTAATGAAGCTAAACAAGCATCAAACACAACTGCAGGTTCAAGTTCCTTCATACAGGCATGATGCCCCAATGGGCAGGTTTTTTTATGGCATGGAATACATGGTAAATCCTTTTGTAGAACCATAGAATGATCAAGATTGCTGTTTGTATAAATTGGATTCGTCGGCCCCATCAATACTATGTGTGGGACTTGAAACGCCACGGCATAATGTCGTGGGCCGGTATCGTTTGTAATAAGTAAATTACAGCGCTTGATTAACGGTTTCAATTCCGCCAAGCCGATTTTGTCCCGAGTCGTGTCAATGATGTCGACGGAACAGTTGCTTATTATTTTTTCGGAAATTCCTTCTTCCCCCGGACCTGCAAGTAGTAATAACTTACATTTGAATTTGTCGAATAAGGACTCTGCGAGAGAGCTAAAATACTCTGGGGGCCAACATTTTGATGAGCCAAAGCTTGCTCCAGGATTTAGACCGATAACTTTATCTTCAGGCCGGATACCATATTTTTTTAATCTCACATTTGCTTTTTTCTGTAACTGCTCAGAAATATAAAGTCGTGGTTCGAGCTTTTCTGGTAGTTCTAGTTCTAGGAAGCGGCAAAGCTCAAGATAGTACTCCTGCATTGGTAGTGGTTTAAACTTGCCCTTTTCAATAATCGGATTTGGGCCTTGGAGAAAATATTTGCGCAAGTTTCGTTTGTATCCATATACCAAAGGAACGCCTGCATATTTAAACGTTAAAAAAGAATGAGTGGTATTTGGAAGTAATAGACCCATCTGGGGATTCAAGCGAACAAACTCTTCACGGATGGCAGATAGTCCCTTCAGGTTTTTATCTTGGCACTCCACGATGGCATCGAACCAAGGGCTATCTTCTAAGATGCCCTTTGCATAGGGACGAACCAAAGCAGTGATTGTTGCCTGGGGAAAATTATGGCGCAAACAGTCAAATACAGGAGTAGCCATAACAATATCACCAACCCAATTGGGACAGCGAACTACCAGGCTATCAATAGACTGCAATGCGGAAAGCATAATGACTTGTCATGTCTAACTTTGGTCGAGGGTATAGGCGATTGCTTCTGTTTTTTTGCCTGCTGCCATTTGTTCTCGTTCTTGTTTAATGTAATCAGAACGAACACCCATGACATTGGAATATCGAATCGTGTAGTGAATCTTATCTTCCGCCATTAATTGTTCTGAAAGATCGCGGTCATACGCCACCAAATCCTCGTTCTCTTGCAACCAAGTGTCATGGTCCATAGCTTCAATTTTTTCAACAAGTTTTCGATAAATAGGTGCGCACTCCCAATCAGTTTCGGCATTCACATACCAGTTACAAAGCTTGGATAACTTATCAAGAAAAAGATCATGCTCTTCACCAAAATTCAAGCATGAACCATCGAAATAATTACCTTTGCCAGCCATCTTTGATTCATCTATGAGTGGTTTGGCAATTTCATAACCCGCAGTGCCTTTGAATGGAAAGAATAAAGCCCACCGAAAGCGACCCATTTTTACTTTGGCACAGAGACGAATGGTTTCCATGATTTCTTCGCGGGCTTCGTAGGGAAGGCCGAACATAATAAAGGCAGAGCTATGCAAGTCATAAGCATGGGCCGAATAAAAAGAATGTTCGATCTGTTCATTCTTCATGTAGCGCTTGAGTACTTCTCGGCGAACTCTTGGGGAGCCAGATTCGAGTCCAAATTTGACGATAATGCATCCAGCTTCGGCTAGAGCTTTGGCCGCCCGTTCATCGAAACAATTTACGTGACCATTGACAACAAATGGAGTATTCACTTCGTGTTCAATGTAGGCCTTACAAAATTCGATGACATAATCTGTGTTTAAGGTAAACAAGTCATCATCGAAAATAAAAGTGTTTATTTCGGGGTTTCCCCGTAGCAACTTTTTTAGGTCTTCCATCATGACATCAACTGGGAAATGACGTAGAAAATCTTTTACGTTTTTTGCTGCGCCATCTTCTATGTATTGGTCAACGATTTCGATATTAAAACAATAAGTGCATTTATAGGGACAGCCGCGGGAAGTCAGTATCCCCATCCATCCACGGGTTTCTTCCATTACCGCTTGCATATCGAAGACGTCATAATCTAATGGTGGCAATTTTTCTAAGTCTGGAAAAGGCGCAACTGGATTCGAGACAGGAACGCCTGCCATCCATGATCTAAAATTTGGCAGGGTATGAGGGCGATCACCTTTTTCCAGAGCGTCCATTAATTCCATTAAAGCCCAATCACCTTCGCCTACACACACGTAGTCGAACAATTTCGATTTATGGACATCGTCAGGTACCATGGTGCAGTGGACCCCGCCAATTACTTGCACGAAATCAGGCATTGCTTTGCGAATATCTTTGCTTTTCTCTTCTACCCATTCATATTGTTGCGACATCACTGAGAAGCCCACCAAACCGGGTTTGGTCTCATTGATATGATCAATAATTTCCTGGCTCGAAGGAACGGGCTTATATTTTTCGGAGACATGCATGAGATCTAGTTTATGGCCATTGGCATGTAAAACACCTGCCAGTGAGGCAATGCCGTGATTAGTGCCCAGTGGAGCATCAATCTGCGGATATATCATAAGAATTTTCATAAGCAGCCTTTGACTTGAGCTAAATCCAAATATCAATCACGGTTTATCGCTGGTGCGACATGTATTGAGCGAAACGAATTCCAAGTCTTTGTTTTTATGGGTTTAGTTCTTTTTCAATCGGTCAGTCTAACACTGATCTTAATGGGCGAAGAAGCAAATTGAGTGCTCGTTCTATAAATTATCGGGCTCTGGTAATTTTTTCTTACATTAAAAGGGCGCAAAATTATGAAAAACTAAAGAGAGGGCACTCTTGAAGCTTGCAAAATTGAGATTACGCTGGTCTGAAATAACGTTTCCCAATACACTATCGCAGTAGAATTTCCAACCTATTAATAGCGAAGTCTCAATTAAAAATGAATCAGCAAAATCGTCGTTTAAGCAAATTTCTTGTAGGTTTGATTTGTGTGCTTCTTGGACAAGTAGTTTTAGCGCAAGAAGGCATGCCAGATAAAGCGGATCCTATGATTAAGTCTAAATCAGCAGCTGCAGTTGGTAAGAGTCATTATCTGATTAATTGCCAACAATGCCATGACGCCGACGGTAGAGCTTTGGCAAATATTGATTTTATTGCGGCAGATTTAACCGCGCCTGACACGTGGTTCTACGGAGTAACTCCCTTGCACATTTTTCGCAGTATTAAGTTTGGTGCAGGTTTGGAGATGCCTCCATTCAGTGACAGCTTAGAAGATAAAACGATTTGGCAGATTGTCGCTCATGTGCTTAATATCGGGCCAAGAGAAAATCGCCCCACACAAGACTAATTACAAAAGAAGAAGAGAAGAAAAAATTCAAAAGAATAACTATTGAGGAAACTAGAATGACGAAGCAAACAGAACAACCTCAAACAAAAATAGTAGATAGTAAGAGTGTTGTGAGTCCAGAAAATGAAAATAAGGAGAGTGAGAAAATAGTTTCTCGCCGGAGTTTTATTAAAAGTACGGCGCTAGCAGGGGCTGGTGCAGCGGCAATGCTAAAACCGGAATCCAGCGAAGCTCATCAAGCTGATGCGACAGACATAAAAATTCCAGAAGAAATCCCTCGGACCCTAGCAGAAGCAGTAAAACCGGCAAATTTTCCTATGAGCGGGGCAGAAGTGTTCGCAAAATTTATGAGTGACGAGGGCGTAGCAGGTTTTTTTTGCTGCCCTGGTAACTACAATATGATTAATGCTATCGCTGCGGAAGGAATTCCTTCTTATGGAGGGCGTTGTGAAGGCAACATGACTTCAGCTGCTGATGGTTTTAGTCGAGTAACTGGTGAAGTCGCTGCTACTTCTGGAACTGAAGGCCCAGGCTTCACAAATATGATTATGAATATTGGTGCGGCTAACTCGTCCCGCACTCCTTTACTTGTTATCGCTAGTAATAAAACAATTGGTGAAGACGATACTGAGCATGGGATTCAAACCGCATATCAGCAATCACAAACTGACGGATTAAAAAAATGGGGCAAGCGTCTAATAACGCCTAATCGAATTTATGAATATGCCGCTTACGCTTTTCGGCAATTAAAAACTGGTATTCCTAAGCCCGTGCATTTGGACTTCCCTGGTGAAATTTCTCGGGCAAGATTCGAAGAGCCCGGAGAGCTCCAATACTATTATGATAAGACTCGATATCGTACCGAATCAAAAGCGCATCCTAATCCTGCTGATATTACCCGTGCAGTTGAAATGATTCAGCGCGCCGAACGGCCAATGATTGTCGCTAGCACCGGTGTCTTTTATGACAAAGCTTGGGAGGCACTATTACGAGTTGCAGAAAAAAATGATATTGCCGTCACTGAGTCCGCTCCTATGCGCGGGCATTTTTCAGACGGCCATGAATTATCTGCTAGCACTGGTCTTGATGCTGTGCGCAGTGCCGACCTAGTAATTCTAGTTGGTCAATATTGTATGCCTTCCATTGGTGAATTCGCATTTGGTCCCGACGCTAAGTGGATTCGAATTGATCCCGATGCCACAGATATCGGGCGCAATGTGCCTATCGATCTAGGCATAGTTAGTTCTGAGAAGGCGGCTTTAGAAGCTCTGGAAGATGCGTTGCCATCTCGTAATCGACAGAGTTGGCGTGACGAATTAGCAGCAGCGCGAAAAGTTTTTGATGATCAGAGCGATGAATATTATAACCTAGGATTGAAATACAGTGCTGAAACTGAGTCTATTCATCCGGCAGTTATTGGTAAACATTTACATGACTTTTTATACGAAGGTGATATCGCGCCTGATCAAACAACAGTGGTTTCTGGAGGCTATGGGATCGGTCGTTATACGCGGCGTTACCTGAGAGCCTTCCGCCCAGGGCAGATCTGCAATGGCGCCTATCAATATGGGGCAATTGGCCCTGATATTGGCTATGCGGTTGGCGTTGGCGCAGCGGTGCAGAATGGAGTGGGCCCCCAGGCACCATATAAGGGTGCTCCAATTGTAGGTGTTACAGGAGATGCTGGCGCAGCCTACTCAATCATGGAATTTGAGACTTTAGGCAAATATCGCATACCAGCAATCATGATTGTTTATAACAATAATGCCTGGGGAGTTTGGACTTCTGGCGGCGGGCGAGGGGCTGTTCGAGCTCAACACATGTATCTATTCCAAGAAAATTTACGCTATGAAAAGATTGCAGAAGCTCTAGGCTGTAATGGTGAATATGTAACCAGTCCTGAGCAAATGACACCAGCCTTAGAAAGAAGCTATAAGTTGGCTTCGGAAGAAGGGATTTCAACTTTAATTAATTGTCAAGGTAAGAAGGAATTTTGGACGAATCAATATCCACCATCAATGCCTCGTCATTTTGCTCCTGGTGCTTTGGCTTATTATAAATAAGCCCTTTATTTTCAAGTATTACCCGGTATTAAAAAATGCATGAAATTTATTCAGCAGTAAAATCTGCGCTGCAGGGATATGCTGATCGGGGCATTTTTCAAAATTTTAGTGCTTTGACACCTAATGAGAATAATGCTGAATTTCGATTTAATTGGCTTACAGAAAAACCTTTTTTTATTCGATTGAATACCGATAAGTGTGAGCTTGAATTAAAAAACGTCTTGCCATCAATTCCATTTCGCTCATTTATGGACAAAGACTTTCGCGGATTTTTAAGTAGTCGTTGCAATAAATTAATTCCTGTTCATCGACGGTTAGACAATGAGAGGTTCATATTTCAGTGTAAGAATCGACAAGGAAACGTGTCGGTAATCATTGGTTTTCATTCGGATGATGCCGAAGACGCCGCTAAGACTTCGATTAATTTGTTGCATGAAATATTCAATAATTTTTTAGCAGAAGGACCTTACCAAAACTATATGGTAGAAGTTTTCAACGTTCCTGAAGAGTAGACTTGAAGATTGACAAGTTAACTAAGTGGTATTTGTGTCTAAAGGGCTATGAGATTGTTCCCTGCCACTCGCAGCATTAACAATCATATCTGCGGTAACAGGCACCCGATTAAACACGTGGCCATCTAGCGCATCGGAAATTGCGCATAATAATGCAGCGGTTGCACACCCTTGAATCGGTTCACCCACGCCCTTTGCGCCAACTGGGTTTTGTGGGTCAGGAATATTCGTAGCGGCCCAATCTAGTGGTGAGGGTACATCGAGATAGCTTGGAAGTTTGGCATTATGGAGGCCTGTCGCTGCAGGCAGTCCGTTCTGCGGATCGTAGGCATGGCGCTCAAATCCTGCCATACCGAATCCCATTACCGCAGCACTCTTCACTTGAATCTCCAGTCCTCGCGGATGAATGACGGTGCCGCAGTCGGCGACACCAAGATAGTCTAAAATATCAAACTTGCCAGTTTCGAGATCTAATTCGATCTTTACAAAGCCAGCAGCGAGAGCAGGTACGGTGCCTTCTTTCTCTAAATTATCTTTTGCAACCCCGATTAGTCCAGTACCTGCAAGCGCAGCGACCGATCGACTGGTCATAGCATTAATGTCTTCAGGGACGCTTTGACCAGAATATTTCCCGCCGAGCTCGATTGCCTTAGTAGCCGCATCTCCATAACTGATAAAAGAAGAAGGGTTGTCTTTGCGAAAAACACGCTCTTCCCCAATACCATAGTCTTCTGGAGAGCCTCCCAATTCAATGGAGGCAATTTCTAGCAATTTTTCTAAGGCGTCTAGTGCTGCTACATAATTGGTGCGGGTCATTGTAAAAGAAGTATTGCTACCAAATTGGCCCAGGTTCCAGGGTAAATGCCGGCGGCTGTCTCCCCGTTCTATCACACAATTATTCCAATCACATTTTAATACTTCGGCGGCGACTCGAGAGGTTCCTGTATGAGAATAAGTTCCCAAATTGCCCACACCGGTGTGTATGTGAAGCTTGCCCTCTGGAGTAATGCGCACTAAGCCATCAAAACCATTACTGCCGGCAGAGTGGTATGCCTGCCCGACACCTAGACCGATAACTTTGTTGCCATTGCGTTGACCGCTCTGCGCGCGCCTGCCTTCCCAATCGAATTGCTCAGCGCCGCGCTTTAAGGCTTCTGACATATGAGAGCTGGTGAGTGAGCTCGCATTAGCTCCGTAAGTATCTTCGCTCTGAGGAGCATTGATTTGTCGAATAGTCAGTGGGTCAATGCCCAATTCTCTGGCAGCTTTGTCTAACAATGGTTCTATAGCTGAGTGAACCTGATTTTGTCCAGGGCCGCGCTGAGGCCCTTTAAATGGTGTATTAGTAAATACTGGAATTCCGCGAAAGCGCATTGCTCCCGGCTGGTAAACTAGTGAGACGGCATCTCCAGCGGAAAGCCAGTCTGAGAAACCTGCATTAGCACCGTTGTCTTGAACGATATAGAGGTCTATCGCCGTAATGCGGCCATCCTCTCTAAATCCCATTTTTGCTCGACCCTGGAAACCATGTCGTGCAGAGCCGATGTAGTATTCCTCCTCTCGACTAATACGCAGCATCACTGGTCGACCTGTAAGTCGAGACAAATGAGCAGGAATAGTCATGGTTGGATAGGGTCCCCCTTTAGAACCGAAGCCACCGCCACAAAATTCTGCAACGAACACCAAGTTCTCCGGCTCAATTCCGATATAGGCAGCTAAACCAGGAACGGGAAAACTCTGACTTTGGCTGGAGCCGTAAAGGAAACACTTGCCATTTTCCCAATAAGCCATAGCAGAGCGCGGTTCCATGGAGTTATGTGAATAGCTAGCAGTGACAAAACTCTCGTCTAAAATATAGTCAGCTTGATCGAAACCTGCTTCCAAATCTCCAACTGTCCACTCTCGCGCTGCTTCTCCTTGCGGAAGTTGATTATTTGCAAGGGAGGCAAACTCATCGTCAGTCCAATGAATTGACCTGAATTCTTCTCGCATCGTTGAATTTCCTACATTGCCTTGGACTCGGGCATGTGGGCCCCCTGGTTGAAGGCTTTTAAGGGGGTCTACAACAAAGGGAAGCGGTTCGAAGATGAAATCGATTGCTTCGATTGCATCTTCAGCAGTCTGTTCGTCAATGGCAGCGACTGCGAGAATCGGATCCCCAACATAAGCCGGTTCATTGGTCAATATTGGGTTACCGAGATTTGGCATCTCTGGCACGTCATCGGCAGTTAACACCGCGACTACTCCTTCCATTTGCAAGGCTTTAGAAACATCCAGACGCACGATACGTGCATGGGGGATTGGGCTCGTGAGTAACCTGGCATAGAGCATACCCTCTACCTTGAAATCTTCGGCATATTTGGCTTTACCGGTGACTTTGCCGTGGACATCTGGAGGAATGAAATCCTTACCAATTAGTGTATATGCCATAGTCTTAACTCGTCTTAATTTACGTTTCCTAGCATAAGCAAGGTGCTATCGAAGTGCAATAAATCACCCTGTTCTAAGTGTTATTTAGAACTATACATAGGTATTTTCGTTACAAAATGTTTAGGAAATTTGATTGATTCTACTCTCGCTAGCTTTTACCGTAGTGTGTAGCTAATTTTTACTACAAATGCTTAGAATTTATCAAAGAGGTCTATTTATGAAGTCTCGAATACCCGTTTTAGTTGCCGCATTGGTATTGACTAGCAACGCATTCAGTCAAGGCAATACTTCTTTTAAAGCTCCTCGTAATGAATGGGGTCAGCCTGATCTTAATGGTGTGTGGAATTTTGCTTCGAATACACCGATGCAGCGTCCAGAGCGCTGGGGGGAACAGGAATTTTTAACACCGGAACAATTGGAAGAAGAGCTTGCGCGTCAAGAGGCAGCCGCTCGTGCTGCAGATGAGCGAGCAGCCCTAGCAGTAGAACTCGACGCAGATCTACCGACAGGACCGCAGGTATTAGGATATAACGATTTTTGGTTTGAGACTCAGGGCTTAGGAGAAAATGTGCGGACATCTCACATTGTCTACCCCTTTAATGGAAGAATCCCTGCGGCTATAGAAGGCGCACAAGTCCAGCGCGGCAATCAAATCACTGATACGCCCAATGAAATCAGGCCTGTTTATTTCACCGTTGGCGGAATTAGCAAAGATGGCCCAGAGGATAGAGGGTTATCTGAAAGATGT
Organism: OM182 bacterium MED-G28; assembly: GCA_002457215.1. GTDB lineage: Bacteria > Pseudomonadota > Gammaproteobacteria > Pseudomonadales > Pseudohongiellaceae > UBA9145. The sequence goes on along the minus strand of NTJZ01000009.1, from coordinate 57,542 downwards.
ATCGTTGGTTTTAATTCAGGACCCCCGTTTGTTCCAAGTTTATACAATAACAATGTGCAGCTAGTGCAAGACAGGAACAATATTGTGATCCTCACTGAAATGATTCACGACGCACGTATCGTAGCTATTAGCGAAAAACCAGCATTGGATGATCAGATTAGATTATGGTCTGGCGATTCTACTGGCTACTGGGATGGAGATACTTTGGTCGTAGAAACTAAAAACTTTAATGGTTATCGTCAGACCTTTAGCAGCACTGGCAAAAACTACGATATGGTACTGACGGAGAAATTTACTCGGACTGCCCTAGATGAAGTGACATATGAGTTTACCATCGATGATCCTTCAACCTTTACAGACATAATATCTGCGGTTGTGCCAATGACTAAAACCAGTGGCCAGCTTTATGAGTATGCCTGTCATGAAGGCAATTACGGTATGTTAAATACTCTGCGTGGTGCGCGAGTCGCTGAGGAAAATGGTTGGGATTTAGAAGGCCGCTAATTACTTCATGATCTGAGAAAGCCGGCAGTTAAGAAGTTGTCGGCTTTTTTATGATTAGAAAATGATTTCTAAACCCGCCACGATTGACGCTAGTGCTAACGACCATAGGAAACAAGCCAAGCTGTCTAGAAGTGAAAATTTTACCTTAGCGAAATTTGTTATACCAAGTAGTGCAGGTATTAAGCTGCGGATCGCTGGAATAAAGCGGCCAACAAAAACTGCAAATGGACCATAGCGTTTAATCATGTCTTCCGCTTTCGAAATTGCCTCTCTTCGTTTCTGGACAATGCTCATTCGATGAAAGTGGGGACCAAAACTTTTGCCGATATAATAACCTACATGATCGCCCAGTAGCGCTCCAACAAATGCCAACAAGGTTATGAGCGGCAAGCTCGCCAATTGTTGATCGAAGGCGAGAGAACAGATAACAACTAGAAAGACACCCGAGACGAATAGGCCTATACCGATGCAGGCTTCAGCAAAGGCAAACAGGGGTATGAGATACAGTGTCAGGTGAAGGTTTGCATCTATCCATGACAAAATTGGGGCTGAAATATCTTTAACCTCGGTTAGTAATGACTATCGAACACAAAAAAACCCGAACACACTTCTAGTGATCAGGTTTTATCCAATTACTCTCTGTTTTATTTTTATTCCCGGCCCTCATTTATTGCAACAACTACTGGAGAGTTACCCATATTGCGGACTAGAAAGGAAGAGCCGGGCATTCTCCACGCCCATTCGCCTGCTGCATCCAGCTCGCGAGTCAGGCCATCGTTACGCGTTACATGGACTAAGCCCGCTGAGGCTTGAACAACCACTGTGTGGTTATCATGGGACTGCACATTAGTTTGTTCTCCGGGGCCTAACTCTAAGCGATAGGCACGAAACCAAGGATTTTCTACATCTGGATCCGTTGTCATGCCGGAGGGTGCATCGCCATCATCAGAAACACCAGAACCTCCGTTAACAAAAGCAATAATACGTAAAAGACCAGGTCCATCATTGGAAACCTTATGAGTAAGTGGTTCGGTGGCATACTCTGGGATAGATCTTACCGGGCCGTTTGCAGGACCGTTGCCAGTGCGAATAGTAGTTAAAAGAATTGCTTGGTCATGTACATGGGCAAATGAAACATCGCCCGGATTTACCTGCACATCCAACAAATACAAATCACCTTCATTGTGGACAGTTCGGTGACGTGGCTCATCTAACAAATGAACAACTTTTTCATCGGAGAAATCAGTTTGTTGTGCAGCAACTTCTGACCAGAGTAATCGATTAGAGTTCGAGAGTGTTGCGCCGACCATCATCAGTAGCGCCAATAAGCCAGGTACTTTTATCGCTCTATGAATATTAATTGTTCTCATAATTTGCTCCATTAGCAATTCTGCATATCTTATGTCTCTGTTTTTTTATTCTGGTAGTGCAAATACCAATAATTCATCATCTTTATCGCGCCCGCCGCCGGCTACAGCGATAAATTGTTTTCCTTCATGTTCATAACTCATAACAGGTCCGTGTAAACGTTGATCTACCAGCAATTCGCCTGTTTTTATCCCTGATTGCTTATCAAAAGCAACGAGTATCGAACCGGTTTCTTCAGGTCCAATCTCATCCTTAGCAGCAAGGTAGGAGATTACCAGAGATTTTGTGACTAGTAAGCCGCCCTCAGCGACTACGTCATTGAATACTGAGCCCAAGTCACCTAGATTCAAGTGCGAAATTGCGGGATGATCAGTAGGCCCTTTCCCAAGAGGAATTTGCCATTCATGGTCTCCTGTATTGAGATTTATTGCGGTTATTCTTCTATAAGGAGGTTTCAGCAATGGCAGTCCCTGCGGTCCTTGGCTCCGGTCATAACGAATTACATAAGGCCAATCAGAGGTTCCCTCTGGTGGTTCAATAAGAGACATGCCAGTAGGTCGGGTCACAGAAGGTATGTAGAGAATCTGAGTTTCGGGGTCCATGGAGGCGCCAGGGAAATTTGCACCACCGCCAGCTCCAGGCACAACATAAGTGGACGTTTTATCATCGGTTCCCATAACGATGGGCGGTGTGAAGATATCGCCAAGCACAAAATTACTGGCAATTTCTAAAGCAGCTTCTCTTAGCTCTGGCGTGAAATCAATTAAGTCCTCTTCCGTTGCTCCGATCTGTTCGAAAGGTGCAGGTCTGGTTGGAATTGGTTGAGTCGGATGTGCGCGTTCGCCAGGAATTGTTGAAGGGGGCACAGAAACTTCCTCAATTGGCCAAACTGGCTCGCCGGTCACCCGATCGAATACGTAAGTAAATCCAGTTTTTGAAACTTGAGCGACTGCTTTTATGGGGCGCCCATCAACAACGATGTCGATTAAGTTTGGAGCCGACGCAATGTCGTAGTCCCAAAGGCCGTGATGAACTGTTTGGAAATGCCAGATTCGGTCCCCGGTTTCGGCATTTAGAGCTACTATGCTTTCTGCATAAAGGTTTTCACCTAATCGGTAACCGCCCCAATAGTCATTAGTTGGGGTGGATGTAGGTAAGTAGACAATACCAAGTTCATCATCTGCAGCCATATACGTCCATACATTAGTATTGCCGGCCGTCGCCCACGAACCATCTTCCCAAGTATCATTAAAATCTTCGCCGGGTTGGGGGATGGTATTGAAACGCCACTTGAATTCACCAGTACGGGTATCATAAGCACGGACATGTCCGGGAGGACTGCGGTTGTTCATACTGTAGTCGTAGATTTTTGAACCAACGATTACTGAGTCGTTTACCGCAATCGGCGGCGCGCCATGGGTAATGTTGTTCATCTCAAATTCGAGACGGCCGAGGTTTTGTTTTAAATCGACAAAACCATTATCCCCGAAGTTTGGATCAGGTAGTCCAGTATGTATGTCGATTGAGACGAGTTGCTTCCCGATTGTTGCGACAAAGATCCTTTCTACTTCGCCGTCAGTCCAGTATTCAATACCGCGCGTTTGAATCGGCGAGAAATTGGGCGGCCCAAAGACATAACTTTCAGGATCGAAGAGCCATAATTCTTCTCCTGTCATCGGATCTAATGCAACCACTTGGCTGTGGTTTGTGGCAGTGTAAATAATCCCATTCACATAAATCGGTGTGGCTCGATAATCACCTGTTGGGAATATTTGGTCTTCTGGGAGCCTCAGGTCAGCTGACTCCCAACGCCATGCAACTTCTAGTTGTTCAAAATTGCCTGCATTAATCTGATCGAATGGTGCATATTTGGAGGAACTATGATCACCACCATGGTGCTTCCACTGAGCACTATGCGCGGCACTCGTGAAATCAAGGTTCTGTTCACCGCAACTTAGCAGTAGCGCTGGTGACATCAATAAAAAGAGTGCGTTTATGCTCGTTCTCATTGCGTTTTCCTGCTTACTCTCTGCAGCTTCTAAGGGTTGAGACGGTGTCTCTGTGAAGCTGGCAGCTTGGGTTGATGAAATCTTTCGCAGTACTTAAATGTTATCGATTAATGATTAGTTGTTTACATGGCTGTCGAGAAACGAAAAGATTGATCCATAAGCTCGGAGCATTTCATCCGCAGGAAACCCTCCGTGGAGTCCATTAGGTATAGTAACTAGTTCATTGGAGACTTTGGCGCGATCTAAACCTTGGTGTAACTGTACAGCATGTTCATAGGGAACAACGGGGTCCGCGTCACCATGTATCGTAATTATCGGAGGAAGATTTTCGCGAATGTACTTTAGGGGGGATACCCGTTCGGCAATTTCATACATGTCAGACTGACTTCCCAGCCAACGTACGGCATAATTTTTTTGATTAACACCGTTTAATAGATCGCCAACGTCAGTAATGCCATACCAATTTACGATTGCTGCAACTTCTGGTGTCTCATTGCCGAGGCATTGGCGATCAAGGCCAGCTTCCGAGGAGATCATTCCTGTTGTTAACGCTAGGTGACCTCCAGCCGAGTTTCCCGATACAACTAACCGTTCTGTATCAAATCCATATTGCTCAGAGTTGCGCGCGACCCAACGCAGAGCGCACAGACTATCCTCAACAGCGGCAGGCGCTAGGGCAACATTGCCTAGTCGGTATTGGACATTCACAGCAGCCCACCCCTGCTCTAAATAAGGGATTAAGCGCAGTACATTGGCTTCCTTAGACCCACCAACCCAGCCACCTCCGTGGTAGTAGATGAAGGTTGGTGCGGGGCCGTCAGTATTACGGGATTGATAAACGTCTATCTTTAGTTCGACGCCATTCGCACGGCGATAAGTAATATCAGGAATCGCCCTGAAATCGTTTTGTAAATTAGCAGCCCAGCTAGCCGTATCGGAAAGCTGCCCATTTGCAGAAGGGAATGCGAGTAGAGCAAGCAGGCTAATCACGCTTAGCCTAAGAGTGGTATTCATTTCGGGACCCCATTATTTTTGTTTTTGGAGACTGATTAAGCTTTGACCTCAAAAGGGCAGAGCGCCCTAGTGTAGCGCATCGACTCCGCTCTTGTCCGTGACTTTCTAGCGGCTGGATTAGTAGAGAAAGCGATGGCAGGTTCTATGTGCAAAATTATCTTGTAAACCCACTAGTTTGAAAATTGATTTAGAAATACTTCACCGTCCTTCATGACAAAACCTATGTTTTCAAGCAGGGAAACGTTTTCCAGAGGGTTTCCCTGCACTGCGATGAGATCGGCATAAGCGCCTTCATTTAATGTGCCCACTTGATTTTCTAGACCTAGTAAAGCTGCAGCTTTTAAAGTTGCTGCTTGAATCGCTTGCATTGGACTCATACCGAATTCCACCATTTTTGAAAATTGTCGACCATTCAATCCGTGCGGATAGACTCCAGCATCAGATCCGAACACGATGTTTACACCGGCAGCATGCGCGCGCTGAAAACTTTCCCGCTGAACTTGGCCAACTTCGCGTTCCTTCGCAAGAGACTCTTCTAACATGCCCACCTCCGTTCCCGATTCTAGGATATAGTCAGATACATAGATATCCATCACCAATGCTGTTTCGTATTCAAGTGCCAACCGGATTGTTTCATCATCCAAAATGGAAGCGTGCTCAATGGAATCTACGCCAGCTCTAATCGCAGCCTGAATGCCATTTGTTCCATGGGCATGTGCTGCAACTTTCATCCCTAGTGTGTGGGCCTCATCGACGATTGCGTTCATTTCTTCTTGGGTGAATTGCTGTGCGCCAAGGCTTGTACCTTTTGACATTACCCCGCCAGTAGCACAGAACTTAATTAAGTCAGCGGAATACTTGTTATTTTCTCTTACTTTCTGACGAAGAGCCCAGGGCCCATCAGCAACGCCACCCGCATTAAAATCATATTCGGCAGGCAGTAAATTATTGTCACAATGACCGCCGGTAATTCCTAAGGATTGACCGGCCACTATCATTCTTGGGCCAGCGACTTCTCCGTCCACAATGCTGTCTCGTAGCGCAACGTCTCCATAGGCCACAGCACCAACATTGCGCACTGTAGTGAAACCAGAGCGAAGTGTTAGGCCGGCAGAATAAGTCCCGTAAAGTGCATTGCGGATTGAAGAACGACTAAGTGAGTCATAGCCATTTACAGAAGCATCGCTCGTGAGGTGGACATGGGCATCAATAAGCCCTGGCAGAATGGTTGAATTAGAGAGGTCTATTTCAATTGCACCAGATGGGATGTTGATACGATTTGCATCGCCGACAGCCTCAATTACATTATTACGGACGACGATGAGCTGATCGCTAAGCATGCGGCCATTGGTTACGTCGAGAAGTTGGCCTGCTCGTATCACCTTAACCTCGTCTTGAGCCGAGGTGGGGACAGCAAACCCTATAAATGAAGCTAGGAAAGTGGAAGCAATGATTAAGCGAAACATAGTACCCTCGAATCTAATTTGTGTTCTATTGGGAGATAGTAATGGGCTAAGGCTACGGTCACAATCACTAGATGCAATACTGTTCTCTAGTTTCTAGCCTAAGAAAGAAAAGCAGAATCTGGCTGTTCCTGTGATAGCCAGAGCAACAGGAATGCCGAATATCGCTAAAAGACAACTGTTTATTAATAAATAGGAGAATGTAGTTCTTTTCCTAATGCCATAAATGATAAGTCCTAGCGCAGGAATAAATGCAGCTATCCATAGAGTAGGTGAGTTGCAGGCTATGACACTTGAAATGCTAAGAAAATAAAGAACTATTACGAAACCGCCATCTAAGTAGCTTGTATCGTTCGCTATTGAGTATGCCCAGTTAGAGAAAACCAGGAAAGAAAGTAGCGGAAAAGTAACAAATGATAGAAATAGTTTTGTGTTCGTTATAGTCAATTTCAATTCTCTGACTGATTAAAATCTGTCTCTATACTTTGGCGTCAATCGAGAGGAGATGCAAATAGTTTTGTTTTCCTAGAGGAATATTTGTTAATAAACATTGCGCCAGCACCCCAGCATTCGGTCCATCTTTGATAATATTCATTAAAAATTGTCTGCTTTAGCTTAAGTCTGGCTATACTGCGTCTCCAATGAAAAGCCCGCAACAAATACTGCATCAAGTTTTCGGATATTCAAGCTTTCGCCCGCCTCAGAGCCAAATTATTGATACTGTGGTTAATGGTGGGGATGCCCTAGTATTGATGCCTACTGGCGGTGGGAAGTCGCTCTGTTACCAGGTCCCAGCATTAATAAGGCCCGGTTGTGCCGTAGTGATTTCCCCCTTAATCGCTTTGATGCAGGACCAGGTCGATGCTATGCGGTTGCTTGGAGTTAAAGCTGCCTTTCTTAACTCCACTGTATTAGATGAAGAAGTTGAGAATATCCAACATCAGCTAAGAAGTGGCGAATTAGATCTGTTGTATATAGCACCTGAGCGACTTGTCCAAACAAGAACACTCCAGCTATTGGGAGAAATTGATATTGCCTTGTTTGCGATTGATGAAGCCCATTGCGTCTCACAGTGGGGTCATGATTTCCGCGCTGACTATTTACAGCTTAGTTTGTTGCATGAATTGTTTTCTTCAGTGCCGCGTATTGCTCTAACGGCAACAGCCGATGCTAGAACGCGAGAAGAAATTATTGTGCGTCTTTATTTGGATGAAGCCAAACAGTTCATTTCTGGATTTGATCGTCCGAATATTCAGTATCGTATAGCGCTTAAATACAATGCCAAACAACAATTACTCAAGTTTTTGAAAAATGAACACAACGACGATGCCGGTATTGTCTATTGTTTATCTCGGAAGAAAACTGAAGACATTGCGGCCTGGCTAACCGAAAAAGGATTCAATGCTCTTCCTTATCACGCAGGATTAGGGCCTGAGATTCGCCAGCGGCATCAGTCACGCTTCCTGCGAGAAGACGGGCTTATTATTGTTGCCACTATCGCATTTGGTATGGGCATCGATAAGCCGGATGTGCGTTTCGTGGCTCATCTTGATATGCCGAAGACTGTAGAGTCTTACTATCAAGAAACTGGTCGTGCTGGTCGTGACGGTTTGCCTGCGAATGCCTGGTTAATCTATGGTCTGCAAGATGTTATTAAGTTGCGGCAGATGATGGCTTCGTCAGATGGCAATGAAGAATACAAACGGGCAGAGCAGCATCGATTGAATGCCATGTTGGGTTTCTGCGAGATTACAAGTTGTCGCCGACAGGTATTATTAAGTTATTTTGGTGAGAAACTTGAACAGCCTTGCGGAAACTGCGACACCTGCCTAGAACCAGTCGATACATGGAATGGAACGGAAGCGTGTCGTATGGCAATCAGCGCAGCCTTCCGTACAGACCAACGATTCGGTGTGAATCATCTCATCGACGTTCTGCGGGGCAGTCATTCTGACAAAATATTCCAATTTGAGCATCAAAATCTACCTGTCTATGGCATCGGGAAAGATCTCGACAATAATCAGTGGCGGTCGGTATATCGACAGCTAGTGGCGAGAGGTTATATGAGTGTGGATCTAGATCGTTTTGGGGCGTTACGTCTGGAGGAAAAATGTCGACCATTGCTTCGGGGTGAAGAAAATATTGAGCTGCGAAAAGACAATAAGGTTAAAGTCGCCAAGCAACAAACTAAAATCCAATTGGCGGCGGAGGTGGATATTGCTCTGTGGGAAGCACTAAGAGACTGCCGACGAATGTTCGCTGAGGACTTAAGTGTGCCGCCTTATGTTGTTTTCCATGATTCTACATTACAGGAAATGTGCTTACGATTGCCTCAGACAATGGAAGATTTCGAAATGCTGTCGGGGGTAGGTGAGCGAAAATTGGAAAAATATGGACCGGGGTTTATCAGGGTCATTAACGATCATCTAGACTCTTAAGTAATTGAGGCGCCTATTTCTCAACACATAATTACTTAATTTGAAGAAATCGGAATCGACGCAAGAGCGTCTGCGCTGGCAGCAAGATCCGTATCCCCGGCAGGGAAATCATTGGATCTAAGAATAAATGCGAGTATAGATGCGTAGCTTTGCATTGATAAACTGCCAGGGCTCTCAGTAGGCATCTCAGTACTCATCTTATGGAACAGTTCTCCTAGAGTCTTTCCTTCCCAGATAAACATAAAACTCAAACCAATCAAACTGGGGGAATTACTATTGCCCCGCAAATCAGTCGAGTGACAAGAAGCGCAGCGTGCAGCGTACTCTTCAGCGCCACGCTCAGCTTGGATGGCGGTATAAATGCCATCTTGCAATGACTGTGCACTAATTGTCATTGAGGAGACTGAGCAGCAATAAAAAGCAAAGAGTTGTAAAGATGTTTGTCTAATCAGTGGGTAGCGCAAAGACATTAATAGAATTTCCATTTCGAGGACGACTTAATTCAGGTGCGAGATCCCTAGGCAGCATGCCTGACCAACTAGCCCCACCAACTCCGGCGGGCATAGCAATGTATTGGCGACCGTCGATCATGTAAGAGATAGGAAAGCCTTGGGCAGAAGTTGTAGTGCGAGTCTGCCATAGTTTTTCACCAGTTTCGGCGTCCAAAGCATAGTAGTACCGATTCCAGTCACCGACAATTACTAACCCTCCAGCTGTGGTCAGCGCAGCCGAGTTGATCGGGGCGCGCTGGCGGTAACGCCATTTAACCTCGCCGCTGGGGATATCTAATACTAGAAGTTCGCCTAAGTTCTCTTCGGCATCATGGTGAGGATAATTAATGCGCCTAACCGGCCCAACACCTCCACCACCTAAAACTTGCTCAGTAGGACCAAATGTCGCCAGCTCACAATTAAGAGTGATTGGAATATACATTGCCTGCGTTTGAGGAGAGTAGGCCATAGCCCGCCAGCTTTTAAATCCTGAAGTGCTTGGGCACATATCGATCTGCTGCCCGATTCTGGGAATCATGCCATCACGATAAGTAACATTACCATTGACTGGATTTACATTAACGATTGTTTGATAACCAACATCAGTGGCTTTTATGATCTCGCCAGAGCGTCGATCTAATTGCCAGAGAATTGCAAGTTTTCCCATTTTGAAGATTGATTCCCGACCGTCGATATCGACTAAGACAGATTCAAATGTTTCGTCCATATCGTGCGTTTCACCAGGAAGGTGTTGGTAGTACCAGGACATATCTCCAGTGTTGGGGTCAAGTGCAATTGTTGAATTAGTGTAAAGCGCATCACCATCAGTACCCCTAACTGCACGCGCCCAGGGCTTCGCTTGAGAAGTTCCCATGTAGACAAGATTTAGGTCAGGATCGTAACTGCCTGCTTGCCAGGAATCGCCGCCGGCTCTAAATCTCAGCGGTAAATCCCCCCAAGTATCACCGCCTGGAGTGCCTGGTGCAGCGACAGTTGCAAAACGCCAGAGCTCTTCGCCAGTCAGAGGGTCATGCCCCGTGTAAAAGCAGACATCCTCCTTATAGCGTTCACAACCAGTGATTCCAGTAACCAAGACGCCATTAGCTACGATCGGTCCTGCCGTATAAAAATACCCCAAGCCAGGGTCAGCAGTTTGTGATTCCCAAACCAGCAAGCCAGTGCGTGCATCGAGTGCTCTAATACTCGCGTTCTCTGTCGCTGAGTAGATCATCTCGCCATAGAGTGCAATATTTTTTTGGACTCCTCGACCTACTCCTGCATACGCAGTTGTTGGCAAGGCGGCATCACCTAATTTTTCTGCGGAAATTTCGAGATCAGTTCCATCTATAGATGGCGTGATGCCAGGTCGATATTCCCAAATCAAATCACCGTTTGCGGCATCCAGTGCTTGAATTACACCTCGAGGTCCAGGAATAAACATGACGCCATTGTGAACCAAGGGTGCAGCTTGGCCCGAGCCAGTATCATCTATCGCCCAAGACCAGACTAGTTGCAGATTTCCAACATTATCGGTATTAATTTGATCGAGACCACTGTAACCCCAGCTTTTCGGTGTGCCGCGCCAACTCAACCACTCTTCATCCGGTGGATTTTGCAACATCGCATCGGTGACCGCATCGAAGTCGAGGATTTGAGAATAGCTCTGACTAGTAAAAATACAGAGCATTGCGGTAAGTATCGAAAATGTTTTTATTTTCATTATCAGTGGCAACCTTAAAGTTCAGATTCATGCACTTTTGTATTTCGTGAATGGAGCATAAACACTCCCGACGCGACAGTCCATAGCCTTAATAGGTCTTAATGAGATAGATAGACGGGGTTGGGCGGGGGTTTAGGTTATTTAAAATTCTTATCAGTGAGTATCTATTTCCCGATTAATAATACACAAAAATTCTTCCCGAATTACCTTTGTCTAATATTTTAAGCTTCAACTTTGAGTTTTAGAAATAAAGTCGAAAAAGATCCGCTGACTACTTAAATTGATTGCTAACCCTATCAATGGTTTATGAAAGTCTTGGGGCTTAAGAGTTAAATCCAAAAATGAAACTATTGGGAAAAATTCTCAATGGTGGTTTTTCTTCGTTTCCCGAAGGAACATTATCCTTGATGCGGTTGTTTTTCTTCATATTAAAGGCCTAGCTCCCAATCCATCATTTTTTGAACCTATGATGGAATTTTCAGATTTTTCAAGGTTACTAAAAATGTTTGGAAGTCCACGTTATTTGCAGCATAGACACATTTTGTTTCATTCGAGAGTGTATCCGCAGTGTTACTCTGCTGGCATTCTGTGTAGCATAAGCTAATTCCTGATTTTTTGAATTTTAAGAATGTCACTAACAAGTACACTGAAGCGCTCGTTAAAGTCTTACTTCAGCCAGTTTTCGGTGTTGATTTATTTAGTTTTTTCCTTGCTCGCCTCTCCACAACTTCTGGCACAGCCGCCAATCGAAGTCACTGATGAAATCTTGCGAGAGGTGTTTCCTGGTGCTCAAGAATATTCTGTAAAAAGTGGTGAGCCTCCAGTCTATCACGCTTTTAATGTAAGCCCCGATAGCACTGAACTGGAAACTGTCGGCTATCTATTCGAAACTCCAGACTTGCCGCCCGAGGAAATCGGTTATTCAGCTCCTGTGGATGTTTTGGTCGGAATGGACTTGAAAGGGAACATAACCGGTATCAAGATTCTTCACTATATTGAGTCCTATAAAAGTATTCGTGGAGACTTTATCAACAGCGAATATTTTCCTCAGCAGTTTGACGACAAGAACATTGTCGAAGGTTTTCGTATCGGCCGTGATGTCGATGGTATTTCCCGAGCAACTATTACCAGTTGGGCCGTAGCGCGCGGTGTCCGCAATGCTGCTCGTAGAATTGCGGAAACTTATCTAAGCGACTCTGAATTTGTTTCTCTAACCAGTTCTGATGCCGTAGCTCTTCGAGTACTCGCGGATCAAAGTTGGGACGACATGACTGAGAACGGATTAGTCATCAATTGGGTTATTCCGCAACCTGACACATCGGAATTACATCTGTCTTTGGCTTTTATGGGTCACGATGGTCTGGGTGAGATTATGGTTGGGGATGTTGATTATTCTCGAGCCGATCGGGAAGCCAGTGCTCGAGTAAGAGATGGCAATATGTTATTGGTGGGCATCGACGGCAATTCAACCCAACCTTTTAGGCAAGAAAGATTAGCTGTACAGCAGGGCGAAAATATTTTTCCTATCGAACGGCGCCGATTCGTTTATGTCGGCAGTGCAGACCATGGCAAGATTGCTAATAGGGTAAGATTTGCTGGTGCCATGGTGTTAGATCCCGATATTGATTTAGCCCAGCCTTTCGATGTCCTTTATAACACTGGTGGTCGAGTAGGGGAATTTGGTTCTATTGCGAGTATCTCTTATCAAGTTCCACCAATCCCACTTGCCCTTTCTAATGGTCAGCCGATACCGCCTGAATTGTTGCCAGAATTCGAAAATGACTTAACTGCATTCGAAAATGAAGGCTTGTATGCCAGTTTGATTAATGAAGCTCCTTGGTTTGATGTTGGGGTTCTTTTACTTCTTTTAGCAATGGTAATGTTGGCATTCTTAACGAAGAACGCAAAGATTCGCTGGGTAACTTTGGCTTTTACACTGGTTTATCTTGGATGGATGGATGGGGGCTTTGTTTCAGTCTCGCACATTACGAACTTTGTGAAGATTGGCCCAATAATGTTTCGGAGTGACTTGCCACAATTAGTTATTATCTTATTTACGTTGATAACTACTTTATTTTGGGGAAGAGTGTTTTGTTCATCGTTGTGCCCGTTTGGCGCCCTCCAGGACTTTATTTCCCACTTCACACCTCGACATTTCCAGAAAGAATTACCCGCCGCCATTCATAAGAAGGCAATCTACATTAAGTATCTTATCTTGATATTTCTCATCGTAATGGCATTTTCGTTTACGAATTTAAGTCTGTTTCAGTATTTTGAACCCTTCGGGACAATCTTTTATTTTAGTCAGTCCTATTTACTCTGGGGAATCTTGGCTGCTTTCTTGTTGGCTTCAGTATTTATCTCCCGTTTCTACTGCCGTTACGCTTGTCCTTTGGGTGCAGGGTTAGGTGTCATAGCGCTGATCTCGCCCTGGCGAATAAAGCGGGTATCCCAGTGTGATGTGTGCAAGGTATGTGAGCAAGCTTGCCCAACAGGCGCTATAAGTGGACCCGAGATAGATTTCAAAGAGTGCGTGCGCTGCGACGTTTGTGAATCAAAACTTATCGCGCGGGCAGGTGTTTGCAAACATGATATGGAAGCGGTCAAAGTCCGCATTAAACATTGGGATGCGGTTGGCGCGACCAACTAATTAATACATCTTGAATGTTTCATCTATGTGCTTGGTTTTAATGTCTGAGTGACTTTAAAGAATCCCGTTAGCTTTAAGTTTCTGCATTTAAAGTCAGAAGCCCAAGCATCGGATATCGCCTTTATAGCTTACTCAATATACTCTCCATGCTTGAAAAGCATGAACCAGTAAAGTACGAGATTAGATGTGTGGTTTCGGCCAAGAGCTAACGTTGTGCCTGCTGCTCTTTGGCGCGACCTCCACTCAAAATGTTAGGAATAGCGTAATTTCCTTCGTGGCAAGCATACTCATACATCACGTATTCCTCGTCACGTGTTAACGGCATTGAGATAGTGAATGGCTGGGTATAAATTTCAGGGTCGGTTACAGTGGCTGACCACATGATGGTGCCTTCGCTTACTCGAGTAAATCGTTCTACAACGTGCAGATCTTCAGTTACCGGCACACCTTTTAGGCGTCCACCGGCACTGCTGCTTGCTATCATGCCGCGATCATTATAGTTGGTAGTTTCTACCACTAAAGTATCGCCTTCCCAATGGGCTACTGAATCACCCATAAAGAGTTTTACTTTGTCATCAATGTGAGTGTCTTTGTTTAAGTGAATTGTGCGTACGTCATGAATCATTTCATGGACAATGGTAAAAGTGTCAGGTGTTTGTATAAAGCGGTAGGCATTGTTGTAACCTGCCGGCAACATAGAGCCTGGCACGCCACGAGTTAGACAACGGTCCCATACCGTATGATAAATGTAATGATCTTCGACATGGTCGAAGTAATAATCTCTAACGGCGGCTGCTGATTCGCGAATCGGTGCGCGACCATTTGGTGGATCAACAATCATTGAGGTTTGGCCGGTAGAAAGCACGGTATCGCCGGAATCAAGCCATACTTGATTATAACCCCCGATATTACCGCCTACTGTTACTTCAATGTTGTTATCGGCTTCGATACGGCGACGGGCAAGATTCGCTTCCATAGCGGCGATTTCATCAGTTGATAAAAACTCACGACCTTGCATAGAAGCGGGTCGTTCGATTGGAGTGATGGTATCGTTGGTCCATAGACCTTGAAGGTCAGGTTGGCCATCAACAGTGCGAGGGACGATGTAATTCTGTTCCTGCGCATAAGTCGCGCAGGCACCAACAATCGATGTAGTGAGAAGCAAGCTTGTCAAAGAATTTCTGATTGTTAAAGTCTGCATGGTGGTCTCCTCACCGTTATCAATTGTGTTTAAGGGCTGTCTTCAGTTAACCAAGAAAAATCATTAGAAGCTGGATCGAATAAATTAGAACGCTCTCTCCGCACCATATCTTCTTCCCGGGCTGTTTCTAGAACGTCTACAGGAATAGGCTCACCGACCACAATACCTCGTGGGGTTGTTGGCGCATAATAGATGCGCGCATTTGCCATTTCGTCAGTAGTCTCTGGCCCATAGACCACATCCTGAGTTGGGTCAGGGTTGAATCGGTTGCCTTCAGAGTTATCGAACCACCAGCTCATGTGCATAGTTGAGCCCGAAGGAATGAATTTAGGCGTTTCATATTCGTAGAGAAACTGCCAGTTGAAATCATAATCCGGCACCCAAAGCAGCACTTCGCGTTCTCCATCCGGGTACTCAAGCTCATAGCGCATTGCTTTGCCGCGGTAGTGCATGTGTGGGCCCATGGAGAGAAGAAAGATGTCTTCATCAATAGCGTAAGTGTTATTGACTTCGAAGCTTGGATCGCCTGCTGGAATAGTCCACCCGCGGTGAGGAAGCAAATTCGTTTCAACCACATGATCAATTACATCGCCATCTTCATAGAATTTGAAACCGGCCTTGGTGAGATCGTTAACCGCAGTTCCTTCGCCAGGATTCTTGTGATAGTGCATATTTACTGTGATAAACGGGTCTTCGGGAAGCAATACACCCCAGCCTTCAGGATAAGTAAAGGGGCCACGACCTGGGACACCAACACCCATATGGCTTGATACTATATGGTGAACCCAGGGTCCACCAGGCGCCAACTCTGCCTTGGCAATCCATTTAGGATTTTCATGCGCACCTTCAGCTACCGGCATTTGAATGGTCGGTTGCCAGTCCATCACTTCGTCAGGTACATAAACTTCCTGATCAAATCCGACGACAAGGTCTGGGTCGCCGATCCACCAGCCTGATTCGGGCAGTGTTGTTCCAGCACCGTTAGCAACTAGTCCGCCGCTACTAGTAGCTTCAGCCTCTTCACCTTCTGGGGCGCCTGCATCAACCCAGGCAATCAGTAAGTCTTTCTCATTCTGATCCATATAACGTTCGCCTTTGAACTGGCCGCGATGGCGTTCGTGGGCTCCCCAAGGGGGCATGTAGTTGGTAATTAGGGCATTTTTAATCATTGGTGCCCAGATTTTCGCTTGCTCAAAATTATCAAGCGGCATAGGCGCAAAAATTCCGCCAACACTAGGCCCATCTTGCTGGTGACAGGCGACGCAATTTTTCTGAAAAACTGGCAAAGCATCAGCGTAAAATGTCGGGGCATCGGTAGCATTAACTGTCGAAAATACAAAAGCCGCCATAAGGCTCAACAGGGCAGTTGTGAATTGCTTGCTAGAGAGTTTCATATCTCTTCCTAATTGTTATTTTGAATTCGTTAAACTGTAATGCTAATTCACTGATTTGTCTATATATAGAGGTCTTGGGCCCTTTAAAAGCAGACTAAGAATTGTGCCTTTCTGTTACAAGGACAGGGGCCTAATATAAATCGGCTACCTGGTCATATTAATCGCAAAATACGATCAATTTTATCAAGAATGGTTATTTTTACGATTAATAGATCGACGTTGTCATGCCGTAATCGAGTGAAGAACCCACTACGAATTATGTGTGGGAAGGTAGAGAAGTTAACCAAGGCTTAGTGATAACCCTATAATCCCTGATATTAATCTTCGTCTTTTTCGTTAAAGCGCGCTTCTCTTGCTGCTTCGTATTGAGCTTTTAGTTCTCCAACCTGGATAAGTTGTTCGCGATAGTTTTCATTCTCGGAAGCAATGCGAAACATTTCTTGCTCCAAGCCTTCATAATCGCCAACCAATCTGGCTCGAATTTCGCTATCAGGTTCGAGTTTGTCTATAGCTAATTGGTAGAGAGCTGGATCATAACCGTCGCTAGTAAAAGATCCACGTATTTCGATCAAAGCGTTGCGATTCACTTCTTGGCGCATGCTAAGAAAGAATTCTGGTTCACATGAATATTGGGGAATGAACGTTCTTGTGGTGCGTTCAGTTTTACAGAGGATGTCGTATTTGTCAGCACTGTTCAAGTCGTTAAACAGCTTGTAGAGACTGTCTTCAGCGAGTCGTAGCTGATAGCGCATCGAGATGAGTGTTCTCTGGCCTCTGACTTCTATTTCTTCAATAGGGCGAGTGTTAGATTCTGTTTTGGGCACAATTCCAGCCTGCTCTGCAGTTTGCGCATTTGCCGAGAGTGGAATTATTGTTACAGCAATGAAAGTAATTCTGTGAGCTAAGTTCATACCCAAGGATCCTCCATAGCATAGAAAAATGCCTTATGGCCATCGATGATCTGCTGGGCCATCAAAGGGTCTGGCGTGGCATCCCACTGATTCCGTTCATAAGTGCCGCCTAACAAAATGCCGTCGCTACGAGGAAACATATACAGACCACTATTGCCGACTATAATGTAATTTACTTCGTCCTGCGGCAATAAAAAAGTAAGCTGGCCTTTTATGGGGATCAACTCGTCGTCTCCAAATAATTTGTGAGACCCAAGACCTGTGCAATTGATTATGACTGGCTCATCGAGTTGGAGGACCTCATCGAGGTCGTGAAATTCCTTTACGTTTATTTCACCACCAGCAATCTGAAAGTCATTCATCACTGCAGGCAGATAAACAGCTGGCTCGATTAACATAGTGTCAATGTGCAGAACATGTTCCACATTAAAGGGGTGTTCAGAAGGGGTCAGGCGTGTTCGCTGTGGGTACATATCAGGGTAGGTCGCTGATAACCCGTCATCAGCATCTGCCCCATCTAAGACCATGTAGTTGCTGATCCAACGCACACCGTACTTTGGCCCCACTAGGTTCTGATAATAACGATAGGCATGGCGCATGGCGGATTCGAATTGCGCAAGAAAGACAGGAGTTGCCGAATCACCATAAACAGAAGTAGGGGACCATTGTCCTCCCGCAACATTTGACGTGGTGTTAGGTGGAAGATCCTTAGCATAGATAGCGACATCCCAGCCTGCGTTTTGCATGAGTCTGGCCGCTGATAATCCAGCAGAACCACAGCCTAAAACAGCACAACGTTTATGCTGAGTCTGTGTGGCAATCTCCATGGCTAAGTGAGAGGTGCCCCAAGACAAGGTAATGCCTCCGCCACCGTGACCGTAGTTATGCACAACTACTTTGTCATTCATTCTTTCTGCACTAACGTTAAAACCACTGGGTCTGTAGGGTCTTAATCCAGCTATTGTGCGGATAACTCTTTCATCAGAAACATCTACCCGACGCAGCGGCTGTCCGGACGGCGTGAAGTTGCGTGCAGATTCTGCATTTGGGAAAGTGCACTGTGTTAGCAGAGGAAGAGTCCCTAGTGATTGGAGTATCTGTCTTCTTTTCATATTTTTGTTTCCCTTTCTTATCCCTAAGAGCTTAACGTAGCAGAGATATCTCACCTAGTCTTACCCATTGATATTCAATGAAATGGAGCCCATATACCATGAATCATTGTCATAATGACGGACCCCCCCCATGCTGACTGATCACGAACTTAATCTGCAAGCTATCCTAAAAACCTTTAAATACCAGATAGGTGTAACTTGGGCCCTTGTTGCTCTCGAAAACACATTGTTGGCGCTAATCCCTTTGTTGATTGGTCTCGCAATTGATGACTTGCTCGAGGGTCAATTTAATGAGCTAACATCTTTGGGTGTTGTGATGGTGCTACTGACTATCGTTGCTGTTATCCGGCGAATTTATGATACTCGAACCTATGGAACCATTAGAGTGGCATTGGGAAACGAAGTTAGTAATCGCCATGAATCACTGGAAGTGTCTTCCCGGAATGCGCGCTTAGATATGTCTCGAGAATTGGTTGATTTTTTGGAGGAACAAGTACCCGAACTATTAACAGGTATAATCCAAATTATTGTGTCATTAATCGTATTGGCAATGTTTCACCTGTACCTTTCTGTATCTGCTTTTTTGGTCACCCTGGCCATGATTGTTCTTTACAGTTTTTTCCACGGGCGCTTTTACCAACTCAATGCTTCCCTCAACGGTCAAATGGAGCGGCAAGTAGGACTCCTTGACACAGGTAACCCATCAAAGGTGTTCAACCATCTTAGGGCATTGAGAAAATGGGAAGTCAAAATCTCAGACTCAGAAGCCATACTTTATGGAGTTATTTTTCTGATGGTAATCGCTTTTATTCTTTATAACCTTTGGTTTGGGACAAGCTTGCCTGATATCACCACAGGTACCATTTACTCGATTATAAGTTACAGTTGGTCCTATGTGGAGGCAGCCATTATCCTGCCTTTCACCCTGCAAAGCCTTACTCGTTTACATGAAATTACTGAGCGGATAAATAGTAACCCAAGTGCATCTGGATCATAATTTTGCGCATCTAATTAGAATTACAGTAATAGAGTTAGGCATTAATTTGATAGATAAGACTGCTTGGAGGGCGCATGCTGGCGGGCCTATCTGCAATAGGTTAAGTGTAAGGCTATTCTTTGAGAGTAAGCCTATTCAGTTTTGGTAAGAGGAAGCAATTCAATTGCTCTAAATTGAGTGGGATGGCTCTCTGCCTGAATAGCCACGTAGCCTTCTTTAAGAATAATATCAGAACCGTTAGCTATAAGTGCTTGTGCATCAGCATCTGTGCTATCCAATTGAATATCTTCTAGTTCAAAAACGATTTCACCATTGATGCGATGAGTGAGGCTTTCGCTACCACGAACTTCTAACTCTACTGTTACCCATTGGTCGCCATGAAAAGTCCCAGAGCTTGAATCAGTGCAGTGCTGAGTAATCAGTTCGCCCCGAATTACCATGTTAGTGCCTGGCGTACAGACATTTAGATTTGTGCGCGGATCACTGCCATTGCCGCCCAGTAGTTGAGACTCGATGCTTACTGGGAATTCTTGCGGCACTGTCATGGTTCCGGGATCTTGGCTATGAAGCATCATGCCGTTGTTGCGATATGCCCAGCCAGGCCCTTGATTGACTTGCTCGCCAATAAAGCGATACTCAACTCTCAGGAGATAATGAGAAAAAACCTGGTCATAGAAAAGATGGCCAAACTCATTGTTGAAGCCGTCCCAGTTTTCATAACTTACTGTTAATAGCCCATCTTCAACACGGAAGGTGTCGCGGTAATTTATACCCAATGGTTGGCCGGTAAACTTAACTTGCCAGTTATCCAGATTTTGACCATTGAATAATTTAATCCAGTCACCATCTGATTGATCAACGGATTGAGCTGAGGAGCCGAAAGCAACGGCCCCGAGCAATAAAAATGCTAATGCATTTCTAATATTTGTGTGCTTAGCTTGCTTATTGTTTTGGGTGAGCATATAGCCATTCCACAACCTGTGAACTAAAAGTTTCCGAGACTCTTGGTACGTGAGAGCCGTCTTTAATTGTCCAAAGTTCGGCTGAGCCTCCAGCATCACATCCTATTTCAAACAGTACAACTTCAGACTCATGGCCGTCCAAACTTGACTCGAGATCTCGCAGTTCGCGTCCAGCACCTTCCGTAGAACACCCATTGTAAGTTGCCCATTGAGTAACTGTTTCCATAGCGCTGGGATAACTATTACCTTGAATCTCACCACCATCATAAACAATTGTTGTGTCGTTAGTGCCATGAATTTGTAGGACGTGTACTGTGTTACCAGGCGCATCTCGGGTTTCATAGTGGCTGGCTCCAGCAAGACTCGCAATTGCGGCGATGTCGTTTGAATGTCGGTAAGCCATTTGGTAAGACATGAAGCCACCATTAGAATGACCAACAAGATAAACTCTGTTCGAGTCTACGTTGTATCCATCCTTCATCTTGTTGATGATGCCGTGAATGTAATCTGAATCGCCGTTATCCGTCCCAGAGAAATCGCAGCAGGCATCGGTAGCATTCCAAAATCTAGCGCGGCGATCACTCGTTTCTTGGCCGCCATCAGGGGCAACAAAAAGAAAACCATAGCGATCGGCAACTCGGCTAAAGCCTAGATAAGAATCCTGGCCAGCTCCAGTGCTGCCGTACCCATGTAATAATACGATGAGTGGTGTTGGGGTTTCAGAAGAATAATTTTCTGGAACAGTTACGGGTAACTCGCCACGACCAAAATCGATTGATTGTGCAGTTGCCAGAGCCGGCAGCAGAATGAGAGATTTAGCTAGTAAGATTAAGAACTTTTTCATAAAACGTCTTCTTCAATTGTAAGTTGTTATTAATAAATATTTGAGGCTAAGGTGTCAGTATTATTTTTCCAGTAGTCTTGCGCCCTTCCAAATCTTTGTGGGCCTGTTGGGCATCAGCGAGTGCATAAAAATGTTCTACTCGCAAATTCAAGTTGCCTTCAGCGATCCAATTAAAGACATCACTAGTCCGCCAATCTAATGACTCCCGGTCTGCTGTGTAATCGAATAATGTGGGGCGAGTAAGGAATAGCGACCCTTTCGGCCCCAACGTAGCTGGATTAAATTCGGTAACCGGCCCACTGGCATTGCCATATAAGACCATATATCCGAGTTTGGATAAACAGTCGATGCTTTTTTGAAACGTCGATTTACCCACTGAATCGTAGACTACATTGACGCCCGCACCCTCAGTGATTCGTTTTACTTCCGTTTCGAAGTTTTGCTCTGAGTACAGGATGACTTCATCGGCGCCTGCTGATTTAGCAAGATTAGCTTTTTCTTCGGTCGAGACAGTGCCAATAACGAAGCCTCCAGCATTTTTAACCATCTGTATAAGTAAAAGGCCAACACCGCCTGCGGCAGCATGGATTAAACATCTATCACCCGCTTTAACCTCATAGGTTGATTTACAAAGATAGTGAGCAGTGCACCCTTGCAACATCGCAGCTGCTCCTTGGCTAAAATCAACACCATCGGGGAGTTTAACGAGTTTTTCGTCTGGTACAACTGCATAGTCAGCATAGGCGCCGGGCACACTGGTATATGCGACGCGGTCACCAGATTGAAAACTGCTTACATTCAAACCAATTTCTGTAACGGTGCCTGCTGCTTCCAGGCCTAGGGTAGCTGGCAGGGGAATTTGGTAGAGTCCTGAGCGCTGGTAGGTATCAATGAAATTTATGCCCGAAGCTTCAATTTTTACTAGAACATCGTTCTCACCAATGCTGGGTATGTCTACTTCATCGTAAGACATGGCCTCAGGGCCTCCGTATTCTCTGACTCTTACCGCTTTCATTTCTATTCCTCTCTGAGAGCCGCTGCTAAAAGGATGCTATTTATGGCAGAAATCACGCGCTCTTACAATTCGGCTGCTCTGTTAGCCGGCAAGGAGGCGATGAATGCGCTGGACGCCGCCTGGGTGCGGGTTTATGCTCTGCTATTCCTCGAAAATAATTGCCCGCTAAAACGGAGGACAATGCCATGATAAAGCTAACCTTTCGCCGCCTAAGTCAACTCTTGCTAATGCTTCTCTTTATTTCTCTGCCAACGACTGTCAATGGGCAGCAAGCGCGCCTTGATCTGACTCAAGGTATGGTGAATGCGACTAATACTTTTCTTTCGAGTTTGACCGCTCAGCAAAGAAACAATGGGACCTATGATTTTGATGATGAAGAGCGTTTCAATTGGCACTTCATTCCCAGAGATCGAAACGGTGTGCCGTTTAAATCTATGAATGCTACCCAGCGACAGGCTGCTGAATCGCTATTGAAAGTTTTCTTTAGTGCAAAGGGCTATGAGAAAGCGGAAGCAGTAAGAAATCTAGAATCAGTGTTAGCTGAAATAGAAGTCAATGGTCGATTTGATCGCGACCCTGAGCTTTATTACATCACTGTATTTGGCACTCCAGGCCGTGACAGTAATTGGGCCTTGCGCTATGAAGGTCATCACATGGCCTACAATTGGACCTTTGTTCGTGGCATGGGTATAGCTAGTTCTCCTCAATTCTTTGGCACTAACCCTGCGGAAGTCAGAACTGGAGAGAAAATAGGTACCCGTGTTCTCGCGACAGAGGAAGATCTAGCAAGAGCCCTGGTAACTTCATTGGATTCAAATCAACGGGCGCAAGCAATATTGGAAATAGAAGTGCCACGTGACATTTATACAGCAGCTGAACATGAAGTTAGTCCTTTGGATGACAGCGGTATAGCTTATGATGATCTCAATTCACAACAGAAACTTGCACTTATGTCTATTATTGAGGAATTGACATCAATACAGTCAGATGCGATCGCCAATCAGCGTCTACGCGCAATACGCGACGAGGGTTTGGATAATATAAAATTTGCTTGGATCGGCAGTACCGAAAAAGATGATGCACACTACTATCGAGTGCAGGGGCCTAGTTTTCTGATTGAATATGATAATACTCAGAACAATGCCAACCATGTGCATTTAGTGTGGCGAGATTTCGCTGGTGATTTTGGCCGCGATTTAATTCGTATGCACTATCAGGCCGCCGCGGACTTTGGGCCTGGACATAATCATTAGTCGTAACTACTGACAAAGGAATAATAATCGTGGAAGTATCAAGTAGAAGAGTTGTAGGTTTGGCTTTATTGGGATTGGTGATTTCTAGCAGCTCCTTAGCCCAAAGTGGTTCTGATATTTTGTCTTTATACGAGCGCGGGCTGCCTTTTGTAATTAATACTTTTGAAATTGATGAGATAAGAGTTGTACCGATTAAAGGGTTGGAAAACCCTTTTTCAATGGCATTTCGTGATAACGGAGACATTCTGGTTACAGAACGATATACCGGCAAACTGAAAGTTGTGCGTGATGGTGAATTGTTAGCCGAGGATTTGTCGGGTGTGCCAGAGACTGTTACAGGCGAGTTTCGTTCAGGCTTAATGGCGGTTGCATTGCATCCCAATGATGATCGTCAAGTGTATCTCACATATCACAAGCCCATTATGGTTGATGGTGAAGAAGAGCGAGCAGTCACCCTTACGCGTGCTCGTATCCAAGAAAACACACTGAGTGACGTGACTGAAATTTTCCAGGCTGCAGGAGTGGATAGAAGTATTGCAGCTGCTCAATTGCTTTTTACTCCAGATAATAAGCTGCTTATGTCGATTGGTGGATCGTACATGTATGCGGGTACAGATGATCTTGCCCAAGATCCTTCGGTGCATTACGGGAAGTTATTACGCCTTAATGATGATGGGACTCCGGCAGCGGATAATCCTTTTGTCGAATCTGGGGAATATCTGCCAGAAGTTTATACCGTCGGGCATAGAAACATTATCGGCCTTGATTTTCATCCAGATTCTGGTGAGCTATGGGCTACTGAGAATGGACCTCAGGGGGGTGATGAGGCAAATATTATTCAAGCAGGAACTAATTATGGGTGGCCAATTGTTTCCTATAGTCGACAGTATCGTGGTGATTGGGTTAGCAATGAGCATTGGTCCGATGAATTTCAGCAACCTCAAGTAATCTGGTGGCCGTCAATTGCTCCATCAGGCATCACCTTCTATTCTGGTGAAGCCTTTCCGGAATGGAATAATAACCTGTTCGTCGGCTCGATGATGGAAGGTCGGATTCCAGGAACAGGTCATATTGAAAGAGTTGTATTTAATAGTCGAGGAGAAGAGATACGCCGGGAAGGAATCCTGCGAGAACTAAAAGCAAGAATTACGGATGTGCAACAAGGTCCTGACGGTAACCTTTACGTATTAGTTGACGAAGAAGATGGAGCGTTATTGCGCCTTGAGCCATTGATGTAACGAATTTCTGTAGTATTTGTTTCTTTAGTTTTTGAAGAAGAAAAATCCATTCTAAAAACTTTGCTCCTGTTAGAAGGAAAATATTATGCCCCTCGTAAAAAGATTTTTGCTAATTTGTGGGTTGATTTCTCTACCTGTCTCAGTTGCTGTCGGTGAATTTAGCCAAGTGACAACAGATAGTGGGATATATGAAGGTCTTGCGTCTCAGTATGCGGATGGAGTTTCAGTATTTCAGGGTATTTCTTATGCGGCGCCGCCAGTAAGAGACTTGCGCTGGAAACCACCAGCACCGGCGATTCCTTTCGCCGGCGTTAGGCAGGCTGATCGCGCAGGACCAGCTTGTTGGCAGGCTAGAAATTCTGATGATTCACTTTACGCGCGAGGGAATCTAAATCGATCCGAAGATTGTCTCTATCTCAATGTGTTCAGTGGAGCTGATAATCTAAATGCAAACTTGCCGGTTATGGTGTGGTTTCATGGAGGCGGGAATACTGCTGGTCATGGTGGTCCTTTAATTTTTGAAGGCTCTAATCTGGCTTCACGGGGCGCAGTTGTTGTAACTGCCAACTATAGGCTCGGCGCCTTTGGTTTTCTAGCACACCCTGCACTAACCAGTGAATCCGAACAAAGTTCTTCAGGCATGTACGGTATACTCGACCAAGTAGAAGTGCTTAGATGGGTACAGAACAATATTGCTGACTTCGGGGGCGATCCGAGTCGAGTCACGATCTTTGGGCAGTCTGCAGGCGGAACTGATGTTTGTTTAATTATGTCGTCCCCACTCTCTGAAGGTCTGGTCCATGGTGTGATTGGCCAATCACCAGGGTGTATCAAAACGTCAAATACTCTCGCGGAGCAAGGTCATGAACGTGGCGAAAATTTTGCGCGAGCCCTAGGTATTGTGGGAACCGGAGATAGCGCCTTAGAAGCAATGCGCGAACTGCCACCACAGCAAATAATATCAGCAATGAGCACAGCTGGCTCTGGTGGAGGGCCACTAATCGATGGTTATGTGATTCCTGATCGACCCTATAATCAGTTACAGTCTGGACAGCAGAATCGTATACCTGTGCTGGTGGGTGGCTTGGCTGATGAGTATTTTGGCTTGCAGCAATTAAGTCCTGAAATAACTGAAGAGCAACTCGATAGCTATCTTCAGTCTGCATTTGGTGAGGCAGCGACAGAAGTCAAAGCTGCCTATAATGACATAGTCAAAGAATCTCCCTTAGATGCGCGGAAGGTCATCACCGGCGATGATGGTTTTATATTATCATCGCGTATGTGGGCTAGACTGGTTGAGGCCCGCGGTGATGATGCCTATGTGTATTTCTTTACCAGAAAACCACCAGTATTCCGACTTTATGTGCCAGAGGAAAAGGATTTAAATAATGACGGTGGTCAACGAACTCTGGGTGCATATCACTCTGGAGAGTTGGCTTATGTATTCGATAACCTTGATGTTGTTGGCTTAGGTTGGGACGATGCGGATCGTGCGTTGTCGGAAACTATTGCCGACTACTGGGTGAACTTCGCCAGAACTGGAAATCCAAATGGACCAGGTCTCCCTCATTGGCCGACCTATGATGCTAGTACTGATGTGGTACAGATATTAGATGTGAAAGTGGAATCTACAGTGCATCCCAGAAAGGCAGAGCTAGACAGGATGGAACGACTTTACTTAGAGAGTCGCTAAGTTTTGAGCCTTCAAGAGAAATTGAAAAGTAATTGAAATCTGATTGCCAGGAAACATGAATTGAATTCTACAGGGTTTGTTTGGCACGAGAAGTACATGTGGCATGAGACAGGCAATGCCTTGGGTGTACTGCCGGTCTCAGGAGATTTTCAGCCCTGGGTACATTTTGAGAATGCAGAAACTAAGCGTCGGCTAAAAAACTTGATGGATGCTTATGGTTTTACTCAGAAACTAAAATCTATTGATCCAAGTCCCGCAACTGTTGAACAAATTTGTAGTGTTCATACCTCAGAATATGTTGCACAAATTAAAGCGCTTAGCGCGGACAAGGGTGGTAATGCTGGAGAATCAGCTCCATTCGGCCCTGGTAGTTATGAGATTGCTTTATTGGCAGCAGGTGGAGTTATATCTGCGGGCGACGCAATTCTAGAGGGTGAAGTGAAAAACGCTTATGCCTTAGTCCGGCCTTGCGGTCATCATGCTGAAGCTGATCGTGGCAGAGGTTTCTGCATTTTTTCTAATGTAGCAATCGCCGCCAAGGAATTATTAAAGCGAGATGACATAAATCGCATCGCGGTAGTTGATTGGGATGTGCATCACGGCAACGGCACCGAGTCAGCTTTCTATGATGATCCGACTGTATTAACCATTTCTCTTCATGAAGATTCGTTGTATCCCTATAACACTGGAATGATCCAAGATACCGGTGAGGGTGAGGGAGATGGGTTTAACATTAATGTACCTTTGCCGCCGGGAAGTGGTGGTGGCGCTTATCGGTCGACTTTTGAATCAATTGTTATCCCGGCTTTGGATTTGTTTAAGCCGGATATGATTTTGGTTGCTAATGGATTGGATGCTTCAACCTGGGATCCTCTTGGTCACATGATGTTGTTATCTCACCATTATCGATCTATGACGCAGCTATTAGTGGAGGCAGCAGAGGCCCATTGTGATGGTCGTTTGTTAATCGTTCATGAAGGCGGCTATTCTGCGGGCTATGTACCATTTTGTGGAATCGCAATTATGGAAGCGCTAAGTGGCGAAGATAGTGGGGTTGTTGACCCCTTTGCGAAACATGAATCAATTTGGCAGGATCTCCAAGATAATCAATCAGCGGCTATTCAGGCAGCTGCACAGATCGGTTTATTTAAACTGGCGAACCAACTAGATAAAAAAGTCTAATTGATATCCACTCTTACTCCAATCAGTTTTTAGAAAAAGGGAGTATTCTTTCGGTTTTATGGATGCTAGAACTGACATCAAGTGTACATTGTCAATCTAGTTAATCGTGAATACTGATCCGTTTGGTATCAAGTTTTCTACACTCATCGCATTGTTGCCAGATTCATTATAGAGCTCACCAAGTGTTTCACAGACATAGCGAGGGATGCGGCTACTTATTGATTCTTTTTCGTAACAATATACCCTTTCTGAGACTGGTTTCTCCATGTTGTAGGTAGCAAGTTCTTTTTCAGTCATCTGTTTAAAGCGAGGGCCTGATTGGCACGAAAGAATCAGCCAGCTAACGATAAGAATAAGAGATTTTTTTGGCATTATTGAAACCAGTCGACAATAATTTAAGTAATGCATTATTTGCGGAATAAACTAAGTTTACCACTAAAATTTCGCTTCTAAGAATTAAGGATTTTTAACACTCCTAGCTTGAGATGCTGCATTAAGTCATGGTCGCGGTGTACGGCTCTTTGGTCCGAGCTGCGTTGGGATTATTTCATAGGCTAGCGTTACCCAATCACAAAGAATTTTTCGAGTATCTCTGGGGTCGATAACTTCTTCAATGCCAAACGCTTCAGCAGTGCGAAGCGGGGAGCGATATTGCTCTAGCATACCTTCTAATTCCCGTCTTCGTTCGTCTGGATTTGCAGCCGCCTCGATATCTCGACGATAAGCAGCTTGCACCCCACCCTCAATCGGAAGTGACCCCCAGTCCGCAGAAGGCCAGGCATAGCGTAGGTTTAGACCGTCTCTTCCATGACCGCCGCCAGCCACGCCATAGCAGCGTCGAATAATCACAGATACCCAAGGAATGGTGGATTGATAGACCGCCATTAAGGCTCGGCTACCTAAGCGCACAGTACCTTCTTCTTCTGCTTTTACTCCGATGAGAAAACCTGGATTATCAACCAGATTTACCATGGGTAGGTGAAAGGTGTCACAAAGGTCAACAAAGCGCATCATTTTTTCTGAGGCTGTGGCAGTAACTGCGCCGCCATCAAAACATGTATCGTTTGCCATGATGCCAACTGCATAGCCGTTTACTCTAGCTAATCCGACTACTAAGGATTTTCCGTATCCAGGATTAATTTCAAAAAAGGAATCTTTGTCTACAACTGAGTTTACGACTTCCCGTACTTGGTACATCTTCCGTCGATCTCTTGGAATCACAGTCATTAAACTATCATCGCGACGATCGACTGGGTCGTTGTTTTCAATCCGAGGAGGGACTTGCCATACGTTCTGGGGCAGGTAGGACAGGAAGCATTTAATCATCTCAAAAGCTTCTTGTTCTGTTTCTACTTCGTTATCCACTGCCCCGCTTAAGTTGGCGTGAATTTGCGACCCACCCAGTTCATTTTTCTCGACTGGCTTGCCAAATCCTCTTTCAACAACAGGAGGCCCGGCAACAAATAGTTGACTAGTTTCCTTTATCATCAAAGAAAAATGAGAGATCGTAACCCGAACTGCACCGAGACCAGCAACTGATCCCATACAAGCACAAACAACAGGAACAACTCCCATTAGCTGCATGGTTTTTTCAAAACCTTTGAGTGCTGGGACATAAGAATGGCCAACCATTTCTAGAGTTTTAACACTGCCTCCGCCACCGCTACCATCAACTAGCCTAATAAGTGGGAGCCGCATTTCTAATGCATACTGTTCACCATAACCTGACTTGTCGCCGACCTTGGCATCTGCCGCACCTCCACGGACAGTAAAATCATCACCGCCTAATACGACTCGATTACCATTTACTTTCGCTGTACCTAAGACAAAATTGGAAGGAGTGAAGTTTTTCAGCTTGCCTGCAGCACTGTATTCTGCCTTTCCAGCAAGCGCTCCTATTTCATGAAAACTGTCAGTATCAGCCAGTGCTTCAATGCGTTCACGCACCGTTAGTCGGCCATTGTCGTGTTGGCGCTGAATGCGTTCATCACCACCCATTTCTTGTGCGAGGGCTTCCCGCCTTTTTATTTCATCTATCTCATCTTGCCAGGACATGTTCTGCCTTTTTATTTCCATCGCTCAGGGAGCGCCAAAGGTAAAGTAATCCTATTCCTGGTGCAAGGTAGTGACTCGAAGGAACCAGAGTTTAACTGATGTTTAACCCATCAAAAACAATTGACCTGAATTCTACTGTAAGCGGAGAAAGATGAAGCTTGTAAGAATTTATTTAGTAATTATAGCTGTTGCGCTCTTGAGCGTGTCTGGTTTAGATGTTTTTCATGAGCCGATTCATGACAACCGCTGTATACTGATATTTTGTATTAGAGAGCTGAGCGAAATATATGATTTCACTTAACCATCTACTTGTCATTAGCCTTTCATTTCTTAGCCTATTTTCTTGTGTCGCATTAGCAGCTGATGAATATCACTATGTTAATCCCGTGATATTTCAGCGGTTTGATAATACAGGGCCTAATGCAGCGACACCTGATATCCCAGGATTTTATGGTGGTGCCAGCATTTGGGTTATGGAATCAAATGGTAGCTATCTTTCGCTACTCAAACACCCTGGTAGTGGGAGTGCAGCGAAACATCTTGATCACCCTTCAATAACTAGTGATGGTCAATTTTTTATTTATGCAGAATTCGAAAATGCAGAGATCGGCAGGGAAGGAATAGCTCGACTCTATAAAGAAAATTTGTACACGGGAGAGCGAGAGGTCCTGCGTGAACGATCTAATTGTGCGCTACACCATGCCGCACTTTCTCTTGATGATGAAGTGCTGACTTATACTCAGGAATGCGAGGGCGTGAATCGTCTATTAACTGAAATTGCTGGGGGTATTACTGCTGTCCATCCCATTCCGGCGAGTGCTCGTGTAAGTAATGGCGTCAGTGCAAACATGAGTGTCGTTTATCAAAATGAACAGCGATCACACGCAGGATCGGGCAGGGCTATCGCTATTATCCTTAGCACTTTTGATGACCAAGGTAATCGTACTGATCGAACAATAGCTGATTGGGGATTCAGAAACAGGAGAGCCGCAATTTCAATCGATGGAGCAAGTGTAGCCTGGCAATCAAATTCAACTACTGGAGGTGGAACAGACGATATACTCCTATTGAATCTGGAAAACTCGGACGCCGCCGCAAAGAAACTTACCCAACATCCTGCGAATGACGGTCATCCTTGGTTCTCCAGAGATGGAAATTCTCTTTTATTCGAATCAGATAGAACGGGGAATTGGGAAATTTTTAAACTTCATATTCCCACTGGCGTTTTAATCCAACTCACCGATGATCCAAGCTATGTCAGCACGCGACCACGCTGGTAAGAATTTCACAAGTTAAAGAACAGTTATTGTTCTAGGCTCCTAATTTTCTATCTGTTTCATGCGTTTTACTGCATAATCTGGGTCCGAATTTAATCCTGTTTTGACCAGTGTATAGCAGTAGTTATGTGGTTTAAAAATCTTCGTTTGTTTTGCCTGACTCAAGAATTTAATTTACCCGTAGAAGAACTTGAAGTGCAATTGATAGAAAATGCCTTCATTCCTTGTACCAGCTATGAAAAATCCTGCATAGGATGGGTTAGTCCTTTGGGTAATACTGCATTCCCCAGCGAGGATGAAGATAATAAACCTATGCTTACTCACGTCGTCGGTGACTACATCATGCTGTGTGCTCAAAAGCAGGATCGCTTATTGCCAGCGACTGTGGTGCGAGAAGCTACTGATGAAAAAGTAGGCGAAATAGAGCATCGACAAGCGCGTAAAATTTATCGTAAAGAGCGGCGTGAGATCCAGGATGATGTTTTCTCTAGCCTATTACCCCGTGCGTTTACTCGCTCGGCGCGGATTCATGCTTATATCGCCGTCAAAGAAAAACTCTTGGTGGTTGATGCTGCGACAGCACCTAAAGCAGAAGAGTTCTTAAATTTGTTACGTGACACCCTAGGATCATTTCCTGTGGCTTTACCTGACAGTAAGCGTGAACCCGGCAGTGTAATGACGCAGTGGCTGAAAAATCAAAAAGCTACAGATAAATTCGAGATTCATGATGACTGTGAACTTGTGAACCCGCAAGATCAGACCAATATCATCCGCTGCAAAAGCCAAGACTTGATGAGTGATGAGATACAAAGCCATCTCAGTGCGGGCAAACATGTCTCTCAATTAGGAGTGCTTTGGAATAGTATTTTGAGCTGTGCTGTAGATACTGATCTGGCAATTAAGCGCTTGCGCTTTGATGTCATGAAAGAAGAAGCAGAAAGCTTTGAAGAAGAGAGTGCGGCACAGAAATTTGATCAAGAGTTCGCGGTGATGACTTTGGAGCTGAGCTCGTTCTTTAAATCGCTGTTTAATGCATTTGGTGGTTTAGAAGACCCAAAGCTGAAAGTATTGCCGGATAATAGGAACAAAGAAGAGTAGCAGCTAATCAGCCTTGCTCCTGTTGAAGGTCGGTTTAATGATGAGTCGGCTTTTATTTAGTTTTCAATGTTCCGCTCTTCTATTCTCGCACCTCTTAGTGAGTTGGCCCAAGAATAATTTCCTTCGTGACAAGCGTATTCATAGAGAACTCTTCCTGCTTCCATGCGGGTAAAAGGCACTTCTGCTGTAAAGGCTTGGGTATATAAATTTGGATCTGTCACTGTGTATTGGTACAAAATTTTGTCATTAGCAGTTAAGGAAAGCCGTTCTTCGACTTCGAATAAGTCAGTCGACAAAATAGGAGGATAGGAATGTTCGGCACGAAATTTATTGGTGTGAATGACAAGTGTGTCGCCTTCCCAATGCGCAATAGAATCGCCCATCCACTTGGGAAACCCATTCACTGGATGCTCACTACCAATGCGAATGATGCGGGCGTCATAAGGATATTCACCCAAAATCATCAGGTAGTTTCTAGTTTGCACGATCTGTGCGTAAGGTGAGAGGCCGCGCTGGAACATCAATGACAGTTGTGGACCGGCGATTAGACATCTCTCCGCAGCCCAGCCAAATTCAGGTCCGTCTAAGTAGCGGCCAGAGGCTAGCAAAGTAGAGAAAAAATCTTGGCGCTTTGATTCTTCTCTAAGGGGAATTCTACCGTTTTGAGGATCAATAACCAATGAGGTGCGGTACTCTCCATTTATCCTAGCAATGCCAATCGGAAATTCGTCAAAATCATCGTCTGCCTGATTAGTAACTCTTGAGCCAGCGGCAGGGGGGAGACGGTCAGGGTTAAGCGGTGAGGCTCGTTCGGTAATTCCCTGTTCTGCTTGATTCACCAGAGCGTCTGCTTCTTCGGCGGTATAGGATTGCTTGTCGCCTAAACTCGCTGGGCGCTGCAAGGGTGTTTGATGCAGATTGTTCCAATTGCCCTGAAAATCCGGTCGACCGTCTGGTGTTCTAGGTATCTCTTGAGCGAATGTCTTGCTGTAACATAATAAGATGCTTAGCAAACATAGCAGAGGAGGTATTTTTTTAGTTAATTCAGATCTACCCTTCATTCTCAACTGTTTGTTCTCATTTTTGTTGACTTGAGTTCAAGCGCTAGACGTTTTTTTTGATTTTTTCAAGATACACTGAGCTATCAAATCCGTAAATGGAAAATCGTGCTTCTACATTCTTCAGTTTCTCTAGAGTCCAATAATCATCTCCAGGTAGAGGGAAATCCAGAACGCTGCGTTGTAGCGGTGTACTCCGGCCTATAATCGACTCAACTTTACCGTAGTAACTTTCTCGCGCAAACCCCTCGTTCCAATGGCAAACACCTCGTGCATCAGCACGTTTCCAGGCCAGGTTGTGGACTCGACGAAGTTTGCTTGCTTTGAGTGGACGACCCCGATGCCACAAGTCATGACGGTAAAAAAGAATAGTACCAGGTTTAAACTTTACAACTTCTTCTCGCTTGTAGAGTTGCTGTCTCAGTTCGTAAATTTTAGGATCGTTTTGTTCAAACCAATTCTCAACAGTTGTTCGGTCATTAAAGAAGGGGTTACCCGCCTGACCTGGCATATTTACATAGGGTGGTTGATACACGGGGTCGTCTATTCCGCGACGCGGAACATACCCTGTCCCGCCACCAGTCTCATTAAAATCATCATAATAAATGACTGCAGCGACGGCATCC
This sequence comes from OM182 bacterium MED-G28, assembly GCA_002457215.1. Taxonomy (GTDB): domain Bacteria; phylum Pseudomonadota; class Gammaproteobacteria; order Pseudomonadales; family Pseudohongiellaceae; genus UBA9145. Next base: position 23,969 of record NTJZ01000009.1, on the reverse strand, counting down.
GGTGCATCCCATTGCGGGTGCAATAGTGAGTTGTTGCCATAGTCCATGTGCATCCGCTGGTCAGTATTAGCTTGAGCCTCATGATTATCGTCAGTCACGCCAATTTTGGGCCACAGATCCGCTTGAATCAGCCGAATATCTTTTGTGCCAAGCAATTTTTGAGCCGCTATTATAAGGGGCTCACTCAGTACCAGATCATCAAGGGGGTTTATAAAGGTTGGAAATTCGAACTTTCTTTCAGGACTTCCAAAGTCCAGATGATCGGTGTCTATTTGGTCTATTGTAAAATTGACATTTAGCCACGTCAGTACTGGGTCAATGACTTTTGCGGGTAACTGGCAAACAACGGCGCCTTCTTCTTTCCATGTTTGGATTTGCGAATTTGATAGCATGGCTAGCCCGACTCAAAAAAATAATTAGACTTCAGAGTAATATTACTCTGATTTCTTTGATTCTTTGGTTTCTAAGAGAGTAAGAAATTAAGGGCCAGCAGGAGCTGAACAGTAAAAATTCTCCGCTTCATCCGTGTCGCCTATGCCAGTGTAAGTTGCCACTTCAGGATAAACACAAAGCGGCCTACTGCGAGTTACTTCGCCATTCTGAATTTTTGATGCCCGCATTGAGCCCGGTGCTATACCATTCTCCACCCAGTTCTCAATTGCAGACAACGCATCGAATCTATCTGGTCCTGGACCCCCCGCGCAGTGCCCCATACCAGGCACCATAAATAGGCGGAAGAAATTTTGCGTACTTTTTAGTGCAGTCTCGTAGTTGGTTGCGCGCATGTCGTCAGCAATCACATCTACTACACTTTCGAAATAATTTATCGACGCAACGGGAGAAATGTCAGGATCACTCCAGCCATGGTAAACAAGTAGTTTGGCGCCATTATCTCTTAAGGGACGAAGGTCTGGATTGTTTGAATCGACAGCGTTTCCTACTTTTTGCAGCGCGTAGTCCAAATCTGTATCGTAATCGAAGTTGCGAAAATCCCATTCGGGATCATCGAAGACAAACCAGCGAAAGAAGCCTTCGCCTCCTAGCCAGTGCAAGGAGGTAAAAGGTTCGACTCCAGTTACCCAGCGACTCCAGCCACCCGGATCGGCTTCACCACCAGGGACTAACCCCGGATAGATTAGTTCGCCGGCAGAATTAGTTTTCCCTGACCAAATTTTTTCAACGGCCGTAACTTGTTGTGATGTCAGGCATGAGTTGTTGTTCACTCCAGCTGGACATTGAATTGATGCTGGTTCAAAGTTGCAGGCTAGAGGGTTTTGCAGTATGCCGTCTTCAATTCCATCTAAGACATCACAGGCCGCATTCACAGCGTTACCAAAGGCTTGCATTTTTGCAGGGGGAATCCATCCTTCTTGATTGTTATCGAGCATCGCTAGTGAATACCAAAGGTGGGCGCCAGTATAGAATCTTGTCCACTCGTTGGCAGGATTGCCAGCGACGATACCATCGAAGTCCTCCGGGTAGCGTTGGGCTTCCATTAAGCCCATTTGTCCGCCTTTAGAGCAGCCAGTGTAGTAAGAATATGAAGGTGGATTGCTATAAAAGGCCTCAGTAATAGTCTTTGCATTGACCGTTGTCACATGTAAACCACGATGACCGAAGTCTTCGATTAAATCTTGTCTGCCGGATGCCCAAGAGGCATCAAATAAACCACCATTTGCGTTATGCCCGGTATCGGTGCTAGCAGTGGCATAACCCCGATTTAAAGCGCCGCCCATTGCAGCATAACTGATGACGCCTGCCATGCCACCGTTACCAACACCATTGTATTTGCCATTCCAATTATCAAGTGGTAGCCATACTTCAAAATTTACGGCGGGTGAAGTGACTCCCACTATTCGGCAGAAAGCTGGTGTTCCCATCGTGTTATTCGTTCGTGGAGGGGTAAAGCCATTTGCTTCAACTACTTCTGCAGAGGAAAGCGTAGTGTCGGGTAGAGTGATATTAGTTAGTAAGGGGCAAGACTGTCTGAGGCTTAATGATTGTTGAGCCTGAGCGGTCGGAATCAGTGCGCCAAAAAGCAGTAGCCCTGCAAGAGACGAAAATAAACCATGTGGAAGTTTCATAATATAATCTCTAAACCTGTTGATTGCTTCTTTTAGGTAATGGAACTAATACGGAAGTCGTTGCGAGATATTTTTGATAGGCTGGATCATCCCCCCATCGTTTTTGACCACCTTCTTCTAATAATTTTACACCACTAATTTTGATTAACAGGAAAGTAACAAAGAATGGGGAGATAAGCGTGAGAAATTGCCAGCCAACTAAGGTTGGAAAGGCTATGACTGCAATACCTAGCCATAAAATAATTTCTCCAAAATAATTTGGGTGACGGGAATAATTCCATAAGCCAGTTGTTATGAAATTTTCTGAATTCTCTGGGTCTTTTCGAAAACGAGTTTTCTGCCAGTCTGCTATAACTTCGATAGAGAATCCGGTTATCCACAATAATATGCCGAGAACAAGCCATATTCCCAAGGGGCGCTGAGTCATTGAGGTAATCGCTGCTAGACCTGCCGCTGTAGTGATGAACACCCAGGCACCACCCAGAGTCCAAGTTAATAGATAACGCCAGAAGCGAGTTTTCATTTCTGTGAAACGTCGATCTTGTCCAGCCTTCTTGACGCGAATAAATAGGAAGCTACCCAGTCTTGTTGCCCAAATAAAGATAAGCACACAGATAATGAAGCCTCTCGGGTCTAAATTAGGATGCAGCAATGCAGCGACTGTAACGCTAGCGATATAGGATATCGAGCCAGTTAAATCAAAGTAGTGTTCTGTTTGATAGATAAAGCCGGGAATGAAAACCAGCCAATGCAAGATAAAACCAATACTGGCACAGATAGCAAACAGAGGAACGCGAGGAACGTAGACGCTACCTTGACTTCCGGCGACCGCAAGGCCGCCGCTGATAAAAAGTACTGCAACAATGGTTATTATTGATTTCAGCAATGATTTATACCTTTAATTGTCTTTTAGTAATTCATTGGTAAGTCAAAAACTCACCAAATTTTAGAAATCTACCCTTGCCAGCGCTATACCGCTTTCGCCGGCGACTGCATAAAGTAAGTAGACCAAACCGTCTTCAACATACAGAGCAGGGTCACGAAGCTGATTTACTTGTCCATACGCTGTGCTTCGCACTGACGGTTCAATTGGTGCGTTTGCACCTTCCCATTCGAACTCTGGTTTTAATAGCACTACTTCAGTAGATTCTTCCCAGTCCATCCAGTCCGAAGTCAGTTCTATAGTGCTTAACATAATGCTTTCTGGTGCGTCTCCAACACGGGTCCAGAACACATAGAGATAATCACCTCTGACGATGACTGCCGAATGACGCATATTGGATACAAATAAGAGAGGCCCTTCCTCGAAATTAGTAAAGCCATCTTCAGATCGATAGAACTGACCAGGCATGGCAAGTGCGTAAGTTATGCCATCATGCTCAAAAGCCCTCATGTAAGTTCGACCGAGATTTTCTTCACGGGCAAAAAAATCGATACCATCTTTTGATGTAGCGACCCGAGAATGTTGGAAAGCTGGACCTTCTAGCCCATGGTAGTACATGATGATCACTTGATTTTCATCATCTACATGGACATCCGGTGATGCAATATGGGGGAGGGTAAATTCAAGGGCCAGATCGTGCGAAACAGGAGAGCCTAATCCGGAAACTCCGCTTCGGGCAGCTGTAAGTTCAGCTAGTAGTTCGTCAGAAATTGGAGGTGGTGTAGGCGCAAAGTAAGAATGTTCTATTTTGAGGCTGCCAGGCGGATGAATTTGCCAAGGCCCGGCGAGTTCATCAGCATAGGCTAGCCGAATATAGAGACCTTTGTGGTCGGCGAAGTAGAGATAGTATTTCCCTAGAGGGTTTTCGACCCAGTCAGGCACCCGAATTAGGGATGGCCCCTGTATATTAACACCCGTACTTGGATGAATATCGGGCCCAATAATGGGTTTATCAGCGAGGCGTGTGATTTTTACTGAGCTTAAGTCCGGCTGCTGGCCATGAGTCAAACTTGCAGCACACATACCTATGAGTAAAAGGCTGACTAGTTTTTGTATCTGGAATAACTTGCCAAACATAATGGTTCTCTATTTCTCGTTGTTATGGGGCTAAGAGTAAGAGGGGAGGCTGCAAATGTCTATATGTGCTGTGCCACCATTAGTGAAATCCTATCTAGATTTATTATTGATCAGCTCGTATTACTGATCAGTTAAGCCACCACTCATTTTTTTTCTAGCGACTGGAAGGTCTACGAAGTCTGCCTTGCGTTTCTCGTCAGCCGCTGTAATAGCTTCTTTTATTTCACTTTGCTGCAACATGCTGGCATTCCAAATGCCAATATAATCTAAAGTGTCAGCGGTACTGTGATCACGTGCGTAGTTTATTATGCGTTTACTTCCATAGACTGCGAGTGGTGCTTTGCTAGCTATTGCTGCCGCAATTTTCATGACTTCTTGGAGCATAGTCGCATGGTCAGAATACACTTCATTTACGATGCCTAGGGACTTAGCCTCTGCTGCTTCCATTCTTCTCCCTGTATAGGCTAATTCCTTTACGATTCCTTCAGGTAATAGCTTGGTAATGCGCGGAAACGTTCCTACATCAGCCGTCATACCAATATTGATCTCGAAGATGGTAAGGAATCCATCGCTGGTCATGTAGCGCATATCACAAGAAGTTATTAGGTCAACACCGCCTCCGATGGCACCACCTTGAATTGCCGCTAGTACAGGGACCTTGCATTCATCTAAGCACGAGAAAGTCCGCTGTAAATATTTAACGGTGTCATAGAATTTTGCACCCTGCTGTCGGTTAATTTTTTCTATCGCTTCAGCATCTGTCCCTTGCTCTTTTGAACTGCCTAAAATTGAGGTATCTATTCCAGATGTAAAATGAGGACCGGTTGAAGAAATCACAATGACGCGTGCCAGGGACCCTGTCTCGATCTGTTTTATAATTCTAGGAAGATCATCCCAAAATTCCGGAATCATACTGTTTCGCTTTTCCGGACGATTTAGAACTATATGAGCAATATTATTTTCTATGTTTACTTCAAAACATCTGGACTGCACTTCTGTCTCCTTATATAAGAAAAGGGAATTAATTGCGCCTGCAATGAAAGTGTACAGCTTCTCGGCCACTTGTAACATTTTCAACGACAGCTCCCCAAGTAATTGCCCCTGAGCTAGCCATGCGCCTGCGGCGATCTTCCATATAGCTTGAAAACCTTACGAGACTTGGGCCTTGTAACACCGCTTCAATATCCATTAAAACGATTCGATAATATTTTGCTATAAAATCTTTAGTGAATTGCGCTCTTCTTTTATAGGCATTCAAGGCTTCTTCGATTCGCGAATCATCTTCTAGTTCTGAGCGATTCCAGGCATTGCACATGGCTCTAACGTTCGCCATTTCGCTGTTGTTGATGAAGCTACGAGCGTTTGAGATTATGATAAGAATATCTTCCAGTTGGGCGTCTGAAGCCGCTAGCCTTGTTTTAGTTGTTTCGGGATCATTGCTAATCTCTTGCATTAATTTATTAACCACGGCGCGATCAATTTCTTCTACGGCGATAGTAGGTGCGAGCACATTGAGTTCCCGAGGTTGTTCTTGTTCGCTTTCTGTTTTGGTCAGATTGCGAATCTCTTGCAGGCGCTGATAAGGATCGAGAGTGCCATCTACCAATGATTGGAGTTCTTGTTGCGCGAAAGAGTGGACACTTAAGCTTAGCAAATATATAACTAAGCTTAAGAGTTTCGCTAATGTATGGTTAATCTTATGGTTATTAATTTCGACGAATCTCTGTGGCTTCTAATTGAGGATAATCGATACCCAACTGTTCAAGATAGGTATCATAACGGGATGGGTCATAATATAAATCTTGTAACAAAGGTCGAAATTCCGCCATTATATCTTCGTTCTTTTCAATCGCAGGTGGATCTTCAGGACCGATAAAAGGTTGATATTCTTCATCAGCAGTTTGTACATCGTCAAAATAAGAGTGGGCTTCATTAACAAGGGTATCTGATTGCACTAAATCGAGCATCGTAGTGGCGATTACTTTTGCGCCGGCCACCGCTCCTTTGTGGGCGATAGGCGTTGCCATTGCCATGGCACTTGACCAATGGTGTCCTTGAAGTCCACTCACATTAGATGGGTAGCGCAAGGTGACAGTCGGCACATTCCATGCCACATCACCGATATCATCAGAACCTCCAGATACCGGTTCTTCCAAATCTGGGGTAATTCCAGAAAGTTCTGTTGCTAGTCCTTGCGGGTCCTCTGAACCCATAAGTGTTTGCAGTGCTTTCGCGAATTGCTGATCATTTTCTGACCACTGTGGCAAACCTACATTCTGGATATTTTGATCCATCGCCAACGCGATTGGACGATTAAAATGTCTTGGGTAGGCGGCACCTACTATACGCCGTGTTACTGAAGTGTCTGACATAAGTGCGGCACCTTCGGCAATCTGTTGTAGCGTTGCAAAATTTTGGCGAATTCCATCAGCTGTCACTTCTCGAATAAAATACCAGACGCTGGCGGAAGAAGGCACTACGTTGGGCTGGTCTCCACCATTGCTAATCACATAATGGGAACGTTGCAAGGGATGTAAATGCTCGCGACGAAAATTCCAGGCGATATTCATCAATTCGACTGCGTCTAAGGCACTGCGCCCTTCCCAAGGGTCGCCTGCGCCATGTGCTGCTTCGCCATCAAATAAATACTCAACTGAAACGAGCCCCGTTCCTCGAGCGCGGCCCCAGCTTACTCCTAAATTTCTGCCAACATGAGTAAAGAGTACGGCATCAACACCATCGAAGAGACCATCGCGAGCGTACCAGGCTTTCGTCCCGAGAAGTTCTTCTGCAATCCCGGGCCACAATACAATTGTTCCAGGTAGATTTTCCCGTTCCATTATTTCTTTAACAGCTAATGCGGCAACAATATTTACTGCTTGACCAGAGTTATGCCCTTCACCATGTCCTGGAGCACCTTCAATCATGGGTTGGCGGTAGGCCACACCTGGCATTTGCGAGGCGCGTGGGATGCCGTCAACGTCAGACCCCAGAGCGATCACTGGTTCGCCGCTACCCCAGCTGGCCCACCAGGCGGAGGGAATGCCAGAGATTCCAAGTTCCACATCGAAACCATTATCCTGAAGTAGCTCTGTAAGATAGCGTTGGGTTTCGAATTCTTGAAAACCTAATTCTGAAAATGAAAACAGACTATCGATAATTTCTTGCGTGAGTTTCTGCATTGAATCTACGGACGCGACAGCTTCCGCTTTAAGGCCATCGAATCCAGAATTCTGAGCCTGGAGCGGTCCTATGCTTATAGGTATTAGGATTAGCAGGATAGCAAGAGATTTTCGAATATTCATGGGGCCCTTCTTAATGTTGGCTAATATCGATCAAAGTCTGTTAAGGGAACTAGAGTACGCTGTTTTTCGGGTCTGTTCCAGGCAGCATAAAAACTCTTCAAGGTAGAAGTTCGGTAAAGGAGGCTGTACTAAATATGAAATAGTTAAGAGATTAAAACAGAGGCCGCTCTACTATTTAATTAAGCAAAAACTATTCGGGAGAATTCAATGGACGCTTTGTTCACAAATGTCAATTGGTTGGCTGTGGGAAGCAGTACTATTGTCTGTTTTATGTTGAATGCGCTTTGGTACTCGCGAAAGATGTTTGGCGTTAAGTGGTCCAAAGGTGTCGGTATCGATATTGATGCGAATGGCGACCAGTCAGTACCCACCTTAGTTACTCAGTTTTTAGGTACTTTATTATTTGCTTGGGTGGTAGCTTTGGCAGTGGCAAACAATTCTCTCGCTTCAGCAGTTCTAATTAGTATTACGTTTTTCTTTTTACTGGTGGCTGCGAATCTATTAGCTGAACACACAGTTTATGCGTCTGTAGTTGAGGGAGCATTTGTATTAACAATGGCGGCCATAATGGTCGCCTGTAATTTTTTCTTGTAAAAGCAAATAGCTGCTGAAGGTCAGCAATAGCTTATCCTACTAGCATCAAAAAAAGCGGATGTTACTTAAGATGTGATTTTTCGATGACCAGGGCCCATCTGAACGTTGCGCTATTGCTTTAAATAGATGGTGCTTGCAAGAATTAGCACTGATTTCTAATTTTTTAGTATATCGGAGAGGCAGTTTTGCAGTTTTGGATGTTGTAACTCTATTCCTAGTTTCTTGATTTTCAATGACGTTACGCTTGAACTTGTTAGCAAAGCTGCATCAGCCATTTCCCCAAACATTAATCGAACGATTGCACTTGGAATTCTTGGAAGCTTGAGTCGGTTTATTGATTTTTTTAAGCAGTGAGCGAATTCGCGATTTGTAACTATGTGCCCCGAGACTAAATTAATGGGACCTGAAACACCATTTTCCGTCAATAACGCCAACATTATTTGAACAGCATCATTTAAGCTAATCCAGCTCATCGTTTGTTCTCCAGATCCTATTACTCCTACTGTCGCTGCCCGAAAGGGTAAGATAAGATTTTTTAGAACGCCACCAGTGGGGCTCAACACAAGCCCAAATCGTAGAAAAGTAGTGCGAATGCCGGCTTCTTGGGCAGGCATTGTTGCGCTCTCCCATGATTGCGCCAGAATAGATAGGAAATCCTGCCCCGCGCAGCTGCTCTCATCGAAGATTTTTTCTTCGTTTGTACCGTAATAACCGATCGCAGAAGCTGAAAGTAAAATTTTCGGAGGCATAGGAAGCTTAGCTAAGGCTCTACAAATCAATAAGGTGGTTTGAACCCGGCTGTCAACGAGTAGCTTCTTAGTTTTAGTGGACCATCTTTTTTCAGAGATATTTTTACCTGCCAAATTTATGACTGCATGCAATGAAATGGATGGGTCAAGAAAGATATGGCCTGTGTTTTCTAAATAATAAAAAGGTCCTTCGCTTACATTCCTTTTTAGCTTAAAAACAGTATATCCGAGGTTTTCGAGGGCGCTTGAAATTGCTCTCCCTAACATACCTGAAGCACCGGTAATTAGTATGTTCTTTTTTGAATTCAATTTGAGATGCCTTACTTTTGCACTGGAGGGACAGCTCTCTTCGCAGAAGTTGGCAATATCTTCTGAAAGAAGGGGAGTGTGAGGTAGATAGTACGGCAAATTCTTTTAATTAGTTCACAAAATATTTTATTTATTATTTTATAAATTATTGTGATCTAGATGTAAGGTCAGCGCCGTAATCCCTATCGCTATTGTTACTAATTATTAATTTTAGGAATCACAAATGTTAAACATGAAAAAATATGCTTTCGCACTTCTTGCAATTTTACCCTTTTCAATCGCGAGTGTTTCGGTCAAAGCACAGGATATAGTAGATACCGCTATAGCTGCTGGCCAATTCAACACGTTGGTTGCTGCTGTGCAGGCTGCAGACCTAGTCGAGACCTTGAAGGGAGACGGCCCGTTTACAGTGTTTGCGCCGACCGATGAGGCATTCGCTGCATTACCCATGGGGACTGTAGAAGACTTACTGAAACCTGAGAATAAGGCACAGCTCGTGGCCGTGCTCACTTATCATGTCGTTCCTGGCAAGATTATGTCCGCAGATATCGCGGGAAAGTCCATGGACGTGGCGAGTGTTCAGGGTGGAGAACTATCCGTTGACGCAACAGATGGAGTAAAGATTGATAACGCTAATGTTGTTGCTGCCGATATCGAGACGTCCAACGGTGTAATACACGTAATTGATCAAGTCGTATTACCTAACTAAATTTTTCTTGATAGACCCTTTATAGGCCGGCAAATGTCGGCCTTTTTTTATTTCAACTTAGCATGTCCGAACAGATCATATTCATCAGAACTTGAAATTGTTACATCAAGAATCTCACCTATGTTCAAGCTACTCGGCGAATTGAAATAGACGAGCCCGTCAATTTCTGGGGCATCTGCAGTCGATCGACCGATGTACCCATCTGCAACCTCTTCGTCAATAATCACACTGATTGTGTTTCCTATTTTTTGTGCTAATTGTTCTGTTGATATTTGTTGTTGAGTTTCCATAAACCTTTGCCAGCGTTCTTCTTTAAGTTGTTCTGGGACTTGGTTGGGCAAATCGTTAGCCTTGGCACCATTCACGGCGGAATACTGAAAGCAGCCTACTCGATCGAGGCGCGCTTCTTGCAAGAATTCGAGTAAAATCTCAAAATCTTGGTCGGTCTCTCCTGGGAAACCGACTATGAATGTGCTGCGAATCGTAAGATCAGGTGCGGTAATTCGCCAACTTTCAATACGTTGCAAAGACTTTTCAGTTGTGGCCGGTCGGCGCATGGCTTTGAGTATATTAATGCTGGCATGTTGAAATGGAATATCTAAATAGGGGAGGATTTTTTTATCTGCCATCAAAGGAATTATTTGATCGACATGAGGATAGGGGTAGACATAATGGAGACGAACCCACACGCCTAGGTCAGCTAGAGCTTCACACAGCCCTTGCATACTTGCCTTAATGGGCCTGCCTTGCCAAAAGCCAGTTTGGTATTTTGTGTCGACACCGTAGGCGCTGGTGTCCTGGGAAATGACTAAGAGTTCTTTTACGCCTGACTTTACTAAGCGTTCGGCTTCATCTAGCACATCCCCTACAGGTCTACTAGCTAAATCTCCTCGCATAGAGGGTATAATGCAAAAACTACAACGATGATTGCAGCCTTCTGAAATTTTAAGATAGGCATAGTGTCTCGGTGTAAGTTTAATACCTTGTGGCGGCACTAGGTCGGTAAATGGATTGCTTTGAATTGCTGGGGGAGGTAGGTTTCTATGAACGTGAGACACTACTTCTTCGTAGGCTTGTGGGCCTGTGACACCCAAGACTTTGGGGTGGCTATTAGTAATTAGTTCTGCCTGTGTTCCGAGGCAACCAGTCACTATTACTCTGCCATTTTCATCAATAGCCTCACCTATCGCTTGTAAAGATTCTTCTTTGGCGCTATCAATAAAGCCACAGGTGTTTACTACAACGATATCAGCATCGTCATAATTCGGAACTATCGAATAACCATCTATGCGCAGTTGGGTGAGTATTCGTTCAGAATCCACCAGAGCCTTTGGGCACCCTAGTGAAATAAAACCAACTTTATTTTTCTCAGGCATTAATAAACCAAGTCAGATAGCTAAAAAAGTGGAAACTCAAGTAAAGAGTAAAGCTACACTTTTGAGTTTGGGCCGTGATTATAGCGGGGATTAGTAATAAAAGTGCAGACTTTAATGCCCAGTCCTTGCTCGATTAAGCTAAAGGCATCTATTCACTAAGGTGAGGCCAAGAATCAGACCACATTAAACTTTTTCCACTACAAAAAAATTATGCAGTGATAGCCTTGATTGATAATTGGTTAACCTCATCAGGTACAGTGCCTTTGACAACAGACTTATTTTTGACCTATAAGTGATTTGGATCAGGGTGCAGAGTGTGTCAGCTGTTAATATTTGCTCTTTCTTGCTCAACCAGAACTCGTCTAAGGATTTTTCCTGATGCTGACTTTGGGATTTCATCGACAAATTCGAGCTTTCTAATTTTTTTATGAGGCGCTACTTCATTCGCTACCCAACTCATGATTTCTTCTGCGGAAATATCACCCTTGAGTACTACGAAGGCTTTGGGAATTTCTCCAGCCTCTTCATCAGGGCTTGGTATAACTGCAGCATCAGCTATAGCGTCATGACTAACTAATAAAGCTTCTAGTTCGGCAGGGGCAACTTGATAGGCTTTGTATTTAATCAGTTCCTTAAGACGATCCACAATATAAAAATAACCATCTTCATCGGCATAACCAATATCGCCTGAATGAAACCAACCGTCTTCATCTATGCAATGCTTGGTTGCATCGTCATTATTCAGGTAGCCCACCATAATGTGCATACCCTTGATTAAAACTTCTCCGCGTTCATTGATACCTAGTTCAGCGCCAGTTTCAGTATCAATCACTTTCGAGTAGGTGTTGGGAAGAACTCGACCAACTGCACCAGTTTTCTCCGCTGGCACAGGAACTGAATTAACATGGCAAGCACCTGAAACCTCTGTAAGCCCGTAGCCTTGATAGATTTGACAGCCCAAGCGTTCAGCGCAGGCTTCTTCGATTTCAGAGCCCAGAGGAGCGGCGCCGGAACTGATCAATCGAATGCTGGATGTATCATATTTATCAACTAAAGGGTGTTTAGCTAGAGCTAATACTAATGGAGGTACCAAACTCAGAGTGCTAATTTTGTAATCCTCGATTATCTGAAGAAACTGTTCAAGATCGAAGCGCGGCATAGTCACTAAAGTGACACCTCGATATATTGCGAGATTAAGAATTAACACCATGCCATAAATGTGAAAGAAGGGAAGAACGCCAACCATTAAGTCTTCATCTATTAGAGGGTTAATTGATTCTGAAAGTACCATATTAGAAGAGAGATTTTCATGAGTCAGCATCACACCTTTTGATAATCCTGTGGTGCCGCTGGAATAAGGAAGTGCAACTAAGTCACGTTTTGGGTCAATGGTAACCTTTGGTGGAATGCCGGGGTTATTAAGTAACTCAGAAAATGCTGTCGCGTTTTCTGCTTCGCCGAGCACAAAAATTTCTTTAATGCCACATTCCTGCGCCGCAGGAAGTGCTCGATCCATAAATGCGGGTATGGTGATTAGAATTTTCGCGCCAGAGTCTTTAAATTGATGAATCAGGTCATTAGTGGAGTAAAGTGAATTTATTGTAGTATTTATTCCTCCAACTGCGGCAACTCCAAGAAATATTGTTGCGTATTCCGGAATATTCGGGCAGAAGACCGCGCAAACATCACCTTTTTTAAAGCCACGCTGATCAAGGCCTGCGGCGAGATGACGAATTTGTGTTCTGAGTTGGGTATAGGTGAGAGTGCGTCCAGTTGGGCCGTCAATTAACGCGGCTTTGTCACCTAATTCATCTACTTTTGAGAGAACAATACTAGTTAGGTCAGAATTAGGTACTTGGATTTCAGGTTTGTCATTTCTAAATATCATTCTAACCCCTTAATGCGATCGGTAAGCGTTTTGTTGTGATGAGGCGAACTCTAAGGCAGAATTTATTAAAGCTCAATGCCTAGAGTGAGCAAAAAGGCAATGCACATATTATCAAAGTGGTAGCTTGTTAATTTGTATGTATACATTAGAAGTCATATTAGAAGTATTACTTTTAATTAAATGCTCGATGAGATTCAAGCTGCCCCTTGCTTAGGCGATGGAGCGAAATCCGATTTTTCGTCGCCGGCAATACGTGATTGATACATGATCCGAGGTTCTGTCATGTCCCAAGGCCGAGCTTGATGCAAGAGGCTACGGTTATCCCAAACTGCCACATCGCCTACCTGCCAGTTGTGTTGGTAAACGCGAGGGGGTTGGCATGCAAATTCGAGTAACTCTGCAAGAAATGCTTCTGATTCATTTTCTTTCATGCCGGGAACACCATAAGCGTGACGACCCAAGGTTAATATTTTGCGCTGAGTTTCGGGGTGCGAGTAAACTAGAGGTCGCAGCGGGGGGTCCTGATCAAAAAAACCGTAACCATTGTAATCACTCCTCGTAGAATGATTATGACCTAATTTCGATTGACTGTAGTACAGAGAATGGTAAGCAGCCAGATTAGAGATATTGTGTTTTGTATCGGAGTCTAGGGCATCATAAGCTGAGCGCATGTCGGCCCAACTTGTTTCACCGCCGCTGGAAGGTACAACTTTTGCAGAAAATACCGCTCCTTTGGATAAGACTGGGAGGTAGCTGCTGTCAGCATGCCAGCTCATGTTTCCCTGCAATATTTTCAACACATCATCGTTCTTGGTATCGCTGCGGACACTTCCATCTTTGTTGATATTACTAACAGATTTGATATCAAATTCTAATTCGCCAAAGCGTTTCGCAAATTGGACCTGATCGGATCCGCGCATTGTTTGCTTGGGAAATATCAGTAGGCTATGGTCTAGCCACAGCTGATAAATCTCATTAAACAAGTGATCGCCAACAGTTTTTAAATCGACTCCATTTACGATAGCACCGAAGCTGGCATCCAAGGGTCGCAGATCCAGTTTAGAGTTCATTGGGGATTCTTGAATAGCTAGGTAGCACAAGAGACAACACTTTTATTCCCTGCGAAATAGTTAGCACTTAATTTTGCAATGTTTGCCTAACACTATTGGTTTAACCATTGGTTGTTTGCGCTATCAATTCCAATTTTGCTGGTTACGAAGAAGAAGCGGGGCTTAGGCAGATAATCCCCGCGCAGCAATTTGCCAAACAGCCTCAACTTTATCATCGCGGATAGCATACATTTGATTGTATAGATTCACTACGGGATCGCAGTGGGACACGATTAACTCGAGCTTATCCCCAACTTTGTACTTGGTCGATGCATTTTCGTCATACCGAATCGAACCGAATTCGTCGGAGCCTGAACTATAGCTTATTCCTGTTTCGTTTTTGATCCGCGCCCATGGTCGATTAATGGTGCAAGCTTTTGCTCCGGCATCAGTCGTAGCTCGTCCTTCGTATTGGTCATTAAGTACTGTCGTTAAGATGGTCAAAGAAGTATGAAAATCCGAATAGATCTCTTCATCTGACTCGCCACCTATATCTACGTATTGAGCATCCATAAAAACGTAACTGCCCACTTGAACATCTGTCAGCCCGCGGGTTTCATGATCGATGTTGTAAGTCCCAGTGCCTCCGCCACTAAAGATTTCTGTGGATAAACCGCTTTGATTAAATAAGTCATAAGTCTCTGTCGCTGCAGCTAATCTTTCTAAGGTTTGATTCTTGCGTTGTTCAAAACCCTTAACGTGTTGCGAGCCTCCGTCATAGCAGAGTAAGCCTCTAAGGTTTAAAGCAGGAAGCTGATTAATTAATTGTGCAAGTTCTAAAGCTGGTTGTCTTGGAGTAATGCCAGTACGGTGCCCTCCAGGATCAACATCCACAACTACATCAGCATTGATTCCCATGGCCATTGCAGCTTCAGATAGTAAGCGGGCATTTTGCGGCGAGTCAGTTGCTTGAACGAATCCAGGGCAGTTTTGACGCAAATTCATGGCGCGTTGAATTTTTGTCGGTGTTACATTGGTAGTAGTCATCAAAATTTCATCGATCCCATTTTGATACATTGCTTCCGCTTCACTAACTTTTGCAGTGCAGATACCTATAGAGCCACTATCTAGTTGCATTTGTGCAATAACAGGCGTCTTGTGAGTCTTTGCATGGGGGCGACTAGCAATGCCGTTGCTGCGGGTGGTCGCCTGCATAGTGGCGATGTTCGCTTCGAGCAAATCCAGGTCGACACAGAGAGCGGGTGTATCTAGCTCGTGCTTGGAGATATTCTCTTGCATCTCGCCATCAACATAGAGAGCTTGAATTTCGCTAGCGGTATAACCTTTCACGGTAGTAGGAAGCCAGAGAGCAGCAGCGCCAGATGATTGTAGGAAGCGTCGCCTAGACATAGAGGATTTGGTCATATTTTCGCTCCAGTAATATGTTTTTAATTAATCCGATGGTAACGCAAAAGCATATCCATTTGTGGCTTTATTCGCCATTTCTTGCGGGTATACCTTCAAAAATTGCCTCTTTATTACCCAGTCTTCAGAAGGAGTCTCAGAAGCCATCAGATATGCTCGAAATTGAGTCGAAGCTTTTAATATATGAGCGCATGTGACTATAAAGAATCTCTAGTTAAGCTTAAGCCCCGAATTATTCCATGAGATGCTTAATCGCTAAGAGCAAATTGCACAGCTTTGCTCACATGAATCGCAGTAGTGTCATAGAGAATCACATTAGTGTGTCGTTGTTCAACCAGTAACGAAATTTCGGTACATCCCAAGATCACAGCTTCTGCCCCCTGGAATCTTAGTTCTTGGATTATGTCCAGGTAGGTATTGCGGGAGTCGTTATTGATGGTACCAAGACAGAGTTCGTCGTAAATTATTTTATGTACCAAATTTCTTAGCTCCATATCTGGCACAATTACATCAATACCATACTTATTGATTAAACGATCTTTATAGAATGGTTTTTCCATGGTGAATGTGGTGCCTAGCAAACCAACTTTGCCAATTCTGTCACCTAATAGTTCCTCGGCTGTCGCATCGGCAATATGTAGCAAAGGAATATTGGTTGCGGCTTCTATTTCCTGAGAGACAATATGCATAGTATTAGTACAGATGATTAAAAAATCTGCACCACCTGCTTCAAGCGACTCAGCAGCTTTAACGAGAATTGCCGCTGCAGCTGACCAATTGTTTTCGCGCTGGAGTTTTTCAATTTCTTCGAAATCCACACTATTCATAACGATTTTGGCTGAATGTAATCCACCTAGTTGTCGTTTGACTGTTTCATTAATAGCGCGATAGTAAGATGCAGTAGATTCCCAGCTCATGCCGCCTAGCATTCCGATAGTTTTCATTAATTAAAGTTTTTCCGTGTACGTTTTATGTAAGATTGGAATTAGAATGGTGCTTATAACAATTGCAAGGATAGTCAAGGCTGTTCTGAGAATTAGGGTTAATATTCTAGACATAATTTCCTAGAACCTCCATGTTTTATAGGTGCTAATGAATTAAACTTAAATCTGCGGTAGCTCATGATAACTTTGCGAAAAATCAGGACTTAAGTTTGGATGCATTTCTAAAAAAGATTTTATTAATCTTTTTGCTAATTCTTATTCAGAGTTGCAATGCCGATTATGATGCCTCACCTTTAATGGCGAAAGGGTTCGTAGATATAAGTTCATTTTCTGATGATTCAATTCCTGCGATTGAAATTGAAGTCCGCTATCACACAAATAATAATTTTGTAGGTAAGCCGATAGAAGGGTATGACACTGCAAAAATAATAATGACTTTCGATGCTGCTTTAGCTATTAGAAAGGTTCAAGAAGAGCTGGTAAGTAATGGTATAGGGTTAAAGATATTTGATGCATATAGGCCTCAGCGAGCAGTTGATCATTTTATGAGGTGGGCGGCTGATTTGAATGACGAGGTGATGAAAAATCAATATTATCCTAATGTTGAAAAAGCAAATCTTTTTCGCGATGGTTATATTTCTGAAAGGTCAGGTCACTCGCGAGGGTCAACGGTCGACCTAACCCTAATTGAGCTAGATCATGGAGAAGAGCTGGATATGGGCTCGCCCTGGGATTATTTCGACCCCATTTCTTGGCCGTCAAGCAATCTAGTCAGTGTTGAGCAAAAAGAAAACAGAAATATTCTGCGTGATGTGATGCTAAAGAACGGATTTCGTCCGTTGCCTGAAGAGTGGTGGCACTTCACATTGGAAAATGAACCCTATCAAGAAACTTATTTTGATTTTGTAATTAAGTAGTTACGAGTTTCAGAATTCGACTGTAAAGGGATAGGGTGCCAGTATTGCGGAAGTGAAAAGTAATCTATGGCACCAATAAGTGCTCTGGAATCTTAACCCCCTGCTCTTGGTAGTAACGCAAGGCGCCAGCATGCAGTGGAACAGGGATGCCATTCAATGCAACTTCTATTGCCATTGTCTTGGTGGCGCTGTGAATTTCTTGCAAGGTTGCCAAATTTTCCCA
The DNA here is from genome assembly GCA_002457215.1 of OM182 bacterium MED-G28. GTDB lineage: Bacteria > Pseudomonadota > Gammaproteobacteria > Pseudomonadales > Pseudohongiellaceae > UBA9145. Next base: position 6,377 of record NTJZ01000009.1, on the reverse strand, counting down.
AAGTAGTTTCGTCATGTTGTAGACAATTTCTTCAGATACATCATCTCTTGCCACTAAAATGTTTGGACTCGCTGCTGTATTTATAGGTTCTTCCTGCAGGGGGTAGGTGCCTGCCTCTATCTCATAGGATTGCCACAATGGGAATTCCTGATTGATGACTTCCAGGTTTTCATCGGTGAAATCGAGTATGGTCATACTGTTCCCAAGTAGAGCATATGCACGAGTGATAGCGGTAACAGGAGGGCCGGCGGGGATATTCATGCCAACTATATTCCCGTCTTGTAAAGCATTAGCAGACGGTCCATAGCCCATATAGGCGATTGACAATTCATCGCTATAATCGATTCCGAGTGCATCGAAAATATAAAACCCCGTCTGTTCTGCGCCAGAGTTTCGCATGCCAATGGAATAACGTTCTCCATCAAGGCTGCTTAAATCGTTAATAGTGCCATCTGTCACTAAATCGGAGCGCAATACAAAATGTTCTACGTTAGGCCACATGGCGCTGATAGATCTAAAATTTTCATAAGGGTTGCGGATTGGCCCCGAGCCATCAAAGGCCCAGGCGCCAAAGATTCCTAAGATCAAAGCGAATTGAGCCTGGTTGTCTCGCATGAGCTTGATATTTTCCATGGAGCCAGCAGAGCTTATAGCCGTCAATGAGAAACCAGCATTTTCTTGAGCGGATACCAGTGTGGAAAGTGCGACACCGACAGGATAGAAAGTACCCCCTGTTGTGCCAGTTGTTAAGACATAGGTGCGGCGCTCACCAACCTGCTCGCTACAACTGGTCAACATTAAGCACGTAATCAAACTGATAATTAGCAAACGCAACAGAAATTACAGCCTTTAAGCTAAGTTATGACGTAAGTCTACAATGCAATTGCTAGTAGGGCTAATTAATAGAAGAAGACCGAATAACCTAGTTTGGGCAGCTTCCAGGCATTTCTCGTATCCATTGTTTGATGAGAGCAATTCCTTCGCTATGAATCAATGACCTCCCTAACTCCGGCATCATTTCATCTGGTTCTGAAGATTCCATACGATAAAGGAGTATGGATCGGTCGGGGGCTCCAGGGACTATACTATAAAGCATATCACCAGCACCTCCACCGGCGGCGACTGGTGTCTTGCAGACTCCTCTGTTTATGGCTGCGTTATGGGAGCCATCAAGTATCAGTGCGGAAGTATCGGCAGCACCATCTGGATTGTGGCAGTGTCCACAATTAATGTTAAGATAAGCTTGCGCACGATCTTGCGTTGAGGCCGCTTCATCTTTCCAAGACTTTGGGGTTTTAGCATCAGGAGCACGGTCTAGCCAACCCATTTTTACCAAGTTTTCATTTTGATTTTGATTATTAGCGTAAGCAGAAGCTAGTTGCGATGCGATTGCCCCTAGCGGATGCATTTTGCCATCTGGATGTTTGGTTACGTGACAACCAGAACATTGATTTTCATTTGGAACAAAGTAGACAAATTCAAGACTCCCCTTATCACTCTTTAAATTAAATTTTGTGCTTGCCCCGGCGACGCGCAAAAATGCTTCAGTCTGGTCGTCGTTCCAAACATAAGGGAATGCTTCCCATCCTTGGCTTCGTTTAATTAATAACCGAGTTTCTATTAGTTTATTGTTTGCTAGATCGATTGAGGAAGAATTTGTGCTTGTTTGGCGCAACAAGTTTCCTTCAAGATCGGTGGGATAATAAAATGTCTTCGTTAGAATTGTGCCAACAGGATAGTTTATTTCATTATTAACTAACTGCGCTTGGCTTTCATTTGGGATCCATAGGGTACGCAGTTTATGTGCATAATCTGTAAATAGTTGATTGGCAGGAGTAAATACTAGGCTGGCTTCGCTAGGTATTAGCTCTTCTTGACTTAGCGCAAATAAATTCCATTCAGACAACCGTTGAGGGTTATTTGATTCATGGAAATTAGGTATCGATTCAGAGCACCCTAATAGTACCGCTAATAGTAAGCAAAGAACGCCTAAGCGCGATTCTAGTCTGCTCATTCTGCTCCCGTTGACAGCGAAATTTCAGTCAAACTTGGGAGTGAACAATTGTGTTGTTCAGAGTCGAAACTCGGGTTTGAAAATCCATTTCCGGCATCTAGATTCACGAAACTGAATTCACCATTTTGGCGCATGCATAAGATTTCTTTGGTTTGTTTGCCGGGAATCAAAGTTCCATCCCAAACCACATCCGGAATTGCTTCGCCAGTGGCTGCTTGTAACGCAATTAATGGTTCGGAGTCAGGATTACTGCCGCCACCGTTGAAAAAATTGTTATGAATATTTATTCCTTCGGGGAATGGGTCATAATTTGGATCTTCAAAAGGTCGTTCGGTAATGTAATAACTAACGATGATGATATTGGCGCTGTCGTTGTCAGTGAATGTATTGCCGAATACTTCGATGTTGTCATTCGCCAGCACCATTAGTCCTGAACCCGCTGGCACGGTTCCAACAATATTTCCTTCTGGTGCGAAGTTGGCAGTATTATTTTCGAGAATTTCGTTGTTAAAAACCCGAGTATTGCGCCCGCCTTGAACTGGCAGATTGGGAAGGTCAAACACTAATATGCCACCAGTATTATTGGCCGCTACATTATTATAAACGTCTGCGAAGGTAGAATTTTCAATTTCGATGCCAGCGACGTTATATTCTGCGCGAGAGTTTCTAACGATAATCTGATTTGATTGGCCTACATAGATGCCTGCATCAGATGCTCCTATAGCAACAGCGCCTTCGATTAAGACATTTGTTGATTGGACAGGATAGATGCCATAGGCACCATTGGTTGTGAGTGCACCACCAGTCCATTCTGTTCGCACATTGCGCACAATTACATTATCGCTTTCATTAATTTTTAAGGCGTCACCGACAGTGTCTTCAATGGCTAAATTTTCAATGATGAAATCATCAGCGTTTACTAGAAGCCCTTCAGCACCCTGTATCTGATTTCTGAATGAGAGAATAGAATTATCTATACCGGCCCCTCTAATTGTGACACCTGATACATTTAATGAAAGGCTTCGGGTTATTTCGTGAGTGCCCGCAGGGATCTCTATTACATCACCGTATTGGGCCTCAATCAGTTTTTGTTGAAGAGCTTCTTCAAAATTTAACGTTGGAGTTACTGATTGATTTGGACCGCATCCCGCAATTAGTCCTGTGATGCAAGCAAAGGTGAGTGTTTTGGTTAATTGAATATTCATAAGGCATTGACTCCCCGATTAGTCAATAGTGCTGTTTTTCGAAAAGGCAGTATAAGATTGATCGTCTCAGCGAGCAAACTACTGTGCGCTGCAACTTCATTTCTGGTGAAGGAGGGAGAAATTAAAATAAGAGGATTCTTCAATTAAAAAAATCTCAAAAAAAATAACCGTAATGTGCGTTTACACACCACGGTTATTTTTGAAGTTCTCTAGGCTGCTACTTGATCTAATCTACAGATCTAGATTGGGGGCGAACACGCAGACCCTGATACTGAGAATCAGTAACCGGATCTAGCCATACCACCTCACCTTCATAGATTGTTAGCTGCAAGGCGTCAACATCAGGATGGGCGCCATGCCAATGCTCGACATCAGCCGGCGTCCAATAAGGCTCGCCTACTTGAAATTCTTCAATGGCTCGGCCTCGGATCTGATGAAGGCCAATACCTTCTTCGATCATAAGCAGCTGCCCCCAAGAATGAGTATGCCAAGAGGAGCGAACGCCTGCTGGAAAAAGAATACGAATATTTGCCATGTCAGGTGTTTGGCTTATTTCCGGTGATCCACCTTGAAAATTACTGGATTGCGCAGAAATTACATTTGTTTGAGTTAAAAGCACGACAGCTCCTAAAACCAGGGCTGCACAAAATGAAGTAATTATTTCTGCGGTCTTCTTCGGACTATGACTCATCGATCCCTCCGATAGTGTTGTGGAAAGAAACTGCACAAAAAAGCCGGGTTAACCGCGGCTTCCGTACCATAGCAATATCCCAATGCAATAGGTATGTCAACTGATGGGGTTATTTCTGCTGTCTCACCACAAATTCTTTGTTATTCTGAGCAGCCTAAATTTAAGGATAATAAAAAGAATTGTGAAATTTATTCATTTACCTAAACGCTTCTATTTTTTAGCCAACTGCTTGCTGAGCTTGCTTCTAATGAGCGAGTTTACGAGCGCCCAAGAAGTAAATCCCCTCGCTACGGATCCGCGTGCCGCACGAGCTGGGGGTTCTATCTTTCGAGCCCAATGTGCAACTTGTCATGGAGCAGATGCTAAAGGCATTGAAACTATTGAAGCGCCTGATTTAACTTTAATGTTTACGCGATCTGAATCAACTGACGCCTCAGTTTTCCAGGTTATTCGTGAAGGTGTTCCTGGCAGCATTATGCCTCCACATGCTTTCCCAGATACTGAGGTTTGGATGTTAGTTTCTTATTTGCGCAGTGTTGCAATCGCAGGTACTTCAGCTCAAATCGACGGCGACCCGGCCCGCGGTACGACCTTATTTAACTTGAACTGTTTACGTTGTCATCGCGTTGATAATCGGGGTGGAAGTTTGGGCCCGAATTTGTCGACTATAACGAACCGACGCTCCCAGGACGCCTTGACCAATTCTATTAGAAACCCAAGTGCCGAGATTGCTAGACGCTACAAGCCAGTTACTTTGGTGACCGCTGATAATGGTCGTATTCGAGGAGCTGTGAAGAGCGAGGATGCCTTTTCGATTCAAATTATGGATAGCGATCAGGTGTTGCGAGGTTTTCGGAAATCCTCATTACAAGAAGTGATTCATGAAGATATTTCTTTGATGCCAAGTTTTTACGAGTCAGCTTTAAGCAGCGATGACATCAACGATATTCTTAGATTTTTGCAGTCAGCACGCTAACCAAATAATTTTAGTTAGCTCATCAAACAAGTTGTGATAGCACTACAAGAGAAGTTAACAATGAAAACAACATCGAAAAATAATTTTTGCATTGCACTCGTCTCCTGGCTGTTGTCCACAACAGCAGCTTCGCAATCGATAGAGGGTCCATCTTTCGAAGACCTGCTTGCTGGATTCAGTGACCCTAGCCGGTGGCTTACCTATTCTGGCGACTACAGCGGAACTCGTCACAGCCCGCTTACACAAATTAATCCAACTAATGTGGACGAGCTCCGTCCAGTGTGGACTTTTCAATCTGGAACAACTACTCGAGGACGAGGCTGGGAAACTACACCTCTTCTAGATAACGGTGTTCTATACGTGACTGGCTCGAATAATTTAGCCTGGGCATTGGACGCTAGAACAGGACGCTCATTTTGGCAATATCGGAGAGACCTGCCAAATGATTTAACCTACGGTGCTTCGGCGCCGGTTAATCGGGGATTTGGCATGTTGGGCAATCAATTGTTTATGGTTACCCTCGATGCTCATTTAATGTCGTTCGATCGACGTACCGGCGAAGTTTTATGGGAGCGCGAATTAGCGGATTACCAAATTGGTTATTCTGCCACTATGGCGCCACTGATCGTTGGAAATAAAGTTATTGTTGGGATTTCTGGGGGCGAGTATCAGACTCGAGGGTTTATAGACGCTTTCGATCCAATTTCTGGCGAACGTATTTGGCGTTTTAATACAATCCCTGGCCCTGGAGAACCAGGTAGTGAGACTTGGCCGGATGACCCACAAATATTAGCTCAGGGTGGGGGCGGGACATGGATGAATGGGTCTTACGATCCTGATCTGGATTTGATTTATTGGGGGGTGGGCAATCCTAACCCTGATTACTACGACGAGAATCGGCCCGGTGATAACTTATATACGGATTCTATAGTTGCCTTAGATGCCAATACTGGGGAACTACGTTGGCATTATCAGTTTACGCCTCATGATGTTAATGATTGGGACTCCAATCATATGCCTGTGCTAGCCAACATTGAATGGGAGGGCGAACCTAGAAGAGTTGTAATGGTAGGAAATCGTAATGGTTTCTTTTATGTGTTGGATCGAGTGACTGGCGAGTTTCTTCTGGGCGAGCCATTCACAGCCACTACTTGGGCTAGAGAAATTGGTGACGATGGACGACCGATAATTGTTAACGATGGCAGTCTTGGTTGCTTGCCAGACCCTTGGGGTTCAACTAATTTTTATCCACCGACGTTCTTCCCGGGCCTAGATCTTTTCATTCTCACAGCTAGAGAAACTTGCGCCACCTATGTACCAGAGCTGCCTGCTAATACTCGAGGACAATCAAACTTTGGCGGTACAGTTTTCATTGATGCCGAGCAAGGTTATGGCGCTTTACGTGCGCTTGATATTCATACGGGAGATTTGGAGTGGGAATTTATCTATCCCTCGCCTACTTTTGGTGGGGTTATGTCTACCTCTTCTGGA
>NTJZ01000008.1 GCA_002457215.1 OM182 bacterium MED-G28 | reverse complement strand
GGGTGACATAAGTTCGTCCAAAACCGGAAGAACCTCTGACATTGGGCTCGAATACCGCCACTCCCCGGTCAACATGATACTGAACAACAGCGTCGAAATTAGCGACAGATTGCCTCGAGGGACCACCATGCACCTCAAATACTATTGGAGGCGCTCCTGCTTCAGTTCTGGAGCTAGTATCTGGCAAATACAGCAAGCCTTGTAACTCAACTCCGTCTCGCGCAGTAATCCGAATACTTTCGGGGCGGACCAGTCGCTCAGGATCTAATCCCGCCAGGTTTGATTCGAAACTCTGTTGTAATTCCCCGTTATTAATATCCCAGGTGTGAATATCGCCAGGCGTCCGCCACCCATTGGTAGTAATTACCAGTTTGGATGATTTGGCCGAACAACTGATGTTATAAGTACCTTCTGGAAGCCTCGGCGCTTCAATATCACTGCCTGTCGATAAATTCCGGACTTTGAGTTCGTGGAAACCGTCAATGTTCTCTGTCCAGGCTAAAAAACCACTATTTTCGCCACATAACTCAATGTTAGCCGCATCATGACTGGCCGATTCGATAGTTGAAAATCGAGCACTACTTAAATCGTACTTAACTACCGCGCTAAACTCCCGATTCAGATTTGAGGTTAAGTAAAACCCTGAACTATCTGGCAACCAGGCGAAGCCACCATCAGCATGATTTGCTCTAGATTCTGGCGCGGAGATCGTAGTTAATTCAGTAGACGATGTATTTAAAAGATAAAGATTGTCTCCGTCCTCACCCACAGTTTCACTAACAAGCAAATATCTGCCGTTAGGAGAAAGCGAGCGAGCGTAATACCCATAAGTACCCTCAAACAATAATTCACTAGTTCCAGATTCGAGATCGGCTTTATAAATATCAAAATCTAATCCATTTCTCTCGGTAGAAGCAAAATAAATTGTTTGCCCATCTGTAGAGAAATCTCCAAACGACCTAAATCCACCGGAGACAGGAGGCAGTACTATTTTTTCATCATCGCCATCAACGTTTATCAGCGCATAGGATTCTTGTTCATTGCCGTCGTTATCAGCGCCATATAAAAGACGCATACTATCCGGGGCCCATCTAAAAAAGGTAATACCATTGCCAAATGTTAATTGTTTCATCTGACTCTTATTAGTTGACAGAGTCCAAAGCTGCGGTGCCCCAGTCACCGAATAACTAAATGCAATTGAGTTGCCATCGGGGGATACACGAGCTGATCGCGCACCACGGGCTAAGAGATATCTACCTATATCAGCAGGATTATCTCCAGCTTGACCAACGACTATCGGTTCATTTTCTGGCACCACATAGGAAAGTTCGGACAAGGGACTTTGTTGAGCCATAACTAATGGCTGAAACATTAATCCACTAACAAATAAAATGAAATTGAACATTCTCACAAACTGACACCTTCAAATTAAATTTTAGTTAAAAACTTCTGGACTGATGAGCTCAGAAGAGACTCTTAACGCCCATTATGTAACCCTAAAGTAGAGCCAAATAATGCTCTTTTTCTGGAATCTTGAGGCAATAACCCTATCTGCGCTCAAATTTATGCACTATTTTGGTTCAATTGAACACCTTCCCCCAATTTATTCAAGCTTCTTATCCCAGTTGAAATTAGGACTCTGGAGCAGTTAGATGCTCCAATAAAAGCCTATGTCGCTAAAATCAGCCTAAAAGTGGGTAAATTCGGCCCATTTCCCACTAAGCTAACTTTGCATCTTCCTAGCATGTACTTATAATACCTGGTTCTTCGCGGTGTACCGCGATCATTTTTATTATTGTTATATTATTAAGTGGGGCTCCACATGAAGAAGAAAAATATACGCCATCAATTGAATGGTGGCGCAGTAGCGCTCTTCGCTGCAAGCGCGCTTCCTTTTAGCGGTCAAGTCGTGGCTCAGGACGAATTGATTGAAGAGGTCATCGTCACAGGCTCTAGAATTTCAAGGGATTCTAACTTGACTGGCGCATTGCCAGTTCAATCAGTAGACGCCGATGATATCCGCAGATCTGGTGAATTTTCTATCGCAGACGTCGTCAACGACATACCTGCCCTTCTTACCTCTGTCACAGCAGAACAATCTATCGATAACGGAGTTGATGGTCAAAACACCTTAAATTTGCGCGGCCTAGGAATCAATAGAACATTGGTTTTAGTAGATGGCCGACGCCATGTTGGCGGCGTGCAAGGGTCTTCGGCGGTTGATGTTGGCTCTATCCCAATGCCCCTCATTGAGAGAGTAGAAGTTTTGAGCGGTGGTGCCTCGGCAGTATACGGTGCTGACGCTGTAACCGGCGTAGTTAACTTCATACTCAAAGATGATTTTGAAGGCATTGAAGTTGACGCCAACTATGGCCTTTCAGACCGCGGTGACGGGGAGCAAAGTTCCCTGTCTGTAGTGTTTGGGGAGAATTTCGATAATGGTCGCGGTAATGTGACTGTTTCCTTGGATGTTAGAAATGACGATGGCCTAACGATGGGCGAGCGTTCCAACTATTCGATAGGCTCTGCTAGCAATTGGGTGAACCCAGACTTGCGCTTCCAACAGGGCGAAATTGGTTCGGCTACTCCGAATTTTGCGCAGTACTATAACTATGCCAATACAGGCTTAACTAATTTTGGTTTAACGATTCCCACTGCGGCGGCTTTTACCTCTGATTACACTAGCCAGTTCGGCTCTGCCCCATCCTTAACATCAGCAGAATCTGCATTGATAAACAGGGCAGCTAACGCTCCCCAAAGGGCAATCCTGCCCCAGCGAACCTTCCCGTTTACTTCAGGTTATGGATACATAATCCCCGGTAATCCCCTAACCTTTTCTGGGTTCGATGCAGATACACCGATTGATCTAGACGGTAACGGAAATCCCGACTGTCTAGATTCCTTTACCGGTTACAACTCCTCATTTGGAGCAGCAGCTTTTGGTGTCGTGGGTGGATGTTGGAATATAGGCCCAGACGGGTCCTATGCGCCAGTCCAAGACGGATTGGTAGCCGGCAATTTTGCGGGTTTCGGAGGAGACTCGTGGAATGTCTATGGGAATGATAACTACGACATACTCCTTCCCGATGAGAAGCTTACAATTAATATGTTATCGCACTATGACCTAACTGATCAGACGACTCTATTCGGTGAATTCAAGTACGTGACTCAGGAGACCGATACTGACTCCCGACCAAATTCTTTCTGGGATTTAATGGTTGGTTTTAAAGATAATCCGTATCTTCCCTCATTTATCCAGGGCGTAGCTAATCAAACTGGAGCTGTTGCTAATACAGTTGACCCTATCTTCTTTGATTCGCATACGACCACAGAGCGAGATACCTATCGCGTAGTCGTCGGACTCGAAGGTGAGTTGGATAATGGTTGGAGTTGGGAGGCTAGCGCCAATTATGGGCGCCATGACCGAGAAAGTATTACTACCGGATCAGTGATCAACGATCGATGGTTTGCAGGGGTTGACGCTGTAACTGATCCTGCAACTGGTCAACCAGCTTGTCGCGCAGATGTTGATCCAACTGCAGCTGCAATGAATACTCCATTTAAAATTCCGTCCTACGACGCTGGCTACTTCTCCTTCACTCCAGGTGCAGGTGACTGTGTGCCGATCAATATTTGGGCCGGACAAGGAGGAATCACTCCTGAAGCAGCGGCATGGGTAACTACTCCGACTTGGAATAAGTTGCAGTTGGAACAAACTGTTTTTGCTGCCTCATTAGTCGGTGATACCGAGAATTTTATTAGTCTACCCGGAGGGCCTATTGGATTCGCGACTGGAGTCGAGTGGCGCGAAGAAAAGGCAACTGCCAAGTACGATTCGTGGCAGCTTGGTGTAATTCCTGCCGGCTCTCCATTTGCCGCTGGAACACTTTTGGAAGAACACTCTGATAACTCTAACTTGGTGTTCAGACCGCAACTCGGTAACAAGAATGAGACTGGCAAGTTCGATACTACTGACGTGTTCTTGGAAGTTTCCCTGCCATTACTCTCTGATCTCCCTTTTGTTCGAGAGCTAACACTGGATGCTGCTGGTCGCTTTGCGGATTACTCCACTATCGGCGAGAGCACATCCTGGAAGACTAGCATGGTATGGGCGCCGATCGATGATCTCGCATTCCGTGGTAGTCTCTCTCAAGCAGTTCGCGCACCGAATATCACTGAACTATTTGGCCCAGCAATAGGCCAAAACTACCGACCCAATGACCCGTGTGATGCGGCGCAGATCACAGCTTTGGCAGCTGATCAACCTGGCTTGGCAGCCAACTACCAGGGTAACTGCGTAACGTCTTTACAGGCTATTGGTGTTGATCCGTACGACAGCAGCGGAAACTACGCGTTTACCGACCCGCTTTCCGCTTCCTTCGGCGGTGTTGCCGGCGGTAATCGCAACTTAACAGAAGAAACAGCAGATACAATAACGTACGGGTTAGTTTACCAGCCAAATTTTCTGGAAGGTCTGAGCTTCACCGTCGACTACTGGGAGATTGAAATCGAAGATGCCATTTCTTCAGTATCTGCTCAAGATATTGTAGATGGTTGCTATAAAGAGAAGTCCCTGAATAGTGCCTTCTGTAATTTGTTTACACGCAACGCAGATTCTTCGTCCATGCAGCATGGCGGCTTCAACTTCCTTACCTCTACTGACATTAACTTTGCCACCCTAGAAACCAGCGGCATCGATCTAGCGCTAAGCTATGATTTCAGTATTGGTGCTCACAACTTCGGGGCAACTGTTCAGGGAACAAAAGTAAATGAAATTGATTTCTATACAAACCCTGCAGATTTAAGTGAAGTAAACCCACAGCTCGGGCAAATCCTGCGCCCAGAAGAGGCGGGTAATGTCTACCTGAGCTGGGACTATGGTGACATTAATGTTTCCTTCCAGTCGCAGTACCTTGGTGAAATGCTGCTTGGCACGATTGAGATAGAAACCGCTGAAACCTTGTATGGTAAGAAGGTTTTTATGGATGAAACCTGGATCCATAATATCAGCGCCAGTTACAACTATAGCGATGAAGTCACGCTTTACGGCGGCATAAGGAATCTGAACGAAGAAGACCCGTTCATGACTGAAAATGCATTCCCTGCGAGCCCTCGCGGCCGTATGATCTTCATAGGTGGAACTTATAGACTGTAAATAGACTGTAAAAGACTGTCCACAATAAGTATAAAAAAAGGCTCACGAAAGTGGGCCTTTTTTTTGCCTTGCGTATCTAGGTCGAACCCATAGAAGAATTTCTAAGACTATCTCTAAAGGCAGAGTAAATTGGGATCCGCATCTTTTGATTCATTGAAAAAAACCTAACTCTTTATTAATTTAAGGGAAGGAAAGAATGATTTGGCCGATCACTTAAGTAAACTATTAACATGAAACTTAAGATCAAGTTCTCAGTCTACTTAATAAGCACTTTCGAATAGGCCAACTTTGAACTTAAATATTAACTCCACATGAAAATTCTAAGGCGCAGCCTTATAGGGCTTCTTCTATTTGTTGTCTTGATTGCTGGTCTGTTAAGCGCCGCCCCAACGGCACCCCTTGTATTAATATCAAATCATGTCTTGAATGATCGTGACATGCAGATAAGCAATGTAACCGGGCTGAGTATTTTTCCAGCCTCAGTCAGCCTAGAATCTATAGAAATAAATTCATCTCGCTACAGCATCTTGATTGATTCGCTGAATTCTAGCTTCTCATTACTCGAACTATTAAGAGGAAGATTATCCTTTTTAGAAATTGATTCGATGAAAATATCTTTCAACGAAACCAGCGGTGAAGGAAATAATGGCCTAAGTAAATTCGATATTTATCAACTTCAAAATCAATTAAAGAGCCTACCCGTAGACCTGCTAACTGTTTTTTCCTACGAGCTAGATTTTCAGAATTTGTTAGCGACAGGTAACTTAACACTGGATAAGGAAGGCATCGAACTTAATACCCGTCTTCAGGCTGAAGAATCTCCCGCTTATCTGATTGAGTCTTCAATTGATACAACCGATTTTGAAGTTGTCACCGCAGAAATAATTTTTTCCTCTACCTCTGAACCTGAAACCAGTATCGCTAAGTCAGACATCAACATAGTCATCAAAGAAGATAGCGCAACGTTCGCCGCAAGCAGTATTGTTGTTCCGGATGCAATTTTACACTTCTTAGCCCAGGCAGAACCCTTGGCTGGTGTTTCTTTCAATAATCAAGCACTGCAGCTGGAAACTCGTGCGCAAATCTCAAATTTAAGCAGCACAATCACGCTCGACGACGTCCAAACCATTATCGATTCTGAAGCAGACCAATCCATTGCGTTCTCGAATAACCGTAATTCAACTACCAAAATTAATCTGCCACTGACAATAGCTGTCAAGTCACAACCTGTGACTGGACTCCGTGCAACATTGTCAGATGTGTTACTTACGACAGAATTACAAAGCTCCCTGGAAGCACATTTCGAGGGCCGTTTAGATGGGGTCTCTATTCAGTGTGAAAGTTTTGAGAATTGTGAAGTCGTCGGAGATATTACAACTCAACTAGAGGACTTAAGTTTTGATCAGATAAGGGTGGCTTCGGCAACCGCCAAAGGGAATTTCCAGGCAGTTCTGAATGGCTCAGAAATCAGACTTTCTCCTTCGCAGCTTCGAGTTACAGTTCCTTCTTTAGAATATGGAGCAGTCCAAACTTCTATCGAGGCATCTCTCGAAAATATTGTTGCTTCATTTAATGACCGCCTTCAAGTGAGCGCTTACCTCAACTCACAAAACCTTGAGATCGAGCTTGACCAAATTTCTTTAATCGAACCGAGACTATTCGGAAATATTGAATTTCATGACAAATCTATTTCTACATCGCTCATGCTGCGCACTAATAATCAGATAGATACAACTATTCTTGCTAACCATAATCTGCAAAATAGTCGGGGATCTTTAGAGATTGATTTAAGGGAATTTCAGTTTAGCGATCTAGTCCCTTTATCTTCTTTAATCAGTCAGCGGCTAGTAAAAGGAGATGTTGTTTCAGGGAGTCTCTCCAGCAAAGCATCTATAACTTGGAAGCAACAAGAAGATAAAACTAGGCTCTATGCAGGCCAGATTAATATTAATCTTGCGGAGCTCAGTGGATTCGTTGAAGATAATTTCTTTGTCAAACTGACCTCGGAATTAACCGCTGAAATTACCAACCCACTAGGCCTCAGAACTTTAGATGAACAGAGCGCCTATATAGCAAAGCTGGATACTGGTCTCGCGATTGAACAAATCGATTGGAACTATGGATTCAATACAGCCCTAGGTGATTATTATCTTAAGGATCTAAATTCAGAAGTCTTAGGGGGCAATATAACCATTTCCGATTTTAATTTCACTGCTGCCAAAGCTGAGAATCAACTCGCAGTTGTAATGACTAGCCTAGATCTGGAGTCCATCGTAGACCTTGCTGATTACCCCGGGGTTGCAGTAGACGGATTAATAAGTGGCTACCTGCCCTTAATAATTTCTGATAATGGCATAACTATCGAAGAAGGTTTGGTAGGGGCGATAAACCCCGGCGGAACTATCCGCTATACCCCAACTAATCCTATCTCTAGCGGAAATCCTAGCATTCAGTTAGTCAGTGACGCACTCTCAAATTATCAGTATAAAACTATGAATACCGAAGTGGACTACGATAACAATGGAGATCTAACAATGGAAGTCCAATTACAAGGTTTCAACCCTGACATGAATGGCGGTCAGCCAATTAACTTAAATCTAAATATAACCGATAATATTCCAATGCTGTTAAGAAGTTTGCGCGCAAGTAATGTAATCACTGACGCTCTGAAAACATCCTTAGAATAATTACTGAAGGAATAGTAAATAGATCGGTAACATTTTCACTAAAGGAATATCTACTAAGGTAAAGGCTCGACGAGTATTAATCTTAATGCTTCAAATAATAATTTTCGCAATTAATTGAAATGAATTTAGTGATAGAAATAACATGAGTATAGAAAGAGATTTGTCTGCTATGAAAAAAATACCGATTTTGAGCTTAATAAGTACTGCAGGCTTCCTGGTAGCCTGCACACCAACAGTGCAAGTAGCTGTTCCCAACGAACCTATCACTATAAATCTCAACGTCCGCATAGAGCATGAGATCAGAGTGCAAGTTGAAGAAGAACTTGATGATATTTTTTCAGCTGATAGTGGTTTATTTTGATGGAGGCGAACATGAAAAAAATTAATTCCTTAATAACTATATTTGTTTTTACCATGACGCTCGTTTCGGTTGCTCATGCTATTACTTTGCAAGAAGCCAAATCAGAAGGATTTGTTGGAGAACAAAGAGACGGCTATGTGGGCATAGTGAACAATAGCGCTTCCGCTGAAATACGGACGTTACTGAATGATGTGAATTCTCAACGCCGTCAACGCTACCAACAAATTGCTCAACAAAATGGTCTATCAGTAGACCAAGTTGCTGCGGTGGCCTATGAACGTGCTGTTGAGGCAACACAAGCTGGTCATTTTTTTCAGAATGCCAGCGGCTCCTGGGTCCGCAAGTAAAACGCTAAACTCTAAACATCATCAGACAGGCTGGTTTTGTAGGTTTCTGTAAGCATCGCTACAGCAATTATTGATGCTACCGACGCAAGAGCCATATATACAGACACCCAGATAATGGAGTACTCAGCCCATAGAATAGTGGCAATGGTTGGCGCGAAGGCTCCCCCGACGATAGCTCCAAGCTGATAGCCAAGAGAAGCACCTGAATATCTTACTTCAGTGGAAAACAATTCTGTGAAGAAAGCCGCTTGTGGCCCATACATCATTCCAAGAGCACTTAGACCAGCACTTATTCCCAACGCACTCAGCCAGAAATTTCCTGTATCTACCAAAGGAAAGAGAGCAAAAGCAGCCACACCGGTTAATGCAGCACCCAGCATAAAAATACCTCGCCTTCCATGTCGATCCGAATAGGAAGACGCCCAAAATTGAGCAGGAATTTGGATGGCAGAGCCTACTAGCACTGCCCATAATATGGTATCTCGAGTCATACCTCCGCCATCAGGATCACTCCCGTAGGCAATTATAAAACCAATAAGAATGTAAAAATTCACCTGCACGGAAAGAAAGGCTGCCGCAGCCAAAGTGATGCGTTTAGGGTATTTCACAATCGCTTCAAGCACAGGAGAACGTCTAGCAGGCATGGGAGTATCAGAAGAATCATCAAAGCGTTCTTTTTTGAGAGATTCCAATTCCTTAAATGCATCAGTGTCTTCCAAGTTCAACTGCACATACATGGATATTCCAATGAGTATCACACTGGAAAGGAATGGGATACGCCACCCCCAAGCTTGGAAAAATTCCTCAGATACTGAGACACTAATAATGATGAAGGCCAGGTTTGCCAAAATTACACCTACCGGGGCACCAGCTTGGGCAAATGCTCCGTAATAACCACGCTTGTCGTCAGGTGCGCTTTCTGTAACCAACAACATAGCACCACCCCACTGCCCTCCGATTGCCAAGCCTTGAGCGAAGCGCAAAACTGATAAAAGGATTGGTGCTGCAATCCCTATAGTTGCATAGGTTGGCAGCAAACCAATCAATGTGGATGCCACACCCATTAACATAAGCGCGATAACTAAAGTCTTCTTACGACCAACACGATCTCCAAAATGTCCGAAAAGAATGCCGCCAACTGGCCGAGCAATAAAACCAAAAGCAAAGGTACCAAATGAAAGAATTAAGCCCATTGTGGGTGTTGACTCAGGGAAAAACGCAGCTGGAAATACTAAAGCAGCAGCGGTTGCATAAAGGAAGAAGTCATACCACTCAATACTGGCCCCAGCCAGCGCTGTTAGCGATACTTTACGCATATTGGATTTTAGATGCGCATCATTACTCACCGATTGGTCATTAGTATTCATCTCTGACACCTCTCCTCCATTACCTGATAATTGTTGGTTGTAATTCAGGCTCTCGAAGCATAACAAGAATACGCTAGAATCTTCATCTATTTATCTCGAATTTCCAGTATCATCGGATTTATGCTCTACACCTTGTTCAGATACCTTCATTTTCTGGCAATATTCGTATTTGCCGGTTCGCTTGTGATTGAAAACATGGCGATAAAGCCAAAAATTAACGGGGAAGACGCTCGAAATATTGCAAAAGTAGATGCAGCGTATGGAATTAGTGCCGTACTAGTCTTCGCGATGGGCCTGGTCCTCTGGTTGGGAGTAGGAAAGCCAAGTGAATTTTACACAGACAATCCAGTATTTCAGGGAAAGATTCTGTTATTCATCGTCATTGTTTTAGTTTCAACCTACCCCACTAGTTTTTTTATTAAACATCGTAATTCGGAATCTGAAGCAATCAAAGTACCTCGAATGGTTCCAATTTTACTAAAACTAGAGTTGATTGCGCTGATAGTCATTCCAGTACTTGCCTTTATGGCAGCACAAGGTATCGGTATTACTCCTTAACAAGTTTTATATGGTCCTCTGATCACGCATTGGATGAACAATGGCAACTAAATTCTTTAAAATTATTACACTTGGTCTATGCGCGATAGCAATAACCTCGAAAGTATCAGCCACATTAGATACTGAAGAGTTACGATTATTACTTTCTGATTCAGGGCGTGACGTTTCTGACTTTGTACGTGACTCTGTGCGCAAGCCAATAGAGGTGTTAGCTTTCGCTGGAATTGATAAAGGAATGTCGGTGCTGGATCTCTATGCAGCAGGTGGTTACTACACGTTTATTCTTTCCAAAGCGGTGGGGGATACAGGGACAGTCTATGCCCAAAATACTGAGCGGGGTCTTCGCTTCGTAGAGGATCGCCAGAATCGAACACAAGGTGAGGCGCTAAAGGAAAAAATTGAAGAAGGTAATTTAAAAAATGTTGTTCAACTTATTGGGCCTATAAGAAGCTTAAGTCTTGCAGAAGAATCCCTCGACGCTGTGATGTTGGCGCAAACACTGCATGACTCATACAACTCAAATCCAGATCGAGCGCTAAACTTACTGCAGCGACTAAAAACCTTACTAAAACCTGGTGGATTTATTGTGGTAACAGATCATATCGGTATTAGCGGTAGCAATAACCGAGAAATGCACCGAATGGAAATCACACAAGCAATTGATGTCGCTGAACAGGCTGGCTTTAGTGTGGAATCCAGTGATCTGCTGCGGAACCTTGATGATGATCATCGACGCAGCATCTTCGACCCACGTTTAGCGCGCAATACTGACAGGTTTTTACTAAAACTAACTAAACCTTAGTTCTAATTTGGCTAGTCAGGCTTTGGACCTCTACCACCTATTTTGATAACCTCTGGCAAAACTACCTCCTTACTCAACAAGGCTAAAGCATGACTAGCAAAAAACTAATTTCTATCAATGAGCTCTACCAGCAAGATCCAATTGCGGCGGATAAAATAGCTTGGGGTAGAAAATCCGAAGCAGTTTCTAGACGTGGTTTTTTGAAGAAATCTGGACTGTTAGCCTTGTCGACTGCGCTAGGGATGACCATTCCTTTTTCTCGTTTTATGCCAGCAGGGCTAGTTCCAGCAGCATTTGCCGCAGATAATGCAGATACAACTATTGAAGGCAAGGAAGGTCTAATCCTATTAAATGATCGCCCGGTGAACGCTGAAACTCCAGCGCATCTACTTGATGATGAAATTACCCCAAATCGCTACATGTTTATTCGCAACAATGGAATCCCTCCAGAGAATGTTGACCCAGAAAATTGGCAATTGGAAATCGGCGGAGAATCTTGTGTTACTCCAACTACTTTTTCTATAACTGATCTAAAAACTCGCTTTGAAGAAGTGACCTTGCAGTTGCAACTTGAATGTGGCGGTAATGGCCGCGCCGAATTTGTGCCCGCTGCCAGCGGTAATCAATGGACCACTGGAGCCATCGGCTGCCCTACATTCACCGGTGTAAGGTTACGTGATGTACTAAATTTCTGTGGCGTTGCCCGAGATGCTGTTTATGTTGGTTATTATGGGGCTGACACACATGCCAGCGGGAACCCTGAGCTAGACCCTATCTCTCGCGGAGTTCCCATAAATAAAGCAATGGAGAGGGAGTCCTTAATTGCTTGGGCAATGAACGGCGAGGACATTCCAATACAAAATGGCTATCCCTTGCGCATGGTTTGCGCTGGATGGCCAGGTTCAGTCTCTGGAAAATGGCTAAACAGAATAGTGGTAAGAGATCGTGTCCATGATGGTGAAAAAATGGCGGCACCCTCATACTCGGTTCCTGCTGCCTCAGTAGCACCGGGTAGTCGCGTACCCAATGACGAGATGCGTATTATTGAATCAATGCCAGTTAAATCATTAATTACTTTTCCTCAATCAGGGATTAGTCATGACGCCAGACAACGACTTACCGTGCGTGGCCATGCCTGGGCAGGCGATAGCCAGATTAGTGGAGTATTTTTATCCATCGATTTTGGTGCAACATGGTTGCCAACAGCGCTAAATCCAGCTGCCAATAGGCTAGCTTGGCAGAGTTTCCAATCCTGGGCACAGTTTCCTGAGCCAGGCTATTACGAAGTATGGGTTCGCGCGATGGATAATTTGGGCCAGTCCCAACCGATGGTGGTTCCAGGCTGGAACCCAAGAGGGTATTTGAATAATGCCTGTCATCGAATTGCAGTTCAGGCGGTTTAATGAAAACCTATTTCGCTTTATTTTCTTTCTTGATAGGACTTTTTGCTGCTAGCTTATTGCTCCAAAATATATCAGCTCAGAATACTGAGCATGTTGAAAAGCTGATCGTTGACGATGGCTGGCAGGCGGTTCAGGAAAATTGTACGGAATGTCATTCGACATTATTAATTACCCAGAATTCTGGCAGCAAAGCTGTGTGGGAAAGCAGGATCAGATGGATGCAAGAAACCCAAGGGCTGCAGCAGTTAGAAGATTCATTGGAAGAATCAATTCTGAATTATCTTACTCAAAATTACGGGCAAAAAGAATCTAGTCGCCGAGCTTCCTTGTCGATAACTCTAATGCCAGATAACCCCTATGAACCAATTGATTAATGCGTTCTGATCAGCTGACATTCTTTGACAAAAATGATCGTGAACGAAGTTTGTTTGAACAACCGGCATCCCAATTAAAAGCAACAACGATCACAGTCACCAAGACTATTATCGCTCCCGCTCAGCAAGTATTTGATCAGTGGCTAATCCCTGTATTTATCGGGGAATGGATGTTTGGGCCGAAAATTCAACAAGAAAAAGTAATTCACTTAGAGAACGAAGTTAGGAAAGGTGGTGGTTTTAAATTCAGAATCAACAGAAAGGGGCTGGATCTACTCATCAGCGGAGAACTATTGGAATTAGAAATTCCAAAACGCTTAACCATGTCTTGGCGAGAAAGCACCCATCCTGATGAGCAAAGCCAAATTATCGCGCAATTTGATTCGCTCGCAGAGAAAACTAAACTTAAAGTCTCAATTAGACTTCCTGCTAAATTAAGCAATCAGAAAGAGAGCACGAAGAAACTCTGGACGGCACGACTAAAAGTTCTAGCTGAGAAATGTAATTAGATTTATTGCCATCTATCTAACGTCCGATTCTAGAAGCTTCTGCTTCTCGAATTGTTCTTTCCGCAGCATACGGAAGAATGTAACCCGCCTCTAAATTTCCTTGAACAACCTTGCTCACGGCTTCCACATAGGCTTCATGACTTGGATAGAGTCGGTCCAGGATAGCATCTTCAAACGGTTCGTGGGAGCCGTATAACCCACAGAATCTATTAGTAACACTAGTGTTCATCCCAGTATTTTTAGCGGTCGCAACAACATGCTCTGCTAAACGTATACCTCCCAAAATATTACCAAACTCATCTCGGGCGAATTCAAGTTCCGGCAACATGCGTGCAACCTGGAGCGGATCTGCGCGGGGCGGTAGAACATCCTCTTTAACCCAGTTAACTAAATGCTCGAACGCGGCATTAAATGGATCACGAAATGGAATTCGGCTATGCGATGGTAGTTCACATCCTACATCGCGAGGCTCCGCTTGACTGAGCGGAAGCCCATCGCGCAGCAAGCGTAATTTAGAGTATTCAATTTCAAAATCGTAATCAGCGTGAGCCGTTCCCGCCACTTCCCATTGCACAAAGGTATTAGAATTCGGTTGTGGTGACGCCGCTCGGCGGCGCATATCTGTTTCAGCCATTATCTTAAATATTTTTGTATTCTGATCATCACGAATGCGACCGCCACCACCATGCACCATGACCCCGTCATAAATTGGCTCAAGCGGATGCACACTATTTAAATAGGTAGCTAAGCGACTCGCCGATTGCGAATGACCTGTAGCGATAATGATTTCGGCTTTTAATCCATCAAGGATATCGATTTTTCCAGAGGGTATAGATTCCCCCACTCTATTAATTGCTTTCCCAACGGCAGAAAAAATGTCATAGGAGAGGCCATCTCTGCTTACGATTCCATCATGAGTCGTATCAAGGCTGCTATAACGTTCTGGACTCCATTCCTTCATGGTGTCAATGCCCATTTGCTGAGCCGATACAGCAATATACGCATAGCCATTACGGATGAAATGCGCTCCCGAGAGCCACCAATCTATATCTTTATCCGGACCACCCGTCACATTAATCCATTCGACTATAACAATTCCGTTGAACTGAGCTACCTGAGGACGGCGCACGATCAGACGCGTGCGATAACGATGCCCACTATCAATAACTTCAGAGTTTTCAAGCTCAGGATTTGTGTATTGATTAGCCGTCCCTTCAATAAAGTATTCTTCTTCAATATAACCGTTGTCCGATAGCTCAATAGCTGACGCCGCATAAATAGAATTACGGGATGGGTGACCGGGCGGGTCGGCTTCTACTGGTCCAATAATAGTCGAATTCGGTACCGCTGCGAAAGTGCTCGCCACTAAGTTCAGCCCAAACAGTAATGAAACCAACATTCGCAAAATATGCATTTTACCACTCCAATTCGAAGGACCTGATTTGACATTTACCAATTCACTTACTCACTAGCAAATAACATTTAAAAGGTATTTGAGGTTATCAAAAATTCTCTCCGGCCCCAATCATTTCACTAAAACTTTAAGCGGTAAGTATTGATTTATGGAGCGACGAAAGCACGGCTGCACCTTAATCTAGTTTGCTACGATAAACAGCTCGAGCGTCATCGAACTGACCGAAAACATGGTCCTTTTCAGACTGGGAGCGCCAGCCTGGCCAGGCTTCAGCAAGCTCTTGCAGTTTATCTATCCAATTCAACGCATAGTTCGCCGAATCGTTATCTTGAATTAGCTCATTGCCAACTCGAAACCAAACCGGATTAGTAAACGCTTGTGCATACGCGACATCCAATACACCTCGCCGGTCAGGATCACCCTCTACTCGCAAATGACACCAGCCTGAGCTTTCTATTCTTACACTGTAATTAATATCGAGACTTGTTCCATTTCCTGTTACCGGAAATCGCTCCACTTCTTTCCCATTACAATATAAAGCAACATCATTCAATTCAGTTATTGAGCGCAGACGACCACTAATAACTACGTTCCCACCATTCGGTGGCAGTTGCACGGTATCTCCAGGCAGTGCATTTCCAACTTCCATCTCCAGCAGCGGACCAGAGCTAACCATCGCCCTCCCTCGTTTTAAACCATCGAACCAAGCTTCCATACTAAGACCTTGATTACCGGTGTACACATAAGTTCGAAAAGACCCCACTAGCTTACTTATATGCATTGAACTGATTGAATCTTCGCCTCCAACGGCGGTCACCTCTAATCCATTGTTCCAAACTGCGTACAGTGGATAGAAAGCACCCCTACTAGAATCGGACCACTCTAATGCATCGGTGGTGCCTAGCGCAGCATCAACGATAAAACCTTTCCCACCTCCCAAGTTCGCAGATAATGGATCATTTTCGCCAAGAAACGGATGAACATAACCCGTCACGGCACCTTGGGCCTTCGCCTTTAGTAACATGTCGGTATTGCTTGGATAAAGACTCTCAATCGCTGTCCCTTCATAGCCAGTGACAAAAGGGGAAATTAAGTGTTCCTTAAGCCCAAACATAAACACGTGGCCATAAAATGGGGGTCGATACTCTTGCCCTACTACAACTATTTGGTCTTCCTCAGATACTGAGTGAGCAACGCCACCAGGTTCAAAATAGTGATAATCGAGAATGCGATTGTCTTTATTTGCAACTTGCTCCAATACTAAATCTTGATCTTCTGCTCGCGACATCATCATCAAGTTTTCGAGCGTGTTATGTAAGTTACCACCATAGTTCGAATGGACATGAGTCGAAGCGCTATACCAACCTTTAGCGCCCATATCCGTTAGCCTACTCAACTCGATCGTCAGTTGAACAATTTCACCTTCTTCTATATCAACCTCAACTTCAGTAGGAGTAAATTCAAACCCTTTAACAGCTGTTAGACGAACTTCACCAACCGGCAAGGTAAGTTCAAATGTCCCATTATTATGAAAGATCAGGTCTCCTCTTGAGCCAGCACGAGCATAAGCATCATTCGGCACATATAGTTTACCGTCACTGGCAGTTAGATGAATGCGATTATGAGTAGGAAGTTGTAAGTTAGCATCCAGAACTCTTACAGCAAGGGTTCCCATTGGGCGCTTGTAGTGTAATTCAGTAATGTCACGCCGGATGAGCTTGCCACCATAAGTTTCCAACAAATTAAGTTGTGATAGGCCCTCTTCATTAGAAATAAAAGCAATCCATTCGCCGTCAGCTGACCACCGCGGATGGAAGGCATCATGACTATAAAAAGTGAGTTTGTATGGCTCCCCTCCAACTGTTGGTTGCACATACAAATTATTGTATTGATCGGCCGACCCACTGGTGGATGAATAAACAAATCTTTTCCCATCAATCGAAACATCAGGCCTAGTTCGATAAAGGGACTGCTCGGCTAACACCGTTTCTGCCCGACTAATTCCACCTGCGATCGCAGGGACTCGTAATACGTTTCCAGACCCAAGCGGCACATTACGATTAGACACTACGAGCAGCTCATCGCCATTAGGCAACCAAGATGGGCTGATATGCATGTCAAAATTGCCGAAATACAATCGGCTTCGGCCAAAGTCATTGTCTAGCGAAACTGCGATTGGAGCACCATTCCATTTCCCATCGACAATTGATCGCACATAGAGATTGAAGTAACCATTAGGATTAGTAGAGACATAGGCTATTTTCGAACCGTCCGGAGAAAAAACTGGATCAGTGTATACTGCTTGGTCATCAGTTAATTTACTGACCTCTCCGGTTTCGATATTCAAAATTTCCAACTGAATCCGCTGGTGATCATAATCAGCGGTAAACACTATCCAGTGCCCATCAGGCGAATAATTTGGTGAAGAATGATAAGCATCTTCACTATAGGTAAGTTCGTAGGCGATACCTGTCTCTGGCTTAACTTTCCATATGGATCCATGCATTGCCACTGCAATCCATTCACCCTCTGGGGACCAATCTGGCGACCAAGGGGTCGAGCTGGGAGAAGGCGGGAAATAAAAATTATGCATGTAGTTTCCGCCACTGCGAGCATCGGGATAGAAACTCCCTTGAGCTTGAGACTGAGTAGATCCGGCACTGGCAAGAACTAACAAGCAGGAACAAATAAACCATGTGGGGTGATTACGACTCATTGAGAGCTCTACCTTTTCGAAATTACTAAAAACGTATTGTACCGATGTCAGTCTCAATAACACACACCGGAACAAGTGCTAAAAGAAATTATTTTGAGAGCTATTAATAAGTCTAAGACTCAACGCCGCAAGAGCGATTGCGCGTGGGCCGAAAGATTGATGGAGAGGACAGACTCAGCAGTGATGACGACTTAGTTAACTCAGCTCACAATTATCAGCAGATCATCAAGAGAGTTAGATTGCTTTACAAAAACTTATCCCCAAGGAAAAGCATGCCATACAGCACTTAACATAGTGTAATATGTCTCTGTAATTGACCAGCTTTCACTAACCTTATGTACTTTTTATGTGACCCAGCGAAATATTTCTTATGAGCAAATACATTCTTGCCATTGATCAAGGTACAACTAGTAGCCGAGCCCTTCTTTTCGACAGAGAAGGAACACCAATTAGTGTTGGACGCCAAGAGTTCAAGCAACATTTTCCTGCTGATGGCTGGGTGGAGCATGACGCAAGTGAAATTTGGCAAACAACGTTAAGCTGCTGTCACGTAGCCATGTCAGAAGCGGGTGCGGAAGCCAATGATATCATCTGTATTGGCATCACAAATCAAAGAGAGACTACAATTGTTTGGGATAGAAAAACTGGCGAGCCGATTAGTAATGCGATTGTTTGGCAAGATCGACGAACTAGCGACTATTGTGACTCATTGAGAGAAATAGGCCATTCAGAGATGATCCAAAATAAAACTGGATTACTTTTAGATCCTTATTTCTCTGCAACGAAATTACGTTGGATTTTAGAAAATGTGCCAGATGCACGGACTCGCGCAGAAAATGGTGAATTAGCCTTCGGCACAGTTGATAGTTTTCTGTTGTGGAAACTTACTGATGGTAAAAGCCACTTTACAGATGCGACAAATGCTTCCCGTACTATGCTATTCAATATTGCAGAGCAGCGATGGGATTCTGAGCTGCTAAAAATGTTTGACATACCTGCAGCTGTACTTCCTGAAGTAAAGGATTGTGCCGCAGATTTTGGTAATTCTACTGCTGACTTTTTTGGTGCTGCCATTCCAATTACTGGCATGATCGGAGACCAACAGTCTGCCGCCTTCGGCCAGGGTTGTTTTGCCAATGGCTCTGCAAAAAGCACTTACGGTACAGGTTGTTTTCTACTACTTAATACCGGCGAGCAAATAGTTAAATCTTCTAATAAGTTGTTGTCTACAGTCGCTTATAGACTAGCTAATAAAACATGCTATGCCATCGAAGGCAGCATATTTATGGCGGGAGCCACAATACAGTGGTTAAGAGATGAATTAAAACTAATAGCGACTGCCGAAGAATCCGAGCAACTAGCGAGGGAAACTGCTGATGACTTAAAGGTCTATCTGGTTCCCGCCTTTACTGGCTTGGGCGCACCTTACTGGGATACTAATGCAAGAGGCTCAATTTTCGGCATGACTCGCGATACCGGTGTCAAAGAAATTGTCACTGCCGGACTTATGTCTGTTTGCTATCAAACAAAAGATCTAGTCGAAGCTATTAGTGCAGACGGCGCCAGCTTAAACAGTCTAAAAGTTGACGGGGGTATGGCGAATAATAATTTTGTAACGCAAAAGCTTGCGGATCTTTTGGATTGTGAAGTGCAAAGGCCAACAATTACCGAAACTACCGCATTAGGGGCAGCCTATATTGCAGGGTTACAAGCTGGTGTTTTTTCATCTCTTGAGGAAATAACACAGAAGTGGCAATTAGATGAAGCGTTTGAGCCGACCAAAGACCAAAGCTGGAGAGACACTCAATATTCTGGATGGAACGCCGCTGTAAAGAAAACTAGAACACAGGAATAATAGAACAAATGGAATTGCATTTAATTCGTCATGGTCAGACAGACTGGAATGAAGAACGGCGAGTTCAAGGGCAAAGTGACTCGCAGTTGACGCAGCTCGGCATCAACCAAGCGATCGCTTTAGGCGAACGGATTAGCGCTATAAAATTCGACAAAGTCTTCTGTAGTAGCTCATTACGAACCCGTCAAACCGCTGCAAACCTCTTCCCGGCAAACCACTTAGACATTGAGTATTTGGACTCCCTCAGAGAAATCTTTCTTGGTCCTTGGGAAGGTACTCTTTATGAGGAAATAGAGCGGCGGGAACCAGAATCTTATCACCATTTTTGGCAAGAACCACACCTGTTCAGTGTCCAGGGCGCTGAATCATTTTTTAAGCTTCAATCCAGAGCAATCGCTACAATTAAAAAAATAATGGAGAGTAACCTCAACAAAAAAGTCGCCTTGATAAGTCATGGCGCACTGATTAAAACATTTCTATGCCATATCGAAGATAAACCTATGTGCGAACTATGGACACCGCCCCACATGCATAATTGTGCCCATAGTATAGTAAGTTTTTCTGATAGCGAGTTAGGTCAGATCACTCAGTATGCCGATGTGCCTTATGCAGAGCTTACTCGATAATCTGATTCTGGTATTCAGGGTTTAACGAGATCTAAATTACTTAATCACAATTATTTTATGCTAATTTTCTATATCTATAGAGCAATTAAAGTTGCCGACAGTCTATGAATACAAAAATGCGAAATATCTCTCTTTACGGTGGCATTGCCTTTATGGCTCTATTCCTATCCCAACTTATTGGCTATTGGGTGAACAGCTCGATTGAAATAAATTCTAGCCTGGAGATTAATTCATTCATTCACTTTACGCATATTCGAAATTATGGCGGTATTTTCGGCCTGGGTCAGGGTATGGGTTGGTTATTTGGCCTTATATCAATTACTTTATTGATTGCCGTTTCAGCGTATTTATGGATAGGCAAAAACATATATCGTTACGAATACATTTGCTTTGGATTTATTGTTGGGGGCGGTGCTAGTAATATTCTCGATCGATTAGTCTATGGAAGCGTTATTGACTTTATCGATATTCAACATATTCCATACTGGAACTACGTATTCAATACCGCGGATGTAATGGTGCATGTGGGCATCTGGCCCATGTTGTTATTTAGCTTTTTATTCAATCCGTCAGAAAAACATAGTTGAAAACACTCTACAGACCCTGTTTTTTCAAGCTTTTTAATTAAGTACAAAAGGAGTTTTGAAGTGTCTCAATCTCGATTCAGCGGGGTATTAGCTCCAGTAATTACCCCATTTAATGAAGATTTATCACCCGACTCTTCTCGCTTTATAAAACATTGCCGCTGGATAGTTTCCCAAGGAGCGAATCTTGCAGTCTTCGGCACTAACAGTGAAGCAAACTCCTTAAGTATTAGTGAAAAAATTAGTTTGTTGGATGATTTAATTGAAGGCGGCATAGAAACGCATTCCCTGATGCCTGGGACAGGTTGCTGCGCCCTTAGTGACACCATCGAATTAAGTAGGAAGGCAGTCGAGCTGGGCTGCGCCGGCGTCCTAATGCTGCCGCCATTTTATTATAAAGACATATCTGACCAAGGGCTCTTTAACTATTATGCTGAGGTAATTGAAGCAGTTAATAGTGAAGATCTTAAAATTTATCTGTATCACATTCCTCCTATTTCACAGATTCCTTTGACTCTCGAACTAATAGAAAAGTTAGCGTATAGCTATCCCAAAAACATAGCTGGCATAAAAGACAGTTCAGGGGATTGGAATCAAACCCAAGCGTTTAACGAATTATCTATAGACAATTTTCGAGTTTTCTGCGGATCCGAGAGTTTCCTGCTGCAGAACATGAAGGCTGGCGGAGCTGGCTGCATCTCCGCTACTGCCAATGTCAATCCAGCTGCGATTAGCAGTCTTTGTTCTGCTTGGCAGGGTGAAGACGCGGAGCAGAAACAAGCGGGGCTTGATCAAATCAGAAATATTTTCCAGAGCTATCCAATGATTCCTGCACTAAAAGCAGCAACTGCAATATGCACGAAGGATTCTCAGTGGCTTCGAGTACGACCTCCTCTCGCCAAACTAAATAATACCCAGCTTTCAGAACTCACCGCGGCGCTCTCTTCCGTCCAATTTCAGATGCCAGACATTTAAACGTTTTCTGACAACTCTCGTTACTTTTTCATCGTGGACAATACCCTCTCCTTGCGGTAGCCTCAGGAAAGTACACTAACCAGTTAAGATCATTATTGATATTATATAACTAGCTGTTTTTACTGGATAATATTCAATTAAACTTCACTGCAAATCCATTGCATTTTAGTGGATTCAAAACTCTTGGAATTCGATACAGATTTTTATCAACGAGGCGAAAAATGATAATAAAAATAGATATCTGGAAACGCGTTAAAACCGTCGCTCTCATTAGTTTGTTACTGAGCGGCTCTGGCAGCCTTTTCGCTGCTCAGGACGATGTGGAGTGGTTCACTCTAGGTAACGACTACGCTCATACGCGCTATACCAGCTCCTCTGAAATTTCATCAGAAAACTTCAGTGAACTGGAAGTTATGTGGGAATGGGATGGTGCTAGTTTAGGGGCAGTAAGCGGCCGTTCAACTCCGAGCTATATCAATGGCACCCTTTATACGGTCGCCGGTGCTCGTCGCAGTGTCGTTGCGATTGATCCTAAAACTGGCGAAACACTTTGGAGCTACCGCTTACCGAATACCGGCCGATGGGAATATTCCATGCGCGCGGACTATGGCAAAGGAATTGGTTATTCAGAAGTTGACGGCAAAGGCGTAATTTACATGATTACACCTGGATTTTTTCTGACTGCTTTGGATGCTGAAACCGGCGCTCCTTTACAAGGATTTGGCAAACCGGTGCCTATTGATGGCTTTCCTGATTCGGGAGTTGTTGATCTACTAGCAGATTTAGGCCATCCATATGACCCCTATGAAGGCATTCCTCTTGAAACGGGCTATATAACCGGATCATCTCCACCTATTGTTGTAAACGACACGATTATTGTGGGGAACTCAGCAGAGCAAGGCTATCATCAGTCCCGAATTGAAAACGTGCCAGGTGACATTCTTGCTTACGATAAGAAAACAGGTGATTTTAAGTGGAAGTTTAATGTAATCCCGAAGCCTGGCGAATATGGTCATGAAACTTGGGAAAACGATGCATGGCAATGGACTGGTGACGTTTCTTCATGGGCCCCAATTTCAGCTGATGTTGAAAATGACATAGTCTACATTCCCACTAACGGGGCAACTATAGATTACTACGGTGGTTTCAGGCCTGGCGATAATCTTTACGGCACTAGTCTGATTGCACTGAATGCCAGCACTGGCGAAAGAGCATGGCACTTTCAGATGGTTCATCATGATATCTGGAACTATGACAATCCTACGGCGCCCGTGCTTATGGATTTAAATGTTGAAGGTCAGGGGGAAGTTCCAGCCGTGATGCAGGTGACGAAGCAAAGTTTCGTCTACGCTTTCAATAGACTAACTGGCGAACCAATCTGGCCTATTATTGAAAGGCCAGTTCCACAATCTACCGTACCTGGAGAGGTTCTTTCTAATACGCAGCCATTTCCTACCAAACCTGAGCCTTATGATATTCAGGGCGTATCCATTAATGACTTAGTTGATTGGACCCCGGAGTTAAGGCAGCAAGCGATTAATGCATTTGCTGATTATCAAATGGGGCCTTTGTTTAACCCTCCAATTCAGCGCGGCCACGAATCTGGTAAACGCGCTGCAATGTTCTGCCCGGGAGGAGGTGGTGGAGCAAACATTACTGCACCAGCAGTTGCAGACCCAACGACTGGTTATCTCTACGTTTCATCCCATTCGGCGTGTAGCCCAATTCAGCTAGTTCCAGGTGAAGAGGCAGACTTGCAGTATGAATATCCAACGGGAACAACCTACTCTCAGTATGCGAATGGCCCCGGAGCAGGCGCGCCGCGTCACGCTGCAGGCATTCCACTCTACAAGCCACCCTATAGTCGGATTACCGCTATAGATATGAACACTGGGGAACATGCCTGGATGATCCCAACTGGCGAAACACCGGCGCGAGTGCAACAAGTGATCGATGACAATAATCTTGACATAGCAAACACTGGCACTGGCGCACTTGTATCGATGGTAGTGACTCCGACCATGCTCGTTTACTCAGATACTAAAACTGATGGTACGCCCATGCTTTATGCAATTGATAAAGCAACGGGTGAGACTATAAGTTCTATCGAATTGCCGGATCGTAGCCGCTACGGCATGAGCTCTTGGACACATGATGGTCATCAATACATCATGCTGCAAACGGGTTCAAAATTAACTGCTGTAGCATTACCTGATGCAGCTCCTGCTGCAGGTGGCGCGTACTAAGTTCTTAAGTCGACTACAAAAACCCGACCATGAAATTGGTCGGGTTTTTTATGTCTATAACTATTGTCTCTTCGACGCTCTGATAAATTTATAGATATTTGCTCTCCGTTCCCTCGGATGAACCTCTAATGCTCATTAAGCTAGGTGATCTTATTGTGTGCAGCGGGTCTTCTATCTCGAAGAAAGGTAGGATTTTCAAGCAATAGGCTTTAGATAAGTGGCAGCGGATAGCAGCCGTTGCGTCAAGGATACTGGTTATTTCTGATTGTCCTTTAGTTTGTTCTGCTAGTTAGTATAGTAGTCCCTGGAAATCTGCCGGTGGTCATGCCAACTCCGGAAAGGATCAGCATGCCGCCAAAGACCATGAATAACGTAGTACTTTCTGCAAGAAACAAATTTCCCCATAAGATACTGAAAAGTGGAATTAAATACGTAGTCATAATAGCCTGCTGAGATCCAATTCTGGCAATTAATCGATAGAAAAGTAGATAACCAAAACCAGTACAAACAACGCCTAATGTCAGCACACTGAACCAAACAGAGCCTTTTGGCATCACTTCGGGTTGCTCTATTAATGCGAATGGCAGAAGAATTAGACTGGAGAAAAACAACCCACCAGTGGTGATGGCAACACCAGAGACCCCTTGAAGTTTATGAGCTACCAAATTCAAGGCAATTCCGTACAACACACAAGCTAGTAACGCCGATGGAATCGCGAGATTACTCGTGATTCCCGAGGATTCCAACGGCTCAAACATCAACACAACTACACCGCAAAAACCCACAAGTAGGCCGAAAAAACCAAGTTTGGCGAGCCTTTGTTGAAAAAAAATGAATGCTATCAAAGCCGTAAAAAATGGCACTGTAGCATTCAGTATTGAGAGCAATCCAGCTCCAGCGTTAACTGCAGAGTAGGCAAAGAAGCAAAATGGAACTGCCATATTGGTGAGACTAACAACAAATATCATTTTCCAATGTTGTTTCAGCTCAGCGACCTTTCCGAGTAATAGACACATAGGAAGCATTACAACTAATCCGCTAACTACTCGCATTTCTATTAAAAATACAGGACCAAACACCGGCGCTGCAATTCTAAGAAATAAAAACGATGAGCCCCATATTGCCGAAAGAATCAGGAGTTCAATGAAGTCTCTTAAGGTTATTTTTTGCATGTTTGGGAATAGTGATAAATTTCTGGGACCTAGAACCGAAAAACCCGACCAGTTGCAAGTAGTCGGGTTTTTGAAATGCTAAAGTAAGATCGAGAATTTATTCATCATCTACTTCGGCTACTGTTTCGACTTCTTCATTTAAATCATTGCTGGTATGAAGTGGACGATCCACAAGCTCAACGTAAGCCATAGGTGCTTTGTCACCTGTCCTTTCACCACATTTAAGGATACGAATATAACCACCAGGGCGATCTACATAGCGCGGACCTAGTTCAGTGAATAATTTACCCACGGTGGCTTTACTGCGAGTTCGATTAAAAGCTAACCGGCGATTTGCGACTGAATCCTTCTTGGCAAGAGTAATTAAAGGCTCTGCCACAGAACGTAACTCTTTCGCTTTTATCAGAGTAGTTTTAATTATTTCATGTTCGACCAATGACGTAGTCATGTTCCGAAACATAGCTGATCGGTGCGAACTATTTCTGTTTAGTTGGCGACCGCTTTGTCGATGGCGCATAAGATTATACCTTTATCTTCCTCTGACTAAGCTGCTCGATCATCAGATTTAAGGCTTGATGGAGGCCAATTCTCTAGGCGCAAGCCTAGAGAAAGACCGCGAGTAGCCAAAACATCTTTGATTTCAGTTAGAGACTTCTTACCTAGATTTGGAGTCTTCAACAACTCTACTTCTGTGCGCTGTATAAGATCACCGATATAGTAGATGTCTTCCGCTTTCAAACAGTTTGCTGATCGAACCGTAAGTTCGAGATCATCAACTGGTCTTAAAAGAATAGGATCTATTTCGTCTTCGTGTTCTTCAGGCTCAGCAATAATCTCGCTCTGAAGATCAACAAATACACTCAACTGATGCTGAAGGATGGTAGCCGCCCTGCGGATAGATTCTTCTGGATCAATAGTGCCGTTAGTTTCAAGATCAATAATCAACTTGTCCAAATCAGTGCGCTGCTCCACACGAGCGTTTTCAACTGAATATGAAACTCTCATAATTGGGCTATAAGAAGCATCCAATAGGAGCTTACCCACAGACCGGGTTTCATCTTCTTCCCCTACCCGGCTATCGGCGGGAGAATAGCCCCTACCCTTGCGAACTGTGAGGCGCATGTTTAGTTCACCATTAGTATTCAGATGAGCTATCACATGATCAGGATTCACGATTTCAACGTCGTGATCTTCAGCAATATCTCCAGCAGTAACAGTTCCCGAACCTTTTTTCGAAAGAGTTAGTATGGCTTCATCATTGTTATTCAATACAACCGCCACACCTTTCAGATTTAGAAGAATCTCAATAACATCCTCACGAACACCTTCAATTGTGCTGTATTCATGAACAACACCATCGATTTCAACTTCTTCTATGGCGCAACCAGGCATTGATGACAGAAGGATCCGGCGCAATGCATTGCCCAAGGTGTGCCCAAAACCCCGCTCAAGGGGCTCTAAAACCACTTTAGAATGACACTTGTCGAATTCATCAACCTGTATCACTTGTGGTGTTAAGAAGTCTGATAAAGAAATTTGCATGTAATCCACCCTTTGTGTGATTAAGTCACTACTTGGAATAAAGTTCGACGATCAAGCTTTCATTAATTTCAGAAGGCAAATCAGTTCGATCTGGTTTACGAGCAAACTGACCTTCCATCTTTGATGAATCAACCGATACCCAGTCTATTTCCGAACGTTGAGCTGCTAATTCCAATGCAGATTTAATTCTTAGCTGTTCCTTGGATTTTCCTCGAACCGTAACAACATCACCTTCAGAGATTTGGTAAGAAGGAATATTTACCACTACGCCGTTTACGCAAATCGATTTATGCGATACAAGTTGGCGTGACTCAGCGCGAGTTGATCCAAAACCCATACGATAAACAACGTTATCTAATCGACATTCAAGTAGCTGCAAGAGATTTTCACCTGTAGCGCCTTTAAGTCGCGCAGCTTCTTTGTAGTAACCGCGAAATTGTTTTTCAAGTACCCCATAAATACGGCGAACTTTTTGTTTCTCTCGAAGCTGAACCCCATAGTCGGAAAGGCGACCACGTCGCTGACCATGTTGTCCAGGAATGACATCGGTCTTACACTTACTGTCTATAGGACGAACACCGCTCTTTAAGAACAGATCCGTACCTTCACGACGAGATAGCTTACACTTGGGGCCTAAATAACGGGCCATACTTTCTCTCCTAGTTTAAACACGCCGCTTCTTAGGCGGACGGCAACCGTTGTGTGGAATTGGAGTAACATCAGTGATATTACCAACCTTTAGTCCACAGGAATTTAGTGCGCGAACTGCTGACTCGCGACCCGGACCAGGTCCGTTTACTTTTACATCCAAACTCTTAAGGCCATATAACTCAATCGCTTGTTTACCTGCTTTCTCAGCTGCAACCTGCGCCGCGAATGGAGTACTCTTTCTAGAGCCTCTAAAGCCAGATCCACCAGCTGTTGCCCAGGCAAGAGCGTTACCTTGACGATCTGTAATCGTAATAATGGTGTTATTAAAAGAAGCGTGTATAAACGCAATCCCGTCAATAACAGGGGTACGTGTTTTCTTCTTTGTCGTTGCTTTTGGTGTGGCCATGTTCTTTCCCAAATACTCCTGACGGCTTAGCTAGCCCATCATTCGTGAACGCATATTTATTTTCTAATTGGTTTGCGCGGCCCCTTACGAGTCCGTGCATTCGTTTTAGTCCGTTGCCCTCTTACAGGCAAAGATCGACGGTGACGGATGCCTCGGTTACAACCTAGATCCATCAAGCGCTTAATATTCATTGAGACTTCGCGACGCAAATCACCTTCAGTAGGGACTTTCGCTACTTCAGCTCTAATACCATCGAGCTGTTCTGGACTCAACTCAGAAACTTTAGTTGAGGGTTCAATACCAGTTGTATCACAAATATTTTTTGCAATAGTTGCACCAATGCCATATACGTAACTTAACGAAATCACGATGTGCTTATGGTCTGGTATGTTAACCCCGGCAATACGTGCCATAGATTTACTCCATTCTCTTTTCCGCGTTAACCTTGACGTTGCTTATGTCGAGGCTCTGCACTACAAATAACCCGAACCGAACCATTACGTCGTATGACTTTACAGTTACGGCAAATCTTTTTCACTGAAGCTCTAACTTTCATTTTCTTTCTCCTGCCAGCGACAGATTTAAAATCTATGCTTAAATACCACTACTGCCGTAGCTGCCTAATTTTGATTTCTTCATAAGTGAATCATATTGATGAGACATCAAGTGGGATTGCACTTGGGACCAGAAAT
Organism: OM182 bacterium MED-G28; assembly: GCA_002457215.1. GTDB lineage: Bacteria > Pseudomonadota > Gammaproteobacteria > Pseudomonadales > Pseudohongiellaceae > UBA9145. Next base: position 98,187 of record NTJZ01000008.1, on the reverse strand, counting down.
CCATAGTAACCACAACGGAAATAAGTAACGCAGTCCCACCTAAATTAAATGGCACATTTGCCAGCATCTGCATGAAATTTGGTAGCAAACAAACTAGCGTAATGTATATCGCCCCAAACATTGTTAAGCGGGTAATGACCCCATCAATATATTTAGCAGTTTGTTCACCCGGACGTATACCTGGAATAAATGCACCAGAGCGCTTCAAGTTCTCTGCAACATCACGTGGATTAAAAACTAACGCGGTATAAAAGAAGCAGAAAAATATAATCATTGCGCTAAAAATTATTATGTAAAGTGGCTGGCCTGGACCTATGAGTAGAGCAAGATCTTGTAACCATTCGGAGCCTTCCGATTGACCGAACCACTGCCCCAATGAGGCTGGAAACAATAAGATTGAGCTAGCAAAAATTGCTGGAATTACCCCAGCCATATTAATCTTTAGCGGCAAATGACTGGCCTGGGCCTGATACATCTTGCGGCCCTGTTGACGTTTCGCATAATTAACCGTAATACGCCGTTGTGCCCTCTCTACATAAACGATACCAGCAACAACACCAACCGCGATAAGCGCAACGACCAACAGCAGTACACCACTAATTTGTCCTTCATAGGCCTGGGTTAGAGATGTGCCCACAGCAGCGGGAAATCCAGCAACGATGCCTGCAAAGATAAGCATAGATATACCATTGCCTATACCTTTTTCTGTAATCTGTTCGCCTAACCACATGAGAAACATAGCACCTGTAACCAGCGAAATAATTGCTGTCAAATTAAATGCTATGCCTGGGTTATAAGCCATCGGCGACAACAAACCAACTGTCATACCTGTTCCCTGCACTGTTGCTAGTACTAGCGCACCATAACGGGTGTACTGAGTAATCTTGCGACGACCGGACTCTCCTTCTTTCTTTAGCTGCTCTAATTGCGGACTTACTGCTGTCAGCAATTGCATGATGATCGATGCGGAGATGTACGGCATGATCCCAAGGGCGACAATACTCATCCGCTCCAAGGCACCACCAGAAAACATATTAAACATGCCAGCAAAGGTGCCTTCGTTTTGTTGGAAAAAAGCCTGTAGCTGCAAGGGATCAATCCCCGGCACAGGAATATGTGTACCAACTCGATAAACGAAAATGGCAAACAACAAGAATAATAGTCGCGACTTCAGCTCGCCAAGGCCGGCGCCGATATTTTCTGGGTTGATGTTAGGTTTATTTGCCATATTTAAGTTTTAGTATCACTAATTAGTTAATTACTTATTCTTTGTCAGCTTTACCTTCGCCATCAGATGCTTTATCTGCGGAACTTTCCTCAACAGGTGCTGCTTCTTTTGCCTCTGCTATTTTTACTTTTTTCGTCGCCTTCTTTGCTTTAGCTTCTGGTTCAGTTTTCTTAGCAGGTTCAGTGGCTTTTACTCCAATAACTTTGCCGCCAGCTTTTTCAATAGCTTCTTTTGCCCCTTTAGAAACGCCAACACCCTCTACAGTGAATTTCTTTACTACTTCACCTGAAAGCATGACTTTAACGCGCTTAATATTTGCGGTAATAACTCGCGCTTTACGTAAACTCTCAATAGATATTAAGCCGCCATCTACTTTATTCAACTCTGAAGTCCGAACTTCTGCAGTAATACGACCTACCCTTGAGCTAAAACCAAACTTCGGTAATCGCATTTGCAAAGGCATTTGTCCACCTTCAAATCCGGGCTTTACCGAACCACCACTGCGAGATTTTTGACCTTTATGTCCTGTTCCGCAGGTTTTTCCCGAACCACTACCTATACCTCGACCAACACGCTTTTTTGCTCTGGTACTGCCCATAGCTGGGCTTAATGTATTAAGTTCCATGACTAACTCTCACCTTCAATAGCTAACATATAGTTAACTTTATTGATCATGCCGCGCACCGCAGGCGTATCTTCTACTTCTACAGATTGGCGCATACGTCTAAGACCAAGCCCTTTCAAACAAAGCTTGTGCTTCGGCAAAATGCCAATTGGACTTTTCACTAAAACAACTTTGACAGTCTTCTTTTTTGCCATCGTTCTAATCCTTTTCCGGCTAGCCTGCTACTTCTTCTAGAGCTTTTCCGCGTTTTGCTGCTATATCTTCTGGCGAACGCATATCGCGAAGGCCCTTAAATGTAGCGTGAACCACGTTTACCGGATTTGTAGAGCCATAACACTTAGCTAATACGTTCTGAACACCGGCTAATTCCAAAATCGACCTCATTGCTCCGCCGGCAATTACACCAGTACCTTCAGAAGCAGGCTGCATATAAACTTTTGAAGCGCCATGGCGAGACTTAATTGGGTATTGCAGGGTATTCCCATCCAAATTCACAGTGATCATATTGCGTCTAGCTGATTCCATCGCTTTCTGAATTGCCAAAGGCACTTCACGGGCCTTACCACGACCAAACCCCACACGACCGTTACCATCGCCAACTGCTGTTAGAGCAGTAAAACCAAATATTCGGCCACCTTTTACGACTTTGGCTACACGATTAACTTGAATAAGTTTCTCTTGCATGCCCTCTTCGTTGTTTTTACCTGGCTCGTCTTTAAATGCCATATTTTTAATTCCTTAGAATTGCAATCCGCCTTCACGCGCAGCATCAGCTAATGCTTTTACTCTTCCGTGATAGGCATAACCAGAGCGATCAAAGGCTACTTCTTCGATACCTGCTTTTTTAGCCCGCTCAGCTATTAATGTACCAATCTTAACCGCCGCCTCAATATTGCCAGTAGCTCCTTTCTTACTGTCTTTCTCAACAGTGGAAGCACTTGCTATAACTACATTGCCAGTTGGCGAAATAATCTGCGCATAGATGTGTCGAGGCGAACGATATACACAGAGGCGATTAATTCGCAGCTCACTAATCTTTGCTCTTGCTCGTTTTGCTCTTCTTAAGCGAGCTGTCTTTTTAACACTCATCTTTATAACCTATTTTTTCTTCGCTTCTTTTCTAAAAACACGCTCATCAGCGTAGCGAATACCTTTCCCTTTATAAGGCTCAGGTGGTCGGAATTTTCTGATTTCAGCAGCAACCTGCCCTACTAATTGCTTATCCGCACCAGAAATTACAATTTCGGTTTGGGATGGAGTTTCAGCAGTCACACCATCTGGCAATTTGTAGTCTATTGGATGCGAGTAGCCTACAGTCAAATTAACTGACTTGCCGCCCGCCTTAGCGCGATAGCCAACACCTTGCAATTCTAGTTTCTTTTGAAACCCTTCAGTTACACCTAAAAACATATTATTTATCAATGAGCGAAAAGTTCCTGCCATCGCGCCTGCTTCTCGCGATGTGTTTCTAGCAGAAACCTTAAGCTCTTCACCATCTTGTGCAACAGCAACCAAGTTATGGAGCGAAAGGTTTAAATTACCTTTCGACCCTTTAACAGAGATTTTGCTATCACTTAATGATGTTTCAACACCCTTAGGGATAGCCACTGGTACGTTTGCAATTCTAGACATCTTCTCGTTACTCTTTCTTAGTTAGCACTGTGTTAAAAAACAGTACAAAGTACCTCACCGCCAACTCCGGCAGCATCAGCCTGTTTATCAGTCATTAGTCCTTGATTAGTTGTCAGTATCGCAATACCAAGACCAGCTCGATTCTTCGGTATATCTTCTTTCCCTTTGTAATTACGGAGGCCGGGGCGACTAACTCGTTTAATTTCCTCAATGACAGGTTTGCCTTGGAAATATTTAAGATCAACATTAATGACTGACTTGCCGCCTTCGTTATTAACCTCATAACCGTTAATATAGCCTTCGTCTTGCAGCACTTTGCTAATAGCCAATTTAATTTTTGATGAAGGACTGCTGACAAGCGGCATTTGCGCCATTTGCGCATTACGAATGCGAGTTAAGAAATCTGCAATTGGGTCTGACATACTCATATTTCTACTCCCATCTACCAACTTGCCTTGGTTAAACCAGGCACATCGCCGCGCATCGCAGCTTCACGTAATTTGTTTCTACAAAGACCAAATTTTCGATAAACACCATGTGGGCGGCCAGTGATTCGGCAGCGGCGTTGCTGCCTAATTGGGCTTGCATCTCTAGGAAGTTTTTGTAACTTCACTTGCGCCGCCCATTTTTCATCATCAGATACGTTTGCATCCCTGAGAACAGCTCGCAAAGCTGCTCGCTTTTCAGCATATTTAGCAACAGTTCTGGATCGCTTTTCTTCCCTGGCTATCATAGATGCTTTAGCCATACTATGGTTCCTCTTTATTTTCTTCAGATGAGTTATCAGCAGCTTCTTGTGCTGGCGCCTCTTCAGTTTTTTCAGTTTCCGCTGCTGTTTCTTCAGCGCCAGTTTCCTCGGCTTCTGCAACTGGCGCTTCTTCAGCTACCTCTTCTACGAATTCTTTATTTGTAGAAGCATTTTCCTCTACATCAGGACCCATACCACGAAAAGGAAATCGCATTGCAGTGAGTAATGCACGACCTTCATCATCATTCTGAGCTGTAGTAGTAATAGTAATGTCAAGACCGCGCAAAGTATCAATCTTGTCATAATCAATTTCAGGAAAAATGATCTGTTCATTTACACCCATCGCAAAATTACCACGCCCATCAAATGACTTTGGGCTCAAACCGCGAAAATCTCTAATTCTTGGAATCGCAATACTGACGAGTCTTTCTAGAAACTCATACATACGCTCACCGCGTAAAGTAACTTTACAACCAATTGGCCAACCTTCGCGAATCTTAAAACCAGCAATACTTTTACGAGCCTTCGTAATTACTACTTTTTGACCACTAATCATCTGCAGGTCATTTGTAGCGTTCTCTAATATTTTCTTATCAGATACCGCTTCACCCACGCCCATATTGAGAACAACTTTTGTAATCTTGGGCACACGCATTGTATTAGTGAAACTAAATTGTTTCGCTAATACGGGCACGACTTCTTTATGATAATAATCTTTAAACTGAGCCATGATCGTCTCTTAATCTATAACCTGACCGTTGGACTTAAAGATGCGCTGCTTATTGCCATCTTCGTCTATCTGAATCCCAACTCGGTCAGCCGTATTAGTTTCTGGGTTAAAAATCGCGACATTAGAAACATGCAGTGCTGCTTCCTTTTCCATTATGCCGCCTTGCACGCCTGCGTTAGGATTTGGCTTAGTGTGTCGCTTGACCATATTTACACCAGCTACAACTACTCGGTCTCCTGCTATCTGAGAAACAGTTCCGCGCTTACCTTTGTCCTTTCCTGTGACTACTATTACTTCATCATCACGCTTTAACTTATTCATCTATTCTCTCGCTTGCGCTCGCTACTTCTCACTTAATTCTTTATAGAACTTCAGGAGCCAGTGAAATTATTCGCATGAACTTCTCATTTCGAAGTTCACGTGTTACTGGCCCAAATACTCGCGTACCAATTGGTGCTTCCTGATTGTTTAACAAGATTGCTGCATTATCATCGAATCGAATTAAGGAACCATCACCGCGACGCACGCCTTTCTTCGTTCTTACCACCAAGGCAGTCAATACCTGACCTTTCTTAACTTTGCCTCTAGGAATCGCTTCCTTAACAGTAACTTTAATAATGTCACCAATACGCGCATAACGTCGGTGAGAACCACCTAGCACTTTGATACACATTACGCGTCTGGCGCCGCTATTGTCTGCGACGTCTAAGTAAGACTGCACTTGAATCATCGATTCACTCCAACTTGTACTTGCTTAGCAAATACAAAACCAAATTCCTAATTAAACCTGTGTTGCCCGCTCATCAATTGAAACTAGAGACCAACTCTTAGTTTTTGATATTGGACGAACTTCTTTAATCGTTACCTCATCCCCTGGCAAACAATCGTTATTCGGATCGTGGGCATGAATTTTTGTTGAGCGCTTAATGATTTTCCCATAAACAGGGTGTTTAACACGCCGCTCTATGAGCACAACGATAGATTTATCCATTTTGTTAGACACAACCCTACCCGTCGCTGTACGCGACCGCTCTTTTTGACCGCCTGTACTAGCTTGGCTCTCTTTAGTTTCAGTGTCCGGCATAATTAAGTTTCACTCTTCTCATGTTCTGTCTCTGAATTCTTCTTTTCAGAAATAATTGTCTTAATTCTTGCTATGTCCTTTCGCACTTCTTTGACAAGATGATTTTGACCAAGTTGACCCATGCTATTTTGCATACGATTATTAAACTGATCCTTATAAAGTTCCTGCAGTTGTGACTGCAATTCTTCTACTGTCTTGTCTCTTATTTCTTCCGCTTTCATTACATTACCTAAAGGGATCTTAAAACTATGTTCATCAAAGTTAAGAACAAGTTTTTACATTACTGTTCGCCTTACGAAAGATGTTGCGAATGGTAGTTTTGCAGAAGCCAATGAAAATGCTTCTCGCGCTACCACCTCATCTACACCTTCGATTTCAAACATGATTCGGCCCGGCTGAATTTGAGCTACCCAATATTCAACATTGCCTTTGCCCTTACCCTGACGAACCTCAAGAGGCTTTTGGGTAATTGGTTTATCTGGGAAAACTCGAATCCAGACTTTCCCGCCTCGCTTAATATGACGTGTCATTGCACGTCGAGCTGCTTCAATTTGACGTGCCGTCAAACGACCACGCGAAATGGCTTTAAGGCCATACTCACCAAAATCCACCTTGCTGCCTCGATGAGCTAGACCTCGATTACGTCCCTTCATCATCTTGCGAAATTTTGTGCGCTTAGGTTGTAACACGTAGTTCTTCCTCTATTCTACTTTCGCTTAACTTGACGCTGGCTGCTGCTTTGGAAAAATAGCTTCGTCAAGGTCCAATATTTCACCTTTAAAGATCCAAACTTTCACACCAATAATTCCATAGGTAGTGCTTGCTTCTGAAGTTGCGTAATCGATATCCGCTCTCAATGTATGCAAAGGCACACGCCCTTCCCGATACCATTCTGAGCGAGCAATTTCAGCGCCACCTAAGCGACCACCAACTTGTACTTTGATTCCTTCAGCACCTTGTCGCATAGCATTTTGCACCGCACGCTTCATTGCACGGCGAAACATCACGCGACGCTCTAGCTGTGATGCAACACTGTCTGCAACCAGTTGCGCATCTAAATCTGGCTTCCTGATTTCTTCAATGTTGATTTGCACAGGAATTCCCATTTTTTTTGTAAGAACACCCCTTAATCTCTCTACATCTTCGCCTTTTTTGCCAATAACGATACCTGGTCGCGCAGTATAGATCGTAATTTTCGCAGTTTGCGCTGGACGCTCAATATCTACTCGAGACACGGAAGCGCTGGCCAAGCGTTTTTTTACAAATTCTCGAACTTGCAAATCAACTAATAAGTTATCAGCATATTCTTGCCCTTCTGCAAACCACACTGAAGTGTGCTTCTTAACGATTCCAAGGCGAATACCAGTTGGATGTACTTTTTGACCCATAGCTATTTCCTAACTATCAGCGACTGTAATTGTTATGTGACAAGAACGCTTGAGAATACGATCGGCGCGACCCTTGGCTCTCGGCATTATGCGTTTCATAGTCATACCTTCATCAACGCAAATCGTTGATATTTTAAGTTCATCCACGTCTGCACCTTCGTTGTGTTCAGCGTTCGCAATCGCAGAGTTTAAAACTTTTTTAATAATGGAAGCGCCTTTTTTGGAGCTATAAGAGAGAAGCTCCAATGCTTCCTCAACACCTTTACCTCGAACTTGGTCCGCAACCAATCTTGCTTTCTGTGCAGAGAGGCGCGCGCCTTTTAATCTTGCCTGAACTTCCATAACCATCTCCTAGCGTGCCTTTTTATCCGCATTGTGGCCGCGATAAGTTCGGGTTTGTGAAAATTCCCCCAATTTATGACCAACCATGTCCTCAGTAATAAACACTGGAATATGCTGGCGGCCATTATGAACGGCAATAGTTAACCCAAGCATGTCTGGCGAAACCATTGAACGACGCGACCAAGTTTTAATGGGTCGCTTGTCTTTGTTGTCAGCTGCGGTCTGCACTTTCTTCAAAAGATGAAGATCAATGAATGGACCTTTTTTCAGTGAACGTGGCACGTATTTAATCCTCTATCACTTGTCGCTATTTGCGACTGGCATTTCTACGACGAACGATCATATTATCAGTTCGCTTGTTTGTTCGAGTTTTATATCCCTTAGTTGGCGTACCCCAGGGTGATACGGGGTGACGCCCACCAGATGTTCTTCCTTCACCGCCGCCATGTGGGTGATCAACTGGATTCATGGCAACACCGCGCACGGTTGGGCGAACTCCACGCCAACGTTTCGCTCCGGCCTTACCTAGTGATCTTAGCGAGTGCTCTGAATTAGAAACTTCTCCGAGAGTCGCTCTGCATTCACTTAATACTTTTCTCATCTCGCCTGAACGGAGTCTTAGTGTTGCATAATCACCTTCTCTTGCAACGAGCTGCAATGAAGTACCAGCACTACGAGCAATCTGAGCACCTTTACCTGGCTTCATTTCCACACAGTGCACGGTGCTACCCAATGGAATATTGCGCAGAGGCAAGCAATTCCCTTCTTTAATAGGAGCTTCGTCTCCAGACTGCAACACATCATCTTTGTTAACTTTTGCCGGCGCAATTATGTAACGGCGCTCACCATCCGCGTACAGCAACAAGGCAATATTTGCAGAGCGGTTCGGATCATACTCAAGTCGCTCAACTTTAGCTTCGATACCGTCTTTGTTGCGACGGAAATCGATAACGCGATACTTTTGCTTATGCCCTCCACCCTCATGGCGCCGAGTAATGCGTCCCTTATTGTTGCGACCACCAGATTTAGATTTTGGTGCTGTTAAAGGCCCATATGGTTCGCCTTTATGCAAATCAGGATTCACAACCTTGACGACAAAACGGCGCCCTGGTGATGTAGGTTTACACTTAACTACTGGCATGATTTAACCCCTCACCCCGATTATCCTATATCCGCAAAATCAATTTCGTGGCCTTCCTCTAGTCGGACATAAGCTTTCTTCCAACTCGGACGCCGGCGAATCTTGCCACGATTATTACGCTTGGTTTTTCCCTTCACGTTTAACACCTGCAGATCGGCAACAACAACATTAAAAATAATTTCAACAGCTTTTTTAATTTCAGGTTTGGTAGCGTCATTTGCCACCTTAAACGTGTACTGATTACTTAACTCGCCAGCTAATGTAGATTTCTCTGAAACATGCGGCGCTAAGATGATGGTATAAATGCGTTCTTCATTCATGAAAGCATCTCCTCAACCCTTTTTAACGCAGGCACAGTGATCAATACTTTCTCGAAACCGATAAGACTCACTGGATCAAGTCCAGAGACATCCAGCGCATCTACTTTATGGAGGTTTCTTGCGGCGAGAAAAAGATTCTGTTCGATTTGATCTGAAACTATTAGTACGTTGTCTAGATCAAATTCTTTGAGCTTATTGACTAAGTCCTTGGTTTTATATGTTTCAAGCGTGAAATCATTTACAACAATCAATCGGTCTTGTCGGATTAGTTCGGAAAGAATGCACTGCATTGCTCCGCGATACATTTTCTTATTGAGCTTTTTCGAATGATCTTGCGGTCTTGCTGCAAATGTCACCCCACCTGAGCGCCAAATTGGACTTCTAATTGTTCCAGCACGTGCGCGGCCAGTTCCTTTTTGGCGCCATGGCTTGCGCCCACCACCACGAACCTCTGAACGAGTCTTCTGTTTGACGCTGCCCTGACGTGCACCTGCTAAATAAGTAACAACTGTTTGATGCACTAATGGCTCATTGTATTCACGGCCAAAAGATTCATCTGAAATGGATATTTTTTCTTTCCCTGCTTTCTTACCAGGTAAAGCTAATGCTAATTCCATTGCTTAGTTACCTCGCATCTTAATTGCAGGTTTAATAATTACACTTGATCCCGTTGCTCCAGGCACAGCGCCCTTGATTAAGAGCAGGTTGTTTTCTACATCGACTCTTACAACTTCAAGGGATTGAGTAGTATTACGAACATTTCCCATTTGGCCTGCCATCTTCTTGCCTTTCCAGACTTTTCCAGGGGTCTGACATTGACCAATTGATCCTGGCGCACGGTGGGAAATGGAGTTGCCGTGAGTTGCATCTTGCATTTGGAAGTTGTGACGCTTAACGCCACCTTGGAACCCTTTACCTTTCGAAGTACCAGTTACATCAACTTTTTGGCCAGCCTCGAAGCGATCGACTTTAATTTCACCACCTAATTCAATTTCTTCTAGTTCAGTCGTACGAAATTCCCAAAGGCCATCGCCTGCTTCCGTGTTTGCCTTTGCATAGTGCCCAGCTGCCGCTTTACTCACACGGTTAACACGGCGGGAACCAGTGGTCACCTGAATAGCACTATAGCCGTCAGAATCAGGAGTTTTAATTTGAGTAACGCGGTTCGGCTGAACCTCGACAACAGTAACAGGAACAGAATTGCCTTCTTCAGTAAAAACGCGCGTCATGCCGCTCTTTCGACCGACTAATCCTATAGACATTTTTTATAAACCTCATCGTGCAAGGGGCTAAAACCCGCTATGGCCACTGACGTGTTGCACTTATGCTTTCCCGCATGGGAAATTTGGATATTTCAGTGCTCCAAAACTTTGTCAGAAAGGGCAACGAGGACTGAATGCTCTATCGCCTGGCTATATTTTATTGATTTACTGTAAACTGATTTGTACTTCCACTCCTGCTGCCAGATCCAACTTCATCAAGGCATCAACTGTTTTCTCAGTTGGCTCAACAATATCCAGTAAGCGCTTATGGGTACGTATCTCGTACTGATCTCGCGCATCTTTATTGACATGAGGCGAAATTAATACAGTAAATCTCTCTTTATTCGTTGGCAGCGGAATCGGTCCCTTGACCTGCGCTCCGGTGCGTCTAGCGGTCTCTACGATTTCTTGCGTAGATTGGTCAATCAATCTGTGATCGAAAGCCTTCAGCCTAATTCTGATACGCTGATTTTGCATCTACGTAAAACTCCAAAAAATCTTTATTAAAGAACAAGTTACCGCTATTTTTTCTGGCGCTCAATTTCTAAACGCCAAAAAGGATCCGAAGTTTAGTTGTCTTAACCCTCTAAGTCAAGCTATTTAAGGCTCTGAAAGCCCCCAAAACACTAGCTTTCCGGCAATTTGACTATCTCGAAATTAGGAGTTAATTATCTCTTCACCACCCCACTATGTTTACGGGATGTATTTAAACAAAAGTACCCTATCTCTGTGATTCCAGGCTGCACCTCAACAAAAAAGCCAGGGTCGCTTTAAAACCACCCTGACTTCTTGAAAATGAGCCGAATTACTACTCGATTATCTTAGCGACAACGCCGGCACCAACTGTGCGACCACCTTCACGAATAGCGAAACGTAACCCTTCATCCATCGCAATCGGTGCAATCATTTCAACTGTCATCTTGATGTTGTCACCCGGCATTACCATCTCAACACCATCAGGCAATGCAACCGCACCAGTTACGTCCGTCGTACGGAAGTAAAACTGTGGACGGTAGTTAGAAAAGAATGGCGTATGTCGACCACCTTCATCTTTGCTCAAGATATAAACCTCGGCTTCAAACTTCGTGTGAGGAGTAATCGAGCCCGGCGCTGACAATACCTGACCGCGCTCTACTTCTTCACGCTTCGTGCCGCGCAAAAGAACTCCAACGTTCTCTCCTGCTCGACCTTCATCAAGAAGCTTTCTAAACATCTCGACACCAGTACAAGTCGTCTTCTCAGTATCCTTGACACCAACTATCTCTATCTCTTCACCAACCTTAACTATGCCGCGTTCAATACGACCAGTCACGACCGTGCCGCGACCCGAAATTGAGAACACATCCTCAATTGGCATTAAGAATGGCTTTTCAACATCACGCTCTGGCTCAGGTATGTAAGCATCCAATGTCTCAACCAGTTTCTGTACAGCCGGCGCACCTATGTCAGATTGATCACCTTCCAAAGCTTTCAGAGCTGAACCAATAATGATTGGCGTGTCATCACCTGGGAATTCATACTGGTCTAACAGTTCACGAATTTCCATCTCAACCAGTTCCAACAACTCTTCATCGTCAACCATGTCCGCTTTGTTCATGAACACAACGATGTAAGGCACACCTACTTGACGAGAAAGCAGGATATGCTCCCGGGTCTGTGGCATGGGACCATCTGCTGCGGAACAAACCAGAATTGCACCATCCATCTGCGCCGCACCTGTGATCATGTTCTTCACATAGTCAGCGTGACCTGGACAGTCAACGTGCGCATAGTGCCGATTCGGTGAATCGTACTCAACATGAGAAGTCGCTATCGTGATACCACGCTCTTTCTCTTCCGGCGCATTATCAATCTGATCAAAGTCACGCATCTCACCACCGTAGGCTTCCGCACACACCTTTGTCAGCGCTGCCGTTAACGTCGTCTTTCCATGATCAACGTGACCAATCGTACCTACGTTAACGTGTACCTTCGTTCTTTCAAATTTTTCCTTCGCCACTTTAGTTACCTTCTCAAGTTTTCAAGTTTTCATTAAGTTGAAGTGATCTCTAGCTGCTATCTTCGTATCTTGTTATAAAAGAGCAATAACTTCATTTTCAATTCTATTTAACTGGTGCTCACACCCAGAGTCGAACTGGGGGCCTCTCCCTTACCAAGGGAGTGCTCTACCGCCTGAGCTATGCGAGCAACATATTGGAGCGGGTAGCGGGAATCGAACCCGCGCAACCAGCTTGGAAGGCTGGGGTTCTACCGCTGAACTATACCCGCCTAAATTCTGCTCCGCCCTTCTATCGCTTACTATAGCTTGGTGGTGGAGGGGGGTGGATTTGAACCACCGAAGCTTTCGCGTCAGATTTACAGTCTGATCCCTTTGACCACTCGGGAACCCCTCCTTCAAGATCTCCCAAGGGCATTTTCCCAGGCTCTCTCACTCAGGAGCGGCATTTTATGGGAATTGGGATGCTTGTGCAATCGTTTCGCATAGATTTTCTGTAAGGGTCAAATCGGGCCGATCGTCAGATAATTCAAGCCATTCAGGGCCTTCTACCTGGTTTGAATTTAACGACCGAAGCAGCACCTGAATCTCACCCATTGAACGGGGAATTTCTTCGATTTCTGGCATATAACCTAACTCAGATAGCTGGGATTGCACCAAGCCCGCTTCTTCCGCATCTATAAAAACCCCCAAACCAACGCCTTCTGACAGAGGGCCTCTGGTTATGAGGTAGGTTTCCACCTGCAATTGAGCTGCTTCAACAGCAGCGCTTACGCTATCCAACTTCCGAGTCGCGAGCGAGCGATTAGGCTCTGAAGGCAAGAAAACGCGATATTGCGAAGGTAGCGCACCTCCAGTCAAGTTGAGCAACCCGACCAAATTTAGCCTCTGGGCAAGCAAAATAAAGCCATTAGCGTCATCCACTGTGGCAAAGCCACTGACAATCGAGCATGTTTTGCTATCAACTGCATTTTCTAAAGCCAAAGCAGCCGTTTGTGCTTCAAATTCACTAACCAGCATTAATCCACTATTGATCAACTCTTTGGGCTGGTAGGCTTTGGATTGAGGATCGAGCGGACGTACAAACGCCCAGATGAAGTACCCAATATTTACGATGAGAAGAAATAAGGCGATGTATCTCAAGAACTTTCCCTATTTTTTATCATCTGCGAACTGCGGACAGGCAAGCGCCAGGCCATCAAGCACTAACCCTGTCACGATTTGAAATTTATCGAAATTTATCATCTCCGCCAGCAAAGCAGCATCTCCACCACTGAAATAGAGCTTAAAGTCGGCAGAATCCTTGGCTAATTCAACGATTTGTTTTTCGATTAGGGCAACTAAACTAGCCAGACTGCCGTTTAAAACTGCTTCATCTGTTGAGTTTCCGAGCGCTGTAGATTCAGCCTTTGCTTCTTTTGAGAGACGAATTCTAGTATTCGCGGTGAGACTATTTTGCATCATAGACAACCCAGGAAGGATAAAACCTCCTCTATGCAACCCATCCCTGGCAATCACATCGAGGGTAAAAGCAGTCCCACTATCGATAATAGCGCAGGGACCGCTCGCTCTTCGGTAGGCCTCCAACATGGCTAACCATCGGTCCACACCTAAGCGACTGACGTCCTGGTAATTAATTCTAACACCGGCACATTCCCTTCTTACGTTGGCAACCTGAGGAGTTAATGCCCAATGAGTTTGGCTCCAAGTTAACAAGTCTTCAGTAATGCTCTGATCCCGCACACTGCAGAAACGAAATAACGAAGGCTGTTCTTTAAGTTGGCCCGCACGAAACTCTTCTATATCTTTACAAGTACCTTCGGCAGTAATTTCTTCCCCAGCGGAAGATTTATGACGCCACTTTAACCGAGTATTGCCTATATCTAATTCCAAAATCACGACAAAATACCCTCACTCGCTTCACGTAAGGAAGGAAGGACCTCTCCTCCAGAAATTCTTTTAATTCCATTTGTCGATTGAATAACAAGCGCGCCCGTCTCGTCGACGCCTTTTGATTGGCCAATTAATTTCTTCCCACCCCTTTGAACGACAATCTCACTAGAAATGTACCGATCATATTGATTCCAAGGCAATTGAAAATTACTAAATCCAGCGCACAAAAATTCAAGAATATTTTGTAATAATTTCCCTGTTATTATCGCGGCTACAAGTTCAAGCTCTGGTTTGGTTTGTAGAATTCCCATTAAATCAACTACTGGCCTATCGACACTCAATTTTTGTTGATCACTAAAATCATAATTTACACCAATGCCAAAAACGACAAAGGATCGCGCATTTGCTCTCTTTAACTCTAACAATATGCCAGATATTTTTTTATCGCCTAAGAGGATGTCATTAGGCCATTTAAGCATAAGACCTTTTGCGCCGAATCCGAGCAGCACGTGATGAACACTCAGGGCAGTTACTAGACTTAACGCTTGTAACTTATCCGCTGATTCAGAAAAAGGATATACCAATGAAAGATATAAGCCGCTGCCTGCAGGGCTTAGCCAAGTGCGCCCTCTTCTCCCCTTCCCGGCACTTTGAGCATCAGAAATAACTAAATGAATACCAGTTTTACCACTCTCTATAAGTCGTAACGCCTCAGCATTAGTCGAATCCAACTCAGAGTGCAAATGTATCTCTGATATTTGATTGCTGGTATTGACTGATAGATATTGATTTAGCCTATCTCTATCCATAGTTTTTCATTAGCGTGATAACTGGCACCTATAATTATTAGATGTAAATTTACTAGGATTGAAATTAAAAAGCCTAAACAAGAAAGGGGCAGAATTCTGTGCCAAGCACCAAAGACTACCCCTCCTTTTTTTGCCAAGAAAATCTTGGCCATAATATACGCTACTCGCTAGATGATGTTACTGACTCTCCATCATCTCCGGCATTATCTTCTCGACGAAGCTTCGAAATTGTAGACCAAGCCTCAAGGATGATGAAAACGGCAGATGCCATCACCGCTACTTGAATCGCGACCAGAATCCATTGTCCTTTGCTAATGTAGTCCATTACGTACCAGACCCCTGCCCAAGCTGCCATCACTAAGATGAACATCATTGGAGCTAATAAGTATCGGGCTGGTCTGCCAAGCCTAATCAGATAAACCGAAATCACGATTAACGTCATGCTCGCAAGAATCTGGTTAGTAGCACCAAACACTGGCCAAATAAGTGTTCCACCGTCACCTGGATAATTACCATTGGAAACGCCAAAGGCTAATAACAAACAGGCGCCCACTGCGACCAAAGTCGAAATGTAATTATTCTTAAGCGGAACTATTTCATAGATATTTCCCCACTCCTGAATAATGTAACGGGTTAATCTCAATCCGGCATCCATAGTTGTCCCAGCGAATAAAACAACCATCACTGCCAACATCGTTTGAGAAAAAGCTAGAGGAATTCCCCAGCCTTCTGAAATGAGCAGCGCACCACCAGTAATGAATCCGCCGGCCGAAGGCCCGCCAGTAAAACTGGGATACAATTCACTCCAGCCTCCGGCTGCCGTGGCAGCATACAAAGAACCAGTTACTGCAACGATTGTTATTAACGCTAACGAACCCTCACCCAAGGCACCGAGATAACCGACAAAGCGAGCATCTTTTTCGTTGTTAAGCTGTTTTGCGCTAGTTCCTGAAGAAACAATCCCGTGAAACCCAGAAAGAGCACCACATGCAATGGTCACAAAAAGTATGGGCCATAGCGGCGGCGTATCTGCCGCCACATCATTAAACATTGGCGCTGCAACGTCAGGCATTGTTAGCAAGACTGCCGAATAAAGGACAAATAAGCCGAGCACTAATTGTGCACCATTAATATAGTCCCGCGGCTGCAGAAGCAACCACACCGGCAGCATAGAAGCGATACCAGCATAAACGTAAAGCAAGATTATCCAGTTACCGCGCTCACCGAGCCCAAAGATATCCCCGGGAAGAGCCAGCGGCATAGTGCTTCCTATATAGATGGTGAAATACAAGATAGCCACGCCAATTATAGAAATGGCTAATAAATTGACCTTTCGACGAATAAGAACACCTACCGCTACTGCCACAGGTATAGCAGCCCACGCAGGAAATACCGACTCAGGATAAATAACCATCTCGTCAGCAATAATCGTTGCAAACATCGCGTTCACTAATACAAGAAGCAGGAAGATAATTATCATCAAGACAGAACGAACGCGCGTACTAACAATGCTTTCGGAAAGTGCTCCGATAGACTTCGCATCATGGCGATTACTTGCCCACAACGCTCCAAAGTCATGGACCCCGGCGAAAAAAATTGAACCAAATGTTACCCACAGAAGCGCGGGAGCCCATCCCCAGTAAACTGCAATAGCAGGACCCACAATTGGAGCAGCACCAGCAACAGCCGTAAAATGGGATCCCCAGAGGACAAATTTGTTAGTAGGTACATAGTCAACACCATCCTCGAAGCGATGCGCTGGAGTCTCAAAGTTTGGATCTAACCGATAAATCTTCTCAGCGATAAACTTGGAGTAAACAAACCATCCAAATGTGAAACCAACCAGGCCGAAAATGACGATGAATATCGAGGACATGGAGTGCTCTCCCGAATTATTATTATGAAAGCGAAGTAATGCATCATAGCAAGTTAGCGCGCGTTGACACAATGCGGCCTCCACGCAACTCCCACCCACAATTTAGAGCCTCTGCGATATCCTTTGTGAGTTTCCAGCACAAAAAACCTGGCCGTGATTTGGCGGCCAGGTTTTTTGTGAAATCTACCGAGTTAAACTAGTTCGTGGGTTTAGCTGAGTGATAGGTCCAATAACCAATAAACATCTCGTCCCAGCTTTGTAAGCCAAAGGTCAATTCCTTGCTTGGGTCTGGATTAGCCGGGTTATGCTCAGAATTATCAAATGCACCAGTCACGTGAACCTGAGTCCCTGCTGGTAATCGAAGAGGTTCCTCCAACGCGTAGGTTGGCTGCCATGCATAGCTGTAATTTGGCACACTTAACAAATCAACCATGCTGCCATCAGGATACTCGGCACTGAACTTCATGTCCTTGCCACGGAAATGCATGTGCGCGCGCAAGCCCGTCACTACGACCTCCTCATTGAATACATATCGAGCAGACGCTTCATAATCCTGCTCATAAGGAGGAATACGAAACATTCCTGAAACCGATTGTGTAAAATTTTCATACATCGGAGGCTCATCGTACATATATAGACCCAAGATAGTTTCATCCGAAGTTGCACGGCCATTAGTTGTGTAGTGGAACTGCATACTTAATTTATGCCCTTCTGGAATAAACACACCCGTGTTTTCTGGAAAGGTCATAGCATCCACTTTGCCCGGGGCATAGCCTTCGAGAAAACGGGTCGCAACATTACCTTGTGCTGCCTCACCTTCAGCAACTTCTTGCGGGGCTGTGACATAACTAAGCAGGTGATGCAAAACAGATTCGTCACCAGCAATGTATTGGACTGCCTTTACCCATTTGTCTTCTTCAAACGGGAGATCTACATCAACATTGATATAGTCAAGCACACCAGTAGCTGGCACTTCATGTTTCGGCGCGGTGATAACATAGTCAGGTTCTCCTAACTGCCATTCTCTGCGATCTGGGAATTGAATTTCTGTCAAGGGGTCAACTGCAGCTACTCCCTTTGGTGCGCCTGCATCAATCCAATGAACGAGCTTCTGCAAATCAGCATCAGAGATATATCTCGCATTACTAAAATGACCAATATTGGGATCAACTTGAGTAGGCGGCATGCGCTTAGTAAGCAACACTTCCCTTATCATTGGTGACCAACCTTGCAGCATTAAATGACTGTCCATCGCGAAGGGACCTATGCCACCTTCACGATGACATGATGCACACTGCTCGCCGATAATAGGCGCAATTTCTGTTGCATAGTCAGGGACTAAATCAGTGTGCTGTCGCTTGGCCGGATACTGGATATCGCAACCATTTGCTTGCATTACCGTAGTAGAGTCTAGATTTCCCCGAATCTCATCCATCAATACTTGCGAAGCAGCGGCTTCAATTCCACCACGATAAACAATGGTTAATCGGTCCGGATCTAGAATTGCTAACTCACCAGTTTTGCTAAGTGAGAGTGTTTCAGAAACCAGTTGGCCGCTATCTAAAAGCAACGAAACATCAGCCCCAAGCCGAGCTCTCTCTGCTCGAATATTCTCAATATTTGCTTCAAGTGAAGAATTTATCAACGCAAAGGAAACTTTCTGATCCGCAAAAGCTGACTGCATTGTTTTGAATTGAGCCAAAGCCCCATCGATACTCGAACAACTACTGTCATAAGACATCAGAACCAAAGCGTCTTGATGACGGTAACGACTTAACTGGTGAAAATCACCTTCGCTATCTAAGAGCGAAAAGTCACCTACACGATCAGGCAGCGCTGCTACTGAATTAATTAACAGAGCAGAGGCAATAGCAGTAACGAATTGGAAAGGCTTTCTCATTAGATGAAACTCCGAAAAGCGTGACAAGAACATAAGTTTAAACTATGTCACCAAAAATAGGCATCTCCAAGACATGGTTTAGTAAGGTGAATTCTGCGCCTCATCTCAAATAGAGATTAATTACACAAGAAGCCTAAATAAAAAAGCACTTGCGCTGCTAATTAGTTAACCTCAGTTTTATGGTATGAAAAATATCCTATAAACATTTCATCCCAGCTTTGTGCGCCGCCCCTAACTTCAGCATCCGGATCTGGGTTGCCTAAGTTGTAATGAGAATTATCAAAAGCGCCTTCAACCATTACTCGCGACCCGGCCGGAAGAAGCATTGGCTCTGAAAGTCGATAGGTAGGCTGCCAGGCAAAGTTATAGTCTGGCACATTTATAATGTCATCTTTTGAGCCATCGGGATAAACAACACTCATACGCATGTGTTTGCCGCGGTAGTGCATGTGAGGTCTAAGTCCATGCAGCATGATTTCATCTTCAAATACATGAGACGCACTCATCTTATGTTCTTTCTCACCGGGCGGAATGACAATATTTCTTCCACCATGACTGAGAGAATAAGTTGAATATTGGAATTTTGGTTTTTCTTCAGCGAAATAGAGGCCTAACCGCGTCCTGTCGACAGTTTCTTTTCCGAATGTTGTGTAATGCAATGACATCTGAACAGCACTGCCACTTGGTATAAACATACCAGCGTCATCCGGATAGCTTACCGCTTCATCTTTTCCTGGGGCATAACCCTCCAAGAATTCACGATAGCTGTCATTTTCACCCTCAACGATTCTTTCCTCATAGTCTCCAGGGACGATATAACTTAATAAATGGTGCAATACCTTTCGATCACCAGGAATATGCTGTACAGATTTAACCCAAACGTCCTGTTTGAATGGAAGATTGATAGTGACATTTTCATAGTCCAGCACACCAGTAGCAGGAACTGCGAAAGCTGGAACCTCAACGACATAATCTGGTTCGCCCAACTCCCATAATGTTTCTGACTTATTAATTCTAGTTAGAGGATCAACTTCACCGTCCCCTCTGGGAGCGCCAGCGTCAATCCAATGCACTAGTGTTTGTAATTCATTGGGCTCCATGTATCGAGCATTTGTGAAATGATTAATACTCGGATCTACTTGAGCTGGAGGCATACGCTTGGTCATGATGACCTCCTTCATCATCGGTGACCAACCCTGAACCATCATATGAGAATCCATGGCGAAAGGTGCGATACCACCTTCAATATGGCAAGTCACGCACTTCTCTTCAAGAATTGGCGCAACTTCGGTTGCATAATCCGGTGTGCTCATGGCGTGTTTATCCAGCATTGGAAATGCTAAATCACAGCCCACAGCGGGGGTTTCAATAGTTGCATCAGCAGAGTCCAGCTCCCCAGCAACCGCTGCCGCTAAAATATCTGTTAGAAAGCTAGTGCCTTTAACTTCTGTAATGTTGCGATCCGGGCGCGCTCTTCGTGGATCGATATCCAAACCGCCTCGATATAAAACTGCAAAACTCTTAGGCTCAAGAACGATGATTTCACCCGCCTTGGACAAACTAAGACTTTCTGCAACCAGCTGACTACTATCCATCAGAATTGGCAGGTCTACATTGTGCAGCATGTCCATCTGACGAACTGACTCAAGGTCGTCTTTTGAAGATGAGTTAATGGCTAGAAAACTTATGCCTTGACGTTCCCAAGTAGTTCTCAGTAAACGATACTTAGGAAGTTTTTCAATGTTTTCTATACAACTCGCTGCAGTAGATATAATCACTAGGGCCTTACTATCACCATACTTCCTTAGTTGGTGGTAGTTTCCTTGATGGTCCAGCAATGCAAAATTGCCAACTCTGTCAGTTGCTAAACTGACTTCTATCGTCATCAAAGTCGCGACTAGCAGCGAAAACACCCAGCTTATTTTTTTCATTTCTGGCTTCCTTAATTGGCATCAGCACTTTTTAACTCTAACTTTACTGATTACGACTATGGGCTACCTAGCACCCAAATCTTGCAGTTGGAAGTTAGTCTCGAGCACCCATACTCATCAATCTTAAATGTTCTATCTGGCACTTTTTAACTAAAGCCATATACAATTATTTCGCTTCGCTTCTAGCTTTCTGACGATAGCTATAGTCGGAAAAAGACTCAATAAGAGAGAACTTCCTAAACAACTCATACATAGCCCAAAGAGCGGCAACGATAACTATTAACATCATCCCCCAACGCATAAGAGATGCAAAGAACAGAGAGTCAAAAATAGGCATCTGGAACTGGAACAGCCCCAACGTGGCTCCTCTTTCTAACATCCAGTGCCAAGCACTATGAGCAAGTAAGGCTGAGAGCAATATGGCTCCAATTCTCTCTTTCACAAAATACTTAAAGAGTAAATTGAGAACTGGAATTACCAGTATCAGTATGAAGAGCTGACCAAGTTCGACACCTATGTTAAATGCCAACAAAGAAGAGAACAAATGACCACCGGCAAATTGCAGCGTATCGCTGAATAAGAACGAAAATCCGAATCCATGAACTAAGCCAAATGCAAATGTCACAATCCATCGATGCTCTAATCTAGCCCCGACTATATTTTCAAATGCCATATAAACTATCGACAAAGCGATTAGAGTTTCGATCAAGGGTGGAAACCAAAGCGAACTCGGTGCTATTCCAAATGCTGAACCAATCAAGGTGATGGAGTGAGCAATGGTAAATGAAGTCACTACAGGAATTAACGCTCGCATCGAGCGCAGCGGTATAACCAAGCAGAAGAGAAACAGTAAGTGATCAATTCCTTCCAGAATATGTTCAAACCCCATGGTAATGAAGCGAAATGCAGCTTGATGCCAACGAGGATCAAGCTCTACCAGCCCAGGATTGCCGAGATAATTAAACACTCGCTCAGCACCATTAGGCAAAATAAATCGCAACACCGTTGTAGTTTGAGCTGAAAGGGTTCCCAGTTGAGGGTCAATGGAAAAATCCGATTGATCAGATTCAATCGGAAACGTCACCAAAACATCTAAGACCCCCTGGCGCCAGAACAAATTAGTCGTATCGTCAAGAGGGGGGCTTTGGATATTTTCCATCGCTTCTTCGAAGGTCGTGAAAGATCTATTCGAAGGTAACGAGACTCGGGCAAGCCGAAGCTCTTTTTCTGTTAACTCAACACCATTTTCAAAAAAGTGCATCGATTCGGTAATGTAAATTCGTGCCGCATCATTCAATTCGAATTGAGCTTCGGAGAACTGCAAAAAGCCGGGACCGCGCAAAGGAAAGCTAACCTCACCAAAGGCCTCCATCGGCACTCTTAGTAGAGCTGTAAGCTCGTTGCCTTCAGGCTTGACGAATGCGTATACAGTGACACGGGAAGGGATGTCATGAGCAAGTACCAGATTAGGTATCCACAGCATGGCCAAGACCAAAATAAATCTCAGGTTCTTGTGTACAGAAAAAGTGTTCTTCAGAGGTATTTTGTACTTCATCATGACCTATTATTTTTTATTAAAAACAGTATCTTAGTTGGAATTTACCACGAGCATGATACCCCGGTTACAGGGCCCATTTCCGCATTCAATTGTTAGTGTTACAAATTCTTACAAGTGCCCATCTTAAAAAATTGCTTGTGAGTATACTGTCTACAAATAAGACAGTATACTCAACCACTGCTCTAGGAGTTTTGCAGCCTGTCACGCGACGGGCATTAAGAGGAAAATAAAAATGACAAAGATTAAAGTATTTATAGGAGCGACTCTGGTAGTTGCACTGGTTGCGCTTGGAGTTGGGCAATCTCAACTACAAGAGCCCGCTGTTGCTGCTAACAATGACGTCATGGCCCCCCACTTTTTAGTGGATCCATTGTGGCCGAAACCCCTCCCCAACCACTGGGTTCAGGGAAACACGATAGGGGTTGACGTAGACGATAGAGACCACATCTTTGCGGTCCATCGAAACACAGAATCTCAATTCATGAGAATACAGGAGATTGGTTTATACTCTGGAGTTGCAGAATGCTGCACCCCGGCACCGCCAATCTTAGAATTCGATATTGAAGGTAATCTCATTAACGCATGGGGTGGTCCTGTAGAAGGCGCACCTTACGTATGGCCTGAATCAAATCACGGTATTGATGTAGCACCAAATGGTGATGTTTGGATCGGCGGTAATGGCGGACCAGACTCTCACGTTTTGGTATTTAGCAGGGACGGAGAATACATCCGCACTGTTGGTATGCCTGGAGAGGAAATGGATAGCAACAGCACAACTGCCTACGGGCGTGTAGCTGAAATTGCTATCGATGCCTCTGCTAACGAAGTGTACTTTGCAGACGGTTATGTCAATAAGCGTGTTGCTGTCGTCGATCTAGCTACCGGAGCCTTCAAGCGCCACTGGGGTGCTTATGGAAATACTCCTGATGACGATGCCGATGTAACGTATACCCCAGGCGAGCCTGGCCCACAGCAGTTCCGTGGTCCTGTCCACTGTGCCGAGCCTTCGAATGACGGCCTAGTCTACGTATGCGACCGTGGAGCCGACCGAGTGCAAGTCTTCCGCACCGATGGCACTTACGTAAGAGAAGCTATCTACAACCCGGCTACTCTTGCCCAAGGTTCAACATGGGATATCGCATTCTCGCCAGATGATGACCAAGAATTTATCTACTTGGCTGATGGTCAGAACTTTAAGATTTCAATCATTGATCGTGAGTCAATGGAAGTCTTATATACCTTTGGTGACGGCGGCAGACAGCCTGGTTTGTTCTTCGCCCCACACAGTATTGACACTGACTCTGAAGGCAATATCTACACTACTGAAACTTACGAAGGTAAGCGTATTCAGAAGTTCCTCTACCAAGGAATCCAGCCAGTAACCGTACGCGAGCGTGCACCTACTTGGCCAGCTGACGAGCTGTAAAAACTTTTTAAAGAGCAAAGTCAAAAACCCGGTCACCGAAAAGTGACCGGGTTTTTTTATGTTTTATAGAATAGGGGGCTTGCTTGTTTCTTCACTGTCTTTTTGGTGCTAATGTCGAGCTATTCGCTAGTCTCAATTCTCAGAGGAAAACCGCGATGCCTAAAACGATAAAATCCATTCTCACGGGCACAGCCGCCATCGCAGTGTTTACAGCACTATACATCGGTGAGAGCCTATTCGAACAATCAGCGCAAGCCGTTAGTAATGATCGTTTAGCCCCGCAATTTATAGTAGATCCTTACTGGCCGCAGCCCCTACCTAATAAATGGATTTTGGGGCGAACCATTGGCATTGCTGTAGATGAAAGAGACCATTTATATATTGTGCATCGTGATCAAGACGCCATGTTCATGAATCAAGAACTTGGCATAGATCTAGGCCGCGCCGAATGCTGTTCTGCTGCACCACCTATTTTGGAATTCGATCAAGAAGGTAATCTAATAAACGCATGGGGTGGCCCTGGTGACGGGTATACCTGGCCTGAGTCTAATCATGGAATCGAAGTTGCACCAGATGGCAATGTCTGGATTGGGGGAAACGGTGGTGGCGACTCTCACGTTCTCGTGTTCACTCGTGACGGCCAATTTGTCAGGGAAATCGGAATACCAGGAGAGCCAATAGATAGCTTGAGCACCGATTCCTTTGGTCGGGTGGCAGAAATTGCCATTGATGCCTCAGCTAACGAAGCCTATTTCGCCGATGGCTATGGCAACAAGCGAGTTGCGGTGGTCGATGTGGCTACAGGCGCCTTTAAAAGATTTTGGGGGGCCTATGGAAATGAGCCTGTTGATGAGCGTGTTGTTTATGACCCTAATGCTCCATTACCAGATCAATTTGTAGGGCCTGTACACTGTGCTGAGCCGTCCAATGATGGATTAATTTATGTTTGTGATCGCGGAGCAGATCGCATTCAGGTATTCAGGCCTGATGGCACTTTTGTCAAAGAAGGACAAGTGGCCCCTCTTACTCTAGCAGGCTCTACCTGGGATATTTCTTTTTCCCATGACGATGACCAAGAATTTATTTATGTGGCTGACGGTGCCAATTTCAAAGTACACATATTAGAGCGAGAATCACTTGAAGTGCTGGCCGAATTTGGAGATGGCGGCAGACAGCCTGGCCTATTTTTTGGTACTCACAGTATAGTGACAGATTCACAAGGCAATATTTACACAACTGAAACCTACGAAGGCAAACGCGCTCAAAAATTTCTCTTTCAAGGCTTAAAACCATTGACTGAGCACCGCACGGGTGCGCCTTGGCCGGACGCGGAATTGCACTAAACTGAATCTGGTCAAACTAAGGGCAGAAAATACTAGCCTTTTTATTACCTAGCCTCATAAGTTGCGAGGGCAAAGTTGGTATTTGGCTTGTATCAATGCCTCTGCTCAATTATTCTCACGTCTAGAAATCTGACTTGGCCTGTAGAGAGAACTTATATGAATCTGCGAAAATTAATCCTCGTGATATTTACGTTGCTCAGTTTTTCAGTAATTGCTGCAGAAGAAATCAACGTGAATTATTCCTATGGAGCTAATCACACGACCGATTTCAGCAGCCTCAGAGTTTCCTTAGGCATTGGCGCGGTTACAGATGATCGCGGTGATAATAATCCAAACTTAATAGCCGAAGGATATACAGCGGAGGCGCCCTTGACAGACATCGTTCGTAACTCTCTCATTCAAGGGTTCGAGCATGGCGGCGCTGAACTTGCAGATTCAGGAGCTGACATGCAACTAGTGGGGCGCATTGTTAGTTCACAATTAGATACTGTAGATAGAAGCGGCGTCGAAACTTTGCAATTAACGATCCGAACGAATATCGCACTTCAGGGCAGGGGCCGCACAATTTGGGAGACTACTCTTTTTGGCAGAGGTACCGCACCAGTTGAGGATGGCATGGTTGCCGCGGTGCATGCCGCCTTGGACCGGATGATTCGCGAATTAGTAAACGACGACTACTTTCTAATCGAAATTCAGTAAGTTAATCACATCCTAGCTCTATAAATGCCGACTCTTCGATAACCTCAATCATTCCTGGAAAGAGATCAAGGCCAGTTAGATTTTCAATTTCCCTAATACTTGAACGCATTTCGCAATGATGTCGATGGACTGGCGACTCCTGTTTCATTAGAAAAGCAGCGCCCTTTCCTTCTTCTGTAATTACTATCTTGAAAAAAGCATCTGGTACCCGATGAGGGTTGTTAGTTCGTAGCAAAGTAAGGTTAGAACCTTCCTCAAAAATAGGACCAGTAATTACATACACCTCATCTCTTCTATTTACATAGTTTCGAATCGACCAATCCAAACCATACCATGCTCCCTGGCTTAAACTTGATGTTCGAGCTACAGTATTGGTTAAGTAATTCACTTCATTCCAGTAAGGACTTCCGGCAAAATCCACCAGAGGCACATATTGAGCACGTATTAATCCCTGTATTTCAGAATTAAAAAAATCTTCCTGCTTAAGTGTCTCACTGACATACTCATCAGCGATTGGCGCCCTGGACAAACTAGAGGCTATTCCAATTGACTCTGGCGATACAGTGTAAGAGACCCAGTCGGCAGATTTTGTCGTGGTGTTGAAAGACAGCGCGTAGATTGGGCGAATAATTAGGTGATTTTCGGAACTACCACCAAGGGGGCAGCCACGATAACAATGCGCGATCTTATAATTTTGAGCCACCGCGGCGGCATTAAATAGCACGCTTACAAAGGTTACTAGAAACGAGAATATTCGAAGCATAAAACTGATTTCCCTTAACTTTCCTAAATGTCAGTAACCAGCGCTCGGAAAGTCACAGCTGTTTTGCCTCCCTAGAGTCTAATAACCGTAGAGATTGTATGGTTAAAATTTGAATTTATCTATGGAGTTCGCACTAAAATAGTGTGGGCAAATCGATAATTCAGGGGCCGATTAATCTAATTTCCAAAATTAAACGTAACCCTTAGGTGGCATTTTAAGAAAGACCTTGCTGGAGTCTGCGATAAAATAGCTACACGATTATTGAAATTTTAAGGGGTTTTTAATTTTTAGGAAGCACTCCGATACATTGTTATCTAGTATACTCATCAGTGCACGAACATTAAATTGTCTATAAAGAAGCTGAGGAAAGCCAAATGCTTAAATTACCAAACCTATCTAAAGCCTTAGTAGCAGGATTACTTAGTGCAATAGCAGGTACCAGCGCCTATGCGGCAGAGCGCATTAGTGATTTTTCGCTAGTCGATGCGGACGGAAGATTTTTCCAGCTTAGCCGTCATTCAAACCAGGACGCCGTTGTCCTGCTAGCTTACGATGCCGATAGTCGCGATGCTCGCCGAGCTATCTCTGATCTTAGTGACATCGCTGAGCAATTTGCCGACCAGGCAGTTGCAATTGCAATAATGGATGTAACCGGCTCGACTGATAAGATCGCTATGAGAGAGGAAGCAACAGACGAAGACATTCCTTTCAGAATTCTCATGGATGAAACTCAACTAGTCACTGCAGAGCTGGGCATTACTCTAGCGGCTGAAGTTGTAGTTATTGATCCTAAAGCGCTCGAGATTATTTACCGCGGCGCTCTTAGCAGCCGCCATGCTGAGGGTTCCCGATCCGAGCGCAGAGAGGGTTCTTACTTAAGCGAAGCACTAACGTCAGTTTTTTCCGGTACTGAAATGTCTGGAAATCAGCTTGCAAGTAAAGGTGACAAAATTGATTTTTCTGCAAAAACGGCAATTGAAAGTTCTGTTTCCTATGCAGCCGACATTGCCCCGATTCTTGAACAGCGGTGTGTAACTTGTCACCAGGAAGGTGGTATTGCACCTTTCGCGATGAACAATCATCAGACGATTCAGGGGTGGTCACCTATGATTCGAGAAACTTTAATCACAAAACGTATGCCTCCTGGCCAAATCGACAGCGAATACGTTGATAGCTTTCACGGGGTAAACCACATTACCGTAGAAGAGACACAAAAGCTGATCAGTTGGATTGACAATGGTTCCATCAACAGCGACAGCTCCGATCCTTTAGCCGCGTTAATATCCAAACCAGAAAAATGGATAAATGGCGAGCCTGATCTAATCATTCAAATTCCAGCTCAGCAAATCCCTGCGACTGGCGTTCAAGATTACCGCAACTTAACCATTCCGCTTGATTTGGAAGAAGATGTTTGGGTAAAAGCTGTTGAATTCGAAGCGGGTGATCCAACAGTCTTGCACCACATCATTGCGTTCTCTTACGGCGCAGACGGCCTTAGTCAATTTGGAATTCTAAATCAAGGAATTGGTCTTGGTGCCTATGCCCCTGGTAATGAATTGAACCTGTACCCCGAAGGTTCTGGTTATCCGCTAGAAGCTGGTGGTGGTTTGTTGTTGCAAATGCACTATACAACCTCGGGCAAAGAAGCCGTCGACGCTTCTGAAATTGGCATTTACTTGATGGATGAAGCTCCGGATAGACCAATCTTAGGTGGATCAGCTGCGGATCTCGATATTAATATTCCACCATTTGAGGGCAACCATGAAATGGTAGCCTCAAAGAAATTCCGGACAGATTCTTACTTGACTATGGTGGGACCGCATATGCACTACCGCGGTTCCGATGCAAACTTTAAATTAAAATATCCAGATGGTCGGATCGAGGAAGTATTGAACGTTCCTAACTATCAGTTTAACTGGCAAAAAACTTATGATTTTAAAGAACCATTATTTTTGCCAGCTGGCACTGAATTGGTATTTCGCGGAACTTTTGATAATTCCGACATGAATCCATACAATCCAGACCCTTCACAAACACTAACCTGGGGGGAACAAACCTGGCAAGAAATGTTCTTTGGCTTCTTCCGCTATGTTGAAGCAGAAGGCGGAGAATAAACTCTACCAGTTTTTGTTCACAGCCCGACTACCTTGGGGTAGTCGGGCTTTTTTTTTCAACTGCAAAAATTCCTCCTTAAATTTTCACTGAGTTGTCCGCGTCCCACTGAAGTATGCGCCGGAGGCGGCAAATACCAGTTCGGTTTGTTCTTGTTAGTCATAATTCACCTGTTTTCATCAAGTTGGGCCAGCTAGAAATTTATACAACCCTGTTTGACGAGAATCGTTACGGTGCTGATTCTCACTGTGATGAAAATCCTCCCACCCAAACCG
Source organism: OM182 bacterium MED-G28 (assembly GCA_002457215.1). Classification (GTDB taxonomy): domain Bacteria; phylum Pseudomonadota; class Gammaproteobacteria; order Pseudomonadales; family Pseudohongiellaceae; genus UBA9145. Next base: position 69,106 of record NTJZ01000008.1, on the reverse strand, counting down.
GGCTTGACCAGGCGACTGCATCGTTGGCCTGCTCGACCTTGAAATAATAGTAGTCGCCTTGATCAGGATTATCGGTATCAGTCAATGCAAAGTTCACGTCGCGTGTGCCACCATTGATGACCCTGCGGATGGTGATATTGTCGTCGGGATAGTCTGATTGCGGAATATTTCGAGTTAACCGGCCATCGACTATATCACTAAGTGAAATTTCAACTCGGGTGGCCGGGATGGTGGCATGGACACGATAGAAAGGTGGAGCCGATCCGGTCTCAGTTGTTTCTTCAAGGTTTAGTGTAATGGTAGCGTCTGCTTGCACATCTGACAGACTAAGCCGAATGGAACTGGTATCGCCGCGGGTGTGAGTGCTGAAGCGTGTCGTGTTGCCGGCGCTAGTTATTGCTTGAGTTGTAGGATTTACAAAATCCATAGCCGTTGCAGTCTTCAGTTCAGCTCCAGTCACTGTCATTTCTCCGCGCCAATGTCGCCATCCACGAGGTGCATCACCGTTGAAATGAGGTGTGGGATCGGAGGTAAAACTCAATAGCAATTCCTGTTCACTGCCTGGAGAGTCTTCCAAAAGATATTCCTGCTGCCATATTTCTTCATCATTTTTGTACAGCTGCACCGACTTGATAGGGGCAGTGCCAATAGCGCGGCCACTAAGGATTCGAGTCTCACTATAGCTGCCTCGCTGACCCATGGTAGTGCCATTGACATCCATCTTTAGAATAATACGGTCACCCGTTGTGGCGTAAGTGCGCTTGGCTTTCATGCCGTCAAAGATCGCATCTCTTGAACGCTCTGGCGCCAGCACTGCACCCAAGCCTCCACGTTGTGCCAGAGAATCCCTGTTGGGTGCCGAGTAACCCGGACGAGAGAGGTGGTCATCAGAAGCCGCAACCACACCAACTTCATGACCATGTGACAGATAACTCTTCATGAACCACTGAAATGAACCGTGCATGGACATTATCTCGATGATGGGTTCGAGTTGCGGGTCAGACTGGCGGAAGTCGCCGGGATTATGCGCATGGGGAATCACCACGATGTTGTCTGCGTCATGGCGTTCATGTAACTCGGCATAGAGTGCCGACAGTACGGGATAACTCAGTCCCGAGACTGGCATTTGATCCTTGATCTCGCGAAACAGAACATTGTGATGCCCACCAAAGCGAGTGTGTCGGGTCCACTCCCAACCCAGGTAGGGTATGAACTTACCTGGTTCATCGTATTCGGCGCTGGTCTTGCGAATAAGCTCCCATTCTCCGGCATCAAGCCAGACATCGTGTTCTGAGTGAGTGACGAAATCCAGGCGAGCATCATCGCGAGCGAATCGCATAAAGTAGTCGACAGTGCCGATGCCTTCTGAATAACCCGAGTGACCATGGGTATCGCCCCAATAAATTCGATACTCAGGGTCATCTTCAACCAGAATTGGATTGCCAATGCCAGTGATGCGGCCATCGATGCTGCGCAGTGAAATCCAATGGGGGCCAGGTTCAGTCACACTCAAATCCAGCACGGTTATGGCATCGCTACCGGCTGTGGTGGCTACCACTTCTTCATCAACTAAAACCTCAAATGCCGGGATTGCACCGGTGGCGCGATTGAAAAATTGGTCTTGCGCACGTACCGATAACTCGAAATTCTCACCGGGTTCTACGATGCTAGGTCCGAAGCCATGTACACCAACCGCTTCGCCTCCAATGACCACGAAAGGTGTGATGGGCAGAGAGCGCCATTCGCTGGAGCCGTCCAGATCAACATAGAGTGGCAGTGGCATGCGTTCACTCTCGAATGTGGGTAGGCGAATACCGGGACCGCCCTGGCGTTGGTCACCATAGGTAATAGTGACACTTGACCCTTGATCAAGCTCCCCTGCGACGAGACGAAAAGCGATGGCCGGCTGCGGGGAACGGAAGCCACCGTGGGGACCGGATGCCATAATCGTTTCCGGTTCGAAAACCGCATCATCATCGGTTGTTTCGATTGAGATATAACCGGCCGCAGATGGATCCTCCGATTGGAATATGCCGAAATTTGCTGAGAAGTGCCGCGCTACCCAGAAGCCTCCGCCAATCGCCATGGATCGGGTGCCGACCCGCCAGGTTTGACTCAGAGTGTCCATAGTGCCGGCAACAAACGGCCCAAGATTGTCCGATCTGAGCAAGCCCAGGGCACCATCCTCATCCCGCAGAATGAATTCCCGCACGAATCGGTCCACGTTGCGGCTCTGATTCACGGCCTGTCTGCCGCGAGGAGGCAAAGTAGACTGCAAGCGAATTCGCGTTGCATCTACGCCGACCTCACCACCTGCTAGGGCATAAGCATCTACCCAGTCGGCTAACAAACCGGCTCGCTCGGCGATGGTGTTTTCACTGGTTGCTTCGCTTGCCACGGCGCTTTTTAGTGCCTCCACTCTGGCGCGTAGCTCGCTAGACATGTAGTCATCGCGGTTGAACTCTTGACTGACTTCCGTGAATTGTTCTTCGGGCGAGCAGCCCAGCAGAGTTCCAGTAACGAGCAGTGCGAGTAAAAGTGATCGGGCTGAGTGGTAGGCATGCATTATTTTTTCTCGCTATTTTGTAAGAACGGTCGAATCAAGCGATCAGGAGCTAGCTTAGAAGATCAATTGTACTGTTTTGCCGTCAACATCAGTCAGGGTAGAACGAATCGCCGGCAATATTGTCTCATCAGGCGGTGGCAATTCGTCATTCCACCTGGCGTGCTCGGCCTCGAGTCGCTGCACGATGTCGGGGTGCTGACCAGCCACATTGTTTGACTCTTGCGGGTCATTCTGTAGATCGTAGAGCAGCGTGATCAGACCCAGCGGCGTGCCCGTCGCCCAACCTCCCGCTGGTGGATCGAGCCTACCGGTATCGTTCAGATCAGCTTCAGTAAAATCCGTCAGCTTGTATTTGATCAGTTTCCATCGTTGATCCCTGATCGCCTGAGTAGGTCCGGCACGCCAGAACAGGAACTCATGGGGATCGTCGCTTCGTTCTCCCTTTATGTAGGGGAGAAGATTCACGCTGTCTTCGGTTTCGACCCTGTCACCTGCGGCTGCGGTAAACGTGCTCATCAGGTCGAGGGAAATAACCGGCTTGTCATAGAGTTTGTTATTGGGCAATTCGTTGGGCCAACTCAACAGAAATGGAATGCGTATACCTCCCTCCTGGTGGTAGCGCTTGAAGCCGGCGAAATTCAGGTTGGAGCAGGCATTGTCAATATAACCGGCACAGCCGTTGTCACTGAGGAAGGCGATTAGCGTGTTTTCATACTGGCCGATCTCTTTTAGTTTCTCGACCACTTTTCCGACACTGTCGTCAAGTGATGAAACCATAGCGGCATACACTCGCGTGGCCATGTCCTGCACATGGCCATAACGATCGAGATAGGGTTTGGTAGCTTGCAATGGTGTGTGCGGAGTCGTGTGACTGAGGTAAAGAAAGAAGGGGTCATTGGCATGGCGATCGATAAAGGAGACGGCTTCTTCGGTAAAGACATCGGTAAGGTATTCATCTACCTGGACTCTCTCCCGCCCGCGGTAGACTGCGTTATAGGCCGATCGATTTACCGGCGCCCCACGGGTCCCTGCATAGGCGCCGCCCTCAGGCAGGGTCTCGAAAAACTGGGAACCGCCCGCCAACACCCCGAAGTACTCATCAAAGCCGCGGCTCATTGGATGATATTGCTCCTGCTGTCCCAGGTGCCACTTGCCAATCATGCCTGTGGCGTAACCACGCTCACCCAGTTCATCGGCTATCGTAACTTGGTCCAGTGCAATCCCGTTGTCCGTATCCCGGCCAGCCGGATTAAATTCCCAGCCATGCCGTTGCTGGTAGCGACCGGTTAAGAGTCCGGCTCGAGACGGACTGCAGACGGGGTGAGATACGTAACCCTGGGTAAAGCGGACACCACTGGCAGCAAGCGCATCTATATTCGGCGTATCGATAATTGTACTGCCGTAGACACCTGTGTCCCCGATTCCAAGGTCATCAGCAAAGATGAATACGATATTGGGTTGGCGGGAAGCGGAGTCGACCTGAGCGTTAGTGACCACAGGCAACATGATTATGAGACTGGCAAGGCAGAGTGCGGGAGAAATTTTCATCTATTTTTTCAGAATCGCCTTTAGTAAATCTGGGTTGGTACTATAACAATTAATGTATGCGTCACCCTTCTATTCGATATTTAGCACCGTCCTAAACCCAATATGACTCGTACCCAGTCCGCTATCTTGTGCTTGTCTTGCCGCGGGTCGGAATCGAAGACAATAATTTTCGGCACACAAAAAAGAACCTCCCTTGATAACGCGGGCTATGGCTGGACCGTGATTGCTGCTGAAGCTCTCTTGCTGCGAAGGCCCCGCTGGATTCAAAGAGTCATTAGGATCGTGTTCGGGGTTGTACCAATTGGAAGTCCACTCCCAAACATTTCCGATAAGGTCATAAACGCCGTAATCATTTGGCTCAAAACAACCCACCGGTGCGAGGCCCGCATGGCCATCCTCTTGCTTATTCTCCACAGGAAAGGAGCCCTGCCAGGTATTGGCATGATGGTGGCCATCGGGGGCTAGCTCATTGCCATCCCACGCGTATCTACTATTTCTTTTATTACGCGCCGCCAGCTCAAACTGTGCCTCGGTTGGTAAAGAGCGTCCTGCCCACTTTGCATACGCTTCTGCATCGTCGAAGGCGATATGAACAACTGGGTAGTTGTCTTTGCCTTCAATGTTGCTATCTAGACCTTCTGGGTGGCGCCAGTTAGTTCCCGCTACCCAAGACCACCAACTTTCTGCAGTCTGGCCTTGAACCGGCGGAACAAACAATACGGAACCAGGCTGCAGAAGTTCTGCTGGTACGTCGTCTGGCCAGTCAGCAGGATCGGGACTTTGTTCGGCAACAGTGACATAGCCGGTCTCTTCAACAAATTTTGCAAATTGTGCGTTAGTCACTTCATGGGCATCAATCCAGAATCCAGATACGGTGACTGCGTGAGCCGGCCCTTCTTCTCGATAAGTAGTGTCGTCACCCATGATAAATTCAGCACCTCCTATCCATGCTTGATCAGCTTGCCCGACTAAACAAGAGCTGGAGGAATGCATATCCATCGCGGATTGACCAAGCGCCGATTGAGCCAGTAAAAAGAGCCCACAGAAAAAGAAGCCATTATTTAGTTTTTGCATATTGAATACCTAGTATCTGCAGAATGCATCCCAATGGATAATAAATAAGCCTTTGCTTCAGAACAATACCCCAGGCGATTCAGATTGATCCACGAAATCTGGAGTCAGTCCTCCCTGCATTGCAATGTGCCTGTCACCAGTTTTGCTAACTCAGAATAGGCAGTCTCTGAAGTAGCCACCAAACAGAGATTGGGCCAATGAAATAGGCAGGCAGCAAATTGCTCAGACTAACGTCTGGTGCAACAGTTATTTTTCGTCGCCAATAACGAATTAGGAAACCCAGGAAGAGGCACGCAGCAACTACCATCAATTGTCCTATTTCCAAGCCAATGTTAAACAACAACAATGCCCAAAGTGCAGCGTCATCTGGCAAACCTACTTCACGGAGTACGCCAGCGAAGCCTAGGCCGTGTATGAGCCCAAAGCCAAAAGAAATCAACCACGGATAGTTGGCGGTTAACGAGGAGGTTTTGCTCAACATCTCAACTGCCATGAAAAGCAGACTCAGCGCGATCAGCGCTTCTACCGCAGATTGAGAAATTTGCAGTAGTTCAAAGGTAGAAAGTGCCAACGTTATAGAATGAGCAATTGTAAATGCAGTAATAGTTGCAACTAGTCGCCATCTATCTGTAATCAAAACCATTAACGCAATGACGAACAAGACGTGGTCGAGTCCCGCCAGCAAGTGCTCTATACCCAACTCGAGATAAGCTGGAAGTAGAGGAGAATCGGCTTCACCTAAATTCACAACTGGGTTGTCAGGCCTAACAACAAAACGTTGCACACTGCCGTCAAGATGCGTGATGCTCACTAGCACCTCACTAACACCTGGATACAGGTTTCGAATAGCGAGCGTGGATTGCGAGAGTGCTTGATCACAGTATTCTTGCCAGCTTTGAATCAAGGTGCCTTCTTGACGCTGGCTGATGATTTCAGCTCCTAAACGACAGCCTCCAAGATCCAAGGCTAAGTCTGGACGAAACCCACGAACAAGAGGTTGACGCAGCGTCGCTGAGATACCCTCTTCTGTTTCAACGAGCTGAGCAAACGCCGGGCGCATCTCATGGGCGAAACATTGCAAGGCAAGTAGCCATAGAATAGCAACCAAACTGCTAGACTTTAGGAACCCCTTACTGATCATCTATCCTTCTTCTTACTCTTCTTTGCGAACGATGTCATAGTTCGAACGCACTTGTTCGATGAAGTCTGCTTGGGCCTGCAATCGTGATTCATAGGTGTAGTCGCCGTGGACAGTCGCGCGAATATCCTCAAATGGCGCGACAGAGGAGGAATTTATCTCAAGCAACTTCACCAGGTGCCAACCAAAAGTGCTTTTTATGGGACCTTGCCAATTCAAAGCCACGTCGTAGCTATTGAGCGACCGGGTAAATTCAGGGCCAAATGTACTGGCAACTTGCAGTGGTGATTGGCGGACATTCACCCGGCTCTGCATCGAAGACTCCGCCAGGTCGGCAAGCGATTCTCCTGCACTAAGCGCGCCGGTTGCCGCTTCGCGAGACTGAAATTGGAGTTGCTCGAAGGAAACACTAGATGGAACTCCATATCTCTCGTGATTCGCTTCGTAATAGGCCTGGAGTTCTTCTTCGGTCGGCGCGAGTACGGCTTCCTGCTCGGTAATAAATTGCATCTTCTGAATCATCCGCCGGCGGATAATTTCATCTTCTTCTGCCAGATTGAGCCGCATGGACTCCCGACGCCAGATCTCTTCAGTAACCCAATCATCGACGAGGCTCACTACCTCTGCCTCGGTTGGTTCACGCTGTATTTGTGCAGCCCAGAGCGCCGCCACTTGCCGCTCAAGCGCAGCATCCACAACTATAATATCGAGCGGATCGGAAGTTTGTTCGTCGATGACAAAAATTAAACTACCCAATACCACAAACCAGAACACGTGGCTCTTCATAAATTTCATGATTAGCCCGTGCTAGGTCGAAACCATATCGGTGAGGTATAGGCACGTTCTTGAATGGTCGTTGGAAAATCTGGTCGCGGTTCGTAACCTTCCTTGAGCGCATCCCAGGTTGACCATCGGCAAGTTGGGTTCTCGAGCACACGTGCGTAATAGAATGCCCGGACGGCAGGATCAAAGTCAGGATCAACCCATACGGTTTTTAACTCAGCCGCTCCGACGTCAGTTGAAATCGAGCAGTCTGCAAGGTTCACCTGCGCACCATTATCATCGCAACGATGAGACTGCGAATCGACAGAAAGGCCATTTGAACACGCTACATCAAACACTTGTTCATGGGGTTCACCATCGACGGTCCAGCCTTTGATAATCTGCAGCCTTTGTAGCGGCGCACTTAATGCATCCTGAGTAGCCCAGACAATAAAGCGCGGTGCCCGGTCGCCGTTGGGCAACAAATCTGAACCCATGGACACACCTTCACTGTACGCAGTCTCGAGCATATCAGGTGCTGCAAGCGTTTCATCGGTGAAGTCATATCCACCAAAAAAACGAACCTTGATGCGCGTGCCGGTGGTAGCAAAAGTTTCCTTACGTCGGAACGCGTTGTAGATAGACTCTCGGGTATTGTCTTCAGCCCAGACGCCGGCAATCCCCGATGCGCCCCAAGTAATGGCTGATCCAGTATTGTAAACACCGCCATCAAATTCCCTAACCTGATCCGGAGTATTCTCAAGTCTGCGCTCTCCCACTTCAGCACTCAATGGAACTGCCCCAGTCAGTTGAGGTGTGGCATCACGCAGCCCAGTCTTGCCATAGAAGTCAGATTCGTCATCGCCTATGGCAGCCATGTGCGTATCAGAAGCACCCACAAAACCGAATTCAAAAGGATTCTCCATTCCCTGGTCTTCGAACGACAAGCCGTTTAATAATGCTTCTCGCGCATAGCTGCCAGACGGTTCTGAATACAAAGTGGTTGCGATGCGATAAGGCATAATTTCAAAATCGGCCCATTCATCATTATCTGATAACAAGGGGTGCGTTTCCGATGTGCCTTTAATTTGTGTGATTTCGATAAGCGGTTCATTACGAGTGCGCTGCGATGAATAGGTGTCATCGAGCGGATTGCCCGCCCAATCCACCAGCTTGAACATTTGCCCGTTGGAACCGTTCGAATTGTGAGGAATAGCTAGTGATTCAATTCCTTCATCACGCAAGCCATCCATCCAATCCCATAAGTCTTCTGGATTTCTACTGTGCACTCGAGAGAAAGGCACTGCGGGAAGTTTATCGGCGTCGCGAAAGATAACGTTGCGATGCAAATTTCCGCGGTCGGCCGTCGAGGTGGTGTACTCATAAGCAACAAAGGTCGTGAACTCACCTGGTTTGTTATATTGCTCAGCGGCGGCAACAGTATCTTTCCAGGCATCGCGGGTGATGTCATGTACCAAGTCTTGACTAAGAGTCCCATCGGCAATCAAACGTGCGGCATCACCGAGAAAAGAACTGAAAGCCCTGGTCCGGTTCGGCGAGAGACCAGGAATTAGATTTTCCGGCGCATTGAGATTCTCCATATAGTCTAATTCCATAATTCTGGCTATCTCAGTACTCGGGTCCGCTGTCTGACGCGACACACCCATATACATGGCGTGGTCGGTGACCGCATAAAAATCCAGGGGTACGCGTAATGTCATATCGAAACCAGCCGGGTGCTGGATAGTATCGCCTAGAGCATAACGATAGGCATCATAAGGTGTCGCCAAAGTGCCAAAGGCAAAAGCATCGAACGAATAGGTGGTGTGAACATGCAGGTCGCCAAAAAGCGCCGTTCGCGTGGCATTCTTTCCCGGGAGTGCGCTGAAAATGTCATTCGGAATTGTTAGCAGGCTTTGCTGAATTCCAGACGATGCTGCTGGACTAGGAGCACTTGCTGCATCGTTGCTAGGAGCTTCTGCTGCTGCACTATTCTCTGCGTCAGCAACATCAATTGGTTGAACCGGTTCAGTTTCGCCGCCACAGGCGGCGAGCAATAAGGCACTGAATATAGATAAGGCTCGAAGGTTCATTTGTTTTCTCCGTTATTATTGACTGAGCCTCACTACTTTAACCATAAAGGTTTCAGGCTTATGAATGGTCCTTAAGTTTAATCCGGTAAGATGCAACAAGTCTCCCTGCGATCATCCTTTTTCTTTTCTCAATTCTCTTAAATTCGTATCTAGCCCAGGGGCAGTGTCGATGCCACGTCATTGAAAGATACACTAACAGAATCTTGGCAGATGATCAGCACGTTGGCTAAAACCGATATCGTCAGAGCTACTCTAGAAATCGTCCCCCTGAGCACCAACTCCCTTAGCTTAGGGGCACTAGCTACGAAATACCATCTAGTAATTCCACTTCTTAATCTAGGGTAAGCGTCGTAAGTTGATAGGTGTTTCTAAAATCATCCTGCGTAACGGTCGCTATACCATTGATATCTTCAACGACTAGATCTTCAACCAGCGTTCGAGTTCGAAATTGCCACCCACTAGGTAACGAAATACGTTCATCCAAAGAAGCGAGATCAGCAAAGGATTGATCGGTGACATGCTGAACACTATAGGATTGCATGACATAAATTTTACCATCAGGGTCGATAAGTTCGAAGACAGGTGTGCCCTTATAAAAATGAAATTCAGTGTCGCGTTCGACACTTCTACTGGAATATGGACCTGAGGGGCCTGAAGGGGCCGATGCAGCAATCAGCACAGTAGCGCCATGGCGCATTTCTAGCGTGCCAAAAAATTCCTGACCCTTTGTTTCGGTGTTGCTGACGATAAAATCCATCGTCCAGTATCGAGGGCCATTTCTTGTTGCTAAAGAAGCGCCTAACTGAGAACTGACTCCCTCCAAGTCAATGGCTTCCCATTCGTCCTGAGGACAATCATTGAGAGGAAAAGAATTGAATGCTGCGGACTGTAAACCATTGCTGGTCCTAGATATCCCAAAAATTTCACAATAGCGCATATCTCTAATGCTGACCCGCTCGCTAACTTGGGTATTGTCAGCCGCAAAAACTCCGCTACTATTTAGCAGCAGGGATAATAGAGCAAGTTTAAAAATACTTTTTAGTGCCATCGGAAAACTCCCTCAGAGTTGGGTTAATAATTCACCAGTAATGCGACCGCTGCTTATTTTGACCGAGAGTAACTCTTCTTATGCTCGGCGCTGGCAGACAAGTCACTGACATGTCACCTCCGTCTAGCTGTTTACTTGGCTAAAAATCTCAATGCAATGGTGGCGAGGTTCGCAGAATCAGCTTCATTTAGAGCCGATAGCCCCAATTAAACAAGCGGGAAAAATTTGACGGGAGCCATTAATTAATTCCTCTATGCTAGACTCGAAGCCAAACCTAAACATCATGAAGTTCTGAACTATGAAGAAGTCTGCTCTGACACTCGCACTTTTGTGTCTGGCCATAACCAGTTTTGCCGACACTACGCTGATTACTGATTTAAACGGCTATACACTGAACAGCGATCGTGATCTTGTTCAATTTTCTGCGTTGCAATTTACCAATGACAAAGTCGATCGTACCTATACCAACGACGATGAGTTACCGAGCAATATTGACAACGTAATCAACGGAAACGGCAGGACGCTGATACCTGGGCTTATCGATGCTCATGGTCATGTTGGTAGTTATGGATTCAGTTTGCTGCGAGTGGATTTAGTTGGAGCAAGCTCAGAAGAAGAGGCAGCGCAGAGAGTTTTGACTTTTGTTGAGGAAAATTCCGAGTTGGAATGGATTCTAGGCCGCGGCTGGAATCAGGTGCTTTGGGACAGTAATGAATTTCCATCAGCAGCTACTATCGACGCCTTAGTAAAAGACAAGCCGGTCTGGCTAACCCGCATCGATGGTCATGCGGGTTGGGCAAACTCTGCAGCAATGGAACTCGCTAACATAGATCGCAACACTGAAGATCCAACTGGTGGACAAATCATTCGAGATGAAAATGGCGACGCTACCGGTGTTCTCATCGACACAGCAATGCGCTACGTAAGCGCGCAAATACCCAATCCTACTTTCGAAGAACAGAAGTTTGCACTGCAAACGGCAATGGAAAGTTTAGCTACATACGGGATGACCAGCGTGCATGATGCAGGCATTGGCAGCCAAACTGTTGCTGCTTTTAAAGAGTTAGTGAATGAAGGGCCTTTGCCAATTCGAGTAAATGCAATGCTGTCCGCATCTGATCCACTTTATCAGGATCGACTCGGCGAAGGATTTTTTAGCAGCGACGACGACACCTTTGTTATTCGCAGTGTGAAAGTTGTAGGCGATGGTGCATTAGGGAGTCGAGGGGCTGCACTGATAGATGACTATTCGGACGAACCAGGTAATCGCGGCTTGCTGCGCTATGACGACGAACGCCTTGAGTTTCTTATGCGAGTTGCCATGAATGCAGGATTTCAAGTTGCCACACATGCCATCGGTGATAACGCAAATTTAAAAGTAATGGATAACTACGAACGTCTTATTAATGAAACTGATACTCAGGCAATGCGTCATCGAATCGAGCACGCCCAGATACTTCGCTACGAAGATATACTGCGCTTTGCTGAATTGGGAGTGATTCCATCAATGCAGGCTACCCACGCCACCAGTGACAAGAATATGGCAGAAGATCGAATAGGATCAGTCCGAATTCAAGGAGCCTATGCCTGGCGTAAACTTCTTGATACAGGCGCCATAATTGCAAATGGTTCTGACTTCCCCGTGGAATCACCGAATCCGTTCTGGGGCTTACACGCTTCGGTAACTCGACAGGGTCAAGACAATGAGCCTCCCGGCGGCTGGTATCCCGAAGAGCGAATGACTCTGGTGGAGGCATTTGCAAGCTTTACTATCGACGCGGCCTATGCCGGACACCAAGAGGAAATCCTAGGAACTCTTGAAACTGGTAAGAAAGCGGATTTTATTTTTCTCGACCGCGACATGTTTACTATTCCAGAGAATGAACTCTGGCAAGTTCAAGCTACGGAAACTTGGGTTAACGGTGTAAAAGTTACGGACTAATTACTTATTGCTGTCTTCCATAAAGAGGTTGTTATAAAACTATGCGATCTTACCTTGCAATACTTTTAACTTTTGCCGCAGTGTCTTGTGGTTCCGAAAATAGTTCGGAAACTCCACTAACTTCGGCTCCGCAAACTTCATCGCAGTTCAGCGCCGAGGAAATTTCTCATCTCGAGCAGCGTGCAGCAAATGTGGAAATCCTGCGCGATCGCTGGGGCATCGCACACATCTATGGAGAGACCGATGCTGACACCGTATTCGGCACTCTCTACGCTCAGGCCGAAGATGATTTTAATCGCGTGGAAACTAACTACCTCAACTCCATGGGTCGATTAGCGGAAGCCGAAGGTGCTGGACAGATATACCGCGATCTCCGTATGAAGTTATTTATCGATCCAGTAGAGATCCGAGCCATGTATGATGCCAGCCCAGACTGGCTGCAGGAATTAATGAACGCCTATGCCGACGGTCTCAATTACTACCTTTACACACATCCGGAAGTTAAACCTAGGGTAATCAATAAATTCGAACCATGGATGGCGCTCACGTTTACCGAAGGCAGCATTGGCGGTGATATCGAACGCATAAATATTCTAGAGCTGCAAAACTTCTATGGGGACGGTGATCAATTTGCACAAATCAACTATCCAAATGACAATGAACCAAGAGGATCCAATGGTTTCTCTATTGCCCCTGAAAACACCGCCAATGGCAACGCCTTGTTCCTAATCAACCCTCATACGTCTTTCTTCTTTAGATCAGAACTACACATGATCAGCGGGGAAGGATTAAATGCCTATGGCGCGGTTACCTGGGGACAGTTTTTTATCTACCAGGGCTTCAATGAAAATACAGGTTGGATGCATACCTCTTCCCGCGCTGATGCGATAGATGAGTATCTTGAGACAATTGTCCAACGAGATGATGGTGTTTATTACGTGCACGGTAATAGCGAGAAAAAGCTAGAAGAAAAAGTTATTACCATTTCTTACAAAGGCGATGATGAAATGCTATCCCGAGATTTTACGACTTACCGCAGTCACCACGGCCCAATTGTAAGAGGCGAAGATGATAAGTGGGTTGCCTTCAGCATCATGGAAGAACCTATAAAGGCATTGAGCCAATCTTATGGACGCACAAAGTCTAATAACTATGAAGAGTTCGCAGCAACCATGGAGTTACGCACAAATTCATCGAACAATACCGTATATGCTGATAGCAAAGGCAATATCGCTTATTGGCACGGCAACTACATTCCAAGAAGAGATCAAAGTTTGAATTGGAATGAGCTACTGGATGGCAGCAATCCTGCAACTGACTATCAAGGCTTACATAGTCTTGATGAAATAATCACTGTTTTTAATCCTGATGTAGGCTGGATACAAAACACTAACAACACCCCATTTAATGCGTCCGGTCCGGATAGTCCGGTGGTATCTGATTACCCTGTTTACATGGCGAATAACCCAGAGAATTATCGCGGCGTGCATGCAGTCCAAGTTTTGGAAAACAAAACTGACTTTACGCTCGATAGTCTAATCGAGGCTGCCTATGATCCTTTTCTACCTGCGTTTGAAGATTTAATTCCTGATTTACTTCTAGTTACAGCGGTAGATCAAATAAGTGGTCTTAATACTGAAAACAGCAACAATCTCGAAAATTTCCCCGCCACCACGAATCAGGTTTCGATTCAATCTGAATTATTAGAATACATAGATCTTTTGCGAACCTGGGACTACAACTGGTCCGTAGATTCAGTAGAAACCTCCTTGGCAATTTATTACGCACAGAACTTGATGGCAGCAGTAGCAGAAGAAGCCGCTGTATCTGATACAAATATTTATGAATATATGGCCGACCGCTCTACCCTCGCACAGCAATTAATTGCATTGCGAGCTGCAGCTGAAGATTTAACCAACGACTTTGGCGATTGGCGTGTCCCCTGGGGCGAGATAAACAGGTATCAGCGACTGAATGGCGACATAGTTCAAGATTTCAATGATGAAGAGCCAAGTATTCCCGTTGGATTTGCCTCCGGTCGCTGGGGATCCCTTGCCTCCTTCGGAGCTAGAGCTTATCCAGGAACGAACCGGATGTACGGTACCAGCGGAAACAGTTTCGTCGCAGTTGTGGAATTTGGAGAACGTTTGACTGCCAAAGCAATTACTGCGGGTGGTTTACAAAGTGATCCAAATCTTCCTCATTTTAGCGACCAAGCAGAGATGTATGCCAATGGCGAATTTAGGGATGTACTATTTTACCGAGAAGATGTCGAAGCAAACGTAGAGAGAGCATATAATCCCGGGGGCTAATCGACAAAGCCAACTTTAAATAAGAAAAACTAAAAGAAATAATCATGAGTGACTCTAAATTGCGAGCTGGTAGACATTTCCTGCAAATTCCGGGTCCTTCGAATGTCCCGGATAGCGTCTTACGAGCAATGTCTCAAGCTGTAGTGGACCATCGCGGGCCAGATTTCCCTGAATTAACCTTCGGCATTCTTGATCAACTTAAACCTGTCTTCAATACAGCAGCTCCCATAATCATATTCCCTTCATCTGGCACTGGAGCCTGGGAAGCGGCCCTCGTCAACGTTTTATCCCCCGGGGATAAAGTGCTTGCATTTGAAACTGGCTGGTTCGCAACATTGTGGAAGAGCATGGCAGAGAAGCTTGGTGTAGAAGTTGAATGGGTTGAAGGGGACTGGCGTCACGGCGTTGATCCGACAATTGTTGAAGAAAAACTCAAGGCAGACACAACGCATAATATTAGAGCGGTATGCGTAGTCCATAATGAGACTTCCACCGGTGCCACCAGCCGCATCGGAGAAATTCGACAAGCTATTGATGCGGCCAATCATCCTGCACTTTATTTAGTCGATACAATTTCATCGCTGGCTTGCGTTGAATATCGACACGATGATTGGAAAGTCGATGTTACCGTGAGTGGCTCTCAGAAAGGATTAATGCTTCCACCAGGATTAGGATTTAATGCTATTAGTGAAAAAGCCCTCGCAGAATCTAAATCTGCCACCACAAATGTAGCTTATTGGTCTTGGCAGGACATGATAGAAAATAATGCTAACGGAGTTTTCCCCTACACTCCTGCCACAAACCTTCTCTATGGATTGAAAGAAGCACTTCGCCTTTTGCATGCAGAAGGTATGGACAAAGTATTCTCACGCCATGCTCGATTGGCTGAGGCAACTCGGCTGGCTGTCGAAACCTGGGGCTTAGAGAACCTTTGTGTGGTTCCAGAAGAATATAGCAATTCGCTCACTGCGGTGATTATGCCAGACGGGCACGATGCTGATGTACTGAGGAAGATAATTCTCGACAGATTTGATATGTCCCTCGGTACCGGGCTGGGCAAAATCAAAGGCAAAGTATTTCGTATTGGTCATCTCGGAGATTTCAATGAGCTAATGTTGGCAGGCACACTTAGCGGTGTTGAAATGGGCCTTGGCATTGCTGGCATACCTCACAACAAAGGTGGAGTCAGCGCAGCACTGGAATTCTTGGCCCAAGAGTAATTAAAATTAGAATAACAAAAGAGTATCGTAATGGATCCTTCCACAGCCGTTAGTACGAGCCCAGCTATTTCTCTCGCTGGATTCGCAGTTGTCATCTTTCTTCTCTTATTCCTAATCGCCAAATGGAAATGGCATGTATTTTTTGCGTTGCTCATTCCTATCATGATCTTTGGCATCTTACCTGGTGTACAACAGAACAATTTTATCGATGCATTCGAAAACGGGTTTGGTAATACCTTGGGCTCGATAGGCGTGGTTATCGTTCTGGGGTCAATTATTGCCGAGGCTCTGAAACACACCGGTGCAATTCAAGTAATAACCAAATCCATGGTGAATTTGGTCGGGACTCACCGTATGCCACTGGCATTAACTTTGACCGGCTTCATCATTGGTGTAGCGATTTTTTCAGATGTTGCTTATGTGATTCTCAACCCGTTAGTCCATTCTGCTTCAAAAACAATGAACGTAGGCATTGCTGTCATGTCGACCGGGTTGGTCGGCGCTTTGCAACTTACTCATGCCATCGTACCCCCTACACCAGGCCCTCTAGCAGCTGCTGCTATTGTCGGTGCTGATATTGGCCGCACAATTATTTTTGGTGGCATTGCTTGTTTGTTTGGTTCTCTTGCCTGCTGGGCTTGGGGTGTCTATGTTGCAGGTCCGCGCATAAAAACCATGGCAAGCGATGAATTCGACGGAGTGTCCATCGAAGATCTAGATGAGGATGGCCCGTCAGAATTGCCCAGTACGCTAAGTTCTTACACACCTATAGTTATTCCTATCATTTTAATTGGTGCTCAAAGTATCGTTTCATTAATCCTTCCAGAAGGGCATATTTTGCGTACCGTTTTTCTTTATCTAGGATGGCCGGTAGTTGCCCTTTCCATTGGTGTTTGGTTGGCCTATCGAAATATCAAGAATGACGATGACAAAGAAAAAGCGAAAGATGCATGGGTAGAGGCCGCTTTAAAAACTTCAGCCATGATTTTAGTAGTTACAGGCTTAGGTGGATCTCTTAGTGCAATTTTGCGTGGTACCCCCGCAGTTGATTTTATCGCAATGCTATTTACTGACTATGGATTACCTACAATCTTGTTACCCTTTGTCATTGGCATTATTGGAAACATGATTACGGGCTCCACGACTGTTGGAGTGATTACCGCAGCTTCCTTAGTTGCGCCAATGCTAGGAAGCCTCAGTCTCTCGCCTGAAGCGGCTATGTTGGCGGGTGCCAGCGGCTCTGTAATCATTAAATACGTAAACAGTAGCTATTTTTGGGTTTGCACTTCGCTTTCCAAACTCAGCGTTCCGGATGCGGTATTTAGTTATGGGGGTGCAACTCTGGTGGGAGGAATAGTCTCATTCCTAACAGTATGTTTGATGTGGTCTGTTGGGTTGATCTAACGATCACTCTGAAGCATCAGCACCAAGGCGGCGCAATAATTCGGCGACTTCGGGCCGAGTTCCACGTAAACCATTGGTGCCGGGCATAGCTTGCTCAGTATCAGCTAAAGCGAACGGCGTTAAACCCCGATCATTAGGCATGTGAATATCAGCGCCACGCAAGGCGAGATACTCAACTACCTTAGGAAAATCTTTTAATACGGCATGATGAATAGCTGCGCGTCCACGATCGTCCTTAGCATTCACATCTACACCTGCATCGATAAGCAATCGCGCCAGTTCAAGAGTTCTGCGTTCTTCGTCTTCTAAATCCAAGGCTTCATTTCCGATACGATCACGGCGCCAATCCAGTGAAGAGCCGGAATTACCCATGGCAACCTGAAGTGTCGTAACTCCCCCACCATCAGTGGAGAAAGGGTCGGCGCCTTCCGCTAAAAGTATTTTAAATATTTCAACTTCGCCGTATTTCGCTGCCATCCAGAAGGCATCTCGTCCGATTAGCTGAGAGCGAATAGAATAGTCTGCGCTGAATCTTCGACCGGGCGAGCCATGGACAACTGCGGTATCGTAACGTGCTCCAGAATCAAGTAATGCTTTTACTAAGTCGACTTCGCTTCGTAACACGGCAGCGTGAAGGGCTGTATACCCCGCTTCAATCGCATTGGGGTCTGCTCCCTGTTCCAATAAAAACAGTGCGAGTTCCTCATGCCCGCTGTGAGCGGCCTGAACTAAAGCACTAACTCCGGAGGCTGCGACATCGTTAACATTCGCACCGCCTTCAAGTAGTACTTTCGTTGTTTCGATATCCCCGACTCGGGCAGCAAACATTAGGGCAGAAGAACCACCATGTGCCATATTAAAATTACCACTTGGATTTGTATTCCCAGCAGTATTCTCAAGTTGATACCAGATTTTGGACCGGGCGTTTAAATTAGCACCGTTGTCTATAAGTAGTTTTACGACAGCAGCATGACTCTGTGCCGTCGCCCACATCAAAGCTGTCTGGCCTCGTTCCTCTTCCGCTTGATCAATATCAGCGCCTGATTCAAGCAACAATGAGACGCTCTCTAAGCTTCCAGCGCGCGCAGCGCTCATTAGCGGTGTCTCGCCCATTTGTAGAGATAGGTTTGGATTAGCATTGGCATCAAGCAATTGTTTTACCATTGGCGCACTGCCATTCAGCGCCGCTAGCCAGAGCGGTGTTGCTCCTAATTCATTGGCTAAATTCACATCCGCCTTAGCTCCAATTAGAAGCCGGGCCAATTCTTGGTTGTTACGATGGGCAGCCCAATGCAAGGCAGTACTGCCATCGCCTTGCATTTGATCAACATCGGCTCCTGAAGCTAGCAGGCTTTCCACATGACTTATGTCTTCCGCTCGGGAAGCTGCTATAAGGTCTTGGGGGCCTTGCGCTGCGCTGACTAGAGGCAACGCACTTAAAGTGATCGCTATTGCAAAGGCGAATAATGGACTGAGGAGACTGTTTTTATTCTTATCCACAACACCGAATGCTACGGCATTCAAAGGAGAATTGACACCCTGGCAGAGCCGTGGCAACTTGATATGTGGGGGACCGGTTTCGAAAAATGCGGTATGCTTAGGGACCAAGCAATTCGTTGCCATATGCTTAAATAACGAGTTAAAAGAATAACTTAGAGCCAGCAATATTACGGCGGCTAAAGGTTTCAACAATGAGCCCTAGAATTCTCGGTTTTCCATGGCCTAGAACTGCACTGATCCAACTGCTTGCAGTAGTGTCGCCGTTACTACTGTCGAGCACCACTGGCGCACAATCTGCTGGTGAGCTTCTCAACACCACTATAAATCAGTATTGCTTAGCTTGTCATAACGACTCATTAAGCACTGCCGACGTCTCGTTCCAGAACCTCGATTTATCAGAAGTCTCGAATCACGGTGCTCTGCAAGAAAAAGTACTCTCACAGTTAAGAAACCGCCGCATGCCCCCCATGGAAATGCCTAAACCTTCTGAAGCGGTTTATAACGAATTGGTGTCTTGGCTTGAGTCAGAAATTGACGAACTAGCTGCCACTGCTCCAAACCCCGGGCGCACTGACACTTTTCATCGAATTAATCGAGCCGAGTATGCAAATTCAGTACGTGATTTATTAAATATCAATGTAGATGTGGAAGAATTACTGCCAGCCGATGACATTGACGCCTATGGCTTTGACAATATGGCCGATGTGTTAACGGTTTCCCCCGCACTAATGGAGCGTTATTTGTCTGCGGCAAGAAAAACCGCACGTTTAGCTATCGGGGAAGAACCTTTAGGGCCTGTATCACAAATCTACGAAGTGCCAATATTGCTAAACCAGAATGATCGTATGAGTGATGATCTGCCCTTTGGCTCTCGCGGTGGCGTGGCCATGGATCATTACTTCCCTGTTGCGGGTCAATATGACCTTTCCTTAAGACTGCACCGTAACTACGTAAACTATATTCGAGGCATGGGATCACAACATGAAATCGAAGTACGCTTAGATGGCAAACTGATTCAAAGCTTTGCAATAGGCGGCCAAGAACCAGATGTATTGCAAGCCCCTGCAAGCTATGGCGGCAACCAATTCGGAGACCGAGAATGGGAAGAGTATATGCTCTTCGCGGATTCGAACTTAAGGCTTCGTTTCGAAGCCGAGCCTGGACCCCATATTGTTGGTCTGTCTTTTGTACGAAGGTTTACCGAACCAGAAGGCGTTTTACAGCCCCCACAATCTGTTTTCGCGGCTGCCATTAATGAAATGCGTGATGGCGATGCCGCCATAGAACAAGCACAAATTACTGGCCCCTTCGATGCAGCGGGCCCTGGCGACACACCTAGCCGCCGTGCCATATTTGTCTGCACACCCGCCAGCAATGACCTAAGTTCTGAAGAAGTTTGTGCAACTGAGATTCTTTCTGGCCTCGCCAACCGCGCCTACCGTCGCCCTCTCCAACAAACTGATATTGATACCTTGATGGATTTTTACCGTATAGGTCGTGGCGATGGACAATCAGGTTTTGATGCAGGGATACAGCTTGCCGTCGAGCGAATTCTGATTTCCCCAGATTTTCTTTTTCGAGTTGAACAAGACCCGTTAAATGTTGCTCCCGCAACCGACTATGAACTAAGCGATCTAGAGTTAGCTTCCCGCCTGTCTTTCTTTTTGTGGAGCAGTATCCCAGATGAAGAACTGCTCTCCATTGCTGAACGGGGTGAGCTTCAAAACCCAGATATCCTAGAAGCTCAAACTCAGCGGATGTTGGGCGATCCGCGTTCCAGCGCACTGGTAAAGAACTTTGCCAGCCAATGGCTATACTTGCGTAATCTTCGAAGCTTGGTACCCGACGCTGTCGAATTTCCCGAATTCGATGAAAATTTACGTAACGCCTTCCGCCAAGAAAGTGAATTATATTTTGAGAGCTTGTTGAGAGATGATAGATCTGTCCTGGATCTATTAGGTGCTGGCTATACCTATGTTAATGAGCGCCTCGCTAAGCACTATGGAATTGAGGGTGTCTACGGTAGCCATTTCCGTAGAGTAGATTTAGAGGGTGAACTTGCGCAACAACGTGGCGGTATTTTAGGACAAGGCAGCTTGCTTACAGCGACTTCGTATGCCAATAGAACATCTCCAGTATTAAGAGGCAAATGGGTACTAACTAATATCCTTGGGACCCCCCCTCCACCTCCACCAGCGGACGTACCGGACTTGCCTGAAAATGGGGCAGATGGTCAGCCAGCTACTATTCGTGACCGCATGATCCAACATCGGGAAGATCCAAATTGTGCTGTCTGCCACTTACCCATGGATCCATTAGGCCTGGCATTAGAAAATTTTGATGCCGTAGGCAGATGGCGAGATACGGGTGAAGCTAATCTAGCCATCGATGCCTCAGGCCAACTACCAAATGGCACGGCGTTTTATGGCTTAAATGGGTTACGCAACATTCTTCTGGACAGAAGTGATGAATTCGCTGGAACAGTCACTGAGAAACTATTCGCTTATGCCATCGGGCGTCCACCTGAATATTTTGATAAACCAACAGTGCGCATGATCACCCGGTCTGCGGCATTGGATAACTACAGCTGGTCATCTATTATTATGGGCATAGTAAAAAGTGCCCCATTCCGAACGCGGAGGTCCGAATCATGATCATCACTAAAAAGGCTATTCCTCGTCGCGCTATGTTGCGCGGCTTCGGTGCTGCTTTAGCATTACCCATGCTAGACGCCATGATCCCTGCAATGGCGAATACTGCTCCGAAACCTATAAAACGCCTTGGCATTGTTTACGTACCTAATGGCATGAGAATGGATCATTGGACTCCTTCAACAGTCGGGGACGGGTTTGAATTTCCTTCGATACTCAAACCAATGGAACCTTTTCGTGAACAACTGCAAATTATTAGCGGACTTCATGGAGTTGATGGGGAAGGTCCACATGCACGCGCCTCTACTCGTTTTCTAACTGGTGTTGCGTCAACGCGGGATAATGGTTCAAATCTTCGTGCAGGCATTTCCATGGACCAAATTGCTGGAAGATTTCTTGGCAATGAAACGCAGTTATCCACACTTGAGTTAGCCATTGATGGACGGGATTTTGCCGGATCATGCGACGAAGGATTCAGCTGCGCTTATACCAATACCATTACCTGGGCGAATGAGACCACGCCACTGCCTATGGAAAACAATCCAAGAGCAATTTTTGAACGCTTGTTTGGAGATACAGGAAGCACCGATCCAAAAGTGAGACGCGCTCGACTCAGCAAAGATGCAAGCCTGCTTGATTCAGTGACTCAGCGCGCGCAGGATCTTTCGCGACAACTCGGGGCAAGTGATCAGACCAAGCTAGGCCAATATTTAGAAGCTGTGCGTGATGTTGAGAGACGAATCCAAATGGCTGAAGCTCAAAGTGATCGTGAACTTCCGGTCGTGGATCAACCAGCAGGTATTCCAGATACTTTTGCTGAACACGCGCGTCTCATGTTCGACATGATGGCTCTAGCCTGGGAAACGGATATGACTCGAGTCGCAACCTTTATGATGGGTCGCGAAATTACCGGTCGTACTTATGCAGAAATTGGTGTGCCAGATGCCCATCATCCAATCTCTCATCACCAGCGCGATCCTGTAAAGCTCGAAAAATTACTAAAGATAAACCAGTACCACATGACATTCTTTGCAGAATTTCTGGATCGTCTGCGCACATCGGAAGATGCAAATGGTTCCTTGTTGGATTCTTCGATGATTGTCTATGGAGCGGGAATGGCTGACAGTAATTCCCACTACTCTCGAGAATTGCCAATCATGTTAGCAGGAAATGTTGCTCATGGTGGATATCACCTCCAATACCCTGAAGCGACCCCTCTTTCAAACATGCACCTCGGTTTATTAGATAAGCTAGGCACACCGATCGAATCTTTGGGCGATTCAACTGGTCGCCTGTCTATTTAGAGAATTTGAAATTCGCTATGGCTGCTCATGAAGTCATAGCGAATTTTATAACTGAAAATATTCAGCCCCCTCTCAACTTTTAAGTTGAAGGCCTAAATTTTACAATCCGGAAGCGTTGACTGCCTTTAGATGAACTAGACAGGTGTCAGTAGGAGAAAGATAAAGCTAGGTTGGGACAGTCACTTAGAGTAATCAAAACAGAGTAAATTCGGAACGCAATAATGAAAAAGCTGACCCTAGAGCCTAGAATTTCTTCGCTATTAACATCGATGTTGCTAAGTACGCTATTCCTCGTGCCTATCGCAAGCTATTCTCAAGCTGGCGAATTCCCATCGGTTACAGACGAAATGCTACAGAATCCTGCTGATAGCGACTGGCTGATGTGGCGTCGAACCCTCGATAGCTGGGGCTACAGCCCTCTAGACCAAGTGAGTCGAGAAAATGTTGACGAATTACAACTGGTTTGGACTCGAAATCTTGCCACTGGTACTGGGGAAATAACACCTCTAGCTTACAACGGCATTTTATTTGTACCTCAAGCCAACGATATCATCGAAGCCATTGACGCCAAGACCGGCGACTTTATTTGGCAATATCGTCGCGATATCCCGGAAGACCTTTACGAGATGGTTGGTGGCAATGCTCGCAATAATCGAAACCTCGCCATCTATGAAGATAGGATTATTAATACTTCAGATGACAATTATATTTTCGCTCTCGATGCGCTGACTGGAAATTTGGAATGGGAAACGGAAATTCTTGATTACCAGGTAAATTCCGCTACGCATAGTTCTGGTCCCATTATTGCGGATGGTCTCGCGATCTCTGGCAGAAGCTGCAGACCTTGGGGTGGCCCCAACGCTTGCGTGATAGTTGCACATAATGCGAGTACCGGCGAGGAAGCCTGGAGACGCCGACTTATTCCCGCTCCTGGAGAACCCGGTGACGAAACCTGGGGAGATGTTCCGTTTGAATCTCGTCATCACGTTGGTTCTTGGATGGTTCCAAGTTATGACCCAGAGTTAGAATTGATTATCTTGGGCACATCAGTGACATCACCCGCACCAAAATTTTATCTTGGCGGTACTGATAATAAGCACTTGTATCACAACTCGACGCTTGCTCTGGACGTGGCGACTGGTGAAATACGCTGGTACTACCAACATATGAATGATCATTGGGATTTAGATCATCCGTTCGAAAGGCTTCTAGTGGAAACACGCGTCGCTCCCGACCCTGATGAAGTCACCTGGATTAATCCTAATTTGCAAATCGGCGAAACCCGAAAAGTCATTACCGGTATTCCAGGGAAAACGGGGATTGTTTACACACTAGATCGAGCTACTGGTGAATTTTTGTGGGCAACTCCAACTGTCGAGCAAAATGTAGTCATTGATATCGACGGCTCGACGGGAGAGGTCACAGAAAATCCTGAAGTAATCTTTCGTGAAGCTGAGCAAATTGTATTTGTCTGTCCAACCTGGCTGGGTGGTAAAGATTGGGAAGCAGGCGCATATAGTCCGATAACAAATGTTATGTATTATCCATTGCGAAATACCTGCGCAAATATGTTGGCGACTGGCAATTTTGAGAGTGATATTGCGCGCTCACTAACTGAAGGTGGCCAAGGAGGACTCGCCATCTATTCGCTCGCAGCTCGCCACCAAATCACACCCGGCACTGAAAATTTGGGTACAGTTCGAGCAGTATCTGCTGAAACAGGTCGAACTGAATGGTTATATGAAACGAGGGCAGGCACCATGTCTTTGGTTGCAACCGGCGGAGGTCTAATTTTTGGCGGCGATGCCAATGGCAGATTTCGTGCCTTTGACCATGAATCCGGGGAAGTTCTCTGGGAAATAAACCTGGGATCATCAGTAAGTGGTTATCCCATCAGTTTTGCTGTCGATGGAAAACAATACATTGCCGTGAATACTGGCGGTGGACAGCCTAATTTGACACCTGAGTTAAGACCGAGCCGCGGCACTAATCTTTATGTGTTTGCATTGCCTGATTAATAGAGATGTTTTTATATCTCTCAAAAAGTAAAGAAGTGGAGAAAACCAAGTGATTAAGATGTTTGAAAATAATATTAGTCAACTCGTTCGCTACGTTGCTCTAATGAGTGTTCTTGTTTTAGCAACTTGTACGCCAAACAGCGAACTTGCAACGGTTGATAACCAGCCAAGTTCATCGTCCGAGCAAGCCTTGGCGTTGGTTGCACCTGAATTGGTGGGCATGGATTCATCCCGTTTGAATCGAGTTACTCAAGCCATGCAGGGATTTGTGGACGAAGGGAAATTAGCTGGTGTTGTCACAATGGCAGCAAGAGATAACAAAATCGTGCATTTTGAGTCAGTAGGTTATCGAGATTTAGAAGCTCAAGCACCTATGACAAATGATGCATTGTTTCGAATTTATTCCATGACCAAACCGGTCACCGGTGTAGCTTTGATGATTCTTTATGAAGAAGGCAAATTTCGCCTCGCTGATCCTGTCGAAAAGTATTTGCCAGAATTTGAAAATCTCCAAGTTTTTGCTGGCACTGATGATAGCGGGAATATCATCACTGAACCCCAGAATCACAAGATGACCATTCGCGAACTAATGAGTCACACCGGCGGGCTCAGTTATGGAATTTTTGCACAATCTCCGGTAGACACAAAATATGTGGAAGCTGACTTACTTAACAATGCTTTTACATTAGAAGAATTCACTCGCAGACTTGGCGAAATTCCACTCAAACATCAGCCCGGAAGCCGCTGGGAATACAGTGTTGCAGTCGACGTTCAAGGATACTTGGTTGAAAAGTTAGCAGGCCAGCCATTTGGTGACTTTCTGCAAGAACGAATATTTGATCCACTAGAAATGACGGATACAGACTTTTACGTGCCAGAGGAAAAAGTCTCCCGTTTTGCCCAGGTTTATGGCTATAACCGCGAGGGAGAGCTTGAACCTGGCGAAGGCTTCCCAGGTGCCAATTTTCTGGAGGACCCTAACTTTCAATCTGGGGGAGGCGGTCTTGTATCCTCTACTATGGATTACATGCGATTCAGTCAAATGTTATTAAATGGAGGAGAATTGGATGGAATAAGAATTCTTGCACCATTAACTATTGACCTAATGCATCGGGATCAGACACCCCGGGGCATGACTGGCGCAATGTCTAGCGAGACAGGCACAGTGTTTGGTCTGGATTTCGCCATAATAGAAGACCCTGTTGAAGCGGAGAGTTACTCCAAAGGCGAATACTATTGGGGGGGTGCGGCCGGAACTTGGTTTTGGATAGACCCTGTAGAAAATCTGGTTTTTGTTGGCATGATTCAGCAGTTTGGCCAGGGAATACCTGATGTTCGATCCACTTCAAGAAGATTGGTTTACCAATCCATTATGGATCCCTATGGCATTTAATTAGGCAATAGGCTTGATCTAGATTTGATGATTCCGCGAATTTCCCTAGAATCATCAAATCTGATTTCGTATTTAAGCATTCTACGTTCTTAAAACCACTTATTACTCAATTTTCCCTTCTCATGCAGTTTCAGGAGCCGAGAATGAAATACCTAACTAAGACAATACTTCTATTTTTTTCGGCTGGAATAACTAGCCTTGCATTTACCCAAGGCAATAACTTGCCAGAAATCCCGTATGAAAAATTCATTCTAGACAATGGCCTTACATTGATCGTACACGAGGATCACAAAGCTCCAATTGTTTCTGTAAATATCTGGTATCACGTCGGATCAAAAAATGAGCCAAGTGGGCAATCTGGATTTGCACATTTATTCGAACACCTTATGTTCAATGGCTCTGAAAACTTTAATGACGATTATTTTCAGGTATTAGAACGCGTTGGTGCTACCGACTTGAATGGGACAACAAATTTAGATCGCACCAACTATTTTCAGAATGTTCCCAAAAATGCCCTAGACCAAGTTTTATGGATGGAATCGGATCGAATGGGCCATCTGTTGGGAGCAGTAGATCAGAGCAAACTAGACGAGCAACGTGGTGTTGTACAAAACGAAAAACGCCAAGGTGAGAATCAGCCCTATGGCAAAGTTTTTACTGCCATCCTTGAGGCGGTTTACCCCTACGGACACCCCTATGCTCATTCGGTCATCGGCTCAATGGATGACCTTAATGCAGCATCTCTAGAGGATGTACAGGAATGGTTTCAAACTTACTACGGACCGAACAACGCGGTAGTGGTTATCGCTGGCGACATTACACCAGATGAAGCGCTGGCAAAAGCTGAGCAGTATTTTGGCGACATTCCACCTTCCCCGCCAATTGCCAAGCATTCTGAATGGATTGCCAAGCGAACTGGCGAGCAACGCCAAATCATGCAGGATCGAGTCCCTCAGGCACGACTTTACAAGGTATGGAATATTCCCCACTCATTGTCAGAAGAGACTAATTTATTGGATTTGTTCTCCAACATTCTCGCTGACGGCAAAAATTCGCGACTCTATAATCGCTTGGTTTATCAAGACCGGATCGCTACCGACGTTTCTGCCTTTATTCAAGCAGGCGAAATTGCCAGCATGTTTATTATTCAGGCAACAGCAAACCCTGGAGATGATTTAGAATCTGTAGAAGCTGCTGTCGATGAAGAAATGCAGCGCTTATTAACTCAAGGTCCGGATCAGGAAGAACTCGACAGAGTGCAAACACAAGTGCGTGCAAGATTTATACGAGGAATAGAACGCATTGGTGGCTTTGGCGGGAAATCAGATGCCCTTGCGCGAAGTGAGGTTTATGGCGGCAGTCCCGATATGTATCGTCAGTCACTAGACCATCAACAAAATGCAACGGCAGAAAGCATCCGAATTGCTGCTAATAAATGGCTCACCGATGGTGTCTATGTTCTCGAAGTTGAGCCTTTCCCAAGCTACGCTGCCAGCGGTGCAGGTGTCGATCGTTCGCGCTTGCCAGAGATTGATACTCCGCCGGACGTTTCCTTTCCTCGAATTCAAAGGGCGCAATTATCAAATGGCTTAAATATCGTTCTCGCGGAACGGAACGCCATTCCCACTGTTAGCCTTCAGTTAATGGTGAACGCCGGCTATGCTTCTGATCAATTGGCTTCTCCCGGAACCGCTTCCCTTGCCATGAATATGCTGGACGAAGGCACCTCAACAAAGTCTTCCTTAGAGATAAGTTCAGAACTGGAAATGTTAGGCGCCATACTCAGCACCGGATCTAACTTGGACACTTCTAGTGTTTCGCTAAACGCGCTAGCCGAGAACCTTGAACCCTCATTGGAATTATTTTCGGATGTCATATTAAACCCATCCTTCCCTCAAGCAGAATTGGACCGACTAAAACAAGAACAGCTCGCTCGTATTCAAAGAGAACAGACAACACCAATTCAAATGGCGCAACGGGTATTTCCTAAGTTAATCTATGGCGAAGATCATGCTTATGGTCAAGGTCTAACTGGAACAGGCACACTAGAATCGGTTAACGGCTTGGATCGCTCTGACCTCGTTGATTTTGTGAGGTCCTGGTTTAGGCCAAATAATGCTACGCTTATCGTTGTCGGCGATACTTCACTCTCTACATTAATACCGATGCTCGAAGAGAAGTTTGTTAATTGGTCGGCTGGAGAAGTTCCTCTTAAAAATATTCCAGATGTCGCGCAACAGCAGAATTCAAAAATTTATATTATTGACCGACCTGATTCTCTGCAATCTGTGATTTATGCGGGACACGTGGCACCATCGGTAAGAGATGAAACAGAAATTGCGATCGGGACAATGAATAATATTTTAGGTGGTTCTTTTACTTCTCGCATCAATATGAATCTGAGAGAAGATAAAGGATGGTCTTATGGCTCTAGAACCATACTGATTCCAACTAATAGCCAGAGACCTTTCTTTGTTCAAGCGCCGGTACAAACGGATAGAACCGCCGATTCTATGCAAGAAGTAATCAATGAATTGCGGGGGCTTATCGATGATAGCCCACCAACTCGAGAAGAAGTAGAAAAAGCACAAGCTTCTCAATCATTACGTCTGGCCGGGCGCTGGGAAACTAATAGTGCAGTGTCAGGGTCGTTGCGTGAAATTGTCCGCTTTGGATATGAAGACGATTATTTCGATCGTTATGCGAATCGAGTGCGCTCCTTGAATATTGAAGATATTGCGGAGGCCGCGCGGGAAGTAGTTCTGCCAGAAAATATGGTCTGGCTCATTGTTGGCGATCGAAACAAGGTAGAAGCAGAAATCGAAGCATTAGGCATCGCTGAAGTGGAAATACTCGATGCGGATGGCAACCCAGCTAGCGACTAGTAACAGTCGCTAATTTCTGAGCTGTTCAAATTCTGCTTGGAGCTCAGGGGACAGGGGATAAATGTCGCGAAAGCGGTACTCCTTGTCCTCTAATAGCTGCAATTGAAACTGTTCTCTAGCTGCAGTTTCGTCCGCATATTCTAAGACCCTTTCCACTAACGATGACGGGAAAAAGAAAACGCCGCCAGTGTCCCCAACTACAATGTCCCCGGGAAGAACCGTAACACCTCCAATGCGTACTGGTGTGTTGTATTCAACTCCTAGCCAGGAAGTCGTGTGAGGATCGGAAAACTTATAAAATACTGGAAAATCTTCGAAACGTTCATCACGCAAACCGGTGTAGTCTCGCATGCCCCCATCGATAATGACTCCGGCAGCGCCTCGCATTTGAATACCCGTTGCCCCCATATCACCGAATAAATTATGGCCATCACTACCGCCCAGTTCTGCTACAACGACATCGCCAGGGTTGGCCTCTTCAGCTGCCCTCGCATAGTAGCGCCTATCCCAGTTTCCTTCTTTGGCTAGAGTGAGAGCAGCCTCTGTTAGGTCAGGTCGGGGCGGAAGAAAGCGCATCGTCAAGGCTCTACCCACCAGACGCTTACCTGGTTGAGTATTCTCAAAGCCAGTGGCGTAGTTCAGGCGATAATCACCGATAGCACCGAAAATGACTTCCAGTGGCACATCCCTGAGTCGCTGCAGTTGTTCTTCTGTTACTTCGGTAACCGGAGGCTCAAGTACGTCCATGATTGCAGAATAAGATGTACGATTACTTCTGAATCCATCTGGTGCTGTTATATCAGGTGAGAAGTTCTGATTAAACGGCTCCTGCGCAGCTAACTTGCTCAAAGGCACAATAATAAAAATTGACAGTATTGAAAGACCTACTAATCGAATATTCACTACCGTCTCTCCAAGCAAGGAATCATTATCAATTAAGTATCAATCAGATGAGTGGAAATTGGAACCGTAACTGGGCCCTCAAGCAGCTGCTGTTGCACTGGTTTCACTCGTAAGTTTTAACTTAAATTCCCTTTGAACCAGAAAATAGCTCGCCAGTCCTTGCACAGTCACAGCAAAAAAAGTATGAACTAAGATAAAAAAGTAACGCTAAGAAATATTTAGGAAAACGAACTAACGATTAGCGCGTTGTCGGTCGGGGTTATCAAGGTCGAGAGTAAACGACACAGGAATCGATTGTGGCAAGAAACAAATTGCATCATCGCAAGCTTGATATTCTAAAGTTCCTGTCAAGGTCAGTGCATCGAGTTCTGCCATGATTCCCTCAGCCTCCGCATCTCCACTCATGACCACTTCTTGCAGAATTGTAAACGGTTGCTGGTAAACCGGCACATGCTCATCAAGAGGCTCGAAGTAATAAATTTCAGAGTCTGGAAATTCAACCGGTTCAAATCTAGCCAACTCAGAAGGTTCAAGGTTAAATCCGATCACTCGATAACCCTTTTCTTCAGCCCCTGGCGCATACACATGCATATTGGGACCAGGGTCTACTTCGAGCGCCAGAGAGAAGCGCGTTCCAACAGTAACGGTTGAATTTGATGGATAAGCAGTGAACTTTAAATGAGCGGTTTCACCTTCTACAGCAGCTATCGGTGAAAGACCCGCACCTACCTTCAGCATAATATTAGAGGTCGTGTTGCGCTCCCGATAAAACTCTTCAAAAAATCGAGAAGTTACTTCGCCACTGCTATTAAGCATAAAAGTACCAGGATACGGTGTGCCTACTATCATCTGATTTGCACCAAAAGCAGAAACATATTTTGCAACGTCCGCCTGCACATCAGGATCATCAGCGTTTTCACCGATCCCTTCCGCAGCTACCGTATTCAAAATACCAAATTCTGTGATAACAGCAGAATCATCATCAGCCAGGATCGGATAAGTAATTCCGCGACGCTCAGCAAAGTCTGCAAGCACTTCAACGGAATCATAACTAATGGCAGCCACTCCTATACCCTGCGACTGCAACGCATCTAGCTGATCCTGCAACTCCACGAGTTGCGCTTTACAGTAGGGTCACCAATCAGCCGAACGATGGAACAGTAGCATCGTTCCGTTCGGACCTTTTATGGAATCAAGGTTCTGCATTTGCCCAAACTGATCGGGAAGCTGGAAATTAGGCACCTGCTCGCCGATCTGCGGACCCAAGTTAGCGACCACGATAGATTCACGTTCAGCCGCTAGACTGAAGCTAGCGGTAAAGACTAGGGAAAGGGCTAGAAGGATTTTTTGCGCTACTGTTTTCATCGACGGAAAGCGTATCACGTTATCTCGGGATTGGTATAGGTATTTAGAGTAAAGGAAGGTGGATTGAAGAATGACTGTTTTCTAGCTTTAGACCCAGTAGACTCGACGCATTAATAACTTTTCTTGGTGGACTTTCCTGCTTTGCATACCTATTCTAGGCTTCTGATATAAGCTATTTCAATCGATTAAAATTCGGTAGTTTTGAAATAATTGCCTGCACATCAACTCCACGGAGAGCAGATCGTAATGAAAAACTTAATTACTGGAAAAAATCTTCTCAGCGGCCTGGTTCTTCTGGCACTTTCCAACACTGTGGTCCTCGCCAATGAACGAGCTATAACTTATTCAGAAGATATTGCCGCCATCCTGTTTGACAAATGCTCTAGCTGCCATAATCCTGATGGGATTGGGCCTATGTCACTCCTAAGCTATGAAGAAGTTCGACCTTGGGCACCATTAATTAGCTACAAAGTGGAACGTCGGGAAATGCCACCTTGGCATTTAGACCAAACGGTCGGTATCCAGGCCTATAAGAACGATGTATCACTTAACGCTGAGCAAATTACTAAAGTAATTGCCTGGGCTCAGAATGGCGCACCGCAAGGCGATCCTGCTCTGACGCCACCTCAACCAAACCTTCCTGATGCAGGACAATGGCAACTATCTTCCACTCTAGGCGCGCCGGATTTCGTAGTTAAGTCGCCGCCCTACACTGTTACTGCAAATGCGCAAGATCAGTGGTGGGTGCGCAATACCTCCTTCGAAGGTGTAATTGACGAGCCACGCTATGTAAGAGCGACTGAGCTGAAAGGATCTTATCCACTTGGTGTCAAAGTTCTACATCATGGCCACGCACAATTAAGATCCTTCGATGACAATGGGAATCGAGCTTCCGGCCCAGTAGGTAGGCAAGGGGTTGGAAAAGGCGGGGATCAATTCCCCGAAGGTACGGGGATGCTGATTTACCCTAGCGGATCCATAAATTGGAATCTTCACTACTTCCCCATTAACGAAATAGTACCTAATGAACAAGCAGAAGCTGCTGTATGGCTTTACCCCAGAGGCTATAAGCCAGAATTTGAGACCAGAGGTGAGCAATTCTTTGCAGCTGATTCTGGCCCGGGAGGATTATGGGCAAACGATCTTGTGCTGCCGCCAGATTCAGTAAAATCATTACAAGGCGTACGCGTACTTGAAAAGCCAGCTCTTATAACCAGCTTCCGTCCCCACATGCATATGCGTGGTCGGGCTCAATCTCTGCAAGCTATCTATCCTGATGGCAGCCGCAAGATGTTAGCTAGAGTAGATAAGTATGATCATTCCTGGCAGATCAATTATGAATTCGCTGAAGATGCCGCACCTTTGTTGCCCCAAGGAACAATGTTAATGATTACGTCAACCTGGGATAACACAGCAGATAATCCGAACAATCCAGACCCACGCCAATGGGTTGTGTTTGGGCAACGTGGTGTCGATGAGATGTCTCATCTTTGGCTAGGCATTACCTACCTTTCTGAAGATCAATTCGACCGTTTAACTGCTGAACGCAACGCCAGGTTGACTGCGGCTAGCGGCGAATAATAAGTGGTAGTCGTTAAAAGCAAGAGAATTCAGGCGGTACTGTTTTCCTTTCTGGTAAGCAGCATTTCAGTTGTGTCTGCTCAAACTGCCGATGTCTTTAACCCTCTGAGTGAAGCGCCCTTGCGCTCGCAAGGCCAGCACGTAATTCCATTGTTTGATGGTTGGTTTCCAAATGAAGATGGCACGTCGACCATGTGCTTTGGTTACTACAATATGAATTCTGAAGAACAAATCGATGTGCCTCTGGGCCAACAGAATTTTATCGAACCCGAAGTCTACGATGGTCTGCAACCGACTCATTTCGACACACGTCCCACCCCTGAACTAACGCCTGAATTTCGGCGCTACTGGTGCGCATTTTCCGTTACAGTACCGGAAGACTTCGGCATGGCAGATGTGATTTGGAACATAGAAACCCAAGGTAAGATGTTATCTGTTCCCGGCACTTTGATTCCTTCCTATGTTCTTGACGAGGAAGAAACTTCTGGTCGAAACACATCGGCTCCTTATCTCAGCATTAATGATAATCCCCCAAATTTTCGCGGCCGCCGAGGTCTGTTTGAAGGACCATGGCAAGCGAAAGTTGGCGAACCAATAAACCTCATTGCTCGAATTAGGCACGCCGCGCCGGGGACCTGGATTAATTGGACATTACACCAGGGCACTAATGCGGTCGAATTCAGTGCTGCTGAGTCTCGCATAGACAGTGCTGAAGGAATCATTGAAACAAGAGCAACATTCGAACAGGCAGGCGAGTATATGCTGCGCATCCAGGCAATTAATGATACCGAGCGACCAAGAGATCCAACCTATGGTTTTGAGTTTCACTGTTGCTGGACTAATGCTTATGTGCGGGTCGAAGTTAATGAATAGCTTCTTAAGTTCATACCCTAATAATAAACTGCCTTCTTAACGTACTATTTACTATGGTATTCTTTGTTCAACTTCAGCGTGACGGAGAATACTAATGAAAAGCAAATTCGTCGCAGTACTGGGCTCCGTGGTGTGGTTACTTTTAGCCAGCACTTCATTAATTGCTCAATCAGACAATAATTACAGTAAGCAGACTCCTTGGGGTGATCCGGATATTTCCGGTATGTGGTCCTATGCGAGTTTGACTCCCCTCCAACGACCTGGCCGGCTAGGGGAAAAAGAATTCTACACCCCGGAAGAAGCTGCAACGATATTCGAAAACACACAACAAGACGTAGCAGATCGCCCTGGGGATGTCGGCAGCTATAACTATCAGTGGTTTGATCGCGGAGAAATATCAGCGGACCTGCGGACCTCGCTTATTGTAGATCCACCTGATGGACGCTTACCCGTCTCTGAAACAACGATCGCAAAACAAAGGGAACAAGCAGCATATTTACGCGACCATCCTGCTGATTCTTGGCTGGATCGAACAAACTGGGATCGGTGCATAACCTACCACGGCGTGCCCCCTGTTTCTTCTGGTTATAACAATTCATACCACATAGTACAAAATGAAGACTTTGTGGCGATCCACGTAGAAATGATTCACGATGTTAGGATCATTCCTATCGATGGTCGTCCGCAACTTCATGGCAATATCCGCCAATGGAATGGGGATTCCCGAGGTTATTGGGATGGCGATACTCTTGTTGTTCGTACAGCAAATTTTAGTGAAAAGACGAGGCACCGTTTTCCTTCCTCAAAAAATACCATAGCTGTAGAAAGGTTCAGACGGGTCGGTGAAGACATGATCGACTACTCCTTCACAGTCGAGGATCCAACAGTCTACACCCGACCCTGGACTGCTGTCAGACCTCTACCCAGATTACCTGACTACAGGCAATACGAATATGCATGTCATGAAGGCAATTACGCCATGACTTATATTTTGCGTGGTGCACGAGTAGAAGAAGCACGAGAGATGGAAACAAATACTCCAGAAAATTAATAAAAAATAAAGCTGATTAATAATTAAGGTGTGAAAGTATGAAAAAAATAATACTGCAAATCCTGGGGGTCCTGATATTAATCCCCGCACTTGCGATGGCGACGATGCGATTCGAAAATCGTAACGCGGATGGCCCTTCTATACTCTTCCCTGGAGGTGAAATGACTAGTGGCCAGTTGCATACTGGCCCCGAACCGGACTGGAGCTTTACAGATGACATTGAAACTGTAGATCTTCAGCTAAACAACCCAATGGCATCTCGCCTTATCTATGTGCTTGAGAGCGAGAATCGACTTTTTATTATCTCGGGTTACATGACCACAATGCTAGGCAGGCTTTGGAAAGAATGGGCCTTTGAGGCAGATCAGGGCAATAATGAGGGCGTTCTACGTGTAAATAATATTCGTTACCCACGCACGCTCGTTCGAATCACAGAAGGTGATGTGCTCAATGGTGTATCTGCAAAACTCATTACAAAATATGGTGGAGCGCCTACCGCATCACCTGAAGCCATCGCGGCAACAAGAGCTGGTATTGAAGCGGGCCTCTCTTGGGTATTTGAACTTGTTCCACGAGAGCTCAACTAGGAGTAATACAAAGTGACAGCTAAAAATTATGTACTGCTTTGTGCATCAATCACTGTTTTGACAGTTTTAAGTATTCTTTTTGTGCCAGGACTTTCTGACACTATAGAATCCAGAATGCTTACATTCTTAGTTACTAACGCCCGGAGCTAGCTATGGACAATAGAAAATATCTTAAACTTTGCGGAGTGCTTGGCATATTGACAGTACTGAGCATTCTTTTTATACCCGGTTTTTCTGATGCTCTCGAGACAGGGATGCTCGTCTTTCTTATGGTTAACGCTCGAGCCTAGGATTCCAAATGAAAGGAAAGCTTATCACCGGGCTTGTAATAGCCCTTCTCAGTTTCCTGAGCTCCGCACAAGAATCAGGCGCACCTCCCGCAATATTTAAACCGGGACCCGAGATAATTGCTGAGCTAGATGAAGCCGCGCGGAACTCGACCTCGGCCGCTGGCGTATCGGTCACGATTTCTCCTGGCATATCAGTTCGGCGCCGTATGAGTGGAGTCCCACAGTATTCGGTAATGCATCCACACAGCGTTGAAATTTATCGTATCCTCGAAGGCAGCGGGACACTGGTTACTGGTGGCCTTCTCATCACACCACTTGCGGAACAAACTAGTGATGATTTAATGAGAACTCTCCATGGTATCGAGGGTGGCTTGTCCAGAGAAGTTAAAGAAGGTGACATCCTTGTTCTCCAGCCGGGTACGCCGCACTGGTTTAGTAATATAGATGGTGACTCCATTACCTATATGGAGTCTCGTGTACGCATTACGACTGCGCCAATTCGCTATCAATAATTTCTAGGCCTTTGTTTAGTCCTGCAATTTGAATACCCACAGCGATGCACCAGTTGGAGAATTTGTAATACCCGTCGTTCTCTCCATGCCATTGGCGAAGTAGCTACCTGAATTTGTAGCAACCGCAACGTATTGCTTTCCGTCTACCCTGTAGGTAATTGGATAAGAAGTTGGAGCATTGTCTAGTCGCTGTTGCCAGAGAACCTCTCCATCTTCCTGGTCGACTGCCTGAAATAAGCGATCAATCGTACCCCTAAAGAGCAAACCTGTGTCAGTAGTTAGGTGACCGCTCGCTGGTGGCGCGAACTGTCTAGTCGTCCACTCTACCTCACGTGTCTCTAGATTGACCGCCTTAACCAATCCCCACAAGCCGTCTTGCTCAGGATTAGGATATTTTTGCCATCGCCGATTTGTAAGATTATTTATACAGGTATCCTGCATTGGCACATAGAGAATCTTAGTATCTGGATTATAGGAGGTGCTCTGCATGTTTCGAGCACCAAGCGCATCGGGACAAACGCCATTCTTAGCGAGACCGGGAGTTTCTTCGCCAGGCTGAAGCACGGCCTCTGGAAACATTGTCTTGTCGCCAGTGCGGGGGTCGATCTCACTAAAAACATTCTGCATATCAAGGTCAATCGAGAACAGATACTCACCCGTCACCGCATCCATCGCCTCGAAGATTGCGGCCTTGCCTCCCGTGACTACTGCCTTACGCATTTCCCCATTGACAGGCAGTTCCATTATTTGTCGCTCAAATGCCCAGTCAAGATCAAGCAGATCATTTTTAACATGCTGAAAGTGCCACGCCAGTTCACCGGTATCAGCATTAAGAGCAATAGTAGAATTAGTGTATAGTGCATCAGATGTTGTACCTGGCACGTTTCTAAATTCTCTCATTGTTACCGTATCGTAAGTCGGTGCAGGCCCAAAATAAACCAGGTTGGTATCGGGGTCATAACTCCCTGGTGTCCAAACTGACCCGCCAGTCCTCTCTTCAAGGCTTAAGCCATTCCAGCTATTTCCGTAAAGCTCATCAGGGCGCGCGATTGTATAGAAACGCCAGGCCTCCTCTCCTGAATTCAGATCGATGGCCACGATAAAATTTCCACCAGCCACAGCCATCTGTCCTACCAGCCCGAATATTGCCTTGTCGTTAACTATCATCGGAGCCGACTTAAAACGATGGTCAGGTTCATCATTCGTATCTATTTTATGCTCCCAGGCCAGTCTTCCTGTTTTGGCCTCAAGTGCGATGAGTTTAACGTCGGAGGTACCCACAATGATTTTATCTTCCCAGATGGCTACTCCTTTTTTAGACTCCGATGGATTTTCTCCTTCAAGTTCATGCTGATAGGCCCATAGTAAATCACCGGTAGTTGCATCAATCGCCTGAACGACATCCCCCGAACTTAGCGCGAACATTACACCGTCATGAACGATTGGGGTCATCATGTTTGCCCCTGGTGGGAGTGACCAGGTCCAGGAGAGCCTCAAGTCATCTACGTTGCCTTTGTTAATTTCGGTAAGAGGGCTATGTCCCAGATTCGAATGCGTGCGGCGCCAAACTAGCCAGTCATCGGCAGGCGGGTCAAGAAGCAAGTCGTTTGTAACGGGAGTCAGGTCATCGAGTCGACTCACAGGAAGAACTGGACCATTTGTTGAAAAACTGGGGCTCCGCGGAGTAAAACGCTGATCGACCAGCGGCTGAGCTGGAATTGTTAGGCTGGCAAGCTGCTCAAGGTTAGTTGGTAACAGATTCACTCCCGGCTCCACTCCATTGCGGCTCAGGATATAGGCCAAAACACTGGCAACCTGCCCTTCGGAAAGTCCAGCCTCGTTAGGTGGCATCCGCTGCACATTCCTGGCCAGATTATCTGCCGGGCCAGCTCCCCACCGGCGAGCGAAAAAATTACCACTCAAACTAGGCGCCAGTTCGAATCCTTCCAGATTAAAACCATGACAAGACGCACAACGTTGCTCATAGATTTGCTGACCAGTTGTCGATTGTTCTTCAGAGTAACTAACGTTTTCCTGACCCAGGGAATCTGAAGAATTAAAGAGTGCTAAAAAAATAGTGAGCTTGACGATTGACATCGTTGCTGGATTTTTAAGAAAAACTTTGCCTAGCATATTGAGCCTATGTTGCGTCTACTAACTGAAAACGAAAAAGGGTAGAGATGGGCTTGCCCCCAACTTCTACCCCTACTTAAAGAATGCTCACGTATGGTTATTAATTATTTACGCGATAATTTGCGGAATCGGCTTGCCTGAAATATCTGACAGACGGTAATCGCGCCCACTGTAACGATAGGTTAGCTTTTCATGATCTAAACCTAGCAGATGCAGAATAGTCGCATGCATATCGTGCGCCGAAATCGGCTGGTCAAACGCCTTATAACCCCACTCATCCGAAGCGCCTATCTGTTGGCCACCTTGAATTCCCGCGCCAATCATCAGTGCCGTCTGTGTGCCTGGATTGTGATCGCGGCCAATTCCCCGCTGGGATATTGGCATGCGTCCAAATTCTCCATGCCAGAGTATTAACGTGTCATCAAGCAGACCCCGGGCCTTAAGATCCAGTATCAAACCCGCTATCGGTTTATCTGATTCTTTCGCATGAAGTGTATGATTCTCGACCAGGTTGGAATGAGCATCCCACGTGTCTGTGTTTTGAACTCCAACACCACCCATGAACAACTGAACGAAGCGCACTCCCCTTTCGACCAGTCGGCGCGCCATTAGGCACTGCTTACCGAATGGCTCAGTAATCGATTCATCAAGGCCATAAAGTTTTTTAGTCGCATCAGACTCCGAACGAATATCGATTGCCTCTGGAGCGCACCCTTGCATCCTGTAAGCCAGCTCATAAGACGAAATTCGAGCAGCCAATTCAGAGTTGCCTGGATATTTTTCCATATCCATTTGATTAAGCTTCGCTAATACTTCAAGGCGTGCTCTTTGCTGTTCATTGGTCAAGGTCCCCGGTGCCTCCAGGTCAACAATCGGATCTCCTGACGAACGAAACAGAGTGCCCTGATAGCTCGCTGGCATGAAACCGGAACCCCAGTCGGCCGGACCACCAAGAGGTCCCCCGCGATAATCGTTCATCACAACAAACCCTGGCAAGCTTGAGCTCTCTGACCCGAGGCCATAAGTCACCCAGCAGCCAACACTTGGAAATCCAACTCGAATCTGGCCAG
Organism: OM182 bacterium MED-G28; assembly: GCA_002457215.1. Taxonomy (GTDB): domain Bacteria; phylum Pseudomonadota; class Gammaproteobacteria; order Pseudomonadales; family Pseudohongiellaceae; genus UBA9145. The sequence goes on along the minus strand of NTJZ01000008.1, from coordinate 29,883 downwards.
TCTGCATTTCATAGGTAGACTGAATGTGATCATTGGAACGTCCATAGAGGGATTTAATAAATGCTATGTCATCGGCTTGCTTTGCAAGATGCGGGAAGAGTTCCGATACCCACATACCACTTTCACCATGTTGCTTAAACTCAAATGGGCTGGGCATAAGCGGTCCTGGCATGCCCTGCCTTACGGCAAACTTTTCACCTATTAAGTCTTCAAGAGGAACACCCGCATACTTCGTGAGTGCCGGTTTGTAATCAAACGTATCAACCTGACTGGGCCCCCCACTCATGAAGAGTGAAATTACGCTCTTGGCTCGCGGCTTGAAATGGGGTGGTTTAGGCTCGAACGCTCCAGGGAAAACAGCACTGCATTGATCACTACCCAAAGCAGCATCCTGGGCAAATGCTTTGTCATCATTCAACAGAGATGCGAGGGCCAAACCAGCCATGCCGCCGCCGGACTGCATGAGAAAATCTCGGCGTGACCATATTTTTTTCTTAGGTTTATCAGTCATGCTTCATTATCTCCTGTACAAAAATTCACTCAGGTTAAATACAACATGAGTGAGATCATCCAAGGACCCTAATTCTACCAGTTGACGGCCAACCTCCGCCTCTTCTTCTGTGGGTGGCCGGGTAAGAGCGGTTCGGTAAACCATTTCGACTTGCTGATCGATATCATAAGGCACATTTTCCGAAACCCTGTCAGAAAACAGTTCCGCCTGATTCAGTACAAATGGGTTATTCATCAACGTGAGTGCTTGAGGTGCAACAGTCGAGGTATTTCGGGCATTGATCGTTTGGTTTTGATCTGGCAAATCAAAAGTCTCAAAAAACGGAAAGCTTAAAGTACGTCGACGATAAACATACAGGCTGCGGCGCCAAACTTCAGGCCCATCTACCTGATTATCCCAGCGACCAAAAAGCACAGCGGTATCAAGTATTTCCTGGGGAATGTAGGGAAAGACAGGTTTGCCACCCACACTCAAATCGATACCGCCACTAGAGGCCATCATTACATCGCGAATCGCTTCAGCCTCAAGTCTTTGTGGTCGGTACTTCCAAAGCAAATGATTTTCAAGATCTGCCAAACTGTTCTGTTCATTCTCAAAAACAGAACTCATCTTATAGGCTTCTGATGTCATAATCGTACGATGAAGTTCTTTAGTGCTCCACCCATTCTCCATGAACTCCACAGCCAACCAATCTAATAGTTCGGGATGGGTTGGCCGTTCACCAACTACTCCAAAATTATCAAGGCTTGAAACGATGCCACGACCAAAATGATGATGCCACACGCGGTTTACCCAAACCCGCGCAGTCAGGGGGTTTTCTTCGGAGGTAATCCACTGTGCTAAGGCTAATCGCCTGCCTGATGTCCGACCATTAGCGCGCGGAATCTCAGTTGGTGGATTTCCATATTTCGCTACCGTGAGAAAGTCAGGCTGCATCTCGGGACCTTCACTAAAAGGGTCTCCACGAATTAAAAAGGGGGCAGGTGGCACCTCATAGGAGCCTTCGCCGTCATGAATAAAACTACCAGGAACATCCATCTTGATGCGACACTCAGGACAGCCTAATACATTATCTCCTGCCCGATCAGGCGTATAGCGGAAGTCACCGTCCGTAACTACTTCAATCATTGGCGGTTCATCTGGACGTTGGGCTTCAACTTCTTCAATACGCTGGCGCAGAATTTCTCTGCGCGCCTTGTCTTCTTCAGACATTGACGCGTTAACCTGACCCCTGGGAACTCCCAACGTTAACACCTGCGCGGAAAGTAGCTTTTGCCCGTCACTACGCTCGTCTTCTGGAGTTAATACAGCTTCCAGAATATCTTCCGGAAATTCATTACGAATGCGTTCAATTTTCAATTCGGTTAAATAAGGCTGCTCTATTTCACGAATCTGTTCGCGAATTACGGAAACTCGATCATCGTATTCCGCAGTCTGAGTCAAATACTCCTGCGCCTGATCGTCAGGCAACATTGGCCAGTCTGTTTCAATATAGCCGAAAATCGACGCAGCCATACTGTAGTAGTCTTTCTGCAAAATCGGGTCAAACTTGTGATCATGACAACGCGCGCACTGGATAGTCATGCCTAATACACCGCGACCTAAAGTAGCTATTACGTCATCTAGGTAATCCCAACGCCGTTCCGGGTTATCTTTTTCACGGAAATTAACCCGTGGTCCGGCGCGTAAAAACCCAGTAGCAATACGGCTTTCATGGGTAGTCTCATCCAATTCATCACCGGCAACCTGTTCTGTAATAAACTCGTCGTAGGGTTTGTCAGAATTAAAAGCATTTACAATATAATCTCGATAGCGCCAGGCATTCTCGCGGTCTACGTCTTGTTCATAGCCGTCGGAATCTGCATAGCGTGCCACATCAAGCCAATGGCGCCCCCAGCGTTCACCATAGTGAGAGGACGCCAGCAACTGATCGATTACACGTTCCCAAGAACCTGGCGCAGTATCAGCCAAAAATGCTTCGGATTCGTCCAGCGTTGGCGGTAATCCAGTGAGATCAAGGTAAGCACGTCGCAGTAGCGTAAGTTTGTCCGCTCGAGGAGCCGCGGTTATTGCATCTTCCTGTCGCTCCTTCTCAAGAAACTGGTCGATGGGATGATCAAAAGAATCTATTACTGGCAGTGTTGGTTTTTCAGGTAATTGAAATGCCCAATAGGAGCGGGCTGACGACGGTACGTCAGTGGCAAAAGCAGAGAAATCATTGCCCACCACCGTTGTCGCTGGACCCGCATCCCAAACTGCACCGTTATTAATCCAGAGGCGAAATTTTTCGACTTCATCTTCAGCTAGTGGCACACCCAAAGGCATAGTTGGCCCTTCCAAACCAGCTAACTGGCGAAATAGGCGACTGGCTTCAGCATTTCCAGGAACGATGGCTGGACCTCTATTACCACCTTCGAGGGCTGCATCACGGGTACTCAGGTCAAGCCCTGAGCTTTTAACTGCATCGCCATGACAATTCCAACATGTACGCTCCATGATTGGGCGAATTTCATGGGAAAAGAATTCAGCGTCAGATTGAGCCTGAGCACTCAAAGGTAGGGGACCGGTAATCGCTAACAAGGCGTACAGCATCACTCGGTTTGATACATGCTTCGTAAAAAGCTTCATTCGCATCTTAACCTCGCGGGGATCCTGAAAATAAGGATTGAGGAGTTATCTTTATGAAGCAAAAGATACCTTTCGAACCTATTTTTGGCAAGAAATAATAAGCAGCAGAAAAAGCTATCTATTTGTTTCTAGTGTAAGTTTTTACAACAAACAGGCTTAAAATATGACGCGAATGCAGTGGTTCAAAATGTTGGCACTTATCAAGAGGGCAAGGCCATTTGCAATACTCGCGCTACGTGCAGCGCTTGGCGCCCTGTCCCATGTTCAATCTGTCCTCTGCAGCTAGTCCCGTCCGCAACAATTAGAACATTATCTTGCGATGCTTCGATCGAAGGAAACAAGCTTAGCGAGCCCATGGCCATCGAGGTCTCATAGTGTTCTTTTTCATAGCCAAAAGAACCAGCCATTCCACAACAGCTGGAATCGATTGCCTTTACTTCGAGCCCAGGAATCAGGCCCAATATTTTTTGCACCGGGGAGAGTGCTGCAAAAGCCTTTTGATGGCAATGCCCATGCAATAACGCTTGCTTGGTTGGCAGAGCTTGTAAATTTAATTTGAGCTGGTCCGCGTCATGCTCTGCCGCCAGAAACTCTTCCAGCATGAAACTATTGTCTGCGAGACTTTTACTTGCTTCCCCCGGGAACAGCACTAAATATTCATCCCTTAGTGTCAATAAGCAAGAAGGTTCTAAACCCACTATTGGTACACCTCTTTCAACAAAAGGCTTAAGGGCTTCCATAGTTCTGCATACTTCTATCTTCGCTTCGTCTATTAGGCCGTTGCTAATAAAAGTTCGACCGCAACAAAGTGGTCTGCCTCCATCAAGAGGGCGCGGGCAATGCACATGATATCCAGCAGCATTGAGTACGGCTAAAGCTGCGCTGGCGTTTTCAGTTTCAAAGCAGCCGTTGAAAGTATCTACCAACAGCACAACTTCCTTTTTATTATCCGCGCCTATCCGGTCTTCCGTAGAGTATTGAAAATGATCTCTGCGCCATTTGGGCAGCTGCCTTTTACTACTAAGGCCGAACACCCATTCTGAGATTTTGGCTAACCCGGGGATCTGATCCCGAAGATTTAGTAGAAAATGCAAGGATTTGATTTTCGGAGCATAGCGAGGAAGGTAAGCAAATAGCTTTTCCCGCATTTTTGTTCCATGGCGCTGATGATATTGATCGAGAAACTCTACCTTCATTCGCGCCATATCAATACCCGTCGGGCATTCCCGTTTGCAACCCTTGCAGCCGACACAGAGATCCATGGTTTCGTACATGGCTTCTGAGCTAAATGCATCTGGACCCAACTGCCCAGTTATTGCCAGACGTAATGAGTTAGCGCGCCCTCGAGTTAGGTGTTGTTCATCTTTGGTTACACGATAGGATGGACACATCGTCCCTACGTGAGACTTGCGACAAGCCCCATTATTGTTACACATTTCTAGGGCTCGGTTTATTCCACCCCACTCCGACCAATCTAGTTTAGTTTCCAGCTTAATTGGCTCATAGCCCGGTGCGAAGCGCATAATCTCCCGATCGTCCATTTTATGCGGATTTACAATTTTGCCAGGATTGAACAAATTGCCCGGATCGAAAGCCTGCTTCACTTCTTCAAAATTTTGCACCATGCGCCTGCCAAACATTGGTTCATGAAATTCTGATCGAGAGATTCCATCACCATGCTCACCCGAATGAGATCCTTTGTACTCTCGCACCATCTCCAGACACTCTTCGACTATCGCGCGCATCTTTACAGCACCGGACTCTTCTTTCATATTGAGCACTGGGCGCACATGCAGAGTTCCAACAGAGGCATGAGCATAAAATGTGCCAGTTGTCCCATTTTTTTCGAATATTTCAGCCAAACGACGCGTGTATTCCGCAAGATCGCGTAAATCAACAGCGCAATCTTCAATAAAGGAAACCGGTTTCCCATCTCCCTTCATTGACATCATAATATTGAGTCCTTGCTTGCGAACTTCCCAAACAGCATTTTGAAATTCGTTGTCCGTTGCTTCTACCACAGAATTTGGAAAACCAAGATCTCCCATCAATTCGACCAACTTCTGTAAATCTGCCAATTGCTCGTTTTTGTCTTCACCAGCAAACTCAACCAGCAACAAAGCATCGGGCTCACCCTCGACAAAGCGATTAACAGTAGGCGCAAATATGGGAATCGCTCGCGCCAGATCGATCATCGTGCGATCCACCAGTTCAACAGCAGCTGGATCGAGCTTAACGATATGCTGCGTGCTTTCCATCGCTTCATAGAAAGTTGGAAAATGACAAATGCCCAGAACCTTCTCAGATGGCAAGGGCTGTAAATTTAAGTGAATACGTTGGAAGAAACCTAATGTGCCCTCCGAGCCGACCAAAAGACTGCCCAGATTTGGCTTATCTTTTATCAGCTCGTCGATATTGTAGCCACCCACTCGCCTTAACAAGTCTGGAAAGCGTGCGACGATCTCTTCTGCTTCACGTTCACCTAGCGTGAGTAATTGCTTGAGTAAGATAGCGCTGACATTGCCATTGTTTGGATCATCATTTAGCTTTTTAAAATGGGCCCGGCTACCATCCGCAAGAAGTGCTTCAACAGATCTAACGTTATGGACCATATTTCCATAACGTATTGAGCGAGCCCCACAACTGTTATTGCCAGTCATTCCCCCTAGTGTTGCGCGATTTGCAGTAGACACATCAACGGGATAGAAAAGCCCATGGGGTTTCAAGAATCTGTTTAGTTGATCAAGCACCAGACCCGGCTGAACACAGGCGGTTCGGTTTTCTTTGTCGAAGTCAACAACTGTGTTCAGATGTCGCGTTGTGTCCAGCAATAAGGCTTCACCAATAGCCTGACCATTTTGTGATGTTCCACTGCCTCTCGGCAGGACTGGTATGCCTTCTTCTTTAGCTATTTTAATCGCTGCCTCTACATCATCGTCACTCTTTGGAACGACCACTCCAATCGGCATCAATTGATATATTGAGGCATCAGTGCTGTAGCGACCTCGGCTGAAATCATCAAAGAGTACGTCGCCTCGAAGTTCTCGACGCAGCCGGCGCTCCAGGTCACTGTTTGTGTTCTTTTTAATCATCGCGCTTTTCTAAAGGACATTCATTGATATTAGGCTGTTCGTGAATTTATACCATATTAATTAGCCAGATTTGACCGAAGATAATTCTGGCTGAAGGATCTATCTTCTCGTCAGTTATCACCAGACCCAATTAGGACCAGATGGACATTGAATTAGCGTTACAGCTCAATTACTCTAATCTTAGCTCAAAGCCGCATCCTAAAAACTACAATAAAACAACTATAAGCCGAAGGAGGTCCCGTGGCACCGAATTATTTCCAAGCTCGGTTAACATTGCTCTCTTTACTCCTCCCAACTACATTGGTTGCTCAGGAATTTGAACCTGGGTATATCGACCCAGCGCCTATACTTGCAGCTGCTTCTGCTGCAATTGGTGAAGACAGGCTCTCCTGCATTTCAATAGCTGGAACCGCTTATTCAGGAATGGTGGGACAGCAACGCCTTAATGGTTACGAAGTGGATTGGCCTAGAGGCGAACCCCTTCGAAACTATTCTCGAGTAATTGACTGGGACAACGTGCGTATGATCGAAACTTTTGATCGCGACCCAGGGAATAATCCCGCGTCCTGGAAATACGGTCTGGGTTGGTACGGAGGAACTCCTCTGCAACAACAGGAGCGTCAAATATTTAGTCTTAATGGTGAATTCGCCTGGCATCAGGATGGACAGAATGCCGATCCTATTGCCGTGAGCTCGGTCGATGCGGAGCGCTGGCAGCTCGATATGTGGTTAACACCTCATGGGTTTCTGAAGGCAGCACGTCTTCCTGGGGCTAATCCACGTGCGAGCTGGCGCTGGGAACTAGGTGAAATGGGCCGCGATGGTGCAACTGTAAATCCTGAGAAAATGACTATTGTGTCTATTACTCTCATGAACAGGTTTCGAGTTGATGCCACGATCAATTCTCAAAACCTGTTACAACGAATTCACACCTGGGTTCCCGATCCGGTTATCGGAGATACCAACTATGAGCATGAATTTGCCAATGCTGATTATATTGATATTGGGGACGGCATTCGCTTTCCTACGAACTGGCACCACCACACTGGATGGGATGATAACTATCAAGCACAAAGTATCAACGCTGGCCACAATGCGTTCGGCGGACGACAAGCAGACATCGTCGCGAATCAATGCCCGGGTGATGTTTCGGTCCCAATGAGTGTTCGAAATACCAGTTTTGCGGAAATTGTGGAAGTCGAAACACTCGGTGACGGTATTTACTTATATGGAGGAGGCTCCCATAACAGTGTTGTTGTGGAATTTGAAGATTACATTGCTGTGGTAGAAGCCCCACTACATGAAAAACGCAATCTTGCAGTTATTGATGCAATCGTTGAACACATTCCCAATAAACCTATTCGATTTTTGATCAATACACATCAACATCATGACCACATAGGAGGGTTACGTACTTATATGCACATCGGTGCAACCATTATTACGCATTGGAAAAATTATGATTTTTATACCAAAGACGTACTAAATTATTCCCAAAGAACCCTTGACCCTGACATGGTAAGTCTATGGCCACCAACCGAACTGGCGGAGGGCTACCAATATGAAGTCGTTAGAGAGAATTATGTGCTGACGGATGGAGAACGCATCATGCAAATGTCTTATGTGCACCCCTTGGGCCATGTTGAAGGCATGCTGGTCGCCTATCTACCAGAACAAAAAATCTTAATCGAAGCTGACCTACTCGACGCACCGAATTCGATATTGCCTAGTGAAGCGACAGCAGCAAACCGAACACTGTATAATCACGTGCAGCGACTCGGCATAGACGTTGAAACGATTGTACCAATTCACGGCCGGCCCACACCTTGGAAAGATTTTATTCAAATTATTAATTAAGTAGTCTGCACTATGCGTAGTAGTTTAGTAGTAAGTTGTTGCTTGTCGGGTTTTTTCTCAATTCCAATTTATGCGCAGGATTATGAGCCCAGCCTCACAGAGTTTGGCCACCCTGATCTGCAGGGGGTGTGGAATTTTTCTACTTATGCACCTTTTGAGAGACCAGAGGGGCTAGGCGATAGAGAATTTTATTCTCAAGAAGAACTAGAAACTGCCGCGCAAAATCGAATAAATTCAGCAATCAATAGAGACCAAAGAGAAACTGAAATTGCACAGCAAGCCCTTGAGTCGATGAATTCTACCTCAGTAGCCTCAGTAAATTATTTTTGGATGGAACGAGAAGGCTTAGCCGAGAACAACCGAACCTCAGTGATAATCTACCCGCCTAATGGCCGCATACCAACATTGCAGGACAACATCAAAATTCAGCATAGTGACCAAAATGGTGTGCGAGAAATTCCAGGTGAGCGCCCAGTGAGATATACCCATGGGGGCATTGCTCGTAATGGGCCTGAAGATCGGGGCCTTTCTGAGCGCTGCATGGTTTTTAATTCCGGCCCTCCCCTTTATAGCGGACCTTACAACAATAATATTCAGATTTTTCAGAACCGCGACCACGTCGTCATTTTAGCGGAAATGGGCTTTGATGCCCGCATCGTGCCACTGCAAGGTGGCGAGCATGTAGATAAAAATATTAGCCAATGGTCTGGTGATTCCCGTGGCTATTTCGATGGCTCAGTCTTAGTTGTTGAGACGCGCAACTTCACTGAAAAAGTAGGTAGCTTAAGTTTACGCGATCGGGGTTATGGAAACGCGGCGAAAAGAATCCTGATAGAGCGTTTTATGCCAACCAGTTCAACCTCGATGAGTTATGAATGGACAATAGAGGATTTAGCAACCTTCACTGATAAAATTGTGGGAATAATGCCAATGACAAAGACAGATTCGAATTTATACGAATATGCGTGTCACGCAGGCAACTACGCTATTGCCAATATTTTGAAAGGCGCACGAGCTGAAGAGCGCGAGTTTTAAAGCTATTTAAGCCTGCGCCAGGTCAGCGTTCCAGTTATTCTTCCCTGATTATTTTTTACCGTCAAAGACAACAGATCATCCGTAATAAATTCATAATAGCGAATGTTATCGCCACCAACCCATTCTGGGACCATAGGTGAACCTTCGACGTGATGAGTAACAGTTCCCTGTTCGACATCCCAGGAAACCCCGCCCCAATAGGCAAAACCGCCGATAGTTCTCTCATCGGTATTCGCAGCACGATCAGGTAAATCTTTCGGCATCCCTAAGCCGGCCATATTGTCAAACTTATCGTAACTTAGCCGACCAATGTAATTCATGTCTCTTCCGCTGCCATCGTCAGCAAATGCGACATAGCTTACTAATTCAAAATCGCCAATAAATTTTTGCCTGATAGAATCGGTATCGTTAGCAGCCAGCACCGATGATGTCAGGCAAAGTAATGAAAGACTGATTGAAAAGCAAAGCATTCTTGTTTTCATTTTTAGCTCCACTTTAATGAAATATTAGTATCCAACCGCGCCTCCGTCTCCACGACGGGAATCAGCAGCACCTTCAAACAAGCCAGTGTCGCGGTCATAGTAAACACCCATAGCTGCGCCTTGAGATCCGCGCTCACGAGTCTGATGTCCTTTCGCTTCATAGAGCCGCAAGGTGTCCACCGAAATCGTATTAGATTCTATACTAGTGAAATCTGGCAACCATTGATGATGAATGCGGCCAGCTTCAATCGCCTCTGCAATATTAAAACCATGATCGATAATATTGAGAATTGTTTGCATGGTTGTATTGATGATGGTTTTTCCTCCAGGGCTACCCGTAGCAAACACAGGTTTCCCGTTTTGCGCAACAATGGTAGGGGTCATTGAAGAAAGAGGTCTTTTTTCTGGCGCAACCAGATTTGGCGTTGTACCGATATTTCCTCTGTTGTCTGTGAGACCAGGCACTGCATTAAAATCACCTAACTCGTTATTTAGCAAATAGCCGCCGCCCTCAGCAACAATCGCAGAGCCATATCCAAATTCCAAGGTATACGTCATGCTTACCATATTGCCGTTTTTATCAACCACAGAAAAATGTGTTGTTTCTTCACTTTCGTAGGCTTGCGCAAATTCAGCCGGTGAACTATCTGATTTCTCATTCATATCTATAGACGCACGCAAAGTAGCTGCATAATCTTTATTCATAAGCTTTGATAATGGCATCGATTCATTAAAATCTGGATCGCCCAAATGCTCTGCACGGTCAGCATACGCTCGGCGCATAGCCTCTGTAAGAACATGTAAATAATCAGCGGAGTTGTGACCCAAGGCTGCCAGATCATAGCCTTCTAAAATATTTAACATTTCAACCAATGCTACGCCACCAGAACTCGGGGGCGGCATGCTAATAATTTCATAGCCACGATAATTTCCGCGAATTGGCTCCCGCTCAATCGCCTCATAACTCGCCAAATCTTCTTCGGTAATCAAACCCCCATTTGCGGCCATAAAATCCGCCAGCCTCCTTGCGTTTTCACCTTTATAGAATCCGTCTTTACCATTGTTCTGAATTAGGTCAAGGGTATTAGCAAGGTCTGGTTGTATCCAAATTTCACCCAGCTCATAAAAGGAACCGTCTGTCTTAAAAAATTTCTTCGCCGAAGAAGGATACTGTCTAAACCGATTTGCGCTACGAGCAAAGCCCGTTTCAAGGGAGTAATTTATCGGAATCCCTTCTCGGGCTAATGCCACAGCCGGTGCCACTAAATCTGCCCAGGGCAGTGAGCCGAGTTCTTGATGAGCTTTAAAAAGCCCAGCAACTGTGCCCGGCACGCCAATGGCAAGTATGCCGATATGATTGGAGTTATTAACGACTCTTCCATCTACCCCAAGATACATCTCTTCAGTTGCAGCAATGGGTGCTTTTTCCCGAAAATCAAAGGATGTCGCATGGCCGTTGTCACCGTGATAAACCAAAAACCCACCACCTCCAATATTTCCAGCAGAAGGCCAAGTCACCGCTAAAGCGAAAGCAGTGGCCACGGCAGCATCAACTGCGTTGCCACCCTGCTTTAGTGTTTCTACTCCAACTTCCGTAGCTAATTTAGAGGCACTGGAAACCATGCCATTTTTGGCACGAACTGGCGTTCGACCTCCTTCCGAAAATGAAATCGAAATCAAAAGCACGCTGAGCATAAAAACCAACGCTTTTGGCAAATTGAAAGAAAAGATACTAAGGGTTCTGCGACGACTCATTTTATTACTCACTGCATAAATAAGGATTGGTGGTGACGATATTTTCTTCCTGCGCTCACCACTGTCGTAAACTGCGATTTTTAGGCGACATTAAGTCGGTGAATAGTAGTCCAGGGGCTACTCTGATAGCAAATCATGAAAACCACTATTGTAAAACTATTCTGCTTATTTTTCGGTGCTTTTTGGGAAAAAGGCCGAGTTTATAGTACGTTTCGAAAGTCTGACCAGTAAATATCTAGATGAGTACTGCCAATGCTATTATTCTCATAAGCGAAATGCTAACGTTAATAAGGATTAGTGGCCCACCATCATAGTAATTTTAAAACCAGATAAATTTATGAACCCTCTTGATTTCTATTTTCAGAGTCGAATCGCATGAAGCACTATTTAAATCAACAGTTATTAATTATCAGCATATTGTTCTTTTTTCTTATGGCGTGTAGTGATAGCAGTAACTTAACTCCTGCCCCGGAAACTGATGCAGAACTGATTGCTCGAGCCCGAGGAATCCATGAACGAGTTATTACTTTAGATACTCATGCTGATATTAATACTACTAATTTCACTGCGACTCGCAACTACACTCAAGACTTAGATACTCAAGTTAACCTTCCGAAAATGGAAGCTGGTGGTCTTGATGTTGCCTGGTTCATTGTTTACACAGGACAAGGCACTTTAGACAATGAAGGTTATGACGCTGCTTACGCTAATGCCATTGACAAATTTGACGCAATTCACCGGCTAGCGGAAGAGATCGCGCCAGATCAGATTGAAATCGCATACAGCTCTGCCGATGTTCAACGCATTCATGCTACAGGGAAAAAAGTCGCCATGATCGGCATCGAGAATGCATACTCTGTTGGCCTCGATTTATCTCGAATAGAGGAGTTTTACCAGCGCGGGGGACGTTACATGTCTTTAGCCCATAATGGCCATAGTCAGTTCTCCGATTCACATACGGGTGAAGCAGATAATGATTATATGCATGATGGCCTCAGCGACATAGGCAGGGAGGCCATTGCTGAAATGAATCGACTCGGCATAATGATAGATATATCCCACCCATCTAAAGATTCCATAATGCAAACCATCGAGCTAAGCAGGGCTCCAGTAATAGCATCACACTCTTCCGCTCGTGCCGTTACTAATCATACTCGGAACCTTGATGATGAAATGCTATTGGCGGTTCAAGAAAATGGTGGAGTGGTACAAACAACTGCTTTCAGTAGTTATGTCAGCGAAGCTCGCAGAGCATTTCTTGCCGAAGGAAGAAATCGACTAGAGGCTGACATTGCAGAATCTCTAGGTTTTGAAATTTTAACCTCTTCAGCGGTAGAAAGATTATCCGCCTCTGATCGAGCTAGCTATGACGAAGCGTATGCCGAACTCAATTCTCAATTGTCGCCAAGATTAAGGACGGAAGTTAACGCACAAGCTCCGGAAGCTACGGTATCAGATTTTATCGATCACATTGATTATATCGTAGCGCTTATTGGGCTCGAACATGTTGGCATTAGCTCTGATTTTGACGGCGGTGGTGGCATTGAAGGTTGGAATGATGCATCAGAGAGCTTTAATGTCACTCTTGAATTAGTCCGCCGTGGTTATACTGAAGAACAAATTGATCAACTCTGGAGCGGAAATCTACTGCGCGTTTTAGATGAAGTGCAGAATTTTGCCACAGCAATTCAAGCAGAAGAATAAACACTCTCTGAGCTGATTCAATCAGCTGAAATTGGACCACTAATCAAATGTGATAGATAACTATGGACGGAAAAAATTTTAAAGAAATTCCTCTAGACTTCACATTTATAGAAGAAAATGAGATGAGACCCAGGGCAAAATCTTTTAATGAGCTATTACAAAAACGACGTACAGTTCGAGATTTTTCCAATAAATCAGTCCCTCGAGACATAATCGAACAATGTTTACTCGCTGCCAATTCGGCTCCAAGCGGAGCTAATCGGCAGCCCTGGCATTTTGCCGTAATAACCAACCCAGAAAAGAAGAAAAAAATTCGTGAAGGCGCGGAAGAAGAGGAAAGAGAATTTTACCAATCACGAGCACCTCAAGATTGGTTAGATGCGCTTGCCCCATTAGGAACCGATGCTAACAAACCCTTTTTAGAGAGAGCGCCTTATCTCATTGCCATTTTTAGTCAGAAATTTGAATTAAATAACGAAGGAAACAAGACAAAGAATTATTACGTAGCTGAATCAGTTGGTATTGCGACGGGGTTATTGGTCGCCGCCTTACATAATGCAGGTCTAGCAACTCTAACTCATACGCCAGCACCGATGAAGTTTCTAAACAAAATATTAGATCGCCCTGACACCGAGAAGCCATTAATGGTGCTGGTGGTGGGATACCCTGAAAATGACGCAAAAGTACCTGCTATTAGTCGCAAATCATTAGAGCAATTTACAAGCTTTCATGAGAACTAATTAGTTTCAGTAAAAATATTGCTTTGCCTTAATAATTAAGACGCGGCGAATGCTCCCGAAATTTTTGACCATATCAATAAGTTATTCAAAGGCAATAAAAAACCCGATCACAAAGGGTCGGGTTTTTAACCATACTGATTTAACCCTGCTCATTCCGAATGAAGCATGGTTAATCCTTTTTAACTAAAGCTTATTGCGGAGGATTACCTATCGGTGTTCCTTCTTTGCGGAATTCACCGTACATATACTCTTCCGCAAATTCTACGCATTTGAATTCAAGCAATTGCATGTTCTCTTCAACGTGGCGATAGAGAGGAAAGCTTACACTCCAAGGGTCTGTAAACGTATTTGGATCTGTAATCGTTGCTGTGTAATTAATGTGATTAGGCCCTGCCGGAGTCCACCTTTCTTCGACAATCATTTGGTAGCTATGATGGTTCCCCGCTCTGTCAAACCAGGTATCTGGCATTTGGCCTGAAACACTAACCACTAAAGTATCGCCTTCCCATGTTGCATTAGAGTGGCCCATCCAAGAATCTACCTGCGAAATGATTTCCGGCTGATCCACATAAACAATGCGATTTGATTCAGCAAACTCATAAGCAATTAATACAACTGCACTGGATTGAACTATCTGAAAAGGAAAAGGCAGATAATTTGCTCGAGGAATGCCTGGCATAAAGCACTTTGCTAATGGGTCTTTTGTGATCGCGTCCTGGAGGTTAGCATCTCGCTGCCGTCGAGCTTGCTCATTATATGGAATGCGGCCGCCGTCAACGATGCCGAGGCTCGCGGGCTTAGCGGACAATGCACCCATTTCACGTGGGTAAGGCCCATAAGCTGCAGCATGAGGCTCAATATCATAATGGGCGTTTGTCATTGCTTGCCATATACCGCTAAGGTCAGGCTTGCCGTCAGGAGTTCGCGGAAATTCATCCATTACCTGGGCGTTTACAGTTCCTGCAAGTAAAAACAAACAAATGATCGTTAAGAATTTCTGTACTTTGATTTTCATTGATAAACCTTACTTCTATATCTTTGGGTGAGCTTGAAATCTAATAATTTTTTATTGTTAGATTATGTTCTGACTACGAAGCGGCAAGAGACAATCGGCAGCTGCTTCTTTAGTCACGTTCGCCAACATCAACACCTTCAGCTGCCAGCCTTTCCTCTACCCGCGCCCCGCGCAGTGTATTGATCATGCCGTAATTTCCTTCATGACAGGCATATTCATAGACTTGTCCGGCCATTTTAATCATAGGAACTACCGCAGTAATCTTGTCAGTGAAAGTCGATGGATCGTCGATTGTGAATTCATAGTCGACCTGATCATAAGCAACGCGAGTAAATTTCTCGGTTAACACCGCATTATAGTTATCGCCAGCAGCACCAAATGTTTGCCGAAAACCATTGAAATTTCTGGTCTCAACGACAAGCACTTCATCATCCCAGTACCCTCGGGAATCACCAGACCATAAGCGAATGTCATCAGTAAGCACAGGCTTATCAACCATAGGGACGATTCGTGCGTCGTGAATCATTTCCGTCAGGATCACAGCAGTGTCTTTATTCTGGATGATTTGCATGTTGTTGTTATAGAGACTAGGAACAAATGGAGGCCCAGAATTAAACCCAACAATGCAACGCTCTGACAGACCTCTATCTTCTGGCCCGCCTTTATCGATGCCACCGACCACATAACGCACTGGTCTATCACCAGGAACGTCAGGCCCTAATCCACCAAACTGGAGGTTAGCACCTTCCACATAATCAGGTTGCCGACCGTTTTCAGGGTAAACAATATGGGAAGTTCTAACAACATCCCCCAAACCCGCGGTTTCAAACCAGAAATCATTATATCCACCTGGGTTGCTTGATTCCTCAGGTGCATCAGGATCAATATTCAGCCGGGCAGCAGCTTCGTCCGCAGCTGTGCGCTGAGCCATAATGGCATCACGACGTTCCTGAATTTCTTCCTGAGATAAAAATGCTTGGGTGCCATAGCTTAATGGGCGCTGCATAGGCACATCGGAAGAAAAGTTCCAAACGCCTTGTAAATCAGGTTGTCCCCATTCAGTACGTGGCACTTCGTAGTCATTATTTGACTGCGCTGTAACAAGACTGCTAAACGCTGTAAGCGCATAAATTAAATGAAGTTTTTTTAGTTTCATCGGCCTTCCCCGTCTGTTGTCCGAGCTGACCTCGTAAGGTAGATGGTTAGGGCAGAATAATCAATAGAAACGCAGGGAATTGCGGCCAAGATAACAATCGATAAGCTAGAATTTTGTCCCGCCGATTTGCTTTCGCAACAAAAAAGAATATTTGGGATAACCCCACACTAGTTAAGAACGACTTTTTTGAAGTTAACCTAATTTTTCGTGTAACGTGCAAGCAGACTGGAAGTGTCCCAGCGACCCCCCCCACTAGCTTGGACTTCCTCATAGAATCCATCGACCATGTTAACAAGGGGCATGTCAACCCCATTCCTTTTGGCTTCCTCTAATGCGATCCCTAAATCCTTGCGCATCCAGTCCACCGCAAATCCGAATTCATACTCATCACTCAGCATAGTTTGATAACGATTTTCCATTTGCCAAGACCCTGCCGCCCCTTTAGAAATGGTTTCAATTAAGTCTTCTCCGTTTAGCCCAGCTTTCATGGCGAAATTAAGTGCTTCGGCTAATCCTTCCACCACTCCTGCGATACAAATTTGATTTGCAGCCTTTGCCAACTGCCCATTGCCTGCCGCTCCAAGAAGTTTGTTAAATTTAGAGTAGCTGTCAATAACTGGCTTCGCAGAGTCATAGGTTACTTGATCACCACCGATCATTACTGTCAGCGCACCATTCTCTGCGCCAGCTTGGCCACCTGAAACTGGCGCATCCATAAATTGCACACCCTGCTTACCAGCCTTTTGATAGAGCTCTCTCGCCAGAGCAGCAGAGGCAGTTGTATGGTCAACCAAGATCGAACCTTCTCGCATGCTATTTAGTACGCCATCCTCACTTGTAGTAACTTGGCGTACATCATCGTCATTACCAACACAAACTAAAACCACATCACAATCTGCTGCCGCTTTCGCAGGAGAAAGCGCCATGTGTCCTTCATATTCTTCAACCCACCGCTGCGCTTTTTCCGTTGTACGGTTGTAAACACATACTTCCATGCCGGAATTTTTCACATGCCCTGCCATGGGATATCCCATAACACCTAAACCTATAAACGCGACCTTCATTTCTTGCTCCGTTATTGTTTTAGTTAAGTCCCACTTGCCTATAAACTGATTTTCCTCGCGCGAAGGTTTCGACAACTCCAACATTCTCCAACTGCAAAGGGTCAATGGTGAGAGGATTACTTTCCAAGACAACGAAATCAGCACGCTTACCAACAGTAATGCTACCTTTTTCATCTTCTTCAAAGTACTGATATGCGGCACCTTGAGTGACTGAATATAGCGCCTCCAACACTGAAGCTCGCTGGTCCGGTCCTAGCACATACCCGCTTCTAGTAAGACGATTCACGGTAATAGAGACCAAACGCATGATATCTGGCGGAACGATGGGCGAATCATTGTGCACCGTAAATGGGATATCTCTTTCGATAGTCGCCTTAACTGGGCTAATAAAACTTGCACGGTCATCACCAAAACTTAGTCGATGCCAATCTCCCCAGAAAAAAGGGTGGGCTGCATAATAAGAGGGGACTATCCCTAATTGTTTTACTCGATCTAGCTGATCTTCTCTAATGAGTTGTGCGTGGATAATGACCGAACGGTGATCAGGCATTTCTTCTCCGCTTAAAGATTCTTCGATGCCATCTATCATCAGCTCAATAGCTTCATCTCCATTAGCATGAGCAAGCACTGGGACTCCCCGCTCTAGCAATCGATCAACCCGCTGTCGATAAGCGTCCGGGTCATAACTAGGATAGGCGACATAATCAGCGTCTACCCCAGGGGGGCCTGCGTTATAAGGTTGCGACATCCATGCTGTTCGTCCCTGTGGACTTCCATCAAGCGTAAATTTGACACCACCAATTTTAACTCCTCCTGAGTAGTCAGAATCATGGCTAACCAGTTCCAGCTCTTCATCCGATAAAGGGTTCCCCATAATGTAAGTGACAATGTCCACTGCGAAAGGTTCTTCCAAAGCTTGTTGTTTCAATGCTTCAACATAACTAGTGCTCACATTACTTTCCTGAATAGTGGTAATTCCGAAACTAGCGTAAATATCTGCCGCTTCTCGACGTAGACGCCAACCTAGCTCTTCATCAACCAGGACTCCAGTGCCAGGTAACAATCCCATCGCAGTTTCTTCCATCACGCCATCGGGCTCGTTAGTTCCTAATCTTCGTCGGACAATACCTCCTGCAGGGTTTTCGGTATTAACACCGATATTGTAGTTTGCAAGCGCTAAAGAGTTTGCCGATGACAAATGGCCCGAAACATGTCGAATGACAATGGGGTGAGTAGTCGACGCACGATCCAAATCATCCCGATTAGGATGTCGGAGTTCGACCAACAAAGAATCATCATAGCCAACACCATAAACCAGATCGCCGGCTGGAACATTGTTGACTTCAAT
This sequence comes from OM182 bacterium MED-G28, assembly GCA_002457215.1. Lineage (GTDB taxonomy): Bacteria > Pseudomonadota > Gammaproteobacteria > Pseudomonadales > Pseudohongiellaceae > UBA9145. The sequence goes on along the minus strand of NTJZ01000008.1, from coordinate 11,496 downwards.
CCAGTTACGGATTGCAGCGACTATGTCGTCTATGTTTTCCATGGCTCCGACCGGCGGCGAAGACAAGTCCAATAACGCAGAATAGGTTGCTACTCCACCAAAATGCCCATGGGCATCTATGAACCCTGGTAACAACGCCCGAGCGCCTAAATCAACGAACTGTGTCGTTTCGCCCCGCATGGCCAAAATCTCTTCCCTACTGCCTACTGCACTAATACGATCTCCAATCACTGCAACAGCGGAAGCGACGTTGTCATCCATAGTAATTATATTGTCGCCGATAAAAATCAAATCAGCACTTGACGGAGCCTCTTGACTTAGCTCCACCTGCGGTGAGCATCCAGCAAGAGCAAAAAGCGGCACCAAAACTACGAGCTTGAGTTTTTCTATATTCATTGATGAGTGGCTGGCCATAGTAATTTCCTGCCTGGTTGAAAAGGTCTATTTTAAGTGTGCAGGGAATTCCAGACAGGTGCAATCCATAAATTATGCTCTAATTAGATAGGGGTTATTAAATCTGAATATAGTCTTACCCTGTCAATTGAACTGCTACAAATTGAGGTCTTAGCAAAATTTTGTTAAAACTTTCCATCAATTGTGGTGCCACTAAATTTGGGAAGAGTGACTTTTTATTTGGAGCGATCTAGTAATCTGATAACTGAAAGACAAGGGTAGCGCTTACAGCCTGAGGCTCGCCATTTATAAATTTAGGACGATAGTGGAAATCTTTTACTGATTCAGTTAATTCAAGCCAATCTACCCCCGCGGAACTCCGCTGACTAATTAGTTCTAGGTCTCGAGGTGAGCTAATGTTGCGGCTATAGCGCCCACGGTACCAACCACTTGCCCTATCCAATCCGGCCAAATTAAATGAGAAGAGAGCGTACTCACCATCTTGTCTTTCAACCTCTCTCAGCTCATCCTGAATTGGTGCGCTAGCTCTGGGGAAATTAGAAGACCATTGCTTAAAGGTAAAATTACTGACGTTTGTGTCACGGCCATCATTATTCAAAGAATTATTTGATGACCCCGCAGCAGAATCCAAAGAATCATAAAATTCCATTAGCGGGAGCATTTTTGGCTGACTCGTAAAATCATTAATCGCTTCCTGAGTCTGCCCTGACCTCAGCAATAATTCATGACCCCTTGCGTAGGCGCGTTGAGCTTCTCGATTATTATCAAAGAAGACCTCCCAATCCCCCCTATACATAAAAGCCATACCTGCCCCCTCCAAATTAGGTTCTTCTCTTTGAAGATAAAATTCTCGAATACTGCTTAAAGCTCTTAACCCAGCGAAGTACAACGAAGTTTGTGCATTACTTCGAGATAAAGCATAACCGTCAGACGAAAAACTGCGCAGTGATATTCCAGTCTGACCCCCGGCTTCCACTGCAATAGATTGAAGATACATTTGTATAACTTTCTTATACATAATCGCATTAACGCGACTGTCTCCTTCTGCGTAACTGTAACGAGCAACTCTATTAACTAAGTTCGTTAACCGCTCGGCTTGTTTGAAGTGAAAACTCTGATTAAATTTCAAGTCATCTACGACACCCAGTAAATGAATGTCAATCAAATCGAGCAAAGCTGCTACTAGCTCTTCGTTTACTTGGTTTTCGCCGCGACCAAGAAGCCAGCTAAAGTGCTGCATAAGCTCCTTCGCATCTTCCCAATCCTGCTGATTCACCTTATTTTTAATACTTCGCAGGATCAGTGAGAATTGCCCAGGAGAGTAGAGCCCTTCGCTCACGCGAACAATTTGAATAGCTTGATCCAATACCCTATCTGCATCGGAGAAACGCTCATTTTCTATGAGACTAACGCTGTATTGATCTAAGGGTTCTAATAATCGACGGTCGAGCCGCCCGTACTCGGAAGTAAGCTCCAACAACGACTCCTGAGTTTTGTCCAACTCATTTTGGACTTCAGTAATACGCGCAAGCTCGTTCAACTGAGCAAAGGCGTGGGACACCAGACAGAGGCTGAAGAAAACTGTAGAGGTTAAATAACGCATCTTTACTTTTTCGTATTGGTATCAGGCCCTCCATACTTTATTAAGACCGAGCGGGCATGATCATCTTATCAGTCAAAAGTTTTCTCTAGCACTCACGTTTCATACGTAAAACTGAGCGCCTTAGTTCAATATGCAGTTGTATTCTTGTGTTCCTGCTCAAGCAGGTATGAAATATTAATACTACTGGAATTTCCAGCATTACAGCTAGAATGACCAAATGACCAAAAATAGACAGAAAATATTAGAAACAGAATTTCATGTCCGCTATGCCGAAACTGATGCTATGGGCGTAGTTCACCATGCGACTTACCTCATCTATTTCGAAGAGGGCCGAAGTCAATACATGCGCGACCACGGTTTTGACTTCTCATCCATCGAGAAAGAGGGATTTCGATTTCCAGTCACAGAGGTGGGTGTACGCTATATCGGTAGTTTTCGCTACGGTGATAAAGTTAAAATTCAAACAAAAATTGAAGAAAATCGCAGCCGCAGCGTGACATTTGCCTACGATGTATTAAACCCCGGTACAGGTGAAAGACTAGTTTCTGGGTTTACCAAGCATATATGGACAGACAGTGAAGGAAATGTGACTCGCATGCCACAGAAATGGCTGGAACTATCGCTATGAATAGAACAAGCTTTAATGAGTTTTTAGCTTTCTTAGGTTTAACCTTTTTGGTTTTAATCTTTAATAATCCACTCTTTGCTGCAGACAATTTCATCGATTACCCATCGCCCAGCAACAACGTAAGTTTTGAGCAAGTTCAGACATTAGAATTTCGCCAAGCAGACCAACAAATCCAATATGGATCTGAAGCTCTCCAATACGGCGATATTTATCTACCTACTGCCGGTGACGATCCTTATCCTCTGCTTATTTTTATTCATGGCGGCTGCTGGTTAAACAGCTTTGATATGTCTCACACTTATGCATTTCTCACGGCTCTAGCACAATCGGGATACGCGGTTTGGTCACTTGAGTATCGACGTAGTGGAGATACCGGAGGTGGTTGGCCAGGAACGTTCGAAGACATAAAAGCAGGAATTGCCTTTGCTTCTTCGCTTAGGGCCGATTCCGTTGATACATCTAATTATATTCTCATCGGCCATTCAGCTGGAGGGCATCTAGCATTATTGGCAGGAGGAGAAACACCAGAAGCAAAAGGCGTCATCGGAATTGCACCAATCACAAATATTATAAGCTACAGCCAAGGCACAAACTCCTGCCAATCTGTAACTGAGCAATTTATGGGCTCAGCCTATAGCCAAAACCCTTTAGCCTATAGCCAAGCTAACCCTGCCGAAAAAACTCCCCACCGAAACACTCTGATCTTACAAGGCACCCTAGATGCTATAGTGCCAGCAGAACAAGCGAGACTCACGGGTGCTCGGACAGAACTGGTAGAAGGCGTTAATCATTTCGATTGGATCCATCCTGGAAGTTTAGCGTTCGATCGTTTGATAATTTCCATTGAGGAAATGTTGGATAGATGAGACTAGAAGTCATTAAGGAATTAGATAGTGCAGACCCATTCGCCGAAGTCCGAAAGGCTTTCTCCATTCCCGTTAATAAAATTTATTTGGATGGAAACTCCTTAGGACCTTTAACTTTAGTCGCGAAAAAAAGAGCATTGGAGGTGATTGAGCAGCAGTGGGGTAACGATTTAATTTCCAGCTGGAATTTACATGACTGGATAAACTTACCGATAAAAGTCGGAGAAAAAATTGGGCCCTTATTAGGAGCTTCTTCAAATCAAACTATTTGTTGCGATTCAGTATCAATTAACCTATTCAAACTAATCACCTGTGCTCTAGCAGGAAATCCTGAGCGGACAACGATCTTATCTACAACAAACAATTTCCCCACCGATCTATACGTTGCCGAAGGCATTCAAAGGTTACTGGGGGAAAACCGATGCCGGCTGCAGCTAGTTGAGAATCACGAACTGAATTCCGCACTTAAACAAAAACCTGGAGTGCTGTTGCTTACGCAAACAGATTATCGGACTGGCGAAATCTTTGACATTGAAGAGCTCACCTCACAAGCGCATGCCAACGGCACCCCGGTAATTTGGGATCTATCCCATAGTGTTGGAGTTCTCCCGCTTGAAATGGACAAATGGAATGTTGATTTTGCTGTTGGGTGTACTTATAAATATTTGAATGGCGGGCCTGGCGCTCCAGCGTTTCTTTATGTTGCTCATAATCAGCAAGAGAATTGCGTTCAGCCTCTAAGTGGTTGGATGGGACATAAGGCGCCGTTTGAATTTTTATTGAATTATACCCCCTGTAATGGAATTAGTAAGTTCTTATCAGGGACTCCACCAATACTTTCTATGAGTGTCTTAGATGCTGCTTTAACGGTTTACGAAAAAGTCGACATTCACCAGTTACGGGAAAAATCAATCCAGCTCACTGAATTATTCATGTCTCTTTTGAGCGAAACAGGTACTCTGCGCCAATTACAGTTGTGCTCCCCAATTTCTGCAAAAATCCGAGGGAGCCAACTCGCATTCGCTCACCAAAATAGTTTCGGTATCTGTCAAGCATTGGCCGCAAAACAAGTCATAGCAGATTTTCGAAGCCCTGATTTGCTTAGGTTCGGATTTTCACCACTTACCCTGCGCTATGAGGATATATGGCTAGCAGTAGAGGCTTTGCAGGAAGTAATGGCAGAGGAACGGTATCTGTTGCCAGAGTATAACAAAAAACTCAAAGTAACCTGAGCACTTCGATGCATGCGATCTTCCGTTTTATAGATATTACCAGAAATAACAAATAGAGCTTAACTGTGAGACTGGAATAGTTTACCTCCAAAAAGAAACAGCGCTAATCCAATTATGCCTGCGCCGGCCGCGAAAGAATAAGGTAGCTGATACAAGTTATCACTCGCAACAAAAGCGAAACCCAGGGCCGCAGGACCCATCGCCGTGCCCCACGAGGACATTAAATTACTAACAGAGAATATCCGGGCATAATCCTTTAAACCGAATGCCTCAGCAATTAGCAGCGGCTGCAGCATGAGCAAGTTTCCAACAGTGGCGCCGAACGCAGCCAATCCCAAGCACAAGGTAAATACACTATAACCACTTGATAACACGCTGAGAGATAGAGCCTGCATCACCATCATTGAGATGGCAAATTTCCGAATAGACATTTGATCAACTATCCAGCCACCAATTAAACGCCCGATAATGCTAAAAATTGGGAGGATGGCGACGGCAATAGCTGTTTCTGCCTCCGAAAGCTGTTCTCTTGCTAATCCGTACTGATGTGCGATTCCCCCGACTTGGGCCGCCATCAAAAAAATATAAGCTAAACTTACGCCCCAAAAAAATCGTCTGCTTCTTGCTTCCTTAAAACTAACTCCGTCTTCTTCAGTTGAAGAAGTGCCAGCTACCACAATTTCATCTTCGATCTCTGGAGTAATGCCATCTATATGCAACCCCATAGATTCGGGACTCTCTCGCAAATAAATCCAAGCCACGGGTATTACGCCAACCAAAAACATTGAGCCAATCCAAGGAGCAGCAGTCTCAAAACCTAAAGATTCCACCATCAAAATTGACAGGGGCGTAAGAACGACACCACCCAAAGATAGTCCTGTAGATGCTACAGAAAGTGCCATAGCCCTTTTTCGTCTAAACCAGCGTGTTACCAGAGTCGTTGCCGGAATTAGTGAGGATGCTGAGAATCCAGCACCAAAAAAACCATAAACAACAAACAATTGCCAAACAGCGGAAACATGCGCCAATGCAGTTAAAGATAGGAATGAAATTATTGCGCCAGCGCTTATACAAATTCTTGGATCATAATCCTGCACCCACTTGGCGACAAATAATCCCACTACGCCGCCAGTTAGGAAAAAGATAGAAACTGCCATGGATGCGGTGCGCACGTCGAACGCTGGTTGTGTAGCTAAAGCATTAAGATAAATTGCATGATTATAAAAACTTAACCCACTAGTAAATGTTAGCAAAACAAATATGGCTGCGACGATCTTCCAGCCGTAATATATTTGACCTGTTTCTTTGGTGGACATAATTAATAATTTTTCTGATTCGTCGCATTCTCTTGTACTTAGCGGCGCTAAGTTTGCAACAGATAGATTTTAGGAATTAGCTGGCAGATGAAGTGCATAGCCGCTAGCCGCGCGAAGCATAACAGACAATGTCCAACTAAGTCCCCAAAGGATACTAACGAAAAACCAAATACCGAAAGCAAAAAAATCTAAGCTCCGGCACCAATACATGTCCATTGCGTTGTGGACTCTTTTACTCAAGGAAAGCTTTTCTCTTGCCATTGGCTAATGGTTAGCGATTTGTGAAATAGTCCAGTGAAGTTCGTTCGTTTGCCGTTCCAACCTAAGGTACTTAATTTCGCGATAGGAGGACAGTGCCCCAAACCAGAGTTGCCGCCAACAATTAAGCACAATATCTCGATTCGCGTCCTCTAAGTCGCGCACGATACGCAAACCAGAATGGATCAACTGAATCTTATGGGAATCTTGGGTAGATGCAATTTCGACGTCGTCCCCCATGCCTCGAAACATAAGGCACAGGTATTGAGCCGCTGATTGAAGATCACCATCTTCTGTGCCAATCATCGCTCTGGTTTCCTGAAAATATTGTAAGCCGATAAGTTTGGCTGCGCGACTACCAAGTTTTTGGGCTTCATCTTTGCCAACAACATCCGCCAGTGCGATTAGCGCATTCCGGACAAACTCAACTGAATAATTTCTATTGGCTTTTACCTTACGCTCTTCATTCCACTTGGCATCTGGAGCCATTGGTTGGTCAGCCTGCACAAATTGGGGCGGCACTTCATCTTTCGCAAAACACAACCTCTCCCCTTCGGATAGCTCACGGTCATATTCTTGAAAATAACCACAAAAGCCAAATTCACCAGTCATGTCTTCTGAGACACAAACGAACCCTAAATTTGGATTTTGCAATGAAACTCCGTTATGGGCATACCAGCCTTTGAGAAAGCCATGCCCTACTTCTTTTGGCAAACCACAGATTGCAGGGCCATAGTACATCCAGCGCGGATAGCGAAATCTTACCCAAGCCTTTTGCTTGGTTTCCGCCATGTACTCGACACCCACTCCACCCAAGCTATTGGATAAAACATGGTATTGGGCACAAGCCACTGCATCAGGCAACTCATTGAGGCCGAGTTTTTCGAAACTGGAGAGAAATTTCTCTTCGTGTTGCCGGCGAAATAATCGAAACATCCATTTTTCAATTAGAGAAGGCTCTTTGTTCACACTCACCATCAATTGAAGACCAAGCAGGTACGCATGATGCAAACGAGCTTGAGCTCGGATTAGGTCGAATTCTTTAATCATAGGAATCTTACAGTTGGTTATGGAACACTGTAGAAAGTAAAATAACCAGTAAACATCTCGTCCCAGCTATTGAGCCCAAAACCAATTTCTTTTTCTGGGTCTGGGTTTGTTGGGTTCGATACGGAATTGTCGAAAGCGCCAATCACATGGACTTTGGTTCCTGCTGATATTACTTCAGCTTGATTAAGAATATAGTGTGGCTGCCATCCATAGTTATAAGCAGGCACGCTGAATATCTCTCGCAGTTCACCTCCCGCTTCCTCAACTGCAAATTTCATTTTTTTCCCGCGATAATTCATGCGTGCTCGGACGCCAGTAAGCACAACATCTTCGTCAAAAACATGTTCGGCATGCATTGCATGATTAGGCTCGTTAGGTGGTAAAACAAAGCGCGATGAAACTGCTTGTGCGAGCTGCTCCTGAAGATATTCTTCATCACTGAAATACAAACCCAACAGAGTTTCATCCGTAGTACGTTGGCCATTTGTAACGTAGTGGAATTGCATAGACAAGCGATGCCCCTGAGGAATAAAGACACCTGTTCCCTCTGAAAATTCCCTGACATTCAAATTACCCGGAGAGTAGCCTTCAACGAAGCGACGCGTAACGGAAGTTTGATCCCTCTCTGCTCCCCAAAAATCTTCATCTGGCGCGGTAACAAAAGTCATCAAATGATGCAATACCGAAGCATCCCCCGCTCGGTATTGAATCGCTTTCACCCATTTATCTTCAGCAAAAGGCAACTCAATATTGGCATAGAGATAGTCCATAACGCCCGTAGGTGGGACGTCATTTTGTGGGCCAGTGACAATATAGTCTGGCTCACCTAGCACCCATTCATCGTTTTCTGCACCTCCTACCAATGCGCCTAACGCTTCAAGGGGGTCTGAATTTACTGCTCCTTGAGGCGCTCCAGCATCGATCCAGTGAATCACTGTCTGCAATTCTTTTTTAGTTAAATAACGCGCATTCTCTGAATGTCCTATATAAGGATCGACTTGTGTTGGCGGCATCCGTTTGTTCAAAAGTACTTCACGAATCATGGGCGACCAACCAAGCATCATGATGTAGCTATCAAGGGCAAAGGGGCCGACCCCACCCTGCTTATGACATTCGGTGCAGTTTTCAATAATTATAGGAGCGACGTCTTTAACGTAATCTGGCGGCGATTGGGCATGAGTGTCTTTCACCAAATAGTTGATCTCACAACCATTAGTGGGGCCCGTCACTGTATCGCTCACTGAATCCTCTAGTACCCTAGCAAGTGTTTGCTGTAATTCGTTTGACACCGAGCCACGGTAATAAAGAGATAAGCGCTCTGGGTTTAAGACCAAGACATCGCCCGCATTACGGATACCAAGAGAGCCTGAAACAAGTTGACCATCATCTTCCAAAACAGGAAACTCAAATCCTTCAGCTGCAAATCGAGGCCGACCTAGATCTAGGGAATCGATCAAAAAAAATTCTACGCCTGCCTCTGAGAACTCAGATGCTAATTCACTAAAGTCAGCTACCAAGCTAGGCATAGTGGTGCAACTTTCATCATATGCCATTAACACCATCGCTTGGCGATGACGGTAGCGACTCAATTGATGAAATTCACCAACATTATCGAGCAATGCAAAATCGCCAACCCGATCAAGGGCGGCGTTCGTTGCTTGGGAACAAACCAGGGCGACAACAACAATGCAAAATAGGTAAAATGGTTTCATAGATGCACTAAGACGACTTTTAAGAAAAAACTTGTAACAATATTTTCAAAAAACAATGACATATGATCACTATTTGGATCGCCTCACAACTGGACGCGAACGGAATTGGCCGTTATCCTAGCGCCCTTGCTCGAGAAGATTCAACTCATTAAAAGAATAATCCATCGCAAATATCAAAAAAAAGGTTGTTCGATGGAAAATAATAAAACCAAACTCGATTTATTTGGAGAAATACCCGATGCGAATTACGAATAAACATATCGCTGCGGCAGTTCTTGGACTTATTGCCTCTGTAGCATTAACTGTCCAGGCGCAGTCCACTGACAACGCCCGTTTTCTGAGCCTGGCACCTTCGGGCGGTTTGCCAATTATTCCAGTAATGGAAGGATGGACTGCGAACCCTGACGGCACCACAAGCTACTCTTTCGGGATTATTAACCGAAATGATGAAAGCATGGATATCCCTTTGGGCGAAGGCAACTACATCGAGCCAGCTAAATTTGACGGCATACAACCAACGCATTTTCCAGCGGGCCGTTCTACAGGTGCCTTTTCAGTAACGGTATCTGAATCTGAAAGAGAACTCGATATTTGGTGGTATATAAAAACCGGCGATAACGAGGCTTTAAAAGTGCCTGGTCGACATGGGTCTTCCGCCTATGAATTGGACTTCATCTTGCCACGTCCGCAAGGCGGAATGCAGCCATTGGTTGGTATTGGCGAAAATGGAGCTCAACGAGTTGGACTTTACGCCCAGATCGGTGATTATCCGCGCAATCCTGCTCAGTCGGGAATTCCAATTGAGCTGACTGTGAATATAACCGATCCAGCAGAACGCGACCCCAATGATGCTCGCTTTGAAGAAGCAATTCCGCTAGGTGTAAGGTTCTTTAAATACCAAGGGCCCGGTGATGTTGAATTCACTCGGCACCCGGATACTGAGGTTCCAGTTAATCCTTACGAAGCCGACGATCCCCGTTTCCGCTTTTTCCGCGAACCCCAGCCTAACCAAATGCAAGTCGATGGCCCTGGCGGAATAGGAAGAGTCTACGCAACTTTTTCAGAACCTGGAGAATATATCATCTCAACCAAAGTTGATGTGCATCGAGGCCCAGACAGCTCAGATGGCGATCAATGTTGCTGGACTAACGTTTATCAGCGCGTAACTGTCGAGTAAGAAACGCTATTGAGGCCGATCTTAAGGGTCGGCCGAATCGTTTCCTGCACAAATCCAATACTCCCGTGTTACTTAGTGAGTAGCACGGAATCCTTCAAAAAAGTCGGGCTTCCAAGAGTTTCAATTTGTTACAAACAATGAATGGAAATCACCTTAATTGGTGGACTTTTAGAGCTCCCAGACATAACATTTTACGGTTAATTGCCCACAACTTCCTATTTGAGGATAAAAAGCATGAAATTAGTGCAAAAATTAGTACTCACGATTAGTGCAGTGACGCTAAGCACGGCTGTTCTAGCGCAAGATGCAGAGATTACCTACAATACGCATGTTGCTCAGATCATCAACGAAAATTGCGTGACTTGTCACCGCGAAGGCGGTATCGGTCCCATGCAATTTGAGAATTTTGATCAGGTTCGCCCTTGGGCACCATTAATCTCTTTAAAGGTGGCTTCTCGTGAAATGCCTCCTTATGCCTATGATCATGGTATTGGCATTCAGGATCTGAAAGGTGACTGGCGTCTTGCTCAGGAAGAAATAGATACAATTGTTTCGTGGGTAAACAGCGGATCACCTCTCGGTCCAGTGGATATTATTCCTCCAGCGGCAGCGCTTGTGGATTTAGATTCCTGGAACTTCGAACCAGAGCTTGGTGAACCCGATCTAGTTGTCGCGTCAATTCCTATCGATATTCCTGCCGGCGGCAACGATATGTGGCACAAGCACTATGTTGATACTGGTGTGACCCAAAAGCGTTGCATCAAGGCAATGCAGGTTAAGCCGCGCGGTGACGCTCGTGCAGTTGTTCACCACAGTAACCCCTCAGTAGATGCCTTCAATGCAGATACCGGTGAGTACGAACGCTTCAGCCAGCTTACTGAATACGCTATGGGTAAGTGGGGCGAACTAATGCCAGAAGGCGTTTGCCGGGAAATGCCAGCTGACTCTCGCATTTACTGGGACATCCACATGTTCCCTGGCGGCGTTGGCGCAACAGCTCAAGGTGAAGCAGTTAAAGATAACGTGGTTGAACTGGGTATCTGGTTTCATGAAGAAGAGTACGAAGTTGCAGAGAGCCCCTACCGTCAAGATCTGCGAGCTTACCAATTACTCGATGGTTATGAGAACGGCAATTTGATCGTTCCTCCTAACGGGTACGCGATGACTCAAGGTTTCCACTCTTTCGATCACCCAGTACGTATCGATAGCTTCCAGCCTCATGGTCACCTGCGCATGAATG
>NTJZ01000007.1 GCA_002457215.1 OM182 bacterium MED-G28 | reverse complement strand
CGCATTGAGGTGGCCCTGATAATTAGGACCGGGGAGGCTCTTTCGCGTCTATCTATTGTTATAGTACCAACGCAGATTTACTAAAGACGAATTTGAAATAAAATCTGAAAAAAATTTTGGGGAGATAAAAATGAAAGACAAAATATTCATGATATTACTCGGAATTATTGCTGTTAACCTGACTATCCAGACTGTGAAGGACCCCATTCCTAGCTGTATGAATAAAATTTAGAAGGAGTGAATAACATGTCAAACATTCTTGCACAAATAAATGAGCGACTAGAGCCTGCCGAAGAAATTTTCTTCAAATGGCTAAACCGTATTTTTATCAGCGGAATTTTGGTTGGATCGGCCTGGATTGATGACGCGCCACCACTAGTAATCGCTGCTTTTATTCTTACACTTTATATTTTTATTCGGGTGATGTTAGCGTCTGTAAGTATTTATTCAGTTGCGCCATTTAATGCCAAAGTGGCGAAAACAATGTTCGCCATATTAAGTTTCGGCATACTGGGTTTATCATTCTTAACAGTAGCAACTTTCGTCGAAAGAATTTCAATCTTCGTAGTTGGTTAATAGTTAGTTTTCGCCTAAATTGACGAACTCTCAAGTCCATCGTTTCTCAGAAGAAAATGAAAGCAATGGATGAAGATGGTAAGGAGCATATACATTGCAAAGCTTGGAATTATTCTTGGAAACGATTTCCAGTGGATATGCGTGGAAGTGGTGGAGGCTAAGGATATGAAAAAGGGTGTATACAAGGTGTTTAAGCTTCTTACCCTTATAGTGGTTTTTATTTCTCTAAATTCTTGTGGGCTTGTTAAAGCTATCAACTACTCTTTTTATGTACCAGAGCATGGAGAGTATGAGATTAATGGAAAATGCTATGGCATTGAAAATCAACCTGAGGAAAGGTTATTAATTACTGATTGCGGTGGATACATTAATGTTTTGATTTCAACTTTTACTTTGGGCTTGTCCTTCTCTTCAGAAAGAATAGTACGAACTTATAATAATGCCGCTAAGGTTTATTTAGGCTCAAAATATGAGGGCTGTGAAATTTCTAAATTAACTGATTTAGGAGGCAGGATATTTGAGATTTTTTATACATGTAATAACTGAAGATATAACAATTGATTAGAAATAAATTGGATAATAAATTTATATACCTTCTAAGTGCAGTTTCTATTCTGATTTCTTTGTTAGGCAATACTATTATTCATTACTTATTTTTAATCGTTGGAATCAGCTTGGCAGTATTTGCCTTTAAAAAAATAGAATTGAAAGTATTCTTAAAAAATTTATATTCAATCTATTTAACAATTTACCTTCTTTGGTGGGTTTCAGTTTTCATTATTATTTCTGATGAAGGGTTCCATCCAGTTCAAGACATACCTTGGTTTATTCTATTTACTACAATTTTGTTTATATTTTGGGTTATTAAATATAAGGTTTCTAGCGATAGAAAATTTATTTTCCATGAGAATATCTCTTCCATTAATCTTATCTCTCATCTATTAATAATTCTTGTACTCTCAATATTGATGGTATTTTTCTCATAAATGCCCTGAAATCACCTATTTTGGTATCCCAGATAGCCGATATTTGTAGTATCGTTCAAGTATGAATATGAACAAATACCTTCTATTCGCAACGCCCACTTTTTGGGCAAAGAAATCTTGATGGTTGAAATCATATTAGTTGTCTTAATTTTTGTTATTTCAAGAGCATTTTTTGTGATGTTGCGCTGCCCTAATTGCAAAACACTCAAGTCCATCGTTTCACTGAAGAAAAAGAAAGAATTGGATGAAGATGGTAGTGAGCATATACATTGCAAAGCCTGTAATTATTCTTGGAAACGATTTCCTATGGATATAAGTGGACATGGTGGGGGCGGAGGATAATTAGTCCTCAGCCAGTGATCGTATTGCTTCCAGATGCAGGGCATTGAGGTCTGTCTAGGACTTATTCACTGTTTTTGGTATCCCTGATAGTCGATATTTGTAGTATCGTTCAAGTATGAATATGAAAAAACTAATCACTACAGCCTTCTAAAGACATATTGGACAACAGCCAAGTCTAATGATTTTAATTGGATCGTATTCATGTTGTTAGACAGCTTTCTTTTGGAATTACCAAAGATTTATTATCTTTATTACAGAAAGAGGTAATTAACTGATGCAAAGAATTACAGTCAGCTTTGATACTTGGATTCAATTATTCGGGATGATCGCCTTATTGGGCGGCCTGGTGTTTGTCGGATTGGAAATGCAGCAATCTCAAAGAATAGCGATTGCTGGTCAAGTGCAAGCTCGAAACGATTCACTGATGACTTACATCATGGCTCCGTTAGAAGGGAATACAGTAGCACTTCAATTTTTTGACTTAAGCCAAGTAAGTGAAGGTAATGACGTTGTTGACTTTTCAAATGAGGAAGAGCGGCTTGTATATGACCAGATAATACGATTTAGAGTTGTGAGCCTGCAAAATGCTTGGCAACAATACAATTTAGGAATGATTCCAGAAGATACCTTTAAGTATACGTCTGATCTAATAATGAGCATGTATAGCAACTGCTACCTACGCAACCTTATTCAAGGCAGAGCATCACAAGGTTTTCTCAGCTATTTGGAAGCCAATAAAACAGTTGAGTGCCCGGGATAAGCCCTTAACAAACTACTAACAACAATAGCCCTACTCTGCTTTTCTGTTGCTGCTAATATTGAGTGGCATTAGTTTTATCTGCCTTGCCTGCTGGCTAAAGTAGGATCTGCGAGTCGATAGCTGCCATGGTTTGCAATGCTCTTGCCTCCAATTCTTTCTCGGTGGCGCTACTAACCGGATGGTCGATTATTGCGTAAACATAGTCTGGCATACCTAAGACCTTCGCCATAAGGTCGGCGGCAGTGACGAATTTACGGGTCATTACGCCAACGGCAGGTGTTCCTACTCGCTCACTACTAATTGCGTCATGCAAACTGCACGACGAGCAGCTGCCTCAGTCGCCCAAGCCAGTGATGGCGAGATCCCAACTCTTTGCATCGTCGATGATCTCGTCTTCAGCGGGAGCGCTGTAATTAGACTTGGTCCGCAGAATTACCTCTGCTACTTGATAGCGCTCTCGAAGCAGCCTGTCCACGTGGGCGAAAAATCCTGTCGTGCCTTCTTTACCATTAGAGATGAGCCCAACTGTCTTGCCTTTAAGACTCTGCAACCGAGGCGCGGGCTCAAAGGCAACTACCATAGATTCGCTGGTAGGGTTTAGTACACGAATGGCCATAACATCATTTCCTTTTAGATATCGTTACTGCTGGCTGAACTAGAGCGGCTTATTCTGGTTGGCTCGCTGCGGTCGGTTCGCAATCCACGCAGGCACCGATAGCTAAGGTGACCGCTTGGCTTTTCGTTCCAAGCCAGGGTGGAATTATTGCGCCGAATCCGCCTGCTGGACCACCCGCGGCAACGAGCAGAAGGTGATCCGGACTCGATAGTGCGCAGTATTCCGTATCGCCTTTATCGCGAATTACCGAACCCTTGCCCACAGTTGACCATTCCGAGCGCTGTATGCGTGCTTTTTCAAACAAGTAGTTCGCTATTTCTTCTCTACCCCAACCGGCAACGCGCATGTGCTCTCGGTGTTGGGCGGGCATAACCACTGCATAATTTCCCGACCAAATGGAGTAGTTGCGCATATTGGCACGCATCTCGGCTGCGTAGGTATCCAATATTTCCTCTGGCTTGGTGGTCCATTCATTCATGATCTGTCTAGGTGCGCAGGCTGCGAGTACCGTAACTGCTGAGGCTTCCTTCGGTATGTCCCGAGACTCGGCCAAGGAAGGCCAGTTACTATTCTCTTCGTCTTCGGCTATGCAGTAACTGATTTTGCCGGGATGGCCGAGCGTAGAACGGTCAATAGCGCCAGGGCTCACTTGTAGTATATTAATGAGAGCTAGTCTAATGGCTCTGCCTATAACGGAAGTTGCACGGTCCGAACTTCCCAATACATTGAAGTCACTACGGGCACCAATCTCTTGTCTGATGGAGCCGTTTAAAATTACTAAAATAGCGCAGCCACCGGTGCTGGCCGTTGTTCCGTGTAATAAAAATTCGTCTTTTAGCATGGCCATCCAGGCGGAGACCACGGCAGGGAAATGCATCGGAAGGCAGCCAGCCATGACTGCATTAATAGCGAGTTTCTCGGCATCGATGGCTCGTTCGCGAACGGGTTCTATGCCAATGATCTCATTTGCTGACATCATCACCCAATCCAGACAGGCCCGAACGGCCTTGGGAGTAGGCGGGACGATAGGAAATCCATCCGTCCAGCCCCGGCTGTGATAAAACTCCTGTATATCGTCCGAGTCATCCAGATCGAAATATTTGGAATTTAAGTCGTTAGACATGGTGCAGCTCTCTGCGTTTTTATACTTGCACTACTCGGCAACTTCGACAGATCCTGGCATCAGTCGAGCAATTTTACTGCCTGCGCCATTCTCGAGTAGAAGATAAACCTCGCCATCTACGCCTGACTCTATGTCACGTATCCTGGCGAAATCATCCAATAAGATCTCCTGTTCAATCACTCTGTTGCCATCAAGGCTGAAACGGAACAGCTGCTGAGCTTTTAAAGTGCCCATCAGAATGTCGTTCTTCCATTCAGGGAAGGCATCACCTTGATAGAAAATAAAACTGGAAACCGCAGGAGACGGTGTAAAATCTACCAGTGGCATTACAATATCTTCGATACGGAAGAATTCTAATTCATCCCTACCGTAGTTCACTTCGGTGCCAGAGTAGTTGATACCAAGACTGTGTAATGGCCAACCGAAATTACCACCAGGCTCAATGATGTTGAGTTCATCTCCGCCTCTCGGGCCCATTTCTGTGCTCCACAATTCATCACTGAGCGGATTGACTTCCAATCCATGTGGACTACGGTGCCCCCTGCTCCAAATACTGTCTAACGCACTGTCATCTCCAACATAGGGGTTGTCCTCGGGAATGCTGCCATCGAGATTCACGCGGTGTATTTTCCCCCAGGGTAACGCCAGGTCTTGCACACCAGACATAGTATTGGGGCTCCTGGCACCTATTGAGAAGAAGAGATGTCCTTCACTGTCGAATGCAACTCTTCCGCCAGCACCGATGTCAGAGCCGATTTGATAACTTGCCTTGTCGAATTCGATGATGGTTTCCTGATCAATCCATTGATCGTCTTCTATGCGACCTCTGACAACCTTGTTCATGCTTGCTGGACGGTTAAATTGACGGCTTTGGACAGTACAATCTTCGCAGCGATCTGAGAAGTGCAAATAGATCCAGCCGTTGTCAGCGTATCCAGGGTGCAGTATTACTTCAAGCATCGAACCAATGCCGTTGCGGGGGTTAGCATCGTTGTAATAGCCTTTTGGCGTGCCCTGAATCATTGTTGATTCTTGGCCATCGGCAGAGATTAAGAGGAGCCCTCCCGTTCTCTCGGTAACGAGGAACTGTTTGTCGGGTAGAATCTCCATTGAAAAAATAAGTTCTTCCAGGCCTTCTACCACCGGCACTGCCGTAAACGAATGTTTGTCACTGGCGACAACACCTTCAGGGAACTGCATTGGAGTAGAGACATTGAACACTCCATTTGGCATTGAGTCTCTTTGTTCAGCGATGAATACTGCCAATGTTCTTATCTGATTTGTGCTGAGAGTCTCCGACCAAGCAGGCATTCCCGAATCAGGAAAGCCATCTGCGATACTGATAGCCAATTCTTCAAGTGACTGGCCATGAAGAAGATCTCTACCCACAAGCGGCACACCGATTGCTTCTCCCTGTAATTCATTACCATGGCAGACTGCACACTGTTGCTCATAGAGAGCCTCGAAAGTCAGGGCAGGCTCTACAGCGGCGTAAAGCGTGCCCGTGCAAACTGGAATTAAAGTTACCGAAAGCAGAGCAAAAGCCGAAATAGAGATCTTTCTAAAATCAGAAGCGCCTTTTGAAAAACAATGCATAGTTGTTTCCTAAACGTGATTGAACGTACTTATCAAGAGTTGCATATTTGCTTACTGCGCAAGCGCATCGATTGCTGCTCTTCTGGCACCTGCTAGTATTCCAGGTAAAGAATAGTTTCCTTCGTGGCAAGCATATTCGAACAACGCCGTTTCTTTATAGAAAGACATCTCGCCACTCCAGGGCTGCGTATAGATGCTTGGGTCTTCAACTGTATATTCATAGAAAATCTCATCGTCAGACCAGCGGGTGAATCGCTCGGTAACCTTTCCGGTCGGAGAGATGTAGGAGCCTTGTAGTGGGTAGGGCTTGATGGTTTCGATAACTAGCGTATCGCCATCGTAGCTGGCTATGGAATCACCGAACCAGGGCTGAAGATCTTCGTTACTGTGTTCGACAGCAAATGGAATGATGCGCACTTCATGGCCCATTTCCGACATGAGCAGGACATGATCTTTAGTTTGCACGAATTGGTAATTATTGTTGTAGATCCCGTTTTGCATTACTGGACCTATTGCGAAGGCCATGGCAATACAACGTTCACCGACAGGCCTGGTTTCAGGGCCATCGAAACTACCAATTTCTGGTAAGTGGGATGCTCTGCGCAGTGCTGCACCGCCTTCCTTATAGGGAATCCGGCCATCAGCAGGATCGGTGACCCAGGAGCTGCGATACTCCCCCTTAACCAAGCCCATGGTAAATCCAGCATCGACCCAAAATGCGTTATGCCCTCGCGACCCGAACGCAGCCTCACCCGCTTTGGCTTCGGTTATTGGGTTGTTCTGTTGCTGCCTGTCCAGACTCATCCAAAAAGAACCCTGAGCCATTTCATAGGCTCTTTCTTCTGTTAATACGAGCCCGTCATCAATCAAGGGATTTCTTTCCATCCGAGTAATTGAGCGATTAGTCCAAATACCCTGCAAGTCAGGCACACCGTATTCTGTTCGCGGGGGCTCGTAACCAGGGGCTTGAGAGTGCACCAAGGGTGCTATCGCTAAGATTGTGAGAAAAAAGCTTATGTGAAGATTCTTGAGGCTAGGCATAAATAATTCCAGTTTTTTAAGCGGATGAATCCTAGTCGTACTTGCTTCATGCAGAGAGCTAAGTAAGTAATTATCAAATAATGAGCTAGCCTCATTATTTGATAAACATGGAGGATAAAGGTCCTTTGCAAGAACTTAGAATACTTAGTTTCAAAGCAATATACAAAACAAAATATCTGTTTTAACTGAGTTCGACGTCCATTTGTCGAAAATTGAGCAGGATTCATTTTTGTGGCATATTGGCGGCTATTCATAGACTCAAACACGAGAGAGCACACTTCTTTGAGCATCGCTCCTGTCACAAAAATACAACGGCCTTCGAAAACGCAGCGCATTGACACAATAGTGGAATCGGCACGAAGCATATTTTGTTCCCATGGTTTCGAGAAAGGCTCCATTGAAGACATTGCAAAAGATGCGGGTATAGCTGAAGGTACGATTTATCGCTATTTCGATAGTAAGCGGGGCTTACTCAATGAGGTGTTAAGTCGTCATTACTCCATATTCTTCGACGATATCGAACAAACATTGCTAAGCATTGAAGGACCTCGAAATCGACTACGCTATTTGATTCGTCGCACTCTCATCATCATTTCTGAAGATCGTAAAATGTGTGGACTTCGCACTCTCTACGCTCGCGAATTAGATGACAAACGTCCATCACTCTCACATGATCAAAACCGTCGGATGGCGGGTTTGATGACGAACGAGATTAAGGTGGGCATGGAGGAGGGTTTATTTCGACCGGACACCTCACCAAGCATTGCGTGTTATATGATTGGCGGTGCACTCGAGTTGACCGAGTACTCCTACATGAGAACTGGAAAGCCGATTGATATTGATAAAGTAACGGACTCTATCTGGCAAATCATCCGCGGCGGCATTGAATCAAGAGAAACAACAATAGAACCCTTGGCCAGATTGATTGAGCGGTTGGAGCATGTGACTGACCGATTAGATCCCATATGAGTTTTAAACAAGTGCCGTCCACGCTGAGCTTTTTTAGTGGATTTCGATGCCGTCAACATCGAACCTAGGCGGCAGGTACAACTTTTTCAAAATCACAAAATTTCAGTTTCATCTGAATTATTTAGGAGGTTTAAAATGGGATTAGTTATTCGCAACGTATTATTACTTCTCACCTTTTCACTTTTCGCGCAACTTGCATCAGCAGATGTAAGTGGCAATTGGACCTTTGCCGTTTCATTAGGCGATGCCGGTAATGGAAATGCAGAAATTACTATGGCTCAAGAAGCCGAAGGAAAAGTGTCCGGAACTTACTCTGGACAACTAGCAAATGGATCAATTGCTGGAACCTATGAGGGTGACAATTTCGAATTCTCATTCTCTAGCGATGCGCTAGGGGTAGACATAACTTACCGAGGAGAATTAGAAGACGACGCTACGGTTAAAGGCTCTGTCATTGTGCAAGGGCAATCCATGGGTACGTTTACCGGCAAGAAAAAAATGTAAGGCCGAAGACAAATTGATTCGTTGACCAACACGTAACAAATAAATCAAAAGAACTAAGGTCATTAGATAATGAAAAATAATTTCACCAGCAAGCGATTTCTCTCTTTACTAAATTTAGTCTTCTGTTTGTTGAGCGGGTTAAGCTTTGCGCAGGATTTACCTTGGGCGAGCAGCGCCGAAGAAGTCGGCATGTCTACAGAACAACTAAATCGCGTTAACGAAGTTATGCAAGGACATATTGATGCAGGCACTATTCAGGGCGCTGTTACTGGCGTTGCTCGTCGCGGCAAGATAGTGCACCTCGAGGCGCATGGGCTCATGAATGTTCCTGATGGCAAGCCCATGCAGAAGGATGCTCTGTTCATAATGATGAGCTCTACCAAGCCTATACTTGGTGTTGCCGCAATGATGTTGATAGAAGAGGGATTGATTCGTCCTAGCGATCCAGTGAGCAAGTGGATTCCAGAATTCGCAGAAATGCAGGTTGCTGTACTGCGCGACCCCGCAGATGAAGATATCAGCCCCCTCTTCGTCAACCCGACCAACGTTCCCGAACACCGTTTGGTACCAGCCGAGCGCGAGATTACAGTGCATGACATACTCACACATACATCGGGGATCGCCTCTGGCGGCCTAGGTAACGCTATCTCGGAGGATGCGATTATGTGGTTAGATACACGTACTTCGCTTGCCGCGAACGTACCGAAGTATGGCGACATTGTGCTAGATTTTCAGCCAGGAGATCGTTGGCGGTACAGCGCGGCCACTGCACTGGATGTAATCGCACGAATTATTGAAATCGAATCTGGTTTATCTTTTGATGAGTTCGTACAGCAGCGCATATTCGAGCCTCTCGGTATGAACGACACATGGTGGAACGTGCCCGAAGAATATCAGGATCGTCTTATCGATATCGTCGGCAGCGATAACGCTACTCCCCCCAATTCGGCTATCTATGATACGAGTCATTCGACTTATTTCGGGGCCTCCTATGGACTTAAAAGTACAGCAGGCAACTATCTGCACTTCGAGCAGATGCTGGTAAACGGCGGGGAACTCTTTGGCAACAGGTTGTTAAAGCCTCAAACTGTACAGTTGATGTCGAGCAATCAAGTGGGGGATCTATTCAATGCCATGCCAGGCGTTAGTGACCAAGGTTTTGGTTATACCGTAGCAACTACTGAGGAATCTAATGAGCGTCGCTCAAAGGGAGCATTTGGTTGGGGTGGTGCTTTAGGTACCCGCTCTTGGAGTGACCCAGCGGAAGAACTTACTGCAATAATTATGATTCAACAGCCAGTTCCAACAGTGCAGAGCGATTTTGAGAAAGCAGTACAGCAGGCAATTATCAATTAGGGGTAAGATACTTTTTGATTATTACCTAGACTTATCGTATTCCCAAAACAAGTGAATAGCTTAACCACTACCTAGCTTTCTGATTGCATCAAGGTGCATCTTTCGAGGGCGTGAAGTTACCACCGCTCGGTGGCAGTGGCCGTCATCCCGTCTTGGTAACCTCGACTTTGTTAATTTACGGACAAAATATGGGATACGGACCCCAACTTGTCGCCCTCGACAAAGCTTCAGGAAAAGAACTCGCACGCATCGATTTACCCAGCAATCCCCAAGGTGCTCCCATGAGCTATTCTGTTGATGGGAAACAATATATTGCGCTGAGTGTCAGCACTACTCCCTTGCCGGAGCTGATTGTATTCGCGCTTCCGGACTGAATCGTCCATAAAGCGCATGTCCATCAATCAAGAGTCCGCGATCAATACATTGCCGACATAAACTAGAAACATAGAGCCTATTCAGTCCCTCGCGTGGTTGATGCACATCTCAAAGGGCGCAAAAAGGGGTGTTACAAAAAAGTACTGTATTTTTACTCTGACCCCATTTATAAACCCTTTTCTATAATTATTTATTAGGTGGCTCACTGACCAGAGCCGCCATTAACTCTTGCACTAGTCGAACATCAGTTTCAGGGATAGTCAGATAGTAGTGATTCCCGTCTGAATCTGACTCAAAAATAGTTTCACCGTCTTCCAGGACGGTAACTGTGCCTGCGTCAGACATTCCAAAATAGTTTCTGTCTTCTCTTATTGCCCATAAAATACTCGTTAGATCCCAGGTAGGTCTTTCATGGGGTGTCGGGATATAAGCCTGATAAGACTCTGGAATTGGATGACGATCCAGATAATTAAAGTCATTTTCAATACTAATGGCGGGATAGCGAATTTCTAATCCTACTTCAAAGCCACTCCAGTAAATTGGTGTCGGCCAGTTTTTCGCTAAATATTGAGCAGAGGGAATATCTTGCACAATGTTGTATTCAAGATGGGTTTCGCCGTCAATAGGCGCAAATGTTCCTGCCATGATTGAGATATGTTTTACCTTTTGCTCAACTAGTTCCATACCCGAAAGACCAGAAAAATTATCTCCATCTGTTTGCAATAGCTCCGCTAAATTTGTTGAGAAGCCAACCTGCACAATCACCACTGAATTATCAGGCTGCCCTGCCAAGCTCTCTCTTAAAACTTGTACCGCCGAAGGCACAGGCTCCCCCATGTTTAAATCGTGGGGGTAAAGATACTCATCACCTTTTCTCTCTAGAGTAACACCGGTAAATCTGCTATCGGCAGGAGTAACCCCGCTATCGGTGATACCTATGGGAATTGAACCTCTTCCATAAAATGTATTGATAGCGTCCAGATAAGGGGCGACCTCATCGTGATCTTTCGTTGCCGTTACCGCCAACAACTCACTTTCGCCACGATTCTCTAACGAATGTAACATGGCCAATGCCAGCGCGTCGTCCACATCGTTCCCCATATCGGTGTCATAAATTATCTTTACTGGATCGGCTAAAGCTACGGCAGAGAAAATTAGCGGTGCAAAGACAAGGCTACTAGAAAATTTCTTCATTACTTAGATCCAATTATCAGTTTGATGCAAGCTCTTCGGCACCATAAATGGTAATGCCATCCAGTAACACATTAGCGTCTTCGGAAGGATTGAGGATTTTTACTTCCACACTGTGTTGTCCATCAGGAAGTTCGTACTTCCAGAACAAATAAAAGCGGCGCGTAACAAAATTAGTTGGCCAGGTTGCGGTTTCAACAAGCTCTCCGTCTACATGGAGTTCTGCTTCAAACACATAATCTTCATCATTAAGTGATTGCGCAGTTCCCATGACGGCGAAGCCAACACCGTCAAAGTCAAAACTGTAAGAATCTTCCATTTCAACAAATTGGCGATCCCTGCCACTGCCAGTGGCCAATTGTCTTCTTTCCTTGGCGAAATGACCGACAAATGATTTCTCAAAAGGAACCACTTCCGGCGTTTGCACCGGTAGAGTCACACTTGCGTTACTCACCAAGCCGCCTTCTCTACGAATCATTTGCAGTGCATGTTGAAAGGACATTTCATAAGCGTCATTGAGTGAAATAGTGGTATGCGCAAAGTCCATGCTTTCAATGTCATCTAGCCCCTGCATCCAGTAGTCCGGAATTCCCTCGTATCCATATATAGTGCCAAGAATACCTGCCGCTGAACCGGGATTACAATCTGCGTCATCACCTGCTCTGGCAGCTATCTCCATGGTCTTTCCGAAATCACCATCACCATAGAGTAAACCTAAAACTACCCATGCCGCGTTAATCTTCGCGTCGATATTGAAGTCATTCATCAAACCCCGAGGACCTAAATCAGTAAAAGCCCATTCTTCATTTATACCTTCCCAGGCGTAGTTCCAGTCATCTGGGTTTTCATCATGTAGTGCAATTACATCATCAATGATTTTATGAAAGTCACTTTCTTCGGGGATCACGTCAATCGCTGTTTGGACAATTGTTTCGATGTCATTTTCAATGAATGCCGTTGAATACATCGCAGCAATAAAAACGCCGCCGTACCAGCCATCACCGTAATTCATGATATGACCAATCTTGTCGCTGACTTCAATTGAGGAATTCACCATGCCTGGTGCCATTAGTCCAGCGAAGTCAGCTTCAATCTGAAAATCGATATCGTCTGCGGCGGGATTATTCAACCAGTGACCTGATTCAGGAGGAGTAAGTCCGTTTAGCACGTTGTATCGCGCCACTTGATTAGCGAACCAGAGACTGTATTCAGCTTCGGCAAATGAATTTGCAAATGATTGCACCGGTGCATCCAATCCCTCATCTTCAAAAATCTGCACGAATGCAAGATCCATATAGATATCATCATATGCACCAGGACTCTCAGTCATGGTTTCCAATAAGTAACCGTCGTACCAGGGAATCTCGCGCTCCTCTGGGACACGGGCACTGTTGAACCGAAATTCCACTGGGAATCCATAAGTAACACCAATGGTTTGTGCAGCCCATGCGCCTTTGATTTTGTCGCGAAGCATGGCTGTCGACATTGTCACCGTTTCTTGACTTGTCGCTTTGATTGAGCAAACCAGTAAACCAATCGCTATAAACGAGTGGTATAAAATTCTTGCACCAGGCTTCTTCATTCTGCTTCTTCTCACTGGTCCAGCCGCTGAAAAATCAAAGGCCATTGGGTTCTCCTTTACTTAGTGTTTTTTTGTTGTCGTTGAGCATTTCATGCAGTAGCTTTAGGCGAAAGTGAATACTAATTGGATGTGATCGATGAATTCAAGGGAACGAGCGCCTATTATTGTTATTGGAAGCGTTAATACCGACATGGTAGCTACCGCACCTACTCTTCCTGCTGCAGGTGAAACAGTTATGGGCACAAATTTCTTTGTCTCAGCAGGAGGCAAAGGCGGCAACCAGGCAGTGGCGGCAGCGAGACTTGGTGCCAATGTAACAATGGTTGGAAACCTTGGGACTGATGCGCTTGGAGATCAGGCTATTGAACGCCTGAAAAAAGAAAATATTGATTGCCAGCAAGTCACGAGAGATTCTGAACAAGCTTCTGGCGTCGCGCTAATCAATGTGGATCAAACGGGAGAGAATCAAATTGTCGTCGTGCCAGGAGCAAACGTAACACTATCTGCTGAACTCGTAGAGAAAGCGTTTAGCAATATTGCAGAAGGTTCAATAATACTTTTGCAATTGGAAATCCCTTTTGCATCGGTAGCAAGGGCTATCGAATTGGGAGCTAAAAACAACTGCCGGATAATTCTCGACCCAGCCCCAGCCCCGGCACAAGCACTTTCTCCCTCTTTACTAGAAAATGTATTTTTACTTACTCCTAATGAGACGGAAGCGGAAATACTCAGTGGCATTAAGGTTACGGGTGAAAACTCCGCAAAGGAGGCGGCCTCAGCCTTACTGCAGCTCGGAGTCGATAATTTAGCAATTACCCTCGGTAGCAGCGGTGTCTTGTTGGCCTCGAAAAATGAACATCGACTAATCCCAGCCATCGAAGTCGAAGCAATTGACACGACTGCGGCCGGAGACTGCTTTAATGGGTCTCTCGCGGCTGAGCTTGCCAAGGGCAATGAACTTCCTCAAAGCATTGAATTTGCCTGCAGAGCTGCGTCTATCTCAGTAACCCGAGCTGGAGCGCAAGACGCGATGCCGTTTGCCCATGAAGTAAAAATTTAGGAGGCGAGAAGAATTGTTGAGCAACATGTTATTCTTAGCCCCTGCTTGCCAATGATGGAACTGAAAATGAAAAAAATAATTGCAGTATTTCTATTAGGCGGATTGCTATCCAGCTGCGGTTCTGATGATTCTAATACCACGTCAAGTGATGGTGGAAGTGAAAGTGGCAACGAAACTCCCGTAGTTGCGCTAGTAATGAAATCTTTAGCGAATGAATTTTTTGTCAATATGGCAGCAGGTGCGGAAGCCCATAACGCTGGGAACTCTCAAGACTATGAGTTAATTGTGAATGGCATTCGTAATGAAAGTGACCTGGCACAGCAAGTAGCACTGGTTGATCAGATGATTAGCTCTGGTGTGGACGCCATTGTCATCGCTCCAGCAGATTCTAGAGCGCTGGTTCCTGCATTGGCTCGGGCGGAATCTGCGGGAATTGTTGTTATCAATATCGATAACCGTCTCGAACCTGAAATACTGGCGGAATACGATTTGCAAATACCTTTTATAGGCCCAAGTAATTTGGCTGGTGCCAAAATGGTTGGTGACTTTGCGCTGGAAGGATTAGCAAGTAACAGCGAAGTTGCGATTCTCGAAGGTATTACTTCTGCTTTTAATTCCATTCAACGTCGCACGGGGTTTGAGCGGGCAGTAGCCGAAGCTGGCATGGAAGTTGTCACTTTACAAAGTGCCGAATGGGACCAAACTCGAGCAGCTCAAGTTACTGCAGGGATGCTCTCGCAATTTCCGGAACTCGATGTTATTCTCGCCGCGAATGACAATATGGCTTTAGGTGCTGCGTCCGCGGTAAGAGTAGCTGCCCTCGGGCGTGAAATTACTATTGCCGGTTTTGACAACATCTCTGCGATTCACCCCCTCATTGAATCTGGCACTGTGATTGCCACAGTAGATCAATTTGGTGATCAGCTGGCAGTCTTTGGAATCGAATATGCGCTTGAAGTACTGGCTACTGGCATAGTTCCCGAAGACAGAGAAACTTCGCTTGAACTGATCACTGTTGACTCACTGTAATTCAACTAAAGTAATAATCGAAAACGTGACTGCTCGAATTTCCGTTGAAGGCTTATGTAAAAGTTTCGCCGCTCCTGTATTGCAGGACGTTCGGCTTGAGATAGCTGATGGGAGTATTCATGGTCTCGTCGGTGAAAATGGTGCTGGCAAATCGACTCTTATCAATATTATTTGTGGTCTGCTTGCCGCTGACGCTGGCGTAATTAAACTCGAGGGACACGACTATACGCCTGAATCGAGGAAGGAATCCATCAATCAGGGAGTTGCACTCGCATCCCAGGAGTTAAGTCTGATAGATACACTTTCAGTTGCAGAAAATATCCTGTTAACAGCGCTACCTCGAAAAACCATTACCATTGATCGCGACGGTGTTGAAAAAAAAGCGAGAGAGCTCATGGGCATGGTCGCTCTCGATTCAGCTACCTTGCACAGACGGGTGGCTGATCTTTCTCTGGCTCAAAAACAGCTCGTTGAATTGGCCAAAGCATTATCAATGGCGGATGAGCAAACACGACTTCTAATATTGGATGAGCCCACCTCTGCACTAACTAGTCCTCAAGCTGACGAGCTTCATAAAATCATTAGAGAGAAAGCGGAGAATGGTTTAAGTGTCATATACGTATCACATCGCCTCGATGATGTTTTGGAAGTTTGTGATGTGGTGTCGGTATTGCGGGATGGAAAAATCCAGTTAACAGCACCTGCTAGTACTCTTGATAATGACGCTCTAATAAAAGCCATGTCTGGTGAAGAACTGCAAAGTCGTGGTGAGCAACAAATAAGAGAGTATGGTGATGTCCGATTGGATGTTTTTCAATTGACCACGGCAGAACTTCCCAATGCAATCTCGCTGCAATGTCATGAAGGTGAAGTACTGGGAATCGTTGGGCTGTCCGGCTCCGGTAGATCGGAACTACTTCATGGAATATTTGGTTTGGGAGTAGAGCGCCAAGGTCGGGTAACATTGCTTGCTAAAGAGAAGAATGACATTTATATCGATTCCGCCAGTACTGCTGTGAAGCATGGTGTGGCGCTAATCGCAGAAGATAGAAAGACTCAAGGAATTTTTGCCAGTAAATCTATATCACTAAATACGACCGTGGCGGGTTTAGGAAAATTTGGGAGTGGCTTATCAAGAGTGGTACCTACCCGTGAAATGCAAGTGAGTGAAGAGCTAATAGATAGATTAAAAGTCAAATGTGAAGGCCCGCTGCAATTAATCGATAGACTTAGCGGCGGCAATCAGCAAAAAGTACTCATTGCACGCTGGCTTGAAACCAAGGCAGATGTTTGGCTACTAGACGAACCGACAAGAGGTGTAGATGTCGGCTCTAAAGCGGCGATCCATGAACACCTAAGGCAATTACGAGATCAGGGTGCTGCCATTGTCATCGCCTCCAGTGAACTCGAAGAATTAACTACACTCTGTGATCGAATTCTGGTGCTCTCAAATCGGAAAGCTGTTAAAACTTTCAAACGGGGTGAGTGGAATAACGAGCTGTTATTGGAAGCGGCTTTTAGTCAGCACAAAGGAGAAAGACTCGTTTCTTAACAACCAAGATTCGCATCTTTAACTAAAACCAATGAATACTGAATCGAACGAAATAAATATTTTGAACAAGTTGAGTCTAATGTTTGAAGAATTTTTCATCTTCATTGCTCTTCTCTTGTTAGTTGCATTTTTTGGTTTCACTGCTGAAAACTTTTTTTCTACTGGTACGCTCACAGCAATACTCACCCAACTACCGGCTTTAACAGTTGTCACTATTGGCATGACTTTGGTGCTGATTACAGGTGGTATCGATTTGTCAGTAGGCTCTGTGGTCGCATTGTCTAGCGCCGTAATAGGTATCGCGTTTACTGTATTCGAATTACCACTTCTTGTTTCTGGTTTGCTGGGAATTGCTGCAGGTGGATGCGCAGGTTTGATAAACGGAGTCCTCGGAGCTTATTTCCGCTTGCCTATTTTTATAGTTACCCTGGGAATGCTGGAAGCTGGCCGTGGTATGGCCTATTTAGTCACCAACTCGCAAACCGTATACATTGGACCCAGTATTCAGGGTTTGGCGTTACCCATATCTGGCATAGGGGTTTCTGCGTCATTTCTAACTTCTCTCGCTCTGGTGGTGCTCGCTCAACTGGCATTAACCCGAACTGTTTTTGGACGATACTTGATTGCCATTGGCACTAACGAAACAGCAGCGAAGATTTCCGGAATTCGCACCGAGCCCTACCTGACCTGGGTATTGGTCATCTCCGGATTGCTTGCTGGCCTGGGTGGATTAATGAATGCGGCTTATCTGGGTGCTTCTGACCCTAATGCTGCTATCGGACTTGAACTCTCTGCAATCGCGGCAGCAGTTATCGGCGGCACGAGTCTAATGGGTGGACGTGGTTCAATTATTGGTGCATTTATAGGAGTACTAATAATTTCAGTCTTACAAAATGGTTTGGCTCAGCTCGGTGTTTCCGAACCTTTTAAACGACTCATCACTGGCTTGGTCATTATCCTCGCCGTACTAATCGATCGCTGGCGTAGTCGGTAATCAGCGGCGGCTATTTGGGTGTTTGTCCCTTGCGAGCTTCGCGCTGGCGCGCTTGTAGCTAATTGCTTCGCAATTGGGCGAACCACATCGATGAATCTCATCCAACCCCTAAACTCCATCCATAAAAAAGCCCCGCTATGCGAGGCTGTTTTATGGATGGTGCCCAGGGGCGGAATCGAACCACCGACACGAGGATTTTCAGTCCTCTGCTCTACCGACTGAGCTACCTGGGCTTCTAGATCTGCTGCGCTCATAGAGCAGAATTGATCCTTCGAACACGCCGCGTATTAAATAGAATACGGACACTTGAGTCAAGGGTGTAGAACGCTACTCCTCAGGCGGCACGTACCCTTCCGCTATGTCATGTGTTTTATTATCAAGAAATTTATCCATTTCTTCCTGCAAATACTTCCGAGCATCGGGATCCATCATATTTAGCTGTTTTTCATTGATCAGCATTGTTTGCAGGGATTGCCATTCCTGCCAAGCTTTTTGAGAGACAGTTTCATAGATTCCTTGTCCCTTTGAGCCCGGATAGGGTGGCACTAACAGGCCAGGTAATTCCTTATTGTACTTTTTACATTTCACCATGCGTGTCATGGTCTTTCCTCTTCATATAGGTTCTGTTTAGACAGTTGATATTTATAAAGGCACCGCAAGTTTTGAAAGCAGCTTTTTAACCGGTGCAGCGAGTCCCACTTCCACAGAATGGTCAAGAGGGTACCAAAGCCAGTGATCGGTTTCAGCAATCTCAACACCATTTTGTTTAACAGCAACCATCCTTGGATTTATATCGAGATGATAATGAGAAAAAGTATGCCGCAGTGGCTGAAGTGACTTACCGCTTTCAAGTGGCAGAATATGTTGTGGGATATTCTCAAACGGTTCATGGACTAGAGCAGTATTAGCTTCTAATACCTCTTCTGGAAAGGAATAAAGTGATCCCCAGATACCATTTGGTGGCCTTTTTTCTAAATAGACCTCGCCTGATTCATTTTGGAAGATATACATAACGACTGACTTCACCGGCAATTTCTTCTTGGGTTTCTTGCCGGGATATTTCTTAATGGAATTAGTAGTAAAAGCTAGACAATTAGAATTCAGCGGGCAGCTATCACAGCTTGGGTTGGAGCGTTTACAAACGGTTGCTCCCAGATCCATTATTGCTTGGGTGTACGCAGCAACATCTTTTATTGGAGTAGATTGTTCAGCGATTTGCCACAACGCGTTTTTGATTTTAGTCTGTTCGGGCCAGCCCTCAATTGTATGAAAGCGAGCCAGCACGCGTTTTACATTTCCATCGAGAATGGGTGCTTGAATATTCATACTAAGAGCGGCAATTGCCCCCGCAGTGGAGCGCCCGATACCGGGCAAAGATTCTAACGCCTCAACTGATTTCGGAAACTCACTTGAAAACTTTTCAACAACTGTCTGTGCTGCTTTATGTAAATTTCTCGCTCTAGCGTAGTAGCCAAGGCCTGTCCATAGATGGAGTACTTGATCGATGTCGGCTTTGGCTAGTTCCGCTACGTTTGGAAACTTTTCCATGAAGCGTTGATAATAGGGAATAACCGTTGCAACTTGTGTTTGTTGCAGCATGATTTCTGATACCCATACTCGATAAGGTGTTGGTTTTTTTTGCCAAGGAAGATCGCGACGACCATGTGATTTAAACCACGCGAGAACATTGTCAGAAAAATCACTCACGACAACTTAGTTTAGAATACTACGAAGTATACTTCGTGCCGTATCTTGCAGTTCTTCGGGAACTTGATCAGTAAATCTGTCCTGCAGTTGGTTGCGTAGGGCGTTTGTGCCAAGCTGGGTAAAAATTTCTCTGGCTCGTGAAAAGTCAGGACGACAATACTGACTTACTTCATCATTAAATCGCGCATTGCAATTCACTGGCCAGGGCACATTATGATAGAGCTCATTAATAGGAATAGTTTGTGCCACCGGAGGTCCAAGAAGAGCAAGTTCAAGATCGTAATCGAAAGTACCTGCTGCTAAATCTATTCCGCCAGTTCCGCTAATATCAAAATTATCCATACGCAATTTTATTTCTTGACTGTCAGTTATGCCACCCTCCATCAATATGTAGCCACCAAGTTCCCCAAACTGAATGACGTCCGGCCACTGTTGAATGGATTCACCGGTTGGGCTTAGTGCAGTAATTTCCGTGAATACTTGTTTTATGAGGCCAATATCAACTGTATTATCACTAATCGCGAAAGTAGTAGAGCCATTTAATGTGTCGAGCAGTTCGTTTGTCGATGATCCTGTCGCTGCAAACGAAGCATCAACTTCTATCCTGCCGGTGACGGTGTTTAGGCGAGAAATTGTTGGCAGGAATTCCATGATGCTTAATTGATCCAGTGCGAGTTGAGTGGTTAAAGTCGGTGCATAACCGCCACCATCAACTCTCAGTAAGCCTTGCATGCTTCCGCCGTAAAGACTTGTGGGCTGTAATTCAATATCCAAGACTCCATCTTCTACGTTTGTAAAAAAATTCACATCTTGAATAATGAGATTGTTTGCCGTGATTGATTCGATGGCAACGCTACCGAGTACGTTAAAAGATTGTAGTGCTTCGAAAGGTAGCCTTATGTCATTTGTCCTTTGTGGTTGCGGGGCAGCAGCAGAGAGATCTGATGTTGCAGTTTCCGTGCCAGTGAATTCAGAGCCGGATAATGAATTGGAAGACGTGAAAGGCGAAAAATCGATACTGCTGGTTATCACTTCATATCTAACATTTATTGGGGCGAAATCAGTGGCGAATCGAATATCACCATTGGCTTGAATTTCCGTTCGTCCCAAAGTCGCTTGGAATCGATCGAGCGTGATTTGAGTCGCATCGCCAGTGAGTCCTATCTCAAACCCAAAGTCTTGTGTTGCGGTAACTCCGCCAGAAAAGATTTCTTCTCTCTCTGCATATCCCAATGTTTGCAATAATCCCATTACGTCGAAATTATTAGACGACATACTTCCTTCGTAGGACAAATTGTCATAAAGGTTTCGAACAGCAATGTCGCCGGTAACCAGCATAGGTGTAATACTGAAATTGATCTGAGAGATATCAATATTGTTATTGTCAATGTCAGCATTCACGATGCTTTTCAATGCCATCGGGAACGGCTCACTCATTCCGTTGTTGAGGAAGTCAAACCTAAGGTCTATCTCAAATGGTCTTCCCTCAATGTTTGTGTCACTACTATCGATATCAAGATTGTTAATGCTGTAGCGAATTCCCCTGCTGACATCTTGTATATCAATGCTGGCATTGACGATCCGAATATGTTCGAACGAAGTAGTAAAAACGTCGTCATTTGATTGGGTATTTGGTAAATCAATAGATGAACTAAATGATGTTTCTGTCGATGTTGTCAGGACGTTGGTGTTTGTTTCTGTTGTGACTTCTTCGGTATTAATTAGGCTTGATTCAGAATCTTGAGATGTAGGCGATTGATCTATAGCCCAAATATTGACACCAGTGGCATCGGTATAAACATTGATATGAAAGTCATCAGCACTTAATTCGCGAATGTAGAGATCACCACCCAATAGTGCGCGAACATCGATCAAAAGCACTGCCGCAGAAGTAGAAGCCAGCTCTTGATTATAGGTTGGGTTTCGAAAGCGAACGTCATTCAAAGTCAGACTTAAGGGCGGAAATAAATCTACACTAATATCCCCGGCAATAGTGAGTTCATAGCCAGTACTGGAGAGTACCGCTTGTTGTATTGCTTGCTTACTGCGCTCAGTATTTATGGAGTTGATTAACAACACGCATGCTATGAGGAGCACGACAGCAAATAAGGCGAAAACTTTAGAGAAATTCTTTAGGTTCATTTCGATTGCTGCGGATATATTGTAGCTAAACAAGTGTACCGGAATGGCTCTGTCTGTGCACCGTCGCAAGCTCCAATGCTATTGAATGTTAGACAATTCGGGTGCTGTATAATTCCTTTTGCTGGCGATCTACTGCTTTTGCGGCTTTCACTTAAGCAATCGCGGCATTATAATGCGCACTTTCTTCTACCCGGGACTCGCCATGAGCGACGTAGCTCCTTCTGATAACTCACGCCAAGCGAGAGTTGAGCGTAATACCAAAGAAACTCAAATCTCAATTTCAGTTAACCTCGACGGCACGGGGAAGCTCGACGTTGAGACAGGTTTGCCTTTTCTTGACCACATGTTGGACCAAATCGCTCGGCATGGCCTAATTGATCTTTCGATTATAGCCAAGGGGGATTTAGAAATTGATGCCCACCATACCGTTGAAGATATTGGAATTACTTTGGGTCAAGCGGTGAATCAGGCCTTGGATAAAACCGGCATACGCCGTTATGGCCACGCCTATGTGCCTCTCGATGAAGCCTTATCTCGAGTAGTCATTGATTTCTCGGGCCGACCGGGTCTCGATTATCATGTCGACTTTGTTAAAGGCATTGTCGGTAGTTTCGATGTGGATTTGTTCCATGAATTCTTTCAGGGGTTTGTTAATCACGCCTTGGTAACTTTGCATATTGATAATATTCGCGGTAAGAACAATCACCATCAGATTGAGACTATATTCAAAGCATTCGGTAGAGCATTGCGCATGGCTGTAGAACCAGACGCTAGACAACAAGGCGTAATTCCTTCAACGAAGGGTTCTCTGTAGCCCTTAATTTTTTCAGACCTTATTTTCATGAATAAAGTTGCAGTCATCGATTACGGCATGGGTAATCTTCACTCTGTTGCGAAAGCAGTGGAGCATGTTGGTTATGAGCTAGGTGAAGGAACTGAAGTTCATGTTACACCGGATCCCAAAATCATTGCTGCGGCGGATCGAGTCATCTTTCCTGGAGTTGGTGCGATAAGAGATTGCATGGCAGAGATTAAACGATTGAATGTTGGTCACATTGTTGGAGAAGCCATGAAAACTAAGCCAGTGCTTGCGATTTGTGTTGGTATGCAAGCATTGATGCAACATAGTGAAGAGAATGATGGTGTCAATTGCCTTGGTTTTATGAAGGGGCAAGTCAAATATTTTGGTGATAATTTAATTGATAAAAACAGTCAGCGCTTAAAAGTACCACACATGGGTTGGAATGAAGTTAAGCAAACCCAACAACATTCGTTGTGGCGAGATGTTCCAGACAACAGCCGGTTCTACTTTGTCCATAGCTATTATGTGAAAGCTGATGACTCTGAAAAAATCACTGGCACTACAAACTACGGGACTGAAATTGTCGCAACCCTTGCAGCTGACAATATTTTTGCTACCCAGTTTCACCCAGAAAAATCTCAAACAGTAGGTCTTACTATGCTGCGCAATTTCTTGCAGTGGGACGGGCAGAACTAATGCTTGTTATTCCTGCGATTGATCTTAAAGATGGCCAATGTGTTCGTCTAAGACAGGGGCGAATGGAAGATTCAACTGTGTTTTCTGATGACCCTGTAGAAATGGCTGTTCATTGGTTAGAGCGGGGAGCTAAGAGGCTTCATATCGTTGATCTGAATGGGGCTTTCGAAGGTACTCCGGTAAATGCTGAAATCGTAACTGCTATCGCTAAAACTTGTCCGCAATTACCTATTCAGATTGGCGGCGGTATCCGTAACTTAGAAAGCGTTCGTTTCTATATAGAGGCGGGAGTCAGCTTTGTCATTATCGGCACAGCGGCTGTCAAAGATCCGGATTTTGTGAAGCAAGCTTGTGAAGCTTTTCCTGAGAAAATTATTGTTGGTCTTGATGCCTTTAATGGAAAGGTAGCTACTGAAGGATGGTCGGATGTATCTGAAGTTTCAGTAGTAGAAGTTGCCAATAAGTTTGCGGACGTCGGCGTTTCTGCTCTTGTATACACAGATATTGCTCGTGATGGGATGATGCAAGGCTGCAATATAGAGGCTACTGTTAAACTTGCTGAGCAATCTCCAGTTCCCATAATTGCGTCAGGTGGTATTGCGAAACTTGCAGATATCGTTGACTTAAGAGCATCAGCAAAGACTAAAACTGGCGCAGGCATTATTGGTGCGATAACTGGAAGGGCTATTTACGAAGGGAAGCTTGATCTGACTGAAGCCCAAGCCTATTGTAATGCAGAGGAAGCCTAGAAAATGGCGCTTGCCAAACGGATAATTCCTTGTCTTGATTGTGATAAAGGCAGGGTAGTAAAGGGCGTAAAGTTTGTCGACATTCGTGATGCTGGCGATCCTGTTGAAGTTGCAAAGCGCTACTGTGAAGAAGGCGCCGACGAGATCACTTTCCTCGATATCACCGCGAGTCATGAAGATCGTGCAACTACAGTAGATACGGTAAGAGCGATTGCAGGACAAGTGTTTATTCCACTAACTGTGGGCGGCGGTATTCGCAAGCTTGAGGATATTCGCACCATGCTCAATGCAGGTGCAGACAAAGTTGCCATCAATACAGCGGCAGTGTCGAACCCTGAGTTTGTGCGTGAAGCAGCTGCGAGATTCGGCTCTCAATGCACCGTAGTCGCCGTTGATGCAAAACAAGTGTCGTCGAAAGATGATTCTCTGAAATGGGAAATCTTTACTCATGGCGGCCGGAATTCGACTGGCCTTGATGCCATCGATTGGGTAAA
Source organism: OM182 bacterium MED-G28 (assembly GCA_002457215.1). GTDB lineage: Bacteria > Pseudomonadota > Gammaproteobacteria > Pseudomonadales > Pseudohongiellaceae > UBA9145. The sequence continues at coordinate 114,894 of NTJZ01000007.1, read as the reverse complement.
GCGCATGGTAGACTGCGGCGCTGGCGAGATTTTGTTAACCAGCATGGACAGAGATGGAACTAAAATTGGGTTCGATCTCGCGCTAAATAAAACTGTGAGTCAAGCAGTGCAAGTTCCCATTATCGCATCTGGAGGTGTTGGAAATTTAGAACATCTGGCAGAGGGTGTATTAGTGGGTGAAGCAGATGCGGTTTTAGCCGCATCGATTTTTCACTTTGGGGAGTATTCGATAGCAGAAGCCAAGAAGTACATGGCTTCTAAGGGAATCGAGATTAGACTTTAATCGTTGCGCTGAGCGAAAGTACCTGAACTATTAGTGCGTGGTTGAGGCTGAAAAGCGTTAATACCTTTCAAAACATTCAAGGCTTCATTTAGCGGGTAGTCTGTTACTAATACTTCTTCTGCAGAAATTAGTGCATTGGCCATTTCTTCATTGGTTCCTGCCTCGTTATCTTGGTTATTGGCATTATCAAGTCGTCCTGGCAAATTCGATTCACTTACTTGGGCAATATTTCTCGAACGGCGGGTCACGAAAGCATTTTCTACGACGATGTCAGGATCTATACCCTGAGCTTGAATCGATCGGCCACTGGGTGTGAAGTACAAAGAGGTAGTAAGTTTTATGGCTCGTTGTTCTCCTAAAGGCATGACGGTTTGTACCGAACCTTTTCCAAAACTTCGTGTTCCCATAACAATTGCACGGGCATGATCTTGTAAAGCTCCCGCAACGATTTCCGATGCCGAGGCTGAACCATTGTTTATTAAAATAACAAGAGGCACATCTCCAGCTACCGTGTTCGTGGTTGCCATGAACTCCATGTCATTCCCTTCAATTCTTCCCTCGGTATAGACAATGCGACCCTGATCAATAAAAGCGTCTACAACACCGACCGAGGCTTGTAAAACTCCCCCAGGATTATTTCTTAGGTCTAGAACCAGACCTTTAATTTCATCATTCTCTGTATAAAGTTCTTCGATTTCTTCTTCGAGCTCGTTCGAAGTGTTAACGCGAAATTGAGAAATCCGCAAATAGGCATAACCAGGTTCTAACATACGACTGCGAACACTAGTAATAGCAATAATTTCGCGGGTGACAGTTAGGTCGAATGGTTCCTGACCTTCTCGCGCAACGGTAATCGTAACCTCTGACCCTGGCGCGCCGCGCATTAGATCGGCAGCTTCTTGTGGCAGTATCTGTCGAGTCGGTCTGCCATCGATTTGTATAATTAGGTCACCCGCCTCAATGCCAGCTTTGTCTGCTGGGGTGTTATCGATTGGGCTGATGACTTTGATGTAGCCATTTTCTCTACCTACTTCTATTCCCAGCCCGCCAAATTCACCTGTGGTATTTTCTTGCAAGGTATCGAAGTCATTTTCAATCACATAGGCTGAGTGTGGATCCAGGCCAGATAGCATGCCGCGAATTGCATTTTCCAACAGAGTTTTATCATCCACTTCTTCAACGTAGGCCATCCGAATGCGGTCTAAAGCTTCGGTAAACATCCTAACCTCTTCTAGTGGAAGAGGCAGGGGTTCTGATTGAACATCCTGCGCAAATAGAGGAGTTAGGCTAAACAGAGAAGAAAAGCTGCAAATAAAAGTGCATGCCACCAAGCTTCTCTTTGCATTTTGAGGCAATATCATAGGAAATTCCTGACTAGTGATATTTGTGTATACGTCTAACGTAATAGTTTCAGTTTATAAGCAAATTGGCAAATTATAGGAAAATAAGATCATCGATTGAATGGATAGAAGCCCCAAGAGCTGGAATTCCTGGTTTTAGTTAAAAAGGAGTGTGAATTTAGCGCAGCCAAGAAGATGGGTTTTGTGCCTCTCCGCGGTGGCGAATTTCAAAATAGAGGCCTGGTCTATTAATGATTCCATTATCGCCGGAGGTTGCTATTACTTCTCCTTTATCAACCCATTCACCTGCCCGTTTCGCCAGGGATTGATTGGATCCATAAAGGCTCATATAGCCATCACCATGATCGATAATTACCAGTAAACCAGAACCTCTGAGCCAGTCAGAAAATACAACTCTGCCAGCATGCACAGCCAGGATGGGAGAACCACTTTGAGTGCTAAACATTATGCCTTGTCTAGTGAGGTTCCCATCACCGTAGCGACTTCCAAACTGGCTTGTGATCCGGCCTGCAGTTGGTAATGGCAATTCTCCTCGCGCATCTTCGAAAGGAGGTACGTCCGCAAAGCTCGTAACCCCTTCCATCGCTCGTCTAATTTCTTCTAGTAATGCCTCTATTTCCGCTTGGCTAACTTCTAGGTTTTCCAACGCACTGTTGCGCTCTGCTATTTCTCTATTTACTCTAGCTAGAGCAGATGCTCGATTCTCCCGAGCTTTGGTAAGCTCAGTAGTTTGAAAATTTAGTTGTGTTTGTTGCTCATTCAGGCGAGTAAGCGTTGTTGATAAATTGCCATTCACTGTTGCCAGTTCTATTAGGCTTGCCTGATAATTTTCGATCTTTGCTGTTTGAGCTTCTGAAAATAATCGGGAGTAATAAAGCATGCGCGAACTTTCTGAAAAGTCTTCTTGATTAAGTAGAATTTTTAGAAAGCTTTGGTCACTGGTTATGTAAGCTAGGCGAATAGCTTGCTGCAATAATATTTGTTGCGTGGAAATTTCTTTAGCAATTGAATTTTGGTGAGCTTGTAAGTCAATTAGCTCACCCTGTTTTTCTGCAATTACACTTTCAAGGGAAGACATTGCCTGTGTGACTTGAGCAACTTCACGGGTGGCTTCTTCTAGGTTTTTTTCAGCGCTAGACTGGCGGTTGCTTGCTGTCTCTAACCAATCGTCAATTTCAGCGATTGCGGAGTTAATAGAATCAAGATCCTGCAGTGCCTGTTTGGCGCTTTCTGCAGCTAGTACAAAAGAGGTTGTGGAAAAAATAATGATTAGTAAGAAAAATCTAATCAGATGCATTGATGGCACCGCGGTGATAGTTATGTTTGTTTATTAGCCAGTGGGTCAGTGTCAGTAGAGTGTAATAAAACTGATCCGGTCATTTCTGCTGGAATTCGAATTCCCAGCAACATAAGTAAAGTAGGTGCTATATCGCATAAACTTCCTTCACCTTTGAATTGATAGTTGTTGTGGCCGACATACACTAAAGGCACTGGTCCATTGGTGTGAGAAGTCAATGGTTGATTGGTTTTTGGGTCCACCATTTGTTCGACATTGCCATGATCTGCAGTAATTAGTAGATGGCCATTAGATTTGGTAATCGCTCGGACAATTCTACCCAGGCATTGATCTACTGCTTCTACTGCTTTTACCGAAGCGGAAAAATCGCCGGTGTGACCGACCATATCTCCATTCGCATAATTACAAATGATCGCATCATACTTTCCTGATGTGATTGCATTAACTAAATTGTCAGTCACCTCAAATGCAGACATCTCAGGTTTTAAGTCATAAGTTTTTACATCTGGCGAAGGAATTAATGTTCGATCCTCATTCTCAAAAGGCTCTTCCCGGCCACCATTAAAGAAGAAAGTGACATGTGCATATTTCTCCGTTTCTGCGATGCGTAGTTGGGTTTTTCCCAGGCTGGAGAGATAAGCGCCCATAACATTATCCAGTTTCTGCGGTGGATAGGCACAAGCAGCTTTTATGTCTGCAGCATATTCTGTCAACATAACAAATTCTTGAATCGAAGGCCGGCTGGCTCGCTTGAATCCATCAAAATCGTCTTGCACGAATGCGCGAGTAATTTCTCGGGCGCGGTCTGCACGAAAATTCATAAATACAACAACATCATCATTAGCAACAATCGCAGATTCGCTGCCCGCATCGCCGACTAAGCTTGCTTGTACAAATTCATCGTCTTCATCTCTAGCGTATGCAGCATTCAGGGCATCGGTGACATTGTTATATTGGAAATCTGCTTTGGCTTCGGTTAGTAATTCATAAGCCAGTTTTACCCTGTCCCATCTATTGTCTCTGTCCATGACAAAAAATCGGCCACATAAAGAGGCCACCCGACCTTTGCCTGAACTCTGTAAAGTTTGTTCTGCTCTCAATAAAGAAGAAATAGCACTTCTCGGTGGAGTATCACGTCCATCAAGAAATGCATGTAGGAATATTTTTTTAGCGCCGCGCTCTGAAGCCAGTTTGACCATTGCCATTATGTGATCTTCGTGACTATGTATCCCGCCTGGTGACATAAGCCCAAATAGATGTAGGGCAGATTCAGATTCAATCGCTTTATCGACAGCTTGTATGAGAGTTTCGTTACTGTAGAACGAGCCTTCTTCAATAGCTTTGTCGATTCGAGTAAGGCTTTGGTAAACCACTCTTCCGGCGCCAAGATTCATGTGCCCAACTTCGGAATTTCCCATTTGTCCTGCCGGAAGGCCGACATGTTCACCGGAGGTGTCAATCAAAGTGTGAGGTCTCGTAGTCCACAGATTATCCCAGTTAGGACTGTCTGCTGCATGAATAGCGTTATAATCAGTATTTTCGCGGTATCCCCAACCATCGAGAATGACTAAAAGGGCAGTTTTCTTGACACTCATTGCGCGCCTTCAATCCTCCTGATTTAACGTGACAGTGTAGACAGTTGCAATGTCTCTATTATCCTTGAAAGAGCATTTGATAGCGAGCAAATGGCGGTTAGCACCTGCCCGCAGCAGTTATTTCAGAGCTAGTTTTAGACCTTCTTTAGCGGCCATGACACGTGTATACTGCTCGCCTTTTTACTAATTGGCTTGAGCTTGAAATTGAAGGCCACTAACCCAACAAACTTCAGCCTCCGCTAATAATAGCTGGACCGAAACTCGCAATCTCTTATGGCTCAATTTCTAGAATTCATTGGTAATCATTTACTTCTTTCCGCGATGTGGGTAATCACTCTTGGAGCAATTATGATCTACCACCAACGGACCGGTGCCAGTAGTGTAGGTCCGCAAAAAGCGGTGATGTTGATTAATCGGCAAGGTGCGGTGGTGGTCGATGTAAGGGAAAAGAAGGAGTTCGATACAGGACATATTGTTGACTCAATTAATATTCCCTTGGCGAAGCTCAAACAGCGATTATCTGAGTTGAGGAAACACAAAGAAAAACCGGTAGTAGTGGTGTGCAAGCTAGGGCAACATTCGGGTGATGCGGCTAAGACTCTTCAAGAGTCGGGTTATGCTGAAGTATTTCGACTTTCCGGCGGACTCACAGAATGGAAAGCTCAATCACTGCCACTTGTGCAAAAGTAGCTGCTAAGAGTTCATTTAAAGATTGACGCATCAAAGGATCGACGAGAATTCACTGAATAGAAACAGATAGGAACTATCATGGCTGAAGACTATAACAACCCACAGGCAGCTGGAGCTGCAGACGAAACCCAGCAACCACAAGGCCCACAGTTCGCATTGCAGCGAATCTATTTAAAAGATTCGTCCTTCGAATCACCCCGCAGTCCAGCAATATTCCAGGGGCAATGGGCACCAAAGATAAATTTCGATATTAAAACTCGCAGTAACAAGGTGCAGGATGATTTGTATGAGGTTGTTCTCATACTCACTGCAGAAGCTCTTTTAGAGGAACAATCTGCTTTTCTGGTAGAAGTCCATCAAGCCGGTGTGTTTGCATGCAAGGATTTTGAAGACGAACAACTCGAACAATTGCTTGCGACAGTCTGCCCTAATATTTTATTCCCCTACGCGAGAGAAGTGATTGATTCCTTAGCAATCAAGGGTAGCTTTCCAGCATTAATGCTCGCACCTATCAATTTTGAGTCGCTTTACCAGCAACAAAAACAAGCGGGCGCACAGCAAGCCACAGGTAACGGTAATGGTGCTATAACCCAAGGTACTGAGGCGTCCACGCCGGAGGCAGAATAAGAAGCTTTAAGGGCTTCTCGCCTTTTGAAGATTAAGAACCTTCTGCGAAGCCTAATTGTCGCCAGGCTTCGTAGACGATGATAGCGGTGGCGTTAGAAAGGTTTATACTGCGGCTGTTGGGAAGCATCGGGATACGAATTACTCTGCTTTCCCCTATCTCTCGCCGGATGTAATCTGGCAATCCTCGGGTTTCGGGGCCAAATAATAAAAAGTCATCTTTCTCGTACTTTATGGTGTGATAAGACAGTTTACCTTTAGTGCTGACGCCATAAACCCTGGGGGAGTCGTGAGAATTTAGGAAATCTCGCCAGTTTTCGTAGGTAAAAACCCCAGCAAATTCATGATAATCCAATCCAGCACGGCGCATTTTTTTGTCCTCTAGGTCGAAACCGAAAGGTTTTATCAAATGTAGCTGTGAACCCGTATTTGCAGCTAAACGGATAATATTTCCCGTATTTGGGGGTATTTCTGGCTCAAAAAGCACGATGTTGATCAAATTTCGATCACTTGGTGCAGGTTTATATATACACTGTTCATTTAAGTTTTGCTAAAAACTTTTAGACTCATCTTTCTCAATTAATTGATCCCTTCTCATCTTTGTCCCTGATTAATGCCGTCGCTTTGAATAGATCAGCAGCAATATTTTTTTAGTGCTAGGCACTTGGGTCAAATATTTCTTTAGCATGTCCTTTCACAGCCATTTTAAACCTAATCTGACTCTCGCGAATCTGAATTAGATGATCCAAATTCTTTAATCTTTCTAGTCAAGGTATTCCGCCCCCAACCAAGAAGGTTTGCCGCATCTCTGCGTCTTCCTGCAGTATGTTTTAGCGCGATATCTATCAACGTCCGTTCAAACAGTGGTATCGCTTCATTAAGAATGCCAGTATTCCCCAAGCTAAGTTGTTTGTCTGCCCAAGTTTGAAGCTGTTGAGTCCAGTTGCCAGTCTTACCAACTTCCGCTTCTTGCTCATGGAACTCAGGAGGTAAGTCATTGATATGCACTTCACGGCTGGACGCCATTACCGTAATCCAGCGACAAAAGTTTTCTAATTGACGAACATTTCCAGGCCAACTTAAACCCACTAAATATTTTTCTGTTTCAGGTCGAAGCAATTTGGCTTCTACTTCAAGTTCTTCCGCTGCAGTTTTAAGGAAATGATTGGCGAGCTTAGGAATATCTTCCCGTCTATCACACAAACTCGGTATATGAATTCGTATTACATTGAGGCGATGAAATAAATCTTCTCGAAATAGGTGTTGCTCTAGAAGTTTCTCCAGATTTTGATGGGTCGCAGCAATAATACGAACATCGACTTTTATTGAGGTATGTCCTCCTACGCGATAGAACTCCCCATCGGATAAAACTCGTAGCAGTCGGGTCTGAGTATCTGCAGGCATGTCGCCAATTTCATCTAAAAATAGAGTGCCGCCATTAGCTTGCTCAAAACGACCAGTGCGTTGCTGGTTTGCACCTGTAAAGGCACCTTTCTCGTGGCCGAATAATTCTGATTCAATGAGTTCTTTGGGAATAGCAGCCACATTGAGTGGCACAAACGCTTTATCTTTGCGAGGGCTATGCTCATGGAGCGCACGAGCGACTAATTCTTTTCCAGTTCCTGACTCTCCATTAATAAGCACAGAGATATTTGAATTTGAAAGACGCCCAATTGCGCGAAATACTTCCTGCATAGCAGGCGCTTCGCCAATAATTTCTTGAGAGTGATCGATGGTAATTTTATTATCTTCAGTTTCATTATCGCCAGCGTGTTCCAGTGCTCGCTGAGTCATAGCGACAGCTTCTTCGATATCGAAGGGTTTTGGCAGATATTCGAAGGCACCACGACTGTATGAGGAGACTGCGCTGTCAAGATCAGAGTGGGCGGTCATTATGATGATAGGAAGATCAGGATGTGATTTCTGAATAGTGGAAAGTAGATCTAATCCGCTAATACCCGGCATACGAATGTCGCTGATAATTGCGTCTGGCGATTCTTGCTCCAACCGATGGAGTAAGTCATCACCATTTTCGAATGACTCGGTGCTAACTCCTGTCTTACTTAAAGACTTTTCTAACACCCAACGGATGGACCTATCATCATCAAGAATCCAAACTGAATTATGTGTGTTCATCATTTACAAAACCTTTGCTTTCAGAATTATTAGTTAGATTTTCCTATAGGTATTGAGACTGTAAACTTAGTAGTTCCCGGTTTGCTCTCGCACTCAATTAAGCCGCTGTGTTGATGGATAATCCCATGGGTAATTGGCAATCCCAATCCCGTGCCGTCAGGGCGCCCGCTGATCATCGGGTAAAAAATTGCATCTATCATATCCACTGGTATGCCGGGGCCATTGTCGATTACTTCGATAGTCGCAGCCAGCCGATAAAATTTGGTTCCTATGGTTACATTGCGCACAATGCGGCTGCGTAAAATAATCTCTCCGAGTTCGTGATCAATATCGGGGCTGCTAAGAGATTGCATGGCATTGCGCACAATGTTGAGCATTGCTTGAATCAACTGCTCTGCATCGGCAACGATTGAAGGAATGCTTGGATCATAATCGTAAGTGAGCTTAATACCTTTTCCACTAATTTCTGCGCTTACTAGATTCCGAACTCGTTCTAGTACTTCATGAATATTTATTTCTCTAAGTTCAAGCGGCTTTCTGGAACCGGACAATCGATCTACCAGATTATGCAAGCGATCTGCCTCTTCGATTATTACATTGGTATAGTCGGTGAGCTCGCCAGCGGCAATTTCGTGAGCTAAAAGTTGTGCAGCACCGCGAATACCACCTAGTGGGTTTTTAATTTCATGTGCTAAGCCTCTTACTAACTCGCGAGTTGTAGCGTGAGCGGAGTGTAAAGATTCTTCCCGGCTAATTCGGTGCGAATGCTCAAGGGAGTTGATTTCAAGCAGTGCCTGAGCCTTCCCTTTTATCTCTATTGGATTGAGGGTGTAATCCACAAAGAGCATTTTGTTGTTAATGACCTGCAGCTCAGTTCTTCGTTTCGTAAAACTGCTTTTTTTAACGAGGGCTGTTTTCATTTCGCCGATGTCTTTCTCTGCATTAACAATAATGTCGCCAACAAAAAGTTGATTCACTTTCTTGTTACTGACTCCAAGCAAGGCTTCCGCGGCTATATTGATGTACAGCAGGCGCAAATTGCTATCTAGCAGCACGACACCGGTTTTTAAAAAATCCAGTAATCGCTGATGTAAGTTGTCCATGGTCACGCTGTTACTTTATTGCTAATTGATCTGTTGATATCTGAAATCGTTTAATATTGGTGATGGCTTACATTTATTGCACCACAGTTGCTAAGCAATAAGAGGACCAACTAGTTCAGAGGAGAACTTGCCTGTAGTCCCATAGTTTGGGCGCAACTCAGTAGAGAATAGCCGTCGGCATAATTTAACGGCGATAATAGTGCACCAAAATAGTGCATAATTCAATGTATGTTTAGGGATGGATGGATACGCGTTTCAGACTAGAAAAAGCCCGGGACGAGCCCGGGCTTGATATCAGTCTATTAGCTAGGCTTACGCTAGACCTTCTTTCGTTGTTTTAATAATTACGCCAGCAACTTTATAAGGGTCTGCATTAGAAGCGGTTCGGCGGTCTTCAAGGCGACCCTTCCAGCCATCATCGACGGTTCCAACTGGAATACGAATTGAGGCACCGCGATCAGATACACCATAACTAAACATGTCGATCGATTGAGTTTCATGTTCTCCAGTCAAGCGTTGATCGTTGTCTGCACCATAAACGCTTATATGGCGATCTATGTTTTTACCAAACTCTTCGCAGATCTTGGTGAAAACTGATTCGTCACCAGATTCACGCATGAGAGCGTTAGAGAAGTTTGCGTGCATGCCGGACCCGTTCCAGTCCAGGTCTTTACCCAGCGGCTTAGGTTCGTAATTTATGGCAAGACCATACCTTTCTGCGGTTCTTTCGAGGAGATAGCGAGCCACCCAAGTTTCATCACCTGCCCGCTTTGCGCCTTTGGCGAATACCTGAAATTCCCACTGACCCGCTGCTACTTCAGCATTGATTCCTTCAACGTTGATGCCTGCTTCGAGACAAAGGTCTAGGTGATCTTCAACACAGTCGCGTCCATGGGCGTTAGAGGCACCAACCGAGCAGTAATAGGGGCCTTGGGGGCCAGGATAGCCGCCAGGAGGAAAACCAGGTGGCAAACCGGTTTTAGTATCCCAGAGAAAGTATTCCTGCTCAAAACCAAACCAGAAATCTTCATCGTCATCATCGATAGTGGCCCGACCGTTTGTTGCATGTGGCGTGCCGTCAGCGTTAAGTACTTCGGTCATCACGAGGTAAGCGTTCGCGCGATCGGGGTCTGGAAAGATCGCTACAGGTTTTAACAAGCAATCTGAATCATCGCCAGTTGCTTGCAGGGTGGAAGATCCGTCGAATGACCACATCGGACATTCTTCTATAGTCCCACCGAAGTCTGCTCTTACTTGCGTCTTACTTCGAAGACTTTGGGTTGGCTTGAAGCCATCAAGCCAAATGTATTCCAATTTTGATTTCATTTTCTAACTTTCTCCTGATCGATTTCGACTACTTGATACTAAATGCTATTGGGTTACTTTGTTTTATTCTTACACTTGATCTGCAATCCACCAGCATATTGCTTGTACCGCGCTGCAAACAAGTCTTCGTGCCGGGGGTAAAAACCCCGTGATATTCCACAGGGTTGCCAATCTAGTCAGATAAACTGTTTTCGAAGGCTTGCCTTGTGTGCATGGGGAGGAGCAAAATGTATGCCAGCACGAATACCGATACAAGGCCCGAATTTACTGGAGCTAAAAATAAACTTCAACTAAAAGAGCACCGATAGAGTGCGTTGGCGATATCTGTGCACTTTTAAGGTGCAAATTTTAGAATGAATAGGAAATATTGCACCATCACAGCGCTAAACTTTTTTTCTTGCTCGCTGCTCACCTTATTTATAAGTTCATTTTTGGGGGCACAGTGCTGTACCTCGTAAAGCTTTTTCCTGAGATTACTATTAAGAGTCGCCCAGTGCGCCGCAAGTTTATCCGCCAATTGCGGAAGAATTTGCGAGAAGTCCTTAAGGAATTCGATGAAGGTATCAAGGTAACGGGTAAGTGGGATGTATTGGAAGTGGAAACTTCCAATGACGAATCCATTATTACGAAACAAATTACAGAACGTTTAACTTGCACGCCTGGCATTGCTTCAATTCTAAAAGCGGAACGCCATCCATTGCGTGAGATGGAAGAGATCTTTCAACTTACCCTAAAAGCTTATGGTGAATTTATCATTGGCAAGACATTTGCCGTACGTTGTAAGCGCAACGGCCAGCATCAGTTTAGATCAGTTGACGTCGAACAGTATGTTGGCCGTGGATTAAAAAAACATCTGAAAACAGCAGGTGTCAAATTAAAAAAGCCTGATGTGACTGTTGCGCTGGAAATTAAGGATGAATTTCTTTATATAATCCGTGAACAGGTGAAGGGTCTTGGCGGTTATCCTTTGGGTTGCCAAGATGCGGTGATGTCTTTGATTTCTGGAGGCTTTGATTCCTCTGTTTCAAGCTTCTTAACTATCAAACGAGGACTACAAACGCATTACTGTTTCTTTAATCTAGGAGGAAAAGCTCATGAACTAGCGGTGAAAGAAGTCGCATTGTTTCTGTGGATGAAATATCACAGCTCACATCGTGTTAAATTTGTTTCGGTACCTTTTGCGGGTGTCGTTGAAGAAATCCTTACACAAGTCGACGATTCGCAAATGGGTGTGGTTCTGAAAAGAATGATGCTGAGGGCAGGCGAACGGATCGCTGATGACCTATCGATCAAAGCGCTAGTGACTGGTGAAAGTGTTGCCCAAGTCTCTAGTCAGACTTTATCCAATTTAGCAGTCATCGATACCGCAATAGATAGCCTAGTGTTGCGTCCTCTTTGCACAGTTAATAAACAAGACATCATAGATATCTCCCGTGATATTGGTACAGAAGATTTTTCCAAGAACATACCAGAATATTGTGCTGTTATTTCAAAAAAGCCAACGACAAAAGCAAACATTGGAAAAGTAAAAAGGGAGGAAAGTCGATTTAATTTTGATGTTTTAGAGAGCGCCATTGAATCTGCACACTTTCAACTAATAACTGAAGTTATAGATGATTTCAATGCCGCAGCGATTGAAGTCGCCGTGAAAAATACCATTTCCAATGGTAGCGTCGTCATTGATATCAGGCACCCCAGTGAACTGGAAATTAGCCCACTAAATATTTCAGATGGAGCTGAAGTGCTGAATGTTCCATTTTATCAGTTGCGAACTCGATTCACTGAACTCGATAGAGATACTCAATATATGCTTTATTGTGATAAGGGTATGATGAGTCGTCTGCATGCGGCCCATTTGTTCGATGAGGGTTACACCAATGTTACGGTCCTCGACTTAAAGGCTGGGGTTTGAAGCGGATCCCTAGTCTACAAAATTATCTTTCATTCAGACTAGTTACATAATGTTGCAGAGAAAATACCATTAACTAGGGCTTAGCTAAGTAAACACGGGTCGTGTATACTCGCGCCCTTTTGCAGAAATCCCAGCAACCTCCTCTCAGAAACAGAGTCAATGATCGACAAAATTCGTAACATTGCCATTATTGCTCACGTGGACCACGGTAAAACTACTTTGGTCGATAAGCTATTGCAGCAATCCGGAACATTAGACAGTCGCGGCAAACAAGTCGAGCGCATTATGGACTCTAATGATCAAGAGCGCGAACGCGGCATCACTATTCTTGCAAAAAATACTGCTATTAATTGGCACAATTACCATATCAATATTGTGGATACGCCCGGGCATGCAGATTTTGGTGGCGAAGTAGAGCGGGTGTTATCGATGGTGGATAGTGTGCTTTTGCTTGTCGATGCTGTAGATGGGCCTATGCCACAAACTCGATTTGTTACTCAAAAAGCATTTGCTCAAGGTTTGAACCCTATTGTTGTGGTCAACAAAGTTGATCGCGATGGTGCCCGCCCTCATTGGGTAATCGATGAAGTATTTGATCTGTTCGACAAGCTTGGTGCTAACGACACACAGCTCGACTTCCCCATCATTTATGCGTCCGCGCTGGAAGGGACTTCAGGCCTGGAGGTAGAAGAACTCTCTGAATCTATGGAACCGCTGTTTAAAACAATTGTAGAAAAAGTTCCTTCACCTAAAGTGACTGTAGATGCACCCCTTCAGATGCAAATAAGTGCGCTCGACTACAGCAGCTACGTAGGTGTTATTGGTATTGGGAGAATTACTCGCGGTAGGGCTTCTTCAAATCAACAAGTGATAATAATTGACCGAGAAGGTAACGAAAGAAAGGGTAAAATTCTCCAAGTAAAAAGTCACTTGGGTTTAGAAAGAATCGATGTGGAAGAAGCGTTGGCAGGTGAGATCGTCTGTGTTACGGGTATCGAAGGCTTAAAGATATCTGACACTCTTTGTGACCCGACATTGGTTGAGGCCATGCCCGCGCTTTCGGTTGACGAACCTACTATCAGTATGACTTTTCAGGTAAATGATTCCCCCTTCGCTGGCAAAGAAGGAAAATTCATCACTACACGTCACCTAAAAGAAAGGTTAGAGAGAGAGCTACTCTACAATGTTGCACTGCGCGTTGAGCAGGGTTCTGAACCTGACAAGTACTCAGTTTCTGGGCGGGGTGAATTACACTTGGCTGTGTTAATAGAAACTATGCGACGAGAAGGTTTTGAGCTAGCGGTTTCCAAACCTGAAGTTATTATCCATGAAAAAAAGGGCAAGAAGCATGAGCCATTTGAAACATTGGTTATAGACTGTGATGAACAACATCAAGGTGCAGTTATAGAGGAATTAGGAGAGCGTCGGGCGGAGATGCAGGAACTCCTCCCAGATGGTAAGGGGCGAGTAAGATTGCAGTTTCTTATTCCTACTCGCGGGCTGATAGGGTTTCGGTCTCATTTTCTATCGATGACTTCGGGCTCAGGACTAATGACTCACGTTTTTGATCACTACGGTGAGTTCAAAGAAGTTGAATTAGCGGCACGAAACAATGGTGTATTGATTTCGATGGTTAAAGGAAAATCACTAGCCTTTGCTCTATTTAATCTTCAAGATCGTGGACGTCTATATATCAAACCGAATACTGAAGTTTATGAAGGCATGATTGTAGGATTGCATAGTCGCGATAATGACTTGGCTGTAAATCCAACAAAAGCCAAACAGCTAACTAATGTTCGCGCGGCCGGAAACGACGAGAATATCTTGTTAACTCCACCAGTCCTCCACAGCTTAGAGCAGGCAATGGAATTTATTGCTGCCGATGAGTTGGTGGAGGTCACTCCCAGTCACATTCGCCTACGTAAAAAATACCTCACCGAGAACGAACGTAAAAGAATGAGCAGAGGCACAGCAGCGCGGGGTTAAGTTGATTTTCCATTTAGCCCGCCCTAGCATAAATACTTAAGCTGGCCTATTATTGTTTACTTAATTCCACCCGGGAGACAGAGCTTCTAGTCAGTTGTTGTTATAAAGAGCTCTTAATTCAAAATTGAGGTTGTCTTTTGCAGGGAGTGATTAATGCTAGTGCTGTTTCCTGAAATAAAACCCTTCAAACGCCATCAAGTCAGGGTATCTGATAGCCATGAGCTATATGTGGATGAATCTGGAAACAGTGATGGTCTGCCGGTATTGTTTGTCCATGGTGGTCCAGGCGGAGGTTGCGATGCAAGTTCACGACGATTCTTTGACCCTCAAAAATTTCATATTATTACCTTCGATCAGCGCGGTTGTGGAAGATCAATTCCCCATGCCTCTCTGAAAGAAAACACGACAGATCATCTCATCGCCGATATAGAGGTGATTCGAGAATATCTAGGCGTTTCTAAATGGATAATGTTTGGGGGCTCATGGGGATCAACTTTAAGTTTGCTTTATGCTCAAAACTTTCCTGCCCGTGTGTCGGCATTGATTTTGCGTGGTATTTTTCTCTGTCGTAAATGTGATTTGGATTGGGTATATAAAGACGGCACTAATCACGTGTTTCCGGATTATTGGGAAGAATTCGTCAATGCAGTTCCGGAAAGTGAGCGCAGCGACTTGATCAATGCCTATTATGACCGTTTGACCGGCGAAGATGAGTTGGCTCGAATGGCCGCTGCAAAATCATGGTCGGCATGGGAGGGCAATTGTTCGAAGCTGAGACCAAGTGCTGAAGCTCTGGCTAAATTTACTAAGCCTCATTTTGCACTTGCCTTGTCTCGGATAGAAACACACTATTTTGTGAACAAAGGTTTTATTGAAGAAAATCAGATTTTAAAAAACATGTCCGCAATTTCAGATATTCCTGGCCGTATTGTGCATGGTCGCTATGATATTCTTTGTCCGCTCAACAATGCGAATACGCTTCATCAGCATTGGCAAAATTCTGAATTACATATTGTAAGAGATGCTGGACATTCTGCATCGGAGCCGGGTACGGTTGATGCATTAATACGCGCGACCCAGGACATAGCGAAAGAACTCCAACAAGCCGGATAGTTTACTTTAAAAATGATTGCTCTTGTTCAGCGAGTAAATTACGCCAAAGTGTTAATTGAAGACCAGCTATATTCAGGAATCGATAAAGGGATGCTGGCATTAATCGGCATCGAAAAAAAAGATACAAACACTACTGCCGATAAATTATTGAATAAAATTCTTGCTTATAGGGTATTTGTAGATATCGAAGGGAAAATGAACTTAAGCCTAACGGATGTCGGAGGTGGGCTTATGCTTGTTTCCCAATTCACCCTCGCTGCAACTACAGACAAAGGGTTAAGGCCTGGTTTTTCATCGGCAATGCCTCCTCAAGACGCAAAAGTGTTATTCGAATACTTGGTGAGTTCGGCTAAAGAGAAATACGCAATCGTAGGTAGTGGCCAGTTTGCCGCAAATATGCGGATCGCCTTGGAGAACGATGGTCCGGCGACCTTTAGTTTAAGAGCTTGAATCGAAACTTTTTTATTGACTATCCTCTTCTTCGGCTTGACGCTTTTGAATTAGTCGCCCAGCAATTATTCCAACTTCAAACAATGCCCACATGGGTAAGGCCAACATAGATTGGGTGAAAGGATCAGGTGGTGTGAGCAGCATGGCAATAATAAAGCAACCAACTACGACATAGGGGCGTTTCTCAGCAAGAGAGTCTGGCTCGGCAAGCCCTGCCCAAATACAAAGAAATACAGCGATAGGAATTTCAAAAGCAAACCCGAAGGCGAAAAATATCGTCAAGGCGAAACTTAAGAAGCTGCTAATATCAGGCGCTACTTGGATACCGTCCGGTGCTACTGAGATAAAGAAACCGAATACAATTCCAAATAGGACATAACGTGCGAAAGCTATGCCTGTATAAAAAAGTAAGACACTGGATATAAAAAGTGGTATCGCTACTGCTTTTTCATTCTTATAAAGGCCTGGCGCAATAAACGACCAAAGCTGATACAAAATATAGGGTGCTGCTACTAGAAAAGCGACATAGAAAGTTAGCTTAAAAGGGGCAAAAAACGGAGAGGTTGGATCGATTGCTATCATGCTTGACCCCTCTGGTAGTGCTTGGACAAGCGGTAGGGCTACATAATTGTAGATATCGTTGGCCCAGTAAAACATAGCCAGAAAAAGAACTACGATTGCGACAACACACTTTAAGATGCGATCACGCAATTCAACCAAATGATCGATAAGCGTTAGCTCTTTTTCGTCTTCAGCTGACGCTGTCATCTTGTTTCACTTCTTCGGTTGGTTCATTCTCTGCAAGTCTTGGATTTTTGCCTGAGCTATAGATTTCTCTAGTAACTTCTTCAACTTCATCAGAGACTTCTTGAATTTCTTCCTGCAGAGATTTTTCCTCGGAAGATTGTTCATCTGTTACTTTTGAAGCACCAGGATCAAAATTTTCTGAATTTACTAATTTGTTGACTGATGTCTCTGTTTCTTCGGCAACTGATTCCACTTTTGCTTTTGCTTCATCTATTTGTGCCAATACAGATTCATTGTGTAATTGACGACGAATCTCATCGGTATTTAATTCCCTTTCTATTTCAGCTTTGACTTTATAAAAAGAGCGTCGGAATCGACCAATCCAAAGTCCAGCTGTTTTAACTGCAGTAGGGAGCCGCTCTGGTCCGATAATGATCAAAGCAATTATTAGTATTAAAAGTATTTCAGTTGAATGAATGTTAAACATTACCGGCAGTCGCACTCAAGTCTAGTGAGCGCGGTGTTTGATGAGTGATATTGAAAGCTATTTAGTTTCTACTTTTTCGGCAGTCGCATCGATGGTCTCACCGGTGCCTTCTGTAGAATCTTCAGATGCCTCTGAATCGGCCTCAGCTTCGTCATCTTTTATTGCGGTTTTAAATCCCTTTAAGGCGCCACCAAGATCAGAACCTAAGTTACGTAATTTTTTTGTTCCGAATAGCATTACTACAATTAGTAGAATAATTAGTAGTTGCCAAATGCCTATTCCACCTACACCCATAATAAACCTCCAATACCAGCAATATTACCTATAGGATTCCTAATTGCTGGTTTCAATTTTACGTGAAGCCTTTTCATCAAGGCCAGAAATGTCAAAACGCTTTTCTAATTCAACCAATACTTGATCGGGTCCCATATTGAGGTGGCTTAACATAACCATTGTGTGGAACCAAAGGTCTGCTGTTTCACTTATTACAGCAGCCTTGCTTTCGATAGAATTAGCATTGCACTCTTTTGCTGCAAGAATAGTTTCCGTTGCTTCTTCACTTACTTTTTCAAGAATTTTGTTCAGACCTTTTTCATGCAAGCTCGCAACATAGGAAGTATCGCCGTTCGCGGATTTTCTTTTTTCCAGAACTTCTGCTAGTTCGAATAACACTCTGCTCATTTTAACACTCAACTTGCACTGCAAACACTAAGAGTGCTTATGATTTTCCGTATAATTCCGATGTATCTTTGAGAACAGGATCTAAAATTTCCCACTTGTCATTTCTAAATTTTTGGAAGAAGCAGCTCTCGCGCCCCGTATGGCACGCTATTCCGCCGATTTGTTCGACTTTATAGCACAAAGTGTCATTGTCGCAGTCCAAATATACATCTACAAGCTTTTGAACATTTCCTGATTCTTCGCCTTTGCGCCACAATGCATTACGAGAGCGAGACCAGTATACAGCGCGTCCTTCATCAATCGCTGTTTGTAAAGCTTCTCGATTAGCCCAGGCTTGCATCAAAACTCTCCCCGATGTCGCATCCTGCGCGATCACTGGAATCAAGCCATTTTTGTTCCAATTTACTTCGTCCAAATAAGAAGTCATCAGCTTAGTATGCTCTTTCACCGTCTAAAATACAAAAGATAGAAACCGACTGCAGTTAGTCCTAGGGTAGGGATTGGACTACTAACAATGACTGCGCTGGTCAATGGTACTAATGTTGCAACCGCTAAGACAAGAGCAACGATTCCACCAGTTCGTGCAACTCGTTTTCGTGTCTTTTCCACCTCTTTTTGCCTTGCTTCTTGATTTTTTAAAGAATCGCTAATTTCACTGAATTGGTTTGATTGCTCAATTGCCTTGAGTAGTAAATGTGGTAAACGCGGTAATTGTTCAATTAGGCTGGGAATATTTTCCTGTATTTTGGTTAATAAAATAAATGGATTTAATCGTTTGGTATTCCAATTTTCAAGATACGGCAGAGCCGTTTGCCATAGATCTAGTTCAGGATAAAGTTGGCGTCCAAGGCCTTCGATGTTCAAGAGTGTTTTTTGCAAAAGAACGAGTGAAGGTTGCACTTCCATATTAAAGCGGCCGGCCGTTCTAAACAGTTGAACCAAAAGCTGGCCAAATGAAATATCCTTCAATGGCTTCTCAAAAATCGGTTCACAGACACTGCGTATAGCCGATTCAAATTCATGAACTTTGGTATCTTTTGGCACCCATCCACTTTCCAAATGAAGTTGCGCTACTTTGCGATAATCTCTCTTAAAGATCGCTAACAAGTTCTTAGCTAAGTATTCTTGATCATCATCGCTCAGTGTTCCTATGATTGCGCAATCGATGGCAATGTATTGGGGATTATTTGGGTTCTCTCGAGACACAAATATATTTCCAGGGTGCATATCAGCATGAAAAAAATTGTGCTCGAATACTTGTGTGAAGAAGATGTTCACTCCGGTCTCAGCAAGCTTTTTAAGATTGATATTATGTGATTTAAGTTGTTTTAGATCGGAGACCGAAATGCCGTGAATTCTTTCCATGACCAGCATGTTTTTGCATGTGTAATCCCAATAAATTTTGGGGACGTAAAGTTCGGCGCTTTGCTCAAAATTCTTCCTCAGTACAGAGGTATTTGCAGCCTCAGTTTGTAAGTTTAATTCATTCCAAATGATTTTTTCATAATCATTCACTACTTCTGATGGTCGTAATCGTTTGCCTAACGTAGTTCGAAACTCAATTAAGGCCGCGACCCATTTAAGTAATCTAATATCTGCATCGACGATTTTCTCAATACCTGGCCGTAATACTTTGACGACGACGTCTTCACCAGACTGTAAAACGGCTTTATATACTTGCGCGATTGAGGCGGATGCAAAAGGTTTTTCATCGATCTGCTTGAAGACTTCCGATGATTTAACTCCAAGAGAATCTTTGATAATGAAGTCTATAGTGGGAGATTTAAATGGTGGCACATTATCTTGCAATGATTGTAATTCGTCAGCGAGGTCACTATCGAGGAAATCCCTGCGGGTGGAAAGTAACTGACCAAACTTAATATAAATTGGTCCTAGCTCTTCCATCGCTTGTCGCAAGCGTCGATTTCGAGATCCTTCTGGGGCAGTCACGGAACGACCTAATCGAAATGGAAAAAGTAACATTCGCAACCAGATCATCCCTGGTTGGCCGTCAAGGTATTCATCGAGACGATATCTGGCAATCACTCGTAGAATTTTTATAAGACGGGGTAGATAGGACACGTATAGGGTTCTGCTTGCGTGGAGGGGGAGGAAAGATAGCATCTGTAAACTCGGCAAACAAGAATCAAAAGCTCAATAAATCTCGATTTTTCAGTTGTTTACTGGTCCCAAGCGTTGAAAAAGATATTCAGCCTTTGCGGTTACGCGATCGATTTTCAATCGTAGTTGATCTAAATCCTCGCTAAATTTCTGAATATCCGAGGAGTGGGGAGCCAATCTGGCTTCTTCTTTTATGTAGTCATTTGCATTTCGTTTTAGCTTTTTACTTGCATCCTGACCCCAGGAACTCAAGCATCTCACAAAATTATCAGTTTCATGGGTTGCTGTATCGCCCAGGAAAGGGGCCAGATGATCCGCCCACTGTATATCCAGAGATTGTATAGTTTGAAAAATATCTTGCATAAATTGTGCGTCGCCAGCAACTGCAATTTTAGAATTGGTTAGTGGTTGAGGTGTGTTCTTTGTCAGCAAATTAACCAGCGTCTTTGTTTCGCCAGAAACTTTTGCGTCAGGAGTTATATTGAGTAGTTCTGCGCTTATGCCACTTAAACTTAATCTATCGAATCCGAAAAATACTACGATACTAAAATTCGGTGACGATGTTTCTATTTCTAAACTTCTTCCGGCGAATGGGGCAAGTTTATTCAGTACGTATCTGTCTGATTGAATTATTTGATTAGCGACCTTTTCCGCTGACCAAAGAGCGATACTAATAATTTCTTTCACGGTGCTTTGAACCCCATATGGATTGCACAAATTCCATTCATCACATTGTGATATTTGCAATTAACTAAACCTGCATTATTCATCATCCCAAGCAACGTATCTTGATCTGGGTGCATACGGATTGACTCAACAAGGTAACGATAACTCGCAGCATCTCCTGTGAACAGCTTTCCTGCAGTGGGCCATAGAGAAGAAAAAGCATCATAGGCTTTTCTGACTAACTGGTTCTTAGGTTTTGAAAATTCCAGTACCAGCACTCGGCCGCCTGGTTTCAAAACACGATTCATGGAAGCTAGAGCGGAGTCCTTGTCAGTTATATTCCTAAGGCCGTAGGCGATACAAATACAATTGAAAGTATTATCTTCGAAAGGCAGTTGTTCAGCATTTACTTGAGCAAATTGAACATTTCCAATTTTAGACGCATCGATAACACGATCTCGACCAACCTGAAGCATGGCTTCATTAATATCTGCAAGGACTACTTGCCCCGTCGCACCGACCAATGTCGAGAAGCGCAAGCTGAAGTCTCCCGTTCCTCCCGCCAGATCTAAAACAGTATGACCGGGACGAAGAGCACTGAGGTCGATAGTAAAACGTTTAATTAGTCTATGGGTACCTAGTGACATGACATCATTCATGATGTC
The DNA here is from genome assembly GCA_002457215.1 of OM182 bacterium MED-G28. Classification (GTDB taxonomy): domain Bacteria; phylum Pseudomonadota; class Gammaproteobacteria; order Pseudomonadales; family Pseudohongiellaceae; genus UBA9145. Next base: position 93,651 of record NTJZ01000007.1, on the reverse strand, counting down.
ATAACGGTTCGCCACTGAACTAAATACCTGACTGACCCTTTCTTGTTTTTCGCTAATAGGAACCTCTTCGTAACCGAAGTGTGTGGTTTCGTAATCGTCCTTATTATTGACCATGGTTCTATTTCTTAGTCCTGGACCGGTTGGATTTTGATTACTTGGGTGTCTGCTGGTAATGCTTCCCTAGTTTCACCCGCGGCTTGCAGTTTTCCAAGGTAAGAGTTCCAGAGATCATTTTTGTTATGACTTAATTCTTGCAAGTAAGGCCAGCTATAAATTCCAGTATCATGCCCGTCATCAAATACTAATTTTACTGCATAACTTCCGACTGCTTGTATATTAATCAGTTTTACTTGGCGCTTTCCTGTTTGTAATATTTCTTGCCCTTTCCCATGCCCACGAACTTCGGCTGACGGAGAATTCACTCTCAAGAACTCTGCGGTTAGTTCATAAGTAGATCCATCAGCGTAGACAAGTTCAAGCACTGAAGATTGTCTATGTAAATTAATATCTGTGGGAGTAAAAGGGCTCATAGCTACATTTCAATCAAAGGATATAACGGCTTAAGTCTTCATCTTTCGCTAATTCATCGAGCTGACCCTCAACATAGGCCTTGTCGATGACTAGTTTTTCGCTACTACCTACGGCGATATCTGCTGCAGAAAAAGATACTTCTTCCAGGAGCCGCTCCATAACCGTATGCAGTCGCCTTGCGCCTATGTTTTCAGTACGTTCATTCACTTGCCAGGCAGTTTCTGCAATCTTTGTTATGCCATCTTTGCTGAATTGAATTTGTAGTTCTTCAGTTGCGAGAAGAGCTTGATATTGCTCTGTAAGTGAGGCATCCGGTTCTTCCAAAATACGTTCAAAATCTTCCGCCGAGAGTGCGTCTAGTTCAACCCGAATTGGCAAACGGCCTTGCAGTTCTGGAATCAAGTCCGATGGTTTAGATAGATGAAATGCGCCAGACGCAATAAAAAGAATATGATCCGTTTTTACACTGCCGTATTTAGTAGTTACTGTAGACCCTTCTATTAAAGGCAATAAATCTCTTTGCACGCCTTCTCTAGAAACCCCTGCGTTACCCTGATCATGCCGATTGGTAACTTTATCGATTTCGTCAAGAAATACGATGCCAGTTTGTTCGGTGGATTCGACGGCTCGATTTTTTATTTCTTCTTCATTAATCAACTTGGCTGCTTCTTCATCTTTTACGACTTTCAACGCCGCTTTAACGGGCATGCGACGGGAGCTTTTGCGGCCAGTATTCATATTAGAAAACATGTTTTTTAGTTGGCTGGTCATGTCTTCAAGACCCGGCGGCGCCATGATTTCAACCCCAGCGGGAGTTTCAGAGATTTTTATCTCGATTTCTTTGTCGTCAAGATCACCTTGCCGTAATTTTTTTCTAAATAGCTGTCGGGCACTCGATTGACCTACTTCCTCGTCTTGCTTCTCATCAGTACGCGCTTGTGGTAAGAGCGCATCTAGAATTCTGTCCTCCGCCAAGTCCTCAGCCAGGTGCCGAACTTTTTGAATTTCAGTTTCGCGTATCATTTTTACGGCAACATCAACCAGATCGCGAATGATCGATTCTACGTCACGACCAACATACCCAACTTCAGTAAATTTAGTTGCTTCGATTTTTATGAAAGGAGCTTGTGCAAGTTTTGCGAGGCGTCTGGCTATTTCTGTTTTCCCAACACCCGTTGGTCCGATCATCAGGATATTTTTTGGAGTGATTTCTGCTCGCAGCTCTGCATCGAGCTTCATCCGCCGCCAACGATTTCGTAGAGCAATCGCAACTGCGCGTTTGGCCTTATCTTGCCCCACAATGTGTTTGTCTAATTCAGAGGTAATTTCCCTAGGCGTCATTATGGTCATTAGTAATTCCGTTGTTGTAAATTTAAAAACCGACGTTAGTCGATCTTCAATTCTTCAATTGTATGAGTTTGATTTGTGTAAACACAAATGTCAGCAGCGATAGCAAGGCTTTTCTCGACAATTGCTTTTGCATCTAACTCAGTGTTTTGTACAAGGGCTCTTGCAGATGAGAGAGCGAAAGGGCCACCTGAACCAATAGCCATAATGGAGTCTTCAGGTTCTATAACATCGCCGTTGCCGGTAATAATCAGTGATGATTCTTTATCCGCGACTACTAACAAAGCTTCTAATCTGCGCAATGACCTTTCTGTACGCCATAGCTTAGCCAGCTCAACCGCAGCTCTAACTAATTTGCCATGATGTTTTTCCAGTTGCTCCTCAAACCTTTCGAATAATGTAAAAGCATCAGCAGTTCCCCCCGCAAATCCAGCGAGTACTTGTTCATTGTATAGGCGTCGAACTTTCCGGGCATTTCCCTTCATTACGGTGTTGCCCTGAGACACCTGGCCATCTCCACCAATGACGACTTTATTACCCCTTCTTACAGAGACGATTGTAGTGCCGCGATATTGTTCCAAAGAAATTCTCCCTACCCGAGATGCTAAAAGTATCACAGAAGCTAGAAAATATGGGACTTCCGCCGAATTTCAAGTGGAGAGAGTAATAATCTTTCGGTCTTTTAAAGAAAGATAGGATATAGATTATTCAGTTTGAAGCGAGTTATGGAAATCCTACTGGAGCTGAATTGTCAGATTAGCAATATTGTTGCGGTTAAGCAGTTGCTGAGCATTATTCAGTTCGGTGCTAGTGGAATAGGGCCCAGTTTGTACCAGGAAAAGTGTTCTACCCGGCAACTCTGCTGGTTTTACTATTACGTCCAAGCCAAGAGCGGCTTGTCGTTGCATTTCTTGTTCAGCGGATTTTCTTTGCTGAAATGCACCGGTCTGCAGCATAAATGTCTCCGTAATTTCTTCGCTTACCAACTCAACAGGGGTCGCATCTGTAGGGACTTCGTAACGAGGAAGTTCGGTATAAAATTCAAAATCTACGATTGGTTCATTTTCTTTTTCCGTAATTATATTTGCCTGCTCTGACGAGGGAGTTGCTGGGGCTTGGGCGGGTTGCGCAATATTTAGAGGAGGTATGTTGCCAGATAAGTAAAACAGGGCACAGGCAAGAACCCCTATAGTGATGCCAACTACGATGCCAGTAAACATTAATGACCAAGCAGGAGGTGCTTTAACTGGTTTTCTTTCCAATAAAGGCTCTGGTCTAATTTTTGCAAAATCTTGAGTCATAGTTCGTTAATAATACAATTCCTTGAGATAAATAGCCGAATTAGAGGTAAGACATTGTTTTATATGTTATTTATTTAAAAACTTTTGCCACCTCAATTATCGGTATCTGTGCTCGAAGCTATAGTGCTAATCTCTCATCTCGTAGATCCCTTTGCAGAATGCCCGTTGCCTGCCTCGATTCATTACCTGTGTTTTTTTGTGATCTCATTTCCTTAAATGCCACTAAATCATTTCCTGCGGATCAACATCTAGGCTCCATTTCACTCCAGTTGAGACCTTCAGGCTTTCTATTTGATAAACTAGCTGAGTTAAGAATCGCTGCATAATGGGTTTCGATGTAGCTTTGAATAATAATTGAGAGCGGTATCTCCCAGCTCTCTTTTCCATGGGCGCTGGCATAGGACCGATTGAGCTTATCGTTGATTCCGATTGCTGAATCAGTTGCGTTGAAAAACTTTTGATTTGTTTTAATAAATCAATTGTTGCTTTCAGCTGCGGACCGTCTGCTTTTATCAGAGCGAGTTGCGCGTATGGGGGCATTACCGCTATTTTTCTTTCCGTTAGTAAAAGTTTTGCTAGATCAACATAGTTCGACTCGCTTAGTAGCCTCAGGATTCTATGGCTGGCATGTCTGGATTGGACAATTACCTCCCCAGGCCGCTCGGCGCGACCAGCTCGCCCCGCAACTTGGGTAATCGTTTGCGCCATAAACTCTTGCCCCCGAAAATCTGGGCTGAATAAACCCGAATCTGCATCGACTATTGCGACGAGTGTCACAGCAGGAAAGTGATGCCCTTTGGCCAGAATTTGGGTTCCAAGTAGGACGCAGGGGTCGCCGCTGCGAATTTCATCGAGCATTGATTCAAACTTTTTCTTACTACGAGTGCTGTCTCGATCAATTCGCATAACAGGGAATGAAGTAAATCGTTGCTGCAGAAATTGCTCCAGTTTCTGTGTACCAACCCCTAGAGTACCCAGTTCAAGGGATTGGCAATTTGGGCAACTTGAAGGGAGCCGCTGCGAATTACCGCAATGGTGACAACGCATAGAAGGTGGTTTTGTATGCACCGTCATTTGCGCAATACAATCTTTGCATTCTGCTATCCAGCCACAGCTCAGACAGTTAAGAATCGGTGCAAAGCCTCTGCGATTAATAAACACCAGAACTTGATTATTTGTCGTGAGGTGCTGATTGATTTTAAACAGTAATTGATCAGAAAAACCCGTATCTAAAATTGTCTCCGCCGTGTCTATGACGGTCATTGTTGCAGTAGACGCACCGCCGGCACGCTCACTAAGGGATAGATAAGAAAACTTATTTAATTCCGTGTTATGCAAACTCTCCAAACTAGGGGTTGCAGAACCCAAGATTACGGGCACACTTTCTTCGCGACCTCGCATCACTGCGATATCCCGAGCTGAGTAACGGAAACCCTCTTGCTGTTTAAAGGAGCTATCGTGCTCTTCGTCAACTATTATGATGCCTGGCCTGCTTAGCGGCGTGAAAATAGCAGATCTTGTACCAATCACAATGCTGGCTGACCCGTCTCTCGCGCTAGTCCACGAGGCTAGCCGCTCATTGTCAGTCATTCCAGAATGTAGGGACGCGATTTGGCAATCGAAACGTTCCGCAAAGCGGTCTACCGTTTGTGGGGTTAAGCTAATTTCAGGAACTAAGACTAAACATTGTTTGTGTGCATTTAATTGGTCTTGCATTGCCTGCATGTAAACTTCTGTTTTTCCTGACCCTGTAATGCCATCAAGTAGAAAGCATTCAAATTTATTTTCTGTCTTCCGAATCGCATCGAGTGCGGCCGCTTGTTCGTTATTTAAAGAAAGTGCTTTCAGGTTTGTCTTTGGAGGTGGCTTTGCAGTTATTGTTTTAGGAGCTTGCTGTTCGAAGCTTTCAACGAAGTTCTTTTCTTGTAGGGATTTAATCACTGTCTGAGTAAATCCTTGATCGAGAATTGCTTGTTTACTTAGGCCTTCACTCGGCAGCAAGAGTTCGATCAATGCTTTTTGTTTTGGTGCTCTTGTAAGTTGCTCAATAATCTTGGAATTAATCTTTTTACTTATCCTCCAAAACATTTTTTGCGGATGTAATGGCCGAGCGCTGCGAAGTTTCCCTGGAATCGCTGCGCTAAGTACTTCTCCGATCGGATGTTGGTAGTAGTTTGAGCTCCAAAGCAAGAGATTAAATATTTCTGGGGGAAATAGAGGTTCCTCATCAAGGACAGCATTGATATGTTTTAACCTACTCAATTTTAATTCTGAATGATCAGCTTCTCCAATTATGAAGCCGACAATTCTCCGCTTACCAAAAGGAATTTGGACTCGAGTCCCAGGATCCAGGTGCGTAGCAGAATCGAGGGGTAAATAGTCAAATACTCGACGCAGTGGCGAAGGAATGGCAATTTTGTAAATTAAGCCTGTATATCCAATTGATTGTGGCGATGCCATTAATTTGAAACCGGAGTGGAAATGCTTGTGACAAGACCATAGTAAATAGAAAAGGCCAAGAGAGTACAATAAATAGTGTTGGGCCGGTTAAATATAGCGGTAAAAGGACTTGGGAAAGGAATTAGAAGCCTTTGGGTCATTTTTGGGCTGTGTCGGCAAATCGCTTAGTTTATACTCCTGCCTGCAATAATTCCTGAAAAGATAGAATTAAAACGCAATCGAGGATGAGAGATGAGTGGCGAATTAGTGCCAGCCGAGTTAGCAGAAGCAAGGGACCGAATTGATGACATCGACCGCGAAATGGTTGAGCTTTTAGCTGCAAGATTTGAGCTTACTCATCAAGTCGGAATATTGAAAGCGAAACAAGCATTAGAGGCTCTAGATGAATCCAGGCAGGCGGAGAAATTGGCAGTATTAAGAAAACTGTGTGCTGATAAGGGGCTTGATGCTGAGCTTATTACTGAGCTGTTTAAACGAATAATGGGAGAAGTCGTCAAAAATCATAATCGGCTGCGAAATAAGTAGTTTCTTTTCACTATCGCCTCGCCACTTGACCCCTTGCCAATTGGTTATTCTCTGTTAAAATGCTCGCCCCCTATATTGGTGCTGGATAAGAAAGCAGATATGGTGCTTCGTAGCCAAATAATTGGGTAGATAGGTAGCGGCATCAACTAAAAGGAATCCTCATGAAAGCAGATATTCATCCAAGCTATGGACCTATCAAAGCCACCTGTAGTTGCGGAAATGTCATTGAAACTCAAAGCACTTTGGGTAAGGACATCTTGATTGAAGTGTGTTCGGAGTGCCATCCATTCTACACAGGCAAGCAAAAGATTTTAGATTCTGGTGGGCGGGTTGATCGCTTTAAGCGCCGTTTCGCCAGCCGTAAGTTGTAGAAATTCTTGAGTGCGTGCTTCTTTGGCGCGTCCCCACCTTCTCGAATTTTCAGCTGCCCTAAAAAATAATCTCAGTAGAAAGCTGTTCTTCCCCTTCCTCGTCTATGTCCAAGCCGGGGAGTTGGGTTTCAGCTGGTTCTGGAGCATTTTCATTTCGAAAATATTCAAAAACTGCATTTGGATCTCCAGGCGTTGCAGTTTGACCGGTTGCCTTGTCGATTAGCAAGTCTACGATGCCGTCGGGCCGATTCATTGTGTTTTCTGGAGCATTCCTTAATGCTTCTCGCATGAAATCGATCCATATTGGAACTGCTACTGTCGCCCCCTGTTCTCGCTCCCCTAATGGTTCAGGCTGATCGAAACCGACAAAAACAGTCGTTGCTATGTCCTTGTTAAACCCAGAGAACCAAAGCTCCTGAGGGCCATTGGTAGTTCCAGTTTTCCCACGCAAATCGCCACGTCGTAATTCGCGATAAACACGATTTCCGCTGCCTTCGGTAATTACTGACTCGAGCATAGAATTTAAAATATACGCAACGCGCTCATCAATGATTCTTGGCGCCAAGATTATTTCATCATCAGATTCTTCTCGTTGTTGAGTGCAGTCCTCACATACTACAGCCGGGTTGGCTCGATAAAGAATACCGTCTGCATCGATAGATATTTCTCTAATAAACCACGGATCAACTTTGTAGCCACCGTTGGCGATAGCTGAATAACCAGTCACAATTTCTAGCGGTTGGACATCGCGACTTCCGAGTGCAACAGTTAGGTCATTGGTAGGGAAGTTCTGGGTCTGAAAACCAAACTTCGCCGCAAAAGATAAAACCTTGTCAGAGCCAAGGTCGTCATACAAACGCACTGTAGGAACATTGCGAGACTCTTTCAATGCAAAGCGCAATGTTACAGGGCCTAAAAAATTATTTTCATAGTTATTAGGCCGATAATCGCCACGGGTAATTGGAGCATCATTAATGATTGTGGACGGTGAATAGCCGTTCTCTAGCGCTGCTCCGTAAACAAAAGGTTTGAAATTAGAGCCGGGCGGTCTGGGGGTGACAACTCTATTTACCTGGCTGCGTCTAAAATCATAGCCACCTACCAGCGCAAGAATTTCTCCGTTATCCGGCGACATCGAAACCAATGCACCCTGAATGTCGGGTACTTGTCCGAGTTCCCAATTTGCGTCGCCACGTTTGACACGAACTAGGTCCCCAACTGCAACAACATCTGCTGCAATTTGGGGGGGAGGCCATGCTTCGTTCCTACTTTGAAAGGTGTAGGCCCAGGACATACCTTCCCAGGGAATGCGAACCTGCTCACCGCTTTTTAATATGACGTCAAAGCTACGTTCCTGCACCGCTACTACGATCGCAGGATTCTGATTGCCATAGTTAGGAACTGGGGCGAGTCTTTGTAACCATTGATTGGTAACATCTGCCGTATTGGCAGGGTAGTTTGCATCCACTCCGCGATAGCCATGTCTTTTGTCGTAGTAAGTTTCGAGTCCATCTGTAATAGCTTTGTTTGCAGCTAGCTGTAAATTGCCATCAATACTGGTCTTAACTTCAAAGCCCTTGGAATAAGTTTCTTCACCGAACTGCTCGTAAATGGTCTGGCGCACCATTTCGGCGACATAAGGCGCCGGCACTGCAATATTTCTATTCCGACGGTCAGCGCTTATAGGCATAATATTTGCATTTTCAAATTCTGTCTGACTAATCATGTTTTCTTTCAACATGTTCTGTAGCCGAGTTTCTCTTCTTTCGATGGCTCGAGAAGGGTTGCTAAAAGGATTGCAAGTTGAAGGGCAGGGTAATAAGGAAACCATCATGGCTGACTCAGCGAGAGTAAGTTCGCTCACAGCTTTGCCATAATAAACAAAAGATGCTGCGCCTATACCATCTGCTCCAGCACCAAAATATATTGTATTTAGGTAGAGGGTAAGTATTTCCTCTCGAGTCAGTTCCCGCTGAATCTGCAGTGCGAACGGGATCTCTTTGAATTTACGCAGGTAAACATTGTCACTATCGAAAGATAAATTATTCGCTAATTGCATAGTGATGGTGCTGCCTCCTCCTAGGCGACGACCGATAATGAATCCATAAAAACCCCTAATTAAACTCTGGATATCGACTCCGGGATGAGAATAAAAACGAACGTCTTCTGTGGCGATAAGGGCATTAGTAAGCACGTCCGGAATATCTTCAAATTGAACAGGGTTACGACGATTACCTATTTCATCGATCAGCTGATTGTCTGCCGTGTAGATGCGAAGAGGGGTTTCTAATTGAACATCGCGATAGGTTTCTGCTGCAGGTAATAGCGGCGCAAGATACAAATACGCCGCCATGGCCGCCATCACCGCAGCAGCAAACCCCGCGGCGCTGACTAGCGCTGCCCATTTAGCGACTACTTTTAATTTTGTTCGCACTAGTTTACGGCCTTTAAGCTAGGGATGTTTTTTGTATCAACTATCCATACTCAGCACTAATTTTATCAGGTTTAAAGTCTCGACTATTGGCACATTGCTCCGAATCGTCCAATTTATTATACACCTGGGATCGCTGGTACCTAGATCTTCTCGCCCGGTATACATAATTTAGTTGTTTCAATAGATTCCATAATTACAGGTACAATAAGCCCCGATTCTGATCCAGAGGAAATTTCAATGAAATCGCAAAATAATGTTTTCCTCGTTGGGCCCATGGGAGTCGGAAAAACAACAATTGGGAAGGTGCTTGCAGAATATCTCGAATTAGAGTTTTTCGATTCGGATCGTGAAATTGAAAGCGCTACCGGCGCCGATATCCCTTGGATTTTTGATGTCGAGGGCGAGAGCGGTTTTCGTGCTCGAGAAGTTAAGATGATCAATTTGCTCACCAGCAAGTCAGATATTGTGCTGGCAACCGGAGGTGGCGCTGTTCTTGATAAGGTAAATAGAATGCATTTGGTCAATCGGGGAGCCGTAGTTTATTTGTGCGCATCAATCGAACAGCAAATTGAACGAACTAACCGAGATAAGAATAGACCGCTGCTGCAAACCAGCGATCCAGAACAAAAAATTCGTGAATTAATGAAGTTGAGAGATCCGCTGTATCAAGAGGTGGCCGATATTGTGATAGACACGAACAAGAGAAATCCGCGCTCCATTAGTCATGAAATTGGCAAGCATTTGCGAAAACTTAGAAATCAATCAACTGCGGAAGAGTAACTAATGCAAACTGTCACAGTAGATCTAGATGACCGTAGTTATCCAATTTTCATCGGAGCCAATCTTCTTGAAAACGCTGATTTATTGCTACCTCACATTGGGAATGGGCGAGTCGTTGTCGTGACTAATGAAATCGTTGCGCCAATATATCTAGAGCGAGTGCAACTTCTATTCGGACGGCAATTCGGGTCTTCCATAGTATTGCCAGACGGCGAAGCGACTAAAAACCTGGATACCATCGGACAAATTTATGATCATTTGTTGCAAGGAAAATACGATCGCAAAACAACTCTTGTCGCGCTGGGCGGCGGGGTAGTTGGAGATATAACCGGATTTGCAGCAGCCACTTTTCAGCGAGGCGTGAATTTTTTACAAATACCGACGACTTTATTGGCGCAAGTGGACTCTTCGGTCGGCGGCAAGACTGGAGTTAATCATGCTTTAGGGAAAAATATGATTGGCTCTTTCTACCAACCTAAATGTGTTGTGGCTGATACTGAAGTATTGCGAAGTTTGCCTGAACGCGAGGTTAGGGCAGGACTTGCCGAAGTTTTGAAGTATGGCTTGATAAACAACCCTGAATTTTTCGCATGGCTTGCGCATAATAGTACTGAACTCCTAGAACTAGATAATGCCTGCATTTCTGAGGCGATAAAAATTTGTTGCGAGGCAAAAGCGAATATCGTGGCCCAGGATGAAAAAGAATCAGGAATTCGGGCTCTTTTAAACCTTGGCCATACCTTTGGTCATGCAATCGAAACTGCTTCAGGTTATGGCGTGTGGTTGCATGGAGAAACCGTCGCCATGGGTATGGTTATGGCGGCTGATCTCTCTAAGCGAATTGGCTGGCTCAGTTCTGCAGAGGCTATTCAGATAAGGGAAGTTCTAGAGAAAAACTTTGGTATGCCAGTGGAGCCACCGGCCGATATAACTGTAGCGCAGTATCTTGACTTAATGTCATCAGACAAGAAAGCAGAGCTGGGTAAACTTCGGTTTATACTTCTTAAAGCCATTGGCGAAGCAGCAATTGAAGGAGACGTGGAGGATGCGATGCTCGAATCAACATTAACCGCTGGCAGCAAGCTTTGTCTTTAAGGAATTACATTGATAGATTAAGCCTCGTATTCGATCCTTTCGAGCCCGGTGCCTCAAGTCGCGATTTTTTTGTCGACGCGAATCGTCAGAAATTATTGGATCAGCTCGTCGAACATTCCCTCTACAGCGATTCAATCATGACTGTTACTGGATGTTTGGGTTGCGGCAAATCAACTTTAGCTAACGCATACTGCCAGAGTTTTGGTGAAGAAGCGCAGTGTGCTCTTATTCCTGCAACATTATTTATGGATGAATCCCAATTTCTGGAGAAGTTGGGTGAGCAATTTCTGATTCATCTCAACGAAGAAGAAACGGAAACATCAATTGGCATTATCCGTAGATTCGCTTCGCAACAAGACCTTGAGGCTAAAGCGCTAGTCATTGTTATTGATGATGCACATGAGCTCAGCCTTGAAGTTCTCAATCTTATTAGTGCTCTACTGATTGATTCTAGTGCTGGAATTCACATACTTATGCTTGGCGAAGCTCAGCTAATACCCTTACTGCAGGATGCACTACCAAGCGGGGAAAACCCCAGTCTGGTTGAGTTTCAGCTCTCAGGGCTTGGTGGAGAGGATTCTGTCGAGTATGTCCGTTTCAAATTAGCCACCGCAGGCTACATTGGACAACTTCCTCTATCCAACGCAGATCTCAGTCATATCTATAAATCAGCAAATGGGATACCTGGCACTATTAATGCATTGATTTCAAATGCTCTCGAGGATTCATTGGACGCGTTGCCAGTTGGTGAGAACGCGCCTTTGTTCGTTCTCAAGGGCAATGCTTATTGGGCAGTGGCGGCAGTGCTAATTGTGCTTCTTATTGGTGCGCTTGTTATACCGGGCCCGGAATCTAAAGTAGAGCAACAGTCAATGATTGCGACGTTTGATGAACTAGAAGCACTAGATCAGGTAGAGGCAGCAGAGAGAGGCTTAGAGAGTCCGTTGGACATTGTCAGTGGAGATGGAATTTCCGTGACAATACCACTTCCGGCTGGCGCGGCATTAATAGCTGAAAATACTCGAGCTGAGGGAATTGATTCCCCTACCGACACTGCGGGGGTGATAGAGGCAATGGACGTTGAAGCGCCTCAACAAGTTATTAAATCAATAGTAACAGATACCCGTGATGAGCCTTCCCCCCGAGAAGTCAGAGAAGAGACAGCAAAAAGAGTTGAAATTGAGAATCCTGAAACTGTTGAATTTATGATTAGTGATTTTGAAAAATCCCTTCTCGATTTTCCTTCTTCCTCTTATACAGTGCAGATTATGGGGTCCCGTTCGGAAACAAATGTGCAGCGCTTTGTCGAAGAGGAGTTAGAGTTGTCTTACCGGGGATACTTCGAAACACGTTTTCAAGATAAGCCTTGGTATGTTGTTGTGTTAGGTAGGTTTGAGAATCGATCAGACGCTACCCAAGCAATTGAAGAGCTGCCAGTTGCATTAAAATCGTTACAGCCCTGGGTAAGGGAATTAGCCGATATCCAATCAGATATTCGTCAGTTAAATTCACTTAACTGAGTTCTTAGAAACCTGGCCCCACGTCTTTCTGTCAGCCGGGTGGTCGTGTAAAATTATGCCCCTTCTTTGGCAGTAATCTAGCTTCGCCAGCGACTATAGTTTGACTGTCATACTTGCCACAATCAGCAACTGAATTTAAGGATTACCTGTGACACTCAAGAACGATCGATTCCTAAAAGCTCTCTTACGAGAGGATGTTGATGTAACTCCTGTGTGGATGATGCGCCAGGCAGGGAGGTATTTACCCGAATATCGAGCAACACGTCAGCGTGCGGGGAATTTTCTAAATCTTTGTAAGTCTCCGGAGATGGCCTGCGAGGTTGCTTTGCAGCCACTTGAGCGGTATGACTTTGATGCTGCGATTCTGTTCTCTGATATTCTTACAATTCCAGACGCCATGGGTCAGGGGCTTTATTTTGAAGAGGGTGAAGGTCCGCGGTTCAAAAAGGTCATTAGAACTGCAGCAGACGTGGAAAAACTATCTACGATTTCTGCACAATCTGATCTTGCCTATGTAATGGATGCCGTAGCCTTAACGCGCAAGGAGCTCAATGACTCTGTTCCACTTATTGGATTTTCTGGGAGTCCATGGACTCTGGCAACCTATATGATCGAAGGGGGAGGCAGCAAAGACTTCAGGGTAGCGAAAGAGTTTATGTATAACAATCCCGAAGCAATGCATTTGTTGCTGGATAAACTGGCAGAGGCAATTACTGATTATCTGAATTCGCAGATCAGAGCTGGCGCTCAAGCGGTCCAAATCTTCGATACCTGGGGTGGTATATTAACTACTTCGAGTTATCTGACATTTTCACTAAGGTACATGCAGAAAATTGTCGCGAATCTCGTAAAGAATAATAACGGTAATCAAGTTCCCATAATCTTATTTACCAAAAACGGTGGGCTTTGGTTAGAATCGATTGCAGATGTTGGAGCACAAGCAGTTGGTCTGGACTGGACTATTGAAATTGGACAGGCGAGAAAGCGCATAGGGCAAACTTGCGCGCTGCAGGGGAACATGGATCCATCGATACTTTATGCATCTCCCACCGTCATTCGCGCCGAAGTGGGAAATATTTTGGATTGCTTTGGTGCAGGCAATGGGCATGTGTTTAATCTTGGTCACGGCATTACTCCAGACGTAAATCCAGACCATGTCAATGCATTCGTTGATGCCGTGCATGAGCTCTCACCAAAATATCATTCTTGAATCTGAAGATTCCATGACGGCTCTGATTGGCTTGGGAGCAAACTTGGCATCGGATTTCGGCTCACCTGCAGAGTCAATTTGTCTCGCGTTGTTCGAACTTGGCAGGCTAAGTCAGACGGAAATATGCGCATCGGCACTGTATGAGTCAGAAGCAGTTGGCTGTCCGCCAGGCTCACCGAATTTCATCAATGCTGTTGTCGCGATATCCCTCCCCAGAGACCATGGTGCCGAAGAGCTCTTGGATCTCTTGCAAATTATTGAAAAAGATTTCGGGCGTGCTTTCGATCCGCAGTCTAATGCTCCCCGCAGCTTGGATTTGGATTTGCTATGCTTCGGCTCCACTACTTGCTCATCTCCTAGATTAGATCTCCCTCATCCTCGAGCTACGCTGCGACGCTTTGTTCTTGAGCCTCTGGCTGAAATAGCCCCAGACCTTATTTTGCCTGGCCAAATAGAGCCAGTGCGAGAGCTGTTAGATTGTCTTCCGCCTAAACCCTGGGTGAGAAGGCTAAGCGGGATTTAGCGCTAATACTATTGATATTATGCAATCAAATCATCGCTATGCCGGCTGATTCGTTCGGCTCCGAAGACTGTTTAAGTGATTAGATGTGATTAATGAAGGATGAAAATCGGGTCGAAATAAATGTGAATTGGGCTATGATAATGATAAGCTCGAAGAGTCTTTTGGTGCGTATTAGCCTTGTTCTTTGTCGCCTGTAACGCAGATTTATACGAGACCAAAAGTTTTGTGGAGATAAAAATACCGATACCGAGTGCCATGAAATTCGTCAAATCAAATATAGTTATTGCTTCGATAGCTGCCTGCGGATTGCAGGGACAATTTGCTCATGCGCAAAAAGATGACAAGGACAATCTTCTGGCAACAGATTCGGAGACCTTTGCCAGTTTCCGCATTGCTCCAACTTCTGTATTGAGTGAAGCTGCAGCACCACTGTTTGAAATTGCCCGGAGCCAAGAATCGAAAGACATCCAAGGCCATGTGGTTGAAGATGCGCTAAATTTCAATCTAGGCCTGCAAATTACCCCGATCGATGGCTTGAATATTCGGGCCGATGCATGGCAGCAAGAAATCAATGAAGTTCCCGGAAACATAACTCGTGAGCCGCAAAGTAATTTGTCGCAGCTTTATATCGAAAACTCAGCAATCAATGAGTTTAATATCGACAGTCCTTTTATTGGGTCAAACTTTGAATCAAGCGGTTTCGACATTGGGGCGTCTTATGTTTGGGATACGAATCGGTTTGGGCAATTTACCCTAAGCACAAAAACGACTTTTGTTCAGGATTTTGAGAACAATGGCTCGCTATTGGATATAGTGAATTCTGAGCTCGGTAATGCTTCAGCTCGCACAGTCAGCCCAGAGCTCCAAAGCAGCTTTATGCTCACTTGGGAAATTGGAAATCACACTGCTTCTGCCATTACCAATTATTTTGATTCATTTAAGAACATAAGCGATTTAGATATTGCTGAGATTAATGCCCTGGTAGATGACATCACTACCGTTGACCTTCAATATGGTTACAGTGTTGAGACCAGCAACAATGATAAGGCTATCATTTCCTTCGGTATTAGAAATATCTTCAATGAGCGAACTGCTCAAATGCTGAATTCAAATACTCGAATCCTAGATCAAAATGGTCGAGTTGCTTACGGTTCTATAAAGTACCAGTTTTAAGAACGCTCCAACCATAACCCCTCAAAGAAAAGCAAACGAATCCCTGTCGGCAGACTTTGGCTTACCAATGGATTCTGTTGAGTCAAAAAATCCATAAAGCTGGTATGAAAAACTGTTCTAGAATTATTTTTCTTGGCTAAGTAAGTGACTAATTTCGAATAGGTTGATGTCGGGTTCGGTATTTACTAAAAAGGAATAGGAAGAAGTTTGGAGATTACTCATAATTTTGCTTAGGAATCGGCATCTCCAGTATCGGTTAAACTAGCCATTGCCTATAATTGCGGTTCTTTTTGGAGTGGTAGGGGAAATATAAGATGGGGGCTTACCGAGCGCCATTAGCGGACATACACTTTCTTTTAAATGATGTCTTTCAGGCAGATGAAGTCTTCGCGGCTATGCCTGAAACAGAAGAAGTAACTAAAGACTTAGTTGCAGCAATTTTGGAGGAGGCTGCAAAAATCGCAGAGCAGATGCTGTCTCCTATTAATCAGTCAGGAGATCAGGAAGCATGCCATTTTGACAATGGCATTGTGACAACTCCAAAGGGCTTTAAAGAGGCTTATGAAGCATACTCAGAGGGTGGCTGGTCAGGATTAACTGGAGACACAAATTATGGCGGGCAAGGAATGCCTAAGGTGCTTTCAGCAATGATAGAGGAAATGTTCTTCGGGGCGAATTCTTCATTTTGTCTATATACGATACTGACTACCGGCGCCACGCTAACTCTTACTCATCATGCAAATGAAGAGCTAAAAAACTACTTTTTGCCAAAAATGTTTTCAGGCCAATGGTCTGGAACGATGTGCTTGACAGAGCCCCATGCTGGCACTGACTTAGGCATTATAAACTCAAAGGCAGTACCTGATGCGCAGGGGAGTTACGGCATAACCGGGACTAAAATATTTATCACTGCGGGTGAGCACGACCTGACAGAAAACATTATTCACCTCGTATTAGCAAAACTTCCGGATGCGCCGGCTGGCCCAAGGGGTATTTCTCTATTTCTTGTGCCTAAATTCTTAGTCGAAAAAGATGGCGCTATAGGTGCGGCAAATAATGTAAATTGCGGTTCTATAGAACACAAAATGGGAATCAAAGCTTCGGCTACTTGCGTAATGAACTTTGAAAATTCAAAAGGGTTCCTAGTCGGTGAATTAAATTGTGGACTCTCAAATCTGTTTACCATGATGAATTATGAAAGACTTTCCATGGGCTTGCAGGGCAATGGTTTGGCAGAGAGTTCCTATCAAATTGCCAGAGAGTATGCGAAAGAGAGATTGCAGGGGAGAGCTGCTTCAGGGCCAAAGCTGACAGACAAGGTTGCCGATCCAATCCTGGTTCATCCTGATGTGCGGCGCATGCTCCTCACTATGCGGGCTAACACCATTGCAGGCAGAGCTTTATCACTGTATTCGGCATTTCAGTTGGATATTTCGCGGTTCCACCCAGAAAAGACTGTGCGTAAACGTGCAGACCAGCTCGTGTCTTTATTGATTCCCGTTCAAAAAGCTTACTGTTCCGATCGGGGGTTCGAATCATGCGTTTTAGGTCAACAGTTACTGGGCGGTCATGGCTATGTGGCTGAATGGGGACTAGAACAAAATGTTAGAGATGCCAGAATTTCTCAAATTTACGAAGGTGCTAATGGTATTCAAGCTCTGGATCTAATGGGTCGAAAAACCGTGCGCAGTGATGGGGAGCTATGGGCATTGCTGGTTGAAGAAATGAATACGTTTATTGAATCCCAAAAAAACAATACTGAGATGCAAAGCCACTTGGCAAAATTTCAGGATTTAATTCAAGAGGTGCAGGTCACGACAGACCGCGTAATCGCGAATGCTAAAAATAACCCCGATGAAATTGGTGCGGCTTCTTATGCCTATATGGATCTTATGGGGCTTACCTTGTTTTGTTTTATGTGGCAGCGGATGTTGGCAGCAGCTTATATTGCTAGAGCAGCGGGTAATGGCAATAAGGAATATTTAGAAGGGCTTATTAAGTGCGGAGTATTCTTTATGCAACGTCTTGTTCCTAAATCCAAATCACTTGTTGCAGAAATTAACGCAGGCGCGGAATCGCTGATGGCCTTGACGGCGAGTGAATTTTAAAATTCTAAAGTGTGTGCTTAGAAGCGTGGAATGAGAGCTAGACGATCCAATCCACATTATTTGATGACTATTGTTGTCGCATATGACTGGTTTATTGAATCTCAATTCTCAGACTAAAATAAAAAAAAGAATTGCATGCGAGTTGACGCCGGGTGGAGGAACTTGCTGTTCCTGATTGATTCCTCCCCGGTTTGAGAATGAAAGCGAATTGGTCTCTAGTTTTAACCAGAGTGCTGTAGATAGGCCATACGAACGACATTTTTTGCGAAACGAGGAATTTGAGAGATTAAGATCCGGTTCTGGAATCCTCTCTGTGGCTGTATACTTGTTACACTTCAAGCTTTGGAACAAAAAATGATAAGAGTAGCGATCGCAGGTGCGGCTGGACGCATGGGCAGGAACCTGGTTGAGGCAATTGGCCGCACAAAGTCGGATATTAGTGTAACTGTGGCTACCGTGCTATCCGACGATCCTTGTTTGGATGTTGATTCGGGCTTGTTAGCCAGTGGCGTCGCTAATGGTGTCGCGACAGTGAGTGACCTGAGCAACCATCTTGACCAATTTGATCTGCTAATCGACTTTACTGCACCTGAAGCTAGCCTTTCTCACCTTGCTGTCTGCCGACAGCACCAAAAGGCTATGGTTATTGGCACTACTGGGATCAGCACTGAGCAGCGGCAACTTATCTATGAAGCGGGTGAAAATATTCCTATCGTGTTCGCGCCTAACATGAGTGTTGGGGTCAACCTGTGTTTCAAACTGCTTGAGCAGGCGGCACGAGTTTTAGGTGATGATGTAGATATCGAAATTTCTGAAGCCCATCATCGATTTAAAAAAGATGCGCCTTCAGGTACTGCTCTAAGAATGGGAGAAGTGGTTGCGGGCGCCCTAGGCCGAGATTTGCAGCAAGTGGCAGTTTATGGTCGAGAAGGTATAGGAGGAGATCGTGATCCAGCGACTATAGGGTTTTCCACAGTAAGAGCCGGAGATATTGTTGGTGATCATACAGTAACCTTTGCTAGTCTCGGTGAGCGAGTGGAAATCACCCATAAAGCGAGCAGCAGAATGACTTTTGCGAACGGCGCGGTGCGAGCGGCAATTTGGTTATCTCAAAAATCTCCTGGAGTTTATTCGATGCAAGATGTGCTTGGCCTCGATTAAGTTCGCTTAGAAGTAAAATAGTTCAAATTTCGGCACTATATTAACAAGCATTCATGGACAAGTGGGCGCAGTTTTTTGTAACATACCTGCTCAGTATGAAAGGTGCTGAAAAACCAAAACTAACCAGAATCTTTAAAAAACGGAATGAAGAATCTTCTTCATTCCGTTTTTTTTTGATGTGATTTTTAATCAGAAAATTTTCGTAGGAGAGAGAGTGGCTGGAGCAGCTGTACTGGCGTTAGAGGATGGCAGTATTTTCAGAGGTGCTGCAATAGGGGCAGAGGGAAGCTCCACTGGAGAGGTGGTCTTTAATACATCCATGACGGGCTATCAAGAAATTCTTACTGACCCTTCCTATGCGCAACAAATCATAACTCTCACTTATCCGCACATTGGTAATACTGGGACCAATGAGGAAGACAATGAGTCGGAAAAAGTGTGGGGGTCAGGCTTGGTCATTCGCAATTTACCATTGCTGGCAAGCAACTGGCGCAATCAGCAGACGCTTGATGATTTTCTCAGGCAACACAATATTGTTGCGATCGCGGAAATAGATACGAGAAAATTGACTAGAATATTAAGAGATAAAGGGTCTCTTAGTGGATGTTTGCTTTCTGGTGAATCGCTTAAAGATGGAGGAGAAGAGTTGGCCGTTGAGCTGGCAAGGGAATTTCCCGGCCTCAAAGGTATGGATCTGGCCAAGCTCGTTAGCACTTCTGAGCCTTATAATTGGGATCAAAATATTTGGGACGTCAAACAAGGCTACCTCCCGGCGGGGGAAACCCGCTTTAACGTTGTTGCTTATGACTTTGGTGTAAAGCGCAACATTTTGCGCATGTTAGTTGCCCGAGGCTGCAATGTAACCGTTGTGCCAGCAGAAACCCCTGCTGCCGAGGTGCTAACGCTTAACCCCGACGGTATTTTTCTCTCTAATGGTCCGGGTGATCCAGAGCCATGCGATTATGCCATTGATTCGATTAAGCAATTTCTGGAACTGGATATTCCGCTGTTTGGAATTTGCCTGGGCTGCCAACTTTTAGCGTTAGCTTGTGGCGCTCGCACCCTAAAAATGCAGTTAGGGCATCATGGGGCAAACCATCCTGTGCAGAACTTGAGTGATGGCACAGTGTTAATTACTAGTCAAAACCATGGCTTTGCAGTTGATGTTGATTCGTTGCCTAAGAATCTCGTCGCGACCCATAAATCTCTGTTTGATGGATCACTTCAGGGGATCGAGCGCATCGATAAACCTGCCTTTGGATTTCAAGGACATCCCGAGGCAAGCCCTGGACCCCACGATGTCGCTTCTTTATTTGATCATTTCGTTGAATTAATGGAAGGCAAAGAAAGTGCTGTAAATCGAAAACCTCCCGCCACTGAGAGTAATTAAGTATGCCACGTAGAACAGATATCAATTCTATTCTCATCATTGGGGCAGGCCCAATTATTATCGGTCAAGCTTGTGAATTCGATTATTCGGGTGCTCAAGCATGTCAGGCTCTCAAAGAAGAAGGATTCCGGGTTATCCTGGTGAACTCGAACCCTGCGACCATTATGACAGACCCATCGATGGCAGATGCGACCTATATCGAACCTGTTAAGTGGAGCATTGTCGAAAAAATCATAGAGAAAGAAAGACCCGACGCGATCCTGCCAACTATGGGTGGGCAGACGGCACTTAATTGTGCGCTAGACCTAAATCGGCATGGTGTATTGGAAAAATATGGCGTCGAGTTAATTGGAGCCAATTGCGAAGCGATTGATAAGGCTGAAGATCGTGAGTTATTTGATCGCGCAATGACGTCCATCGGGCTCGAAACACCACGACATTGCATGGCGCATAACATGGATCAAGCTCATGTAGCTTCGGAGGAGATAGGTTTTCCCTGCATCATCAGGCCCTCTTTTACGATGGGCGGGAGCGGTGGTGGAATTGCATATAATAAAGAAGAATTTGACGAAATTTGTGCGCGTGGCTTGGAGTTATCACCCACCAATGAACTACTAATCGATGAGTCTCTTATAGGCTGGAAAGAATTTGAACTCGAAGTGGTTCGAGACAAAAACGACAATTGCATTATTGTTTGCTCAATCGAAAATTTTGATGCAATGGGCATACATACTGGCGATTCTATAACCGTTGCACCGTCGCAAACGCTTACGGATAAGGAATACCAGATTCTTAGAAATGCTGCGATAGCAGTTCTGAGAGAAATAGGCGTAGAAACCGGCGGCTCTAATGTTCAGTTTGCGATAAACCCAACCGATGGACGCCTGGTCATAATTGAAATGAATCCGCGGGTATCCCGCTCTTCAGCATTAGCATCAAAGGCGACAGGATTTCCAATTGCACGTGTAGCAGCAAAGCTTGCAATTGGATTTACCCTGGATGAGTTACGAAATGAAATTACTGGCGGTGCTACGCCAGCGTCTTTCGAACCGACTATTGACTATGTAGTTACCAAGATTCCTCGGTTCACCTTTGAAAAATTTCCTGAAGCTAATGATCGCATTACTACTCAAATGAAATCGGTCGGTGAGGTGATGGCCATCGGTCGGACATTTCAAGAATCATTGCATAAGGCCTTGCGCGGACTTGAAGTTGGCATGTGTGGTTTCGATCCGCTATTGAACAAAAATTTGTTAGACACCAAAAAAATCTTAACTCGTGAGCTCACTGAAGCAGGCGCCCAACGCATCTGGTATATCGCCGATGCCTTCAGAGAGAACTGGACTACCAAAACCATTCATGATTTAACGGGTATCGACCCTTGGTTCCTGGTTCAGATTGGAGACATTATCGAGACAGAGAAATTTGTTGCTGGACAAAAATTGACGGATCTCGATCGCGCTACTTTTGTCCAGCTTAAACGGAAAGGGTTTTCGGATAGACGTTTGTCTCAACTACTCGAGATAACAGAGTTAGAAGTGCAAAAAATCCGGCATAGCATGGGTGTTCGGCCAGTCTTTAAACGTGTTGACACTTGTGCAGCCGAATTTGTTTCTGCAACTGCTTATATGTATTCCACTTACGAAGAGGAATGTGAAGCAAACCCATCTGGTAAAAAGAAAATTATGGTTCTTGGCGGCGGACCCAACCGTATTGGACAAGGCATCGAGTTTGATTATTGCTGTGTTCATGCAGCACTCGCTATGCGTGAAGATGGATTCGAGACCATCATGGTTAACTGCAATCCTGAAACAGTCTCGACTGACTACAACATTTCAGATCGCCTCTATTTCGAGCCACTGACCTTTGAAGACGTCATCGAAATAGCAGAATTGGAAAAACCTGCCGGCGTAATTGTGCAATTTGGCGGACAAACACCGCTTAACTTGGTGAAAAGACTCGAGCAGGCTGGCGTGCCTGTGATCGGAACAGCACCGGATGCAATCGATCGGGCTGAAGACCGAGAGCGCTTTCAAAAACTGATTCAAAAACTGAAATTGAAACAGCCCCCTAATTGTACTGTGCGCAGTGTTGAGCAGAGCATCGAGGAAGCAAACAAAATTTCTTATCCCTTGGTCGTTCGCCCTTCATATGTATTAGGTGGTAGGGCGATGGAAATTGTCTACAATGAAGAGGAGCTGAGGCGCTACATGCACGAGGCGGTGCTGGTGTCTAACGAAAGCCCTGTGTTGTTGGATTACTTTTTAAGTTCCGCTATCGAGATTGATGTGGACATTGTTAGTGATGGTAAACAAGTGGTAGTCGGCGCCATTATGCAGCACATTGAGCAAGCTGGAATTCATTCTGGGGATTCGGCTTGTTCACTCCCTCCTTACAATCTGCCTGATAAAATAATCAATGAAATACGGGACCAAGTGTCTCGACTTGCCATTGAGTTAGGCGTTGTTGGACTAATGAATACGCAGCTCGCATATCAAGATGGCGAAATCTACATTATAGAAGTCAATCCTCGTGCTTCTCGAACGGTGCCATTTGTTTCCAAATGCATTGGTCGTTCTTTAGCGAAAATCGCCGCTCGTTGCATGATAGGAAAGACTCTCAAGGAGCAAGGGTTCACTGAAGAAATTATTCCGCGAACCTTTGCAGTTAAGGAAGCCGTGTTTCCGTTCAATAAGTTCCCAGGGGTGGATCCAATACTTGGCCCTGAAATGAAATCTACTGGCGAGGTTATGGGCGTAGGAACGACTTTTGCAGAAGCCTATGCGAAAGCTCAAATGGGGGCCGGCGACGTGATTGAAACCAGTGGCAATGCTTTCATAAGCGTGCGTGACCGTGATAAGCCTGATGTCGTAGAAGTGGCTGAAAAGCTTCAGGCCTTGGGGTATTCGTTGGTTGCAACCCATGGAACCGCTAAGGTAATAGGAGACGCTGGTTTGTCCGTAACTGGCGTCAATAAAGTACTGGAAGGTAGACCTCACATAGTCGATATGCTAAAAAATGATGAGATCCAAGTCGTGTTTAATACGACTGAAGGGAAACAGGCAATAGCGGATTCTTCAACCATCCGTCGCACTGCGCTGAGGCATGATGTTTACTGTACTACTACTATTGCAGGTGCCTTGGCAGTTTGTGAAGCCGTAGATTTCGGGAATAAGATGTCGGTCTATACTATTCAGAATCTTCACGCTGAATTGAATTGAGCTTTCCTGGTATATTCAAATTGTGAACTTTATAAATTTATTTGAATCGTAAGAAGCCATGGCAAAATTTCCAATGACAATTAATGGCGCAGAAAAACTTCGTGCCGAATTGAATGAGTTAAAATCCGTTCAAAGACCCAGGATTACTGCTGCAATCGCAGAAGCCCGCGAGCACGGGGATTTAAAAGAGAATGCTGAGTACCACGCAGCCCGCGAACAGCAAAGTTTTTGTGAAGGACGCATTACTGAGATTGAATCGAAGTTAGCCGAAGCTGAAATTATCGATGTAACTGCAATTGCTGCGAGTGGTCGTGTTATCTTTGGCACAACTATTACACTTTATAATGTAGATACCGACAAGTCTGTCACTTATCAAATTGTTGGCGAAGATGAAGCCGACGTTCCAGCAGGTAAAATATCAGTAGTATCGCCAATAGCGCGCGCCGTTATGGGCAAATCAGAAGGTGATGAAATAGTAGTGAAAGCACCTGTTGGAGATATTAACTATGAGATCGAAACGGTAATGCATCTCTAAATCGAGTACGAGGTTAATAATCTATTCCTCTAGGTCAGAGAAATTCTATGAAAATTCTCTTATTAAATTCGACAATTTGGGGTCGGGTTTTTTTGCTGCTCGGTAAACGAGTATCACATGTCCAATACTTTGGATGCACTGAGCATTGAAATCCGCGCAAATCTTTTCCGTAAGTTTGCGTTTATCATCTCTGGTTGATGTGATCAGTTTGATTTTTATTAACTCATGATCTTTTAAAGCGCGATCAATTTCTTCAATTATATTTTCCGACAATCCTTTTTGTGCAATGATCACAACCGGATTCAAGTTATGACCTATTGATCTAAATCTTTTTTTGTCGCTGTTGTCGAGAGGCATTGAGTTCCATCCAAAGGTAAAAGGCAGCGGATTTTAGCAGTTTATTTACCGCCAGAGTATTAATCGAAGTATTCTTAAGCATGTCTAGGTCTAAAAGTAGTAAGCAATGGTTAAAAGAGCATTTTGATGACGTTTATGTAAAGCGGAGTCAAGAAGAAGGTTATCGATCTCGCGCAAGTTATAAGTTGCTGGAGATGCAAGAAAAAGATGAGTTCATTAAACCAGGGATGGCTGTGGTGGACCTCGGAGCGGCGCCAGGAGGTTGGTCTCAGGTGATAGCGAAACTCGTTGGTGATCGAGGTCGAGTTATCTCCAGCGACATATTACCAATGGATAGTCTTGCAGGTGTAAATTTTGTGCAAGGAGATTTCACCGAGCAAAAAGTGTTTGATAAGCTCTCTAATTGTTTGGATGACGGGCGCGCAGACCTTGTAATTTCTGATATGGCACCCAATATGAGTGGAGTAAAGGATATTGATCAGCCAAGAATGATGTACCTCTCGGAACTGGCCTTGCATTTTGCGAGATCTATACTCAAACCTAAAGGCTGCTTTTTGGTCAAAACCTTCCAGGGTGAGGGTTTTGAGGGATTTCAGAAAGATTTGAGGCATAGTTTTAAAACAGTGAAGGCTAGGAAACCTGGAGCCTCCAGGGCACGCTCTCGGGAAATTTACCTGCTAGCCGCCGGCTTTTCGGAGTAGATCTAAATTTACGTGCAATATTTTGTGTAAACATTAAAATTGAGTCTCTGGTTTAATCTAGATTCGGCCCAATATTTAGACTAAGTAAATAGTGGAAAACGGTTAAAAAGATCACCTAATTAATAGTATTTTTGGAGATAAACCTTTGAATGATATGGCAAAAAACCTGATTCTCTGGATGATAATAGCCGGTGTTTTGTTGACGGTTTTTAATAATATTAACCAGGAAACCCGCGACGACAGTATCAACTACTCCCAGTTCATCCGCGAAGTTCAGCAAGGGAGAGTAGAGCAAGTTCAGCTTGCTGGTATTAACATCACAGGAACTCGCACGGATGAAAGCCGATTTCGAACCGTGTTGCCCATGATTGGTGATGATGAGCTTATCAATGAGCTCTTAGAAAACGATGTTGTTATTAATGCGGTGGAGCCGGAACAACAAAGTATTTGGACGCAATTACTGGTTGCTAGTTTCCCAATTCTTATCATTATTGCTTTGTTCTTCTTTTTTATGCGACAGATGCAAGGCGGTGGAGCAGGAGGTAAAGGCGGCCCTATGTCGTTTGGCAAAAGTAAAGCCAAATTATTAGGGGAAGATCAAATTAAAGTTACTTTTGCTGACGTTGCTGGTGTAGAAGAGGCAAAAGAAGATGTGAAGGAACTTGTAGATTTTCTGCGTGAGCCTGATAAATTCCAGCGGTTAGGTGGACGTATTCCTCGAGGCGTTCTAATGGTAGGTCAGCCAGGCACAGGTAAGACCTTACTGGCGAAAGCAATCGCGGGTGAAGCCAAAGTTCCTTTTTTCTCAATCTCAGGTTCTGACTTTGTTGAAATGTTTGTTGGTGTTGGTGCGTCACGTGTGCGTGACATGTTTGATCAAGCGAAAAAGCAATCACCTTGCATAATCTTTATAGATGAGATCGATGCAGTGGGGCGACATCGCGGAGCTGGCCTTGGTGGCGGTCATGATGAGCGTGAACAAACCCTAAATCAGTTACTTGTAGAAATGGATGGCTTTGAAGGGAACGATGGTGTCATCGTAATGGCTGCTACCAACCGCCCGGATGTTTTAGACCCAGCTCTTTTGCGTCCAGGAAGATTCGACCGGCAAGTCGTTGTTGGTTTGCCTGACATACGTGGTCGTGAACAGATACTAAAAGTACACATGCGTAAAGTGCCAATTGATGACCGAGTCGAGGCAAATGTTATTGCTCGTGGAACGCCAGGGTTCTCTGGCGCTGATCTAGCCAACCTAGTTAATGAAGCGGCATTATTTGCTGCAAGAGCAAGTCGTCGCTTGGTAACGATGGAGGAGTTTGAAAAGGCTAAAGACAAGATCATGATGGGCGCCGAACGCAAGTCCATGGTGATGTCGGAGAAAGAAAAACTAAATACGGCTTATCATGAGGCTGGCCATGCAATTGTGGGCCGCGTGATGCCAGAGCATGATCCAGTTTATAAAGTCAGTATTATTCCTCGCGGCAGGGCTTTAGGTGTAACTATGTTTCTGCCAGAAGAAGATCGCTACAGTCTTAGCAGGCAGCACATCATTAGTCAGATATGTAGCCTGTATGGTGGCCGCATTGCGGAAGAAATGACGTTGGGGAAAGAAGGGGTGACAACTGGCGCCTCTAACGACATCCAGCGAGCTACTGAAATGGCTAGAAATATGGTAACAAAGTGGGGCCTTTCGGAAGAGCTTGGTCCCTTGCTTTATTCTGAAGATGATGGCGAAGTTTTTTTAGGGCGCTCAGCCGCTTCTCAGGCAAAAACAGTTTCAGGTGAAACTGCCATTGCGATCGACAAAGAAGTTAGAAAAATTATTGATGAGTGCTATGAGAAAGCTGCTCAAATTCTTGACGATAATCGCAGTCGCCTCGAACTCATGAAAGACGCCTTGATGGAATATGAAACCATCGATTCTCTTCAGATTGATGACATCATGGATGATAAAAAACCACGGCCTCCGGCTGATTGGTCTGATACTGATCAAAGTAATGGTTCCGGTGCTCACAAGGTAGACGAAGAGAGCAAGGAAGAGGTAGATAAGTCAGGGCCTATTGGTGGTCCAGCAAGTGAACATTAATAGATCTACTAATTCTGAAGTAACCGTAAATTCTTAGTGACATTTTCCCTTTTTGCTGGAGAGAGACAGATTGATCTGTCCTCTCCTGTCTGCATGGGAATAATTAATGCTACTCCAGATTCTTTCTCTGATGGTTCCGAATTTGCGTCGGCAAAGGTTAGCCACTTTGTAATCGATGTTGATAAAGTACTTGGCCGAGTTAAAACACTCATCGATGAGGGTGCACGAATAATTGATATTGGGGGAGAATCGACTCGGCCTGGCGCGGTGGAAGTGTCAGTCGAGGAAGAGTTAGCTCGGGTTATTCCACTTATTGAAGCGATTCGTAATAATTTCGATGTCTGTATTTCAGTCGATACAAGTTCAGCTGTTGTCATGAGTGAAGCCATAAATGCTGGGGCTGAGCTTGTTAATGACATTCGTGCGTTGACCAATCCTGAAACGCTTGCAGTAATAGCAAATTCAAAAGCAGCAATATGTTTAATGCATATGCAAGGTCAGCCACGCACCATGCAACAGGAATATCATTACGAAAATGTCGTTACAGACGTCATAGATTTTCTTAAACAGCGGATTGAGGCATGTGAAAATGCCGGTATCACTAAAGAACGCTTATTAGTAGATCCGGGATTTGGTTTTGGAAAATCTTTGGAGCATAATTTTCAACTACTAAGAAATCTGACTCAGTTCTCTTCACTTAAATTGCCAATCTTGGTCGGAATATCAAGGAAATCAATGATTGGACGACTAGTGAACCGACCGCCAAGAGAACGAGTCGCCGGGTCACTGGCGGCAACAGTATTGGCTCTTGAAAATGGTGCGCTCATTGTGCGCACTCACGATGTTGCTGCCACGGTCGATGCAATTAGAGTACACTCCATGTATACACAAGCTTTATAGTTGCTACTGATTTCCACTTTTTACTAGGCCGTCTTGATAGGCGCTGATGCAATGCAAAATAAAAATAAATGCTATTTTGGAACTGATGGTATTCGAGGCGCAGTAGGTAGCCCTCCGATCACGCCTGATTTTATGCTTAAGTTAGGTTGGGCAGCTGGCAAAGTTTTTGCTAGCAAAGGTAACGGGCGTAATAAGATTATAATTGGTAAAGATACCCGTATCTCAGGATACATGTTTGAGGCAGCGTTAGAAGCAGGTGTTACCGCGGCGGGAGTAGATATTCATTTAACTGGTCCGATGCCCACTCCAGCGATAGCCTACCTAACTCGAACTCTGCGTGCACAGGCAGGAATAGTAATAAGTGCTTCTCACAATTCCTTCGAAGACAATGGCATTAAGTTTTTTTCGGGTGAAGGAACAAAGTTACCTGACGAATTGGAATTTTCCATTGAAGGCCTTTTAGATAAAGACATATCAACAGTGTCGCCACAATCCTTGGGTAAAGCATCGCGGATTAGTGATGCGGCTGGACGATACATAGAGTTTTGTAAAAGCACAGTTGGGTCCAGCCTAAAATTTAATGGTTTAAAAATTATTGTCGACTGTGCTCACGGTTCGACCTATCACATTGCGCCGGCAGTGTTTGAAGAGTTGGGTGCGAGGGTTAAAGCAATCGGTGTATCTCCAGATGGTTTAAACATAAATGCAAACAGCGGATCGACGTTTCCTCAATCTCTTGTGGAAACAGTAAAGCTAGAAAAAGCAGATCTTGGTATTGCTTTTGACGGCGATGGTGATCGCGTGGTCATGGTTGATCATCTTGGTAACATCGTTGATGGAGATGAAATTTTATATATTATTGCTCGAGATAGGCGCCGACAAAGTATTGAATTTGGCGGAGTGGTTGGAACGGCCATGAGCAATCTTGGTCTTGAGCTGGCTTTAGATGCATTAGACGTTCCATTTGTTAGAACCCCTGTTGGTGATCGTTATGTTATGAAGGAAATGCTTGAGCGTAATTGGCAGCTAGGAGGCGAGAATTCGGGCCATGTTATCTGCCTGGATCAGACCACAACTGGAGATGGCATTGTGTCTTCTCTCCAGGCATTAGCCGCGATTGTAAATTGTGATCAACCTTTGTCTGATTTAAGAAGTAAGATGCGAAAACTTCCTCAGTCAATGGTAAATATCAAGGTCGCAAATGTCGTAGATCTTGCAGCTAACACGGTGGTGCAATCAGCGGTATCTGATGTTGAATCCAAGCTTGGCAAATATGGCCGTGTTCTGCTGCGGCCTTCAGGTACTGAGCCAGTGCTTCGAGTCATGGTTGAAGGAGAAGATCTTGATAAGGTGGATAAATTAGCCCACGAATTATCAGAGGTCGTCGCTTCCGAATTTGCGAGCTAGATAAGCTTGCTGATCATTGCAAGACCCCCGTATCTTGGTTAGTATTAGCGCCCGTTTTTCAAGGCTCGCGGGCTACAAATTACAGACGTATAGTAGGGAGCCCATTCAACAAGGTCTATAGCCCAGGTATAAAGCGCTATGCGTCAAAAAATAGTGGTTGGTAACTGGAAGATGCACGGGGGTAGAGGGCAGATTCAATCCTTGGTCGCGGGGCTAGTTAGCGGATTTGAAAAGCGGGAGCACACTGTTGAAATTGGAATCTGTCCTACCAATATACATTTAGAGCAGGTCGTAAAATTACTGGCAACCGGCAAAAACTCAATAAAGTTGGGGGCGCAGGACGCATACTTTGAGGAAAAAGGCGCTTTTACGGGAGAAGTGTCTGCACTAATGTTGGCAGATATGGGAGTGGAACTGGCAATAACAGGGCACTCTGAACGTCGACAACTGTTTGCAGAAACTGACGTGCTGATTGCAGCTAAATTTAAAGCAATCCAGGCCAGCGGAATGACACCAATACTGTGTGTTGGCGAATCCTTAGAAGAAAGAAAGCAGGGAATTACTAATCAAATTGTTTTAGCTCAGTTGGATTCTGTAATTAACACCGCAGGAATTGCCGCATTTACAAATGCTATAATTGCCTATGAGCCTATTTGGGCTATTGGGACTGGGCAAACTGCAACACCTGAGCAAGCTCAAGAGGTCCACTGTCAAATTAGAGGACATCTTGCTAACAGTGATGTGCTAATCGCTAAAGGCGTGCGTATTATTTATGGTGGTAGCGTTAACAGCTCGAATGCTGGAGAACTATTTAGCCAGCCTGATATTGATGGTGGTCTGGTAGGGGGAGCCTCCCTAAAGGCTGAAGAATTTATATCAATCTGTAA
This sequence comes from OM182 bacterium MED-G28, assembly GCA_002457215.1. Classification (GTDB taxonomy): domain Bacteria; phylum Pseudomonadota; class Gammaproteobacteria; order Pseudomonadales; family Pseudohongiellaceae; genus UBA9145. The sequence goes on along the minus strand of NTJZ01000007.1, from coordinate 63,628 downwards.
GAGTGCGGATTAAAAATCATGGAAACAGTAATAGTTGTAGTTCATGTAATAGTAGCCATAGCTATAGTCGGTTTGGTTCTACTGCAACAGGGTAAAGGTGCTGATGCTGGCGCGTCATTTGGTGCAGGTGCGTCGCAAACGGTTTTTGGCGCTTCAGGAAGTGGAAACTTTTTAGTGAGAGCGACGACGATTGCCGCAATCATTTTCTTCGTTACCAGTCTCTCTCTGGCGATGTTTGCTCGTAATCAATCTGGAGCAGGGTCAACCATAGGATTGCCAGTGGTTAATCAAGATATTCTCGAAGAGACAATTTCAGCGCAGTCTGATATCCCGGCATTAGAAGCATCGGAAGCGACTTCTAATCAGAGTGATATACCAGCATTGCCTGATAATAATTAGTACGCGTAAGCAAACCTTGATTGAGTTTTTTCTAATTGCCGGAGTGGTGGAATTGGTAGACACGCTATCTTGAGGGGGTAGTGAGCTTGCTCGTGCCGGTTCAAGTCCGGCCTTCGGCACCATATTTACGTAACCCTCTGACAGCTCTCGGCTGTGCTCCCCATTCGTAAGAAGTTTGCTACCAAATTTGGCTAACAACGCGGCTAAACCTTGACCTCATTCTCGGTGAACTCCAGATAATCACCTTCCGGTAGATCGCCAAGACTCAATCTGCCAATTTGCTGCAGGTGCAGTGTTTCAATGGCCAGATCCACCGAAGAGAATATATTTATGATTTCAGTTATGTGCGTCTGATTCATGCTGAGTAATAATGTTTTTTTATCCTGTTTTTGTATATTGATTGTCGGGCCAATCTGATTTTCTGAAACTGCTAAGCACGCCTCCGTCATTAGCCTAAGTTGATCATCGCTAATTATTTTTTTTGATTTAGCTTGATAAACGCAAGGTTTTTTTGACAACTTTCGCTGCATTCTGTTTGTCCAGCGGGCATCGTCGCTTAGGAGCACCAAGCCGGTTTGCTCAGCCCCCAGAACATTCGCAAAATAATAATATCGATCTTTCGATCGATTTTTCACGAGCTCTAAAACGGAGGCGTATTGTGTGTCTTTTATTTTACATATGTAAGATGCAGGCTTATGAAGCAGAAAATAATGATACGCCGCGATCGAGGTCGGCTTGCCATCGAAAATCACGTGACTGGTGTCAGCGAGCTCTAAATTGGGATCAGTGATCACGTCGCCGTCAACAGAGACACGCCCTTTCCGAATAAAAAACTTGGCCTGGTTTCGGCTCATTGCAACAGAAAGTGATAAAAACTTACTTAGACGCATGGTAATAGTTTCTTTTCAAATTCATTTTAATATCTCGGTACGGTAACAGTAATTATTACAAGCGCCAAAAGCCCTTCCAAGCCCTTTATATCAATTTTAACAATCAAATTATTTTTATCTACTTCTGAGATGTCTGTTCTTTATGGAATTGGTTGCACCATACGTTTGCTGAGAACAGGACTTCCATTTATTTAAAAGAGCAGCCCGAAGATGCTAAAACAGAGCGCTTTAACGACTCAAGGAAACGTTCTAACTCAAATAAAGTTGTTTGGGTAATTTATATCCGTAAACTTCGGGGGCGTTTTTTTAGTTAATTAATATTATTTACGTGATTCATAGGGCGCCGCTCATTGGTGCTAACTACTCGTGAATACATACTCATTGAAACCTTGTAGTAGCGTAGTGACGCTTAGGATTAATGAATGCAAGAGCTGAAGTCGGATTTAGAAAATCCAGAGCCACCTATAGAAGCAATTAATAACTTGCTGCAACATTATCAAAATGGACGATATGAGCTCGCAGAAAAGTTAGCCAAAGATCTCATTGATAGATTTCCAAACCATCCATTTGGCTGGAAAGTTCTTGGGGTGCTCCTCAAGCAATCCGGCAGAATATCCCAAGCATTAGTCACTAATCAAAAGTCAGTAGCTCTCGCACCTGATGACCCAGGTGCTCATAATAATTTGGGCAGCGCGTTTTTAGCGGTCGGGAGATTAGAAGAAGCTGAGTTAAGCTACAAGAAAGCCACAACACTCAAACCAGACTATGCCGAGGCATATAGCAACTTAGGCAATGCATTGCAGGAACTAGGTAAGCTAGAAGATGCTGAAGTCAGCCATAGAAAAGCTATTGCATTGAAACCAGACTTTATTGCCGCATACTTTAACCTAGGGGCGGTTCTCCAATTACTCAATAGATTAGAGGCGGCAGAAGCAAGTTACCGAGCGGCGATTAAATTAGCGCCTGATTATGCCAAAGCTCATAATAATTTGGGGAACGTTCTACAGGCGCTAGGAAGGTTAGAAGAGGCTGAATCAAGCTACAGAATAGCGTTAGGGTGGAAACCAGACTATGCCGAGGCTCATAGCAATTTGGGTAACACGCTACAAGAACTCGGTATGCTTGAGCGCGCTGAAATAAGTTACAGAGCAGCTGTAAAATTCGCACCTGATTTTGCTGAAGCATATAGTAATTTAAGTCTCATACTGGAAAAACTTGGGAAATCTCAAGAAGCTGAAAAAAGCCATAAAAAAGCACTTTCTTTGTCACCAGATCTTGCAGGCGCTCATAGCGACCTCGGTTTTACATTCAAAAAAGCTGGCAATCTTGGAGGCACTATAGAGAGTCAAAAGAGAGCGGTAGCATTCAAGCCAATTAATACAGAAGCAGAGTACAAACTTGGAATGACCCTCTATGGGAAAGGGCATTATAAAGAAGCTGCCGAGCAGTTTAGAATTAGTAATCATAAGAATAGCGGAACTTACCTATTGAAATGTTTTTATCGACAAGGTGATCAATCTCAGTTTTATGACCACTTGGACTACTTAATAGATCGAGGAGAGATTAATGCTGCGATTGGTTCGCTTACTGCACGCGCGGAAATAAATTACGGAGTTAAAAAACCAAATACTTTTGCCAGAGATCCATTTAAATACGTTTTAAAGATTGACTTAACCGAGCAATATGATTTCGATAATATTTTTGTTCAGGCTGCCAATAATTTCTTTGCTGGCAATTCAGTTTCATATAAGAGCCAAGCGCATTTAACTAATGGTCATCAAACGGCAGGGAACCTATTTGATAAAAATGGTAACTTATTTCATGAAATTGAAAAAATTCTACACGCAGAAGTAAAAAAATATAAAGATCATTTCCAGTTTAGTACAGAGGGCTTTTTAATTAACTGGCCAAAGGGTTATAGCCTTTACGGCTGGCTTATTAGCATGAAAAATGGTGGTAAATTAGCACCTCATATTCATGAATCTGGTTGGCTAAGTGGGGTCTTATACATCCACGTGCCACCTAAACAGAAGACCAACAGTGGCAATTTAGTTGTTTGCATAGATGATGAAAAACCCGCTAGGGAGGAAGAGAGAAACTCCCATGAGATTGTCGATGTTATTACTGGAAACTTAGTCCTTTTTCCAGCTTCTTTAATGCATTACACCATACCGTTTGAATCGGAAGAGGAACGTATAGCTTTAGCCTTCGATGTTTTGCCAGATTAGTTTGCTAGCTACTGTATTTGGTAGTTAGGTTCTAAATAAAACCTAGACTGATTTGGGCAGCTCTTTGATATACACATCTTGTTTGGCGTAAGGTATTTCGATTCCCTGTTCGTTAAACGCCTTATAGATGGCGCAATTAAGTTTATCGAGCACAGAGCCTCTTAACGCAGGTTTAGATATCCAGACCAGTAGGTCGAAATCTAGGCTGGAAGCACCAAACATGCGAAAACGAACTATGGGAGCGGGGTCGCCACATACGAGCTCTTCGGTTTGAGCGATCTCTATCAAGATGTTTTTTGTTTTATCGATATCAGAGCCATAGGCGACACCAACTGAGGCGACACAACGGTACTTTTCAGATGGCCCGCCAGATTCATTAATTATTTTTGTGCTGCCCATCACTGAATTCGGAATAGTAACTTCAACATCATCTCTAGTTAGTATTCTTGTGCTGCGGACTCCTATGTGTGTTACTTCGCCTCGTTCGGCGGTGTCCAAGACGATAAAATCGCCGATCTTATAAGGAGCATCTGCCATGATGAAGACACCGGAAAACAAATTCGCTAATGTGTCCTTAGCAGCAAATCCTACAGCTATGCCTACGATGCCAGCAGAGGCTAGCCAAGCAGTCATATCAATATTCCACGCTGAAAATAAGAAATAAACAGCTAGTACAACAATAATAATGTTGATCAGATTTAGGAATAGCGGCAGAGTTTGTTGATGTACTACTTTTATTCGTTTCTCATTTTCGGCAATGCGCATGAGCAAAATCCGATTTATGCGAAGCAAAAAAGTTACCCAGATAATAAGAGCAAAAGACTTTATCAGTGAGAAACCAATTGATAGAAAGAGGTCTGCTGGCGAGAGAATCAATAAAGCGCTGGCAATCCCAAGGAGCAAAATGCTGTTGTAGATTGGTCCATGTAATAAGCTAATTATTTGGTCGTCTAGAGTGAGGCGAGTTTTTTGCGCTAGATTCTTCAGTCCTGTAATGATGATGCGATTAAATATCCAAGCAACTACGAAAGATAGGACTATTGCTAGAGAGGACTGAATGAAACGATTGTCACCAAATACGGTCAAAAGTGGTGATATTAATGATTGTAAGTCGGCAAACATAAGCGGCATCTCTAGATGAATTTTAGAGGGGATATCAGCATAAAAAGGTGTTAATAGAGAATCTTGCCTGAGACATAAACTAAAAACCACACCAACTTCACTTTGTGCTCCCGATGAATAGCTTTTAATTTTTATCTAGTTTTTGTTTTGATTAAGAAAGCCTCCGGTCAAAATACAAAATAAATGTCAGTAATTAAGAAGGGTTTGCTCATCGCTATCCTTCTAATAGTAATAGGTACCTAAAGTTAGACTCCACTAAATACTGTTTTTTTAGTTATTTTTTCTGCCTAATTTGATAGCTCCCAACTTGCCATTCCCAGTAAATCTTCTGCTCCTACACTATAGAGTTGTAGTACTCTGCCTAATACCGTAAACCTCAATACTATTATTTATGATGGATATTTTGATGGGTATATGCTTAAGAAAGCGAAAGACCTCTCTGATAATTTCTACTTTGGTTTCTTCGCAGCTGCTAATTTTTGGTGTTTTAGGCCATGCTGCAGAAGCGCCAGCCAGCGATGGATCACGGGATAGCATTAATGCACGAGCTGATTCTTTCCGACTAAACAACCAATATGTGCCGCCTCCAGGTGAACCTCTGCATCATTACACGGCGGGATTCGCTAAGATTCTCTGTTCCGCTGTCTTTGTCACGGGTCTGGACCCGGTCGACGCTGCGGCCAATTTAGGTGGTTTTATTTCCCCCTTCGATCAGCGTCAACACGTGGTCAACACTCGCATTGACCGAGTACGTCAAGAAGTCTCTCTCGTTTTACCCAGTGGTGTGGTGAGAACTGCCAGGCGTTATGATAATCAGGGTTGTGTGGCTCATTCCTTAGGAGAGAGCAGTATTGAATTTACTCCATCAATAGTCGAGGCAGACTTGCCTCCGGCACATTCCACTCCCTGGCCAAGGGGCGATGTCTTAGACGAAGATGCCTGGCCGAGCGGAGTGGACATAGAGTTGGCGCAACGTGCACTTGATACAGGATTCGGTCCGCCGGAAGCTCGTACTCTGGGTCTGGTAGTTACGTATCAAGGGCGTATTCTCGGTGAACGTTACAGTGACGAAGTTGACATACACACACCATTGGAAAGTTGGTCCATGACCAAGAGCCTCACCGGCACACTAATGGGAGTTTTGATTCAGCAGGGTGAATATGAGCTCTGGCAGAATGCCCCTATTCCAGAATGGCACGAAGACCCGAATGATCCACGTCAGGAGATTCGTATCGGAGACATCATGCGCATGTCCAGTGGCGTTATGATTAATGCGCCTTCCGATCCAGACTATGATACTAGTACTTATGCTGACCATTTTTATCTTTATACCGGCGGCGTTAATCAGTACAAATATGCAGCGACCCGCCCTGCAGAGTATCCCCCCAACACGATTGGTCGTTACCGTAATACCGATCCAGTATTAACCAGTTACTTGATCCGCCTTGCAGTAGAAAGTCGGGGTGAGGATTACCACAGCTTTCCACAACGGAACTTGTTCGACAAACTGGGTATTCGGACAGCGCTTATCGAGACAGATACTTATGGCAATTTTCTTGGACAGGGTCTTGCGTTTATGTCCTCAAGGGATTGGGCCAAGCTAGGAAACTTATATTTGCAGGACGGCGTCTGGAACGGGGAAAGATTGCTACCCGAGGGCTATGTTGATTACGCCAGCACGACTGCACCTGCCTGGATAACAGATGGGCGACCTGTTTACGGCGGTGCTTTTTTCTGGGTTGACAATGATGTAGGCGATGATGGAATCCCACCCTCATTTTCTATGCGAGGTGCTGGTGGCCAGTCCACGACAATCATTCCGAGTCACGACCTCGTGGTAGTGCGTATCGGAAAATATACTGGGGCATCAGAGGGAGGTGAGGCATTGCAAGAAATGTTACCGCTGTTGTTGGAAGCACTACCTAGAGTGCGATAGTAGTTAGAGGCCATTAAATATTAATGGCAGCCCTCGGCAACCAATTCTCTTAACCTACTGATCGGCTCCAGTCATCTAAAGTGACCAAACACATAACCCATAGATCATTTAATAGCATTATGCTTAACTAACATGTAATTAATTAAGGATCATACAATGTCTAGAGATGGCCAAAAAATTGATCGGAGAAAATTCCTTAAGGGCGCGGCGGTTGGCGCAGCAGCGGTTTCGAGTACCGCTATCAGTAATGCACAAGATCAGGAAAGCGCTGATCATCAGCATGCACCCTCGGATATAGCTCTGAGAGTGAAAGCCCTTGAAACGGTTTTAACTGAAAAGAACCTAGTAGACCCCTCTGTTTTAGATGAAGTGGTGGACCGGTATGAAAATCGGATTGGGCCACAAAATGGAGCGAAGGTAGTGGCTAAAGCGTGGGTCGATTCTGATTATAAAGCCAGGCTGTTGGATGATGGTACTGCCGCTATAGGAGAATTAGATCTGCTTGGAACAGAGGGCGAACACATGGTTGTTGTTGAGAATACAGCCGAAGTGCACAATCTAGTCGTCTGTACCTTATGCTCTTGCTATCCGTGGCCAACGCTTGGGTTACCTCCGACTTGGTATAAATCTTCGGCTTTCAGAGCCCGGGCGGTTATAGAACCCAGGGCAGTATTACGAGAGTTTGGGTTAGAGGTTTCTGATGAAACAGAGATTCGTGTTTGGGACAGTACTGCGGAAATGAGATATCTGGTGTTGCCTAGAAGGCCTGAAGGGGCTGAGGACATGAATGAATCAGAATTGGCAGATGTAGTAACCAGAGATTCGATGATTGGTGTAGCGATTTTGTAGAAGAGGACGCTCTAATGAATAGTATCCATGATATGGGTGGCATGCATGGCTTTGGACCAATTGTGGTTGAGGTCGATGAGCCAGTGTTCCACGAAGAGTGGGAAGGGCGAGCATATGCCTTATCCATTGGATGGTTCCCTGCCAGCCAATATAAAGAATGGGGAGGCTTTAGGCATAATCTTGAGAAAATACCTCCAAAGGACTATTTGAATATGTCCTATTATGAGCGTTGGTTTTTCGTTAATGAACAAAAAGCTATGCAACTGGGACTAGTGACAGAAGAGGAATTAAATAATGGAAATGCTGACCCGAATTATTTGATGCCCCAACTCGAGCCTCATCCCGATTCGTCATTAGGCCCTGGGCGCTTGGATCTAGAAATAAACGCTAAATTTGAAAATGGCGGGGTTGTAAGGGCGAAGGAAATAAATGGCCGAGCACATAATCGTTTACCACGATACGTGAGGGGTAAAACAGGAACGATCATAAGTGATAATGGTATCTATGCTTTGCAAGACACTAATGAAAAAGATGAACAACCTTATGACGATCCTCAACACGTATATACAGTTAGGTTTTCATCAGAGGAACTTTGGGGCAATGCTAGTCACGGAAATGATTTTATCTATCTAGATTTGTGGGAGAGTTACCTTGAGTTCGCCTAATGATTTGGGGCCTCACAAGATATTAAGCGAACTTTCTGAATCAGCTGATACTGAGTTGGTTTTTTCTGAACCTTGGGAAGCACAGGCTTTTGCAATGGCGGTTACACTTTCTGGAAATGGATACTTTACTTGGAAAGAGTGGGCTGCGACTCTTGCTGAAGTTATAGCAGAATCAAAAGCTAACGGAGGGCCGATTGATGGCAGTGACTATTACCAAAACTGGGTTGTTGCGTTAGAGCGGTTAATTACTGATAAGCAAATTACCGATTTTTCAAAATTAAAAGACGTCAAGAATGCATGGGAAGAAGCCTATAAGACAACTCCTCATGGAAATCCCGTTCATCTGCCTAACTAAGCCCTCTTACTTTGGAGTAGCTAATGTCAAAGTTCTCTAAATTCATTAAAGATATAGTTCTACCAGAAGATGTTGGCAAAGAGAGAAGGAAAAAAATTCTTAGTGAGGGTCTTATCGAAACTTGGCAAAGTGAGGAACAAGATCGGAAGGCTAAAGAAGCCAAGGAAGCAAAAGAAATTGCTAAAGAGACCTATAAGAAAGCACGAGCGAGTAAGACCGAGTCATGAGTGGTCTCACCGAAGTTGCTCTTCAAGTGCGTTAATTCTTTCCTCAAGTTCTATTATTTCGTCAGGAGCTTGATTGAAATAAGTAGAGAATCTATCCCACATCGTTGGCGGAGCTAAACTCATAAATGTTAAAAACGCGAAAGCTTCGATGATGTGCCAATTCCGTTTAGTGAAATCTAGTTCAAGAAAATTCCGTTCAACTCTCAGAGCGCTTAGCATCGACAATATAAATATGTTTACTGCGTAAAACATACTTAAAAATCCAATTTCTGTAGTAACAGATCCACTCTCAATCGGACTTTGAGATGTATAGTAAAAAGCTATGGCGCCAAAAATAGCAGACATTAGAACGACACTCATTACCGAATCTAATAATAGTTTTGAATTGGAAAATACTTGCTGTGGATACTCTGAAAATTTCCAATCTTTTGATTTCCTGTCAAAGATTACGTAAAGCGCTAAAGCTATACTTAGGCTAGACAATACTCCAAGCCAAGCCGGAGCACTCCAAAAGGCCCCAAAAGAAATTTCAAGACCAGATCGGAGGATGACCGTATAGATATTGATAATATTGAAGCTGATTAATGAAAGGAATAAAACAAATACGTCGAGATTGGAAAGAGTCTTAGTTTCATAAAATTTTTGTCGCTCATCTATGAAATAACCACAGGCACTCAAGAAACAACCTACAAGAAATATTGTATAAAACTCACTGATAGTTGAGGTCATCTCTAACGCATTACCGTCCATGGTTGCGAGCAAACTGACCATTTCTGTAAAAGTTTTTAGAATCGCTATCGGTAGCGAGAATATTAAAAGGAGGTAACCAAAATTTATTAGGGTTTTGTAGGAAGCGTACGCGGAGAAGCTGATGATGTAGACAGTCATTAAAGCGACCCCACCGAAATCCACGTGATATGTTCCAGAGTCCGCCCTTAAAAAATTGTTGGGCCCAAGACTCGACTGAAGAAATACGTAAAAGCCGAAAAGAGAGATCGCAAGCAGTACTAGAGCTCGCTTCTTGTTTGATAGAAAAGAAACAACTCGGTTAGCAAACTGCATACGTGACTCTTGGGTATCTTGGAGTGGGCTTAGTCATCAACAGAGTAATTTATTCCTGAGTGAGTTTCTGAGTCTAGGCGGAGCTCTCCTACACTTTTTATACGAGGGCCATCCAGTTCAAATATGACTTCGGTTTTCCAGGCGTGTTCTCCAGGCACTCTTTCCCAAGTGCCTTCTCCGTGCCCGAGAATGTAAGACCCATTTCTCGCAAAAGCATGGCCAATTCTTTTGAGTCTTCCGCTTTCTACATTGCTCGTCAGGTTATAAAAAACTGCCGTGTCATAGACAAGTCCAAATCCTGCGGCATTTCCGCGGCAATTGAAGTGGGTTAAGACATTTCCCTCACCGTCTTCTGAATAGGTGGTCGAGACATGTTTTAACTCAAATGTGTCTAGTGCTTCCGCCATGCCTGACTCTCCTAGCCCTTTCGGAATCTTCATATCCTACAGCACGAATTGAATTAGTCTAAGCATGCGATCACCTAGGGATAGTTTTAAGAGTGGGAGCACTCTTTTACCGACCCCGCCTGGGGTCGGCATTTGGTAAGGTATATCGCAGGAATTGACCGATTAATATGGGCTAGGACAATTTGGTTAACTTACTAAGTTATCTTTGTCTCTTATAGGTCGTTTACGATCTTAGTCCTCAGCGTTAGCAAGAGAAATGATATAAGAACGAATAGCTTCTGCTTCGCCATTTTCTAAAAGATTGGCAAATGAAATCATTCCATTGTCTAAAAGTTCCCCTTCTAACACTACGGAGTTCCACTCATCTTCACTAATCATGCGAGAACTCCTCCGCAAGTCAGGGTAGGTGTCCGGCCTCAAGCTGATCCCGTTACTACCATGGCAAACAGCACAGGCGTTGTTATAAGCAGTTTCTCCGGAGGCGATAACTTCATAGGGCACATCGATTTGAGGAATCTCGAACTCAACATCCGATTCTGTATTCACTGGGACTCGGGGGAGTTGCGCCTCACCACCTATTCGATAGACTAGAATTCGTGAGTTATTGGTAGAAGCAAGGGTCGTGGCCGCGGCAGCACCGGGACCTTCAGTTGGCAGCGCAGGTGATCCAACAAGCAGCGCAACGTGTTGATGACCGTCTACCTCAAATGTCGATGGCGCAGCCATAGTGCCGGCTTGTGTTAGCGTAGACCAGATGCGTTCTCCTGTGAGATCGTCATACGCAACAAATTCGCCGGACCGATTACCTTGGAACACAAGACCGGCCGCTGTTGATAGCACCCCTGCTGGACCATTTTCTATTTCATGTTTTACCCGCCACACTTCTTCCTGCGCAACTGGATCCCAAGCTTGAAGAAAAGTGCCTTGTTCAGGTAAGCCCTGGGCAGTCCTCACCATGCCAAATCCGCGAGCGAGGTTGATGCCAGTGTTCCAGCCGGTGGCATTCACCGTAAATTCAGAATCCCTGACATAGCCCATGTAGTTTTCTGTGATGGGTATATAGACCAGATTGGTGTTCTGGCTGAACGACATCGGATACCAGTTATGCCCGCCTAATGCACTCGGCGATACTATGAATGGGGTGCCGGTAATATCGTAGCGAGCATCAGGGTTCTCCACAGGTCTCCCAGATTCAAGATCAATATGAGTAGCCCAGTTAACTGGCACGTAATTCTCTGCTGAGATAAGTTGGCCGGTCGCTGCATCTAGAACGTAGAAGAAACCATTTTTGGGGGCCTGCATTACAACACGCCGGTCCTCACCTCCTATTTCAAGGTCTGCCAGCATGATGTGCTGGGTGGCGGTATAGTCCCACGTTTCCCCGGGCACGGTTTGATAATGCCAACGATAAGTTCCATCGTCAGGGTCAAGTGCAACAATAGAGGTTAGAAATAGATTGTCTCCGCCTCCTGGACTTCGAAGCGATTGGTTCCAGGGTGAGCCGTTCCCCACCCCGATATAGAGCAGATCAAGTTCAGGGTCGTATGCCATGGCATCCCAGACAGTTCCTCCTCCGCCTAAATTCCACCACTGCCCTGTCCAGGTGCTGGCAGCATCGAATAGAATATTTTGTTCGTATCCGTCTGCCGGATTACCAGGGACCGTAAAGAAACGCCAATTTAATTCTCCTGTCTCAGCATCGTAAGCGGTGACGTAACCACGCACCCCGTATTCAGCTCCCCCATTACCAATAATGACATTGCCTTTAATTACTCGTGGCGCACCTGTAATTGTGTAATTCATTTCCGGGTCGAAGGTTTGAGTCTCCCACAGTTTTTCGCCGGTTTGTGAATCCAAGGCAATAAGGCGGCCGTCAAGCGCGCCAACAAAGACTTTGCCCTGCCAAACTGCTACGCCTCTGTTAACAACATCGCAACAGGCCTTGCGCCCCATGGCTCGATCAACTTCAGGATCAAATTCCCACAGCCGCTCTCCAGTGCGGACATCAAATGCCCAAACATTGCTCCATGAGGTCGAAATATACAACGCACCATCGACCACGATGGGAGTCGCCTCCTGCCCACGACTGGTTGTCATATCTGCAAACCATGCCAATCCAACTTTATCTATAGTATCTTTATTAATCTGCTCTAGAGGGCTATAGCGTTGTTCGTCATAAGTTCTACCATAGCTTAGCCAGACTTCTGGCTCTTCGGACGCATTAATCAGCCGCTGTTCATTCACATCAGCGCCGTAATCAAAAGCAGTTTGAGCAGCACTATTTGCCAAATTCAATGCGCAGACTAATGAGAATATAGTTCTAAAAATATTTTTCATAACGACTACCTACTTTTATAATCGATAATTTGGAGTTAACCGGCCGCTTAAAATTTAAATTGGAAGGGGAGGTTGCCTCATTTAACTCAAAAATTAACTGTTTCCCTTGTTACCTGAAATTTATCTAGTCGATGGTACTTTCACTGTTGTCGAAGTTCCCGAATAGAATCACCCAGTATTGCCCCCGTGCGGTTATAACCTTCGGGCATCGGCAGGACATTATTGGCCTGTACATAGTTCTCGTAGTCTGAAAGCATTTCCTCAAGTAAGGCTGGTTGCGCCTGAGCCAAGTCCTCGGTCTCACCTGGGTCAGTCTTGATATTGAATAGGTGCCACTCTGTTTCACTCTGCCCTATTCGATTTATCACAATTTTATAATCACCTTTGAATAAAGCGCTATTACCCCCTAACTCATAACCTATGGCGTCGAAATCATCATGTACCTGCGAGGAGGAGTCAGCTAGAAATTCAGAAAAATCAGTACCGATTATTGGTTCCACTTCTCGGCCTAGCCAACTGTTGTCATGAGCATTAACCCCAACTAGGTTAAGGATGGTAGGTGTCAGGTCAGTCACAAAGACAAATTCGTCTGTTTTCTCACCTTCGCGCTTGATGCCCGGTCCTGCCATTACCAGCGGCACGCGCAGCCCACCTTCGCTGGCATGGAATTTATAGTAAGCTAGAGGTGAAGCAGCAATCGTCGCATTGCTTGGGCCAATGGCGTTCCACGAGCGACGTTCACCCAGCGTGTCATAGTCAGAGTTATAGCCAACGATATCGAACCAGGCAGAAAGTGCTGACCCGCCATTAGGAAGAATTATATTCGAACCTTCAGCACCATTATCAGAAGTGAAAACAAAAATAGTATTCTCATATTCATCAATGCTTTCCAGATAGTCCATCAAGCGACCGATGTGCATGTCCATCGCATCCACCATGCCGGCATACACTTCCATGCGCCGCGCATGATGGCGTTTTTGTTCCTCTGTCAGGCTTTCCCAGTCCAGCGTACCGGGGGTGACTACCGTCTTGGTTCCTTCTGGAATGACACCCGCCTCTTCGGCGGCTAGGCGTCGTTTCTCTCGCATGACTGTCCATCCTTCGTCATACACACCAGAATATTTGTCTGAGAACTCCCGTGGTGCTTGTACCGGCATGTGTACCGCTTGAAAAGGAATATAAGCAAAAAAAGGTTGGTCGTCCTCGGCGTTGGAGGCGATAAACTCAATAGTCTTGTCGATGAAATATTCTGAGGAATAAAAATCATCTGGTAACGTGTGAGTTGAGCCATCGGCATACCAGTTAGCTTGATCATATATTGGCAGATAAGTGCGTTGTTCCCAGTTATCTGCTCCAGTATCTGCCATAGCGATGGTGCGATCGAATCCGCGAGCAGATGGAAGCAGTTCTGGGGTATGACCTAGATGCCATTTGCCGGTCATGTAGGTGTGATAGCCATCATTTTTCAAGATACTAGCAAGTGTTACAACTCTGTCGTTCAAAACGCCTTGATAGTGGTCATAGGCTAATAGTTCTGGAGGAAGAGCTTCTGGAATGTTCGGTACACCATTCCTATGACTGTCAACACCGGTCAGCAGCATGGCTCGCGCGGGCGCACAACTACCTGCCGTGTGGTAGTTGGTAAAAGAAAGCCCTTCTGTGGCGAGCCTGGCGATATTAGGCGTATTAATCTCGCCACCAAAAGGCGAGATGTCGGTAAAACCAAGATCGTCAGCAAGAATTAATACCACATTGAGACGGTCAGATTCTTCAGCGGCGATTAAGGCTGTAGAAGAAAGTGTAGCAACGACACTAAGAAGAGAGATGCCAAAAGATAGAGAGAATATTTTTACTTTGGAGTAGATGGTCATTTTTCAGTTAATTCCTTAGTACCTGCCACAGTAGGATAGTTAGCCACGAATATATCACTAATAATTAGAATCGAGAATTATACGATAAGTTCACAAAAGTTTTGTAGGGCTATCAAAAACGCCTTGAGCTAACCAACATAACTCAATTCAATCTAGCCGTTAGCGGACAAGTCACTGACATGTCCTCATTATTTTGTCTGCTATAGTCCGAAGTGTGAATAGGTTTCCGAATAATCTTAGAATTTTAGTGCCTTTAGATTCAATAAGTTTCCTTTATACTTAATTCTTTTCTTAGAATTATAGAACAACTTCAGAGCTAGTATTTAAACAGTGACGGAGCCCAAATTCATCTCTGCACAGGTAAGGAGACAGTCATAGGATGGCAAATATTGTAGCTGGCGCAGGTAATGACAACATAAATCTTTATGGGCAGACAGGGAGCAACACTGTTGACGGAGGTGATGGTGACGACGAAATCAGTGGTGGTATTGGTGACGATACGCTAATTGGTGGGGCTGGAAACGATTTCCTTTATGGAGATCAGGGAAACAATATTCTTTATGGTGGTCCTGGGAATGACATCTTAAAAGTTGTTGGTTCAACTGGAAGCAATGAACTCTATGGAGGTGATGGTGATGATACCTTAGAAGGTGGAACAGGTAATGACAGATTAGAAGGGGGTGCGGGCGTCGATACTTTGTCTGGGTCTGATGGCGACGATACCTTGGTGGGTGGTGCAGATGGTGATGTATTGAAAGGAGGTAACGGAAACGACACTTATATTGTGGGTGCAAAATACAAAATTGAAAATGAAAGCCCTGATGCTGGCGAGAATGACATTTTAAAGATTAGTAGTGATTACACCAAAGCTCATCGAGACGGAATAGAAACAATTATCTATTTAAATGATGCAAAGCCATTACCATATTGGATTGATGCAATGCTTATGGATGAAGCTGCGTACTTCTCGACGGTGCTCGGACAAGAAAGAAAATTTTATTATGGGTTTCCCGATTTATTACCAGACTACGCTGCTTCTTACAGTCAGAACGCTCTTGGATGGCAACCTTTTTCATCTGAGCAGAGAGCCCTGACGAAAGAGATGATGACATATTTTGCAACTTTAATTGATGTTGAGTTCAAGGAAACAACTGAGTTCGACAAATTAAACACCTTTGCGTTTCATAATAATCTTATGAAACAGTCCCTTGGTGCAGGCGGGTATGCAAATGGGCCTGATACGGGAAGTAATGGCAATGATGTTTATATTGACGTGACAGACGGTATAAAGTTACCAAAACCGGCAGCCGATAGTGATGATCTCGCTTTATTCTTGCATGAAACTATGCACGGTTTTGGTTTGAAGCATCCAGGTTATGGCGGCTTACCTCTAATGACGAAGCCAGAATTAACCACCGGAACTTTTACATTAATGGATATAATCGGGCCTCTTGATGAGGTTAAAGTCGGTATTTTAGACATTGCCGCACTGCAATATCTTTATGGGGTAAACAAAAATACCCGTGCAGGTGATGATGTATATACCATAAGCGAGGCTGCGACTAACTTTATTTGGGATGGTTATGGTACCGACACCATTGACGCTTCTGCTTTAAGTGAAGAAGCTACTATTCACCTTTCTCCCGGCCATCATGATTTCGTTGGCACTTCTGCCAATGCATTAATTACAGCGGCAGGCCAGGTAACCGTCAATTTCAGCACAGAAATAGAAAACCTTATTGGCTCCGCATTCTCAGACAAGCTCTATGGAAATGAACTGAATAATGACATTACGGGAGGTTTGGGCGGAGACACTATAGATGGTGGTTCGGGTATTGATCAGGCTGTCTATACAGAAAATTTTACAGATGTCTCTCTAGTTAAATCCGAAACTGTATGGAATATTACTTCAGGAGCTGACAAAGATACTCTAAGTAATATCGAGCGCCTAAAGTTTAATGACAAGCACATAGCTTTAGATCTTGATGGTAACGCAGGAAAAACAGTTAAACTATTAGGGCTGCTTCTTGGGAAAGATCAGGCAACAAATAAGACATACGTTGGTGCAGGAATAAAGCTTTTAGATGATGGGATGACCTATGAGCAGCTAATGCAGGCTGCACTTGATGTTGTTCTGGGCGCCAATGCAAGTTCATTATCAGTGGTTACTATGATTTGGGAAAATCTGATTGGACCACCTACACCGGCTGACAATATAAGTCAGTACTCGGCTCTCATTGATAATGGCACGTATACCTCAGCCGGACTGGCCATAGTTGCAGCTGATCATAGTTTAAATACTACCGCTATTGATTTAGTTGGTCTCGCATCAACCGGAGTTGAGTTCGATCTCTACATATGAGGTTTTGAGTATGTTTAGACATGACAGGGGGCACATTGAATGCGCCCACTAAAAGTTAGAAATTGATTCCTTATTCTACGGCTAACTCGCCACTTGAAACACGCGCGCATGTGGAATCAAAAATTGGGTCACATATTGCCACTTTTTGTATGCTCTGTGCATAAGCAGCATTGAAGAACCCTGTGTCGTTAGCTGTCTGGATTGTCAGGTTAATAGCGATAATTCCAAGCAACATCTTTAGTGTTTTGTCTTTCATGGAGATTCTCCCAAGTGGTGGCAAAACCATCATATCGTATGAGCAGATTAGTAATATATAGATAGCAATAGCTCATCTTAAGGAAGGCGTTGCCCCGAGGGTGGGAGTAGCTGTGAAGTTTTTATCAAAAATCGGCTGTGCGGGCCAAAAAATGGTGTGATAAAAAAATTGAGGAGGGTATTTCCTGCTAAGTAAAAATTAAACTTTTTAATATCGATAGGTAGGGCCGTGTTCAGTTCATACCGGTCCGGCCAATCACCTATTAAGACAAGTTTAATGATGTCTAGAAAATCCTGTAAAATGAGAAAGTCTCAGCTACCATTAAGCTATAACAAGTTGCACTCATCCTGCGAGATATTGTCACTTTTAGACTATTTAGCCTAATCTTAAATTAGATTCTGTCAACAATTTTGTGGTAACCCAGAAAAAGATGAAAAAGATTTTTAGTTGTTTTTTCGTAGTTGCGTCATTAATAAATACAAGTTCGTTGTTAGCTCATCCGCATAAGGTAGTAAATTATTTCGGTATCACTCCGGATCAAAAATACGGTTTACCTAATAATGTTGGAGTTTACTCTAGCTTAACAGGCAAGATCTCATCTTGTATTTCGCCGTATGACAAAGGCAAACAAACGACTCTGAATGGTCACCGCTATTTCGGGGTGTCTTTTCAAATTAAATCTCTAAGCCCTCCAGTAATCACACTAGACGAGAGCCGGATATTCAATGAAGCTGGACTACAAACTTCCGGTGGGGAAGCGCCGCATTGTTCAGGCACCTTTGACTCATCAACAATGATTTATCAGGACATCGTCCAGGTTGATTCGATTCCTTATTCCCTGGCTTTTAAGCTAGTTGATGACATCAATTATGATTTTGAGCTGACCGAGTCGGAAATAATCACTGAGAAAGCTGATATTGCTTTTGTGCTTAGAGGTTATAACGGAACGACGGAATATAATTTTCCCGCGAGCTTTCGCTCTGACGCCAAAAGAGCTTTGAAAGGTTTGTCTGAGCTTAGTTTTGGGAAAATTACTTCTTACAGAATATTTGATGGAGGCATAGATCCGAATGGCCCTGACTATTATCAGTCGCTCGAGGATATTAAAACTATAGATGCTGCGCTGGCAGGTTGGCCTGATTCTTGGGCGTACTTTAAAGAAAGAGATTCAGCTTCTGGCGCAATTCTAATAAATCCTACTGACGAAGAAATCTCAGTTTTGGAATCTCTAAGACAATGGCTAGTAGAAAACAAAAAAGGAGCCAGAGAAGGGTGGCAAGAGACCCAGCTTGGAGCTACTCATTACGGGGCGTGGCTAAACAGTAAAGTTTTGCGTTATGGCGGCACCGCCTCAAATAGTTTTTTAAAGGGTTTGTCACTCCCGGAAGGACTGAATGAAAATAACTATAAAGCCATAGGTGTTATCTTCTCCAGCACAGATACTTACAATACATCAGGTGCACAGAATATATGTAATTACTTTGGGATCACAAAATTTGATGGTCAAGCACTAGAAGATTCCTACAAGTGCTTTTATAGCGATTACAGTGACCCGTCCCCGGAAATTGGCACTACTGAATCTCTTGCCGCCAGTAATGCAAACACCACAATTCACGAAGCCATCCATGCTCTTGGCCATGGTGGACATGACCGTGATGATAGCGGCGACTATTTCCCTTATTCCGTTATGAATCAGGGCAAAGTAGATCAATACCCTGTCTGGAATAGGGTTTTTATTCTAAATTGGCTGCCCGAATCAACGATTACGGACGATCCAATGCTAGTCGCAGACACATATGGAGCGACCGATGCCAGTGCCAAATATCTCCTGCGCCTTGGTCCGCAGAGTGACTTTGATTGTGCTGATGCAATGGGTTCTGTTGTTACCTGTCACCGATACCAGGAGCGGTATAACGGCAACTGGGTCCAGTACAAAACAACTTATACAGAAGGTGGATCGACTTGGCGCCCTGTGGGCGTGACATTTGAGCCACTTAACGACCCAACCGATACTAAGGCTCCTGAAATCATTTTAGTAAACGGTAATGCTGCGGAGACAGTAAAGAAGGAACAAGAGTATTTCGTTAAAGTAAGCTTCGACGAACAAATAAATCTAGGAAAGGGTTATGTTGTAATAAATGATGCGGATGGCACGCAGCTAGGGTCGTATCAAACTAATCGGCTACCTGAAATATCCTCAGAGAACTTAACAATTTCAGGTAACTCATTGACAATAAGAGCGTACCAAGTGAATGGGCAAGATAGTTCAGGATTCCTAATTAACAAGGACCAGTATTATTCACTAATTTTTTCAGATGAGGCCATCACCGATCGCGCTGGGAATAGTATAGACCAGAGAAGCTATAGCTTTATTGATAGATCTGACTGAGGCTCACATAGCATTTTTTTCAATACAAGAGGAATAAACAGGTGAAAAATATTCTAATAAAAATTACTGTTTTAGTTTTTCTGCTCAAATTGTCTTCCTCCTTTGCCGACCATCATCTGGCAAATGAAGCGTCAGTAATTATTCCGAAAGAAGAGGTGGACTCGACCTTGCTTCAGGGACTAGCCAACATCGCAGAAGGTCGGACAGTAAGTGATATTGTTGTCAGGCACATTGATGTCGGGGAGGAGCACCTTGGCGTATCTGTCGTGCAGCGTGACAAGGTTGAAATACGAGAGACCGAAACAGGAATAGCCCACGTTGACCTGGACGAGATCTATTACATCGTGGCAGGTCAGGGCACGATGATTACTGGCGGTAATTTTATTAGCCCAACAGCAACCAATAGCTCTCTGTTGGGGCCAATGCTTAGGGGAGAGATTATTGGTGGGATACACCAACCAGTAAAAGTTGGCGATATAGCAATAATACCAAAGGGCATGCCCCATGGCTGGCATGAGATTACAACCGACACGATTAGCTACATTATCTTCAGGGGCGACCCTAACAAAGTAATGCAAATAAAGAATAGCGCGGAATAAAGCGAAGCATCTTAAGTTATTTGAGGGGCTCGCTATTAAAGATAATAGCCAGCCCCTTTAAATAACCTTTTACCCCATAATTCGGGTTTTAATGTCTCCGATCAATGTGGCTATTGCATACCCGTGAATAGCGACAGTAAAGTTAACTAATAAATCTTGTCCTATTCCACCTATAGCGGGAATCGCATCTCCAAAAGTACCTGCCATTAATGGAACAGCAATGGCCGCACCATAAACCATGGCCTGAGTCGCTCGATCATCAACAGGGCTCATAAGACCGTGAACCAAACCGATTAAAATCAACAGCAGGCCCCAATACTCGAAAGATACGAAGACAGCGATCAAACTTAAAGCGACAGCTGCTATGGGGGCAATTTTATCTATATTCATAAGGCGTTCCTCTTTGTTTTTCCAGTTTTAGTGCAACGAGACTAAATACGAACTACTAACCTCTGTAATTTAGATCTATACAACGTGTTTCCTAACCTGCTCCCATTTGTGGTCCTTATGCCGCAATTTTAAAAATAATGGGATCCGGCTTTTAAGGTTTGATTCTGTTTATAAGCGCAATAGTGAAGCTCGCAACCCACATGCCAGCGGCCGCAATGGCAATTCCGTCTATACTAGTGTTTAAAATTTCACCAATTACTGGAATGGCATCAAGATTATCCGCCGCATTTGGCGCTGCTACCGCAATAATAAGATAGGCGGTCCTTTCTAAAATGTCAGTAACTGGGTTCATGCCACCACTAACAATCCCAAGCAATAACAGTATTAAAGCCGAATAAGGGACGGCAACCACTGCGGCGACAATTGCTAAAAGCACCATCACGGCCATTAAACTTTTTTCTAGATTCATTATGTGTTCCTCTTAAATTATTCCAGTTTTAGTACACCGAGACTAACTACGTACTACTAACCTCTGTAATTTAGGCACATACGACGTGCTTTTTATTGCAGCTTCCTTCCCCTCCACTTAACTATAACTGCTGATTTTCCTTAAAACTTTAATGCGAAGGACTGAGGCTGATTATGGCTTATCTTTTTCATTCTGTTAAGGAGTTTCAAGTCTGGAGGAACCCTAGGATAAGCTAATTTAAGCTTAAAAACACAATCCACCTCGTGATCAATAGCAGTAAGAGAACACTAGCAATATAGCGCTCTTAATAGTGCTTGACCAAATAACATCTCTCAAGGACGGTTAGGGTGATTGGTTTTGTAAGATCCATTAATTTGAGCCAAAGGAAGGGTCATCGTCAGCAGCTTATTTCCCAATAAACGTTTCACTCTTTTTATTCGTTGGTCTAGGAGAGGCCCAAGGGAATCAGAGTAAATTATAAGCTTGGAAAACAGCGGTTAAACAGGTTTGGCCCCTACTAGCTAGTTACCGCTAACAATACAAAAATTATTTCTATTTTTTTAAAGTTTACTTTTGTGCCTAGGACAAACCACGATAATTTTAGGCTTTATCGGAAGACGTAATCCTTTGATTTGTGCTCGCAACTTGAAAGAGGTTTGCGAGAATAAGAAGTCAGTCAGGGAATTAGTTTGGGTAGTTAAGTGTTGGAGTATTAGTTAGGTCAGTGATCAAAATTGTATTTAAAGTCCCGCTTCCTTCGCCAGCTTGGATCTTCGACACATGAATTGAATTTTTAAAGTTCTTATCAATATGCCATTTTGGAGAAAATGCTTGTTGAAGCAATCTGGCTAACTCTACTTCTTTCTGCTTTTTCAAAGAGGCAATATTGAGAATCCCTCAAATCGCCGCAAAGCCCCGTAATATCTTGACCTCAGCACCATCTCCTCCTTATAATGCGCACCCCTTGAGAGATTGCGGCCACGGGAAACTAGGCTAAAACATAGTCATTAAAAACAAGGGGTTAGAAAGGTTCTGGTGCGGGGTGGAGCAGTCTGGCAGCTCGTCGGGCTCATAACCCGAAGGTCGTAGGTTCAAATCCTGCCCCCGCTACCAATATTTTAGGGCTCAAATCCTAGAGTTTTACTAGTATTTGAACCGAAAAATAGCTCCGTATTGGGCCCTAAAAAGGACTCGAAAGTGGAGAATTTGAGAGTGGGCTTAGTGCCCATTTTTTGTACCTGCAGGTTTTGTAGGTTGTTTTTGGAATCGAAAACAATAAAACAATTGCGGAGAAAAGTGAAGAGTAGCATTGCGCGAATAACAGGATTGATCGAACCAATTGTCTCAGCTTTTGGGTTGGAACTATGGGGACTCGAACATAGTCAGCACGGTAGGTATTCACTATTGCGGATTTATATCGAGCATGAAGACGGTATTGCGGTAGAAGACTGCGAAAAAGTCAGTCGACAAGTAAGTGCGGTCTTCGATGTAGAGGATCCGATATCTGGGGAGTATACACTTGAGGTGTCCTCGCCAGGGATAGATAGGCCACTGTTTACCGCAAATCAGTTCGAGCAATATGCAGGGAGTGGCGTGAGTTTGAGGATGCGCGAACCTGTGGAAGGAAGACGCAAGTTTAAAGGATTGATAACTGAGGTTAGAGAAGGCGTTATTGCCTTGGAAGTTGATGGATTGATTTATGATCTCCAACACGCAGATGTAGAAAAGGCGCATATTGTTTTCGAATAAAACAATCCAAGCTCTGGAAGTGAAACCAAAATGGTTTTGAGTAAGGTGACACGATTATGATGAGTAAAGAAATATTGATGGTTGCAGACGCTGTCTCGAACGAGAAAGGTGTCTCGCGTGGCGTTATTTTCGAAGCAATCGAATCTGCGCTTGCCACCGCAACAAAGAAATTGCATGACGCAGATGAAATCGACTGCAGAGTTTCGGTTGACCGAGAGACAGGCGACTATGAAACTTTTCGCGTTTGGACAGTAGTTGAAGAAGAAGAGTATCTAGAAGAAGGCTCACAATTCACCCTCGAGCAGGCTGCAGAAAGAAACAAAGAATTAGGTATTGGTGATACGTGGGAAGAAAAGATGGCCAATCTCGAGTTTGGTCGAATTGCCGCCCAAACCGCTAAGCAAGTTATCGTACAAAAAGTCAGAGAAGCCGAACGAGAAATTGTGATTTCCGAATACAAAGATCGCGTTGGCGAACTTGTCGCAGGCACGGTTAAGAAAGTAACTCGCGATAACATCATCGTCGACTTGGGAAGTAATGCAGAAGCCTTGCTTCCTCGTGACCAAATGATACCCCGAGAAACATTCAGAGTTAGTGATCGGCTCAGAGCCTTGCTTACCGATGTCAGGTCAGAGCAACGAGGCCCCCAGCTTTTCCTCAGTCGCACCTCGCCAGATATGTTGGTCGAACTTTTCAAAATTGAAGTTCCAGAGATCTCAGAAGAGGTCATAGAAATTAAGGCGGCTGCGAGAGATCCAGGCTCTCGGGCTAAGATTGTTGTGAGTACGAACGATGGGCGTATTGATCCTGTTGGTGCTTGTGTTGGCATGCGCGGTTCAAGAGTGCAGGTTGTTTCTAATGAGCTTGCCAATGAGCGAATCGACATCATTCTTTGGGACGATAATCCAGCACAATTGGTTATAAACTCAATGGCGCCAGCTGAAGTCGCATCGATTATTGTTGAAGAAGATAGTCATACGATGGATATCGCTGTTGAAGAAGATAATCTTGCTCAGGCGATTGGTAGAAACGGGCAGAATGTACGTCTATCAAGTGAATTGACTGGTTGGACCATCAATGTCATGAGTGAAGAAGATGCGGCAGCAAAGCAACAACAGGAAGCGAGTAGCTTTATCGATATGTTCGTTGAGAAACTCGATGTTGAGGAAGACGTTGCTGAGGTGCTGGTGCAAGAAGGCTTCACCTCATTAGAAGAAATTGCCTATGTCCCTCTTGATGAGATTCTTGGTATCGATGGTTTTGATGAAGAAATCGCAAATGAGCTGCGTAACAGAGCAAAGGATGCGCTACTAACGCAAGCTATCGCATCGGAAGAAGACTTGTCCTCGGCAAATATCGCTGATGACTTATTAAATATGGAAGGCATGGATGATAGCTTGGCTCTAGCGCTCGCTAAGAAGGAAATTCTTAACATGGAAGAGCTGGCAGAACAGTCGATTGACGAATTAATGGACATCGACAACATGGATGAAGAGAGGGCCGGTAAATTAATTATGACGGCTCGCGCACCCTGGTTCGAGGAGTAATCACTGCACATCAGTAGTGATCAGGAGTAGTTGAATGGCAGATGTAAAAATCACTGAATTAGCCAAAACCGTAGGTGTCTCGGTAGATAAACTGCTGTCTCAAATAAAGGAGGCAGGGTTACCCCATACTAAGGCAGATGAGCTAATTTCTAATGATGATAAGAATACGCTGCTCGTTTTCTTGCGCCGAAGCCATGGTGATCGTGAATCAACTGGCGCTGCTCCAAAGAAGATTACGTTAAAACGTAAAACTATCGGCACATTAAAAGCCGCTTCGACTCATGGTCGGGGGAAAACAGTCAATGTCGAAGTGCGCAAAAAACGCACCTATGTAAAACGCAGTGCAGTAGAAACTGAAGCGTCAGAAACAGAAACTCCGGAGCAAGAAGAAATTGCCGCAGTAGTGGCGGACCAAGAAGTACAAGAAGCGCAAGAAACAACGGCAACTCCAGAATCTGAAAAAGAAACAGTGGAAGCAGTTGAAAATACAGAGAGTGCCACAGAGGAGAACAAGCCTGAAGGAGTTTCTTCTGAGACAGCAGCTGTAGTTTCCCAGGATGCTCCGCCAGCGCAGACAGAGCCAGGCAGGCAGACCAAAACAGCGCCAAAGCGCAAGGCTGGCGGGAGAGATGACGCTGATGACCCGATGGAAAAGAAGAAGGGACACCTGCGTAAGAAAGCCAAAGCGCAAGCACCAAAGCGCCAAGCTAAAACTATCCACGTAAATGATGACTTTGTTCTTGAAGGTGATGAGTTCGATGGAATGGGCGGCCGTGGTCGCCGTGGCGGGGGCCGCAAGAGCAAAGCGAAATTGAGCGCCCAGCAGCATGCATTTGAAAAGCCAACAGAGTTTATCGCTAAGCAAATAATAATCGGAGAGACCAACACCGTTGCAGATCTTTCACAGAAAATGTCGATTAAATCTGCAGAAATAATCAAAGTGCTTTTCAATATGGGAGTAATGGCGACCATCAATCAAATTTTGGATCAAGATACTTCAACATTGTTGATTGAAGAAATGGGTCATAAGGCAACATTTGTTTCAGAGGATGCTATTGAAGACGAACTGGCCCAGTCGGTTTCGATAGAATCTGGAAATGTAGAAATTTCTAGAGCGCCAGTTGTCACAGTAATGGGCCATGTTGACCATGGCAAGACTTCATTGCTCGATTATATTCGAAAAGCATCTGTTGCTTCTCATGAGGCTGGAGGAATTACGCAGCACATAGGTGCCTATCATGTGGCAACTGAACACGGCATGATTAGTTTTCTTGACACACCTGGCCATGCAGCATTTACCGCCATGCGTTCCCGCGGAGCTAAAGCGACAGATGTCATTGTTCTGGTGGTTGCGGCAGATGATGGAGTTAAGCCGCAAACTGAAGAAGCAGTGCAACATTCGAAAGCAGCTGGTGTTCCTCTGGTTGTAGCTGTTAATAAAATGGATAAGGAAGGTGTTGATCCTGATAGAGTGAAGAATGAACTGTCTGCTATGGAAGTAATTCCAGATGACTGGGGTGGTGACGTACAGTTTATAGAAGTTTCTGCAATAACTGGCCTGGGTATAGAAAATCTCCTAGAGGCAATTCTATTGCAATCAGAACTATTGGAGTTGAAAGCTTACAGTGATGTTCCAGGGCAGGGGGTGGTTATTGAATCTAGGCTAGATAAGGGGCGTGGTCCAGTTGCTTCAGTATTGGTTCAAAATGGGACACTAAATACAGGTGACATTGTTTTAGCTGGTCATGAGTACGGCCGAGTGCGCGCATTAGTCGACGAAATGAGCAACAGCATAAAGTCAGCAGGACCTTCTATTCCAGTGGAAATTCTTGGACTTAACGGTGTGCCAGATGCGGGCGATGAGTTTGTGGTTGTTGAAGATGAGAAACGGGCCAGAGAAGTTACTGAATTCCGGCGTATACGTCACAAAGATTCGCTACAGGTGAAACATCAGTCCAGCCTGATAGAAAATATGTTTGCTGGTATAGGTAGTGAAGAAAAGAAAATATTCAATATTATTCTTAAGACAGATGTGCGCGGTTCATTGGAAGCGATAAGTACGTCTTTGCAAAAATTGGGTAATGAAGAAGTAGATATAAATATTGTTGGATCGGGCGTTGGTGGTATTTCTGAGAATGATGCTCACCTTGCCGCTACTTCGAACGCGATGCTCATCGGTTTTAATGTGCGAGCTGACAAAACAGCGCGGGACATTATTGAAAATGAAGCCTTGCAGATGCGTTACTACAATGTGATTTATGATGTTATCGACGATGCCAAGGGCGTTATGGGTGGAATGCTCTCACCAGAAATACGCGAAGAAATTGTTGGTATTGCGGAAGTACGCGATGTCTTTAACTCGCCTAAATTTGGCCAAATTGCTGGCACTATGGTTGTTGAAGGGACCGTTTATCGTAGTAAACCCATTCGAGTACTGCGGGACAATGTCGTGATTTACGAGGGTGAATTGGAATCACTACGTAGATTTAAAGACGATGCTATGGAAGTTAGAAATGGCATGGAATGTGGTATCGGCGTTCGTAATTACAATGACGTTAAAGTCGGTGACAAAATAGAGGTATATGAGACTACTGAAGTCGCTAGAAGTCTGTAATGAGAATGGATACGGATACATGAGTGAAGTGTCTTCAAGAGCGCAGCGCGTAGCTGATCAAATTCAGCGTGAACTAGCGAATTTGATTCAGCTGGAAGTAAACGATCCTAGAGTAGGCATGGTTTCTATTACTGGAGTTGATGTGAGCAGAGACCTGGCTCATGCAAGAGTACATATCACAGTTATGAATACTCTGAGTGAAGATAGTGACGTAAACGAAGCGACACTATCTTCTCCTGGTGAACTAGACAAATTAGAGATCGAAGAGAACTTAAAGGCGCTAACCAAGGCGTCAGGTTACTTACGAACATTGCTGTCTAAAAGGTTGAGCACCCGTTCTGTGCCTAAATTGGAATTTCACTACGATAGCAGTATAGAGCGAGGCCAGCAGTTATCAGATTTAATAGATGGCGCATTAGCGGCAGACCGAAAGTTGCATGGCGAATGAGGTCAGAGCCATTAGTAAAGTTGAAAAGATGAACAGGCGTCGACGCAACAAAGGTAGAAGTATTGATGGTATCGTGATTTTGGACAAAGCCAAAGGGCTTAGTTCCAACGCGGCATTGCAAGAAGTAAAGCGATTATATGAAGCGAATAAAGCGGGTCACACTGGGAGTCTTGATCCGCTAGCAACGGGAGTACTGCCCCTTTGTCTAGGTGAGGCAACAAAAGTTTCTCAGTTTTTATTAAACTCTGATAAGCGCTATCGGGCCCAAATAAAAATGGGAGAAAGAACTGCTAGCGGAGATAGCGATAGTTCAGTCGTCGAAAGGTGCGATGATTTTGAATTATCTTGTGAGGGTATCGAACTGGCACTTGAGTCATTTCGGGGCGACATACAGCAATTGCCGCCTATGTATTCGGCATTGAAAGTGAATGGAGTTCCACTTTATAAGATGGCCAGAAAAGGCATCGAAGTGAAGCGAGAAAAACGTAATGTCACTGTTTACTCGATTGATCTGTTGGGTTTTGACGATAATGTCGTTGAATTAGATATTGCCTGTAGCAAAGGCACCTATATTCGAACAATTGCTGATGATTTAGGTCAAGCACTTGCTTGCGGTGCTCACATCATAGCGCTGCGCCGCACCCAAGCTGGTGCATTTACCGAAGCAGATTGTGTTGATGTAAGTAATATCGAAGAACAGAAGGAATTAGGCGGACTTGAAACCATCGACGAGTATCTAGTACCGATGGATAGGGCTATAACAGAACTACCGGAGGTTTCCCTCCCTAGTGATACCGCCAGCCATATTAAAAATGGGCAGGCTGTAATAGTTAGACACTTACCTGAAGAAGGTCTGGTGAGGTTGTATGAAGAAGAGCAATTTATCGGCATAGGAAGTATCGAAGATGACGGTAAAGTTGCGCCAAGGCGATTAATTGTTTCTTAAGGTGAGTAGTTGATTGCTCACTGTTTAGTTTTAGGCATAACAATTAGTCGAAACAAAGTTTTGGAATGTTTCAGGTAACTATTAATATGCGTGGTTATTCTGATTCTAAATGGAAGTTGAACTGTTGACGCGCGAATGAAAGAAGACACGAAGATACACAGCGTGCTTCGGCAGAAAAACTAACGGCATATTGCGGAGGAAAAAATGGCTTTATCAGCTAAACAGAAAGAAGCAATCATTAAAGACTATGCGGTAGGAGAAGGCGACACTGGCTCACCGGAAGTTCAGGTAGCACTTCTATCTGCCAACATTAATGAATTGCAGGCTCACTTCAAAGAGCATATCCATGACCACCATTCACGCCGCGGATTAATTCGCATGGTGAATAGCAGAAGAAAGTTGCTTGACTATCTAAAGCGCAAAGACATTGAAAGATATGCGTCTTTAATTAAGCGACTTGGTCTGCGAAGGTAGGTTCTAGTAAATCGTAATCATAGTATTACCGAGACGTTGCGTTCGACGCAGGAATCAGGCGTACGTTTTTAATTAGTAGGAAGAGAATATATGTTTAATCCAGTTAGCAAGACCTTTCAGTTTGGAAACCAAACTGTAACCATAGAAACTGGCAAGGTTGCCAGGCAAGCAACAGGCTCAGTAGTTGTGAGCACGGGAGATACTCAGGTTTTAGCGACCGTTGTAGGAAGAAAAACTGCGAATCCTGGGCAGGGGTTTTTCCCCTTAACGGTTAATTATCAGGAGAAGACTTACGCGGTTGGAAAAATTCCAGGTGGCTTTTTTAAGCGTGAAGGACGCCCGACCGAGAAAGAAACTCTAACCTCTCGATTAATCGATAGACCCATAAGACCCTTGTTTCCGAAAGGCTTCATGAACGAAGTTCAGGTCATCTGTACGGTAATTTCGGGCGGGAAGGATGAGGACCCCGATATTCCAGCGTTGATAGGTGCCTCCGCCGCTCTATCGATCTCAGGCATTCCTTTTGCAGAACCAATCGGTGCGGCCCGAGTTGGCTATAACAGCGAATCAGGTTACGTGCTTAATCCAAGTTATGAACAACTAGAAGGTTCGCAGCTGGATATGGTTGTGTCAGGCACTCAGTCGGCAGTATTGATGGTTGAGTCTGAAGCGAAAGAGCTTACCGAAGATCAAATGTTGGGCGCAGTATTGTTTGCCCATCAAGAAATGCAAGTTGTAATTAACACCATTAACGAACTGAAAGCGGAAGCAGGCAAAGAAGCGTGGGATTGGCAGCCGGCGGCAGAAAACACTGTTCTTAAGGCTGCAGTTGCTGACAATTTTGGCAGTGGTGTTACTGATGCTTATCAGATCTCTGAGAAGATGAAGCGTTATGATGCCATCGGTGATCTTAAGCAGCAAGCCATTGAACAATTAGCTAGTGAAGAAGCAGGTGTTAGCGAAGGCGAAGTATCTGATGTGTTCGGTGCTTTAGAGAAAAGCACAGTACGCAATCGCATCTTGGATGGCGCGCCAAGAATTGACGGGCGCGACACAAAAACAGTTCGAGCAATCGAAGTCGAAACCGGTGTACTTCCTAAAGCTCACGGATCGGCTTTGTTCACTCGAGGAGAAACGCAGGCGCTTGTAGTAACTACCCTGGGTGCAGTTCGCGACTCACAAATCATTGAAGATTTAAGCGGTTCAAGAAAAGATCCGTTCATGTTGCATTACAACTTCCCTCCTTATTCTGTCGGTGAAGCTGGTTTCATGGGTGGGCCGAAGCGACGTGAAATCGGTCATGGCAGATTAGCGCGGCGTGGTGTGGCGGCTGTAATGCCAGCGGAAGAAGATTTTCCTTATGCCATTCGTGTGGTTTCGGAGATTACTGAGTCCAATGGTTCCAGTTCTATGGCTAGTGTTTGCGGAAGCAGCTTGTCAATGATGGATGCAGGTGTGCCTGTGTCGGCTCCAGTGGCCGGCATCGCAATGGGGCTTATTAAAGAAGGGGAACGTTTTGCAGTTCTTACAGATATATTGGGTGACGAAGATCATTTAGGCGATATGGATTTTAAAGTTGCTGGAACTGAAAAAGGTATAACGGCTTTACAGATGGATATAAAAATTCAGGGTATCACTGAAGAAATTATGGAGATCGCTCTGGAACAAGCAAATACAGCTCGTCTTCATATCCTGGTTGAGATGAATAAAGTTATCTCTACTGCTCGTGAATCTGTTTCAGAAAATGCACCAGCAATGGCAATGATTAAGATCGACCCAGATAAGATCCGTGATGTAATTGGTAAAGGTGGTGCAGTAATCCGAGGTATTACTGAAGACACAGGTGCTTCAGTTGATATAGACGACGACGGTAATGTGCGTATCTACGGGGAGGATGCTGATTCTCGCGATGCAGCCGTTGAAATGGTTAACGCTATTACTGCCGAAGCAGAAGTTGGCAAGCTCTACATGGGTAAAGTCGCTCGTATCGTTGATTTCGGCGCGTTTATTACCATCTTGCCCGGCAAAGATGGTTTAGTTCACATCTCTCAGATCGCCCAGGAGCGTGTTGAAAATGTGAATGAATACCTTAAAGAGGGACAAGAGGTGCTAGTGAAGTGTTCCGATCTTGATGCTCGCGGAAGGATTAAATTGAGTATTAAAGAAATAACGGACGAAGAGAAAGCAGAATATAGCGTAGAGACCGACGCATAATTCGTTCTTGTTAGAAAATAAAAGGCCGTCGCATTGATTTATGCGGCGGCCTTTTTCTTTAACTGATTAGTCGAAATTATCCTAATTGCTATTAGCAAACCACGATAGTTCTACTTATCGTCTTGAGATTACAGTTCGAAATCAACTGATAAGGAAAGCATTCGACCGAAGTTATCATAAAGCCTGCTTTCGAAGCCGCCTTGGACTGGAAGCCGTCGCGGTTCCCAATCGAACAAGTTGTTTATAGCAAACGTTACGTTGCCAGAGCTATTAAATAAGTCATCAAAGAAATAGGTATAGCTCGCATTAGCGATGTAAGATTCTGGAATAATAGTTCTGGGTGTAAATGCACTCGAGAACGTTCCATCAAATGAGAATTCATCGGTGTACTTAGTCAAGAATGATGCAGCATGATTGCCCCGCAGCCAACCCAATCTTAGGTTTGCTACTAATTCAGGTAGTGGAGGAGAAAGTGCTGTGTCAGCATTTCTTCTACCCCTTGCATCAACAATTACACCATCAAGCCCAGCATAATCATAAGTAACATAGTAAGCTGCATTAAACGCGAGATTGAAATTACCCCAATCTCCAGACTCGAACGAATATGTTGCAGTCAGGTCTAAAACATCTACCAGATTAGTATTGATATTATCTGCGACTCGGACTACCTCCGTAATCAAATTACTGGTTGGGTTCCGAGTAATTGTGAGGTCAGGGTTCGCTGTTACATAGGCAAGCGCAGCCGTTCGACTCGCGGATCCAGCGGTAGGATCATAGTCGGCTTGGCTAATGCCAGTTGCAGCGAGAGCATTATAGAATTGCTGATTTGCGATATCTTGAGCGCTAAGGGTTACGATCCGATCTGTATATTCGATTTCCTGATAATCAAGACTGATACTCAGGTTCTCAATCCCTTCCCAAGTGAAACCAATGTTCCAAATATTAGATTCTTCGGGCACTAGATTTGGATTCTTGGAGCTACAAGACAATACGCCTAGCAGATCCTGACCAGTTAATGGGTCTTGCCCGGTTCTGTTATTGTAGCAACCCGTGCGATCAGCAGGGCCTACATCATCGGCATCTGGGGCAAGAAAGCTCTCTCCCCACGAACCGCGAATGGCAAGCGAATCTAGCGGCTGCCACCGAAGCGCAACTTTAGGGGTTGTCGTATCTAGACCGAGGTCTGAAAAATCTTCATAGCGCGCAGCAACTTGCATGCTTAAGTTTGCCATAAGCGGAATCTCTAACTCGGCAAAGACGGCTTGTGTTTTTGAAACATCTCGTGTTGGCACTAACAAAGGAGCAGATTTGCCCGAAGAGTTTTGCCAGTCAATGCCAAGCTTCTTCAATCTCCCGGTGTCGGTGGCATCCATTCTATCGCGCATAGCGTAACCAAATGCAGCACCAACAGTTCCGGTAGGCAGATCAAATAAGTCGCCTGTCACGACCGAGTCAAATATCACAAGACGATCAGTTTGTAAGTTGGCATCAGCACTTTCGAATAGCCAATCTGTAACTTCCTGGGTGTTATTGGTGTATAGGCCGTCGGAGCGATCCGCATCGTAATTTGGAGAACGAATATCGCGAGAGGCGAACGGGTTGAACCACTCATTACCAGAAGCACCGCCCCTGCCGTTTAAGGCCGCTATCATACGAGTAGCGTTACCGTCGTAAGTATCAACACGCTGCTCATAAGTTTGGTAGCCTAACCACGCTTCACCGACCCAGCCGGTATCGGCAACATCAAACATAGCGCCAGCTTTATAAACTTCGGTGGTGTACTGGTAACGCTCTGGAAAATAGCCGGTATCAGCAATCTGGCTAGGCTTAGCACCTACGCCCTGCTCGAAACCATTCCAAATAGTGTAAGTGCCAATGCCATATACCCCTGGTGTAACTGGCGAGCCAGTTGGGTTTGCGGGGTGATTAGCTGGGATAGTCATATCGTTATACCAGGCATTGGACATCGGAGTGACCGGTTCGGTGGTGAAGATGGATTCGCGATAGCTGTCTGCTATTTGAAATTCAAGAGTCAGACCATCGTTCACCTCGTATTGCGCATTACCATAGAATACGTAGTCATTCGCTTCACGGTTATAGTCTGTCCATTGTGCATAGTGAAACCCGCAGAGCAAACCCCCAGCGATGGGAAACCCACTTTGCGAACTCCCTTTGTCTCCTTTAAATGTCGTTTCGTTACCATAGGCACCACAGTCAGGATCTAAATATGGTGCTCCACCAATATTGTAGTGACCAGGTGCACCAATAAAGGTGGCATTATCATAGGCGAGGTACTTTGGCCGTTCTTCGCGCTGAAGTGGAGTCTTTCTGCCAACTTCTAAGGCCATTACGACATTGAGGCCATTGTCGAAAGTGTTGCCCCACATGACACCTAGTTTCGGTTCTTCGAAGTCGCCATCTTCGTCCCGTCCATAAAAGCTACGAACCCGAATCCCATCAAATTCTTTAACAGGAATCAGGTTTACTACACCGGCAACGGCGTCAGAACCATAAAGTGCTGAACCGCCATCAAGTACAACTTCGATTCGGTCAGTCGCGATATCTGGAAGAATAGCGGACAACGCACCTTCATTAATGTTTCGACGTCCATCAAGCAAGGTTAGTGTGCTGCCGGTTCCTAATCCCCGCAGATTAAACTGGGCAGAGTTTGAGTCTTGGCCACCACCTGCACCACCCAGCACGTTAGCAACAGTGTCCACATTCTGAGTATAGGTTAGATCCCTGATGTACTGGCCGATGTTGGCAGCGCCATACGTAAGCAAGGTTTCTTGCTCAACAGTGTCAACTGGACTTGCGCCAGTAAAATTACTGTTACGGATGTAGGATCCAGTTACTACGATTTCTTCGAGGTC
Source organism: OM182 bacterium MED-G28 (assembly GCA_002457215.1). Classification (GTDB taxonomy): domain Bacteria; phylum Pseudomonadota; class Gammaproteobacteria; order Pseudomonadales; family Pseudohongiellaceae; genus UBA9145. The sequence continues at coordinate 29,950 of NTJZ01000007.1, read as the reverse complement.
GTCTTGTGCTGACACTGTGGGTGTATAGATAGCAAGCATGATACTGCTGCAGAGCAGTGTGCGTGAGCTGATCTTTAATTTGGTATATTTATGACCATTCATTTGCTTCTCCTAGGACTTTAATTGAGAGTAACTCTATTCAGGCTAATTGCTCATAAATAGATGAGTGATATGTCTTAATCAGTCAGCGTTTTATTGTGCTATTACCAAATTCCTGTCCACAGCTGGCCGTTTTCAAATCAGGTTTGGGAAAGAGGAGTAATTTCTATTGCTTATTTATTTCCCCGGAGAGTAAGTCTGCCATGATTATCAGATGAATTTTGAAATGAATTGTTACAGGTAACCGGATTTTAATGGAGCCTTAATTTAATTAAAATCAATGACTTAGTGAAAATACTAATTATTTTCGGTGCTTAATATTGCAAATTGTTGGGATTACCTCGTGCACTACGATATTTTTTGAAAAAATGCTAAAATTTGAGCTTGATTTTGGCTTTTTACGTTGCTAAAAAACCCTATAAAGAAACAATAGATTATCTACGAAGAGGATCTTTCAATGCCGAATAGGAGAAGTTCAATCCTTTTAAAACTCATTAGTGCTTTTGGTTTCTTGCCAATATTAGCTGCTCCGATGTTGGCAAGTGCACAAGAAGACCAGATTACTTTTCATAGGGATATTGAACCAATACTTCAGCGTAGCTGCCAAAATTGTCACCGCGCTGGTGGTGTTGGACCAATGCCTTTAGTGACATATGAGCAGGTGGCGCCTTTTGCAGGACTTATTGAATACAAAACGGGTTTGCGCGATAGAGCCGGAGCGATGCCGCCCTGGTACATGGAAAAAGACATTGGTATTCAAGATTACAAGAACGACCCTTCATTGAGTGACGAAGAAATTGCTGACATTTCCACCTGGGCCCGCAGCGGTGCACCAAAGGGTAATGCAGCAAACGCACCTCAAGCGTTAGTGTTTGATGATTCTCTAAAATGGACTGCGGGTGAACCAGACTTAGTCGTTAAAACTAATGATGTCACCAAACTTGCTGGGACTGCTGATTGGTGGGGAGAAATTGATCGTGTACCCGTTGGTTTGGAAGAAGATCGCTATGTAAAATCAGTGGAAATTGTCGAAGTCAACGATGTAAACAACCAAGCAGGCACCGGGCGTGATACGGTCGGTGGGCGGTATATTTTTCATCATATGATCTGGAGTACCGCTGAACTGGACGAAGAAGGCAATCGAATTGAAGACTCAGTGACAGGGTGGCCAGTGCATGAAGTTGGTCGTAATGCCGACATATTTGATCCTGAAGGTGGTCGTCTATTGAGAGCAGGCACTTATGTTTATTCTGATTCGGTTCACATGCATTCCAATGGTAAAGACACAACTGGCCATTTGGAAATAGGGTTTCGATTCCATCCAGTAGGATATGAACCGAAGTATGAACGTGTAACTCTTGGTTTGGGTAATGGCGTTGATATCAGTATAGCCGGTAATCAGAATAATCAGGAACTCCATGCTTACACGGTGCTTGAACAACACACTAAGTTTATTACTTTTGAACCACATCTTCATGCCCCGGGTGAGCGGATGTGTTTGGAAGCAATTTGGGGATATACAGTCGAAACACTTTCCTGCGTGGGTTATGACCATAACTGGGTACGTGGTTATGCATTCGAAGATCAGGCTGCGCCTTTACTACCTAAAGGCACCATAATGCACATTGTTGGATACATGAATAATACAGAGACAAACCCAAACGTACCTGACGCGAGAAATTGGCAGGGGTCTGGAAATCGATCTGTGACGAATATGTTTATCGATCTCGGCATGCGGGTAAAAATGGATGATGAACAATTCTTTGCTGAGATGGAAAAGCGAAGAAATGATTTAAACATGGGGCCAAACGATCATGTGATCGGCTGTCCATTATGTGGAGCGCCGCTTGTGGCACCAATAGTAGAAGACGTAGAAGCTTCCGATTAACAGTAATGAATGCATTACGGGAGAATTAGGTGATTAAAGAAAGATTATTAATTGGTGACACGCTGGCTATTAAAGCTGTCACGTTGGTATTGGTTGGATTGTTATTTGCTCAAGGCGGTTTTGCACAATCTTATTCCAAAGGTAGACATGTAGAACCTGCATTTGAAGGCTGGCGTCCAAACCCGGACGGTACGTTTAATTTGATGTTTGGTTACATGAATGAAAATTGGGAAGAATCGCCGGATATGCCGGTTGGAGATAATAATTTTTTCTCCCCGGGGGATGTAGACCAAGGTCAGCCTACTCATTTTCTGCCACGTCGAAACCGCTTCACATTCGAAGTAACTGTCCCTTCTGATTGGGGTGAACGTGAGCTAGTTTGGACCTTGAATATAAACGGAGTCGAACGGAAAGCCTACGGCACGCTTAAAGCTGATTATCTCGTTGATAATATGGTCATCGCTTCTGAGACAGGTTCCTTAGGTGCGGGCACGAGCTCTCCTGAATCTCGAGCGAACATTCCTCCAGTGGTTTCTGTTCAAGGCGACAGCATTCGTGCAACAACAGTTGCAGAACCGCTAAACCTTGAGACAATAGTTACTGATGATGGGCTGCCAGAGCCAACTGATCCGGTCGAAGAAGCACGTCAGTTTGCCGAGTTCGCCGGTGGCGCTTTGGCTGTCGCTTTTGTCACAGAAGAAAATGTCATGCAGCGGCGACTGATGTCTCCTCCAATTAAGGTAACGGTCCAAAAAGTGAATGGGTTGTACTATTCATGGAATAAATGGCGTGGACCTGGCGAAGTAACTTTTGATACGCCTCAGGTGAAAGTTTGGGAAGATACTCGAACCAGCGCTAACTCTCCTTGGGGAGCGCTCTGGCTACCGCCACCAATACCATTAGATGGCGTATATGATGTCAATGCCACATTTAGCGAACCAGGAGAATATATTCTTTGGGGTAGAGCAGACGATGGTGGTTTGTATCATGACGCCTGGATAACAGTTAACGTTTCAGAGTAGTCTGGGGAAATTACTAAAAATTTTAATAGGGCGGTGTTACCGCCCTTTTTTTTGTAGAGGGAAAAGAATTAAGGAAATGGGACTGTCTTTTTTTATGCTAATTGAAATAGGAATGGTATAAGGCTTTTTTAAAGCCGCAGTACGGATAAAGTAAGAGTTGTTAATGTAAAATAGTCGAGCTACATGGTCCGGCGGTATTGCCCACCTACTTCGAAGAAAGTGTCGGTAATTTGTCCTAAAGAGCAATAACGAACAGCATTCATTAGTTCTTCAAAAACATTGTCATTATTAATAGCTGCCTGTCGTAACGCTTCTAAGGCTTGTTCGCAGTGATTAGCATGTTGTGATTTGAAGTTGTTCAAACGCAAAAGTTGGCTCTGTTTTTCTTCTTCAGTCGAACGAGCAAGTTCGATTTTTTGTTCTTCTTCAGTATCAGAATTTAAGAAAGTATTAACGCCAACGATAGGTAAACTTCCATCATGTTTGCGATGTTCATAATACATGGATTCGTCTTGAATTTTGCCGCGTTGATAACCAGTTTCCATAGCGCCCAGCACGCCACCTCTTTCAGAGATTCGTTCGAATTCTTGCAACACAGCCTCTTCAACCAGGTCGGTTAACTCTTCAATAATAAATGAGCCTTGGTTGGAATTCTCGTTCATTGCAAGACCCCATTCTTTGTTAATAATGAGTTGAATGGCCATAGCTCGCCGCACTGACTCTTCGGTGGGTGTAGTTATAGCTTCATCATAAGCATTGGTGTGTAAACTATTGCAATTGTCATAGACCGCTATTAATGCCTGCAATGTTGTACGAATATCATTAAAAGATATCTCCTGGGCATGCAGTGACCTCCCGGAAGTTTGAATGTGATACTTCAGTTTCTGACTTCTTTCATTAGCCCCATATTTGAACCGCATGGCAGTTGCCCAAATGCGTCGTGCTACACGGCCCATCACCGTGTACTCGGGATCCATGCCGTTGGAAAAGAAAAAGGAGAGGTTGTGAGCGAAATCATTCACTTCCATACCGCGAGCAAGATACGCTTCGACGAAAGTAAAGCCATTTGCTAGGGTAAACGCGAGTTGTGAAATTGGATTCGCCCCAGCTTCAGCTATGTGATACCCGGAAATACTGACTGAATAAAAGTTTCTTACATTGTTTCCGGTGAAATATTCCTGAATGTCTCCCATTACTTTAAGGCTGAATTCAGTGGAAAATATACAAGTATTCTGACCTTGATCTTCTTTAAGGATGTCAGCCTGAACCGTACCGCGAACGTTTTCCAGGGTGTAATTTTTAATCGCTTTCCATTCAGCCTCATTTGGTTGTCTCTCATTCTCTTCGACAAAGACATCGACTCTTTGGTCAATGGCAGTGTTTAAATACATTGCCAGGATGGTAGGAGCAGGACCATTAATAGTCATAGAGACAGATGTCATTGGATTGCAGAGATCGAAACCGCTATACAAAACTTTCATATCATCCAGGGTTGCTATGGAGACACCCGAATTTCCTACCTTCCCATAAATATCAGGTTGAAGGGCGGGGTCGAAGCCGTAGAGGGTCACAGAATCAAAAGCAGTGGATAATCTTTTTGCATCCGAGTGCTCTGAAAGTTGCTTGAAGCGTTTATTCGTCTTGAATGCATCACCTTCACCAGCAAACATTCTAGTTGGATCTTCACTATCTCGCTTGAATTGAAATACACCGCCGGTGAAAGGAAATTTCCCTGGGACGTTCTCCAGCAACAACCATTTTAATAGTTCGCCTTCATCTTCATAACGAGGAAGGGAAACGCGGGGTATATCAGTTCCAGAAAGTGACTTTCGGGTTAGTGGTGTTCGCAATTCCCGATCCCTTACCTTAATGACATACTCATCGCGGGAATAATCTGCTTTAACCTGCGGCCAGGACTCCAACAAACGCTTTGTGCGAGCATCTAGTGCGGCTTCTTTTTTCTCAAGTATTGCGTCTAGGTTATTACTATTTTCATCTGATGCATCTAGCATTGCTTTGCTAGCTTGAAGTTGCTGCCTTTCTCGAGCGAGCTTTGACTGTATTGCCACAATGCTGTGATAGTCCCTAACTTCAGCTGCTATTTCAGCTAAGTAACGTTGTTGCTGTGCGGGGATAATTAAAGAGCGGTGACTAGAGGTTTTTACATCGACTTTAGTTAGATGCCGCTCGAATTTTTTCAGTCCTTTTTTCTCTAATTCTTCAACGAGTAACTGATACAGCGCAGTAATGCCGTCGTCGTTGAATTTTGAGGCAATAGTTCCAAATACAGGCATTTCATCAGGCATCTGTGAAAACGCCTCTCGATTACGCTGCACTTGTTTTGATACGTCTCGTAAAGCGTCTTCACTCCCTTTTCGATCAAATTTATTAATAGCAAAAACGTCAGCATAATCAAGCATGTCGATTTTTTCTAACTGACTGGCAGCGCCAAACTCTGGCGTCATGACATAGAGAGAGACATCGACAAAAGGCACTATGCCGGCATCACCTTGACCAATACCTGGTGTTTCAACTATGACCAGGTCGAAGTCAGCTAATTTGATTGCTGCCAAGATGGCATGGAGATTTTCTGGAACTTCGGTGCGCGCATCTCTAGTGGCTAGGGATCGCATGAAAATATTGGGGTGATTGATCGCATTCATTCGAATGCGGTCGCCTAATAGAGCCCCACCGGTTTTTTTCCGCGTTGGATCAATTGCAAGCACAGCAATGCGCATTGAATCGTTGCTGTCTTGCCTAAATCGACGAATAATTTCGTCGGTAGAAGAGCTTTTGCCAGCACCGCCAGTGCCTGTTATTCCAAGAATAGGTGTCGAGGAACTCTTTAATGAGTTCTCAATTAGATGACCAAGTTGATGTTCATCGTACCTACCGTTTTCAATCGCGCTGATTACTTGAGTGAGACTAAGTCGGTTACCTGTTGTTAGCAGTTCTAAGTCAGGTGTGCTTTCACCTTTAATGTCGCCACTACTAAGCGTGAGCATTTCATCAATCATGCCCTGTAAGCCTAAATTTTGGCCATCACTTGGTGCATAAATTCTGGTTACACCATACTGATGTAATTCTTCAATTTCTTCTGGAATGATAACACCGCCACCTCCACCAAAGACTTTAATGTGAGGAGCGCCAAGTTCGTTCAATCTATCAATAAGGTACTTGAAGTATTCAATATGTCCGCCTTGGTAGGAACTGATGGCAATAGCGTCAACATCTTCCTGTACCGCAGCTTCGACAATTTCTTGAACTGAGCGATTGTGGGCAAGATGGATTACTTCGGCACCGCTAGCTTGGAGGATGCGACGCATAATATTTATCGCGGCATCATGACCATCGAATAGGCTGGCAGCAGTAAGAAATCGGACCCAATGTCGCTTGCCAGAGGTCCCAGGGTCTCCAGAGTGCTTTTTAGCAGCTTGGCTGAAGTCGACCACACTCACGTTAGTTCTCCCATTAATACAGTTAATCTAATCACCGGCAGATTCGGCATTTTAGCCTAATCTAACACAAGATGTTTGAATCAATTATTGTGCGGATCAGTTTACTTGAACTCTTTATAAGGTCTACAAGTAAGTAATTATTTTAAAACGTAGACATTGTATAGTGTGCGAATGGAAACGTGGATAGCATTTACTTTGCTTGCAGTTGTTATGCAGTCAATTCGAACTGCAAGTCAAAAAAAGCTTGCAACCAAGATTTCAATTCACGCAACAACTCTCGTTAGATTTCTGTTTGGTATTAAATTTGCGATTATCTATCTAGTTATTCTTTGGCAAGTGTATCAACCCGATTCTATCGCATTAAATATCATATTTTTCCGATCAGGCGCATTAGCGGGCCTTTCTCAAATTCTTGCGACCGTCTGTCTTATTAAATCGCTTACACTAAGAAATTTCGCCGTCGGAACAGCGTTAGCAAAAACTGAAGCTATGTTAACTGCTATTTTGGGGGCTTTGTTTTTTTCATCTGCTCTTAGTGCAATTGGTTATTTGTCGGTAATTATAGGTGTAGCAGGTTTGCTAATCGCTAGTAATTGGAAAGTTTCCTTTCAAGATTTAGCCGACAATAAAAGTATTCGTTATGGTGCTGGCGCAGGGTTAGGCTTTGCTCTTGCCTCCTTGTGGATTAGGGATGCTTCTCTATCTTTGGACGCTCCTCCACTGTTAAGCGCGGCTGCCGTATTAACTTACATGATAATTTTGCAAACACTAATTTGCCTTGGCTGGATGCTACTGCGAGAGCGTAATCAATTTTTCTTGATAAAGGAGAACATAGCGCTATGCGCCTTTGTCGGTTTGACTGGCGTTGCAGGATCAGTTGGTTGGTTTACGGCAATGAGTTTGCAGAATGCAGCCATAGTGAAAACATTAGGACAAACTGAGTTTGTTGTGAGCCTGCTAATAACTTACTTCTACTTTGGTGAGAAAATTTCCACCCGTGAATACCTGGGAATCATGCTAATCGCTATAAGCGTGGTAATTCTGATCACTGCAACTTAATGCTCTTTCTATAGTTCTTGGCAATAAAAAGGTATGTCTTGGTACGCTATTGCCACTGAGACATTACTACTGAAACATGTATTCTTCGATGAACTTTAATTCGCTTATGGGTTTTTTAGTAGAAACCTTACTCTCAGTTCTGTCTTGATTTAGCGTATTCTACATCCTCACTTTTGACGAATATTTTTGTTAGAGTGTCTGTTGCAGCGTGTTTTTTGACGCACTAACGGATACACTTTTGATATAGTTCGTTAGGAAAATTCAAGCGATATAAATTCCCGAAGGATTTAGAGAATGAGAGAGCAATATGGAGATATAAAGCTAACAGCGTTACCAGGAAATGTTGTTCAGTGCGAGATCGACCGGCCACCTAATAATTTTTTTGACCTGGAACTGATTAGGGATATGGCAAATTGCTTCGACGCCCTTGATGATGACCCTAACTGTAGAGCGATCGTTCTCTGTTCCAACGGTAAACATTTTTGTGCAGGTGCGAATTTTAGTACCCCTGATCAGACAGCCGAAGGGGATGTGTTGGCAGCAGAATCTGCTGATCAAAGAAACCCTATTTATCAAGAAGCGGTGCGTTTATTTGGCAATAAAAAACCTGTAATCGCTGCGGTACAGGGTGCTGCGGTAGGAGGAGGCCTAGGAGTAGCCATGATGGCAGATTTTCGCGTTGTTTGTGAGAGCACACGCTTAACTGCGAATTTTGTAAAGTTAGGTTTTACTCCTGGTTTCGGCCTAACCCATACCTTACCTCGGGCGATTGGTGTCCAGAAATCCCATCTTATGTTCTATACTGGCCGCCGAATTGACGGTGAGATTGCTCTAGCTTGGGGAGCAGCAGATATTCTTACCTCTGCTTTATCATTGCGTGAAAAAGCTATCGAACTTGCAACTGAAATCGCAGAAAATGCGCCGCTTGCGCTTGTTTCTTTAAGAGAGCAATTACGGTCCGGGATTCAAGAAGCAGTGCAAGCTGCCACCGATATTGAAGGCAGCGAACAGTTCTGGTTGACTAAAACTGATGATCATTTCGAGGGGGTTCAGGCAGTCTCGGAAAGAAGAGTCGGCAACTTCACAGGTAAATAATTAAGTCGATCACGACACAAGGTTACTATTTTTCCTACTATGACTTCCCCTGACAAAGAACCAAATTTTCTTCGCGTGCTTGGTCGGCGAGATGCTTTGGCTCTAGCCTTTGGCGCGATGATTGGCTGGAGCTGGGTAGTGTTATCTGGCACTTGGATTGAATCCGCCGGCTCCTTCGGAGCTATCACCGCCTTCCTTCTTGGTGGCGGTATTATGTTGGTAATTGGACTTACCTATGCTGAACTTGCGTCAGCTTTACCCTTTGCAGGAGGAGAGCATGTTTATAGTCATCGCGCTTTGGGGGCAGGCTTTTCCTTTATTTGTACCTGGGCAATTATATTAGGTTATGTTTCTGTAGTTACATTTGAGGCAGTAGCCTTGCCCACAGTGCTGGATTCAATAATCCCGGGGCTGGATAAATATTTTCTCTGGCAGATTGCTGGGTGGGATGTTTACCTTAGTTGGGTTTTGGTTGGTGTTGCGGGCGCGGTCGTCATGACGGTATTAAACATACGCGGCGTTCGAATGGCTGCCATTGTTCAATCAGCAGTTGTTATCGTTATCCTTCTGGTCGGCGGTTTGTTTGTAGCAGGGTCACTGGTCGTTGGCGATACTGCTAATATGGAACCTCTTTTTGTTGATGGTTTATCGGGCGTTACCTTGGTATTGGTTATGGTCCCTTTTATGTTCGTTGGTTTCGATACTATTCCTCAGGCCGCAGAAGAAATTGACTTACCCTATAAGGATATAGGATCGTTGCTGATGTTATCAGTTGCTATGGCTATCGCTTGGTACGGGCTAATCGTGCTGGGAGTTAGCTTACTGCTTAATGAAGATATATTTGGAACTACAGAAATTATAGCAGCGGAAGCGAATTCCATGATCTTTGGCGAGGCTGGGCGCTTGGCTATGTTAGGCGCTGGTCTAGCGGGCATTGTTACTAGTTGGAATGCGTTTATTGTTGGAGGTAGTAGAGCGATTTATGCCTTGGCACGCGCGAACCTGTTACCTGCCGCTCTCAGCAAGTTACATCCAAAATATCGCACTCCTTACAATGCAATTTTGCTGATAGGTGGACTTTCTATTATTGGACCTTTCTTCGGTCGGCCAGTATTGGTTTGGTTAGTGGATGCAGGGGGTCTCGGCATTGTCATCGCCTACGCCATGGTTGCCTTGTCCTTCCTGATTTTGCGTCGCAAAGAGCCGAATTTAGAACGACCCTATAAAGTGCCGTTTGGGAACTTTATTGGAATACTTGCTTTGATACTTTCTATAAGTCTGGGATTTCTCTATATGCCCGGAAGTCCTTCAGCGCTAATCTGGCCGCAAGAATGGATAATTATTATTGGATGGTCAATTCTAGGAGTAATACTCTTTCTAGTTGCTAGGAAAAACTTGCCAGCGGAATAACATTTCATTGATTTCCTATCTTTTTGTTGAGTTAAAATATGATCTCCATTGATACAGGCACAGAAGAACTTATTTGTAAAATAGAAAACCGTGTTGCCACTGTTACTTTAAATAAACCCCATAAAAAAAATGCGCTGGGTGATGTGTTAACTCCAGCTCTCAGAAAAACTATCGCAATACTTGATGATGATGATCGAGTCGGGTGTGTGTTAATCACTGGAGCTGGCGATGCATTTTGCGCAGGAGGCGATGTTTCAGGAATGGGGTCTGGAACAAAAAAAAATTTAGGTACACCTTCTTCTAAACAAGAAAAAATCGATACTTTAGTGGAGAAACAAAAAACGCTTACGAATCGCATTTATGAAGCTAATAAAGTCACCATTGCGGCAATGCCCGGTGCTGCGGCTGGGGCAGGACTTTCGATCGCTTTAGCCTGTGATCTTCGTGTTGCGTCAGATAATGCTTTTATTACAACCGCCTTTGGCAATATCGGACTGTCTGGCGATTATGGTGCCAGTTGGTTCTTGCCGCGTTTGATTGGTTTGGCCAAGGCAAAAGAACTGTTTTATACCGGCGATAGAGTGTTAGCCAGTGAATGCGAGCGGTTAGGAATCGTTAATAAAGTATTTCCAAAAGAATCATTTAGTAAAGACGCACAAAGCTATGCGGCTAAAGTAGCAAATGGGCCAGTGAATGCTTTTGGTAGAATGAAAAAAAATCTCCATAGCGGTATGGATCAATCACTCGAAGACAGCCTTCGGCTAGAAGCCATACATCTAATCGAAAGCATGAATGACCCAGAGTCGAAAGAAGCTATTCAGGCCTTCATGGAAAAGCGTAAGCCCGTTTTTAGAGAATAAGCTTTATTTGACGCAGTCAGTTTTGCTGGTTTTTGAAGCACGACCAGCAATTTAGAAATACTGCCTAGAATTTAATTTTATTAGTCTAAGATATATCAGAATTTCACACTCAGATTGCTCAAGGTGCCAGTATTTCTGGGTCTCCCCAGGCTAAATAAATGAGGGAAAATCGGCTCAGATCACCTTGAAATACAGTGTTACAAAGTCCAAAAGGGCTTTTGGAATGATTGTCCTCGGCGTATACTCGGGCAGGTAAAAGCCTTAGATTCACTGCACAAAAAACAAGGCAAAAAAAGATAAGACAATAGGAGATTATCTATGGGTCCCAAGAAACAAAATCGCAGGGAGTTTTTAAAGCAGGGCGCAGCTATTGCTGGCGGCGCTGCAGTAGGCGCAGCCTCTCAATCTGCATCGGCTCAGCTGCCTGGTCCAGAAGGGTTCCTGCATGGCAGAGATGATATTGTGGCTTATGGACAGAGATCACGGTTCATAGAGTCCAAGCGCATTCCCCACGGAGGCAGGCACTCACCGGATACTTTCGGGCTTGATTTTCACATAGCAACTCCTTTGCAGGACCAGCATGGTGTGATTACCCCATCGTCACTTTTCTACATGGGAACTACGAGAGGTTCTTATATACCGGACATCGATCCTGAAAAGCATCGCTTAATGATTCATGGTTTGGTCGATAATCCCCTAGTCTTCACCATGGAGGAATTGAAGCGTCTACCTTCTGTGACGCGTATGCATTTCGTGGAGTGTGCGGGCAATAGATCAAATCGGCGTCATACCACCGTGCAGGAAACTCATGGGATGACAAGTAATGCAGAGTGGACTGGAGTGCTGCTTTCTACGCTACTTAAAGAAGCGGGTGTAAAAGAGGGTGCAGACTGGATTGTTGCCGAAGGTGTGGAAGAAGTTAAGGGCGCTTCCAGCATTCCAATGACAAAAGCCATGGATGATACTTTGCTTGCCTATTCAATGAACGGTGAACCGGTTCGGCCGCAACAGGGGTTTCCACTCAGAATGTTAGCGCCTGGCTTTGAAGGCATTTTTAATGTGAAGTGGTTGCGTCGTATCAAGGTAGTTGACCAGTATTACATGACCTATAACGACTACGGACACTTGACTCAGGACCCTGCCACAGCAGCACTAGGTTACCAGATAGGCCCTAAATCTGTGATTGTTCATCCTTCAGGCGGACAAACACTGCCTGGTGCGGGATATTATCAAGTCAGCGGTTTAGCGTGGTCTGGTGGAGGCAAGGTTGCCCGTGTCGAAGTGACCACTGATGGAGGAGAAACTTGGTTCGATGCAGAAATTCGTGGTGAGCCTCAAGCGATGGCGCACACACTTTTTGCCTTCGAATGGGAGTGGGATGGCAGCCCTTGTGAGCTCCAGTCTCGTTGTATCGATGAAATCGGTCAGGTTCAGCCTTCGCGAGCGGAAGTCGCAGAATTCTGGAATCAGCCTGCTGATCAGCCACCTCGTGTTCGAGGACAAGACAACTCGATTCAGCCTTGGCGAATTGAAAGCGATGGAAGTATTCATAATGCGATTGCTTAAATATTTACTGCCAGGAGTAATGCTCCTTGGTTTTGTAGCACAAGCACAGTCTCCAACTTATGGGGTTGGCAGAGCGCCTACAGCTGCAGAGATTGAGGCTTGGGATATTGCGATCGCGCCAACTGGAGAGGAATTGCCAGATGGCAGTGGCACTGCTGATTTAGGAGCACAACTTTTTCTAGAAAAAGGCTGCGCTGGATGTCATGGCACTAATGGTACCAATGGTATTGCACCAAGATTGGTTAAGAATGACGTTGGTGAAGTGGATAATGCCTGGCGTTACGGACGGGTTCTTCCTATTCGTTCACCTTATGCCACTACAGTTTGGGATTACATAAACCGTGGTATGCCTCTCGGTGCTGAAGGGTCGCTATTGGCCGATGAAGTCTATTCCCTGACGGCTTACTTGCTTTATTTGAATGATGTTATTACTGATGATCAGTTAGTTTTAGATCAAAATAGTTTGCCTAAAATTCAAATGCCTAATCGCGATAACTGGGCGCAAGTACCCGACTGGTTTCCTGGACAACCGAGGTTGGAAGGCTATCCATACTAACTAAATATCTGGAACTCAAGCGGGATTAAAGGAAGGTCAGAGTAGTCAATACGCTGACCTTTTTTTGTCACTTATTTTTGAAGGCTGGTGTTGCTATCTCAAAAAGATGGTGTCAAGACATAGGGTTCAAATTCCATCCAATCAACCTCTGAGGCTGATTTAATTATCAGTCGATCTCCTTCCAACATGAGAGAAGCGGCTTGATCTAAATTCATGATGTATCGATTAAAGAGGGAAGGTTGAATACAGAGTTTTCGAGTCGTAACCAATTGTCTCAATGTGAAAGAGTCACCATCTAATCCCCATGTTGCTCCAGCCTGATTACAGTCTGCTTCGATTTGCAATCGATTCTCTAGGCGAAATCGCAATAGATAGTTTTCAGGATTGCTGGGAATGAATTCCGAATCGTCGAACCCATGTATGGAGACTAATTTCCAAGAGGTATTTTCTAATGTTGGGTCTTGCTGGGCTAGTGTTGGTAGTGGGTTGAATCTCAGCATCAGTAGAATGGCGCAAATATTAAGAAAGGACCGATTGTGCATAGTGACGTAGATAGGTGGATAGTCTTGTTGTGGTTTTGATTAATCTATTTTGGTGTCATGCGCTAACTTTCAAGTTTTAGCAATTAGTAATGATTGTAGCTAAGAAGAGCATTTTAAGTGGAAAATGATAACTAAGCTAGGATGTGCAGAGTGATTCAACATCAAATCAGGAATTATTAAATTAATAAGCTTTTGAATTTGGTTTTCAGATGACTCTTGGGTTAAGTTGGGTATTCTACGGAACTATCGAAATGTTGTGTTGTTCGATTTACAGGAAGGGTAATAATGAAATTATATGGTTGCGGTAATACACCTAATCCACGCAAAGTAAAAATTGTTTTGGCGGAGAAAGCCATAGACTATGAAATGATTGAATTAGATCTTCAGAATGGAGAGCATAAAGCACCAGAATTTTTGCAAAAGAATCCACTTGGTAGAGTGCCAGTATTGGAGACAGATGATGGGGCTTTTCTTACTGAAGCGATCGCAATTTGCCGTTATCTTGAGGCACTATACCCACAGCCTAATTTATTTGGCTCAGATGCAGATGATTTGGGTCAGATTGAGATGCACCTTTCTCAAATTGAGTCGGATTTGTGGTTCCAAGTTCGGAGCTCTTGGAAAAATGGCCCAGTACTTGAACAGAGGGGCTATCAAGTAGCTCCCGAGGCGAAAGTCTTCAGCGACGAAAATGTGTATGCCTATTATGAAAAGCTGAACGATGAATTGGCTGATAAAGAATATTTAGCTACTTCGCGCTTCACTATCGCAGACATAATTCTTCTAGTTTCTCTCGATTTTGCTATCCACTATTGCAAACTGAACCCAGACGAGTCCTTGCAAAATCTTTGGCGCTGGCATGGATTTGTCACTGCCAGAGAAAGCGTTGGTGCAATAACTTAATCTGTGGGGTATTTCTACTATGAAGATTAATCGAATCTTTTATTTAGTTTTATTACTTAATATTTTATCTATACCTACAACTTTTGCGCAGGCTGCTGAAAACAATGAAGAATTTGATATCGTTATCAGTAATGGTCGCGTTATTGATCCGGAAACCAGTCTGGATGCAATCCGAGATGTTGGAATACAAGGGGGATCGATCATTGAAGTTTCTGCTGAGTCGCTTGCGGGTAGATTGGTTGCGGGAGGCGAACTCATTGATGCGAATGGACTGGTGGTTAGCCCAGGATTTATTGACATGCATGCTCATGGTCAATCTCAAACGTCAGCTAACTATCTCGTCCACGATGGTGTAACTACAGCACTTGAACTGGAAGGAGGTGTTTATCCTGTACGCGAATGGTTGGCGAGTCGAGAAAATAAGCGGCCTATTAACTTTGGCACTTCGATGGCACAAGGAGATGCAAGGTCATTGGCTCAGTTCTCTGTTGAGGATCGTATTGAACTGGAGGATGCTTATAGATCATCGATCGATAATCTTGATGTTTTCCTTGCTCAGTACGGAAATTTACTCAGCGAAAGCAATTATGCTGAGCTCACGCTTGACCAATATATCGTGATGCGTGAAGAACTCCTCAAAGGTCTTCGAAGTGGGGCAATCGGAATAGGGCTTGCTCATCAATATACTCCTGGTGCTAACGAACAGGAAGTTTATGAGGTGTTTGATTTCGCGGCTGAACAAGATTCAATGATATTTTCGCATGTTCGTGAAAGTGGAATAAGCGCAATGCAGGAAGTCATTTCGAATTCTATTTTAACAGGTGCCGCCCTTCACATTGTCCATGTTAATTCTATGGCTTTGGGGGATATAGATTTTATTCTCAGTTTGATCAGATCAGCGCGTCAACGTGGATTTAATATCAGTACTGAAGCTTATCCTTATACAGCGGCTTCAACCGGGTTGGGGTCAGCATTGTTCGATGAGGGTTGGCAAGAAGAAATGGGTGGTATTAGTTTTGAGGATTTGCAATGGGTTGCTACTGGAGAGCGCCTCAACGCAGAAACATTTCGCAGTTATAGAGAGATCGGTGGTGCGGTAATTATTCACATGATGGAAGAGGAATGGATTGGACGGGCGCTATCTGAGCCTTTTGTTATTGTGGCTTCCGATGGGATGCAATTCGCCCCAGGCGCTCATCCGCGTTCAGCCGGAACATTTAGTCGTGTGTTAGGTCGGTATGTTAGAGAGAGAGAAGTACTATCGCTAAACGAAGCCATTGGGAAAATGACAATTATGCCAGCTCAACGGTTAGAGCCGGTTGCTCCTGTGATGGCAAACAAGGGAAGACTACAAGAAAATGCAGATGCTGATATCACTATCTTTGATCCAGAACGTATTATAGATACCGCAACATTTGAAGAAGGTCTTTCTAATTCGATTGGCATTGAATATGTTCTGGTTGGTGGCACCATTGTTATTAGAGGGGGTGAGCTAATAGAGGGCGTGTTTCCTGGCAAAGCGATCTATGGTGTAGGACTGCAATAGAACAAATAAAGACGAACAATTTTTGGGGAAGTATAAAGCACCCGCAGGCACAGCTATTCGCTAGTTTAAGATCCAAATTTGCTAAGGTCGCCTCGACTACATATGCAGTATCAAATTAATTCGGAGAAAATAAAATCTATGACTCTACCTGAATTTGTATCGAATAATGAAAGCTTTCTGAGCGGGATTGCAGCAATCGCGGTAATCATAGGTTTTTTATGGACTATCGGCAGAAATATTTTTGGGAAAACATTGGGCTCAAATGGTGACAGAAAGAAAACACAGAAAATTACCCTTTCTGAGCTAAGTTCTCCATCACCACATCCAATAAAATTTGCAAATTCAAATGGGGTAAATATTGCTCATACGATTCATGGACAGGAAAGCCCCACGTTAATTGTTACACCTGGGATAATCTCTAACCTACATATTTCAAGCCACTTGCCGCCAATCAGGGATACCATGAATGCATTGGCATCCTTCTCAAGAGTAATTAACTTTGATAAGAGGGGGCAAGGTCTTTCAGACCCGACAAACTCTGTGGCAACTCTAGATGAGAGGATACTCGATATCCATAGCGTTGCAGATCAAACAAATTCGGAAAAATTTTTCTTAATGGGTATTTCTGAAGGTGGTCCGATGAGTATAAAGTTTGCTGTTGATAACCCAGAGCGTGTTCGCGGATTAATTCTGTTTGGCACTACCGCCAAATTTTCAAGGTCTGAAGATTACCCTTTAGGAATATCAGATAAAGCTTTGGATGGATTGATCGATTCATGGGGGACAGGTGCAGGTAGAGATATATTTTTTCCAAGTATCTCGCGAGATGTGATTGATGATGAAACATACCGTGGATTTGAGAAGTTACTATCGGATAAGCGTTCTATGGCTCAAATAACAACCTATATGAAAGAACTAGATGTAAGACCATTGCTTAGCAAACTGAAATGCCCAACGTTAATCATTCATTTTACTGGTGATCTTGCTGTCCCAATTCGCATGGGCCGTCTACTAGCGTCACATATCCTGAATTCAGAATTTGTAGAAATAGCGGGCGTAGATCATTGCGATTTGGCGAATGCTCCTCTTGCGATCTCAAAGATTAAGAATTTTGTCGGGAAATAGTGCTATTTGATCTTTGGTAAATGCATTAACCAGCAAACATCCCGACTTGATCCAAGTGATAGACTGCTCTCCCTTAGTTATCTATTTAACCCGCAGCAACAGCTAGAATTATAGGTGTTTTTCATGGCTCGTTTGAAAAATTGGTGCGGCGGCAATTAGACCTGACTTCATATTAATTCGACCAGAATATCTTACATATATAAATGCATCATCGTCGGTTACAAGAGCAAATCTGATTCAAGTGAACATAATTTCCCATTATCGCTAATCGTTAACCAATCAGTGGCATCATTTCTCTCTCATTTGTTTATTAAGCGTTATTCGTATTAGTGTGTGTCATATTATTACTTAAGTTAAATTAATTGGAGCGTAGATATGGAAATTTTGAGTATTTGGGGTGAGTTTTTGGGCGGTGTAGGTGTGATAATTTCACTAGTATTTCTTGGAATGCAAACCCGTACATCTAATCGTTTGGCTCTTGCTTCGTCACAACGAGAACAGAGGCACATATGGCAGGAAATGATGTTCTTTATGGCAGAGAATAGCTCGGAGTACCGAGAATTTTTGCATAACTATGATGACATGGACCCTGATCGACAAACTAAGGCTGTAATGGCATTGTTTGCTATGGGCAATCAGCTTGATATGTTGATCAAACTCAACGCGGACGGCCTAGAAACGGATGATAATCTGAGATATGTAATGGATGCATTTGTTGGTCATATGAGTACAGCTGGAGGTAATAAATTCTGGAATGCGATGTCCAAAATTGACCTATATGGTGATGATGTTTTAAACGCGGTTAATGCACGTTTAAATAAAATGGATGTACCAAACGATGATTTCATCAATGCAGCACATTGGCTTAAACTGGATAAGAATTCGTAATCGCCCATATTTGCTGTGTACAAAAAAACCGGCTAGAGCTAGATGTGTTAATTAATAATGCTGAGCAAGTTTTTTAAATCTCTTTGCGGAGGAGATGCACTATCGTGCTAGAGGAAACCACGCTCAAGAGAGATATTTTTTTCTTCTTAATCATTGAGCTTGCGTCGCTGCTGGTTGCGGCGGCCGCGCCGGTGTTGGATTGTTTCTCATTGCTTCCATTCTTCTAGCAAGCTCTCGACTGTTTTCTTCTAACTCTCTTACATATTCTTCCCGCACGAATTTTACTTCGTTAAGTCGGTCAAACAAGCCATGAGCAGAAGTCAGTAATACTTGATCAATATCATCCTTAATTTCTAAAGACTCTAAACCAGTTATTGCATCTGCAAGGAAATTCTCTGATTTCCTAACGTTAGCATTCATAAAATGATACTTTCCAAGATGGAAATTAGCTAGCGCGGTATACAAGTTATCTCTTCCAAATTCGTTTTCATAAATATTAAGCGCTTTCTCGAAAAAATTTTCTGCTGTGCCTAAGTTGAATTCTTCGCTTAGAATAATGCCAGCTTGAATATTTATGTCAGCAAAATTTAATGAGGATGTTCCATAGATTTCGCCGATTATGTTTATTGCCTTTTCAAAAGCACGCTTTGACTTTTGACTATTTACGCGCGAATTTGCGCGCCCTGCTGGTTTTCCTCTATTTATGCGCGAACTTGCGCGTCCTTCATCAAAATATACAGAGGCTAAGGACTCAGAATTTCTTCCAAACACTTGTTCGTATATCCTAACGGTTTTTGAAAATTCTCTAGCGGATTCTTTATTCTGATCCACGTCCATGAGGTTGAGCGCATAGTTATAGCTAAGTGCTGCCATTGTTTCAGAATTTTCATCAAATAGGGATTGAGCTAAATCAAGAGCTTGTTTAGCAAATTCTAATGATTCCCCTGGTTTCCCCTCTTCATTTAAGGATTGAAAAGAGCGATAAGCATCATTGAATTGTTTAGTAATATTTTCAGCCTGCGGAAAGGCTGTATTGATTGTAGCAAAAAGGAAAAAAAAGAGTGAAATTCTAGTTTTTCTCATAGTCCCCCCTAGTAATCGATAATAGGCGATACGGCTAGATCGCGATCAGTATGGCATAGTGCGGTTAGTTGTCAAAATGAGGCACGGGTGGTTCACCGACTTGCAGGAGACGTTGGTCGATTATAGTGCCTTCTAGGTTAGAATAGTTTCATGTGCACATATTGCATACTATGTTAAGCGAATAGCTTAATTAATATGAGATGAGAGGAAAATAATTATGAATTGGGAAGCTGTAGGAGCTATAGGAGAGATAATAGGCGCTTTGTCTGTCTTAATAACACTATTATTTCTAAGTTTTCAAATTCGACAAAATACAACTGCTCTTCAACAACAGAGTTCGAGGGAGTCAACATCATCACTCCAACAAGTCTCGGCTACTATGATGCATCCTGAGATAGCAAAAGCTGTCAGCTCTGCATACGCAGAAGCTGATGCTGATCTTTCTATAGCTCAAACTGCGCAATTAGAGCATCACTGTCTTGCTTATCTACTAGTGCTGCAACAGGATTTTTTAGATTGGAATAAAGGCATTCATCCTCACGCAATCTGGGAATCTCGTAAGCCTCTCATTGAGGCAATATTTATAGCTCAAAGAGCAAGAGAGTGGTGGGAGAATGTTGGCAAAAATTACTTCACACCTGATTTTCAAAGTCTAGTCGCGAGTATACTTACCAAGGAAGCAAGAGATGGCGGCCAATATTTCAAACCGCTAAAAACAAAGTGATGGTTTTCTAGATATTAGGTGGGCGCGCACAATAAGTATCATCGCCCTTGCTAGTTGGCTACTTAAAAGTGAATTTCGAGAAATTCCGAAAAAAATTAGAATTAGATTTTTGAGGTTAATTATGAAAAAGATAGTTCCATTGATTACGTTAATATTTCACAGTTTTGAAGCGTATGGAGATGTGTTTAATGATGCCATCGATGAAATATTTTCATCAATTGACAGTAACTCCACACCAGGGTGTTCTGTTGGGGTAATTGAAAATGGTGAATTGGTTCACAAGGCTGGCTATGGTTTGGCTAACATGGAATTAGGTATTCCGTTGGATGGTAGCCATGTTCACCGAATGGCTTCAGTTTCTAAACAATTTACGGCAATGGCAGTACACCTGCTTGCAGAAGAAGGAAAAATTGACCTCGATGAAGATGTTCGGGTTTATCTGCCAGAACTTCTCGAATACGAGGGAACTGTAACTATTAACTCGATGCTAGGACACGTTAGCGGTATGGCTGACTATGATCAAATTGATGGTGATAGTACTGAGCGCAATCCTGGCTTGAATATTCAATCCGCAGCCGGTGGACCTTTTCGACTTGGTAATGAGGACTACCTATCTATTGAAGAATTTTATGATGTAGTAAAACAAGTCCCCCTTAAACGGCTGCCTAATCAACAATATGAATACAGTAATTTGGCATATTTTCTATTATCAATGTTAGTGGAGGAAGTATCTGGTCAGAGTCTTCGGAGGTATGCGGATGAAAAAATCTTTCAGCCCCTTGGAATGTCACAAACCTTTTTTAGTGATGAGCCGACGGAGATTGTAATTAATCGCGCAAACGGATACAGACCTTTGGAGGGCAGTTATGTTACAGATATGACAAATCTTTTTTGGGTCGGTGATGGGGGATTGCATACAAATCTTGACGATATGGTGAAGTGGGATCAAAATTTTTATGTTCCCAAGATTGGCCAATATCCCGCTGATTTGCTACAGCAGTTTAATACCCCAAACAGCGACTTCGATTCTGGTGATGATGGGCGCTACGCCAACGGACAAGCTCTTAACGAGTGGAATGGGCGACCAATGGTTTCACACAGTGGAGGATGGTTGGGAGTAAGAACGTATTATTCACGCTTTCCAGAAGATAGATTTTCGGTGATGATTTTTTGTAATGATGTGAGTCAGAGTCCTCGGCAATATGCAAATAGGGTCGCTGAAGCATACTTTAAAGATTAAGCTTTAGTGAACTGGAGTAAAAGCGCTATTTTTTGAGCTCATTTTTTAAAGTTGTGAAGGGTAGGCCGCTATCGCACTCTTTTTGGCCTAAAGCACTGAGGTTTCCCTCCGCAAGCTTTGACTGTGGTTCATGAATGAAATATTGTACTGAAAAAATCGTTAACAATTTCTGGAGATTCTTTCTATGGACCTTTCAAAGCCAGATGGTAAGGGTGAGCTCAAAATATCAAGAATGACAATTAAAACAGATAGTAGCTCCTTCGACTTTGAAGGACAGGTAGAAGGATATGGATCAGTATTCTGCTCTCACGAGCTTAGTTACGTTGGTAGTGATCGTAGTAAGGGCGTACTTAGTGGTGAGGCTAGAACATTTTTGACAGATGGAACTCTCATAAGCACTCCTCACATGGGAACATTTACAAGAGAACAATCCAAAGTACGGGAGTACTTTACAGATGCAGTCAATAATGGTGCCGTAAATTTTGTGATATGGGACATTGATTTGTTGTCTAAGCATGTCGATGTCAGCTATTGGGAGATCAAGGCGCCGAATTAAAAGGCAGTCTATAAACTGAAAACCTTCTTTTAAAACGCAGCGCAAAGGCTCAGAAGTCAAATGCGAGATAGGTCTAAAATTTGGTCTGTAAGCTAAGACCATAGAAGTTTTTATGAATCTAATATTTTTTGATTTAGATGGCACACTTTTAAATGGTGCGTCAGAAATATCGCCGTTTACTAGAGAGACTCTTGCTCTTTTAAGGGAAAAAAACATAGCTTATACCGTTGCTACAGGTCGAACTATGCTCTCAGCGAGAAGCATTTTAAAAGGCCATGATTTTGATTTTCCTCAAATCTATAACAACGGGGTAACAATATGGGATCCCAATGCTCAGAAACTGACCCTAAGAAACCTGCTCAGCAACTCACTAATTTCGGCGGTTATTGAGCTTGCGAGTTCACAGGGAATTACCCCTTTTATTCATGCTATCGATGAGCAACACTACTTCATTTATCATGCATCCCTGCGCCATCAGGTAGAAAAAGAACTCATTAATACGCGCTATTACCATGACAAGGCTAAAATCTTACCTATAGAGGCGTTAGACAGTAGCAGCCAAGTTACTAATATTAGCTTGATTGGTGTTGCTGAAGCGATAGAGCCGATTTGGCAAGAGCTCCACAAAAACCCTAACCTAGTTGCCTATTCTGGGCCGGCTATAGAAGGTGATCAATTTAGATGGATGGATATTCTTCATTGCCTGGCTAGCAAGGGTGCAGCTGTTACACGCGTGAAACGGCAAGTAGGGGCTACCAATATCATTTGCTTTGGCGACAGTGACAATGACTTAAGTATGTTTGAACTTGCTGATGAAAGTTATGCTCCGGAGAATGGAAAAGTTAACATTAGGGAGGCAGCGAGTGCCGTAATTGGGCATAACCAAAAGGATGGGGTAGCCCATTTCTTGCGTGAGCGCTTTTCTCTCTAGTCTTGATATCATTGACCCCTAGATTAACTCGATTATTCCAATTAAAAATGATGACAGAATGTTCAAATATTGCAGGGATGCGGCGTTAAAATAATTCATCATGTTAGGGCGTTTAACCAAATCAAAACTTCCGAAACAATCAACCCTACAAAAGACCCAATCATGGAACCTATCAAGGCCATAATGATTGCGACTGGTACAAGTTCCTTCCCGTACGCTGCTCCCACTACCGCTGCAGCAGGTGCACTTCCTATATTAGCGATTGACGCTATACCAGCAAGAAGTATGTTGACGCGCAGCAATCGAGCTGCACACAAGAGAATCGATCCGTGAATAAACAGGATAATAAATCCAGAAAGGATATACATCGGCGCCTCATTTACAGCTCCAAGACTCACTTCTGCTCCAATTAGAGCAACAACGACATATAACATAATCCCGGAAATTTCGTCACTTGCGGAAATATTTCCTAACGCAGTAGGAGCTGCAGCCATACCCAAAGTTGAAGAAATAATAATGACCCAAATCATTTCATTGAAGAAGCTTATAGAGGCTATAAGCTCGGCCAAATGATTACTGGCAGCAGCCACTAGCAGAGACAAGCCTATCACCAGGAATAAAGATGGCATATTACTTGTCTTGTCTGACTCTAAATCTAAATCATTCAACGAATTAAGAACTGCGTCTAGCCCTTCATCTTCAGTTCTTAAGAATTCATTGAACGCTGATTTGAAAGGTTTCAACGCGAGTATAATCACCAGCCAGAATGAATAACAAAGCGCTCCCATTAATAAGGTATAGGTCATTGCCTCATCACTGACAGAGAGAGCCTCTTTGACAGCTACAAAATTCTGAGTACCTCCAGTCCAACCCGCAGACATAGTAGCAAACGTAAGAGGTGTTTCATTGCCGAGAAAGCCCTGCATAATTTGTTGAGTTACGATAAAGCCCAGCATAATTGAAAGAGTTGAGGCCAAGCACAAGGCAATTAGTCTCACGCCCAATTTTTGGATTACAGCAAGATTGAATTTAAGTGACATAAGAAAAAGCATCGCTGGAATTAGGTTGTCCCTAACGGTTTCGCGCGCTCGACGAACATCCTCTGTGAATTCCCAGAACCCAAGCGTATACAGCGTCATAGAACCAAACATGACTAATACGATAGACGGGAACCAGCGAAAAAGGGCTATCTTGAAATGATGCTCAAGCCATACCAGCACGCCACATAAGCCAAACATTAGTGCAATAAAATCAAACCCTTGAGTGATCAACTACGTCTCCAAAAAAACTTTTCATATTTGAGATGTTTCTTGACACCAAAATTAGTATGTTGCCGCAGCGGATATGACTATACATCTTTAGACTGTGTTCCTCACGAATGTATTAGAAAACTCTCTTCTTATGAGCGCTACTAAGTCATTCGTTAAATTCTGATCCCAATGGTGTAGACTTATTCGGACTCATTTAAAAAAGAGTAGATTCGGTAATGGAATATCCAAACCCTGATTCAAAATCTGCAGCACTCTATGGGCGCGCGCAGAGTGTGCTTCCTGACGGCAATAGCCGAACTACTATCGCACTGAAGCCTTACCCCATCTATATCGAAGAAGCATCTGGCGCGGATGTTACTGATGTCGATGGTAATCGCTTTATTGATTTTAATAATAACTATACCTCCTTGTTACACGGGCATTGTTTCGAGCCGGTAAGGAAAGCAGTTGAGGCACAAATAGTGAAAGCCACGGCCTGCTCATTCACCACTGAAGCGGAAATTGAACTAGCAGAATTGCTTTGTGACAGGGTGGAATCTTTCGAGCAGGTTCGGTTTTGCAACTCAGGCTCGGAAGCAGTCATGAATATGTTGAAGGCAGCGCGCGCTTTCACCGGGCGGCCGAAGATAGCAAAAATAGAAGGGCTTTATCATGGCTCTTATGATTTCGCAGAAGTAAGTCTGAGAAACAAACCTGGTGATCGCAATGGAAGCGCACCCATATCTACTGCTTACAGTTACGGTACACCAGACTCGGTTTTAACCGAAGTCGTTGCTCTACCTTTTAATGAAATCGAGGCAACTGAATCACTAATTAATCTGCACGGCGAAAGATTGGCCTGCATCATGATCGATCTGATGCCCCAAACATTAAGCATGATCTCTCCCTCTGAAGATTATCTAAAAGCACTATTTCGACTCACGCGTAAACATGGAATTCTTCTTGCCTTTGATGAAGTTATTAGTTTTCGTTTAGGGTATTCCGGCGGTCAAGGTATGTTTGGAATTGATCCTGACATCACCAGTATTGGGAAAATTATTGGGGGTGGCTTCCCGGTGGGTGCAGTTGCCGGTAGAAAGGACATCATGTCAGTGTTTGAACCACAGGGTGGACAATCTCCCCGACTCCCTCATGGTGGCACGTTCAATGCAAATCCTATCACCATGACTGCAGGCAAGGCAGCCTTGCAAGCCATGGATGAAGATAAGTTCGATCGACTTAACGCCGCTGGAAATCAATTAAGGCAGCAAGTTACAGAAATTATCGCCGAACTTGATATTGCCGCGCAGGTAACAGGGAAGGGGTCGTTGTTCTCTGTGCGATTTCATGACCGACCTATGCGCCACTTCGCTGATATCGTTATTGACGATGTGGAAAGTCTGTTCATGGATAAATTGCGACGTTATCTTATTGGCAACGGTATTTGGTTAGGCGGAAACATGGCTGGCTGTCTTTCGACAGCAACCACCCAAGCTCACATCGATAAGTTCTGTCAGGTATTAAAGGAAGGAATAGTCGCACAAAAATGACTACTGTTCGCTTAGAACGAAAAGTTGGGTTAGCTGGCGCAGTTTTTTTGATGGTAGGAAATGTAGTGGGCGCCTCAATATTTATTCTGCCTGGCACCTTGGCTGGCATTGCTGGACCAGCTATATTTATAGCTTATCTTATAGCTATTATTCCCGCATTTTTTAACACGCTTGTTGCTGCACAGGTAGGTAGCATTCTGCCAGTTAGTGCAGCAGATTATGTTTTTACCAGCACTGTATTGCACCCTCTACTGGGTTTCCTCAAAGTTTGGGCAGCAATGTTAGGCGCGCTGGTTGGCGGCCCTATTCTTGCCTACGGTTTTGCTGACTACTTTGCTTTTTTTGCACCGGATGTCAATCGTGTAACACTCGCTTGCCTCATTGTGGTCAGCATCATGATCATCAACTTAATGGGTATACGCTCTAGCGTGAGAATACAGATGGTAATGGTCTCATTATTTGTCAGCGCTTTATTAATTCTTGCTATTGGCGGACTGTTCTACATTGATGGAGAATTATTAACACCGATCGCACCACTCGGATGGGGTACTGTGCTTGCGGCAGCAGTGCCAGCCTATTATTCTTACACGGGCTTCACAATGTTGCTTTCGATTACTGAAGAAATCAAGAATCCCGCAAGAAATGTTCCTCTAATTACTCTTTATACTTTTCTGATCGTTGCCTTCATTTACACATCAGTAACATTTGTCGTGCCAGGTTTAATTCATTGGCAAGAGCTTGGTTCGATAGTTGCGCCATTGAGCGCAGCTGCGGCAGTCTTTTTGCCCGAGTGGTACTCGACGGCTATTACAATTGCGGCTCTTTTCGCTGCTGGCACATCTATCAATATGATAATTATTACTGTCTCCCGCTCATTTTTCGCCGTGGCAAGAAATAGAATTTGGCCACAAGTATTTAATCGTGTAAGTCGTCATACAGGAGAGCCTGACACCACGATTCTATTAGTAGGCGTGATTATTCTGATTGGAATCGGCCTACAAGGGAATATTGCACAGTACGCCTCCGTATCAGTTATAGGCTGGATGCTCTACGGAATTATTTGGGGGATTGCATTGGTCCGTTTGCCGAAAATGTTACCAGTCCACTATAACAATGCGCAGTTTAAACTAAGTAATTCATGGTTATGGGTCACTGCTGCGGCGAATATCTTAATCGGAATTTTGTTTATCTTCATTGCCGTCCGCGATAATACCGGCCCCGCTATGGGATATTTTTTCTTGTTGTCTCTAGGCGCAGTTTATTATTATTTTAGGCAGAAGATCCTTGCTAAAGAAGGAGTATCGCTGGAAGCGCTATTGAAAAACGAGACTGATGAAGCAACTCGAGCTACGCATGAGGCTGTGACGAGGATATAAAAACCTCAGCCTTCGATTGGTCCGCATCCTATTACTCCGACATTATGCTAAATAATAAGCTTTGGCTAATTGACTAGCGGAGGTTTAAATTTGATTTCCGCCTCATCATTTTACAAATTGGATTATAGAATTTTTCGCATATATGGGCGATTGCAGCTGGGTTTCTCCGGCTGCAACCGTAATCTAATCCTTTAGTTGCCGCGGAGTGGTGACTGATGTGTGTGCTTGATAAGCCACCCAGAATTTTCCTTTATCAAGACTAGCGTAACCCATGTTGGTGGGCTCGAGTTTGATGCTTGGTTGTGCGGATAGATGTTCCACCATCGCACGAAGCTAGCGACTGCAACGTCCCCGTGAATAGAAACCTCTAGACCTTCAATTGTAGTAACGAACTCCGTTTTTCCTCCGTTTAGAGCCTCACTTGTTTGACGACCGGCAATTTGATTAGCCATGTTCTTTGCCTCGTCCGTTTGACGAAGACCGCCAGTAATATAGACACGATCTGGTCTCATCAGCGTTGCCTGAGCCTCCAAATCATTTTCTAAATCACCATACTGATAAATAACAGCCATCACATCATCCACGTCATCGGCAAAGGTATTCGGTGCTAGCATCAACCCAGTTAGTATAAAAATTAATACAGCAAGGCGGTTGTTCAGCTTGGTATTCATGATCGGTTCTTCTCCAGAGTAGTTGTCGTTCAAAATTCTCATTTGAGATGATAACCAAAATTACTATGTAGACAACTCACCAGATGATTTTCTAAATCAACTTTGAGTGATTGATTGCTACGGCTTAAAGTTTGATTCACCTCCAACTTATCGCCAGAAATACCGTCATATGAATTTGTTATCCCGCTTAGCCAGAGTGGTTCCATAACAGGTTTATACGTATTATTCTGTTACAAGGCTATGAATAAAAGGGAGCACACATATGAGTTCATCGATCACAGGTCGGTTTGAGTTGGGGGACTTCGCTTTACAGTCAGACACAATTTTAGAAAATGCTTTTATCGGCTTTCGTGCATATGGTTCTCTGAACGAAGCACGAGATAACGTAATAGTATTCCCAACCTGGTATACGGGGACCAATGATCAAGTCGAGCCCTACGTCGGCGTTGGGAAAGCGCTCGATCCAGAAAAGTACTTCATAGTTGTGCCTGATATGTTCACTAATGGTTCATCCAGTTCGCCCAGTAATACCCCCGAACCACATCACGCTCTAGAATTTCCCTTAGTTACTCCGTTCGACAATGTTAGCGCTCAACGGCGATTGCTTGAAGAGCACTTTGGTATCACCGGTGTAGACTTGATGGTCGGATTTTCAATGAGCGGTCAGCAAGCCTATCATTGGGCTGCACTCCACTCGGATTTTGTAAGGCGGGCGTGTTCGATCTGTGGCAGTGCTAAAACCTCATCGCACAATTGGGCTATGCTGCATGCATACAAAACAACTATGGAAACCACTGTCGAGTGGCGGGATAAAAACTGCCAGGACTGGGATCCAAAGGTTCTATCGGTTATGGCAAGCATCGGGGCAACGATGGCAATGTCTCAGGATTGGTACCGAGAGGGGTTACATCTCACGGACGAGGTCAAAGGTGTTACTGATGTGATAGGCAATATCAAAAATCTCTTCCAACCGTGGGTCCCCGCAAACCTCTATGCCCAAACCCTCACATGGATGTCAGCGGACGTTTCCAAAAACCCCAATTTCAATGGTGACTTGGAATCCGCGCTCAGGGCGATAGACATTCCATTTTTGATGCTGCCATGCGAAACCGATATGTATTTCCGTGTTGAGGATAATGAAGCCGAGTTGCCTTTTATTCCTTTAGGCCAGTTGAACATTATCCGTTCTAAAAGCGGACACATGGCAGGATTGCCAGGATTTAGCCCAGAAGATGACGCCTTCATTGATCGACAATTGATGGATTTTTTGCAGGTTCCTTGCTGAATTTGATGTGAGGGTTCACATGAGTGTTCCATGAAAGATGGGCTAATATTTTAAATAAAATGAAAATATTAGCCCTTCTTTTTGCGAGCACGAACTCCAATATTCATGGGGATTGGCCTGCTCCCAGTATGCGCTGAGTCCGTTGAAGGGAGCAGGTTCCCGCAGCGCTGAAATAATCTCCAATACCAAAATTGAGCTGTGCAAAGATGGAATCTAAGAGTTACTAATCCGCGTGAATATGTAAATTAAACGCTATAGATGGTTCCATTCCATTCTAACGTTTCAAGTGCCATTTCTCCCTCGCTCCTAATCTGAGTGCCATCGGAAATATTAATCAACAAAGAAGTTTTAGCTACATGTGCGTCCGGTGGTGTTTCCCAAGTACCTTCGCCTTGTCCTATAACTGTGGTGCCATCATCTAAATAGGCTTGCGCAACCCATTTGATTTTTCCGCCTTCGTTTAGCTCAGCTGGAGGAGTTGGGCCCCAAATAAGTGTTCCAAATACGGTACCAAAACTGTCAGCAGTTCCTTCCCAATTTTGATGAATAGTTATGTCACCTGCTTCATTTGAAGTATAAGTATTACCTTTATATTTTAATGAAAATTTACCTAATTCCTCTGACATTTAGATCTCCTTAATTAACTTATTGAACAATGAAATTTATTAATCTTCTAATCCGCACGCTGGGGATACAGAAGTGTTTTAAACCTTATCGATATTCTAAATACCCCAATGAATTACGTGACTTTTCCACAAGGAGAGATTTCCGCAAGTTGCAGGATCAGAAGAATCAGGTGTATTCCATGACATGGCATCGAGTCTTCTTCCCAATCCTACCGAATTCTCGCCGATTACCCGGATAGCAAATGCCGAATTCATATCGCCTTCTTCTCCGCTTGCTAAAACTTGCAGAAAGCCATAACCAGACCTATCACTATTAGTTCTGTTTTCTTCATCAAATTCTGCAAGCGTCTGTTGAACGTCTTCCATATTTCTGCCCGGATTAAGTTGGCATTGCCTTATAGCGACGTAACTTTCCTCAATTTCGCCCCCTTCATAAGCGTTTGCTTGGTTAGGTTCATTAATTGACCAGTTACGTCCGACTTGCCTTGTTCCACCGCAGTCAACCATTGCAAAAAAATGACGGCTAGGTCCTGACTGAGATTGTGACTCCAATCCCCTTATCATGTGTTCGAAATTATCCCAGTATCTGACTACATTTATGCTTCCTGCCCGAGACGAGGCTGCTACAATAGGCTCTCTAT
>NTJZ01000006.1 GCA_002457215.1 OM182 bacterium MED-G28 | reverse complement strand
ATTTTTTCATGAGGAAGCTTTTTTGGATAAAAGTAAACTTAAAGAAGACCTGAATTCTGCTTTTTTCGGTAAAGAATTGTCTTACATCGAAGTTCCAAGTAGCAAGGTTAGTCTGGAAAATGCAGTTTCTTCTTATTTATTTAACTCACAATTAGTAAGTATTCCAGGTTCTCAAGGAACTTCTATTGTTGTTCCGGCAGAGTGTAAAGAGGTAGAGCCAGTTTATAATTATCTAACTGAGCTGGAATCGGCGCATGAGGAAATCGATAGAGTGATCTATTTTGATTTGCGTCAAAGTATGAATAATGGTGGAGGACCCGCTTGTTTGCGCTTGCGCGTGGTAATGAGTGAAGAACAAATTACGAATTGCAAAGCACGGGTCTTTCTGTCCGATGCGCTCTATCGTGATCTAAAAAAATGGATCGAAGCTAATTATCGTACGCGGTTGGCTCCGGAAGACTTGGCCGATCCTGCGCTGCTTAATGAATGTAGACAAGCTCTGGATCAGCTTACTACGATTCTGAAGTTAGGTCCGGTTTATGATTTTCAACTCAATTAACGAGACTCTAACTGAGATGCTTCCATCATGACGTGAAAGATGACGTTCTGCTCCATTACCCCACGGATTAAATCCGCACCTGGTCCAATAGCATAAATTGCCACATCCTCACCGGCGTGAGTTTCATCTCCTAAAGGCACAAGTGCTTCGGAATGAAAACCTTCATGAGTAGTATCAACTTCACTAAGGTCGTTCCGTCGCTCATCACTAATTGGCATCGTGTAAATAGCATCTGCAGTATTGCGGTCGGGTAACTCGTAATGACCCCGGCCGTTAGCATAACCTAATGTGGTGTAAGGTTTGCCGTCTGCAGCGAGACTGGGCTCGGTTCTAGGTTCGCCTGCGCTGTCGAGTCCAACTACTTTTCCAAGAATTGGATTGCCCCGCTTTGGGTATCCCGCAATAGTAAAAACATGACTATGATCTGCCGTCACAATGATCAAAGTTTCTTCGAGATCGACCATTTCTGCGGCAGTTTGAACGGCGTTGGCAAGTTCAATCGTATCGGTTAAGGCACGATAGGGGTTTAAGGCATGATGGGCGTGATCGATACGACCGGCTTCAACATTTAGGAAGAAACCGTCTTCATTTTTACTGAGCAACTCTATGGCTTTTTCAGTCATTTCACTTAAGCTTGGCTCGCCACCCTGGTCACTGGCAGTGTCATGCGAGTACTGCATATTGGAAGCATTAAAAAGTCCTAACAAGTGATCTACGCTACTAACATCTATTGCATCAAATTGTTCTTTATTCCAGACATAGGCACTATTGCTCAAAGTGTTTAACCATTCATCAGTCAAATTTCTTCCATCAAGCCGTTCTCCCTGTCTGTTATTTTCAGGGTCAGCCCCTTCAACACGCGGAATAAAGCTTCGGCGGCCGCCACCCATAGCTACTTCGATGCCATTACTGCCAGGAAAATTATCGACAAACTCAATTAATTGTCTGGCAATATCAGCGCAGTCTCCGACTACGCGCAAGGTTTCGGCATCTCTGTCATCCTCATAGTTTCGTTCCATGGTATGAGCATAGTTAGCCGCAGGTGTGGCATGAGTAAGCCTCGCGGTGCTTACAACACCTGTTGATAAACCTTTTAGCTCGGCGTGTTCCAGAAAAGTTTGAGTGTGATTACCTTGAGTTGAATTGCAATCGCCTCGGGAAACATTCTGATTGACACTTATCACGCCACGATCAGTTTTTATGCCGGTTACCATTGCTGACATAGTGCCCGCTGAATCAGGTACTTGAGCGTCGGTGTTGTAAGTTTTTGAAAGAGCTACATTTGGGAATGTTTCGAAGAAAAGCTCGTTTTCTTCACCCGGATTACCTTCTAATTGACCTGCCAGTATTCTTGCCGCTGTTACGGTGGAAACACCCATGCCATCCCCAACAAACAAAATGACATTCTTGGCAATTGCGTTTGAAGACGCCAAATTACGGTAGGCGAGGTTGCGCTCTACAACATTGCGCCCATCTTCATACCAGCTATCCGGAGTTTCTTGGGCAAGGCAAGTTAAAGAAAGAGTGCTAAGAGCAAAGACAGTGCTGCGGAACATGATTCTACCTGTAGATGACGTCATAGGGCTGATCCATTTTGAAAGTTTGCTATGAATTTCGCTATGTTACATGAAAATCAGACAGTGGGAATTGTGTAAGCTCAATCAAGAATGGCACCTATCCCCTAGAATAGAATATGATCTCCCATACCGTTACTAAAACACAGAGTTAAGATAAATGAATATCGAAATTACTTATTGCATGGCCTGAAACTATCAACCTGATGCTGACCGTGTGTCGGCTGAAATCAAAGAAGCGACCGGAGAAGATGCCTCTTTAGTTCCCAGCAGTGGTGGTATCTTCGACGTTAAAGTTGACGGTAATCTTGTGTTTTCGAAACACAAAGTAGCCAGATTTCCGCAACCAGGGGAAATAAGCCAATTGTTAGCGGAGTGAGTAAATTTGCCGCTGCTAATGTTGAGCTCTTCGTTCTCAGTTTTCGATCAGGTGATGCTTCGGATCAACCGGGCGCATTAAGGCATTACTCACCAACGCAATTGCCAGTAGAGCAGCCATAAGAAGCATGGTTGAGTTATAGAGGCTACTTGTTGGGTCAGCAGTTCCTGCGGGCGCGATTTCCATGAGTCTTGAAATGGTAACTGTATTGGACGCTACCAGGGCTTCTAATTGATCAATCCCTGCTCCGAATTGAACCTGAAAAGCTGAAGGCTCAACAACTGCTACCAGATCATTGATGGCATTATCTACTGAGTTCTGGCGCAAGGAGGTGATTGCTAGTGGGCCGAGCACACCAGCGGTACTCCATGCTGTTAACAAACGACCATGAATTCCACCAACATACTTTGTACCAAAAATATCAGCAAGGTATGCTGGGATGGTTGCGAAACCACCTCCATACATCGTAAAAATAATCATGGTAGCGCCGTAGAAATAAATGAGCCAAATCATGGATGGGCTTGCGCTAACTTGTTGCGCAGCAAAAGGCACTGAGAGATAAAGCACTATGCCGAGTAAGAAAAAGATCCAATAAGTATTGCGCCTGCCTATATAGTCTGATGCGCTAGCCCAGATAAATCGCCCTACCATATTGAATGCGCTAATCATGACAACATAGGTTGCAGCAAATGCTGTATCAACAATCTGTGGAAGGGAAGAACCAAAAATTTCTGTAATCATGGTGCGAGCAACGCCAAGCACACCGATGCCAGCGGTCACATTGAAGCAAAGAACGATCCAGAGTTGATAAAATTGCCGCGTCTTTAAAGCTTCATCAATATGAACATTATGCTTGGATACCAGTTCGCCGCGCTCTTCTTCATTGGGCTCTTTCCATCCAGATGGCTTCCATCCTTCGGCGGGTATGCGATAGGAGAACGCGGCTATCAACATCACCACAAGATAAATGAGACCTATAACTAAAAATGTTTCTGCTACACCCGTAGCACCCGTATCAACCACATAAACACCTTCCGGCCCGGGAATGGCCATGTCTCTGACTTCGCTCGCCCCGACAACGACCACTTCTCTTAGCGCTCCGCCAACTTCAGCAAATCGGCGCCCAGCTTCGGTCACCAGATTAACATCAGCAATTGTGCCTAAATAGTCTGGCGCTTGATAAAACATACGCATGAAATATTCTTTCATCGGCGTGCCGATCATTGCGCCGCCACCGAATCCCATTATCGCCATGCCAGTGGCCATGCCTCTTCGGTCCGGAAACCAGCGAATGAGAGTGCTTACTGGGGAGACATATCCCATGCCTAGGCCGCAGCCGCCTATCACGCCATAACCCAGATATAGCAACCATAGTTGATGAGTGAAAATACCGATTGCTCCCACCATATAACCACCGCCCCAGCAGCAGGCAGCAACAACACCTACTTTTCGTGGGCCTGCTTCTTCCAGCCACTTACCTGCGAATGCCGCGGCTAAACCCAGTGAAACGATAGCGACTGTGAACACCCACACTACGGCACTTAAACTCCAGTCATCGGCCGCACTAGTTACGACCCCAAATACGCGGGTTAGCGGAGGGTTGTAGATACTCCAGGCATAGACTGAGCCGATACAAAGATGTATAGCGACTGAAGCAACTGGTACACGCCAGCGATTGTAGTCTGCAGGGGCAGTTATGCGTTCTTTGGAAAGAAGTCCGGCCATTGTAAGGAGTCCTTTTTGCCACCCATTGTGAAATGGCAGCCTGATTATTTTATTTGAGGTTAAAACTAGCGTATTCCATGGATTCTGTAAAAGGCAGTAGATGGATTGCTTTGTTAAATTGTGAAGGAATGAATTAGGATGCTGTGGGTTAGTTATGAGAAAAATTATAAAAAGAGGGCGTAGCATGGTTGAATCGTATACTAGAGTTCAAAAAATATTACATTGGGTTTTAGCGATTCTTGTACTTTTCTGGCTGCTTGTTTCAGGGCAATTCGCAGAAGCAGCTGAGGGAGATGAGAAGGGTTTTATTCTTATGTTCCATTCTGGTGGGGCATTAATCATCTCGGCGTTGATGTTGTGGCGTTACTCCAAGCGTCGAATGAATAATGTTGCACCAATGTCTACGCTAAAGCCCTGGGAACAAATTTGGAGCAAACGAATTCATGTTTCGTTCTATATATTGGTGGGGGCAATGGCTTTTAGCGGTATAGTGCAAGGCATGTTTTTTGATCAGTCTATCCGTGTATTTGGTATTGTTAATATTACTATTGGCTATAACGAAATCATTCGATCAGTTTTTAGTTTGATACACAATGTTGCATCGAATCTATTCTTGCTACTCATAGTTGCCCACATATTAGCCGCCTTAAAACATCAGTTTGTTGATAAACAAGCTTTTTTGAAACGCATGACTTAGCGGAAGTTCCAGCCGCGAGCTTAAACGATGAAACTGAATCAATTTTGATAGAAGGTTTTTAAAATCAAGCTTCAATATTTATACTAATTTAAAGTGTTGACGACAGCATACGATTAGTAGAATTAATTGAAGTCTTTGTGATAACTCTCTATCGCTAAATAGCTTTCATATAACGTCGTTTATTTCAGCATTTAAAAGTAGTTGGGCTATATTAATTAGTAACCTACTATAAAGTTAGCAAGACGTTCTAGCGCTGAAATAGGTAGGAAAACTTCACAAAGAACTGATCTCCATCACGACGCAGGTCATTAGCAACAATTAGTTCTCTTTCGCCTTCTATATCCACTATATCAAAGTTACTTTGATTTGAATTATAGCCGGCATAGAAAGCAGACCAAGGGTTAATTACATATCGAAGGAGGACGTCAAAATTTAAATTTTCATCGTCTTTTAGTCGAGTGGCCGGACCTGCTTCGGTCTTGTCATATTGAGCTATAAATCGTAACGAGAGCTCTTTAGTAAATTGGTAGTTCCAATTTGATCGAATGATTTCATTGGAAAAAATTTTAGTTCCACCTTGAGTTTCAAGCTCCGTTAGGAAATAAGTATTAGCTATACTTAATTGATCGAACGGTCTAAATACTACATTGAAATCTATTCGATTAGTATCCGCAACAGACGGAAGGTATCCAGCCTGCGGTACTAAATTCAAGGTGGAGCCTTCCCGATAACTACCTTTTATCTGGACAGCTTCGAAAGTATTATTGTTGAAGCCGACCTGCCAGGTATCATAATCATAAGATCTGACTGAGTTTAATCCGGGGAAATCGCCGGGTTTGAGTATTTCTTCATAATCAGCCCAATTGAAATTCAAGGTTGTCGTCTGAAAACGAAAATCGATTCCTGGTTGGAGTTGTGTAAAAATTTTCTCTCCCTGCCTGTCCTCTAGATAGACTCCGAAAACACTTCCACCCCATCTAGTTATAGCTGAGTTTTCGGGGTAGAAATTCAAACCTGAACTTTGGTGAACACCTGAGGTATTTGGCTTGGACCAGCGGTTCTGGAAACCTAACTCCGTTCTGAAATCTGAGGTTGTTTCTAAAAAGTGGGTATGGTTTGTATAGGTTCGACCCTCACGATTTATCATCATGTTGCGCTGATAGCCGGTAGTTTCAATTCCTCCAGTTGAAGGTTCACTCTCAGTTCCGATCAGCTGCATTTGAGTTGACCAATTTTCGTTTAACAAAAAGCGGCCATCAAAGCTGAGAACCCTATTGTGACCATCTCCCAGTTGGCGCTCGGTGGCCAAGAAGCCAACACGGTCTTGTTCACCGAGGTCTTTGAACCCTCGGATTATCGCAATGTTGGCTTTTTCGCCCCTAAGTGGGTCGCCAGCATCTCTGTTCATACCTGGTGCGGCATCATTGATTAGAATGCTTCCGAAGCCGTATTCACCAGATCGCCCGGTTAATCGTATTCCGCCCTCTGGATCAACAATTCTTCTTGTAAAGACGAGAGTTGAATCAGTTGCAAAAAAATCAGCATTCTCAATAAAAAATGGTCGACGTTCCGGGAATTGAACTTCATAACGTTCATTCACGGTA
Organism: OM182 bacterium MED-G28; assembly: GCA_002457215.1. Lineage (GTDB taxonomy): Bacteria > Pseudomonadota > Gammaproteobacteria > Pseudomonadales > Pseudohongiellaceae > UBA9145. The sequence continues at coordinate 158,065 of NTJZ01000006.1, read as the reverse complement.
ACCTGTGGTTCATCCGATTCAATTTGACTGAAGTCAGGGTTAAGAGTGAGGTCTAACGCCCAGCTATCATTGAAAACAAATTTAGCATCCAATCCAACCTCTTGCTCCGTATATGCATCAAATTTGGGTCCACCAAAAGCCGTGCGGTCAAGGGCATCAACTTCTCGAGCAAAAAAGAAAGGAATAACTTGATAATTATTTCCTGGGGAAACATCTTTAATGCCAGTAAGCGGAGCAGCCTGATTTAATCGGCCCTCGACATTCACAGAATATTCTGGCCAATGTGCCTCTTCCCCATATCTGGGGATGCGCCTATTAAACTGAATACGCCATGTTTGCTCATCGGATTCATCAAAACGAAGACTTCTAAGCGGTATCGCAAACGAGACCATATATCCCTGATTGGTTAACTCACCCTCGCTGAACCAAACTGCATCAAAAGTTGAATCAAAACCTCCTCTCCTGGAAGAGCTTTCCGTCCACCTTGAATCAGATTGGATACCCCGGGAGTTTGAATAGAAAGCAAATGCAGACCGTTGATCGTTAAAGGTATCCACCATAAATCCCACGTGATCATCTTGAAAAATATTCTCCCGGGGAGACAGGTTGGATCTTATAAGTTCCGGATTGGAATCAAATGCCAGAAAAACGACGTGGAGATTATTTTGATCGTAGCCTGCATAAACTTCAGTTGTTTGTGCCGAGGCTTGACCAGGATATGGCTCGCGCTGGATAAAGTCTTCAACCTTAGCCATTGATCTAGCGAGAGGAGTGTTAGGTTGCATCCCTTCAAAATCTGCTAGTGTTGGTTCTCCTTCAACACGCGGTATCGTCAGGCTGGGTTCCGCGGCGTTATTAGGAATGGCTATGGATGTTGCTAAAACTGCGAATAGTGAATAAGACAAAAACTTCACTGAGTTCATTCGGTTATCCTTTCTAAATCGTGATGCGAATACTACGGATTATTTAGGACACTTCAAGAAGCGGTTTAAATTAATCGTAGGTCTGGAACTGGGGATAGCTATGATAGATTCATTTGCCACCAGGCTTCTCTGCCAAAACATTATTTGATTGTGAGGCAGAGGTAACCAAAGCTTTTTTCCTAGCGCTGAAAAAGGTAAGAGAATTTGACAAAAAATTGATCCCCATCACGGCGCAGATCATTAGCTACTATTAACTCTCTTTCTCCTTCCATATCTACAATATCAAAATTACTTTGATTTGAATTGTAACCAACATAAAAAGCTGACCAAGGATTAATTACATAGCGGAGGAGGACGTCGAAATTTAAATTTTCATCATCTTTTAGTCGTGTTGCTGGACCTGCTTCGATTTTATCGTATTGCGCAATAAACCGTAAAGAAAGTTCTTTTGTGAACTGATAATTCCAATTAGAGCGAACAATCTCATTAGAGAAGATTTTAGTGCCACCTTGAGTTTCGAGCTCAGTTAGAAAATAAGTATTATCTATGCTCAGCTGCTCAATTGGCCTGATCAATACATTGAAATCTATCCGGGTAGTATCAGCGACAGATGGGAGGTAGCCGATTTGTGGAACTAGGTTTAGTGTGGAGCCTTGTCTATAGTTAGCATCGAACTGCAATCTCTCAAGAGTGTTATTATCGAATCCAATTTGCCAAGAATCATAATCGTATGCGCGAGTCGTATTTAGGCCAGGAAATTCTCCTGCCTTAATAACTTCGGCATATTCAGTCCATCGCAAATCTAACCCGGCTGTATCAAACCTAAGGCTGAGGCCGGGCTCAAGTTCTGAATAAATCTTCGCACCTTGTATGTCTTCAAGATAAGCACCATTTGCCATCACACTCCAACGGTTTATCAAAGAATCCCGGGGATAGAAATTTATTGTTGATCTTTGGTGTGCGCCAGAGGTATTAGGTTTGAACCAGCGGTTCTGAAAACCTAATTCCGTTCTGAAATCTGAAGTCGTCTCTACAAAGTGCGTGTGATTAGTGTAGGTTCGCCCTTGACGATTGAGACTTATATTCCGCTGATATCCGGTAGTTTCAGAACCTTCAGTCGACGGCTCACTCTCGGTTCCAACTAACTGCATTTGAGTTGACCAGTTTTCGTTCAATAAGAAGCGACTATCAAAGCTGAGAACTCTGTTATAGCCATCTCCCAATTGACGCTCAGTCGCCAGGAAACCGATACGATCTTGGTCGCCTATGTCTCTAAACCCTCTAATTATGGCGATATTAGCTTTTTCGCCTCTAAGTGGATCATCGGCACCCCTATTTAGACCTGGCGCAGCGTCATTTATAAGGATTCCGCCAAATCCGTATTCTCCCGATCGTCCCGTCAGTCGGATTCCGCCTTCCGGATCTACTATCCTTCTGGTAAATACGAGGGTTGAATCTGTTGAGAAAAAATCCGCATTCTCGATGAAGAAGGGCCGGCGCTCAGGAAATTGAACTTCGAATCGCTCGTTGACAGTAACTTGAGGTTCATCTGATTCAATTTGACTGAAGTCAGGGTTAAGTGTGAGGTCTGCCGCCCAGCTGTCGTTGAAAACGAATTTCGCGTCGAGCCCAATCTCCTGTTCAGATGAGGTATCAAACTTGGGTCCTCCAGAAGCGTTTCTATTTAGAGCATCAAGTTCTCGTGCGAAGAAGAAGGGAATGATTTGGGAATTATTCCCGGGAGAGACGTCTCGAATTCCTGTTAGGGTTGCTGCTTGGTTTAAGCGACCGTCAATATTTATTGAGTATTCTGGCCAGTAGACGCTTTCTCCATATCTTGGGATATCCCTTCTAAATTGAACACGCCAAATTTGTTCTTCCGATTCGTCAAAGCGCAGACTTCTTAAAGGAATCGTAATTGCTACTATATAGCCTTGTTCATTTATTGCGCCCTCGCTAAACCAAACTGCATCAAACGTGCGATCAAACCCAGAACGCCTTCCCGATCCTTCTGTCCATCTAGCATCCAATTGAATTCCGTTAGGATTAGAGGCAAAGGAGAACGACGATCTTTGATCATTAAAGGTATCGAACATTACGGAAATCCTGTCATCTTCAAAGATGCTTTCCCGCGGAGCTAAATTAGATCTAATTAGTTCTGGGTTAGTATCAAAGGAAAGAAAAATTACGTGAACGTTCTCTTGGTTATAGCCAATGTAGGCTTCGGTAGATTGAGTAGGCATCTCGCCGTCATATGGTTCCCGCTGGATAAAGTCTTCAACCTTGGCCATTGATCTCGCGAGTGGTGTGATGGGTTGCATCCCTTCAAAATCGGAAAGTGCAGGTTCACCATCGATACGCGGTATCGTTAGCTCGCTTTCGGCGGCATAATTTAGCGTGGCGATTGATATTGTTAATACTACGAAAAGTGAGTAAGACAAAAACTTCACTGAATTCATTCGATTCTCTCTCCTAAATCTCGGGGCGAATAATATGGATTATTAGGAGTGGTGCAAGAGAAGGTTTCAATTTATTGCAGAATCCCGAATAACAGATATCAACGCACAAAACGTGCGCCGTAACTTAGGATTTAGTAGTTATATATTATTGGATATCGCTTCTATCGATAAAGCCATCTGCATTTGGCATTTCTATACCAGCTAAGTTAGTGGCATTAAGTTCCACGTCCTCAGTGATAATATTATTCATATATAGGACGTAAGCTGTAACTTGATACACTTGCTCATTAGTGAGGGATTTAGGGGCAATTGCGGGCATTGCCCGTCGAATAAAATCAAATAAAGTACTAGCATGAGGCCAATAGCTTCCTACCGTTCTTAACGGGGGGCCCTCCGATTGCATATCGCCGCCTACGATTATGGTATTACCGGAGGTTCCTTCACCATTGGCTCCATGGCAGACTGCGCAATTAACGTCGAACACCTCCTTTCCTTGTCTAGCTGTGCCGCTGCCAGGGGGGAATCCACTCCCATCTGGTCCTGCGATCAAGTCAAACTGACTGAGATCTTCTTCGCTTACTGGAATACCTAACCTCACGCCTTCTTGGGAATTTATAACTGCTGTATAGGTGCTGATAGAAAAAAGAACCGCCGATAACAAGAATGTTTTATACATAAACGTTTGTTACCTCACCTTGTGTGTTTACGCCCCAACTTTGTATACACGGCGTATGATAAAAACTTAGCGTTCCTTTCTGCGCAATTAAAGCCTCACGGGTTGGTTGCACGTTACCTTGGCTATCTGTCGCTCGGCTTTGCAATATTGCTCTGCCTCCATTCCATTCCCAAGGTATAGTGAATCGAGTGAGAGCCCTATCAAGTTGGTGCCCCTGAATCGCCGCTTCAGCCCAGGTTTGACCTCCATCTGCGCTTACCTCTACTCTTCTGATGCTCCCGCCTCCACTCCATGCGATGCCGGTTACTTGATAAATGCCCCTTTGGTTCAAGGTCATTTCTCCCGATGGGGATGTGATAAGGGACTTCGTGCCCATGGGGAAGGTAAATTGGTAACTTGACCTATCAGGCATAGTATCAGTGTATTTGCTTGTCTCATCCCGGAATTGAGTAGGTTCAGCCGTAAGCTTCAATTGAGTCAGCCACTTAACGCTTATATTGCCTTCCCAACCGGGGCAGAATAAGCGCATAGGGTAACCTTGCTCAGGCCTAACAGCTTCTCCATTTTGATATAAAGCCACCATAACATCATCAAGAGCCTTGGAAATGGGTACAGACCTTCCCATGCTCGCGGCATCGGCACCGACCGCTGCTACCCATTTGGCTTCAGGAAGCACTCCAGCTTCATCTAAAAGAGTAGACAGAGGTATGCCTGTCCATTCGGCGCAGGATACTAACCCGTGCAAGCTTTGAGCAGACCCTCCTACCTCGCCTCGCATCAATGCTCCGCTATTACCTGAACATTCGAGGAAATGAATATGGCTTACCATTTGATACTTTAAGAGATCTTCGTATCGGAACACGAGGGGTTGTCTCACCAGGCCATTTATAACCAAATTATGTTGTGACGGGTCAATATTTGGGATGCCGGCGTGGTGTCTTTCGAAATGCAAGCTATTCGGGGTGATCGTTCCTTGTAAATGTTGTAACGGTGAGCGTGAGGCACCCCCGCCAGGATAGGTAGGGTTTGGTGCTCCCGAGAGTCTCTCAAGGTTTTCAGCGTATGAGGAGCGGGCGCCATAAGCGCTCGCTCCGGGGCCGGGTTGACGAGACCAAGAAGGAATTTGAAAGTTTATCCCGGAGTCTGCACCAAGAGCTGCGCCAGACAAAGCCAGACCGGTGCCAGAAACCCCGAGCCCAAGAAGGTGCCTTCGGCTAATCAGTCCATTAGCTGCAACTTTCTCAAAAACTTTGTCGGACATAGTTGCTCCTTACTATTTCTTAAATACCAAGAAAACCCTTAGCTTCGTTTACTTCGCTAAGGCTGTCATCCTGCCATAGAGTGTAAAAGGCCTGATAACTTTGTCGGGCATTCTGGGCATCATCCATGCCAGCGTAACTTCTTGCTGCTCCTAGCAGTGCCCGCGGCCGGTTTGCCATGCGGCCTAGAGAGGCCTCATAAAGCTCTGCAGCTTTTCCGTGATTTCCCATCTCAAGCAACATATCGCCAGCTAGTTCGTGAACCGGTTTTAGTGGGCTTGCAGCACCTCTTGGAGGCGATTGATTTTCAGCGATCGATACCGCGTCCATAATCATAGAGATTGCCTCATCCTCCTGCCCTTTCTTAAACTTAGTCAGAGCTGTTACTTCCATGGCTATAAGGCTAAGAGAAGTATTGTTAGGGCTTTGGGAGGAAAGCTCTTCTAGTCTATCTGAAACGGATTGCGCTAGATCAAGGTTCCCTAGATTTGCGGCACTCAAGCCAAGCGCTAATAGTTCATCAGCATTTAACGAATCTGTCAGCTCATAAGTATCCCATTTCTCAGTCTCTATGATGTGGCGCGCTTTCATAGTTTTGAGGGTGCCTGTTGATCTTGGATCTCCATTCTTCTCCAAAACTTCACTGGCTCTCCCTATCCACATGTTAGATCGGTCAAAATCTCCGCGCTGAAGGTCTCCGTATTGTCCCCAGTCAGATGAATGGTTTTGGTCACCAGCAGCATCACCGGGCTCCCAAAGATCCCAGCCTGCCTGGAAGGCTGAATCATTCCATTCAGATACCCTGTCCCACATGCCATGCTGAATAAAGATATGTGTAGGCATATGGCGCGCGTGAGATACCGCGGGAGCAATACTTGCGTATTTTTCTGCAGCCGTGAGCGCTAAGGGGGCGTAGGTAGGGTGGTCGAATGAGTGGATTATGTAGTGCGCAGCACCTGGGTGGTTAGGGTTTTCTCGAAACAAGTCCATTGCGATTGCTCCAGCCCTCATGCTGATTTCGGTGCCTGACTCTGTGAGAAAGTTATTTAGCACTCGATCGTCTTCAGAGACAGTTGCGCCACTTAACATAGATACTGCTGTAAAGGCTGCTACTTCTCGGTCTTGAGGAAAATCTTCATAGAGGTCCAGCATGGCATACATCCATGCCAATCTTTTATCCCCTAGAGAACCTTCCGTAAATGCAAATGCCTCTGCCGCTCTTACAAATCCTTTTTCCCTAGCTGTCGGTGCTTTTGACAATCTTTCTTCTGAAGTTGAACCAAGGCGATTCAATGTTTCTTTTGGCGAATCAGGGTCTTGCAGAACCGGTATTAAAGGGTGGTTGTAAGTTAAAGATTCCCCCCAATAAGCAAGAGCAAAATCAGGATCAATTTCCTGGGCTTTACGGAATTCACCCCTAGCTTGCTTCCAGCCAAAACTATGCAGATATCCGACTCCCAGCGTGAAGTGTTGCTGAGCTTCCCCTGAGGCGGAAGTTGGGAAGTCGAAAGTCCCTACTTGTTCGAGTTCCGCACCGAGTGCATTTGCAGAGAATGTCCCGCAAAGCAGTATGGATAAGGCCAAATTGATCCAGTTTTTCATGATCTACCCTCTAGTGTAAATATTCCAATATGTAAGTTAGCTAAGCCTTGCAATCAATGATCTCCGGGTCGCAAAAACAAGTCCCAACCCAGGCTAGCCAGTACCTTAACCATCATTTTGACAGGAACTATGCTCTATGAGAAGGGTGTTGGTGGTTTCAGTAACGTTGTTTTCAGACTTGCACGACTTCCGGCTTAGAATTAGCGCTCAGGATATTCCAGAGAACTATTTATGAATTGACGGAGATTATTTAAATGCCATGAATTCCGGTAACTTGTTTCACAGACTCTCGTTGCCGCATACGTTTGTGGTGGTCATGTATTTTTGGAAAATCTTCGATACTAACTTTATCTCCAGCAAGCCAAGTTGAAATACAAAACAAATAACAATCACAGACACTATAGTTTTCGCCCAGCACCCAGGGGCCAGAAAACATTTCATTTTCGATTAAAGTGAAAGATTCGGCCATGGTTTTTGGCACTTTTGCTTTCATGGCTGCTTGGGATACTTTGTCTTCATTTTCCACCCATCTATTACCTCTAATCTTATGCGCATGATTTACATGAACAGTTGAGCTGAGGTAATTGTTAAAGGCCTGCATTCTGGCGAACTGGAAGTGATCATTTAGCGGAGCTAATTTTGCCTTGGGGTATGTTTGCGCGATGTAAACCAAAATCGCAGGTGTTTCGGTGATTATCCCGTGTTTAGTTGCGAGAGCAGGTACGCGGCCCTTGGGATTAACATTTAAATAATCATTTGATTGCTGTTCTGTTGTTGAAAAATCTAATTCATGTAGGTCGTAATCTGCCTCTGCTTCTTCTAGAGCAATTTGAGAAGCCACAGAAACAGTCTTTAATGCATAATAAAAAATCATAGTTTGAGCTACTTTTAGTAAGTTTGAGACCTTCGTTTTATATACAATATCATTATGAGTGAAATTGTCGATTTCGTTTACACTCAAATATGGATGAGGAAATATTTCCAAGTGTCTCCACTTAGTTTTTTAATTTTCCTTTCTGCTTTTTAAAATAAATTCTGCCCCTTTCTCTGCGATCATTACCGTTGGCGCATTCGTGTTGCCCGAGGTTATGCGCGGCATTACAGAAGCGTCTATTACTCTCAAATTTTTGATACCATGAACCTGCAGGCGATCATTAACCACTGCCATATTATCATTACCCATCTTACAGGTTCCCACTGGATGAAAAATAGTAGTACCTAGATCTCTTGCTGCGCTTAACAGTTGTTCATCCGTTTGAATGTCTGAACCTGGTTTTAATTCTTTTGGTTTGAATTGTTCTAGTGCTTCAGCAGCCATTATTTTTCTGGTGAATTGCAACCCTCTCACTGCTACAGTTTCATCTTCAGAAGTAGAGAGATAATTTAGAGAAATCGCCGGGTAGTCTTCTGCATTGCTAGTTTTTATTCGCACATGCCCGCGACTACTTGGGCGTAAGTTACATACAGAGGGTGTTATCGCATTAAATGTATGTAATGGGTCGCCAAACTTATCCAAAGACAGTGGTTGTACATGCCATTCTATATTTGCAGACGGCTGATCAGGATCACTCTTTGCAAATGCGCCCAACTGTGACGGAGGCATGGTCAGCGGACCGGACTTAAAGAACAGGTATTCGGCACCCATGGCCAGTTTTCCAAACAAGGAGTTTGCTCTTTGGTTCAGAGTCACTGTGTTTTTTACTTCGTAAACGCTGCGGACTTGTAAGTGGTCATGCAGGTTCTCACCCACGCCAGCTAATTCGGCGCGCACTGTTATTTCCTTCTCTTGCAATAGTTTGCCTGAGCCAATTCCTGATAATTGCAGTATCTGTGGTGATCCAATAGCGCCTGCAGCCAGCAGCACTTCTTGATGAGCGTGGAATAAATGCGAGGGATCATTTCCAACTCGTGCATGAATACCAGTAGCTTGCAATTGGCCTGTATTGTTCGAAAATTCGATCCGTTCTACGTGTGCTTGAGTCAGAACAGTTAGATTGGGGCGATTAGCAACAGGGCGCAAGTAAGCTTTGGTTGCACTCCAGCGCTTACCTCTTCGTTGATTCATTTGAAAATAGGCATTGCCAAAGTTATCACCGCGATTAAATTCAGCAATTTTTGGAATACCACTTTGTTCTGCGGCTTCGCGCCAGGCGTCAAGGATTTCCCAGTTCACTCTTCGTTCTTCTACTCTGAGTTCTCCGCCACTTCCATGAAACGTCCCTGCGCCATGCTGGTAATCTTCAGATTTTTTAAAAATTGGCAAGACTTCGTCCCAGCTCCAGCCCCGGTTTCCCAAATCTGCCCAGTGATCATAATCACTTTTCTGGCCGCGCATATAAATCATCGCGTTAATAGAGGAGCAGCCACCTAACACTTTGCCTCTTGCATAACCTATTGTTCTGCCATTTAACCCTGGATCAGGTTCAGTCTGATAGCACCAGTCAGTTCGCGTATTGCCAATGGTGTACAGATAACCAACTGGGATATCAATCCAGAAATAATTATCCTTGTCGCCTGCTTCTAACAACAGCACTTCGGTCTGAGGGTTTGCTGAAAGTCTGTTAGCAAGCACACACCCTGCCGTGCCAGCCCCAACGATTATATAGTCATATTCTTTTGTCATAGATTGTAATTAATCGTTTGTAATTTCAAAACTAAATGTACCTTGCTGGGTTTGACCGAATTCATCTGTACTCGATACAACGATGTGATGAAGCCCAATATTAAGACCGGCAGGAAGAGGTAGTTCCCAGATATGAGATGAGCGATCTGGAGTAGGGTACGCGTCATCAGAGTTAAGAAACTCCTCAAAAAGCAACTCAATAAAAGGGTCGGTTCTCACTGTATAAGTCATTAGTTGGTCAGCGGCACCATCAAGTGAGGCCCAAACCATATCTCTTACCCCGCCATCAAATAAATTTACTACGATTTTGGTATCATCTGAGAGAGAGCCGCGGTGAATGCTGCCACCTTCTGCTTGGTCAATAATCGGATCTAACATAATTCGCATTCTGTTAGTTCCGTCAGGGCCAGAAGGAAAAGGTATAAATTCTGGGGTTAGCTTCGTATTATTAAATTTAAGTACGTAAAACCCATTCGGATTGCCGTCTTCCATCATTGCATCTCGCACACCTCGCAGATCTTTTGGACCCCTAACCCATCCACTGCCTCGAACTTCAGCGAGCGTATGGGCAATCCAGGGAGAGCCAGTCCAGCCATGATTATGATTCACTTCAACCTTAAAGCTGTTACTGGTGTCATGCCCTGCTAAACCATATATATGCTCAAAAGGCTCAAGTATTTGGAGTAATTCAGAGAAATTCTCTGTATTCGGGCCTGTCGTTGGTTCGGAGATGCCATCGTTTGCTTCCGCAATTAAAGGAATGTGGCTCGCGATCACCAGCAATTTTTCTGGTGGAATATGGTTAAGATCACTTTGTAGCCATTGCAATTGAATTGGATTGATATAGCCACGGTATTCGCTACGACCGAAATCTTTGCCTTCGCCTGCATACTCAACATTATTGAGCATCACGAAATGCACATTACCGTAATCAAAGGAGTAATAGGTAGGGCCAAAATGTTTTTTGTAAGTTTCATTAGCAAAATATCCATTCGGGGATTCAAAGTTCATGTCATGATTGCCGGGTAAATACCACTGTGGAATATCCATTAAACCCATCATGGCTTTATGGCGCTCGTAAAGATCTAAATTATCGAACACAACATCCCCAACTGTTAGACCAAATTTTACGCCATAAGGGTTCCCAATTAATGGATTCACTAATTCTTCTCGCACCATATCTTGACCAGTCCCGTACTGGGCTTGGGTATCAGCAAAACCATGGGCTAAAAAATTTTCGTTAGCCATGGTAGATGGAAATAGTGGGAAATCTATTGAGTCGGGTAAGATCCCAGTGGGTTCAATTACTGGCCAAAGCCATTCTACCGAAGTTCCATTAATCTCATTTGGTGTCCCATTAGGGTAATGGCGATAGAAGAATTGTGGGATATTGTTCTCATCAACAGGGGTGGAGTAATCTGCAGGTTTAGATATAAATAATATTTCAGTCGGGGCAAGACTAATTTGGTAGTCGCCAGCGCTATCCGTAAGTACAGTATTGCAGCCGTTTGATACCACCACTCCAGCGACACCAAATTCGACCGGCTCTTTTAGTAAATTCTGATTTGCGTCAAGAAAGACTGTTCCCCGCGCAATTTCGGCGTCTGCTCGCGTATTATTGCACTGGGCTAACACCACGCTACTTGCAAATATCACAGAACAAGAAGATAGAATCAAAAATGAAAGCTTGATAGACATAATGAATCTCTACCTCGGTTGAGGCTGACGCTTCAACTTAGTTGATAAAAAATGGCATAGGCCGCCAGACTATGACTCAAACGCCCGTTTTAGTTCGGCAGCACACTCATTTGTGGCCTCTTTGGCTTTGTCGAGTGCTCCTGGCATAGTGATGAAGCCATGGATCATGCCTTCGTAATGAGAATGTTTAACAGTTATACCAGCCTGCATTAGTTTTTCCGCATAAGCACGATTTTCATCTTGCAGAGGGTCAAACCCTGCGCTAATAACGAACGCGGGTGGTAGACCAGAAAGATCATCGGCATTCAAAGGCGAAGCTTTCCAGTGTTTAATATCATCATCAGCAGAAAAATAGTGGTCATAAAACCAAGCTATAAGCTCATTGGTAAGACGGTAGCCTTTACCGAAGGTTTTATGGGAGTCGAAAGAGCAAGTCATGTCGGTACAGGGATAAATAAGTAATTGAAAAGCAATTTGAGGACTACCTGACTCCTTAGCTAAGAGCGTTACAACTGCAGCTAAATTTCCTCCGGCGCTATCCCCGCCGATGGCTATCTTTTTTATATCAACGCCGATTGATTCTGTATTTTGTGAAAGCCATTTTGTTGCTGACCACGCATCTTCGACGGCTGCCGGGAACTTATTCTCTGGCGCTAAGCGATAGTCAACAGAGGCCACGATACAGCCGGACTTAACACACAAAGCGCGACAGACGCTGTCGTGACTCTTTAATGAGCCTATGGTGTAGCCACCACCATGAAAGTAGATAAGTAAAGGTAGGCTCTCACTATCGTTAGGGCGATAAATCCAAATAGGAATATCGCCGGTTAGACCAGGTATGGATAATTCTTCAATACTAAATGGATTAGGTGGTGTGCCTTTTACTAATTCACTAGCCTGGTCATAAATCGCTCTAGCTTCCGCCGCAGGATAAGCATTAAATGGTGAAGCGCCAGATTGTTCAGCGCTGTCCAGGAGTGCCTTGGCTTGAGGATCTAAGGACATAACGGTATCCAAAATTCACTTCGTTAGAAATTAACTAATTTATAACCAGAATCTTAGTCTATCATCAGCTGAGTTAGCTATTCTATTGTGGCTTTTGTTAATAATGTACATCAAATAAAAATGTCTAAGTCTTCTTCTGGAAAGCAATCCTGTATATGCTTAAGCTTATTATTTGATGCTTTTGAATGGATATGATTTCTAGACTTTATAGAGGCTTACTTGCAACCTTTTCTTTGATTGGGATTCTATCTAATGGTTTTCATGCATTTGGTGCCGAGCTGGAAGAATTTATCGCAGCGGCTGAATGGTTGGAGACACAACAAAGGCAGAGGTTAGTGCCTACGGATAATATTTGGTGGACTGTCACGGGTGAACAGATGGCCTGGATGCATAAGAATGTCCACCAACTTTTCCCAACAGTCAATGTCTATCGTGGAGGCCAAGTTAGCGAGTTAAAGACGGAACTTGATCCCGCTATTGCTGAAACTTCTGTTGATACCCGAAATGGAATAGTCTCTTTTGATAGGTTTCTCAGTAGTGATGCGACCACTACCTTGGGCATGGTAATTGTGCATAAAGGTAAAATAGTTTTTGAGTCTTATCCCCGCATGAAGGCCTATGAAAAGCCGATCTACTGGTCTGTTGCGAAAGTTATGCCGGCGCTACTAATTAGAATCTTCGAAGAACGGGGATTAGTGGATACAGAAGAAATGATTCAACATTATATTCCCGAGCTCACTGCTTCAGGTTTTGCGGGCATATCCGTACGAAATATTCTCGATATGGCCACAGGTTTGGATTGTCAAGATGAATACACTGATAGGCAATCCTGTTATTACCAATATTCTATGGCGATAGGAGATGGTTATCGCGAGGAAGGCGCTCCTGATAACCCTTATGATTTTCTTGAAAACCTTGAAGTAGCAAAACACGCCGACCAAGGGCAGCAATTTTCATATTCTGGAGTCAATACATTCATATTGGCATGGTTGATAGAGAAAATTAGTGGAGAGTCTTTTCAAGATACTTTTACGCGAGAGGTGTGGAGAAAAATTGGTGCCGAATCCGATGCTTCGTTTCTTGCGTATCGTTATGGTATCCCCTTGTCCCATGGAGGCTTCCTTTCTAATATGAGAGATATGGCTAGGTTTGGTTTGTTATTTACGCCTTCTTATTCTGTTGTCTCTGAAGAACAAATAGTTTCAGAGGAAACTATTGATCAATTGTTAGAAAAGCCAAATCCAAATCTTGTTCGAGACGACGGCAGTCACAATGCTGCTCAGTGGGACTATATAGATGATGATGGGTTTATGATTAAAGGTGGTTGGGGAGGTCAGGGGCTGATCGTGAATCCGAGGCTTGATCTTGTAGCAGTTTATACTAGTTACTTTAAAGAAGATTACAGCCAAGAAAACCTAAGGCAGCCTCTACTGAAAATCTTGCGCGATAACTATTTAAACAATGAGCAAATAAGAAGTTCGACAAACCAATGAGTATAATTCTCATTCTTAATCTCTAATTTTTAAGGAATACGTAGTGGAAGAATCAACTCCTATACTAGTCGGGGGAGGTCAATTTACGGAAAAAGAGTTTTTGCCTGAACAGGCACAGCCTCCTTTGGGCATTGCTGCGGAAGCAGCTAAAGCTGCACTTGTCGACACAGGAATAGGTGAAACTATCGCAGCTGAGATCGATACTGTAGTTTCCATTCGAATTTTTCCTGACTCCACCAATCGGCCTCGATTACAGATTCCTTTTGGCCGTGCAGAAAACCCACCGCGAGCAGTCGCACAGCGTATAGGTGCAAATCCAGTTAATGCAATTTATGGCAATGTTGGTGGGAATACACCTCAAAAATACATTAATGAAATGGCGGAACGCATTGCTGCAGGCGAAGTTAAAACAGTCCTACTTGCCGGTTCAGAAGCAATAAAGACCGCCCAAACGGCTATGCGTAATGACATTATGCTCGACTGGAAAGAAGAGTTTGAAGGGTCCCAGGAGGACAGGGGGCTAGGTGAGAAGTTAATGACACCCCATGAATTCGCTCATGGAGTAGGCATACCTATCCAGACTTACCCTTTGTTTGAGAATGCATTCAGACATCACAAAGGCTTGGATATTGAAGAGCATATGATGCAGATGGGGTCGGTGTTCGAAAATTTTTCTCGGGTAGCCGCGGCCAACCCTTATTCTTTTTATGGCACTGCTCGTACAGCGGCACAACTTGCCACAGTTACAAAAGAAAACAGGTTTATCAGTTTTCCCTATCCAAAATGGATGAATGCTATGGACGCAGTGAATCAAGGCGCTGCAGTGATTATGACTTCTGTTGGAAAGGCGAGGGATTTGGGGATAGATCCGGCGAAATGGGTCTTCCTCCATGGTTGCGCGGAGGCTAATGAAAAACTTATGGTGATGGATCGGGTTAATTACTATTCTGCTCCGGCGATTGGAGTTAACTGTAAACATGCCTTTGCCATGGCTGGTATTAGCTTAGATGACATCAATTACTTCGATTTCTATTCCTGTTTTCCTTCAGCAGTAGAGTTGGCATGTGAAGAACTCGGCTTAGCCTATGATGATCCAAGAGGCTTAACGGTGACAGGCGGTCTACCTTTCTTTGGTGGTCCGGGCAACAATTATTCAATGCATGCTATTGCCACGATGCTGCCTAAATTAAGAACTAACCCCAGACATTATGGCTGTGTCACAGCGAACGGTGGTTATCTTTCTAAACATGCGACAGGAATTTATTCGGCGAAACCAGTTGAGGGCAAATGGGAGCGAGAAAAGCCTAGTGCTTATCAAGGCGAAATAGATGCTCTGGCTAGCCCAGAATTCATCGAAACACCGAATGGCGCTGCTACCATAGAAACGTATACTGTGTGTTTTGCCCGTGGTATTCCAGAAAAAGGTATTGTCATTGGGCGTCTCGCAGATACTAATCAGCGATTCATAGCTAATACCCCCACAGATATTGATCTGTTACTAAGTATGACCAAATCAGAACAAATAGGGAGATCTGGCACTGTTAAAAGCGTTGAGGGAATGAATCATTTTATTCCCGCTTAGTCTTTTCTATTTGATCTAAACGTTTTAGTAAAAGAAGGATTGCTGCTTTGAATGAATTTAAAGTCATGGTTCCTGGAGCAAGTGCTGCCGACGTCGTTGAAATTACTTCGCCCTATGATGGTTCGGTTGTCGGATCTGTAGAGAGAATTGATGAGGAGGGCGCCGACCGCGCGTTAAATAATGCTTCTGAACTATTCAATGATCGCTCCCGATGGCTGCCGGTTCATGAGCGAGTAGAAGTCTTGGAGAAGACGGCAGAGTTAATGCAAGCGCAGTTTGATGAGCTTGTGAATCTTGCTTTAAGTGAGGGTGGCAAACCATTTACTGATTCTCAAGTGGAAGTTGATCGAGCTATAGATGGCATGAAGAATTGTATTGAATGTGTGCGCTCGGAGCATGGCACTGAAATTCCGATGGGCATAAATCCTGCATCATCGAATCGCTTAGCAATGACAAGCAAGGAGCCGATTGGGCCAGTCATGGCAGTAAGTGCTTTTAATCATCCTTTGAACCTAATCGTTCATCAGGTCGGTCCGGCTGTTGCCAGCGGTTGCCCAGTTATCGTTAAACCTGCTAGCGACACAGCTTTGTCCTGTTTTAAATTTGTTGAATTATTACGAGAAGCAGGATTGCCAGCCGAATACGCACAAGCAGTAGCTGTAACCAGCAATGTCACTGCAACTAACATGGTGACTGACCCCCGCATTGCATTTTTCAGTTTTATTGGCAGTGGCAAAGTCGGTTGGATGTTAAAGAGTAAATTGGCTCCGGGAACACGCTGTGCTTTGGAGCATGGTGGTGCAGCACCTGTGATAGTTGCGGAAGATGCAGATCTTGATGCGATGTTGCCGTTACTTGCCAAAGGCGGTTTCTACCATGCTGGGCAAGTGTGTGTTTCGGTCCAGCGAATTTTTGCCCACCAATCAATTGCCGAAACAATAGCTAAAAAATTAAGTGAAATGGCGGATACTTTGATAGTAGGTGACCCGGCTGATCCTGCCACTGAAGTTGGGCCGATGATTCGTCACGAGGAAACAGATCGTGTAGAAAAGTGGGTTCAAGAGGCAGTCGCAATGGGTGCGGAGCTTGTTACAGGCGGAGAGAAAATTTCTGCAGCACTTTACAAGCCAACGGTGTTATTAAATCCGCCGACTGATGTAAGTTTGAGTAAGAATGAGGTTTTCGGACCTATAGTCTCTGTGTTTAGTTGCAAGAACATGGAAGAGGCCATTAATATGGCTAACGATGTACCTTTTTCTTTCCAGGCTTCGGTTATGACGCAAGACATCGATAAGGCAATGTATGCCTATCGACACCTCAATGCCTCGGCAGTTATGGTAAATGACCACACAGCGTTTCGAGTAGATTGGATGCCATTCACTGGGCTAAGGCAATCTGGTTATGGAGTGGGTGGTATTCCTTACACTTATGACGATATGCAAATAGAAAAAATGTTGGTGGTGAAATCTAAAAATCTTTGAGGGTTGGGCTGCACTAATCAATTTAACTCTTTGCTTATGCTTCGAATTTTCTAATTGATAGCACCTAAAGGACTAGTTGGGCAGTTTTTAGTTTCAAGAGTCCAGCTTGAGTTGCTGATAAGCCACTGGTTGTCTTGTTTAATTAATTGAAATGAATCTACGCCGCAATGACTAAATTCTCCATCTATATGGAAATCATAGGGCGTCCATACGATTGCTATAAAACCTTGGATTAAAACAGTTTCATTCCACGAGCGTTCCAGTGCCGGTCGGCCGGGTCGAGTTAGAGTAGCAATAACTTCTTCATAGCTCCTAACATTAAAGCTGGCATCACCATTGTCTAGTTCTCTTACTGAAATATTCAACGAGCCAGGCACTAAAATCGATTCCAGCAAACCTCGGTCGCGGGTCTCTATAGAAGTAAAAAATTTCTGAATAGTCTCGAGTACAGCAGTCCGTTCACCTTCTTGTGCTAAAGCCAGTGATGATGCAAATAATGTTAACAACAGAACGGCAGGTCTAAACATTTTGATTCTCTAAAAATTCTTCTATCTAGCAGTGTGGATAAGCATAGCAGCTCAATTACATAAATGTCATAGAGCTCGCTTATTATAGAGGGAGATTTAAAAGTGCGGGGTTAGCTTTGGTTTCTCTTTTTTATTGCAAAGATTCAATTGATTTGCCCGTAATTGACTCGCCTTTATTGCCAAAGGAATTGCGTACATAGTTAATAATAGATGCCATTTCCTCACTGGAAATGGCGCCATCAAAGGAGGGCATCTCTCCTCTTCCTATAATTAACACTAGAGCTACATCCTCACCACTTGCTTGGACGAGTTCGTTTCCAGCTAGAGCTGGATAAATATTGGGAATTCCTTTGCCATCGACCTGATGGCATTCAGCGCAATTTTCCAGAAAGAGCTGTTCGCCGTTATTTTCTGCAGAGCCCGATACTGCTGTCCAATGGAGACTGCAGAATATCCATAAAATTTTGCTTTTATATGGCATCAAGTTTAGCTATCACAATATAGTTATAACCAACTATAGCATCGACCTTTCAGTCGTAGTAGCTGGGGAACCCAAGTGTAAAAAATGATATAAATACGATTATATGAACTATAAATTAAGTAAATTATGAAGGTCTTCTCTAGTAAACTAGCCTTGGTTTCAAGTTTTTGTTTGGTGTTTATTTATGCAGCGGCGGCACAAAGTCAATCTTTACAAACAATTCAGGCGCCACTACCGCCGGGCCTCGAAACAGTCGAATTTTTTAGCCCGGCAGTCAATCGGATGATGAAATTCGACATTGTTTTTCCTGCAGACTATTGGGAAAGCGAGAAGCGTTACTCAGTTCTTTATCTACTGCATGGCTATATGCAGAACTATACCGTGTGGGCGCGCAACCTTCCTGGTGCTTTCTACTCCCGCAATCTAGACAATTTAATTCTGGTATTACCCGACGGAGGTAACAGTTGGTTTGTGAATTTTGCACAAAATGAAGTTGGCCAGACTAATAACTGGGAAGACCATATTATTGAGGATGTAATTGGTTATGTTGATAAAAACTTTCGTACCGAGGCGCGTCGAGAAGGACGAGCAATATCCGGCCTGTCTATGGGAGGTTTTGGCGCTTTCGCACTCGGATTGCGACACCCCGAGATGTTTGTTTCAATTGGATCAACCTCTGGTGCCTTGAGCTATGCTCGAAGCAGCGGTTCAGCAATCGCTTTAGGTTTGGTGCCTCAGGCTCAGAATCGGGAGAGAAGCCTCGAAGATGAAGCTCGATTAGCTGAAGCTGATTTGTTTATATCTGGCATTATTAATATTGATAACTTCTCTACTCAAGACGAACGCACACCCAGGGGGACCGCGTTTGTAACAGAAGATCAGGCTAAGGCCTACGATCCATTTGAAATTATTTATTCAGTCCCAAAGAGTCAGATGCCGCATATTTATATCGATTCAGGTACAGAAGATGGCTTAATTTCTGATGCGAGGGAAATGGCTCAACTTTTAATGATAAACGATGTTCCATTCGATTTTATGCAAAGCAGTGGTCGCCACAATTCTGAATACTGGCGCAGATCTATTGGGCATATGATGGCTATTCAATATGAAGTGATGCAGCGTGCTCTGGGTAATAGACCTTAATCGCGAATATAAACGACACAAGAAAATCTACTTTCAAGTATTAAGGTTTAATCCTTTCATTAGGAATGAATTATTCCGCGTTGATTTTGGGTAGGGTACTTTTTTGATAGATAAGGCTGTCGGTAAATCCTGCGGCTCTATGATAAAGCTTTTTTCTAATAAGCATTTTGGTGCGCGGATATAATAAAGCTGGCAAGACTTCGATGAAATTCAAAAGCTAGCGACGAACGAACTATATCAGCTTTGCTTGGCTACAAAGATTACGGAAACATTTTTTTTAAGTTAAGGAAATTAATTCTTTGAAAAATGACTGAATTGCTTAGAGTTAACGATGCGATCTGCCGCCTTGGTTTACACAAAGTTCTGCACATTGATGAATTGGTGGTAGAACAAGGTCAGCATTGGTGTTTCTTCGGCCCCAATGGTGCCGGGAAGTCTGTGCTTGCTAGTTTGCTCGCGTCCAAGCGTATTGAGTCGGGCAAATATGTTCAATACGCTGAAGGATTCCAACCCAGTCGTGATATCCATATAGTTTCTTTTGAAGAGCAGCAAAAACTCTGGCAGCGAGATAATCGCTTGGACGTCAGCGAGTACAGCGCAGACGCGGAAGATTCTGGCACACTCGTTTGGGAATTAATACAAAGCTCCAGATCAACACTTCATGCTAATAACGTATTATTTGAGCAGCTTGTCACTGAACTAGATTTAAGCGCCTTAGTAGAGAGAGGTATTCGTTTTCTCTCGTCTGGGCAAATTAGGAAGGCGTTAATTGCTCGCGCTCTTTATGGATACCGCCCTGGGGTGGCGCAGTTGTTAATCCTTGATGACCCTATGGAAAGTATTGATTTAGATTCTCAAGTGAAAATCAAGATTTGTATCGAGAAGTTTCTCCATTCGGGATTTTCCAGTATCCAACTTTGTCGCCGAGCTAGAGATATTCTGTCGGGGGTTAATCATATTGCTCTTCTGGATGGGCTCCGGTTGTTGGAAAAAGGTAAAAGGGAGGTTATTGAGAATGGTGCAGCGTTTGAAAAGGTAAAAAATAAGAAACCAGTTTTGTTGGACAGGCTTCCACAAAATCAATCGCTTTTTGATAAATATCAAACAGACTCGGGCAAACCGCTTATAGAACTCAATTCTGTTAATGCCGCTTATGGTGAGCACTCAGTGTTAGAAAACTTTAGCTGGATAATGCATCCTGGTCAGCATGTAGTAATCGAAGGGCCTAATGGCTGTGGGAAATCTACGCTACTTAGTCTAATCGATGGTGACAATCATAAGGCCTATGGTCAGGACGTAAAGCTATTTGGGCGCAAAAAAGGTAGCGGCGAAACCATCTGGGAGGTTAAGGCGAAATTTGGAATTGTCTCTAATGAATTACATAACAAGTATTCGAAAGGTTGGAAGGTGCTAGATGTTGTAGTTTCTGGATTCTTTGATTCCGTTGGACTCTATGATGATAGTGGCACTCAGGAAACTGATATTGCCAAAAGCTGGTTAAATGCGCTGCAGATTTCGGATCTGGCAAAATATTTTTATCACGAAATTTCATTTGGGCAACAAAGATTGGTTCTGTTAGCGCGAGCGATGGTGAAGCAGCCACAAATTCTTATCCTTGATGAGCCCTGTGTTGGTCTTGATGAATTTCATCGTATATTAATACTAGATATATTGGATAAAATTGCTGAACAATTTACGACGAGTATCCTTTATGTTAGCCACATAGAGGATGAAAAACCGCTCTGTATTAATCGCCGGCTAACTTTTAAGCGGAATGCAACCAGCGGATTCCAAGTGGAAGAGACAGTGGTGGAGGCTGTTAACCCCTGATATAGCTTTCCAGTTGTTCAATGGTAGATTGTTGGTCACTAATAATATCTCTGACCAGGTCACCAATTGACACCATCCCCATTACACGCCCATTATCAACAATGGGGAGGTGGCGAATGTGATTGTCGGTCATTAAAGCTAAAGATGATCTGACACTTTCTGAGGAAGAAACCGTAACTACTTTTGAGCTCATTATTTCGGCTACAGAAGTGTCGTGAGATTTTCTGCCTTTGAGGATGACTTCTCTGGCGTAATCACGTTCCGAGATTATGCCTACAAGTTTTGGCCCTCGAAGAACGATTAAAGCACCTGCGCGTTTGTCCGCCATGGCTTGAATCGCTTCTAATACGCTCGCGTCGGGACCGATTGACCAGATCTCGTTAGTCTGTTTCTGGCTTAAAATTTGATTTACTGTATGCATCTGACACCTCTTGCGAAGGTGACGGCAATCAGTTTACCCGCGACAGTGTAATATTAGCGTATCCTACGTTGTTGCCATAAAAACCATGACTGTCGTTAACAAACAGGGTGAGTTCGCCGTCACAAGCTGCGGTAAAATTATAACTTCCATTTTCTCCATTGACGTTTAACTCAGTAATTCCACGAAGACTTTCGCGACT
Source organism: OM182 bacterium MED-G28 (assembly GCA_002457215.1). Classification (GTDB taxonomy): domain Bacteria; phylum Pseudomonadota; class Gammaproteobacteria; order Pseudomonadales; family Pseudohongiellaceae; genus UBA9145. Next base: position 136,663 of record NTJZ01000006.1, on the reverse strand, counting down.
GCAGCGAGATTGATACAACATGAGCTCGAACCAGCGATGCTCTTTTGAGCGCCGAGTTAAGCCAAGAAACTCATACGGCATAACACTGTTAGCAAAGCCACGTTCATCTATAGATTCTTGATCCTCATTTTTCTCAATATAACTATCAATCCAGTAGCTTAGGATAGTGATGTCTAATGAGTAGTTAGCACCAGATTGTAAATTGATTCCAGTATCGTAGTTTGGATCTTTCGTAAAGAAATGGAAATTTCTATGCTCGCCGCTGTTTAGTGGCGTGCCTTGGTCTGAACTTTCATAGAGATAGACGCCCCGAAAGGAACAACCGCTTAGCATGAAAGCAATAGTGCCTAACGAGTAAATGGATCTCAAAAATCTTTTGGTCCGCGTATTACGTATATCTTTAAAGACATTTTTGCTTATTACCACTCCGACTACTCCATTCAAAAGTGATTTCAACTAATTCTGGAACCCTGTGGAACGCCAGAATTCTTATTAGGGTTAGTCTACTCCTGAGATTGATATAGCTCAAACTAGAAATAATATATAATAATATCAATAATTTAGTAATAAATTTGTTTATTCATCTGCCGGTCCAGACAGGTTTTCTTTTCTCAATATAAGCTTTTCGAGCCTCCTGGCTATCTTCACTATCAAAGGCTGAGGAAAGAGCTTCTACCGCGGCCTCTGGAACCTGCTGGAAATCCATATCTTCCATTTCATAGAGCAACTTTCGAGTGCGCTTCAGGGCTAGAGGCGACATTTCCGCAATCTTGGCAGACATTTTTTCTGCCTCGTACATTAGACTTCCTGCGCTCACGACTTTGGTAATAAGCCCCATCCGTTCAGCTTGTGCAGCCCCTAGAGATTTTCCAGTGAAGATAAGTTCTGCAGCTTTCATGCGCCCGATTAATCGCTGCAGTATCCAGACATGCATGCCAGGAGGAGCGGCTAAGTTTGGTACACCTGGATAGCCGAAGTCAGCATCATCAGCGGCAATGATTATGTCACAGGCAAATGCTAGTGTGCATGCGCCTTCTCTAGCATAACCGTGTACTGCGGCAATTATTGGTTTGGATAAACCGCGAACAATCGCCATTGTTTCAATGTAGAACAACTCTAGGAACTTTTTCATATCACTCGAGTTAAACTTCTCTACATATTTTAAATCCACCCCTCCGGACAAGCCGTTGCCATTGCCAGCCAACACGATAACTCTAACTTCAGGGTCGGCATCCGCCGTGCTGAGAGCGTGGTGATACTCCAGAGTCATGTCGCGATCTATCAAGTTTGCCGGTGGGCGATTAAGGATGATTTCTGCAGTGTGTTCTTTCACTTCATAATAAAGTGTTTGATAGCTTGAGTCAGACATCTTTTTTTGTGTTCTCTATTCCTATAATGTACGCATTAACTTCAAATTAAGTAAGGATTTTGACAATAGCATGCTATTTGTCAGTGTTGTCAGATACTAATTTAGCAAACGGAACCCAATCATGAAATCGACTCTTTCTGTTTTAATCACTGGATTGGCATTAACTATGCCTTTAATGGCAGCAGAATCGCGGCCAGATCCGCTCGTGGACCCAATACCGGAGCAAATACAGAAAGGCGATATTAGCGTTACGCTCGAAGACTTTGTTCAAGTCCCACGCACTGAAGACTCTGCTATGCCTCGTCAAACTAACGGCGCTTATGCGCGTATACAATATATGATGCCTCTTCCGGATGGATCTGGCCGCTTAGTTATAAATGACCTGCGAGGGCCTATTTACCTCACTGATGAAAATGGCATTAACCCTACAATCTATCTCGATATGCGTAATGAAGACATTGATTTTAGTGACTCAACTTTCCCCAATGAAACGGGAGTAGCTGGAGTAGCTTTTCATCCTGACTTCGCCCAAGCTGGCCGTGCGGGTTTTGGAAAATTTTATACTGCGTCTAGTTCTCCTTCAGATGCGGGTGTCGCAAATTATCTAGATAACGCTGCGGATAATCATGAAAGTGTAATTCTTGAATGGACTAGCAGTGACCCTATATCCAATACATTTTCTGGCACGTCACGCGAAATTTTTCGAATGGGTCAGTTCGATCAGAACCACAACATTGGGACTATAGCATTTAACCCAGCGGCCAATCCTGGGGACGCTGATTACGGGATGCTCTATGCAAGTTTCGGCGACGGCGGTGGGGCTAATGACCCTTATGAGTATGGTCAGTCTACAACAGAACCTATGTCCAGTATTTTACGGATAGATCCTTTGGGTGGAGTAGGTGATGCAGCTTATGGTATTCCGACAGATAATCCATTTGTGGGAGTTGCTGGCTTCGCCCCAGAAATTTGGGCCTACGGGCTGCGCCACGCACAAGCATTCTCTTTTGATAGAGACGGCACGATGTACATCTGCGACATAGGCCAAACCCAAATAGAAGAAATTAATATTGGTGTAGCTGGAGCTAACTATGGCTGGCGGGTAAGAGAGGGAACTTTTGCGACTGCGTTCGGAATCGGCGATGTTAGGCCCAATCCAGTGTATCCAAGACCCGGAGATGAACAAGAATTTAATTACCCGGTAGCTCAATTTGACCACGACGAAGGTAATGCTATTAGTAGCGGTTTTGTATACCGAGGAACTTTAATACCTGAGCTGCAAGGCAAATTCGTTTTTACTGATATGGTGACTGGCCGTGTTTTTTATATCGATACGAACAACTTGGAAGCAGATAATCCAGCTACGATTTTAGAACTGCGAATAGAATTTTTCGGGGTCGAAAGAAATATCGCAGACGCATTAGGTTTTCCTAATACTTATTCTAGGGGAAACCGTGCTGGCCTTAGACTTGGTATCGACTCTCAGGGGGAGCTGTATTTCCTCACCAAAGGCGATGGCAAGATTCGTAAAATGGTGCCTATTTCGTAAACGCAAACTCAAGCAATTCAACGATTCCAATTAGGACAATATAAAAGTGCATCAGTTTGCCTGGATATAAACAATATGCTTAGAGAAAACTTATGAAGAATTGGATATTTTTATCGATAGCGATCGTGTCTGAGGTTATTGCTACTTCCGGATTAAAGGCCAGCGAAGGGTTTACAGTGCTAGTACCATCAATAATTGTAGCGGTGGGCTACAGTTCGGCGTTTTTCTTTCTTTCATTAACGTTACGAACCATTCCTGTTGGTATGGCATATGCCATCTGGTCAGGCGTTGGAGTTGCGCTAATCACGATCCTCGGATGGATTATTTTTGATCAAAAACTTGACATGGCTGCAGTTATTGGAATTCTTTTGATCATTGCAGGCGTCATAATTATGTACAGTTTTTCAGAATCAGTGGCGTACTGAAATCAATAGTGGCCATAAACAGGCTGACAATAAGTGAACTTACTTTCTATACAAATTCGTGATTTCAAGTTTAGGTGTTGCGTTGGCTTAAGGGGAAATTAAGATAACTGAATGTAATTTCACAGATCGAAGATGAGGGCCAACAGAAATGTTGAGCGGATCTATGCCTTTCGATTCCTTTCATTAATGATTGACTAGCATTGGATGGACTAATATGAATCTGATAATAAAAAATAGATTTTCACAAAAAATCACTCAAATTTGTTTTGTTGTCACAATGATGACTGCATTCGCAGTATTTACTTCTCCCACTAACGCGCAAAACAGACTCAGTATTGCGGAAGTAAAAGACGGCCTACACATGATTACTGGGCCCGGTGGGAATATTGGTGTCAGAATAACTTCGGAAGGTGTAATTCTGATTGATGATAAATTTCCCCAGGACTTTGATGAAATTCAATCTCTTGTTGCTTCCGTGAGCAATTTACCGGTGCGCTATGTCATCAACACACATCATCATGGCGATCATTCGGGAAGCAATGCTGGTTTTTTACCTATTGCTGAAGTCATTGCGCATAAAAACGCACGTGAAAATATGATACGTGGGAATCAGGATGGGTTGCCGCGAATTGTTTATAGCGGTGAGACTTCTGTTTTCCTGGGAGGAGTGGAGGTTCAGGTCTATCACTTGGGTAGAGGTCACACTAATGGTGATTCTGTGGTGTATTTTCCAGATTTAAAAACCGTCCATGGAGGCGATCTCTTGCATGGAACGGCACCATTCATTGATTATGGTAATGGTGGGTCTAGTCATGGCTGGGTGGGAACTATGAATAATATTCTCGCAATCGATTTCGATACGGCAATCCCCGGTCATGGTGCAGTTATGAATAGACGAGACGTGCTGAATTTTCGAAACCAAATGGAAGCAGTGAGAGAGCGCATGACTAGTTTGATACGAAATGGGCTAGAATTTGATGATGCACCTGATGAAATTATTGACGAGGGGCTTAGTTGGACACAAGCAGAGAATGGTTTGTTTATGCAAAGAAGTATTCCAGGTTTTTATGAAGAAATTTCTGCAGAAATAGATTAGAAATAAACCAAAGGGAAAAAGGAAGATTGGCGCGTGTCAGGAGAAAAAAATCTCGAAAAGCTTTTGACGTTAATGCAACCGAAATTGCTGGATGGTGATTTTGTGTTTTGTACAATTACTAATGGCGACCTTAGTGACATATTAAAATTAGCTCCCATAGCCAGTTTTCGGGAGGAAGAAGGGCTAAGCCTTCTTTTTTCGCAACAAAATGCTGACGAAGCTAACATCAAATATGATTCTGTATTAAAAGGAATCACATTGTCGGTTCACTCTAGTCTTGAAGCGGTCGGATTTACTGCAGCAGTCGCAAATAAACTGGCAAGCAATGGTATTCCAGCGAACGTTGTAGCGGCCTATTACCATGATCATGTTTTTGTACCAGCGGACAAAGCGCAATTTGCATTGCAACTCCTAACGGAATTAGCAGAGTAGGCATTTTGCTTCGTATGCGCTTCTGGCCATTAAAGATCTGGGATAGCTCTATTTCTTGGTTGGTCCCGGCTATCGGGGCTTCAGCCGTAGCTCAGATCGACTTTTCTAAGGTATAGTTGGGAACTTTTCAGAGCCATCGAAAGTAGTGAATAAGAAAAAGGAACGCACAATGACTGCTGCTATACGCAAGATTCTAGTCTCTATCCTTACTCTAATCGCCTGCAATGTGACTTTAGCCCAAACCACGTCCAGGATTTCCCTAGAGGGACTCGAACAATCCGTGGAGATCCTTAAGGATCGGTGGGGTATTTCTCATATTTATGCTCAAACAGAGCATGATTTGTTTTTTGCCCAAGGATACAGTGCTGCCCGTGACAGGCTATTTCAATTTGAAATTTGGCGGGCACAGGCAACCGGCACTACCGCGGAGATTTTGGGCCAGCGGGCTATCGACAGAGATCATGGTACCCGATTATTTAAGTTTCGTGGTGACATGACCCAAGAGATGAATCACTATCACCCTAACGGCGTGGGAATCATCACTGCCTTCGTCGCTGGTGTTAACGCCTATATCGAAGAAGCTTTGACAGCTCCAGACGATTTACCTTTGCCATTTCACTTGTTGGGGATCGAACCGAAGTTCTGGACGCCGGAGGTTGTAATTTCCCGACATCAGGGATTACTCGGAAATATTGGACTTGAGCTAAACACTGGTCGGGCAGTTTGTACAATCGGCGAGGAGAAAGTTCGTGAGCTTCGTTATTTTCATCCGCATGACCCGATTCTCACTTTAGACCCACTAGTTAATTGCGACTCATTAGTTAGAAATGATGTTCTGCATTTGTACACCAGCTATCGACGGCCGATCCGATTTGAGCCTGATGATATTGTTTTAGCGGAGTTTCGTAATTCAGAAATAGCTTTCGAAAACATTGCCTCAGTTATGAACGAGGAAGAGAAAGAACTTCAAAAACGCAGCATCGATGATATTGGTAGTAATAACTGGGTAGTCAGTGGCGAATTAACGCAAGATGGTTGGCCCATGATGATTAATGACCCACACCGTAGCCAGGCTGTACCATCACTGCGTTATTGGTCACATTTAGTGGGCCCAGGCTGGAATGTCATCGGAGGTGGTGAGCCTGAAATTCCTGGTATTTCGATTGGTCACAACGAATTCGGTGCCTGGGGTCTAACTGTATTTAATACTGATGGCGAAGATCTTTATGTTTATGAAACCAATCCCTTGAATCCAAATCAATATCGTTACAACGGCTACTGGGAACAAATGCGAGTTATTTCTGAAACAATTAACGTTAAAGGTTCAGAGCCTGTTGAGCTCGAACTCAAATACACTCGTCATGGCCCAGTAAGTTTTGAAGACGCGGAAAACAATTTAGCTTATGCAGTTCGGCCCGCTTGGATGGAAGTAGGAGGTGCACCTTATCTAGCATCATTACGGATGGATCAAGCTCAAACTTGGGAAGAGTTTCGTGAAGCGTCGAATTACAGCAATATCCCCGGGGAGAATATGATCTGGGCGGATCGTGAAGGCAATATTGGTTGGCAGGCGGTAGGCATCGCTCCTATTCGCCGTAATTTCAGCGGTATGGTGCCCGTTCCAGGCGATGGCCGATATGAGTGGGATGGTTATCTCCCTATAAAAGCTAAGCCCAATGAATATAATCCAGAGCGAGGTTTTATCGAAACATCCAATAGTAACTATACGCCGCCTAATTATCCTTACCTAGATGCGATCGGTTTTACCTGGACTGATCCGTTTCGCTGGGCGCGCGGTAGTGAAGTGTTAGGGTCTGGTCGAAAATTTAATATGACCGACATGATTGAATTGCAACATGATTACTTGTCTATACCAGCGCGTACGCTTATGCCTTTCTTTAAAGGCCTGGAAGCGGAAGATCCGCAGGTAGAACAAGCAAGACAGATGCTGCTTAATTGGGATTTCGTATTGAATAAGGATTCCATTGAGGCTGGTATCTATGTCGCTTTCGAACGCCAATTGTTAGATAACATCGAAGCATTAAAGGTACCGGAAATTGCCCAGAGTTATTTGAGCGTTGGTATGAAAACCACAATCGATATGCTGCTGGCTCCAGATGGAGATTTTGGTGTGGATCCGATTCAAGGGCGTGACGAGTTTTTGATTCACACCTTAAGCCAAGGTATTGCAACCTTAAGGGAAAAACTTGGACCGAATATTGAGAATTGGGTGTATGGACAGGAAGAATATAAACATGCACTTATTCGTCATCCCCTTAGTCCGGCGCTAAACGATGAGCTTCAGCAACGATTAAACGTTGGCCCTCTACCACGAGGCGGTAATGGATTTACGTTAGGGAATACTGGCAGTGGCGACAATCAAACGTCAGGTGCATCCTTTCGAATCTTTATAGATACTCGTGACTGGGATAATACGTTAGGAATGAATACTCCAGGACAGGTAGGGGATCCAGACAGTCCTTTGTATGAGAACCTATTTGAACTTTGGGCAAACGATAAAGTTTTTCCTGCGTTTTATTCGCGCAACAAGATAGAAAGTGTTCTTTATGAAAAGCTTGAACTAAGCCCATCGAATTAGTAGAACAGAAATTATTGGTGTGAGGTATGTAAGTTCAAAAGAAAAAAATCTGAGGGGAAATTTAAATGACAACAAAAGATTTATTAGATAAAGACGGCCTCAGGCTGCCTATTAAAATCGATAGTACTTCAAATGGAGAGTACGAACCTATACCCATTTCAGAACGCAGTCAGCAGGGTAACAAGCGAGCTCTGGAACTGGCAACCGATTATTCCAAGCGCAAAGGACAGTCTCGTCGACAATTTTTAGTGTCGAGCTGTGGAGCAGCAAGCACCTTATTAGCAATAAATCAGGCAAATGCATATCACGGCCGCACTGGTGGCTTTTACGATGTCCGTGATGAAAGTGCTTTGGACAATGATTCCGCAAATGCCGAAGTTAGTGGAGGTGAGTTTATTTTTGATGTTCAGGGGCACTATGTAAACCCGGAAGGAGATTGGCTGGGTCGCATCCCTCCCAGTTCCAGACCCTATGCTGGCATGGACAAAGCCAGTTGTGAAGCTGGAGCAACAGGTGATGATCGCGGTTATCTTAATTGCCTTTCTGAGAGTGAATTCATAAAGGATATTTTCCTCGACAGTGATACGGACATAATGGTGTTGTCCTTTGTTCCCTCTACCCGCGAAAATGAACCGGTAACCATTGAAGATGCAGACAAAACTCGTCAGATCGTTGCTGAACTGAGCGGAAGTAAGCGATTAATGATTCATGGCCGGGTAAATCCAAATCAAGAAGGCGATTTAGAAGGTATGGATGAGCTGGCAGAAAACTGGAATATTTCTGCCTTTAAAACCTATACCCAATATGGCCCCGGCGGTATTGGTTTTTTTCTGCACGATGATCCTGGTGTTGCAATGATTGAACGTGCTCAGAGATTAGGTGTAAAAAATATCTGTGTTCACAAAGGATTGCCTTTCGGACCTCAATCCTATGAGCATAGCCAGTCTAGTGATATTGGAATTGTTGCTAAAATGTTTCCGGACATGAATTTCCTAGTTTATCACTCAAGTTTCGTTGGTGGTAATCAAGAGCAAGAATTTGTAGATGGTTCTGGTCGTGATGGCATTGATACCCTAATTCAGTCACTTGTAGATAACGAAGTTGGGCCAAATGCTAATGTCTTTGCGGAATTAGGAAGCACTTGGCGCTTCTTAATGCGTGACCCAGATAATGCAGCTCACGCACTTGGCAAGCTTTTAAAATACTGCGGTGAAGAAAACGTACTTTGGGGAACAGACTCTATCTGGTATGGATCTCCTCAAGATCAGATTCAGGCGTTTAGAACCTTTCAGATTTCTGAAGAATTTAGGGAGCGCTATGGCTACACCGAGATAACCTCAGAACTTAGGCGCAAGGTATTTGGATTAAACGCTTCGGTTCCTTATGGTATTGATAATGCAGAAATCCGGGCTTTAACGTCCACAGATTTCGTAACCAAGGAGAAATTAGCCTATCAGGAAGACCCGCAACCAAACTTTCTCACCTATGGGCCAAAGAACCGTCGAGAATTTTTGAACTTTCTGAAATGGGGAGGTTAGAGCAGGGTTCAGCGTTTTGAATCGTTTGGGAAGATAAGGTATACGCATTAACTTCTTTGGAAAACGAGCTGTTCTGTGAATTCTAATTAATTAAATTCGCTGTAACGCATGATTTAAGCGAGATGTAAATGACCCGACTGTATTGAATTAAGTTGCCAAAGGGTAAGTGCTCCGTCCCCAGTCAATAAAAATTTTTGAGGGATATTCGAGTCTTGCAAACAGGGATAGCCAGAATGAAATTGATTTCCTACCTGATCTTGGCGTAAATCTAATTCATAAACCTTAGTGTCGGGCGGCATTCTTAAATAGAGTGAGAAACTTCCTGGACTCATAATAAATCAATCAAGACATTAACTCTGCTCATCATAAGCATTCACTTCGACGCTAACATGCTGCAACTCAATATGTTCTGCGATTCTGGATTTGTAGTAGGCTGGTTGTTGTGGATTGTTGGAAACGATTGAAATCACCGCTGAATAGATGCCAGGACCGATAGTCCAAACATGAAGGTCAGTAATTCTGCTGCTTTCTTCAGATTCGATAGCAAGCTGAATAGTATTACATATGTCTGCTGATGCCTGTTCGTCAAGAATTATTGTACTGGTTGTTTTCAATAAACTGAAAGACCACCTCGCTACCAGAATTGCACCGACAATCCCCATTAACGGGTCCATCCAGATTGCACCGAAATACTTTCCTATCAGAAGCGCGAATATGGCTAACAATGATGTGAGCGCATCGGCTAAGACATGCAGGTAGGCTGATTTCAAATTATGATCATGATGGTGATGATGGTGATGATGGTGATCATGGTTATGGCCATGATCCATGCCTAGAATCAATACTGATGCACCATTAACAATCAGGCCAACTACAGCTACAAAAATAGCTTGATTAAAAGCAATTTCTACAGGCTCAATTAAGCGCGTAATGCTTTCGAAAGCCATCATAGTGGCGAATACTGCTAGCAAGATTGCACCGGTATATCCTCCTAGTGTATTTACTTTCCCAGTGCCAAAACTGTAACGTTCATTGTGAGCATGGCGACGGGCATAAACGTAGGCAAATGCATTGATACTTAGGGCAACGGCATGGCTCCCCATATGTAATCCATCTGCTAAAAGAGCCATTGAGCCAAAGGCGATCCCAGCGGCAATCTCAACTATCATCATGCTTGCGGTTAGGGTGATTACTAGCAAGGTTCTGAATTCACCAGGGCGTTTCTGGTCCTGACCAAAAGAGTGTTGGTGATGCCAGCGCTTTAGTATTTCTTCATCCATACCTGTGGAGTGCCTCATTTTTGGGTTATTACTCAGCCATTTGATATAGTATCTGCTGTTATCGGATTTATATGATCCAGTTACCCAATTCTGATTTTGCTTAATATGGAGTAATAATGAACAAGCTACTAGTTGGGGTTATATTCCTCTCGTTTTTTTCGTCAGTTTCCTTAGCTATTGAAGATCCAGACCCGGCGCTAACTGAGATCATTAACTTCCGCCAGTACAGTGAAAGATTTGCCAGCGCTGGTCAGCCAACTCGAGAACAATTTCAAACTATTGCTGAGCAGGGGTTTGAGCGAATCGTCTACATTGCATTTACCAACAATCCCAATGCCTTGCCCGATGCAGATATAGTAATTAAAGATTTGGGTATGGAATACATGCAAGTTCCTGTAGATTTCTCTAACCCATTGCCAGATGAATTTTATGCCTTTGCTGATTCTATGGAGCGCAATCGGGGAAAGAAAACTTTGCTCCATTGTCAGGTTAATGCTCGCGCAACAGCCTTTAGTTTTCTTTACCGCGTAATTTATGACAATACTTCTGTGGAATTAGCTAAAGCCGATATGAATACAGTATGGCAGCCAAATGAAGTGTGGCGAGATTTTATTTTTGAAGTAATGGATCAGAATAATGTGGACCCAAATTGCCCAGGCTGCGATTGGACGCTTCCGCCCCCCAGGGGTCAATGATGGTCGCCGCATGTTTATAGCATCAGTGTATTTAAGTGCTGAATCGTAGCCCCTCTAAGCTAAGTATTGCAGAAAAATAGAGTTCACAAGTACACATTTATTGAATGCAATAAGCGAATGAGAAAAGTGCTATTGATCAAGGCCTTTAATAGCTGCACAGCAAGAGGACACCAAAAGCTTGGATGCTCCCTTTGTAAACTCAGTTAACTAAGACTAGTCAAAGTAATGATCAATAAATTTCATGCATAAAAAAGGCGAGGTAGCCCTCGCCTTTTTCGGTTAGGAGTGGACTAAGAGTCTAGTCTTCACCACCTTGGTCAACATTCTTCCAAGTATAGAAACCCATGAACATCTCTTCCCAGCTTTGCTCGCCCCAGTTTACTTCGAGAGAAGGATCAGGATTTGCTGGATTTTGGGCTGAGTTATCGAAAGCACCTTCTGCTATGATTTGAGTCCCTGCAGGAATTCTATAAGGCTCCTCAAGTTCGTGTGCCAATTGCCAGTTGAAATCATAAGCTGGCACTGAGAGCAGTAATTCTTCGCTGCCGTCGGGGTACTTAGCAGTAAACTTCATACGCTTGCCGCGAAAATGCATGTGAGGCATTAAGCTATAAAGATCAGCTTCTTCTTTTACATAGGTAACTAATTGCATCTCGTGATCTTTAGCTTGGGGGGGAATCGCGATTGTGAACGCATTGCCAACCCCACCAGACATGCGCTGTTCCGGCACTTCTCCTTCAGGATAGAACCAAATTCCGATTTCAGTTTCGTCGGTGACTTCTTTTCCCGACGTAGTGTAATGCAGTTGGAGGCTTAAATTAGTGCCAGCTTTTAGCAACCCTCCTACCCCTTCTTCGTTCAAGGAAAAGCTGTTCCCTGGTGCATACCCTGCTACTGAGCCAAGGTCGGGGTCGCTACCACCAAGTAAGGTGCCTACATTAATATCAGGATTTTCTTGGAAAATCTTGTCGATAGGTGGGGCTTCGCCAGCGGCTAGTGCTGCAAACATATCAGCACGAATCTTAACGGCTCGCTCTTCTGGCAAGCTGTTAATTGCACTCAAGAAAGCTGTTTGCATATCTTCGCCACCACCAGGAGGAATGACGGTCGTGATAATGTGGTGAAGAACTTCTTTTTGATCGGGGGCTACTTCAGATCCGCGGACCCAACGATCTTCAGTAAGGTTAAGATCTATAGGAATGTCGCGATAATCCACAACACCGGTGGCTGGAACTGCCTGAGGCGGAATCCTAAGGATCATATCAGGCTCACCTAATTGCTCACCAATAGTCCATTTGGTATCAGACCAGACCAATCCTACAAGAGGATCACTGTCGCCATCTATCGGAGAGCCTGCATTAACCCAGCGAACTAGCGTTTGCATTTCTGTATCAGTCAGATTCATTTCATTCTTCATGTTGTGGCTTACTCTACTGTCAATTTGACCAGGAGGCATACGCTTGGTCATTACCACTTCACGAATCATTGGGGACCAGCCTTGGAGAGCGAGCTTGCTATCCATGGCAAACGGAGCAATACCGCCTTCGCGGTGACAATTTGCACAGTTTTCTTTAACTATAGGAGCTACATCATTTACGTAAGACGGGGCCGTGTGAACTCCAGTTCCGGTAAACTCGATTGATGCTCCACTGGTAGACATTGTAATTAGTGAATCATCTGACCCATTGAGAAGACGTTGAATGGAAGATTCCAGTTCAGTCGCTACTGGACCGCGGTAGATCATCTCAAAGGATTTGGGGTCATAAACAACCGCTTCATCGAGTCTTGTAAGCCCTAGGGCTTCAGAGGCTAGTTGTGCGTCGTCCATAAGGACCGGAAGCTCTACACCTAAGGCAGTGATGTCTTGTGATACAGCGGCACGATCAATTTGCATACCTGGATTCATTAAAAAGAACACAACGCCTTGCTCAGCATACTTAGCTTCTAAGTCTTGTAGCGCTGCGAGAGCGTCGGTATCAGTGGCACCTACGGCTTGAGGCAAGATAACCACAGCATTTTGGTCGTCATACCAGGCCATATGATGCTGTGTGCCCTGGTTGTCGATTAATGCGAAATCGCCAATACGCTCGCCGGCGAATAGAGCAGAGGTGAATAAAGTAAAGATCGAAATTAAAAAGAAATGCAGAGATGTTTTCACGAATCGATTCCCTTGGTTAAACCTAAACATTAATACAAAAAAAGTTTTTCAATTCTCCTAATTCTACTCAATTTACAGGGGAATGCAGCACATTTTTCGTTTTTTTGTTACCAACGGGAACAAATTGTCTGTAGATCCCGAAATAAGGGGCCTCGAGCAATAAGCATGTCTAATCAGAGTTAGCGAACGGACTTTATAGGTACATCTTCTCTAGAGATGGTGTTATTGCTTAAGATCAGCTACATTCCTCGCCGATATTAATAAGTGGGAATTTGAATCCAATAGTTATGACAAAGGCCGTACTACTACTCAATCTAGGCACTCCGCCTGAGCCAACCGCGAAAGGCTTGCGTAGCTTCTACAAATATTTCTTCTCCGACCCATTTGTATTCGATTTTAATCCCATTGGGCGGTGGTTATTACGTAATTTGATTATCCTCCCTTTTCGGGCGCCACGAATTGCTAAGGACTATGCCAGTATCTGGATGGATGAGGGATCACCTCTAAAAGTATATGCGGATCGCATGCAGCAGAGTGTCCAAAATCAATTTGACCAGGAAAATGCCAAGGGTGGTGATGAGGTCATCGTAGTAAATGGGATGGCTTATAGTGAACCTTTTATTTGGGATGTAATGCAGGAACTGGAACGGCGAAATGTTGCCGAATTGGTGCTGCTCCCCATGTACCCTCAATATTCAACAGCGACGACGGCTTCGGTATTCCATCAGGTAAAAATTGCAGCAGAGAAGTGGAAGCAACGCCCAAATCTTATCTTTGTTAATGACCTTTTTCAGGAACCTGCTTTTATTCGTGCGTGGTCTATTGTCATAGCCAAACATTTAAGGACCGATAATTTTGATCATGTCATTTTTAGTTATCACGGCGTTCCTGAGAAAACTATCAAGAAATCTGATTCTGAGGGTGTGTGTGAGTTTGGCGCCTGTTGTTCTGAAATAACTATAAAAAACCGTTATTGTTACCGCGCGCAATGTTTTCAAACTACTGAATACATCGTTAAGGCTCTCGGCTGGAAAAATATTGATTATTCAGTGGCCTTCCAATCTCGGTTCGGTCCTCTGCCCTGGCTCCAGCCTTATTTGGATGAGCATCTTAAATTACTGCTTGAAAAAGGGCAGAAACGTGTTGCAGTGATCACGCCCTCCTTTATTTCCGACTGTCTGGAAACCTTGTTTGAAATTGGCCGAGATTATCGAGAAGAGTTTATGGGTGAGGGCGGCGAGGTATTCGAGCTAGTACCTAATTTGAACGACGATCCAGCCTGGTTTAACTCTGTTTATGAAATTGCCAGAGACAATATATTGCAACAACGCGTAGAAAAGATTGAAGATTAAACTTAATTCAAAAATTATTACTCGCTGCAGCCTTGTTGAATGGCAATCGTATTAACCGGTTGCTTTATTGCAGTAGCAACATTGCAGTAGCAACTTATCAATGATTAAGCGGTAAGTTTGAACTTTAGTAAAAAACTCTGATCTCGAAGGATTTAGTTGAATTTATACCCTACGTAGTTTTCAGCCAAGGCTGTTGAGGCCGAATTAGATTGCGAGAGAAATTCTAATTCGGCAATTTGTAATCGGGCTTGGAATTGATTGTCGCTTGGGAATTTATGTAAGAGTGAAGTCATATGCCAGGAAAAATGTTCGCCTCTCCAAACATGGCGTAAACAATTATCGGCATAGTTAATAAGCTTTTCTTCAGAACCTGCTAGGTACCATGCGTTAATTGCTTCGCTTAAGTAACTAACATCAGATAGCGCCAGATTCATGCCTTTCGCACCAGTAGGCGGCACGATATGAGCAGCATCTCCTGCTAGAAATAAACGGCCATGGCGCATGGTCTCGCACACGTAGCTGCGCATCGGAGTTATACTCTTTTCCGTGATCTCTCCTTCAATTAAAGTCCAACCTTCAATGGTTTCGAGCCGACTGTGGAGTGCCTGCCAGACTCGATCATCAGGCCAGCCATCTAGGTTATCGTCAAGAGAGCATTGGATATAATTTCGAGTGACCGTGGGAGAGCGCATGCTATGAAGAGCAAAGCCATCTGGGCTATTCGCATAAATGAGCACATCTGACGACGGCGGCGCGTTTACTAAAACGCCCAACCAGGCAAATGGGTAGGTTCGATCGAAGCTTGAAATTTTGTTAGTGGGTATAGAGCTTCGACTGATCCCATGAAAACCATCGCAGCCGGCAATAAAATCACATTCGAGATTTTGGTTTACTCCATCTGCGGTGTATTCAATTGAAGGGTTCTCACTATCTATTTTCTGCAAGCACACAGCAGAAACATTGAATTGAATCTCTCCACCTGCAGCGAGACGGGTGCTGATAAGATCTTTGACTACTTCCTGCTGACCATAAATAGTGATGCCTTTCCCATCAGTCAATTCATTGAAATTAATTCGGTGGGCTTTGTTACTAAATCGAAGTTCAATGCCATGATGTTGCATGCCTTCTTGCTGCAATCTCGTGCCGAGGCCAGCTTGTATTAATAAATCAACAGTTCTCTGCTCAAGGACTCCCGCACGAACTCGATTTTCCACGTATTCGCGACTACGACTCTCTAGCACGACTGAATTAATACCATGCAAGGCAAGCAGATGGGATAACAGCAGGCCAGCTGGCCCTGCTCCAATGATTCCGACTTGTGTCTGCATAATGGTTTTGGTTCTGCTTAGTGTATATGAGCAATTTCAAGCAATTGCGGCATTAAAACCTGATTTTCTATTTTAATGAACCACTTTTTGCATTTACAAGCAGGCGCCTTCGTTGTTTACTGATGAAATATTTGTAGCTGTATTTTCTCAGCAGATAGTGCTGTTAAATTTAAGCTCTGCTTAATGATTATTAGGAGTAAGCTGTGTCGGAGGAAAACTCAGAAAAAGACCTTTTTCAATTGGGTCTAAAAATCAGGCGAGAAGTATTAGGCGATGACTATGTTGACGCCGCACTTGCTGCCGGTGCAGATTTCAACGGAGATTTTCAGCGTTACATAACTTCATCGGCCTGGGGTGCTGTATGGGGTCGAGATACGTTGAGTAAACGTGATCGTAGTTTAATAACTATATGCCAGCTCGCCGCTCTCGGTCATCATGAAGAATTAGCCCTGCATATCAGAGCGATAAAAAATACTGGCTTGTCACGAGAAGATGTTAAGGAGGTACTAATACAGGTTGCGGTTTATTCGGGTGTGCCGGCAGCCAACAGTGCTTATCGCGTGGCGAATAAAGTCTTTAAGGAAATAGACGACTTAGCACAATAGCTATGAAAGAAATAAACAACAATTCAAAGAATGAAAATCACTGAGTAAATTCGCGAGTTGAGATCCCACCTATGGCAAGTATTGATTCCTCGCAAAACCCACCTTTTATTTTTGCAGATTATAAATCTTCATTGTTGCGAGGGCCTATGCAATCGCCAATCGATATAGTAGAGCTGTATTCTAGAAATTCTGAAACTAAAATAGGCGAATTACTGGGTTCACTCAGTTCTAGATTTGCAATTGGTGAATTAGATCATGATCTAACTCGGAATGTCTGCAACGAAGGGGAGCCGCTCGGAGAACGGATGATTGTTTCAGGGCGTGTATTGAACCAGCTAGGAAAGCCTGTTCCAGGAGTTTTGATCGAAGTGTGGCAGGCCAATGCTAGCGGGCGTTATGTGCACAAAGCCGATCAGCATGAAGCTCCGATAGACCCAAACTTTATTGGTGTAGGTCGTTGTATCTCCGACCGTGATGGGCAATACCGTTTTTGTACGATTAAACCGGGAGCCTATCCCTGGAAAAATCATCCTAATGCTTGGCGCCCCCAGCACATCCATTTTTCGTTACTTGGCGAGGCGATCAATAGCCGTTTGGTGACTCAGATGTATTTTCCGGGTGATCCTTTGTTAAGTCTTGATCCCATATTTATGGCAGTTCCTGCCTCTGCCAGAGAACGTTTAGTTTCCACTTTTGATCTTAGTATAAGCGAAGCCGGTTTTGCCTTGGGCTATCATTTCGATATCGTTATTGCGGGAGGGCTTTCTACCCCTAGTGAAGATGATGGAGGACACGGTTAGTGGCTTCTAAATTCACCCGAGGACTAACTCCATCGCAGACAGTTGGCCCTTTTTTTACTACCGCATTGACTGCTTCAGGTAATAATACTTTTGTCAGTCCGGTCGACAATGAAGTCTCTGGGGTCGGACAAAAAATTAATCTTCATGGTAGAGTTTTAGATGGCAATGGAGATCCAATTTCTGATGCACTTATAGAAATTTGGCAAGCGGACTCTCAGGGCA
This sequence comes from OM182 bacterium MED-G28, assembly GCA_002457215.1. Classification (GTDB taxonomy): domain Bacteria; phylum Pseudomonadota; class Gammaproteobacteria; order Pseudomonadales; family Pseudohongiellaceae; genus UBA9145. The sequence goes on along the minus strand of NTJZ01000006.1, from coordinate 119,215 downwards.
ATTTAACATCTTCTGATTTTCTGGGATTCGCACGCAGCGATACTTCTAGTAATTCGGAGAGTAGTTATTTCTTTACTACTATCAAGCCAGGTGCTGTCAATAAATCAGATGCACCACACATTTCAGTTATAGTGACAATGCGTGGATTGCTAACTCATGTTTATACACGTTTGTATTTTTCTGATGAACTAGAAGCCAATCAGCAAGATTCAGTATTAAACCACGTTCCAGAGAATCGGAGAGCTACATTAATTGCTCGACGGGCGGAAAATAAACTTGTGCCAAGTTATCACTTTGACATACACATGCAGGGTGAAAATGAAACAGTTTTCTTTGGCGGATTATAGGATCTAAGACCAAAGGCTGGATGAGTAAAACGATGAAAGGAATAGAAAAGGATTTACTTAATGGTTAGTGCCTTCGATTCACACATTAGTTCTACTCTATTTGCGGACTCAGAGCTTGCTTCTTTTTTCAGTGATGAAGCGGAAATAAAATCTCTAATACAAGTTGAAGGTGAATTGGCAAAGGTGCAGGCAGCACTTGGCGTGATTCCTCAGCAGGAAGGAGAGACAATTTCCTCTGTGCTGGGAACTTTAACCATCGATCCTGCAGTTGTGTCTGATGGATTCAAGAAAGATGGAATACCCATTCCCGCTCTACTTAAAGTGGTGCGAACGAATTTGGGCGATAGAGAAGCAAACTTTTTGCATTGGGGTGCCACCAGCCAAGATGTTATGGATACCGCCTTAATCCTCCGTATTAAGTCCGCTGTAGTAGTCATAGAAAAAAGAATAAAAACCTTGAATGAACGACTCGCTGAGTTGGCCCAGCAGCATAGGGCAACAGTTATGATAGCTCGAACCAGAAATCAAAATGCTGCCCCCACAGTCTTCGGCTTAAAAGTAGTTAATTGGTTTATGCCTTTGCTTAGGCAGCGCCAGCGTCTGCATGAATTATTGCCGCGTCTTCTTATTGTGCAATTAGGTGGTGCTGTCGGCACGAATGCGGCTTTGGGGTCTAGAGGAATCGAAATTAGTAATGCGCTAGCCAATACTCTGGAACTGAATCCCGCTTCCCCTTGGCATGTGCAGAGAGATTCGATCGTTGAGTTCAGTAATTGGCTTGCCATGACGGCAGGAGTTCTTGCGAAAATGGCACAAGATTTACTTCTAATGGCTCAGTCTGAGGTTGGAGAAATTTCTTTTAACAATGGTGGTAAATCCTCGACCATGCCGAATAAATTGAATCCAGTCTTGCCTGAGTCTATTGTAGCTCTCGCAAGTTTTTGCCGGACTCAGTCTGACCTTATGCAACAAACGCTGCATGGACAAAATGAACGAGACGGCATTGGTATGTCCATGGAAAGGTTGGTGCTAGGCCCGTTAACCTGTGCCGCAGGTGCCTGTATCAATCTTGCGCAGCGAAGCATTGATACAGTAAAAATAAATCAACAAAAAATGCTTAGTAATCTTGAGGCGGATAATGGCCAAGTTTTGGCAGAGGCGGCTGTTTTTGAATTAAGTTCTGTGATCCCTCGAGTCGACGCTGCTGGGTTAGTGGCAAGTGCTTGTCAATTAAGCGTTGAAAACAGAAGCCATATGCTTGACGAGTTAAGCGCCTTGGTAAGCGTCGATATCGATTGGGAGAATTTAAAACAGCCAGCTAATTATCTCGGTTCTGCTGATGAAATTATTGATCGGGCGATTAGAGAGAATAATTCAGTTGCTTAATATCTTCGCTATTTTAGTTGTATATTATTTGCCTTCCAATGCCTTGATGTATTTAACCCGAATATAATAAAGAAAGTCGCTGGACAAATTAGTTCGCGTAGCGCTTACTTGCACAATCTCTATTTTATATAGGTAAATTTCATGGTTGCCAGGTGTGTTCTCGTTTTCGCCTTGTTTACCGCTGGCACAGTTGGCGCGCACCATTCCCGTTCTGCCTTTAATTTAGATTCAAGCATCGAAGTAGAAGGAACTTTAATAGAGCTGGCGTGGCGAAACCCCCACGCTTTCCTAGTCGTTGAAAGCATCGATGAATCCGGCAATACTGTGGAATGGACATTTGAGGGGCATTCAATAGCTGGCTTAATGCGCAATGGCTGGACGCGTAATACTTTTGATATAGGCGAACGTGTCGTCGTCGTTGCTAGGCCCAATCGAGATGCAGAAAGGTTTTTTGGTCTGCTTAGTCACGTTACCCGAATTGATGGCGAAACACTCTATGCATTTTCCCGACCTCCGGAATCTGCTTTGCCGTCACGCAGACCAGTTGCTCCATCGATTGACTTTTCTGGAACCTGGCGACCTATACTTGATATGCGACAAACCTTGGTAGGAGGCTTCGAGCCTCCCTCTGATTGGCCATACACAGAAAAAGGGTTGGCAGAAATAGCGCAATTTGACATCAATGATGACCCTGGGCTGGATTGTGAGGCCTACCCTATGCCGCGAATAACCCGTTATCCCTATAATCAGCGTTGGGAAGCCTCTGGCGATGGGATCACAATAACTCACGAGCAAGCCGCTACTGTCAGGAATTTAAACTTTGAAATAGGAGCAACTCTGCCATCGAGCCATGCTCCAGACAAGAACGGTTACTCTATCGCACGGATCGAGGAAGATGGAACATTAGTCGTCACAACAACTGGATTTGCAGACACTAAATGGGGCAGTGAAAGGGGCGTCAGTTCCAGCGACCAAAAAATAGTAGTGGAAAGTTATCGACTGATTGAAGGTGGCTATGGTTTGGCATTGAGTTACAGGATCACCGACCCCGAATATCTTAGGGAGTCGGTTGAGTTAAGTAGAAACTTCAGACTTATTTCTGGTTATGAGTTCACCGACGAACCCTGTGATACGCTTACTGCCCGTAGACATTTGCAATTCGATTAATGGTTTTCTTCCAAGAACTGATGAACGGCCTAGAAGTCTTCGATAGGTCGAAGTCGTTTCAGGAAACCACCTGTTTATTTTTCGCATAATAAGTAAATCGGTTAGGCAATCTTGCGATTCAACCATTCTACGATGACTCGATTGACTTCTTCAGGTTGCTCTTGTTGGGTCCAGTGACCGCTATCTAAAACCGTATGCTTCTCCAGGTCGCTAATGAAATCTTCCATTCCGTCAGCGCTAGAGGGTGGCAAGATCACATCATTCTCTGCGCCAATGTATAAGCTCGGTACTTCAATTCGGGACTCAGCATCAGCCATTACACTACCAATTCGCCCGGCAGCCCGATACCAATTAAGACCCTTGGTGAATCCAGTTGCTGTGTACGTGTCCGTGAAATATTTCATGACATCATCGGACATAAATGGTTCTCCTGGCGGATTGTCTCGTTGCAACATCGCTAGTAAGTCCATGCGTCTTTCGTCAGAGTCTTCCGGCAATTGAGCGAACGCTTCAGTGTCCCAAATGCCTCCACGTGAGAGCATAAAATCAAAAACTTTGCGTACATTGGTTTCTAGAATTGATTCGGCATAACCAGGTTGCTGAAACGTTGCAAAATAGTAACGCGGGCTCATCATTATCAATGAAGGTTCGCTGCCTTCCACCGGCGGAAGACTTGCTGGTCTGCTTGCTGCAGTATTTAACCCTATTACACCAAGACAACGGTCCGGGTGCAGCATAGGCATAGCCCAAACTACAGCGCCACCCCAATCATGCCCGCAGAAAACGGCTTTTTCGATATCTTTAGCATCCATCATGCCGACTAGATCATCACAGAATATGCCGAGGTCGTATTGCATCGGGTCTTCAGGGCCTCCAGTTAGGCCGAATCCACGCTGGTCGGGCGCAATAGCATGGTAGCCAGCATCCGCAACAGCATCGATTTGGTCGCGCCAACTAAAAGCGAGTTCTGGCCATCCGTGACAAAAAACTACGGCGGGACCTGTGCCCTTTTCATAGACCGCCATGTTAATGCCATTAGTCTCAACAAAGTTTGGAGCAGGCATCATGGGTGCCGGGCGAACTTCGTTACTAGCTCCATGGCTGTGCATAGAGAGTGTGGTAGTGCCGAGTCCGGCGATAACACTTTTTTGCATAAAATTTCTTCTTGTAAATGGCATAGGGCACCTAAGTTTCAATAATATCCGTATGATTGTACCCATTCGACAATGAAATCAAACTAATTCGAGCCAATTAATCTGGAAAGTATTCATCTGGGTAAGCTATATTTTTGTGGTTTAGCTCTTTATCCTATTACTGTCATTAACAACAATAAGCAAAAAGGTGGCAAAACATGACTAAAGCAGATGCTGGAGAGAAACGAAATATAAAATTCTGGTTTGGCGCGAGCGCAACTGGTCTAGTTGGTGCTGCGTTTGCAGGGTTTATGATTTTTTCCAGCGTGTGCCCTTGTGAAGTAATACCCGGGGGCATGTTGTTTGGAGAATTGGTTGAAACACCGATTTCTAATTGGAACAGCACAACGGCAAATCAAGAAAACCTTTGTCAGCTTCAGATTTGGGCCGGCATACGCCCTCATTCAATTAATCTTAACTGTATGGCTACGCCGGAAGGTGAATTGTTCCTTAGTTGCTCTGTTTGTGATCGCAAATATTGGGCAGCAAGAGTAGAGATCAATGAAGAAGCAGTATTGCGGCTGGGTGACCAATTGTATTCTGTGCATATTAATCGAGAAACAGATCCAACAACGATGGACAGAGCATTTCGTGCACGTGTAAATAAATTGCAACATACTGATCTGGAGACTATGGTTACACCGCGCCCTTCGCTCGATCAAGAACGATTTGATCATTGGTGGACCTTTCGAGTGACTTCGCGTACTTAAACCCTCCTAAGAAAATTGGTTAACGAGTAGGCCGTGCATTACTGTCTAAACTTAAGCTCTGCAAAAAAACGAGAAGAAACAATCATTTCTACCTTGATTGGGGGATGCTCTTATTGTTTGTTTGTGCTCGCATTTGTATTTTTTTCAAGCTCGAAAGAATCTTCCGCTCAGGAAGAAGAAGTTGAAGAGATCACTGTAAATGCTACTCGTAGTCGTCGCAGTTTTGAGGAGCAACCCACTCGTGTAGAAGTTTTGGGTGGTGAAGAAATAAACGAAAAGGCTAATATGAAGCCGGGTGACATTCGTATGTTGCTGAATGAAAGCACAGGCATCTATGTGCAGCAGACCTCAGCAACTAGTTTTAATTCTAGTATTCGAATTCAAGGCCTGGCCGGGAAATATACTCAGATTTTACGTGATGGCATGCCATTGTATGGGGGCTATTCTGGTGGATTAAGCCTATTACAAATCGCGCCGCTGGATTTGCAGCAAGTTGAAGTTATTAAAGGGTCAAATTCTACGCTTTATGGCGCAGGAGCGATTGCTGGCCTGGTCAATTTGGTAACCAGGCGGCCTGCTAGTGAACCTGAAAATTCTTTACTATTGAATGGCACCACTTCTAGTGGGATTGATGCCAGCGGATTTTTTTCGCGGGGAAAAGATACTATCGGATCAACTCTTTTCGCCTCATACAACACCAGCGATGCCTATGATCCTGCGGATAATGGCCTAAGTGCTATTCCAGAATTTGAGCGGTGGACATTCAGCCCAAGAATTTTTATCGAAGGAGAAAATAGCGAACTTACATTTGGGGTAAGTGCAGTAATGGAGGATCGCCTTGGCGGCGATATGAATTACATCAAGGGCAATAAAGCGGTGCCCGCTTATTTTGAGAAAAGTGAAACCGCGCGCTATTCAAGCCAGTTTGAATATAATTATCTGCACGAGTCGAACAATGAATTAGTTATTCGAAATAGTGTTAATCGTTTTAAACGTGAACTTGATGTGCCAAATTTCCAATTTTCGGGAACTCAAGTATCGACTTTTAGTGAGGCGCATCTTTTAGGCGCGACTAATACCGCAGACTGGGTATTAGGAATAAATTTTTTAACAGAAGATTTTGAACAGGACAATGCTGTGTTTGACTTTGAACATGATTTTGATAGTCATACTGCTGGTGTTTTTGTTCAAGGAACCTTGCCTCTTTCTGAGGATTGGTTATTGGAGAGCGGCTTAAGAATTGATCATACCTCTGATTATGGGAGTTTTTTGCTGCCGAGAATTTCATTACTTTACAATGTATCTGAAGAAACCACACTGCGTATTGGTGGCGGGCTAGGCTATAAAGAGCCATCACTTTTTACTGAAGAATCTGAAGCGCAACAATTCATTAATATTCTTCCCCTTAATGAAGACTTGCTTGACGCTGAGCAGTCAGCAGGTCTGAATATTGATATTAATAGGTCTTTCGATTTTGCCAGCGGAATCTTACTTAATCTAAACATGTTGGTGTTCTACACGCGAGTCGATGACCCCCTACATCTAGTCCGCCAGACAGGGAATCAATTTGTATATAGCCAGCCTACGGAATATCTGGATACTAAAGGCACAGAAATAAATGCAGCATGGTATTGGAATGATTTTAAACTGTTCTTCGGCTACACCCACACTGACGTTGAAGAGCATGGACCGCTCGGGGTTGGTGAAAGTCCGTTAATTCCAGAAGACCGTGTTAACACGGTTTTTGTTTATGAGCGAGAAGACGATGTTCGTATAGGTTTGGAAGCCTATTACTTTGGACAGCAAGTACTTAATAATGGCAAGAAGAGCAGAGATTACTGGATTTTTGGGCTGATGATGGAAAAAATATTTAAAGACTATTCATTGTTTCTCAATTTCGAAAATTTTTCAGATACACGCCAAACACGTTATGAAACTATCTATTCAGGCAGCCCAGCTAATCCTTCCTTTAATGATATCTATGCGCCACTTGATGGTTTTGTCATCAATGGCGGTATTAAGCTAAGTTTCTAGAGTAAGGTATTTTTTGGAAAACAACCAAAGTAAAACATAAGAAGTGCACCGAAAAATCAGAAGAGCTAGTCGACGGGAAGTTATAATTGCGAATTTAATGCCGTTAGTTGTCGATAAATATATCCAGCGGTAACAACGCAGTAACGCCAACGTTAGGTGCATCTACCAACTGACTTATACGCAAATCAACTGCAACACTGGCTATGATATAGGCTTGGTTCCGGTTGTAACCGTAGGTAGTCATGATGTAATTGATGATGCCATCTATGGCATTTCTTGCGGCGAGGTTTATATCATTCGACAAGTTACTTAGACCGGCTACGACATCTGAATTAAGGTACTGCATGTCAGGTGGCACTTCTCCACTATTTTTCACCGGAATACCGGTTACAGCGTAAAACCGTCGAGAAGGGATATCGAGCAGTTGAGAGGGCCCTTCGTAGTGAGGCCCCCTCGAAAGGTCTGGCCCATCTTTTATGATCTCCGTTGTGGCCCAAACATTAGCAGACATTTCTATAGCTGTTCCAGATACCTCACCGTCACCTTGGGCAAAATGTAGATCGCCGATTGCGAGCCCACAGCCAGCTACATAGCAGGGCAGATAAATTGATACTCCTGCTTGCAGATAACGAATATCCATATTTCCACCATGCTCCCGCGGTGGAATGGTTCGCAGACATTCACTTCGAGCAGTTCCATTTGGGCCACAAAGATCGCTAGGTGAAGCACCGTCTGGGAAGGGCAAAGAAACACTACCCCCAGCATCGGCTAGCTCTTGCTCACGCTCTAACATCAATCGAAGTTGGTTAGGCCCAGGCATAGTTGAGATTACTCCAGGAAAGCTAGCGTTAGGGATGCGCACGCCAGGAATATCGTCAGTTTCAGCATAGTCGCGATTGAGGCGCCAAATGACTAGGAGTTCTCCATCAACTAAGTCTGGTATGAACCCAGAACTGCCTCCAGAGGTGTATGCATATCTGCCGGGATCAATGTTTTTGAGAGTAACCTTCAGGACGTCGCCGGCTTCAGCACCCTCAATGAAAACCGGGCCAGCCATTGGGTGAACAGCGCCAAAGTTGCGATTGCTTAGTTCTTCCGGCTCAGTGGTTTGTGCTGCAACAGCTCCTAATGAATCACGGGCATCGCGTGCTCGAAATAAAATAGTCTGTCCTGGTTGTGCCCGTGCCGCCATTGGAATATCAGGATGTAACCGATTGACACAACCAGGATCTTCAAGGCAATTTTCGCCGGTACCACCAACAGTGACAACGTTATTATCCGCCGCTGAGATCGATCCGGAATTAATCAGCCCAGTTAGAGTCAAGCAACTAGCTAGTATAGTATTTCGCGTTATATTCATAATTATTGTCTCAATTGGTTAGCCGCCTAACAAATGTTCCGGGATATTTATTCCTTTCTCTTGATAATATCTCAGCGCACCTTTATGCAAGGGTACAGGAACTCCTTGTAGCGCACTTTCAAGGCTCATAGATCTGGTTGCGCCATGAATTTCTTTAAGTACGGCGAGATTCTCCCATAATAATTTTGTCAGCTGATAAACAATTTCCTCAGGTACGTCATCTCGGGCTACAAGCACATTTGCACTTGCTGCTGTTCTAATTATTTCATCTTGGTTAGGGTAAGTTCCTGGTTCCATCTCGTAAAAGCTCCAGATTGGATATTCCCAGTTGATTTTGTCGAGCTCTTCCTGAGTTACATCCAGAATGGTTAGGCTATCCCCCAAAAGTGCGTGTGCCCTGGTAATAGCAGCCATAGGAGGCCCGCCGGGTGCATTTAACCCCACTATATTGCCATCCTGGAGTGCATCGGCGGAAGGCCCATAACCTAGATAAGCAATGGAAAGATCTTGCATGTAATCAATTCCGAGAGCGTCGAACATGTAGAATCCAGTGATTTCGGCTCCTGAATTTCTCATGCCGATAGAAACTCTTTCCCCGTTTAGTTTACCTAGATCAGCAAAGGTTCCGTCAGTTACTAATTCAGATTTCAAAAGAAGATGTTCAACATTAGGCCACAACGCGGCAATGCTGCGGATATGCTCCTGGGGATTTCTTATCGGTCCTTCACCTGCGTATGCCCATGCTGCAAAAATTGAAAGCATCGCACCAAATTGGGCTTGGTTGTCCCGCAGCAGTTTGACGTTTTCCAGGGAGCCTGCCGAGCTTATCGCCGTGAGCGAAAATCCAGCTTCGTCTCTGGCAGAGGCCAAGGTGGCCAGAGCAACGCCAACAGGGTAGTAAGTGGCACTAGTGGTTCCTGTTGTGAGGATATAGGTTTGTCGCTCTCCCGCCTGGTCATTGCACGCACCAAGAGCCAGAGTAAAAATTAATAGTCGGATATAGCGAGTCACATTTATTATATTTTTAGTAGACTGATCCAGCATTAACTCCTTAACTAGAGGGTTGCCAAACTGGTTTTGGCAACTTGATCAGAGTTCTCTATATCGTGCCCTCTTGCATAGCCCTGATGATAATTAGAGATAGCTCGAAGTGGTCATTATAACAGCGGCTTAATCGACTATTCATCTTTCTTCTAAGATTAAGAGCGCTTATTTGTTTAGCTGTAGAAATCGATCGAGTTGGTCCGCAAATTTTTTCCGATCGTTTTGGTTTAATGGGGGGGGTCCCCCGGTATTTTCTCCACTTGAGCGCATGGTATCTAAAAAATCACGCATATTTAGGCGAGCACCAATGCTGCCCTTATTAAACATCTCCCCTCTTGGGCTAAGGGCAAAGCCATCTTGCCCAAGTATTTCAGCGGCAAGCGGGATATCAGCAGTTATTACTAAATCTCCTGCGCTCATTCGTTCGACGATCTCGTCATCGGCTTTGTCGAAACCACTATGAACTTGCAGTGAAGTAATAAAGGATGAAGGCGGTGTCGGCAACGACTGGTTTGCTACAAGAATTAATGCAATTTTTTTACGCTCGGCAGCGCGAAACAATATTTCTTTTATTGATACAGGACAGGCGTCGGCGTCTACCCAAATTTTCATAAGCAAATGTTAAGTCAGGCTGGAATCAAGTTAGCGTTATTCCAGCCTGAACAATTAGTTAATCTTCAAGTGCGCCATAAACGAGTGCGTGGAGCTCGCCGCGAATAGCGCCAGTATTAGGCGTGCCCATATGTTGGGTCATGCCAATGACTACAATATCTTCAACGGGGTCGATCCAGAAACTAGTGGCAGCAGCCCCACCCCAGTAGAAGCTCCCTTTCGAAGCGATATAACCAACTCCTGCTGGGTTTTCAATTGTTGCGAAACCTAATCCGAAACCCATTGCGGGCGAGAAGGTTTCATGTTGCTGCGCTGTAAGGTGATTACTTGCCATAAATTCAACAGTTTTAGGGCCGATGATGCGTTCACCATTGAGTTCGCCGCCGTTTATCATAGCCTGCGCGAAACGCCAATAATCTGCGGCGGTGGCAACCAAGCCGATACTGCCACCTTTGTAATCGTGGTCTACTGTGTAATTGTTGACCGACCAATCTTCAACTAAGACTCCGCCCGCCGGACTTCCATGTTCAGAATCGATGGGTGCGAGCTGGCCGTCATTATTCCAGTGAATCGGGGACAATCGATGAGCATTATTAGAGTCCACGACATAGCCAGTGTCGTTCATTTCGAGGGGATCAAACATACGCTGTTGTAAATAATCGTCTGCCGGCATACCAGAGATAATCTCGACCAATCGCAGTGCAACGTCAGGGCCGATACTATAGCGATACATCGAGCCGGGTTGATTCATCAATGGGATTGTAGACAAAGCGGTCATCATCTCCGCCAGAGAAGTTTCTGGTCGAAAGATGCCTGTGCCAACAAAAGCTCGATCATATTCACTATTGCCTAGACCATGGGAGAATCCAGCAGTGTGGCGCAGAATATCTTGAACGGTAGGTTCTCGTTCCATCTCAACAGTTTCATTTAAGGGCCCATTGGGTGACCTTAAAACCCGTAGATTGGAAAATTCGGGGATGAACTTTGAGAGAGGGTCATTTAACTGGAACAAGCCATCTTGATACAGCATCATCAATGCGGTGGAAACAATTGGCTTTGTCATGGAATAAACCCGAAATAAGGTATCAGTATCCATGGGAATACCACGATCGACGTCTTGATAACCAACAGCACTTAGGTGGGCGATTTTACCTTTTCGAGCAACCAACGTAACTATGCCTGCAATTTCACCCCTATCGACCCTTCCTTGAAAATAACTCTCGATCTTATCCAACTGTTCTGAAGAAAAACCAACTTCTTCTGGCGTAACCATTGGTAAACTGCTTTGTGCCGCGACAAAGGAAAAAGAAAGTGCGGTTGTAAAGCTAAAGATTATTGAAAAAATTCTTTTATTCATTTGTCTTCCTTTATTGTCCTTGATTAGAGTCTAATTATTGTTAGTAAGCTAAAGAATAGGCTTCCCGTCTAGGGTCGGCTGCCGCCGTCAGTACGCCAGTAGTGGGATCGTGATGAATCATTTGTGCGCCACCAAAAGTGGCAGTCCAGCCTCTAATTAATTGTAAATTATGGCCTAGTCCAGCAAGCTCTGAAAGCACCTCGGCACTAACACGGTCTTCGATTGCCACTGAAACTCCGCCAGATGATCGGAAGCGAGGTGCTTCAATTGCTTGTTGCGGGGTCATATCAAATAGGAAAATATTGTGAACAATTTGCAACAGTGATTGGGTCTGGCTATCACCACCGGGAGTGCCTAAGGTAAAGGCTAATTCACCATTAGGATAGAGAGCCATCAAGGGTGAAAGAGTATGATAAGGGCGCTTGCCGGGTGCGACTTCATTAGGATGTCCGGTTTCGAGCGAGAAGAGGGCGCCGCGGTTGTGGAGCAGGATTCCTGTTTCTGATTCGAGTAGCCCTGAGCCAAAGCCAGCAAAATTACTTTGTATCCAACTAACAGCGTTGCCCCACTGGTCTACCGCAGTTATATAAACTGTATCCCCGGAATCTTCTCGATTTTTGTCGGCATTGGTGAAAAATTCATTGCCGAAGCCGGCTTCAACATTTTCAGCAGCCCTCGTATGATTAATCAGTCCTGCCCGTTTACGCAGGTAATCGGGATCTAATAAAGCATCGATCGGTATATCCGCCATTTCCATATCGGCAACCCAGCGATTACGATCGGCGAAGGCCAATTTCTTCAACTCAATTAGAGTGTGGAGATATTCGCTAGTATTGTGCCCCATTTCTCGCACAGAATGTGCCTTAGACATTTCCATTAAAGCCAGCTGAGTAATACCCTGCGTATTAGGAGGCATAACAACCATCGTATGATTTAAATAATCTCCCCGCAAAGGTTCGACCCAAGTCGAGGTATGGTTTTCGAAATCCTCTTCTCTTAAATGGCCCTCTAATTCTGTAATATAGGATGCAAGCTTTTTCCCAATAGAGCCTTGGTAGTAACCACTTTTGCCTTCATTGGCTATCGTTTCCAATGACACTGCAAGTTCAGCATTAACTAACAAACTACCAACAGGAGGTACTGCGCCATTTGGTAAATAAAGATTACGCCCGTCCTCATTAAGTACGCCACCTTGCTCCTCAAAATCTTGAGCTAAACGCGTAGAGACCGCAAATCCGTCACGAGCATACTCAATAGCAGATTTGAGTAAGTAAGCAAAATCTATAGAGCCATAGCGTTCGTGAGCATCGACCCATCCGGCAACTGCTCCAGGGACACTTACAGAGAGGGCGCCACTTCCTGGAACTCTATCCACTCCAGCTGCTGTAAAAAATTCCGGAGTGGCGACAGAGCCAGCTCTGCCACTCGCGTTCAAAGCTGTGATTTCACCAGACTGGCCGTCATAAAAAATGCCAAAGGCATCACCCCCAATACCATTCATGTGGGGCCGCACGACCGCCAAGACTCCCGCCATGGCGATTACAGCGTCGGTGGCGTTTCCGCCTTCCTGTAATATGCGCAACCCCACTTGGGTAGCCAGAGGGTGATCTGCAGATACTGCCCCAGTCAGTCCGCGAACATCGGGCCGGTTCTGTGCAGCATAGACTGTCGACGGATAGGCAGATAAAGACGCTAATGATTCAGCAGCACCACCCGGGACTTCTGGAGTCTGCGGAGCACATGCCACGAGGCTGGAAGCACAGGCCAAGGGCAAGTATTTTAGTACCTTAACGAGTTTTTGCATTGTTCTTCTCCTACTCCATTGTAACCCCTCAAATTGGCGCTCGGTGAAAAATTTGGACTTTGTGTTGCAATGATAAGGCAAGGCTTGCTAATAATTAAAATCAAAAAGCGCAAAATGAAGTCTAAATAGCTCTGGAATACGAATGAGATATTTAACATACTGAGATAAGAGCCTTAAATTGACTACAATCAGCTAGGGCTTCGGTTGTAAAGTTAACGGGGCTGATTTTTTGATTAAATCTTTTATTTTGTGAAATTGCTGGAGGAACGAAAAATGAATAACAAGCGAACCTTAATAGCAGCGATGTTAACTGCGGTTGTATTTGTAATTCCGACGATTACCATTTTGGCACAGCAAGACGAAGAGGCGCCTGAAATGGGATTCTTTGTCACTAGTACAGGCCTTGGTGATGGTGGCAATCTAGGTGGATTGGCAGGGGCAGATGCACATTGTCAGTCGCTAGCAAATGCAGTGGGATCCAATCGGGCTTGGACGGCCTATTTAAGCACCCAAGGGTCTGGGGCGGTTAACGCAAAGGATCGAATTGGGTCTGGCCCTTGGGCTAATGCGAACGGTCTGATTATGGCCACGACTGTTGAATCTCTTCACTATGATAATTCGAATTTTAATTGGGAGTTCGCTCTGGATGAGAATGGAAGTCAATTTGCATCACGTATAGATGGTGATCCTGATTTTACCGTTCATGACATTCTTACTGGCACCCAAATTGATGGAACAGCCTTTCCAACTGGTCAAGATCAAACCTGTAATAATTGGACAAGTAATAATGCAGGGAGTGCGCGAGTGGGTCATGGGGATCGCTATAGTTTTACAACACCTGGGTCTCCATGGAATTCTTCGCATGGGACCCCTGGGTGCACTCAGGAAAATTTGGTGAGTGTTGGTGGTGCGGGATTGCTTTACTGTTTTGCGACGGATTAAGGTTAAAAACATCGGGTCGGAGTTAATTCAGGAGCGTCTCATTACGTTGAGCCACTTATAGTAATTTAAAGGCAGGCATCTATTTTGAATATGCGGTTTATTTTTAACAGACTAATTTATCTATCGTTGTTCTTTCTTGGTATCGCGATAAACGTTAATGGCGCCGAAGATATAAATATTCTCGGACGCATTCATTTTAATACTCAAACCGCAGATTTCGAAAAAACGCGCGAGTTTTATCGGTTGTTAGGTTATACCCAAGGCGTAAATGCTTTTCCAAAAACTAACACTCATCTTATGGCACGCTCTTTAGGAATGTATGATTTATGTACTTACGAGTTAGATAGCATTGAAGTAATGTCGATTCCCAGCGCAATGGGCCCTACATCAATAGATCTCATTCAGTTTGCGGTTCCGTATAATAGCGAACCGCCTTACTCTCATCCCGCTCATCTCGGCATGGCCTATGCAGCTTTTGCTACTTCTACTTTTTCTCAAGATTATAATTTTTTAAAAAGGCAAAGTGTTTCATTCTTATCTGAGCCCTATGGCAAAGAAGGTGAACGATTTGTTTTTATGCAAGACCCAGATGGGGTTTACTTAAAACTTGTTGAATTACCGCAATCAAGTCGAGAGAATTTTGAAAGTGAATCTAGTGTAAATATTGAATCCATGCCTTACGTGGGTATTAATGTGAGCAACTTTGAAGAATCTCTTAGCTTCTATGAGAGTCTCGGCTATACCGAGATCAAATTTCTGCCAGAGCAAGGTTCTATAGAAGAAGGGCAGGCCTATGGTCTCGATCGGCCGTTTTCAATTCGTGGCGCTGATATTAGCTTATCAGGGGGTGATCGCCATAGCCTGCGCCTTATTCAGTGGCTAGAACCCTTTGATCCAGAACCGCCTTATCCGTCACCAATCAGTCATATCGGTATACATCGCATCGCCTTGGCGGTGCAAAATCTTGATACAGCCGTGGAGACTTTAACGGCAAAAGGCGTGGAGTTTTTGTCCCAGATTGCACCCTGTTGCTCCGGGACCGGCCTGGACGAACAGGGCATCATTAATGCAATCGATCCAGACGGTATTTTTGTGGAACTAGTGGGCCCGATTCAACAACGTCCTATTCAGCCTGAACCAGCCATTTGTGCTGAAGCAAATGAGAGTAGAAGTACGGCATGGTTAAATTACCGTCTGCCATGAACTCCCCAGCTATTGAATAGGGCTAAATGCAGTTGGGTCCAGAAATTGAATCGACACACCCGCAACAATTGGCCCATCTTCTAGCGATTTTTCCCACACTTCCATCCAAACAGGGTCGGCTCCAAAATCTGTCCAGGATTGTGCTGCAGCTTCGCGATCATCATGGGCAATCATATAAACAAGTGTGTTTTCTGAAAGTTTTTCGTCATCGGGTATCCAGTAGCCGACACTGGTCATCCCATGTTTATGGAACAAATCTATTTCACCGCCATCGAAACGCTCTAGTAATGGAGGTAATCGACCAGGTGCTGTAGTGTAGGTTCGTAGCTCAAATACTTTCATATCTTGTGCGTAGATATCTTGTTGGTGTTGAACGGCCATTCCCGCGATAAACGAGCTGGCAAGAATTGTTAGCATACTTAAGGGTTTCATTATTGCTCCTCTTCTTCGGTAAGTTCAGGGCTAAATCTGCGAATAGCACTCTGAAGCTCAAAATCTAAAAATGCGAGTGTATATTGCGACCAGGCAAAGAAACGTGCAATAGGAGAGTTAATTCCAAAGTGGAAATAAATGTTGAAATATTATTGAAGAAATATCTAGTCTTCTTGCTCTAGCTGCCTAGCGCCGGCAAGTATGCCAATTAGTCCATAGTTTCCTTCGTGACAGGCATACTCGTAAATGGGTAGATTTGACGCATTAAAACTCATTTCACCTTGCCAAGGTTCCTCGTAATAAATTGGGTCAACAACTTCGAACTCATACAGAATTTGTTCATTGGAGTGGCGGGTAAAACGTTCAATTACCTTAGCCTGCTCAGATAGAGCAGCCACATAGTGTCGTTCCCCATGCAGCGGATGAAGCCCCTTGGTTTCAACGACTAAAGTATCGCCATCCCAGTGACCGATCGAATCACCAAACCATGGAGTCATGTTAGTCCTTCGATACTCTGTGGTAATCGGGATAATTCGTATATCGTGAGCCATCTCAATATGTAGTGCAATGTATTCATCTGTCTGAATTATTTGATAGAGATTATTATACCTAACATTTGTAATAGGAGGTCCGCCAGTGCTGCCCATACCTATTAAGCAGCGCTCACCTAATGCTCGTCCTTCGGGACCGTCAGTACCCATAGTGACTTGGTCAGACAGAATGCCTGAGTACTTTGCACGATTTTCACGCCTTAGTTTTCTTCCTTCTTCTGAGTAGGGTATTAATCCATTGTTGGGATATGTCACCATCGAGGTTCGTACTTCACCCTTAACTACTGCGAAGTTTTGCCCCGGATCAACCCAAAATGCGTTGTACCCTCGTCCTCTTGCGAGATCGCTCCCATCAGGTAATTCCTTCCAAGCCTGATTATCATCTGTTTGTTGGCGCACGACTTGGGGATGGTCTGCTGTTAACTCAGGCACTAAATTAGATGGAAAAACCAGTCCATATTCGGCGTAATTTGGGTCGCGCTCCATTTTTGTTAGGGAGGCGTTAGTCCAATACCCTTGTAAGTCAGGTTTGCCAGACTGAGTCCGTGGTGGCTCATATTCAGCGGCTAGTAATGGAGCAGTACAGAAAAAGTAAATCGCTGATAATGCCTTGTTTATTGTTCTTTTCATTTCCCTAATGTCTATTTAGTTGAGAAATAGCAGTGTACGCAAAAAGTAAGTGGAGTAAAAATATGAAAAACTAATTATGCAATCAATATAAAATTTGTCCTCGACGCCACTATTACCCATTGAGTGAGTTTTCCTAAGTAGAAATATGTATGACAAACTTCATAAGTTGAAGTGTTGCCTTTATGGCTTTGAGCCTAATTTTAGCATTCGTGCTGATTATTCGATTAAGGGTGGATTCAAAATGATCGAATGGAGTAGGAATGGAAAAACTATTGGTCTAGAATAGTTTTTCAATTTGTTTGAAGTACCAGGAATTGTTGTACTAAAAGTCCTATGTATCTTCGGGTAGGAACCACCAATGAAATCTTTAGCTTTCTCTGCATTACTACTATTAGTATTAATTAGCTGTACAGTAACAGATGATTTGCGTGTTAATCCTAATTTAATGACTGATGAGGAAATAATTGCCTATAACAAATCTCAAGATAGGATTTGGGATCATATTGTTTGTGCTCGAGAATTTCGAGTTCAAAGTCATATTAAGAAGAGGTACTGCGGGACTTTATCTGAGTTAAATAGACGAGCATCTGCGACCGGCGAGCAACTTAACATTATAAGTTTTGGTGGTGGACCTTTGATTTATCGGTAGTGGTCAATTAATTTTATATTTCTGTATTTTCAATACCTGGGATCAATGACCGACCAGATCGTTTACGAAAAAGGAAAGTTTATGGTTCTCCCTTTCGACTTAAAATATTCAAACTCATATCTCATTGGTACTTTTCTTTTTCTTGGGCTTGCTATTGTTCCGTTATTTCTAGTGAAGCCTGTTTTGGCTCAATCGCTAGAACCTCTAAACCTTCGAGATATGAATATGACAATTTCTGGTGAATTCACTTTCGCCAGTGTTGGTGACTTAATGATTAGGCGTCCAGCATCTCAACTTGCAGATGCTGATGTGCAAGCTGCACTCCAGCTAATATCTGAGGCCGACCTGTCATTCGGTAATATGGAAGGGGAGCTCGGTAATCTAAGAGAATTTGAGGGTCCCTTAAACGGGTTTATGGGTACCCATGAAGTGGCTGCTGATTTAAAAGTGATGGGTTTTGATATGGTGAATCGCGCGCAGAACCATTTGTTGGATTCAGAAGTCGCGGGCATGTTATCCACCAACAACTTATTGGATGCGGCCGGTATCGTGCATGCAGGTTCAGGCAGAAACTTGGAGGAAGCGTCAGCACCGGAATTTCTTGAGCTGCCTCAAGGTCGTGTAGCTCTGGTAGGTATGCACGCGCCAATTTTTCCTGAACATCGAAGGCTTGCTGCAACCGCTCAAGAAGGAAACCTTGGTGGCCGCGCAGGGCTTAACATGCTGAACTACTCGGAAACTATATTAGTAACGGAGGAGCAATTCGCCTCACTAAAGCAGGTGCGCGATCAGTTTCAAGAGTATCGCTCTAACTATGATAATCCACGGCCACTTGTCAGCAATGAGTCAGCAAATAGCTTAAGGTTTCCTGCTTCCAGTTCGGGTCGCGATGATCCCATGTATAGAATAGCAGCGGCGGGTGAGCTGCCTGGTACCATCGACTATACTCTCAATTCAAGAGACGTCTCACGCATTCTGCGCAGTATTCGTAATGCTAGACAATATGCCGATTATGTCGTTGCTACGGCGCATATTCATCAAAGTCAATCAGTTCTAGAGCAACAACATCTAAGTACAATGCCTCCAGCTTTCTACGTCGATCTCGCCCACCAGGCAATTGATACCGGAGCCGATATTTTCGTTGGCCATGGTGTGCAAACTTTAAGAGGAATTGAAATCTACCGAGGCAAACCTATCTTTTATGGTCTTGGCGAATTTTTCCGCGAGTCCTTGTGGGATTTGCCTGCAGTATTAGGAATGGTCGATGCAGATCAAACATCGGGCAGGTACCAATTTTCGCGGAATTTCGGAAATTCTACTCAATCACTAGAAAGCATTGTAGCTATTAGCCATTACGACGAGGGGGAGTTAATGGAAGTGCGACTTTATCCTACTGAACTAGGATCCGATGGCCCTGATTCTCGACTTGGTATTCCGCGGCTTGCGAAATATGATAAAGCGAGGGAAATATTGGAGCGAGTGCAGCGACTTTCACAAGAATTTGGTACTAATATTGATATAAATGGTAGCGTAGGCATTATTCGGGTGAATTGATTCAATTCCTTTTATCAGGTTTTAATGCAAGCCCTTAAGGAATCCATTAAATGCCTCTAATGAAAATCAGTGATGTCAAGCGCTCAGAAATAGTACTTCATCCATCAGGACCACATGATGAGAATTATTCCTTGCTTGCGACCCAATCCTTGTCAGTGACGTCCCAGTCACGCGCAAGATAGATAAACGGAGTATCTATTAAGGCGATGATCACTTTGAAAAAGTACTTGGCTAAAGCTAATTGCATTGCTGTCGTAAAATCAACTACGCCCCACCAAACAATTACACCATAAATTATTGTGTCTATGGTTTGAGATAGCATCGTTGATGCATTATTGCGGAGCCATAAATGTCTTCCTCGTGTTTTCTTCTTGATAAGATGAAAAATCCAGACATCAAATCGTTGGCTAATCAGGTAGGCAAGAAGCGAACCGAACACGAATCGTGGTGTGAAATTAAACAACGTTGCAGTAGCGGCGTGCATGCGTTGTGCAAGTTCTGCAGTTTCTAGATTACTAGCAGGCAAATACATCAAGCTGATACTAATCATCACAATAATGATAATGCTCACTGTAAAGCCAATCATTACTGCGCGAGTTGCTTCTGCTTTCCCATATCGTTCACTCAACAAATCTGTAGCGAAATAAATACTAGAATAGAGGATGACACCCATGCTGGTTTGTAGTCCGAAGATTTCGGTAAGCTTGGGACCTTGCAGGTTAGCCAGTAATAAGCTGATTACTATAGTGGCGTAGAGGCCTTGTCTGCCAAAAAAGCGAAAAAGAATAATGGCAAAACTTAAATCGACTGCAATAGTTGTAAACCACAAGAGCTCCTGATTAAGTTGAAACCACTGAGAAAGTGTTGTCATTAACATAGGAAGCCAGGTGCGTGAGTTTTGGATATTGTGCCTAGATGAATCGGCTAAAATACAGCACACATTACCAACTGTGCAATTTTTGCCCAGATTTACTAGGTGAGCTGTTGGAATAATTCTAGAGAGTCATCTGTAATTGAGGGCTTGTTATAGCTTTAACAGATTTCTAATATTTACATCATATTGATCTGTTTTTTGTCTAGATTTACGCGATAGGATTGGTAGACTCTAGCCTAAAGCAGCGGAGTGGTAATTTTTTTATGAAGCAGTTCTACGAATATGGTCAATCTATCTACTTTTGGTTAGCAGGTATCGCTTATCTGCTTCTGATGGAGGCAATAGCGCTCTATTACCAATACGCCCTAGGATTTTATCCGTGTGCTTTGTGCGTGCAGGTAAGAGCTTGGGTAGTCGGAGCCATGATTGCTGCCACTGTCAGTGTCGTTTTTAGATCCAATCTCTGGGTCCGCTTCTTAGGTTTAACTCTGGTCATCACTTTTATTGCTGGAGGGCTTCATACAAGTTGGTACGCCTGGGGCGTGGAGAACGGTACGGTAATATCCAGTTGTACTATGGGAGCAGGATTCCCAGTATTTATGCCGTTGGATCAGTGGATACCATTCTTTTTTGGTGCTAACGGACCGTGCGGTCAATCGCCTGATATGTGGTTTGGACTTTCGATGGTTGAAACACTATTAGTCACATTGGGCATTCCTTTAGTACTTTTGCTAGGGCAATGGATCTTGCATTTACCACATGCCATTGTATCTGCTGTTAGGTTTGCCAAGTCTTAAGTAGCGAGTTTTAGAATCGTCAGAATATTTAGTTAGAAAGGGTGCAGATTACGCATAACCAAATAGGTTAAGTGTAATTCTAGGGACTAATGTTGATAAGAATAAAAAGGAGAATTGAAAAACAAGCACTTTTAAGAGTGCTAGCGCTAGCTTTAGTCACTTTTAGTTTCACGCCTAGTTTCACTCAGCTACCCCATCTGGATCGATTGCCCAAAGCAATTTTTGATGTTGAAGCACCATCGTCAAGAGTCACGGGGACACCGGGCAGCATGGTCTATTTAGAGCGAGATTGTCGAAGCATTTCCGCCGAGAACTTACGCAACCGGGTAGTGAATACTGCGATTCAGGAGTGGGCCTATTTTGGTTATAGCATTTACGATCTGACCAATACTCGCGATGACAATCCTAAATATCGGCGCCAGCCTTGGCGGCGTCCGTCAATCGATCCCGCTGAAGCCGCCCGGGTAGCAGATTCCATCGCCGGATATTGGTCTTCAACGCCAGACAGTGCTTGGATATTGAGGCGGCAAAATCAAGTCTGGAGCACTCATGGGGTTGGAACGCGATGGAGTAACCCATGGTCGGCAGCATTCATTTCCTGGGTTATGTGTGAGAGTGGATTGGGTGATTTAAGGAAGTTCCGCCGGGCGATCGCCCACCATAGTTATATTGATCAGGCTATAACAGCGCGGGAAGATAATGAATCTCTGTCTGCCTATATTGCCTACGATACTGGCGAGCAAGTCATTGAACCGGGAGATATGCTTTGTAGAGGTAGTCGCCCAAATTATGCCTCTTTAGCTGCGCGTCGAGAACAACTTGGAGTAGGAGCCAGAACTCACTGCGACATCGTAGTGAAGCTAGACCCCCAGAATCAACGTATCATGCTCATTGGTGGCAATGTGCGGGGGTGGGTTAACCTAAAACTCTTACCTGCTGAGGCGAATGAAGCAGGGCTTTTTGCTCCAGTTGCGTATAACGGCCGCCACATCTTTGCGCATTTGAAATTGCAGGCCGATGCTGTGCCAAATAACGTATTTGAGCGAAGCCCCACCTTGCAATCACTTTCCTGTGATCATCACAATAGTCTATCAAATGTAGTGAATGAGCCTGATTGCTCTTGAATAAGTCGCTTATTTAGAAAAATTTTATACCTCTACAGAATGTATAAACTTAATACATGAAAACTCTATATATAGTAAAAGCCAACCCTATGATTGGTCGTGAAGATGAATTTAATCGTT
Source organism: OM182 bacterium MED-G28 (assembly GCA_002457215.1). Lineage (GTDB taxonomy): Bacteria > Pseudomonadota > Gammaproteobacteria > Pseudomonadales > Pseudohongiellaceae > UBA9145. The sequence goes on along the minus strand of NTJZ01000006.1, from coordinate 97,325 downwards.
GGTATGACGAAATACATCTGGATGAAGTGCTACAAATATCTGGATTTAAGTCAGCGCAGCGATTTATTGTCACGGAGCAACAGATGCAACCAAGCCAATCTCATTCTTATCTCGCGATTTACGAATTAGATGATGATGATTTAGAGAAAACACTTCAAAATTTAAGAGAAGCTTCGTGGTTAACCATGAATAATGCTTTGGATTTTGCGACTATTGATGTTTCTGTGGTTCGCGCACTTGGCGAAACAAAATTTACTAGTCTGTAAATACCTGTACGAGTTCCAAAAACGTGCCATCCGGGTCTTTGAAGCAAAAGAAGCGGCTATGACTCGTTTTTGACATTGTAACTCTGACTGGTTCCGACAAAACATCCACCCCTTGTTCTAGTAAATAAGAATAGTCAGCATCTATATCACTTGTTGATAAGGCAATCCGTGCAATTCCTGCTTGGTAGAGGTTCGGGTATGGTTGAGACTCATCCCTCGGTGACCTCCACTCCAGCAGATCAATAATGGTGCGCTGTGTGGCTCCTGTTAATGCCATCAATGCCCCTTTGACTTTATACACTGGCATGGCCACTGCGTTGGCGACTTCTTTGCTATTTGTTTCGGGTACAGGCCAAAACTCTTCGAACCCTAGCATTTCGTAAAAAGCTTTAGATTTCTCATAGTCTCGACAATTAATGTTTACGTGAACCATGCCTGTAATATTCAAAACTTTCTCCTAAAGATCCGCGATTAGATAACAGTATCGCCATTATCGATCACCATTTCTGTTCCGTTAATGTGTTTTGCTTCATCGGAAATGAGATAAGCAACCATATACGCTACGTCATCAGGTTCTCCAATACCTAACTCCAGTCGTGTTTGCTCCGGGTCTTCTTGGGCCATTATGTCCTTACCCATTAGAGTTTTGAGAGCATGATGAACCATAGGCGTATTAATTGAGCCGGGATGTACAGAGTTGCAGCGAATATTAAGTTTGTTTTGACGGCAATGAATAGCAATGGATTTTGTCATGGAGCGGATACCGCCTTTGGCTGCCGAATAGGCAAGATAGGGGCCGATGCCCACTAGCGCTGCAGTGGACGACATATTTACGATGGAACCACCACCATTTTCTTTCATCAGTTTGATGGCAGCTTGGCAACCAAAAAAAGTGCCATCCAAATGAATGCTCAGTACTTTTCGCCAAGTTTCTGTGTCTAAGTCTTCAATGTTTGCGATGGGAGCGATACCAGCGTTATTGACCAACCCATCTAAACGACCAAATTTTCTTTTGATTACTTTCATTAGTTCAGACCAGCTCGCCTCATCGCTCACATCCTGTTGGATAAAAGTAGCACCGAATTCTTTGGCACGAGCTTCTCCGTTGGCGATGTCGATGTCAGTCATAATGACCAGTGCGCCCTCTGCAACTAGTAACTTTGCATCCGCTAACCCAAGCCCTGACGCTGCTCCGGTAATCACTACGACTTTGTCCTGAACTCTATTCATTGTTGACTGGCTTTATTGACGAAGGCGGCCTAAGTTTTCAAACATTTTCCACCCTTCTGGCACCTGTATGACACCATTGTCAGCGGCATAATCAGAATATAGGGCGATCATCTCTTGGAATTTGACGGGATTCTGCTCTGCGACATTGTTCAATTCTGCGGGGTCCTTATCCAAATTATACAAACCCCAACTAAAGTCACTATAGGGTTCTTGTAAGCGTAAGATTTTCCAGTTGCCGCTGATGAAGGCATTGTGACCAAACAATTCAAAACCATTTCCGGTGCCTGTTGGGTAAATATTAGTTTGTTCCCCTTTTAGGTAGGGCAGGAAAGAACGACCATCCATGGGATGAATTTGCCTTCCCGCGAACTCATCTCCCGGGTGAGAGACCCCAACAAGATCCAGAATCGTTGGCGCTATATCCACTATACTGGAAAATTCTGTGACTACTCGATTGCGTGGGAGTTCTTTCGCATAGCTAACAATGAGAGGGACATTGATGCCTCCCTGACTGACGACGGTCTTATGAAAGCTGTGAGCTGCGGCACCAACATGAGCCCACCGTTCCCCATAATAAATATAGCTGCCGTCTTGACCTAAATTTTCATAGCTATTGTCAAAAGTTTCTTCGATCCAGTCCGAGGCTATTGGTAAATAAGGATAGGTTGTGAAATCGACTGACTCCGGACCGTTATCAGACAAGAAAAGGAAAACGGTATTGTCATATTCGTCAATGGATTTTAAGTAAGTGATGAGTTTGCCAACGTTCTGATCAAGACTGTCCACCATCCCTGCATATACGGCCATTTTCTTAGCTTGATAGCGTTGTTCCTCTTCACTCACATTTTCCCAAGCTGGAACTCGTTGCAAACGTTCTGCCATTTCCGCCTCTGCATCTATGAGCTCTCTGGCTTTGAGGGCATCGTGTCTCTGTTTTCGTATAATGTCCCAGCCGGCAAGATAGCGCTCTTCATATTTATCAATGAGTTCTGTTGGCGCGTGCAGCGGGAAATGCGGTGCGCTAAAGGCTAAATACCCGAAGAAAGGCATTTCTGAATCTCTTCCTGTTTCTATGTATTGAATCATTTCATGGGTATAAGTATCGCTGCTGTAGAAGTCATCAGTAAGCTCAGTCTCTTCCCCGTTACGCATATAATTAACGGTAGGCTGAGCACTTGCGTACCCAGTGTTATCGAAGTGACTTCCTGCACCTTGTAATAAGATAAAAGTCTGGTCGAAGCCTCTCTCACTTGGCAAAACTGTGGTACCCAGATGCCATTTTCCTGTCATGTAAGTATTGAATCCAGACTGTTGTAAAACGGTGGCAAGGGTAACTACTTGATTGTTCAGGTATCCTTCATAACCTGGCTGGCCTTGTTGGCTCGAGTCGAGGTATTCACCCATCGTGCCATATCCGTTCTTGTGTTGGTCAACCCCGGTTAATAGCATTGCCCTCGAAGGAGAGCACATAGCGCTAGCATGAAACCGCGTGAATAGAAGGCCTTCTGCAGCGAGTTGATCGAGGTTTGGCGTGTCGATTTCGCTGCCATAAGCACCCAGATCAGAGAATGCTAAGTCATCTGCAAGAATTAACATTACATTTGGCGGTTTTTCATTTTGTCCAGATAGCGATGTCATTGTAGGTATTGATTCTTGTTGATTGCATGCGAAGAGCGTGACCGCAAAGAGGCTAAATAGTCCAGAATTTACGCGCAATTTAAATTTCCTTAATTGAGTTGGGTTCCAGTGAAAATACAATAGTTGAGATTTTTTTGCCAAGTTAGATTTGCTCCAAATTCATTGCCAGTGCAAGTGCTGATTGTTCAGTAATCTATCAATAAAACTCAACTTGCTCTTTATTTCCATCTGTCTAAGAATCAGCTATTAGTATTATTCTCAGGTTTTGTCAGGAGATAACCATGACGGACGTAATTACCAGTGATCTATCCAATATCGATTTCAGGGAAATTGTACAATCTTTGAATGAGTTGCTACGGATAAGAACAACGCCGATAGGCATGAAACTTTTTGCTCAGGTGAAAGACATGGAAGCGGTCGAGCGCATCCGCCGCCCAGAGGCGATTCATACGACAGATCAGATTGTAGGTATGGCGGCTCGAAATGGGTGGACGGTTGGTATCACCGCTGATGATTTAGTAGGCGCTCAGTGCAAAACAGTTATTGGATTATCGCCGCGGGATGAAGATTGGTTGTCCGGCGATCGAATGAGTGGCGTCTGGTATGCTGATGATGAAAATGCCAGCGCCCACCAACAAGCGATGGATGTTGTTCCTTTTGGCCAGTATGCGGCGATGGCGGTTAGCCCCTTGGTGAGTGGCCGCTTAAATCCACCGGATATTTGTTTGATTTACGCTACGCCGGCTCAAATGATCTTGTTCATCAATGGTCTGCAGTATACAGGTTATAAGAAACTCGAATGGGGGTGTGTTGGTGAATCTTCTTGCGCTGATTCTTGGGGTAGGGCACTAGCAACAGGAGAGCCTAGCCTTTCTATTCCCTGCTTTGCAGAACGTCGCTATGGGGGCGTGATGGAAGACGAGCTATTGATGGCCGTCCCTCCCGGGTATCTTCCCAAAGTGATCGATGGGTTAAAACAACTTTCAAAAAATGGATTGCGCTATCCTATCGCTCCTTATGGAGTAAATAATGACGTTCGGGCGGGGATGGGTGTCAGCTACAGTTAAAGCTATGAGTACAGTGAATAGATTGATATCTTGGGGTGCAGAAAGCCGCTTAATTTATGATAAAAATGGCAGGCATAACCTAGGATAGAGTTGTCAGATAAGAAGTGATTAGGGATTATTTTCTTTTCCTTGGATTGTTTTTGGACATCGTTAGCTATGAAAATACACAAAACTACAAAATGGATTCTTGCAGGATTTGGGGCTTTGTCTCTAATCTATATCGGTTGGGTTATTGAATTCGAGATGAGCCTTGGAATGAATCAACCCCAAGGCAGAACTTCCATTGTTATAGCTACTCTAAATGAAAACAACGAACGTCATGAAAGAGTTCTTAGCTTACGTGAAGTCGATGGCAATCACTATATCGCAGCAAATCATTGGCCTCGGGCTTGGTATCATCAGGCGTTAGATAATCCAAACGTGGAAGTAAAAATGCCAGGCGAGGATGTGTTCCTGCCTTTCCTAGCGGTTCCTCTTGATGGTGCTGAAGAAGCCCTATTAAGAGAGGAGTACAGACTCAGTTTTAGATCTCGTGCGCAAATGGGTTTTCCACCGCGTTATTTCTTGCGCCTTGATACCCGCTAGTTTAGCTGTTGTTACCTTCGTGTAACTAACTTTTGGACTCTCCACGTCGTCAGCTCTCCAATCCAGATTTCATCTTCAGATGGACAAGCGATCGCATGAATCCAGCCAAACTCACCTAAATTGCGCCCAGCAACTCCATAAACTCCCAGCACTTCTCCTTCTAAGTTCACTTTGTAGATGCTGCCGGGGTACAAATCGCCTATAAATAAAACTGGGTTTGGGCCAGGCGTCATGCACATTGCATCAGGCGCACCAGGTGCCATTGTGCCCTGGGTAATTTCTGGGCCACCAGGGCCGTATGGTGGGTGGGGTCTGCTGTGATCCACCGGTACATCGACGGTGAATTCGCGGAGGTAATTACCAGATTGATCGAAAATCTGAATACGGCGATTACCGCGGTCTGCTACATATATCTCATTGTCAGGGGATACCGCAATGCCGTGAGGAGTATCGAATTGTCCTGGGCCGCTACCTAATGAACCCCAACTTGCAACCCATTCTCCACGGGCGTTAACTTTACCGACACGTGAATTGATATACCCGTCACTGAAATAAGTATTTCCCTCGGAGTCCCAGGCTACATCAGTAGGTTGATTGAATTCATTGTCGCGATGAACTGGTAAGGGTGAACGCGGATTTAGATTTTGTTGGTTATCCATTTCTACACCCATAGTCCTAAGCATACGCGCCATCACCGTTACATAATCCGGAGGCACCGCTAAATGAGACGCTTCCGCTTTGCGGCCAAATACCCAGTCTACCCTTCCAGTCGGGTTGAAGCGTAAGATCATGTTAGATCCTTTATCTACTACCCAAATGTTGTCCTGCGGATCGACGCGGACCGCATGAGCATAAGACCAAGCATGCAGATTCTTTCCGATCTCACGGACAAAGTTGCCGCTGGCATCGAATTCTAACAATTGTGCAGCGGAAGCCATGTATGCCGGTCCAACGGAATTGCCGCGAGAAAATACAAATACATGCTCTTTAGAATTAACCGCTATTCCTGCGATTTCGCCAAAATGAATGTCTTCAGGCAATTGCAAAGGATCTGCTATTGACTCAAAGGGGAGCTCTGGAATGCTTTGGGCAGCGAGAGGAGGAGCTATCCAGCCTAATAGACCCAAAGCGAAGATTAGATTTTTCATAGTATTACCTCACAAAAAGAGTGGAACCCATTCATTTCATCTGCTACCTACCAACTTTAAATGGCTTTGGTTTTTATTAATACCATTTGATTGATTAACCTGATTTGCTGAGTCTAAAGGTTATCTAATGAAGGCAGTCAATTCGGTAATTCTTTTGCTAAGCTTTTCGGACTCGTTTTCGCTACTTTAAAACAACGCACATCCGGTGCTTTGATTTTATAGCACTAAACATTCACTTAAAGGGGAGTGATCTTCAGTTTAATCAAAGATTCAATCGCACGCAGTTGTTTTTTCTCTTCTCGGGAGACTAATGAGATGGCTTGACCACTTCCGCCAGCTCTGCCAGTTCGCCCGATACGATGCACATAGTCCTCTGGCACGTGGGGAAGATCAAAATTCACCACCAAAGTCAGTAGTTCGATATCTATTCCGCGGGCTGCTATATCTGTAGCAACCAAAATTTGAACTTTGTCTCTTTTGAATTCATCTAAGGCCTTGGTGCGTTGAGTCTGACTCTTGTTACCATGAATCGCTATGGCTGAGATGGAATCTTTGCCTAGGCGTTTTACCAATTTATTAGCGCCATGCTTAGTGCGCGTAAATACTAATACCTGCTCATGAGTCTCTTGTAGTAATTCACTTAGTAGGTCAGCCTTATGTTCCTTCTCAACCCAATACAAGTTCTGTGAAACTGTTTCCACTGTTGAGTTGCGTGGTGCCACATCTATTTCTATGGGCTTTTTACAAATCGTACCAGCTAATTGCCGAATATCTTTGGAGAATGTTGCTGAGAACATTAGATTCTGTCGTCGCTTAGGAATCAGTTTTAGAATCTTGCGTATATCTCGTATGAACCCCATATCCAGCATACGATCTGCTTCATCCAATACTAATAACTCGATGTCATCGAATTGTATTGCATTTTGTTGATACAAATCTAACAAGCGACCAGGAGTCGCGACCAAGAGATCAACGCCATGATTTAATTTTTGTCGCTGCGGATTAATATTTACACCGCCAAACACAACAGTAGAAGAAAGTTTTTCATGTTTACCATAAGTAATAATGCTGTCGTGTACCTGTGCGGCCAGTTCTCGTGTTGGAGTTAGAATTAAGGCGCGAACTCGACAAGGTCGAGCCTTGGTTCCCTTGCTCAATTGTTGCAGCATCGGGAGGACGAATCCGGCGGTTTTGCCGGTTCCAGTCTGAGCTGATGCCATGACATCGCCGCCAGAAAGAATAGCTGGAATAGCCTTCATCTGAATAGGAGTGGGTGTTTTATAGCCTGTATTCGCTAAGGCGCGTAACAGGGAATCGGATAATCCGAGTGTAGTAAAAGTCATTTATGTCTCTTGTTTTTTTTTAAATTAGTTAGTTTATTATGGGTGCGCACTCCATAAAGCGTTAGCCATAGCGAACGCTAGCCAATGTGAGCGACCAACAATAGTGATCCAAGCTATGTAAGCTTGGGAGCGAGTGTGTGATCGATAGAGATATTCAGAAATCGCAACCGCAACAATGCGGAGACAACAGCGGATAAAAGGGAAAGACTTGTAGTCTCAGAGAACCACGATGATAAACTGCGGAAAAATGACCTTTTGCTAAAGACTATACACTCGCAGCACAAAAAAATTATCTTTCTGTCGATATCTATGCTGCTAATTGGCAGTATAACATAATCAGAGATAATTCGTTCAGATAATCTTGGAGCGAGTACTAGGAGCCAACTTGACCGCACCCTATGAGCAATCTTCAAAGGGGTTAGCTCAGCAGAATAAAAACCTTTTCATAACAGCAGTTTATGAGGAAGTACAGGATTTTCCACCCGTTGTAAGCGGTCGGCGAGCAATGCTAACTCGCCCCTAATCACTACCAATCAGTAGTTTAATAAATTTACGATGCTCAATTGCATAAAAATAGACATTTAATTTTTTAAGGAGAAGTAAAAATGAAAAGCAATAAATTTGTAAAATTAATCAGTACTGTTTTTTTTCTCGTTACATCATCGGGATTGTTTGCTCAGGGGCCAACTACTGCAACTCATGTTCCAGAGCACGAAATAATGGAAGTGTTTGAAAATTTAGGCGACACCATAGATCAACAAATTAGAGTAGTAGATATTGGCGATGATATTAATGTAGCTGTTGGTATATTGCGACGAGTTAATACTCGAACTGAAGGTGAAGAAGTAAATGCGATTCTTCATCACCGAGTTACTGAAGTATATTATGTTTTGTCTGGTTCCGGCATTTTAGTAACCGGGGGAGATGCTACAGGAGATGTTGAGTTTCCCGCAGATAATATTTCTGTTAGAGAACTAATAGGACCAAGCGGAAGTCGCACTACAACTAATGGTCAGACCCAAGCTATTTCGGCTGGTGACATCGTGGTAATTCCAGCCGGAGTCCCTCATGGCTTTCGTCATATTCAGGAACAGATTACATATCTAAGTGTTCGCGTAGATCCCGATCAGACATTGCCCACCGGTTACGCTCATCCATCATTGCAGGACTGAGAACTTCAAGTAGAATAATTCAAATTAAATAAAGAGACGTAGAAACAAAAACTAGGATAACTGTGTAACAAAGAGGTAGAGGAATTTAATTTTATTCATTAGCAGAAAATTAAATTCCTCGGCGTGCTAAAATAAGCCGTTCTGCCTAAAAAGAGGCTACACTAATCATACAATGACAGGGTATTGCTGATATATAGTTATAAATGGCTCTTTTTGGCTCTTACTTCTTACTTTGCGAAAGCTCGCACTGCATCGCTCATAGCTTGGCGGACATCATTTGCTGAGGGCACCATATCTACGGCGGTTAACGAAGTATGAATTTGCCCTGGTGCCTGTATATGTTCTACGATAACTCCCGCAGCCTGCAAAGCCGCTGCATAGGCACTGCCTTCATCGCGCAGTGGGTCCAATTCGGCAGTGACTACCATTGCGGGTGGTAAATCAACCAAACTTTCAGCACGTAAGGGAGAGGCACGCGGATCTTTCCTGTCTTCAGCCTCACAGTATTGATTCCAGAACCATTCCATCAAATTACGCGTCAGAATATATCCTTCAGCATTTTCATTGTATGAAGCAGTGGAAAAATCACAATCCGTTACAGGGCAGACTAATAATTGCCCATTAATGTTCGGACCCCCTTGTTTTAGTGCGAGTTGGCACACGACGGTTGCTAAATTTCCACCCGCACTCCAACCTGCTACAGAAAGCTTGTTAGGAGCTCCGCCAAGTGATTCTGCGTTATTGCCGATCCAGTTCAGCGCCTCAAAAGCGTCTTCGACCGCAGCAGGAAAACGAGTTTCTGGTGCGTGGCGATAGTTAACTGAAATTACTAGAGTGTTAGCTTGCGCGCACAAATAGCGACAGAAAGGATCATCTGAACTTGCATGACCAAGGACCCAGCCACCACCATGGTAGTAGACGACAATAGGGTGCGGTCCTGCAGTGGCCGGTCGATACAGTCGATAATTGAGCGAGCCAGCGGGGCCTGGCAAAGAGCCATCTAAGACTTCGCCAATTTCTGGCCCGGGTGCCCGGTTAGCGGCATTGGCTTCAATTTGTTCTCTTGCTTGGATAGGAGATAAGGTGTCTAAAGGAGGCTGTTCCAGGCCAGCGATGGCATCCAATACCATTTGTACATCGGGTTTTACGAATCGAATCACACCTTCATTGCAGCGAGATCCCGATGAGCCACATTGTTTGAAACCAAGATAATCCTGCTCAACCACTTCGTTGCATGCTTGTCGATATGTATCAACACCACCAATATATGGCAAAAACACGCGAGGTTTTCCGGGAACATTTGCTCCCATATACCAACTATTAGCAACAGGATAAAGAGTAAGATTGGCAAAATCGTTTACATGTGTAATCCAGCCGTCTTGAGCGGCAGAAGTTGCTTCAATTGTCTGAAAATCTTCTTTACGTAAGTGTTCAAAAGTAGCGGTAAGCCAATTTACATGCTGCTCTATTGATACAACCATGTTAGATAATACTGAGGGACTTCCTGGGCCTGTAATAGTAAAGAAATTCGGGAAGCCATGAACATTCAATCCCAAGTAGGTCTTGGGCCCTTCTTCCCAAACATCTTTGAGTGAGATGCCATCTCGACCGCGAATGTCCACAGCAACGATTGCGCCAGTCATTGCATCGAAACCTGTAGCAAAAACGATTGCATCGAATTCCATACTTTCGTCCGTTGTGTCGATACCCGTCTCAGTAATGGAAGCAATAGGTGTGCGGCGCAGGTTGACGAGTTTGGTGTGTGGTAGATTAAAAGTCTTAAAGTAATTGGTTTCTAAACAGAGGCGTTTGGTAAAAAGGGGGAAATCTTTAGCGCAAAGGTCTTCGGCAGTTTTCGGATCGGTAACTTTAGCGCGAACTTTGTCACGGAAAAAATCTTGGACTGATTCGTTTGCAGCTGCGTTAGTTACAAGATCAGAAAATGAAGAGTTAATTGTTAATAGGTCGCCTTGGGCGAAACCTGCTTCCAAGCGACGTTGGCGTTCTTCCAAATTAACGCTTGAATAGGGCTCCTCCGATCGGGGCAAGGGAACCCCTGCCCTCGACCAACGTCCTTCTTCTCGGTAGGCTTCTCTGTCGGCATTGAGCTTCTTTCGATGTTCAGGGCGCACCGGCCCATTATTCGCAGGCGCTGCGTAATTCGCAGTGCGCTGGAAAACTGTAAGTTGACTCGCTTGTTCGGCGATAAGTGGGATCGATTGAATGCCCGAGGAACCGGTACCGATTACCGCAACGCGCATGCCTTTAAAGTCGACGTCCTCATGGGGCCAGCGGTTCGTAAAATAAGTCTGACCAGTGAAACGCTCTACGCCTTTCACATCTGGCTCTTTGGGTAACGACAGACAACCTGTAGCCATAACATAGTATTGGCAGGTCAAACTATCACCATTAGCAGTAGTTATACGCCATTTTGATTTACTATCGTCCCAATCTGCTCGCTCGACTTTAGTGGAGAAACGAATATCACGACGTAGGTCATATCGATCAGCTACAAATTGTAGGTAACGTAAAATTTCTGGCTGTGTGGCATAGCGTTCCGACCACTGCCACACTTTTTCCAGCTCAGGATCGAAACTATAGGAGTAGTCGAGACTTTCTATGTCGCAACGGGCGCCAGGATAGCGGTTCCAGTACCAAGTTCCCCCCACATCGTCGCCAGACTCTAGCCCAATCGCTGAGAAGCCGTGTGCACGGAGTTTGTGGAGCATGTATAAACCTGCCATACCCGCTCCGACAGTAATGACATCAAAATCTTTCTTCTGTGACCCGTCGTTGTCCACTTTTTAAATACTCCTGCTGCTCTTTTATAGTCTCAGTAATGAGGGGCAAACTCTAAAGGTAAAGCGTATCGAGAGAAGAAGCAAAACATCAGCTAGGAAAAGTGATTAAAAGGTTAGAGTACCTGCGTAGTGATGTCTTTGCTCGAGTGCTTCCAGTAGATTGTTACTATTTTTTTCGAGTCCTAATCTTTCCGATCGGGACTTGATTTAGGCATCACTCTCTTGTTAATTATCTTTGGATCTATTGTGCAGGTATTCTGAATTCCCCAAGTGCAGGCGGAATTACAGGTCGTTCTTCTGGTAGTTCGAGTTGCGGGATCCAGTCATAGGGTAGTCGATAAGCGCGGTAGATTCTATGAGATGGAGGATCAGTATCACTAAAGAAAGGGCTTACATATTCCCAAACAATTTCTTCTTCAGGCGTTAACTCAAATACTCGGCCATTCATGCCTTCGTTCACCATAGTATTTCCATTAGGTAGCCGTTGAGCATTAGATACATACCAACTGTAAAACTGAAATCTTTGAGTCCCGGTCTTAGTGTATTCCCACACTACTTCTAAAGTGCTTGGGTTTATTTCCAACACTCTTGAGCTATCACGGGTCATAGAATTGACGCCATCAGGCGCCGCCGGGTTAGAGAAGCCATAACCCGCTGTGCCACCATTATCAAATACCAGTAAATTTCCAGCTCCGGGTAATCCTTCTGGAATTAGATGAGGATTATGTTGACCAATGATTTGGCCAATCTCATTCAATTTTTGATCGATTGAATAATCTGGCCCAAGGCGCCAGGTTATGCTTCCATCTCGCGCGATAATCGCAATGATGTTTGCTGTTCGGCTACTGATCATAATATGGTCGGGGTGAAAGCGCTCGTCGCCCGCTTTGTACCATTTGTTAGGTCCAAGATAGTTCGCTGAATTAATATGTAACCAGTCTGCACTTTGGCGATCTTCATCAAACTCAGTAGAGCGGAAAATTGCGTTGCGCGCATCTTCAGAAAACCCAAATTCGTCAATATGGTCACTGGCTAGCCATTCCCACAGAACATTCCCTTCCCAATCTACTTCATAAATATAATCATCCTCTAGGCGCATATTGGAAACTGCCGGCGCATAAACATTCTTGTGGGCAAGTACCATGGTTTTACCGGAAGAAGTTAGTGGTGCTGTCGTGGGTGAGTAGTAACCGATATGGTCTCCTTCTCGTTGCCAATCATGGTGTTGCCGTGATGCCCAAACTTTGTCGTCTTCTTTTGCTTCACCACTTTCGATAGATTGACTGGGCACTGCTGTTTCCTCGGCTCGATCGTAGCGCCAAACTTCATTACCGTCCCAGTCTAGTTGTTTTAAAACAACGGATTCCTGATAGGGGTTCCTGCGCACATCCCCACCCATGATGTAGCCTCCAGGAAGTATGCGAAAAGGCCCCATTCCATCTAATTCTGGCCAACGACGCAGCTCATTACCATTCATATCCAGCAGGACCGTCCCTTGCCCATCTGCAGCATCAATGATGGTATATCCATTCCATGTCTTGTCTGGTTTATAAATTGTAGTCCCCGTAGGGAATACTGATACCACTGCGTTTGTGCTTGGATTTTCAAGGACAATAGTGATCAAGCCAGCGAGCATAAGCCGTAACCATCTATTTTTTTTGTCCATAATTAGCGCCTTTTGAAGGTCACAGAACTTTCAGCCTGTGCTTGTTTTTTTGTTACATTATTTAGCTTGATTCTACCCGTTAAATTAATAATTTATAGTTAACGGAAGCAATTTAATTATGTCAGGTGAGTTAGAAATGCATCCCTCTGATTGACTAATTCTGTTAAGTTAGACTGATTAAATGAATTAAAAACTGAGGAATAGCCATGAGAAATCTATTTATAGTCTTCGCCTTGACAGCAGCTGTTAGTGCTCAAGCTGCGACCGATTGTATTCTAGAGATGAACGGCACCTGGACGTTAAATCCAGAGAAAAGTCTCGACCCCGAGGGGTTGCAGTTTGAGGTGCTTATTTTCTCGAATACCGAGGTTGAACAACGCTACGCCATGGAATTTGAAAATGGACCAGAAGATAAGGGCTCTCTAGATTGGTCGGTGCTCTGCGATGGCAAAGATCATCCTTCACCCGACTTTCCGTGGAGTAATGCAGCGAACGCTACCGTAGCGATTAGTAGACTAGGAGACAAATCAGAGTTCGTCACTCAAAAAGAAGGTGGAGTTTTGACTATGACCTACACCCGAGTGCTGGCGGATGATGATCAAACCATGATCTCGGTTGGGCGTGATGCGGTAGGTAAAATCATATGGGTTAGAGTGTTTGATCGCGAAGATTAGATAGATAAGAAATCTGGCTAACGGCAGTGGCAGCTTTATATTTTCAAGGGTTGATCAGGGTTTCGCTATACTCCAATAAATTCCAGCGCCGCCCATAGCGTTGCCGACTTCAGCAAGTAAGCGAGTGCGAGCAATTGCTGCTGCGTCGCCATCGACATCGGCAATCTCATAAAGGTTGTGCCCGCGTATTTGTCCAATAGATTCATCGCCTGCGTATGTGTAGAGAGCGAATCCTTTGTAAGCCCATTGCTTGTTGCCATCCTCGCGACTGATCACTTCCCAAAAACCGCTGGATTTAGCATCAGCGGATGCAGTAAAAGGATGCCAGGATTCAAGGCACTCGCCACTAACACAAGCTTTGCTGCCTAATTGTTTGCCTTTAATATAGGCGATATCAAAGCTGCCACGCAGGCTGCGTCCACCCCAATATTTTTCAAACGCCGAGCCAAAATAAAGCGTTCTACCATTAAGAATTAACATATCCCCATAGCCACGCTGGGAAATTACATTTACCCCTTGAGGGTGGAAGTTTTCTTTTAGCAAGGCGAGTTGCATATGCGGATGTACATCCCGTCCGTGCACATCGCCAGGTAACAAGTCGTTTTTAAATTTAAATAACGGCATCCCTCTAAAAGCCCACTGCCGAGTATCATCAGTCCTAGCGATAACCGAAAAATCGCCATAACCAATTGCGAGTGCAGATGCAGCTATAGGGGTCCATATTTCATAACATTCTTTATTTGTGCAAGAAGATTCAGGCTGGTCAGAGCCGTCATCAAAATTATAAAGTGAAAATCCTAAATGATTTGTTAGAACAACCCCTTGACTGGAATCCACTAATTTCAAATCGAAACCGTCAGGAATTCTGACTGAGCTTGCGGGCGTATAGCGGGCAATCTGCCAGCCATCTGGAGGCATCAACGCGCCATCTTGGTTATCAGCAGCCACAGGGTACTCACCGCTGGCGCCGTAAAGGGCTGTATTTAAAGCAATTTCTCCAACCTCAGATTCTTGCGACCAGGTATACAAGGGATTGCCTTGATAGGCCCACTGCTTCGTAATGATATTTGAGGTATTTTGGTGAGCAACCAATGTCCAATCATCAAATGCAGCATCATCATTGGCTGCTAGAACAGGATAGAAGTTAGTTGAAGTGGCATTGGAGTTGGAAGAGGGATAAAACAGCGTTTTGCCATCTATATCTCCCAAACGAGTAAAAAAATATTGATCTGACGAGTACTCTTCGACTCGATGCACTTCTACTAAGGTGATCCCTGCGGGTGTCGATGAAGGAATGTGGCTAGTCAAGAAATCTTCTGGTTGTGCACTGGTAATCGGAGAAGCAAGCACAGTTAAGCCAGTAGCGAATACTACTGGAAGTCTAATTTGTTTTAGCGGTTTTCTCATGCAAGAACCTCGCTAAACGGCTGAGTAACCTCGTTGGATTCTGTTCCCCATCGGTTACTGACAACACCAAATGCCTTTTGGACCGTAAAGCCTACGCGCGTCGCGGCATCGCCTTCTGCAGCGATGTGTATTCCTGTCTTCAGACGACCACCTGCGCCGCCGGCAGTGAATACGGGCATGTTTTTCATTGAATGCAGTCTTGCCTCACCATGATCTGTAAACGCCAGGAGGACGCTGCGGTCGAGCAGCGTTCCCTCTCCTTCCTGGATGGAGTCCATGGCTTGAACCAGCTCAACAAAAAAAGCCATACATTGTTCTGCGAGTGCTTTGCATTTAGGCTGATAACCCAAATCGGTATCGATCGGCTCTTCGTGCGTTAAAGCATGATAGGCACTGGGCTCTCCCGGAAGTCGCAAGGTAGAAAATGCATTGCCCAGGGTGACGTGAAAGATTTGTGTCTGGCCACAAGCGAGAGCATGAGCTAGAAGCTGAGCGAATTGACGGTGAGTGTTTTGAACTTGCGAAACCAGTGTACCGATTTCTTCATCGCCTAAAGTAGGTATTGAACATGCCGGCAAGGGGGAGGGGCGGTCGAGCTCGAATGCCAGTTTCTGCTCAACATCTCTTAACGAGGTGAAGTACTCATCTAGTCGTGAGCGATCATTAGATGATACGGACTTCATGAGTTGCTGCCGTTGTTCAGTTACTGCAGATAGAACACTATGGCGAACCATGACTTCAGGGTCAGGTGTAAACTCTGCTTGGTTTGGATCTTGGAACCCTTCGCCATAGATACGGTTATATAGATCCAATGGTGAAATTTGGCATGGAGTTTTGCCGTTACTGCCGCGCGCAGTCCACCCCGATGCGGCATTACCATCGCAAGCAACTTCTATGGTCCGAAAGCGTGCGTTGGAACCGAATTGTCGATCGAGAATAGCATCAAAACTCTCATCGTACTCCGCAGCACTCTTTGTAACAATGCCGGTCATTTGTCCCTGCGCCCCAGACATATGATTCTGATTCACTTTTCCATCAAGGAATACTTGCAGTCCGCTATAAACGTTTAACTTTTCCTTGATGGGATTCAGCATCGCAATATGTTCTGGTAGTTCATAGCCATGACCAACAATTTCTGGTTCCCATCGATCAGGTGTTAGGCCAAGACCCCAAAACCAGCTCCCAAAACAAGGTGGTAATGCGCCACCATCCGCTGCGAACGCGGTACCATTTTCATTTAAGAAGCTTTCGAGGATAGGTAACCCAACCACAACAGCAGATCCTTTGACAGCACCCCTTAACAGTGTGCGGCGATTAAATTTTCGATGTTTATTCATCTTTTCTTGCCCTAAAATTCCATCTCAGTTGAGTTTGGAACAGTGTAGAAATCTGGGTTACGTGAGATTCGTTGCATCAGCTCGCGCCAGTGTACCCCTTCTTTTCTGAGTTGCGCATGGGTTGTGTTAAGCCACTGTAATTCTGCTGAATTGGGTTCTCGCGCGGTGCCATAACTATAGACTCGCTGTATTAGGCACGATGTTAAAGTCGGATCGTCTTTTAAGAGCTGAACAAGATCGCTGACGCCCTCGTAATTCTGGCCAGCCCACTGTCCACTGGTATCAATCTGCGCGCCATTTTCGCTAGTCCTATGCACTCCTGATGCATCAAAAATCTCGAGCGTTAATCCAATTGGGTCCATCAAGGTATGGCAGCCGGCGCAGGTAGGGTTGCTCCTATGCTCTGCTAATCGATCACGAACAGTCTTGAAATTTGGATTGTCAGCATCTCGGACTAAACTAAAATCTACATCTGGTGGGGGTGGTGGGATAGTTTGACAGAGCAAATGCTCTCGCACTGCTTTTCCGCGCAGGGTTGGAGAAGACGCGCCAGGGTGCGAAAACAGAGAAAGAAAAGTGACCTGACCCAGCAATCCGACGCGAGCATGACCTTCCGGAAATTCATAAGGTACCCAGGGGACTGTGCCTCCAAGTTCCTGCCTAATGGGAATTGGTACACCATAAAGAGCAGCAAGAGCTGGAGTTAAAAAAGTTTGGCGTGCATCGAACAAGTCACGGTAGTCCAATTCTTTGATCAACAACTGATCGGCAATGGTACGCAGTGTTTGTTCCCGCGCTTCATCCTCAACATTTTTGGTAAAACGCGGGTACAGATTCGCATCAATGTCAAGAGTGTCAAAGCGATCAAAGGCAAGCATGTCCGCAAAGAAAGCACGCAATCCATCTTCTATTTTCGCCGAAGTCATCATCCGCTTAACCTGCTCGTTGAGTCCACTCTCGGTCATTAGAGTTCCGGATCTGGCTGCTTCGAGCAGTGCTGGGGAGGGGGTGGAATTCCATAGGAAAAAGCTTAAACGCGATGCGCGGGACCAAGCATCTAGTTGTCTAGATCCAGGGGATTCTATGTTTGCTACGCTGCGCTCAATGCGAAATAAAAAATCAGGAGATATCATCATGCCCACGAGAGCCGCCTGCAAGCCGATGTAGAAGTTCCCCAATGTTTGAGTAGCAGCTTGCGCCATAGCTGCGAAGGAGTCGATCTCACTCTCCATCAGGGGGCGCCGAAACAAATGCAATCCAACAGCATCAATAAATTGTTCTGCACACTCCTGATCAACCAGAGCCTCGTCGTCTGGCGTGCAACCAAGTAAAGTGCTTCGGCGGCTTGGTTGGAGGATCTGTTCTGCTATATCCAGAGCTAAGATTTCATAGGATTCCAGCTCTAAAGCGCTCAGGGTGATCTTTCTTCCTCCAACCGCTATTAATCCAGCCTCCCTCACCCCAGTGCTGGCAGCGTTACCTCGTACTTCAATACTCTCGCCGAAAATATCATGAATTGTGTTGCGATATTGATTGGATGTCAGTCTGACAAAAGTAACTTGTTCGCTATTGGAATTTGCTGCACTCTCAGCGCCTTTAGCTTGACTCATAACATCTGGTATAAGGCAAAGCAGCAGAGAAAACAAGACGCCAAATTTCGAGCACCCGTTGTTTTTAATCTTAGAAGTTATTGGTCGCAGGTAAGTGCTCATTATTTATTGCTCTGTGTATTGACTTACGGCGGGTCCACTAAATTTTGGTCCCTGTCCCACTGACTCGGCTAATAAACTGCCAGTATCATCAACGTGAAATGCCGGTACCGCCTCGATAAAGTAGGCCGAAGAGATTGCCGTATTTTCGCCTGTTCTAGGATCTGGTGACGCATCTGCGAATCGTTTTAAGTCGTAAAAAATACCGATCAGGTCGATCGCACCGTCGGTTTCACCGCGTACTGATAGGTAATGATAATAATCACGCCAGGGCTGATAGCCGCCAAGGTGGCCTTCCATACTGCCGTCGTCTTTCATTTCAAAGCGCAATTGGGTGTTGGAAAATTGTAGGTGAGGATAAAATTGAGATTCACCTTGAATATAAAAATCTCCAGGTTCGATCGTTAGTACGCTATCTTTTATTTGCCCATTGAATTCATTGTGTGACCGAGGATTAGTGTCGACAGCAAAGCTTGCGCCAGACATGATACTGCCATAAGCATCGCGCAGTGGAATGTTCAGTGCGCGATCAAAAGTCACGGTCACTGCCCCATCCTGGTTTAAATCTTCTCCGGATATTGAAATTAGCCATGCTGGCATTGCATCAACTGCGGTATCCCAGGCGATAGATTCGTTATAAGGAATGACTGGTTTATTAACATGATAAGCATCCCAGCAACCAAGGACACGCCACATTTGGTTATCGATACCTCTCGCCCCAGTGTTTGGGTGCTCCCAGGAATCTGGACCCTCTCCACCGTCTAAATTCAAACCAAAGGCAAAACGGCCGGTTGCATTAAAAGCATTAGGATCTGGCATAGCGCTAGGGACATTGGCAGGATTAAAGTCAAAATCATTCCAGCTCTGGTCGCCAGTATAGGAAGCTCCTCCGCCTAGGGTAATTGCTGTGCCGACTAGATTGCCTGCGTCGTCACGACCGCCGTTAATTCTGACGCTATTAATAATGCTAATTGCTTCTTCTTCGCCATAGCCTTCTGACATTACTCGCCGGATCAAAACATCAGGTCGAGTGCCATTGGTTCCGGCCGGACATGTTTGATCATCAACATAGGCGGCGGTGTGAACCATGGAAATGACATAGCCGCGAGATTCGAGGTTGTCAGCGGCCAGAAGGGGAGTGAAGGGCAGGGCGATGACCAGCCAGCCGAGAGAGGAAACCACAAACTTCCAAAGCCTATTTGTTTGTTTTGCTTTTCGGCAGGCCATCTTTGCTACCTTTTGTAACTGATACCGTTTTCTTCTTACAGACCTGTTTTCGCTGGGATATTCACATTTCGAGTAAGCCTGAGTTTCTAGAGAGAAGCTTGCCTTTTCCGTTGCGAATCTGCAAGGTATCTTGTCCGTATTTCACGGGTTGTTGCGGCCAGCAAGCTGCTTCATAATTGTAGAAAACAAATAATACTCGTCAGGAGATTTCCCAGGTGATAACAACAACAAGAGTAATTTCGATTTTGATGGTGTGTGCAGCTGCACTCACTATTTCAGCAACTGCGTGGAGCCAGCAAGGCACTAGTGTTTATGAGGGTAATTGGCCTTCTTGGGCTGCTGATGCTGCCGCTAATCGCTACTCACCGCTGGATCAGATTAATGCCGATAATGTTGGTGGTCTTGAGATCGCTTGGCAATGGTCTTCTCAGGGGTTCGGGCCTGGCACCGACTTCGTGAACCCCTCGACTCCGTTGGCGATTGATGGAGTCTTGTATGTGAACGTAGGTACAACCAGAAATATCGTGGCACTTGATGCCGCTGGAGGCCAAGTCCTGTGGATGTTTCGCTATGATGAAGGTGCTAGATTTGATGAAGCCCCGCGCAAAGGTGCAGGCCGCGGAGTCGCTTTTTACGACAACGGCGAAAAGCAACGGGTGCTAGACGTCTCACCAGGCTACCAATTAGTCTCCCTAGATGCTGAAACTGGCATTCCGGACCCAAATTTTGGTGAAAACGGTCTTGTAGATCTGTATGTTGGCGTGCGTAATGGCGATGACCCTAGATATCCCTTCCCTGATATTGGTATTTCGGCCCCACCATTCGTGATGAATGACGTTATTGTGGTAGGTGCTGCGCACCGTACCGGTGGTCGACCACGTTCCAAGTTCAATACTAAAGGCGATATTCGTGGGTTTGATGTACATACCGGTGAATTATTGTGGACCTTTCATACTATCCCGGCGCTTGGTGAATATGGCTATGAATCCTGGATCAGTGGCAACGATATTACCGGCAACTCAGGCGTCTGGGCAGCTATTTCTGGTGATCCGGAACTGGGTCATGTCTATCTTCCGATAGAGGATCCGACAGGGGATTATTATGGCGGTGACCGCCACGGTGATAATCTGTTTTCCAGTGGTATTGTGACTGTAGACGTTAAAACCGGCGAGCGCATTTGGCACTATCAGTTTATCCATCATGACATCTGGGATTGGGATGTTCCATCTCCACCGATAGTCGCCGACCTGCCTAATGGTCGCAAGATTGTAATGTCTGTAACTAAGCAGGGCTGGGTTTACACTTTTGACAGAGAGACTGGGGAACCTATCTGGCCGATTGTGGAACAGGAAGTGCCGTCCGGAGATGTGCCGAATGAATGGTATGCTGCCACTCAACCCTTCCCAACGCGACCGGCTGCTTTTGACAGACAAGGTTTCACTGAAGCCGACATTATCGATTGGACACCAGAAATTCGTGCTTTAGCGCTAGAGTCCATAGAAGGTTTTCGCTTAAGTCCTTCTATTTATGAACCGCCATCTTTAACCGATGCTACGGATGGAACCCGTGGCCTGCTTTCCTTGCCATCTTCAACCGGCGGCGCAAACTGGGAAAGCTCTGCCCTAGATCCCGAAACCGGTATTTTGTACGTGCCTTCAAGAACGCAGTTACAAGTACTGTCTTTGGCAAAGAACCCTGAATCTGACATCGATCTAAGTCAGGGATTTGGTGTTCGTGCGCCCCGTGTGCAGGGATTGGAAATCGTTAAGCCGCCTTATGGACGCGTTACTGCTATCGACATGAACAGTGGCGATCATTTGTGGTGGATTGCAAATGCGGACACCCCAGATCGCATTAAAAACCATCCACTGCTAGAAGGTGTGGATCTACCACGGACAGGCATACCGACGCGAGCAGGGGTTTTGTTGACTAAAACCATGTTGTTCGTCGCAGAAGGAACTGGCGGGGCAGGAGCTAGCCCAATTTTCCGTGCGGTCGATAAAACTACTGGCGACATTATTGCCGAACTTGATTTGCCTCAGAACCAAACCGGTCACCCATTCACTTATGAGTATGATGGCGTGCAATATGTTGCCTTGTTTGTTGGTGGCGGCGGAGCCGCTGCAGAGCTAGTGGCCTTTGCATTGCCCGAATAGTAATTAGAGGCTGCACTCAATAAGAGTCAGGGTTAATCTTTAGTAGATTTCCCTGACTCTTTTCTCGTTAAATGCTCGTCTCACTTTTCTTGTCACCTTTTCTGAAAACTACGCCAAATTAAGGGCCTGCTCGATGTCAGCAATGATGTCATCGATATGCTCAATGCCCACACAGATGCGCAGAGTCTCAGGTTTCACTCCCGCAGCTAGTTGTTCTTCTTCTGTCATTTGGCGATGGGTAGTGGAGGCGGGATGGCAGGCAAGAGTTTTGGCATCACCAATGTTTACCAATCGCTTAATCATGCTTAATGCATCATAGAATTTTACGCCTGCATCAAACCCGCCCTTTATTCCAAAGGTCAACAGTGAGGCGGGGGTGCCTCCACAGTACTTTTCAGCCAGCGCATGTTTAGGGTCATTCTTTAAGCCGGCAAAATTGACCCATTCTATTTTCTCGTGGCTCTGTAGATATTCAGCGACAGCTCGAGCATTCTCGCAATGGCGCTCCATACGCAGGCTTAAAGTTTCTAATCCTTGTAATATAAAGAAGGCATTCATAGGCGATAGCGCCGACCCAGTATTCCTTAGTGGCACGGTCCGGGCGCGCCCAATGAAAGCTGCTTCCGCCAGTGCATCGGTGTATACGACGCCATGGTAGGAAGGTTCAGGCTCATTCAGTTCAGTATAGCGTTCTTTGTTTTCAGCCCATGGGAATTTACCCGAATCTACAATCACGCCCCCGATTGAGGTTCCATGTCCTCCGATGTATTTAGTTAATGAGTGCACGACTATGTCAGCACCAAACTCAATAGGGTTGCACAATGCTGGTGTCGCTACAGTGTTATCTACTATTACTGCTACCCCGTGTTTGTGAGCCACGGCACTTACAGGTTCTAAATCAACAATATTCCCGGCCGGGTTGCCGATAGTTTCGCAATACACCGCCTTAGTTTTTCCATCGATAAGTTTTTCAATGGCTTCAGGAGAATCATCTTCAGCAAAACGTACCTGAATACCCTGGCTAGGAAGCATGTGTGCAAACAAAGTATAGGTGCCGCCATAGAGTTGTGGAGTGGAAACAATATTGTCACCCGATTTGGCGATTGTCAGTATTGCATAATTAATAGCCGCCATACCGGAGGCGACCGCCAGCGCCGCCAGCCCGCCTTCCATAGCTGCTAGCCGTTGTTCGAGCACGTCATTGGTAGGGTTCATTATGCGGGTATAAATGTTACCCGGGACCGCGAGGTTAAACAGATCGGCACCGTGCTGAGCATCATCAAATTCGTAAGCGACCGTCTGGTAAATCGGCACTGCAACCGACTTGGTGGTGACATCAGTTTTGTAGCCTGTATGGATGGCAATAGTTTCCTTTTTCATTTTGTGCAGCTCCTAGAATCATGAAGCGCCGTTTATACATTACCCCCAGGAAAGCCGCAATTTGAATTAATGGTTTGTCTGTGACATGGCAATAACGGCTGAAGAATTTTTATGAGTCAGGATTTCGCAAAATCGTATTCTTTGATCTCTCCAACGGAGAAAATTTGAGAGCTAGAGATTAATCGAACCTAATTAATGCTGTTTAGTTCAGTGAGTCTTTGAAATCTGAGTTTGGGCGCTGCTGGTAAATTCATACCGGGGCTTACTCATTAATTATTCAGAGCATAAACAACAATAGCCGGGCCGCTGCGTGTATGTCCAAGTAGCGGGCTGCTGTCACCAAGAAATTCATTCACCATACCCATCCAAATACTTGCGTGGAATGGACTAGGCTGACCGACAACCACAGCTACATATTGTTTACCATCCACTGCATAGCTAATCGGAAAGGAATTGGGAATATCACCAAGGTCACTCTCCCAGAGTATGTTGCCATTGGTTTCATCGAAGGCAACAAATCTATTATCTAAAGTGCCTACAAAAACCAATCCACCGCCAGTTGATAAGGTGGCAGATGCAGGTGGCACTACTTCACGAAAGGTCCAGGCCATTTGACCGGTTTGCAAATCTATTGCCTGTATCCGGCCGAACTTGCCATCACTGTTTGGCATTGGTTGAGCAGCAATTGAAACGCCAGTAGACAGCAGACCGCGAGTATCGCTAGTAGGCCCAAACATCATGCAGATCTCAGCAAGAGGCAGGTATAACATATTAGTGTTTGGGTTGATGGAAGCTGATGGCCAGTTACGTCCGCCATTTGCCATCGGACACAAAAGATTCGAATCTTCTGCATTAGGGATTGCTCTAGGATTAATTGTTTTGTCCCCTGTGTCAGGATCAATATCCGTAACAATGTTTTGAATGCCCACGTCAAATGAGCTCAAGTATTTGCCAGTTTCAGCATCCAGAGCGTCATAAAGCGCCATCTTTCCGGCAGTTACAATCACCTTGCGCAAAGCTCCGCCAACTTCTAACTCGACTATCTGCCGTTCAAAAACCCAGTCCAGGTCCCACTGATCATTCGGCATATGTTGAAAATACCAAACGAGTTCGCCAGTTTTTGGGCGAAGTGCAATAGTGGCATTAGTATATAAGGCATCATTACTAACACCTTCCTCATTTAGTGAATGTAGAAGAGGAGCAGTGTCGTAGGTTGGCGCGGTGCCATAGTAGGCCAAATCCAGCTCGGGATCATAGCTGGCTGGTACCCACACTGATCCTCCGCTCCGATCTTCCAAGGCAAGATTGTTCCAGGTATTTCCTCCTGGCTCATCAGGCCTGGCCACTGTATGGAATCGCCAGATCTCTTCGCCAGTGTCCAAGTCGAGCCCAACAATGAAACCCCCTTCAGGTATCATTGTTGCGGTTACGCCTTGCAAGACCATGCCATTTGCAACCAGGGGAGCGCCGCGGAGGGAATAGGGTACCGCTCCAGCTAAAGTGGTTTTGATCTCATGATCCCAAATCAATTCACCAGTGCGTGCTTCTAGTGCAATAACGTGCATATTCTGTGTCGGTACAATTACTTTATCGCCATGCAAGGCAATGCCCATTTTTGAGCTGGGAAATGTTGTAGGCCGATGCTCGTAAGTCCATAATTCGTCGCCGGTCGTGGCATCTAGTGCGAGCACCGTGTCTTGAGTACTAGCAAGAAACATGACCCCATCATGAACCAATGGTGTTGCCATATTCGGTCCCTGCTGCAGCTCCGCGCGCCACGCCTCTCCCAACTGATCGACATTGCTGCGGTCAATCTGTTGAAGCGGACTGAAGCCGTGTGCATCGTAAGTCCCTCGCCAAATAAGCCAATCTTCAGAAGGTGGATTGGCAAGATGTGCTTCGGTAACGGTACTCAAATCTGCCAAGCGGTCGTCGGATTGTGCCAATGCATTTTGAGTTAGGGCAGTGACGATGCCGTAAAATACTAGGCTAGTTGTTAAGGGCAGACGATACATGAAAGGTACTCCAACTAAGGGGTTGCGACGAAAATATAGGTATAAAAATACAACAGTTCTTGTCGAGATGGAATTTTCTTAACACCCTAGATCAACAAGGTTAGAAGGTACCGGTGATTTTTAATGAGGTGGTCCAGCCTCTCGTGGAACAACGATTCTCAATTTCTTCTAGGATGCCCGTCGAAAGTCGACCCACGAATCGCATTCTCTCGCGACATTGGTTGTTGGAACCCAGCCCACGTGCATCAAAACGCCAGCTGGTACCATTCGGACTGATCCATTCTGCGAAGACAGAAGTACTCGGATCACCCCGTAAATCCAATACGTCATCGATGTCATAAATTTTTTCATTGCCATCAAACCGGTTACTCCAACTACCACCCCAGTTCATGCTCCATTCTGGAATGTCATGACGAAAGCTAAGTGTCCAACGTCCCCTGCCATAACGTGCAAACCGTCGATCGATGCCGGTGAAAGGATCTTCGATCTCCGAATCTTGCACACTCCAGGCAGAAGAGACCAGTAAGTTAGGCATATCGATCATTTGCATCCTCACACTGGCATTGACTCGCAAACCATACATCTTGCCGTCACCAATGTTGCCATTGGCAGATTTCAGATCATCCTCTGAAGGCGAGACATCAATTTTCTCAATCACATCGTGATGATCATGGTAGAACAAGTTTGCATCAACCACTCCAGCATCGTTGGGCAATCGGTATTCGGCATTGAAGTCATACTTCCAAAACCATTCTTGGCGTAAATTAGTGTTTCCGGCAAATGTATTGGAATCTTCATCTTGATCATCTGTTGCTGCCACAAAATCACTAAAGCGTAATTGAGTGACTATCTTTTCTGCGGAACCTCTTAATTGCAAGGTTGGGGTAATGTCGTAGCGGAAATCCACTTTTGGTTTTATAAAATCGAAGTCGCGCTTGTTGTACACGTCCCCTTTTTGTTCTATTTCTGAATACTCGTAAAGCACATGAGATTCCAATGACATACGAGTGTTAATTACCCAGTTATGGATCAGGAACGGCTCATAACGAGTCTCCTCCACTGTTGAATTAGCATTACTCACGGGTATTGGTACTAATCCACCAAAAGCCGATGACGGTGTTCCGTTAGAGTTTGGAAGGCCTAGGGCAAGATTCGAGTCAAGGGTGGTCACGGCCCGCTCAGCGCCAAATTCAATATCCTGCCCCGTAAACATGTCCATCGTGTAAGAACTACGAACAATTTCTTCTTCGGTGACGCTGCCCGATTTCAAAAACAGGTTTTTTTCGGAGTTGCCATCATTGAATAAATCGAAACGTTCGCGAGTGGAGTCTCGGTTGTCCTGGTTTAAAACAAACAAAACCTTAAACCGGTCGCCATTATTAAAGAATGTCTCAAAGTCTCCACCTATTTCCCAGTTATCCTGATTGCCTGGAATATCCTCAAATTGGTTCGCTATTGCGTTGGGCTGCTGAGTGAAATCAGTGGTTGATCTTTCTAACTTAGTAGGGTTGTCGTTCTGGGAATACAAACCATTGAAGCGCGCACTAGTTCTATCGCTGAACTCATAACCGAGGTTCGCTGTATATTCATAGCTAGTCTGTTCTGTTGTCCGCTCTTCTATAACTCTGTCATTGGATGATAAATCACCGAGAACACTGTCTTCTTTGCTTTCCTCATGATTGTAGCGGGGTTCAGCGACGGCGCTGAGCACCAGATCTAGGCCTCCGATACGATTACTGTAAGAAAGGTCGCCGCCAGGTTGAGTATGTCCATCGTACTGGTGGTCTGCATTAATTTGGTACTGGAGGGAGGAAGCCGATACTTCTTCAAAAGTGACGATATTTACAACCTGACCACTACCGCGCACGTCCAATTCGCCTGAAGTGCCCCGAATAATCTGGATATAGTCCACCTGATCAGCCGTGATGCGATTCAAAATACCACTGGTTTGGTTATTTTTCCCTGCAGTTCGTTTCCCATTAATAAGGATTTCACTTGAACTACTACCACTGCCGAAACCGCGACCGCCGCTGCCACCACCTCCGCCGCGAAATCCTCCGCTGGAACTGGAGCCCCCGCCCGTCGTCGAGCCAACCCCTGGGATACGATCGAGCATATCTTTCGCGGTCACAGAGCCGTACTCTGCAAAGTAACTGCTTGGATAGGTCACAGTGGCTTCATCTTCAGCAATTTGCGAAAGACTCTGACTAGAGAAAAACGCTATTGAAAACAAACCTAGAATAGCGAGGCAATGTGTACGAACCGATGACTTCATATTACGAGCACACCATAAAGTTGAGTTAAAGTGGGGTTTAGGAACGGAGCTAAGCCGAGGAAGTAAAGAGGGCCGTATTATAAATACAGCTCAGTATTTTTCTTCTGTTTTTTTTTTTTTTTTTTTGAATTTAGCCTATTGATTTTTTGATTTAATCCTCAGATCAAATTAATCTGATGTCAGTAATTCTAGGAATTCTGATTATGAAACTTACTATCGGTGGATTTTACCAATTTTTGTCCAGCGGAATCTTATTCTTAGCTGCATCGGTAAGCTCTGCACAATCACCCAGAGAGTTTTACATTAGCAACGATCCTTCTGGCATCGAAAGTAGTAGTCGTCAATCCGTAACACTTGCTGAAGCACAATCTCAATCTTCGGCCGGTGACATTATTTATCTAGTGAACTTAGATCCTGAGATTGCTCTGGAAGGATTTATTCAATTAAAACCAAGGCAGAAACTTATTGGTGTAGACGCACGCGGTCGCCTATTAGAAGACTCGGGCAGCCGCTTCGTGCTAACTAATAGCAGTGATGCACTAGATGGAGCCATTGTAAGACTCGCAGACCATAATGAAATTGCCGGCATACATTTTATCAACATGCGCAATGCAGCGATAGCTGGGGAGATGGTTGATTACTCAGGCACTTACCTTCATCACAATAGTTTTACTGGTAACGCTGAGGAGCATGTGGAAGATGAGCGTGGTTTAGTTTACGCGGTGAGTTTTGATGCAAACAACGGCGATTTGACCGATATTCGCATCGAACACAGTGAATTTAACGATGGAGAAGATCTTGGTGCTATACGTGTCTTCCAGGCTGGGAATAGTCGAGGTAGTTACCGCTTTCAAAATAATCATTTTAGAGATCTTGGGGGGAGGCCCTATTTTGTACGCACTAAGAACACGAGTCGTGTAGAAACTATCATTCTCGATTCCAGTGCAGACAATATAGGGCGGGGTGACCGAAACTCTGACAGTATTATTCCCTACTTGATGGGCCAGTCGGAGCAAGTAATGCTGGTACGTAACTACCATTTCAAAAACACGCTCGGGGTGGGTAATCAATCAAACACAGGTATCGAAGCTTATATGTTTGGCTTTCCGAGAGAAGATGAAGCTAACTTCTGCACTGACTGTAAACTCACATTCAAGATTGAAGATAGTGTGATTGAGAATGCAGTGACTGACCCAATCCAATTCTCGAATTCAGGTAAAAATTCACAGATGCACCTAGAAATTCGCAATACGCGGATTATCGGAGGCACTCCTCGTCAAGGTGGTGGCGGTATATCACTTAATCTACAAAGTGTCGAGGAAAGTGGCAGTCACATCACTTTATTAGTTGAGAACACTGAAATAATCGGAACTGATGGTTATGGTTTTACAATGAATAATCGTGGAGGTGGTATGTATTCTGCGGTAATCGATTTAGGTGGTGGATCTTTAGGAAGCGCTGGTAATAATTTGTTTCGGGAAAATGACAAAGGAGATATGCGACTATCAGGATCACGAGTTCACGCGCTAGAAAATTACTGGAATGAAGAAACGCCAAGTGTATTTAATAGCGAAGACCAGTTTTATGAATCTGCTCCGGTTGTTTTTGATTAGCAGTAAGGGGATATGTTTTATCAGGCTTAGAGCTGCTATGTTTTCCTGGATAACGAGGCAAAGATGAAACCGTAATGAACTTTTAGTTTGCTCATCTAAAGTATTTCCCTAAATCAACCCCCGCAGAATTGCATGATCTTATTTCTTCAGCAGATACTAGCTTGGCGGCGAGAAATGACACTCTAGAATGGAAATTTAAATTAAAAAAGAAGTGAAAACCCCGCCTTTATAAATTTACTTCTGTGTTTTTAGCGAATGTTCCCTGATTGATTTGATTCTTACGAAATATTCCGAATCCTAAATAAGCAAGGCCAATTGATAACAATGGATTAATATAGTTAAAAAATGCCCAAGGACCATATTCCAAAGGCGACATAGCAAGCACGCCAGTGATAAAAGCACCGGAAGTAGTCCATGGGATGAGTGAGGTGCTCAGTGTAGCGCCTTCTTCCAAACAGCGAGATAGCATGTGATTCTCAAGGCCATCTTTTTCATAAGAATCCTTGAATATTTGGCCACCAAATATGATTGATAGATAGCCTTCACCCATGCTCATGTTGGAGACGATGCCGGCACCAATTGTAGTGGCCATCAGACTTGCTGATCGCTTGATGCGTTTCAATATTCCACTTAGTAGAATTCTTACGAAGCCTCCACGATCAAGAATTCCTCCTAGCGATAATGCAATTAATGCAAGTGACATTGTCCACATCATGCTTGTTATGCCGCCGCGACTGAGGAGATCATCGAGCTGTTCTTGTCCGGTAGAAGAGACATAGCCAGTGTGTAAACTATTCAAAACTTCCGCAACTGTTCTATCTTGAAATACGACTGCTAATATTACCGCCATACCAACGCTGGCGAGCATGCTGATTTCAGCTGGTGTTTTTCTTAAACTCAGGGTAAGTAGCACCAGTAATGGCAATAGAGTTATTGGACCAATAACGAATTCAATATCGAGATTGTCCTTAAATACAGATAATTCTTCTGCAGAGAGAACCTCGCCGCTGTAGTAAAAACCAAGAGTCGCAAAAAGAATCAAAGTGATTAGGTAAGTGGGAACAGTCGTGTATAGCATCGACTTAATATGTGCATAGAGATCTGTGCTGGCACTCATAGCGGCGAGATTTGTTGTATCTGAGACCGGGGACATCTTGTCGCCGAAGCTAGCGCCAGAAACAATCATTCCTGCGACTAGTGGCAGCGGGATGCCTAAGGCACCACCCAGCCCCATTAGAACAACGCCAATCGTGGCGATTGTTCCCCAAGCGGTGCCGGTAGCAATTGACATTAAACTGCAAAGCACCAATCCGGCAGGCAAAAAGAAACTTGGGTGAAGTAAGTCTAAGCCGTAGTAGATGAGCCCGCCAATTGTTCCACTTTCTATGAGCGCAGCGACAAGAATACCAATCAGGAAAAAGATAAAGATCGCGCCGAGACCTTTTTGAATGCCCGCAATCATTGCAGATTTGATGGTGTTGTAGCTATACCCCAGCAGTGCAGAGTGACTCGCAACCCATATCACCGCAATAACGAGGAGACTGTGTAGGCTTATACCCAGCCAGAGCATGCCAGCAATCACGATCACGATGACTCCGCCGAAGCAGATCAGGGAATGCAAAAAACTTGGGTCTCGTGAATTATCCACGGTTACATTGTACTTTAAAATGGAACAAATTTATTTTACCTGAATAGAGAAGGTTGTTTGCCTGTCGTTGCACCGAAGGGAAAATGAATTTAACTCTCTAACTCTTCCCAGCTCCGATAAGCGTTGTCAAGCTTTCTGTTATTCTCGGCCACTTTTTTTAGCACCTCATCGATATGGCTTTTGTCTTCTGTGTAAAAATTCGCTTCCGCCATCATCATATCTAATTCTTGCTTTGTGTACTCTAATTGTTCGATCAGCTTAAGCTGTTTCTCTAGGTCTTTCTTCTTTTTGTGTGACAGTTGGTTTTTATGATGGGGAGATTGTTGAGTCAGTTTGTTATAAGCACTCTCTGTATGTTCCTGCTTACCTTTTTTTACTTGACCTGCCTCATTATTTCCTTGTTTATTCTCCTCAGTGAGACTGCCCCCCTGCTTGATCCAGTCGCTATAGCTACCCACAGTTTCAACAACCTCTCCTGACTTTTCAAACACCATTAAACTGGTTACGACATTGTCCATAAATTGCCGGTCATGGCTTACTAAAAGTACCGTGCCTTGAAACTCCAGCAGGATGTCTTCCAATAATTCCAGAGTTTCGATATCCAAGTCATTAGTTGGTTCGTCCAGCACCAATACATTTGACGGCTTGCTGAAGACTTTGGCGAGTATTGCTCGATTTTGTTCACCACCACTTAATGCTTTCGCAGGAGTTCGAATCCGGTCCGGAGTAAACAGAAAGTCTCTTAGGTAGCTAATGGCGTGTTTTTTCTTGCCGTTGACTTCAATGAAGTCTTGGCCACCACAGATATTGTCGATTAGGTTTTTTTCCAAGTCCAAGTGTTCGCGTAATTGGTCGAAATAAGCGATGTCAAGTTTCGTGCCGAGTTTGACCCTGCCTTCACTAGGCTCAAGTTTTCCTAGTAATATTTTGAGTAGGGTGGATTTGCCAGCACCATTAACCCCGACCAGACCGATTCGGTCGCCTCGCATAACGGTAGTGGAGAAATTCCTAATAACTTCATTGTCTCCATATCGATGTGAGATGTCGGTGAGCTCTACCACCAGCTTGCCCGAGCGTTCGCCCTGACTCGCCTCGAAATTTGCCTTGCCTGGTTTTGCTCGACGTTGACTGCGTTCATTGCGCATGGCTTTGAGTGCTCGCACTCTGCCTTCGTTGCGCGTTCTCCGCGCTTTGATTCCCTGACGGATCCACACTTCTTCTTCGGCGAGTTTCTTGTCAAAAAGTTTGTTGGCATTTTCCTCGGCGGCTAACTGTTCCTCACGAAACCGCAGAAAGCGTTGGTAAGTTCCCTCGAACTGATAGAGCTGACCGCGATCTATCTCGGCAATTTCATTTGCAACTTTTTCCAGAAAGCTACGATCGTGAGTAACCAGAAGTAGCGCGCCGTGATAATCCTGAAGCGCTTTTTCCAGCCACTCAATAGTGGGAATATCTAAATGATTAGTCGGCTCGTCCAATAACAGTAATTCCGGTTCTCGCACCAATGCTCTCGCCAGAGCTACTCGCTTGCGCCAGCCTCCGGATAATTCTGTCAGTGGGGTATCAGCGGGCAACTGCAGTTGGCTGATCACAGTGTCGACCTTCTGGCCAAGACTCCATCCGTTCTTAACTTCTAGTTTTGCCTGTACCTGTTCTAACCTTTTTGTATCCGCGTGTTCGTAATCAGCGATCAGATGATGATATTCTTTTAATAGGTCACCCACTTCTGCTAATCCATCTGCCACCATGTCATAAACAGTTTGGTCGGCAGCCGTTGGCAAGGATTGTTCCAGCCAGGCTATTTGTGTGCCTGGTCGGAGCCAGCACTCGCCAGCGTCAACTTGCATGGATCCAGTAATAATCTTCATCAGCGTTGTCTTGCCAGCGCCATTACGGCCTAATAACCCGATACGCTGGCCCTTACTGATTTGAAAGTCAGTTTGATCTAGAAGTACATGTGTACCAAAGTTAAGGGAAACTTTGTCTAGACGGAGCAAAGGCATGGTTACTCTATTTCTTGGA
Source organism: OM182 bacterium MED-G28 (assembly GCA_002457215.1). GTDB lineage: Bacteria > Pseudomonadota > Gammaproteobacteria > Pseudomonadales > Pseudohongiellaceae > UBA9145. The sequence goes on along the minus strand of NTJZ01000006.1, from coordinate 64,946 downwards.
AATGTGAGATGAAATTAAAGGGTCCGGAATAATATTCAATAGCAGAGGCTGTTCATAGAGGCTATTCAGAGGTTTTTGCTTCAACGTATTTTACATCGAAGATACAAGTAGGCTCCCAGAGCAGATAGGGATTATCTATACTGACAAATATAATCTCTCTATGAGACAGAATTATCTGGGCTCCTACCCACTCTAAGGGATGCTTAAAAACCACTTTGGAAATGTTAATCCATTGCAGCTATTTGGGCTCGCAGTCTAGCACATAGAGAGGTATCTAGGGGCACCAAATAAGTTGGTGCAATTTGGTTTGGGTTTGTCTGACGCTTTTTTTTACTTTAACCTCTGAAATACAACCCTCGTGAATCTTATTGAAAAATTCGATCAAGCCAATCGAATTTATTCGTTATACGCAGCGCAGATTCCGCGCTATTTTAAAAAGAACATTAAAGTAAAAAACAAGGCTTGTAGCACAAGCAAGAGAGCTGTAAATGATTAGCAGAAAATTTCGTTCGTTAACTATCGCTGCGTTGACTGTTTCAGGTCTTTTGCCATTTAGCCAAGTGGTCGCGCAGAGTGTTGCTCCAGATAATGATTACTGGTGGCCAAATCTGCTCAGTCTGGAGCCATTACGTCAAAACGCTCCGGGATTAAATCCTATGGGGGAGCAATTTGATTATGCAGAAGCATTTGAAAGCCTTGATATGGATGGATTGAAAGCTGACCTGGTCGACTTAATGACGACTTCGCAGGATTGGTGGCCGGCAGATTTCGGTCATTATGGTCCTTTTTTCATCCGCATGGCGTGGCACAGTGCTGGGACTTATCGATCTCTCGATGGGCGGGGAGGTTCTGATGGGGGTCTGCAGCGTTTCGCTCCCCTAAACAGCTGGCCTGATAATGCAAATCTAGACAAAGCTCGTTACCTTTTATTACCACTCAAGCAAAAATATGGTCGTGCAATTTCCTGGGCAGATTTGATGATATTGGCAGGAACTGTTGCAATGGAATCGATGGGTTTTGAAACATTCGGCTTTGCAGGAGGACGAAAAGACGCCTGGCAGCCTGAAGATGTGAATTGGGGTCCAGAAGGAGAATGGTTGGCCGCGGATCGTCGTAACCCAGACGGTGCGTTGCAGAAGCCATTCGGGGCGACTCAAATGGGTCTCATCTATGTGAATCCTCAAGGTCCTGGCGGAAACTCTGATCCACAGTCTGCAGCAGACGCCATTCGTGAAGCTTTCGGATTGATGGCGATGAACGATGAGGAAACTGTGGCACTTATCGCTGGTGGTCATACTTTTGGTAAAGCCCATGGGGCAGCTAACCCAGGGGACTATGTTAGCGCTGAACCTGAAGGTGCGAGTATTGAGGAACAGGGATTAGGTTGGAGAAATAGCTACGGCACAGGAAACGCTGGAGACACAATTACCAGTGGTCTTGAAGGTGCTTGGACAATTAATCCTGCCGCCTGGACAAATAATTTTCTGGAAAATCTCTACAACTATGAGTGGGAGCAGACTATCAGTCCTGCAGGAGCGATTCAGTGGCAACCAGCTGGAGGTGCGGCTTCTAATCTAGTACCCGATGCTCACGATTCGAATGTCCGTCATGCGCCAATGATGTTAACTACCGATCTCGCCTTGAAAGTTGATCCAGCCTATCGTGATATTACTTCAAGCTGGTTAGAGAACCCTGAGCTTTTTGAAGACGCTTTCGCCCGGGCGTGGTTCAAATTAACTCACAGGGACTTGGGTCCTCGCTCTCGTTATTTGGGTGATCTGGCACCTGAAGAAGATTTGTTGTGGCAAGATCCAATTCCTGAAGTTGAGTATAATTTAGTGAACAATCAAGATGTCTCGCGCCTTAAAAATGAAATCTTGGATTCAGGTCTAAGCAATGCCGAATTAGTTCGGACAGCCTGGGCCTCTGCCTCCTCTTATCGTGGCACAGATTATCGTGGAGGCGCGAATGGAGCGCGACTCAGATTATCACCGCAACTAAATTGGGATGTGAATGATTCAGAAGAAATTGACAACGTTATGGGCGTTTTAGAGGGGATTCAAAATGAATTCAACGATAGAAATTCCCGAAAACAAGTTTCATTAGCAGATTTAATAGTTCTGGGTGGTGCGGCTGCGATTGAGCGAGCCGGGGCAGAAGCGGAGCAAGAAGTAGAGGTTCCATTCACGCCAGGCCGAGCTGATGCAAGTCAAGAGCAAACTGATATTGACTCATTTAACTTGCTGGAACCTAGTTCTGATGGCTTCCGAAATTACTTCGCAACAGGAAATCCCCGCTCACCCTCGGAAATGTTGGTGGAGCAGGCTGCCTTGTTAGATCTCACTGCGCCAGAAATGGCTGTGTTAGTGGGGGGTATGCGAACATTAGATGCTAATGTTGACGGTGTCTCACACGGTGTGCTCACGGCCGATCCTGGCACTCTGAGTAATGATTTTTTTGTTAATCTTGTAGACATGTCTACCGCATGGCAGCCTTCATCCACTGATGGAATCTATGAAGGTAGGGATCGCGCTACTGGTCAATTAAAATGGACAGCAACTCCAGTTGATCTAATTTTTGGCTCGAACTCAGAGCTGAGAGCGATCTCAGAGTACTATGCTTCAGACGACGCACAAGAAGATTTTGTTGAAGATTTTGTTGCTGCTTGGACTAAGGTTATGACGCTGGATAGATTTGATCTGAATTAGCTGGCTAAGTATCAAAAAGGGGGTCAGAGATGTGTTTCTCTGGCCCTTTTTTTTATAAAAAATAAGGTAAGTCTCCATTATTCAGGATACTCAATTCTGACGAAAGCTGCTGTTTTTGTATCCCCTCTTTAATCCTGTGTAGCAGATCTGTCTTGCTTTGCTTGGCGTAATAGCCTTCTGATCAATTTTTTCTGATAAGCAGGTGAAGTCATTGCAGTTCCCATCAACTAAGAATGCGCTAACTAATGAAGTCCAACCAATGCCTCGCTCCATTTCGCTTAACGGTGAAGATGCAGAGCTCAAGCGACAAGAGCTCATGGGCTATTTCGTCGATACCTGGGAGCAATATGAATCACTATTCGCTCCACTTTTGGAGGAAGCTTATTATTTTAGGGCCGAGTCATTGCGTCACCCATTGATTTTCTATTTTGGTCACACGGCGACTTTCTATATTAACAAAATGATTCTGGCTCAGTTCTCTGATGCTCGTGTGGATCCAGATCTGGAAGCTATGTTTGCTATCGGAGTAGACGAAATGTCCTGGGATGACCTGGATGATACGCACTACGATTGGCCAACAATTGCAGTGACTAAGGAGTATCGAGACAAGGTCAAATCTCGCATTTGTGCTTTTATCAGCTCTATGTCAATTACGCTGCCGATTACCCAAAACTGTCCAGCTTGGCTGGTATTAATGGGCATCGAGCATGAGCGTATTCACCTAGAAACATCATCAGTGATAATGCGTATGTTACCGTTAGAGCTGCTTGATGCTGAGCTCGCTAAAGCTTGGCCTGTTTGCGCAGAGACTGGTATTTCAGTTGACATTGAGTGGCACCCGGTGGCCGCAGCAACTGTGAAGCTGGGAAAGGACACTGAGGATAAACGCTATGGTTGGGACAACGAATATGGTCAACAAAAAGAGCAGATAGAGGCTTTCAGTGTTACCACGACTCTGGTCAGCAATCAGGATTTCTTGAAATTTGTGGAAGCAGGAGGCTATAAGGAGCCTCGTTATTGGACTGGTGAAGGAAAACAATGGCTGGATTACTCCAGAGCAGAATATCCAAAATTTTGGCGGCCTTCATTGAATGGTAACTATTTGCAAAGAAATCTCTTTTCGGAAATGCCTCTACCAATGAACTGGCCAGCTGAGGTGAACTACCTGGAAGCAAAGGCGTATTGCAATTGGATGCAGGAGATTTGTGATAACCCTGTAAGATTACCGACCGAGGCAGAGTGGTTTCTCCTCCGGAAAGCTGCGCTGAATAGTGCAGATGCGGCCGGTAATATTAATCTAGAACAATACGCCTCATCCTGCCCGGTGACGACTAATCAGCAGGGGAATTTGTATGATGTAACGGGCAATGTTTGGCAATGGACAGAATCGGCCATCGATGGATTTCCCGGTTTTGAAGTGCATCCTTGGTATGATGATTTTTCTACGCCAACCTTCGATGGTAAACATAATTTGATCAAGGGCGGCTCATGGATTTCGACAGGTAATGAAACCTTGGCTTCATCTCGCTATGCGTTTCGCCGACATTTTTTCCAACATGCAGGATTTAGAATGGTTATCTCTGAACAGGAACTGGATACTCAGGTGCAAGATAATGTCTATGAAACTGATGCGTTAATTGCGCAGTACTGTGAATTTCATTACGGCAATGAGTATTTTTCAGTAACAAATTTTCCAGTAGCTTGTGTGCAAGCGTTGCTACCTCATGTACACGAAAACGAAATTAATACTGACAGGGCACTTGATCTTGGGTGTGCTGTAGGCCGTTCTTCGTTTGAGTTGGCTAAATATTTTAAGCATGTCGATGCAATAGATTTTTCAGCACGTTTTGTGCGGCAGGGAGCACAACTTCAAACCAAGAACCGCTTACGCTACACGGTGCCAGTCGAAGGTGATATCGTCGAGTACCGTGAGGTAATGCTGGATAAATTGGGCTACGACGAAGTAAAAGATAGAATACATTTTTTACAGGGAGATGCCTGTAATTTGAAATCGAAGTTTGTTGATTACAATCTTGTCTTTGCAGGTAACTTGATCGATCGGCTTTATGACCCGGCAAAGTTCCTTGTCGACATCCAGCAGCGGCTTCTCCCTGGAGGCCTTCTGGTATTGACTTCTCCTTATACATGGTTGGAAGAATACACGGATAAAAAAAATTGGTTGGGAGGTGCCAAAGTTAATGGTGAAAATCTCAGTAGCCTTGAGGCGCTGAAGCAAATTCTGACAAGTAACTTTGATTTTAAAGAAGCACTAGATGTGTCTTTTGTAATACGTGAAACGGCTCGAAAATTTCAGCACTCCGTGGCACAAATGACTATATGGCGCAAGCAATAGGGAATTCAGTATGAAATTTCGCGAGATGAAGCATCACGAGTTTTATGAACGATTGCCAAGAAGAGCTCGATATAATCTCAGCGATGCCTGCGGAGCGACCGCAACGCTAAACGACATCTTGACCGAAGACGAAATAGCGAAGGTTGCATCAGTGCCACTAGTTTACGGCAGTGTAGAAGGAAGAGCAGACTTGCGGGCTGGTATCTATGAGTTGTATCGATCTCTTTATCCAGACTTGAGTGCAGATAATATAACGGTTCTAAGTGGAACGGAAGAAGGCTTGTTTTCGATTATGGCCTCTATCGTGAAGCCCAGTGATGAAGTTATCGGTGTGTTGCCTTGTTATCCATCTTTGTCTGATCTCCCTGCATGTTTTGGTGGGAGCTTCAAGCCGGTTACACTGAGAGCAGAAAATCAATGGCTTCCATGCATCGATGATTTCGCTACCCAAATTAGTGAACATACAAAAGCGATTGTTATCAACTCGCCACATAATCCAACCGGTATGGTTTTGGGCGAGGACTTCATTGATAGTCTAATTGCTTTATGCGAACGACATGGTTTGTATTTAATTTCTGATGATGTTTTTTCTTTTTCAGAATTTTCTGGCGTTAGCTGCCAATTTAATGTTTTAAAATATGAAAAAGCCATCTTGACTAATGTCCTCTCCAAGACATTCGGTTTGCCTGGAATTCGCATTGGTTGGGTTATGTCTAGCAACAGAGAATTAACTGAATCGATACGTCGACTTAAGACTTATAATAGCATTTGCCAGTCACAACTGGATGAACAGGTAGCGTGTTTTGTCATGCAAAAGGCTGATGAGATTATCAAACACAATAACAAAGTTGTATTCGAAAACATCGAATTATTTGATGACTTTGTTGCTACTCATGATTTATTGAGTTGGCACAAACCTAAGGCTGGTATTCTGGGGTTGGTCCATACAACCGTGCCTGTAATACCTTTACTAGATTCCTGGTTTGAAAAAGATGTACTGGTATTGCCCGGAGAGTTGTTCGGCATCGAAGGAGATTATTTTCGGGTAGGGTTTGGTAAAAAAGATTTTCCAGAAGCTCTTGCATGTATAATCTGATCGACTAGAGGGTGCTAATAAAATTTACCTTATGATCTGAAACAAAGGTGTCACTATTTTGAAATGTCACAAGTAAAAGTTTATGGCGTTAATCACTCTCCATGGGTTCAGGCTGTGCTGCTAGGCTTACATGATAAGAATATTGACTACTCTTTAAGGTCTATTCCTAGCCTGTCGACCTTTGTTAAGTCAGGTGTAACAATGCCTGCTGTGCAAATTAATGATGGGTCATGGCAGCTAGGCTCTGCGAAAATTTTAGAAGACCTCGGGTATGAACCGATTTCAAGAGCAGACGTATCATCAGTAACTCGTACCTGGCAAGGTGTGCTTCATCGACCCGATAACCCTTGGAATTTCTTTCGAGGTTTCAGTCTAAATCATGACAGCCACCCATCATTAATGACTAGAACAATTCGGCACCTGCTGAGGCCCTTTTTGAGCATCTATTTTTTTATGCTTATTAAGATACTAGTGCTGAGCGGTAAACATAAAGACCCTGACAACTATGCAGATCAGTTTCTTTATTGGGAGGATAGGCTGGAACCAAATCCCGAAGGGTATTTTGGTGGAAGGAGTCCCAATATTATTGATTTTCAATTGTTTGGGATTATTCAGTGCCACTGCAGCATTCCCTACGCGCCATTAATAGAAACGCTGCAGTTCGACCCTGCGCTAAAAAAATACAGAATTTGGATAGCGCGCATGCAAGTAAGGTTTGCTGAATATCCGCATCTTTTTTCTGGCGGGTACTTTCAGCCTTACTCATCTCAGCCCATTGAGGCAATGTTTTCTGAAAAATTAGCTTTCTGGTTTGGCACCTTGACCATGGTTGTTTTTTTTCCAATCACCATTCTACTGATCCTGATTCTTCGCCTGCGCTGAATTTTGAAGCGTGCATAAGATATTTGGACCGAATCAAGAGGCCAAGACTAAGAGATTTAATTTTAGGTAGCTTGAAATGAGAGAGTTATAGACAGTAAGAAGCTTGCGATATAGTTTTCTTATTTGAAGTAGGATTTGTATATAAAGAAGATGTGCTCATAAACAGCTAACGGGTAAGGTGTGAGCTGAAGTTGTTAAAGATGCACTCGTGTGTACAATTATGTTCAGTCTTCTTTGTCTAATCCTTTTTATTTAGTAACTTTATTTAATCATGACGAGTATTAAACAATTTAAAACATATATGGCGTTCGTGTTGTCGGTCTTGCAAATCCTTTGGGTTGGCAAAGTATTGCATTTTTCAGCTCGTCGAAAAATTAGAACAACAAGTTTCTGGATAAATCACTTAAGCTTTAATTCGCCTATCGTCTTTCGTTGGGCGATAGTGTGGTGTGCGTTGCTCGCTTTTGTAGGATGTAGATCAGAGCAACAAATTAAGACAATTAGACCGGGCGTGCTCACCATTGCGGTGACATCAGATGCCCCCACGAGCCAATATGATCCGCAACTATGGATCAGAATGTATGTCGAGCAGTTTGCTCGCGAGCGGGAGCTGCAAATTTCTTGGGTCGTCGTTCCATTCAATGAATCGTGGTTGCTAGCTAGTAGAGATGAAGTTGACATGGTCGCTACGAATGTAGCAAATTTTTCTGATCGTGTGCATCGAGGAGCATCGTTTTCCTCACCGTTTCTTTTCGAGAGACGAGCATTGCGAATTAATCCTGAAGATGAGGAGTACTACCAACACATTGATGACTTCATTGGTAAGACCGTCGGCGTTGTCTCAGGTATGGCAGCAGAGCGCGATGTTAAGCGACGCGCGCCGGATGGCGTTATCGTAAGAACTACGGATACATTCGCTCAGCTTTATGCGGAATTCGACCTTGGACAGCTTGATGCCGTTGCTGAAGCGGAGTATTACACACTCGATGGCCAGGTAATTCCATCACACGGTGATGAGGTTGTCTTGATTGACCATCACGACCTTACGCCGGGTGCTCGGGAAGAGTCAGTCTTCGTGATTTCTGATAACAGCAAAAACCTACTTTCTGCTGTGAATGAATTTATTGGTAGATCGAAATTTCCACTCTGACATCTAAGATAATCTGTATCTTTAGTCGGAAATATTGTCTTATTTGCTCAGCTGGTTTTGAGTCACATCCGCCAATTAGTCCTTTGAGATGTTCTTGACCAAACTAATCGACTAAACGCTTCAGGGATTGCAGAATTTCCGCTCGGTTGTTGCTTGCTTGGTTGGTTAAAATCACAAACGGATAAAGACCATCAGATCCAGCTATATAGCCCGCGAAATTATATACGCCGGTCAAGGTTCCGCTTTTACGCAAGACACCATTTACCTCCGGCAGGAAATCAGCATAGGGCTCAAAGACTTTGAGCACATGCATCAAACCAGAGGCAGTGGTGCGTTGGTCACGTGACAGACCGGAGCCTTCTGTCATTAGGAGTGACTGTGGATCAATTCCGAAGTTATTACCATACAGTTCATTTAGTTGCTGTTGAAGTATAACTCGCGCCATATCGATACTTGTGGGATAAGATTTTTCTTGTGCTCCAAGGGTAAGAAAAAGTTGATTAGCTATAAAATTGTTGGAGTAACGCAACATACCATTAAGGTTGTCCTGCAGAGAGCGTGAACTCCGATGTTTGTAAAAAAGTGACCATTCATCAGTTAGGCTTTCATGGTAAAAGTTTGTGTCTGTTATTATGATCCCGGACGATACTAAAAAGTGGTTAAACAATTGTTGAGCTTGTTTTAACCCGACAAGCGGATCATCGCCAAGGTTGATGCGCTGCGGTTCTCCAGGGGAGAGCTGGGCACCGAGTTTGCGTGCGACGTCAGTCAATGGAGTTTGTGGTTCGGCAGAAGTAAGAGTGCCGCTTGTTGTCCATCCTAAATTCACTGTATTAAAATTTACTGCCAACGCACTATTGCGAGCCGCATAAGGATCGGTACCCTGCTCTTGAGGTAATCTAGGTTCCGGTTCGAAGGCAGAGTCGTCCATAACTAAACGATGGATTTGTTGAATTCCCCGCTGCGCTAAAATGTCTGTGATTCTGGCCACTTCTTCGGACACAAGAAATGGGTCACCCAAGCCGCGGACCATTAAGTCGCCACTACTATTTTGATAAAAATGCGTCTCAAAGCGAAATCTTTCGCCGAGTGCCGTTAAGGCTACCTGTGCTAGCGGAATCTTAACTAGCGAAGCGGGCACTAGTTCTCGCTCAGGGTTGATGCTTGCTAAAACCTCGCCATTGGGGGAGTGCAGCAATATGCCGCCATTGCCAACCAGGGTTTCCAGTCGACTTTGCGCGGATACTGGCAATGCTAAAGCGCAGCTTAGTAATATAAGAAATGCAAACTTGAATAGATAAGTAGAATTTGACTTCAACATAATCTTTTTATGATCGGCTAAAAGAGGCAGATAAAAGACACAGACTAAAAAATCAGAGTAATTCGATCTATGGAGTTTGGCAATGGCATTGTTTAGGTTAAAACTGCTGTAATTTCGTTCTAACCCCTTTATTATTCGATTATGCTTAAAAAGTCCAAAAAATGCCTCCAGTTAGCACTATTAATGCATTTAACACTAGTAATTAATAGCGTCGTAGCCGACGAAGTCGATTGGCGAATAGTTAATTACTGGTCTGAATGGTGTGCTCCCTGCCGCGTTGAGATTCCTATGTTCAATGCTTTGTTCAATGATTTGAAAGCAAGTAATGTAAGTATTGTTGGTATCAATTTTGATGAAGATCCACGGGATATCACTTTAGATATTGCGGAAGAGCTAGGTGTCGAATTTCCTACCCTAACAATAGAAGAGGTTGAGGAGCTAGCGCTTCGCGCGCCCGATGTCATGCCAACTACTTATTTGCTTTCACCAACTAATGAAGTCGTAGCTAAGTTAATCGGCTTGCAATCGAGAGAAGATATTTTAAATCAGCTCGCTGAGCTGGGCATCGCGGTTCAGATTAATTAAGCTTTGGAAGTCACTTATGCAAAAATTAATTAGTAATTTCAAAGCATGCTTTCTCCTTGGGATATTATTTTCTAGCGGTTTTTGCAGCGCGGTAATTGCTGCGTCTGCAAATTCAATTAGCGTTTCTCTTGAATTGCTCGCATCACCGGCACCTTCTAACAGCAGTTTGTCCCGTCTAGTGCGCGATGAAGCAGGGCAGGTGTATTTATCCTGGGTTAATCAGGATAATGAATTAGCACAGTTGGTCTATTCAAAACTGATGGATACTGGGTGGAGCAATCCCATAGTGATCGGTGAGGGCGCTGATTGGTTTATTAACTGGGCTGATTTTCCAATGTTGTCTGTAAGCAATGGCAACATGGCGGCGCACTGGTTGCGAATTAGTGATGATGGCGCTTACGATTATGACATCGAAGCTAGATTCTATGATGAGAAAAATCGTATGTGGAGTGAAAAACGAGTTATTCATACTGACGGTGTTAGTGCGGAACATGGCTTTGTTTCAATGTTGCCGATTAGTGAGCAAGGCGAGACAAACACGCTAATCACCTGGCTTGATGGGCGTAATACGAAGGCTGGTGAAGAATATGGTGAGATGACCTTGCGCGCAGGTATTTTTGATAGTTTAGGAGAAACACTCAGCGAATGGGAAATAGACCACAGAGTTTGTGATTGTTGCCAAACTAGCACTGCTATGACAGCAAAAGGCCCACTAGTGGTTTATCGCGACCGCTCAAGCGATGAGATTCGCGACATCTCCATGGTTCGTTATTCCTCTGGCGAGTGGACAAAACCGCGCACAATTCACGATGATAAATGGCAGATAAATGGTTGCCCTGTAAACGGACCTGCAGTTTCTGCCAAAGATGATCAAGTAGCCGTTGCTTGGTTTACTGCAAAAGAAGACACGCCCAAGGTGCAGTTAGCATTGTCCTCGGACAGCGGTGATACTTTTTCTGAACCAATAGTTATCGCAAGCCCTGAAACTAATGGCCGAGTTGATACAGCTATATTGAAAGCCGGCGCTATTGCGGTTAGTTGGATAGATATTACTGAAGCGCACGCTAAGATTATGCTTTCATTATTTAGTTCCCAAGGGGTTTTATTGCACACCAGCGTGGTTGCAAAAACTAGTGCATCTCGGCGCAGTGGATTCCCTATAATTGAGAGCGTGGGTGATTCAGTGTTTGTCACTTGGACAGATGTCGGTGAAACACCCCAAGTAAAAGTTGCGCGATTAGAGTTCGAATTAAATTGATACGATTGACCTAGCAGAATAATAATCTATGGATCCATTTTCTCAAGCTGCGCTAGGAGCTGTTGTAGCTCAGGCTAGTGCGCAACACAAGTTAGGATTTAGAGTTGTAGTTGCTGGGGCTTTTGCAGGTGCAATGCCTGATATAGACGTGTTTTTTGCTAAAGACTATTTTCATAATTTACAAATACATCGTGGCATAACTCATTCATTGTTCTTTGCGCCAGTAATGGGTCCGCTATTGGGCTTTTTGCTTTACAAATATGAGTGCTGGCAGTTTAGTGAATTACTAGCTCGAGCGCGCTTGAAGTATTGGATGTTGGCAATGTTTCTGGCAATTTTGTCCCATCCTCTGCTAGATGTATTAACACCTTACGGCACGCAGTTATTATTACCTTTCTCTGATAAGCGGTTCGCATTATTTGCCATGCCAATTATAGATCCGCTTTATACCTTGCCATTGTTTGTGGCTGTTTATCTCGCATGGCGTTACCGATATAAAGCAAAGATTTTTCTCATAGGTGTTACTTGCTTGTTAGTGACTACTTCTTATTTAATCTATGGTTGGTATTTAGGCAGCACAGCAAAAGAGGAAGCTAAGCAGCAGTTGGCAAGCTTGGGAATACAAGAGGTTGAGGTAGAGTCCTTTCCCACCTTTCTCCAAGTTCACTACCGCCGAATAGTAGCGCGCACACCAACGGCAGACTGGGTTGGTTACATTTCTATGTGGCGTCCCTGCACTATTGAATGGGGCAAAGCAGAACAATCTCCGTTATCGGCTTTCGACGCAGTGAATAATTTACGGGAAGTGGAAATATTTGAATGGTTTGCAATGGGTTGGTTGCATAAGTCACTGGTGGAAGAGGAAGGTAATACAGTTTATCAATATGCAGATCTTCGATATGGATTAGTGCCAGATCCCAAAGACAGTTTGTTTTCACTCAATGTGATAGATACGAATAACGGTTTTGAGTTGAATACACAAAACCCAATAAGTGATTCAGGCGAGATTAGTACGCGAATAGGCAATTTATTTCAATCCGCTTACCCAAGTTCCTGCGAACAACTTTCAGTTGGCTCGCGGTAGCACATTTTCCATTCGTCGGGTAATTTCAATCAGTAGTGATAGTCTCCAGTACTGCAATACGATTCACGATCTCACCAATTTCACGCGATAACAGCGCTATGCGCATTGGGTTTGAATTTTGAAATTGTAATTTACAAGACTTTATAATGAACCGTCGCCATACTCCGGAATATTTCGCTGGAATACGCGCCAATAATGTCTCACCCCGGTTATCCGCTCTTGTCCATTTTCATCAATACTTGTGGTTACAGGATTTCTCCCAATTAATTGGGACACCTCGTTTCTATCTTGTACTAAGGCGACCGTCGCTTCATAAACCTTCCCATCGATCTTCATGCGTATGCGCGGATCCCGTTCGATGTTCGCCCACCATGCTTTATTTTTTGGGAAACCTGCTTCCAGCCTGTCGCCCTGGGCGCTGCCACTGAGGTACAGTTCAGCCCCGCGAGGAACTGCATTTACGGTGACAGAGTGAGGGATTCCGTACCAGGTTTGAGTTTCCAGCATAATGGAGTTGCCCCGCACTGGATGATTTACTTGATTGATAAAGTCCCAATTAGTTACGGCTTCATTTATCACTTCGCCAGTGAGCCACAAGCCAGGACCAGCGGTTCGATTGCTCTCTGCAAACGCAGGAGTCCGGGGGTCAATGTATCGAGGCTCAAGCCCAGTCATCCTGAGTGTGACGAGAGTTACGACCAAGAGTGCGATCACAATAAGTAAACCAGTTTTTATTTGCTTCATCTTTAAGCCCCTTCGACAATAATTAGATATTAGGCACGACCCTGAAATTAAATCAAATTAACTTAGTGCTATTCGAAATTTCCTGTGCTAATTTCAGATTTAGAAAAGGGAAACCTTCGGCTAAATAACCCATTAGCCCGAGGATGAGTTCAAATGGGTGCTTTGCTTGAGGATTGTTGAAGTCACGAGTTTTATGCGGCAGCTGCTCTCTGCTGACAGTGGTGCCGTGTCAGTTAAGATTCCTAATGTAGTATTTTCCTGAATTTCAAGCCAGTTTATTTCTTAACTATTTGTTGAGTTTTAAGCGAGCCAGATATTCCATTTTATCGATGTACTTTTCGTTTTCGGCTGATTAGCGCGCTAATCAGTCTGGAGCCGAGTGCTCTGAATTTGTCGTATAAATGGAAAAATTAGGAGATAGCTACAATGAAATACATACACACGGGAGCTTTACGATTGCTTGGTGCATCCGCGCTTTTTTGCTCAACATACACGCCTGCGCTTGTCTTCGGACAGGAGGCCAATAGTGAAGAAACCGATGTAAGGAGGATTGAAGAGGTCACTGTAACGGCAGAACGAAGAGAAGCATCGATACAAGATACTTCCATTTCTATTACCGCACTGACCGCTGAAAATCTAGAAGACTTTGGGATTCGAAATCAGGAAGACCTGCAGAATTTCGTACCAGGAACTACCATTCAACCTTATGATGCTACGGTGCGGGGTGTTGGGCGGAATTTTCGCGCATTAGGAGGTGATCCTGGTGTCGCGACTTATATGAACGGCATTTATTCTGAGGATCTACTTACAGCAACTGCAGCAACCTTCTGGGACGTGGAGCGAGTTGAGGTTTTGCGTGGACCACAGGGCACATTATATGGGCGAAATGCCGTCGGTGGTGCCATTAATATTCTTTATAATGAACCTTCTCACGAATTTGATTCATCTCTCAAATCCATAATAGGTAACTATGGGACAAACGAATATTACGGCATGTTAAATGGTTCGCTTATTGAAGACCAATTGGCTGGCCGAATTAACTTTAGCGTTCGCGATCGTGATGGTGTTGTAGACGATTTGGGAGGTGGGGACCTCGATGGTCTTGGCACCGAGAATGCTGCTGCCCAATTCAAATGGACACCGCGGGACGATATAGAAGTTAATTTTAGGCAAAACTTTATGGATATCGACCGGTCTTTTGGCGGGGCTAATGGTGGTGGTCTGGTAGTGCTAAATGAAGAAGGGCGCGGGTCGCGCAATACCTGGCTTACACCGGGCTACCGTTTTATCGATACTGCCAATATTGACCCCGCAAACTATGATCAGAATAGTTTTTATGATCAGAGCCAACCTATTATTAATTTTACTAATCCAGTTACTGGTGCAATTGATCAGACACAGCGGGTGAGACCTGGCATCGATTTCGGTGATTTTGACGGGACTCAAAATGCGGCTGCTTCATTGGACGGGTTCAACAATACTTCTGCCTCAAGTGCTGCTAGATATAATGAATGTGTATTTCCTGGAGACATCAAAGGAGATGATGTCTGTGCAGCAACTAACGGTTTGAACCGAGAAGAATTTCGTCAACAAGGTACTCAGTTTAATATTAGCTGGGATGTAAATGATCGCGTTGAATTAAAGTATCTATATGGCTTCAACCGCTTAACCTATGAACGCACAACTGATGATGATAACACTGCAAGCCAGTTTCACGATCGTCAGTTTTATGTAAACCATGAAGCCGAGTATAGCTCTCATGAGCTACAAGCGTTCTACGATGTAAGTGATACTGTGTCATTTACTTCAGGGCTTTTTTGGTACGATGCTACCATTGATCAGCGTGGTGATTTTTATTCCTCTGTCGGAGAAAGACGTTTCATCGACCCATACGTAGACAATACCGCGCTTAGCGCGGGTATGTCAGCTGCAACTGGGATACCTGCAGGTACTCCAGCATCTTACCTTTTAGGTTTTAATCCAATGGCTACACTCTATAGTGCTAAGCAATCTTGTAATGTTTCCTCTCCAGCAGCTTCCTGCCAAGCAAACAATGGTGGCAACAATTTGTATCTATCTCAGTGGTATGGGGATAACGGTACTAATCCCGATTTAAATGTAACTCACGGACCTTCTACGATGGGTAGTGATTTGCTCTATGGGACCCAAACAAAACGAACCGCATTTGCAGCCTATACACAAGGCGTATGGGATATTAGTGATGTTTTTACCCTAACCTTTGGTCTTCGTTATGCATGGGATGACGTGGATGCTGAGGAAAACTTATACCGCTATTCCGAAACAGGTGGTGATAGTTTCGTTGGGCTCTATGGTGGTTTAGCAGCGCTAAACAGAGCCAATGGGGGCCTGGTAGATGACGGTACCGGCAGAATCATTAAGCCAACTGAAAAAGTCACTAACGGTGGGGTGCCATTCGCTTTGAGCGTTTATAGGCCCTTCCAACGAAAAGATGAAAAAGTTACTGGGCGGATAAATCTAGACTGGGATGTTAGTGACAATGCCATGATGTACTTCTCGGCAACTTCTGGTTACCGTTCCGGCGGGTTTAATCTTGTGTTCTTTAGCCAGACCAGCACCTATGACCCGGAGGAATTGTTGGCCTACGAAATTGGCTATAAGACTCAGTGGCTCGACAATACTTTGCAACTTAATGGTTCGTTCTATTTGTACGATTACGACACTATTCACACAGTGGGTCGAGAAGTATCACTCCTAGGCGGTACGTCTACCTCGGTGCTTGAAGCACCTGGTGCTGAAGTTCTAGGTGTAGAAGCAGAACTGGTTTATTACCCCACTGCTTCTCTAGCTCTTGGTGGAAACTTTAGTTTTAATCCCAGCGAATATACGGAAACTCTGCGGTTTTCTGATACGTCTGATCGCAATATTCCGGGCTCTCTGTACCCTGATTTTGAACAATTAACCCAGGACATTAAAGGCAACCAGCTTATCCAGGTACCTGAAGGAAAGGCGACAGCTTGGGCAAGTTATAACATTCCTCTAAATGCCGGAGCACAACTCGAATTTTTTGGATTGTATAGTTGGATTGATGAAGTCTTTTACTCACCCTTTGAGTCCGACGATGAAAAAGCTGATGGGTATGATCGCCTTGACCTGCGAGGTACTTATACTTCATCAAATGGCAATTGGGTAATTAGTGCTTTTGTCAACAATGTATTTGATGATGTTGGTAATCTTCAGGTTCTTCGTGCAGGGGAAGCTGAATTTTTTAGACACAGCTCAGGTAATACGGTACCCCGCCTCTTCGGAATGGAATTTACGTATCAATATTAGAAGTTAAACTAGTATGATACAGATGAAAGTTGTATGCGGCTGGGGTCTGCAGGGTAGACCCCAGTTACAGTCCGATTATGAATGAAGAGGCTCAAATGATTCTGGGAAAAACGGTACTTTGGATTTCTATACTCACTTTTACTACCTATGGTCTGGTTGGCTTTTTCTTCCCACAAATACCCGCAGATTTTGGCAGTCTTGGGATGCTCAATGGTGATGGTATTGCTGAAATTGCTGCAACGTATGGAGGTTTGCAGATAGGCATTGGACTATTCTGCCTGATAGCCGCACTAAACGCAGACTTTTACCGTTCTGGTTTGGCATTGCTTGCTATTGCAGTTGGCTTTTTGGGGCTGGCTCGTTTCTATACGTTCATAGTGATACCAGATCCAGTGACTGGCTATACTTACGGAGCGATCATTTACGAGCTAGCTATTGCTGCAGCTGCAGTAATTGCATTGAAGAAATAGATAGCTGCATTAGATAGCAGGACTTAAGAATAAAAACTTATACTCCGTGACAAGAAATACTTAGTCAAAAAGAACTTGAATTGGCGCTCCCATAGCAGGATTGTAATCTCGATAGTCCTCGCCTAAAAATTCCATTAATGTGGCGGCAATTCTGTTAGAAGTTATACAGCCCTCCTCAGTCTGAATTTGCCCGTTCCTGGCGACTCCGGGGCCCATAACTGCGAACCAGGTTGCCTCCGAGCCAACAATGCCTTCGGTATACTGCGCCAATCCACTATTCGCCCTTGTAGTTGCTTGAAGGCTTGAATGGTGCATCCATGATTGGAGAGGCTCTTCTCCACGACCATGATCAACTGTTATGAATAGCACAGTGTTGTCGCGATACTGATCGATAGATTGTAATGTTGACCATATTTCCTTTATAAAACCATCTGTCCTGTTGGCAGCGAAAATGTATTCATCGTACTTTCCGTCATGGGCAAAATCGTCGGTTTCACCGTAACTAATGAAGAGCACTTTTGGTTTTTCTCGGCGTAAATAAGATAGAGCATATTGATGTGTAAAAGCATCATTGCGCACAGTCGACCAGGGTGTAGGTATATCATTCTGTAGTTTATTTAAAAATATTTCGTGATTGTCAGCCGGATTGGCTTCAGTTGAAAAAGCATTGACGTGCACAGCACTTCTTTCCACATTGAAAATGAATGGAAATACATCCCAAGAAGCAAAGGCAGCTGTTTGCTCGCTGTATAAACTATTTCTTTCTAGTAATTCAAGAAAGGTGGCTTCAGTGTTTGGAACTTTATTGTTCGAGTCAATAGAAGGATTAACGACACCAGTAAGAATTTCAGAGTAGCCAGGATAAGAAAAATACCAATCATTGCTGACGGCCGCGCAAGAGTTATCTCGCCGATTACCGGCATAGCTCCCTTGGGTAAAAACAGTTTGATGAATAAATGGCAATAGTGCTTCGGCACGATCATTGGGGCTTTCGTTCCAGAAGCGCTGCATTAATCGATCGGACTGCGGAGAGTAATCTTGGAGCGTGGCCAAATTCTCATCGATTCCACTAAATACCTCCTGCCATCGTAATCCATCGAAAGTGATCAGCACTACGTTGTCAGCGCCATAGATATTTGCAGACAGTAGGCTGAACAACAAGAAAAAGAGGGGTAAAAATTGTTTCAAGACACTATTCCGAAAACTTATTAAAGTGTATTTGACTAAAAGTAACGCAGTTAAGGCTTAAAGGGACAGAGATTTCTTAGTGACTACTACTGCCGCGTATTTAAGCTAACAGGATAATTGGAGAGTGCGTCCAAGAGCAAGTATGTGATGATTACAAGTTCAAACAGCTTAATGATTTTCTTCCCGAGCCGAACCTAGAAGTGATATCTATCATCTATTGCTATTTTTGTGCATAAGTTGGTGGCTATAGCCGGGTGCGAGTGGAATAAATTGGCGTAAGAGATTGTCAATTTGCAGTATTTTTAATCAGACTTCTTTGTTTTCCTGATTGATTAATAAAGACAGCAATCGTATTGTTGCCCGATGTCTGCCACCTTAAAAGCTCTAATCCAAGCCTCTGTCAGTGAAGCACTTAAGCACGAGTTCTATCGTCTTATTTGGTGGGGGGTGGTTTTGCTCGCAACCATGAGTATTTTACTGGGCGTGATCTGGCATTGGCAGGCAGCACTGCAATGGCTGCTCCAGGCCGGACCATTCTGGGCGTTTATTTGCTATCAGGCCGGAAGGCGGCTACCACTGAACCGTTCGGACCTAGAGGCGCCGCTTTATAAAGAGCTAGGCTTGGCCAATCGACTTACCTTGCTGCGGGCCTTGCTGATTGCTAGCGTAGCGGGCTTCTTGTTTCAGCCCTGGCCCGGAGGAACCATATTGTCTTGGTTGCCAGGCATGTTGTATTTCTGTGCCGCTATACTTGATCGAGTTGACGGTTATGTGGCGCGGCGAACTAAACACGGGAGCATACTTGGCAGCGAACTGGATACCGTATCTGATGCACTTGGTTTAGCGGTCGCTTCTCTATTAGCATTTAACTATGGACAGGTGCATTGGACCTACCTGTTGCTTGGTATTGCATATTATTTTTTTCACGGTGGGATACTTTTGCGCAAGAGGCGAGGCCAGCCGGTTCACCCTTTGCCGCCGTCTATCCATCGACGTGCTTGGGCTGGTTTTCAGATGGGCTTTCTGGTCGTAGCTCTATGGCCCGTCTTCTATCCGCCAATAACTGTAATTGCTGGATTTGCCTTCATGTTGCCTGCATTAATAGGATTTTTCCTCGATTGGCTGATTGTTAGCGGGCGCGTTAACCGGGAGGCAGAAGCGGCAAATAACCTGCTCCAGCGACTTACTGTTTTCAGCCAGACAGTGCTGCAGCCAACCCTGCGAGTTGTCGTCGTGGTTACGCTGATAATGTCTTTGTTGCAATCTGGGCTGCCACCTCTGAGGGCTGTTCCTTGGATGAACAACGTTATAATCGGTGGATTTATCCTGACATCGTCCATGGTGTTGCTGGGGATTGCTGGGCGCTATTTTAGCCTGCTCTTGATTGGTCTGCTTGGTTGGTACTACATCACGAATCCGCTGCTGGCGGTGGACTATGTACTATTCTGTAGTTTGGTTTGGTTACTTCTTGTAGGTACTGGGAGATTTAGCCTCTGGCAAGAAGATGACTATTGGATCAATCGGTACGATGGCACTTGAAATACCCTACTAATATTTACCGTTACTTGATCTGGCTAGCATCAATAGGGTTGGTGGTCTGGATTCTGACGCGATTGCCAATTGAGGCTATGCTACAGGCGATTTCGTCGCTAGATATTTTTCAGTGGCTAGCATGGATTTTTATTAATTTTTCTATTATAACAGTTCTCGTATGGCGTTGGTTGATACTGACAAAAGCCATTGAACTGTCGTGTAAATTTTCTCAGTTGTTCCGTGTTCGTCAGGCTGGGCAGTTAATTAGTTTTGTGACACCTGGCCCGCAATTCGGTGGAGAGCCATTGCAAGTATATTGGTTGTGGCAGAGATATTCAGTGCCTGGCCCTGCCGCTATCCTAGCTGTCGGTCTAGATCGCTACTATGAGCTGAGTATTAATTTTTCTGTGCTGTTATTAGCAGTGCTTGTTCTGCTCACATCTGTCTCGGTAGCATTTGTAAACTGGTATATCCTCGCAATTATTCTGCTGAGCTTAATTGTGGTTATGGGCTTGGGCGTCGGGCTTCTGTTGCGGAAACCAGACCGCATCCGTATCTGGGCAGGGCGTCTTACTAGTCGATGGCAAAACCATCCACGCTTGAGCCGATTGAAAACCCACTGGTGGCAACTAAACGAATCGCTGCAGCAGGTTGTTACTCACAAGCGTGCGGCATTGGGAACTGCCTTGGTGCTATCAGTCTTAGCCTGGGCAGCTATGATTGTTGAGTTCTGGTTGTTGCTGACCTTTATCGATGTACCCCTGAACTCGACTACGTTCATTTTTTTGTTTACCGTGGTCCGGCTGGCGTTCCTGCTTCCTTTACCCGGTGGGCTTGGCAGTGTTGAAGCTGGTCTGTTTTGGGCATTTCAGGTTCTGGCTTTGCCTCTGGCAGCGGCTGCTGGACTTATACTGATGATGCGACTTCGCGATCTGGTTATTCTGTTAATTGGCGCGCTGGTTTTGCCGAGTCTGCAATCGGCATCTGGTGATGCTGGATAAGCAGAGAGGCAGTAGTAAAAACCATCAAGGAGTTGGTGGTTTCATTCCCGAGCGAGTTTTTCTCTTTCATTTATTAAAAAACATGGAGAGGTTTATTTGCTCTCGATCTATGTTTGTATCACTGCTCAAGTGCTTCGAATTCGAACCTTAGTATCACCTCATCGCCCACCAGATTGTCGGCTACACCATAATCCATACCCCAACGACTTCGGATGATTGTGGTTTGAGCGGAGATGCCGAGCGTATTTCGTCGATGCCCAAATGGATAGTTGGCTCGCTTGTTAATGACAAGGTTCAGCACTACGGGATGGCTTTCGCCCAGTAGGGTTAAATTTCCCATCAGTGTACTGTTGCCTGAGCCATCATTGCTGGGGATAAATTCAGTGGCCTCAAAGACGATGAGAGGATTTCTTCGAGCATTTAGGAAATCTCTACCGCGCAGGTGGTTGTCACGGGCATCATGATTAGTAAAGATACTGCCCGCCTGCACCTCAACGCGACCAGTGCTAAGAGTATGCGTTTCTGGGTCATAGCGAAAACTACCGGATGCCTCGAGGAATAAACCGAGTTGTTGTTGGTACCCAACGTGTTCTGTTGCGAAAGCGATTGAGAAATGGTCAGGGTCGATTTCCCAGTCCGACGGCTCAGCATCGGCAACACCCACTTTCAGCGCAAGAAACATTAACAAGATCGAGGTTAACCGATAGGCAAAGTTGTCGATCTTTCTCATAAGATGTTCTCTCAGTTTCTGGATAAAGGTTTTACAAGTTCTTTTCTCATCAGAGGAGCTTAGTGGAGCACCAGCAATGGGTCAACGTTCATCGATCTAGACGATCTCGTGGTAAAGCCAGCAGATCTGTATGTCCAACCAAACAGGTGCCGCTAAACAACTGAGACTTTCTGAATTCGCCCCAGTCTTGCAGTGACGCCGGGTCTAACTGGGAACGCTGAGCTACGACCTCGGCTATGCCATTGATTAATGCATCCACAAGCTGATTGTCGGCTCTGTCTAATATCCAAGGGCTTTTGGCAGAGAAGACTTGGAAGCCTGACTTATTAAATAAACGATCCATATATAAACCAGAACCCGGCCCCAATGCTATTCCAAAACCTTTGTCCCGTTGTTGATCTTTATTAAAAACATCGAGTACAGCATCGTCGAGAGGATGGCCGGGTGTCCATCTTATCGTGCCATCGTAGTTTAATGCCGCATAGAGGCCAACTGGGTATTGCTTACAGGACCGCTTCAATGAGCCAGCGAGCTCATCGAGAAAGTTGGCAGAAACCAAATCAAAGAGTGCCGAAGCGGTTACGAGGCGGGCCCCTTTCAAAGGCAAGGAGTCAATATCGGTGAGGTCAAGTGCATAAGTTTGCAGCCGCAGTGAACTTTTATGGCGCTGCCTTGCCTCTGCAAGCAAGCCTGTATCTAGATCAACTAATCGCCAGCTCAGAAACTGTGAGCTAGTATTTTCTGCGATGGTTGCAAAGGCCCTCAGCGTAGAGCCGGTGCCAGCACCTAGATCCACTAAGGTAACCTCTGTCTCTATTGGATTGTTAGTTGCTACCCAATCAACAGCTTGTTGCAGTAATTTATCATCGCGGGCAAGCTGATCAGCTGCTTCGCGCAGGTCTAGCCAGTCGACACTGAAACCAGTCATGAGGTTGCTACTTCTTTCAGTTTGTTGGCGACGAGAGTTGCGCAGTCGACCCATGATGGCAGTGTGGCAGCTGCTTGTCTGGCACCAGTCTGCAGTCGGCGACGTAATGAGCCATTGGTTAGAATTTGCCGCAGCGCCTTTGTTAGAGCCTCGGTATTATCAGGGCTTACTAGCAAGCCTGCGGTTTTTGGCACCACATCCGGTACGGCTCCCGCTCGAGCCGCGATTATTGGTAATCCAGCTGCAAGTGCTTCAGCGAATACCATGCCATAACCTTCGAAGCGTGACGGCAAAACAAACACGTCGGCCTGCTGATATTCTAGCTGCGGATTCCCAACAGTACCTGCGAAACAGATACGTTGTGACAATCCTAGCGAATTTACTCTGGTCTGCAGGTTCCTGGCCCAAACAGGCTCGAAATCACTGGAGCCGACGAAGCGGGCTTGCCAAGGCAGGGCTTCCAATTGGGCAAGTGAGTTGATAAGGATGTCGTGGGCCTTGCGTTGGGTTAGTGATCCAATGGTTAAAAAGCGAACCGGATTGCCATCGCAAGTTGCGAAAGCAGTGCTGTCGGTTCCTGGAAGTGCTACCAAAATTTTGCCAGCCGACACTCCATACTGATCAATGAGGATCTGGCGAGTATGTGCACTCGTCACAACAGTGGCACAGGCGCAAGCCAGCGCACGTTGCTCTGAGATCATCAATGCTTTCCTCTGACTTGCATCAATGCCCGTTTCCAAGGCTAGGGGATGATGACACAAAGCAACTAACCGCAGGCGCTGCGCATGTTTTATGGCTAGTTCATCCATCGTACCAAAGGCTAGTCCATCTATCATGACGACGGACTGTTCCGGCAACTCACCTAATAGCTGATGGATGGTATTGTGGGCTGATTGATTCGCTTCATCCTGCAAAGTCGAATGAAATGGTAGGGGCAGCGTATTCACCTTGACGGCTGACTTACGTAGCTCGTCAATTAAGCGGCGATCATAATGATAACCACCGCTGAGGGTTGCGAGATCACCTGGGTAAGCGAAATAGATCGATAGGTCAGTCATGGGTTATCTAGTTAATTTTGGACATGCTGCTAGATAGATGAATGCTTCAATAACCCATCGAGTAAGCCGCCCAACAAGAGTCATTCTCCCAGATTCTTGCTGTAAACTGGCCTGAACCCGGAGGCGCAATAGCAGTAAGCAGTTTGCTGCAGATAATTCTGCTGAAATGTTCGATGCTTGGGTTCAGCCCCTCGAATTCGGGCAGATCATTAAGCATACTCTCACCAAAATAGTCGATGATTGCCTGTAATTCGGCCTCAATTTTTACGATGTCTACTAGGTAGCCGTGCTGATCTAGCTCCGCAGATTTAAGCCGTACTTCAATTACATAATGATGAGAATGGGGGTTGTTCTCGGCGCCCCAGTCTCCACCGATGAGATAATGTCTGGCAATCAGGTCACGTCTTACTGCAACTGTGTACATTGTTAATCCTCTATTAATCTACTGTTTTGTTGCTACTGTTGATAGTCAAAAATCACCTGCAATGCATCTTGTGGTGAATCGTCTAGCAACCGGTAAGCTTTTTCTGCCTGTGTGAATGGAATACAATGACTAATAAATTGTGCGGGGTGGCACTTTTTAATCATGTCCCATGTAACAGAGAATCGTCTCTCTTTATCCCAGCGGCCACTCAGTTCAGGAGCAATTGTACTGACCTGACTACTCATGATGTTTATACGATTACGATGAAATCGTGTGCCCAGATTTAAGTGTGCGCTTTTTGTTCCGTACCAGCTGCCCACCACTATGCGACCTGCATAGGCACAAAATTCTACGGCCATATTCAATGCGTCTGGTGATCCGGTCAATTCAAAAACAACATCAGCGCCGCCGCTGGAATCGCTCGCATTTGGTTGTGTTATTAGCTTCAGCTTATCCTTTAACGCGGTAATATCTTCATTGGAAGCAGGACTGAAAGTCTCTTGAGTGCCAGCCTGGACTGACAAGATTCTCCGGCTGGCAAGGGTCTCCACCGCATCTAAGCTAGCAAGTGGAAACTCAGCCAAAATGCTGGATACTAGCAGTCCAACGACACCCTGACCCATCACGATCACTCGGTCACCGAGGTGCGGATTAGCATCCTGCACCAGATTTACTGCGGTTTCCATATTCGCCAGAAACACAGCTTCTTTTGGATCTATTCCGCGGGGTAAGTTAATGACCGACTTCATCTCACATACGTGGTGACTAGCATGAGGTTGAAACGAGAAGACCTTGTTCCCGATGCAGGTAGCATCTCCGTCTTCACCGATATCTTCTATCTCACCGACGCAAGCGTAGCCATATTGTAAGGGGTAGCTATTTTCCTGTTGATTAAATGCCACTAGGTTTTCATCCAGAGCCATGTTGTCAGGAATTTGTCCGCGGTAAACCAACATCTCAGTACCAGCACTGACGGCTGAATAGAGGTTTTTTACTAAGACTTGATTTGGTTGTAATTCCGGTAGTTTATGTTCGTGAATTTCAACCTTCTTATTTTTTATAAAGAATAATTGATTGGCGTTCACGAAATGTTTCCGTTGTATTGTAGATCGCCCCAAAGGATATGATCCTTGCCTGAAGCTGCGGAGTGCAGTGGATCAATAATTAGCTGATTCTTATAGCCTTCTGTTTGTAAATCGCCGACTGCCTTGTAGCCACCCACGAGTCGTGGCGCGACGGTCAGAACCAAGGAGTCGGCCAGTCTCGCTCTCAGGAAAGCAGTTATCACTGTGGCTCCACCTTCCACCATAAGGCTCTTGATGCCACGTTCTCGCAGCAGGCGCATGGCGCCTTCCAGCGACACTCGTTGGGCATTTCTAGTGCAACTATCAACGGTCAGGATATCAACCTGCTCTCCCAGCATTTTTCTCTCAGACGATACTGTCATGAGCCAGCACTTTTTATCGGGGTGATGACATATTTTTGCTGAAGGAGGTGTGCGTAATTGACTATCTAACACAACAGGTTGGGGATTTGCTCCTGTCCATTGCCTGACTGTCAATTGCGGATCATCGCTTAGTATCGTGCCGATACCCACTAAAATTCCATCATGGAGACTGCGTAATTGGTGCGTCAGGCGCATTGATTCCTCGCCGCTAAAATTTATGGCGGCCCCGCAATGAGTCGTAATGCTGCCGTCCCAGCTTTGTGCGTAGGATAGCGTTATAAAGGGTCTATGGTCTATTTGAAAAGACGCGGTTCGGGCACGCAACCACTTTTCAATCTGTTGGTTGAGGTTTATGTGAGTCACTATTTGAAGTCTGCGTTTTTGTATTAGTCAAAGGCAGCATATGATTCATCCGCTGAGCCTTGGTTAGCAAGTAGCGAGAGTTTTCTGAATTAACAAAATTATCAAGCTTAACCCTATTATTGACCTTGATCCCTGCTTCTTCTAGCGCATTGATCTTGACTGGGTTGTTCGTAATGAGTTGGACTGACTTGATGCCCAGATCCTCAAGAATATGGACGGCAACCGTATAATCGCGCTCGTCTGCCTGGTGCCCCAATAACAGGTTGGCATCGACCGTATCATGGCCGGCATCTTGTAGGTTATAGGCGCGAATTTTTTCCAGTAATCCAATACCTCTGCCTTCTTGGCGAAGATAAACCAGTAAGCCCTGACCAGCTTCAGCGATGCGCTGTAATGAACGATCCAACTGTTCCCCGCAGTCGCAGCGACGTGAACCAAAAATATCACCAGTCAGACATTCTGAGTGTAGGCGGACAATGATGTCCTCTCCTGCGCTGAGTTCTCCCATATAAAAGGCGAGATGTGCCTTATCATCGAGCGTATTATCGTAATAGACGAGCTGAAACTCACCATATTCCGTGGGAATGCGGGCGCTACCAGCGCGGGATACTGAAGTATTAGGCATAGGACATTATCTTACTTTTTTCAACTTAATATAAATAGGACTAAAAAGGTTAACGCAAAAATACAGTAGTTTGCGGCCATATGGAATTCTTCAGTAATTCTGAGTCTTCGCTAGCCAAGCCGCGCACCCCAAAAATATAGAAGGCAGACCAGGCTTGATTTAAAAAGGTGCCTAACTGCTGTATGTATAGCATTAATTCTTTCTCTCTCAATCTTTCCTGAAAGCGTGTCCTTCAGTTAATCAGTCGTCCTTGATGATTCTTTGCTATATGTTACAACATCTGGGTAGAATTAAAGTTACTAAGTTTTATTGATCTTTTGGACGAAGCCAGCATCTCTCGAGTTATCGAATTCTTTGTTGCGAATATTTTTTAAATTAGGTTTAGGATTTCCGATTAATTGGCATCGGAAATAGCTATTTGGTATGAAATTGGTCTTTGTGAAAGTAGTTTTTAGAAAAAGTATGACTTTATAATACGATACTTGGCACCTATTTAAATTTTTAATTAATGCAGTGATTATAGTTGGGTATGGGTAAGACGCCACCTTTGACAGCTTCCTCAAATACTGAGTTCGCTAAGTTGATTGTTCATTCTTCTCGAGCAGTGATTTTCACTGGAGCAGGTATTTCCACTGAAAGCGGCATACCAGATTTCCGCTCGCCGGGTGGTGTTTGGTCCAAAATGAAACCTATTCAGTTTCAGGATTTTGTTGCTGATCCAAAAATACGACATGAAAGTTGGCGCAGGAAATTTGATCGCTTGGATGGGTTGGCTAATGCGCTACCAAACAGCGGGCATTTCGCAGTAGCAAAGTTGGTCAATAACAATAAAGTCAGTCATGTGATCACTCAGAACGTTGATAACCTACATCAAAATTCTGGTGTGCCGGATAACCAGGTTATAGAGTTGCATGGGAATGCAACCTACGCCAAATGCTTGGATTGTGGCCAAGTGTATGAACTTTCTCTTTTAGAATTTGCTTTTAGGAAGTATGGAGAGGTCCCTGACTGTGAACACTGTGATGGCTTGCTTAAAACCGCAACTATTTCTTTCGGACAATCGATGCCCGAACGAGAAATGTTGTTGGCAGAGCAAGCGACAATTGGTTGCGACTTATTTATTGTTATTGGATCATCTTTATTAGTTTATCCGGCTGCGGGTTTTCCCCTACAGGCAAAACAGCAAGGAGCAAAATTGGTTATTTTAAATCGTGAACCAACAGAAATGGATTGTTATGCTGATCTGGTGATTCATGATGAAATTGGCTCTGTACTGTCAAATATCATTTTAAAATCGGAGATAGTCTACAATTAACTAGAACAGATAGCGGCCAAGGTTGGCGGCTCAGGGAGTGTTCTCATGACTATTTCAATCTCGGCGGGTGTGATAAAGATCATGAACTTTATCCTTTTTTTCTTGTTTAAAAAATTACTCTTACCTATTTATTTTCTTTGTTAATGTTATTTAATTTAATGCTGCATGCAGTCTTCAGGACCACTCTATTAAGTATTCTGTTTTTGATTCCTGTGCATTCTTGGTCTCAGTTCGATGCAGATGTTCGCGGACAAGGAGTTGTCTATCTGCCTTCTAGTTATACAGATTCAAATTTTTATCCGCTTGTTATTCTTTTGCACGGTTACGGAACGGACACAAATAAAGCTGAACTGATATGGAGGTTTTCTGAATCTGTAGACAAGTATGGTTTTGTCTATGCTATCCCTTCTGGCACTGTAGATCAGAGTGGTAGCTATTTTTGGAATTCAAACTCAGCGTGTTGTAATTTTTATAATAGTACTGTCGATGATGGTTCTTATCTATATGAATATATTGAGAATTTAAAAGATTCTTTAAATATTGATGCTAACCGTATTTATGTAGTTGGTGATTCTAATGGCGGATTTATGGCCCTAGAACTTGCTTACCGATTTCCAGAACTAATTGCGGCCAGTGTAAGTAGTGCTGGCGCATCGCATCTCGACGCTAGAAATAATCCTAATTCAGGCGTACACATCTTACAGATTCAGGGTACTGATGACACCTCGATACTCTATGACGGTGGATCTATTGGAGGTGTTCCTTACCCTGGTGCTGAGGCTACGGCATTGCAGTGGGCTGGTTATAACAAGTGTTTTTTGTCGAGTTCTTATGAAGAGCCTAGGGACTTAGACGTAGCGATTCTAGGTTTGGAGACGGAAGTGATTGTGTATAACCAAGGCTGCAGGAAAGAGGGTTCAGTTGAACTGTGGACTATCCTAAAAGGTGGGCACGGGCTAGGGCGGCCAGTTCCAGAATCTAGTAGATTGCAACTGCTCGAATGGTTATTCAGGAAGGCGAAAACTGGATGGCCATCAGAGTTTAATGGGGTAGTTCCACCGATTGAATTAGATCTCGATGTAAATAATATTGGGGCTTATAACACTTTAGATGGAATCATTTATTCATGCTTCGAATTACGTACTCAGGGTGAGGCTTCGTTTTTTGAAGGCTCCAGTCGTTTTGATGTCGGTTTGGCAATAACCGACGCAACAGTAGGGAAAATTAAATTGATCAAGTATCGGCCATTTAATGCTGCTAATGTTTTAAATAAAAATTCTGAGCTGCCGAATTGTAGTGGTACTTTGGAGCTTAGTACGGGGATTTACTCTGATATCGTGCAAGTAGAAACCGCTTACTATAAATTAAATTTTCAGTTGTTAAGCCCGGAATCCAGCGAATTTAAGTTGCTTTCTTTGCAAGAGATTTGAGAAAAAGCTAGGTTAGAATGCATAGAAAGACATCTTATACAGACCCTGAATGCTTCTTCTTGAACTCCCAGATATCTCAATGAAGATTGCTGTTATTGGTGCCGGAATTGCGGGGATTACCTTTGCCAGACAATTGGCTGAGAATGCTAATGTAACCGTATTCGAGAAATCACGTGGATATGGAGGGCGCATGTCAGTGCGTCGCAGCGGTCACTGGCAATTTGATCATGGTGCCCAATTTTTTACCGCACGGTCTCAACAATTTCGTCAGCTTATCGAAGAGCTTGCCAGGCAAGACATTGTTGCCCAATGGCATCCAAAAATCACAACCATACAACCTGGCAAGAAACCTTTTAGGCGTGAGTGGTTCGAGCCTCACTATGTTGCAAAGCCATCGATGAACGCATTAGTAAAATTCATGGCGATTCAATTAGATGTCAGGCTGCAAACTCCAGTCATAGAGATTGCTCAGCAAGGCTCTGGGTGGTTACTAAAAGATGCCGATGGGAAAGGATTGGGAAATTATGATTTTGTGGTTTGTGCTCAGCCTGCTCCTCAGTGTTATGAATTATTGAAGGATCATTTTGCGGAAGCTACTAGATTGTTGCAGCCAAACTATTCGCCATGTTTCGCTCTTATGCTTGGTTTTTCAAAGCCATTACATTTGAATTTCGATGCGGCTGTCGTGCGCGAATCGCCGCTGGGATGGCTGGGACTAAGCACCAGTCGGCCGGGGCGGATTGATTCTAATGCAATAGTTGCGCACAGCAACAATGAATGGGCTAAAGAATCGTTTGAGCAATCATTAGAATTGGTACAGAAGGAGTTGCTCAACGCGACCCAGGAAGTGTTAGGTAAACATGTAGCCAAGCTCGTTCATGTTGAACTGCATCGTTGGCGTTACGCACGTGTAGAGCAAGCTTTAGAACTAGAATTTCTCATTGATCGGGAAAAAGGATTAGCGGCTTGCGGCGACTGGTGTCTTGGAAACCGCGTGGAAGACGCTTTTCTTAGTGGCCTGGCTCTGGGAAAGCAATTAGAGGGTTAGAGTAAACCTACAGTATTTTTATTCTGATTTCTTTTCATTCCGACCTTATTTATTCAATTGGCCTAGAAAACCAATTAATGTAAGAATCACATTTATTCTCGCCTTTATACTATTTTGTGTATTTGAAACTTAAAAATTACCGCACATTAATCGTCTTAACCTTAGCTCAATGCTTTGGCCAAACCGCAGCACTAATTCTTGTTTTGCTCGGTGGTATTGTTGGGGCAAGCATTGCACCTTCGATGGACTGGGCGACGTTACCCATTGCTCTGCACATTGTTGGTCTTGCGTCTGCCACTATTCCTGCTTCCTATCTAATGTCACAGCTAGGCAGGAAGGCAGGTTTTCTCATTGCCTCAGCTCTGTCAATCGTGGCTTCACTTCTGGCGGCCCTGTCCGTCTATATAGAGTCCTTCGTGCTTTTTTGTATTGCCGCTTTTTTGATTGGCAACTACATCGCATTCTTGAAGCAGTACCGTTTCGCTGTAGCCGAATCGGTTCCAAAAGAACAAGTACCAAAATGTCTATCGATATTGATGTTGGCGGGTATTGGTGCCGCGTTTCTCGGTCCGGAGGTAGGTCGTCGTTTCAGCGTCGTTTCAGGGCTGCCCAACTATGTTGGTTCATTTTTGGGTTTGGCCACGATGTTGTTAGTCTCGTTTATTATCTTGCTTCTCTTTTATCGAAATACGGAGGTCAAAATAACAGCACATGAAAGTGTGGTGAGGCCACTGAGTGAGATAGTCAGACAGCCTGCACTCATTCTGGCAATCGCGTCCGCTGCTGTGGCTTACAGCGTTATGAGTTTGGTTATGACAGCTACCCCACTCAGCATGCATGAAATTGATCTACATTCTCTAGAAAATACAACCAGGGTGATCCAAAGCCATATTCTAGCTATGTATGTACCCTCATTCTTCAGCGGATTATTAATTTCCCGATTTGGTGTCATGCGCGTCATCCAGGTAGGTTTGTTCTTCATGGTCGTTTGCGTGATCATAGGTTGGGGTCAGCCAGAATTCATACACTATTGGAGTTCGTTGATATTTCTTGGCATAGGGTGGAATTTTTTGTTTCTTGGCGGAACTACACTTTTGACTCAGAGTTATCGTAGTTCGGAACGCTTTAAGGCGCAGGCAGTAAATGACTTTCTGGTATTCGGCATGCAGGCAGTGGGGTCGCTCAGTGCTGGGGTGCTATTAGCTAATATTGGTTGGAATGGTGTTATGGGTTTTGCATTGCCGATGTTGATTTTGCTTGCTGTAGTACTGATTTTTAGTGCAGCCGGAAAGAAGAGCGCAAGTTTGAATTGATTCGAAATTATTTTGATCAGAGTTAAAAACAGAACTAATAGGATATTAAGCTCAGTTTTGGGATCGAAAACCTTTTTTAATTAGATAGTTATAATCAATTAGAGCATCTACCCGCTATCCCGCCTGCTAATCTAATCAAAACTGAGGAGTCGTTGATAGGGAGCAGGGCTGCTATAACCCTTTTCATTTCTCTCGATCCCATAGATCGTGAGTCATGATGCCAGCAGAATTCTCAATAGCTTCCATGGCATCAAGAATAAGATCTTCTCGCCATTTTTGACCGATCAGTTGCACACCTGACGGCATATTTTCCACAAGATCAACGGGCACATGACCTGCAGGCATCCCCAGGTAATTCACTCCATAGCTATAAATAGAAGCATCAAAAATATCTTTCACGCCTTCGAAAGTTTCATCATAGTCATAGGGGTAACCTGGTCGCATCAGATATGGAGTCAGTATCAATGGATATTCTGCGAGCAAAAGATTCCATTCGCGAACTAAGCGTGTGCGTTCAGCAATGCCGAATAAATATCCCTCGGCGTTCACCATGTCTTCGAGTTGGTAGTAATCATTAAAAATCTGGTTGATGATTTCGCTGCCATGCTCGGCAAATACCGGTTCGATAGTTTTCTTCATTTCGAAGTTCATTACTGAAAGCCAAGCTTTCGCCGCTTCTGTAATGGGAGGTATTTCAATCTCTTCGACCTGGTAGCCTGCAGCATCGAGAATTGATGCTGCCCTTTCCAGGTTGGCAACAACACCTTTGTGAATGGGATAACCATGGGTTTCTCTGCAGTAAGCTATTTTTGGTAATCCCGTGTCTCCCAGTTTAAAAGGCATAGGCACATGCCAAGGGTCGCGCGGATCATGTCCGATCAATACTTTGGTTGCGAGTCTTACATCCTTTACCTCGCGGCAAATCGCACCCTGCACAGACAGAAGTTGAGCCAGCATGCCCCGCTCAGCTTTTGCA
Source organism: OM182 bacterium MED-G28 (assembly GCA_002457215.1). Classification (GTDB taxonomy): domain Bacteria; phylum Pseudomonadota; class Gammaproteobacteria; order Pseudomonadales; family Pseudohongiellaceae; genus UBA9145. The sequence continues at coordinate 32,604 of NTJZ01000006.1, read as the reverse complement.
GAAGGAAGATAAGCTGGCACCCTCCCGAGCCCCGGCTTAACTGTACTCAACCCGCAAGCGGTAGCAGGGTAGCGCAATGAACCAGCAATGTCGTTGCCATGATGAATTGCACCGAAACCAGCTGCAGCTGCAGAGGCAGCTCCCCCGGAAGATCCGCCCGGCGACATGGATAAATCCCAGGGATTGCGAGTCAGGCCATAAAGCGGATTATCTGTGGTCAAGCGCATAGACATTTCAGGCGTATTTGTGCGACCAATAATGATGGCTCCTGCATTCAACAGATTTTGCACAATAGGTGAATTGTCTGGTGCGATGACATCTCTGAAGATCTGCATTCCATTTGTAGTTGGTCTGCCTGCGGTATCGACGTTCACTTTGACGGTGACTGGCACTCCATGTAATGACCCTAATGATTCATTATTTGCGACAGCAGCATCGGCTTTTTCAGCTGCCAGTAACGCTTGTTCGTTTAATGGATCAACAATGGCATTTAATTCAGGATTCTTTTTAGCAACGCGTTCGAGTACGGATTCAACAACTGACTTTGAAGAAAAATCGCCAATACGAATCCCTGCTGCCTGATCGACAGCGCTAAGTTTCCAGAGTGGTATCATGAATTTTTTGCCTATTGCGCAGATAGAAAAGTCTCGGATCTAAAGCGAGCATTCTCATGTATGTTCATGTAAAACATATTGTAATCGAAAAGATGATAGGACGCGCCTGCAAATCCTGACTCTCTAAATGCAGGATCTTCCAGTCTTTCTACAAACAAAGTTCCATCGCGACACTGAGCGCCAGTTAAACCCAAAATTGGTGCGGCCAGAGAATTAAATATTTTGCCTTGCGCGGTGTCTTCCGAACCACTAAAAAACAAGTTGTATGAATGCTGCGGAATAACGATACCTGCATGTTGCTCAACACTGGCTGCTTCTCCATCTAAACTCCATACCAGAGGATTAGTACAAACAGAAGGTGCAGGCCTTTCTACAACCGAGCCACCATCAGGCATGGTATCCCAATGTATAACGCAACCTAGGTCCGACGCGTTATTACAGGGTTCAATATTTTCCATCTCCGCAAACCATTCGGGCGATAGCGGAATATTTACCGCGCCTATAAGATAAGCGGCAACCATACGTTCGTGTATATCACTCCTGTCGATGATATCGCTCAGCAGCTGCATACTGTGATGAGTTCCCTGACTGTGGCTAGCGAGGACAAATGGTTTGCCGCTATTGTAGTTGTTTAGGTAGTACTCGAAAGCACGTTTTACATCCTGGTAGGCAAAGCCAAGGATGTTCTCACGTTCTTCCTCGCTACCGAGATAGGCAAAAATGTTCGCTTGTCGATAACGCGGTGCATAAACATTGCAACAACCATTAAACGCGCTGGCCTGGTTTGCCATTACCCAGTTGACGTTCTCTTCCGTACCAGAGTTAGGATCCATTGGCGAAATCCAGCTAATTGGAGTCAGATAGCCGGTGGGATGAACAAAAAACACGTCAATTGGCAGTTCTCCTTGAACCGGAACGATGATCCCTTCAGGTGAAAGATCAGCAGGATCAATTGTTTCAGGATGAGCCGCCCAGTTTTCTATAAGGCTGTAATCCGGAGTGGGAGTGATTACATTGTCAGGGTCAAAGTCTCCTGGAGGTCCAGCGATGGCGTTGATTCCAGACATTAATAATCTACCGCCGACTCCAGTGATATAGAGACCTATCCCGACGGCGATTAGTGCAACAAATGAATATACAAAAATTTTGCGCTTTTTCATGACATGTCCGATTCTCTTACGTCAAAGAATAGGTTTAGCTTACAACTCGATTGAGCCGATTGATAGTTATCAAGGCTTTAAACAAGGCGCCATTTTATGGTTACACTTTAGAAATAACGGGGACACTTTCAATTTCATCATCAGGCACTTAGTTTCTCAAATTCCAACTCTGGATACCCTTGTTCGGCCGAATGATCCAACGCATCATAATAATTGTTTGCGCCTCCAAAGTAGATGAGCACGCGTGACTTCTTGTCCCCGAGATTGGCTCCCATCATCCACGAATTAACTCTGTCGCCCTGGGCCATCAGGGTCTGGCTGTGAATATCAGAAACAGTAGCTGACCACTCTTCTTCTGCTTCTTTTCGAGGTTTGAAGACATCGTAACCTTCGGCCTCCATTTTACTAATGCAATTGGCAATCCAGATTGCGTTCTGTCCGATCGATGTAGGTAAATTGGCAAAGGGTGCTTGCGGGCCTGTAACAGTAAACAGGTTTGGGTAATCTGAAACACAGACTCCCATAATAGATTGTGATTTATCTTTCCATTTTTCACGCAAGCTTATACCGGACTCACCGCGAATCGGAAAAGCTTCCAGTGCACCGGTATAGGCCTGGAATCCGGTAGCTAATACGATGATGTCAAACTCGTAGAGATTCTTTTCAGTGCGAATCCCAGTTTCGGTAATTTCTACTAGAGGTTCACGATTCCTGATGTCTACCACATGCACATTATCTCGATTAAAGGCTTCAAGGTAGTCATGATCGAGAGGTGGTCGCTTGGCAAATAGTGGATAATCATCCGCCTTCGGTACCAGTATATCGGCAACTTCTGGATCGTTGATGCGCTCGCGCATCTTGCGAATGATGAATTCGGAAGCCAGACGATTAGCCTCCTGTGAGGCTAAAAGATCATCGAAGGTCTCAAACACCCAACGGAAGCTGCCGTTCCAGTTTTCTTCGAAGATTCGCTCACATTCTTCTAGTGAAGTTTCCATTGCCATTCGACCATTAGCGGTGCCGAATGCCATTCCGAAACCGTGGTTGCGGCACATGGCAACGATCTCGTCATAGTTGTCCTTGATTTCTTTTTCCCATTCCGGCGTCATGGGTTTCTGCATTGCCGGAAGAATGTAATTGGGCGTGCGATGGAACACCGTGACTTCCGCAGCATCTTCGGCTATGGCAGGTACTAGCTGCACAGTGGTTGCTCCGGCACCAATAATGCCGACCCGCTTACCTTTGTATTCCAGTCCATCTGGCCAGCGCGCCGAATGGAAGATCGGACCTTTGAAACCGTCCTTATCTTTGATGTCCGGCACCACAGGGTGGGAAATCATGCCCATACTGCTGACGAAATACTTACAGGTGAAAGATTCGCCGCTGGCTGCAGTGACTTTCCAGATACCTTGATCATTTTGATAATCAGCCGCGACGATTTCTGTGTTGAGTTGGATGTGCGGCCACATATCGCAGCGTTCTGCGACGAAATGCATATAAGATAGCGTTTCTTTCCAACTCGGGTAGCGCTGGGTCCACGACCACTCTTGTAAAAGCTCTTTCGAAAACATCAGGCAGTAGTAGTAGCTTTCACTATCGGTCATCGCTCCTGGGTAGCGATTCCATGTCCATGTACCACCGATATCAGATGCGCGGTCAAACACTCGGATGCTCATGCCAGTCTCGCGCAAATGATGAATCAAAGCCAGACCGGCGAACCCGGCGCCAACACTGATGACGTCATAGTCAGGTTTTCGCTTTTGGTCCATTATTAACTACCTCGTTTTCTTATTTTTAGGTTTGCTGCTAAAGGAAGATTTAAAAAGTTTAATTTTTAGCTAGTAACACAAACAGGGTTATAGCTTAAGAGTGCCCTCTGCATCATTTTTTATCAGGACTCGTCAAGGAAATGTCCGTACTTGGCTAGCGCTGCCTCGCGCTGGGTCGATGTGTGATAAGTCGGAAAGAGTCCCGGTGCAGCTTTGTAGTCCCGTAACAGTGTCTTGGCCACGGTAGTTTTATGCACCTCCGATGGCCCATCTACTATCCCAAGTTCCGGAATATTTGCCCACATTGTTACCAAAGGTGTTTCGTCAGACATACCAAGGCTACCATGCAGATGCATGGCCCTGTATACAACATCTTTTAATACAACTGGTATCGCAGCTTTAATCGCAGCGATTTCCTTGCGCACCTCTCGATTGTATTGCTTGTGTTTGTCAATCAACCAGGCCGTGTAAAGAACATGTAGTCGATACTGCAAAACTTCGGTATAGCTATCGGCAATTTTCTCTTGAGTAAATTGTTTGTCAGCCAGTACTTCACCTTTGGTAACACGACTCAGAGCCCGCTCGCACATCATATCCAGGGCCTTATTTAGCACACCAACTGTACGCATCGCATGATGTACGCGACCGCCGCCAAGCCGCGTTTGGGCGACCAAAAATCCCTGTCCCGGTTCGCCAAGCATGTTGTCTAACGGGACATGGCAATTCTTAAATTTTATGTATGCGTGCACTCCATCGCCTTGTTCGGCATAGGGGCCGACAGCTGAGTTACGTATTATTTCCATCCCTGGTGTGTCATTTTCAACCAACAACATTGAAGCACCCTCGTGAATCGGCACTGACTTGTCCGTTACCACCATGACGATTAGAAACTCTGCAAAACGTGCGTGGGAGGCAAACCATTTTTCACCATTGATTACCCATTGCCCCTTTTCTTGTTCTGCAGTGCAAGTGAACTCACCTGGATCGGCCCCGGCCTGCGGTTCAGTCATGGAGTAGCATGAGGCAATCTTGCCATTGAGCAATGGCTGCAGATATTTCTTTTTCTGTTCTTCGGTACCGAAGTGCGCCAGAATTTCAGCGTTGCCTGAGTCCGGTGCTTGGCAACCAAAGACACTGGGCCCAAAACGGCTGCGACCTAGAATCTCGTTCATCAATCCTAGCTTGACCTGACCATAACCACCGCCTCCCAGTTCTGGTTCAAGATGACAGGCCCAAAGACCTCGTTCCCTAACTATTTCTCGAAGCGGTTCCATTGCTTTTGCTGCTGGCGAGGCAGGATCCCAAGGATCGCCGGGTTTGCGGAACACAAGATCTAATGGCTCTATCTCATTTCTGGTGAAGTCGGCAATCCAATCCAATTGGCTTTGGAATTCAGGTTCGGTTTCAAAACTCCAGCTCACAGAAAGTTCCTTGCGTCATATTCGTATGCGGATTTTTATTCTACGGGTTTATCAGCCCATCATGCCGAGCGAGCCGTTGACTTGGTAGTCTACAGAATTATACTTGCTAGACACAAGCAAGCGTTTTCCTGGAGGCCCGATTGTTGAATTCTACAAAAGTGTGGCTGGTTACCGGCGGTTCTCGCGGTATCGGTCAGGCCATCGTTCAGCGAGCTTTGTGCGGCGGAGATCGGGTAGCTGTTTTGGCACGAAATCCCGAAAAAGTTAGCAACGAAAACTCTTTAAGTCTTGCCGCTGATGTCTGTGATGAAAACCAATTGCGTGCTGCAGTTGAGCAAGTGATTACCGTATGGGGAAGGATTGATGTCGTAGTTAACAATGCCGGCTTGCATCGGGGTGGCAAGGCTTCACGCTTGGACCTCAAGGATTGGGAAGCGGTACTGGATACCAATTTAAGTGGTGCATTAAAAGTAATACGCACCGCGGAACCACACCTTAAGCAAGATGCCAGCATAGTAAACATCGGAGCAGTCGTAGGGTTTCGAGGATTCCCCGGAGACGCAGCTTACGCCAGTTCCAAGGCAGGTCTGGCTGGCCTCACTCGCGCATTATCGATTGAATTTGCAGAACGCGGCATACGCGTCAACCTTGTGATCCCAGGCCTGGTACTTACAGACATGACCAGCAGTCTCTCAGAAAAAGCAATGGAGTCAATGCGCAATATGATTCCCCTTGGCCGCCTTGGCGAGACTAAAGAAATTGCCGACGTGGTTCACGCAGTTGCCTCTGCTAGTTATATGACTGGTGCATTTATTCCTGTTGATGGTGGTCTGATGAGCACTTTCGGGCTGCCGGGCTGATCAATGAAGGAAAAATCGAATTTAATCTCCAATCGCCAGAATCAAGACGCGCAAACTACAACTGAGCGCATGACTCAGGCGGAACGTACAGCACTCTCTGATCAGCGCATGTTTGATGCAGCTATCAAATTGATTAGTCAACATGGAACTCAAGGCACCACACTTAAGGCGATCGGAGAACTGGCGGGTTACAGCCGTGGCCTTGCCAACTCACGTTTTGGATCGAAGGAAGTTTTTCTGCTTGAATTTTTTCTGCGTTTTGATTCTCAATGGAAGAATTTTCTTGGCAATTACACTGAGAATAAAACCGGAGTATCAGCAGTGCAGTCTGCGATCATTGCATTAAAGGATTTCATCAGCAGTGAGTCTAAAACCATGCGAGCGATGTATATCTTATGGTATGAATCCCTTGGTCATAAGTCTGAGATTCGGACCCGACTTGCTGCGAATCACTTAGCCTATCGCAAAGATGCGACTCGCTGGATTCGTGAGGGCATCGAGAGCGGTGACATCGACTGTACAATTAATCCAGAGCAGTTCGCCGTGCAATTTTGTTCCTTTATATTTGGTACGGTCTATCAGTGGTTGGTTGATGATAAGGCACTAGATCTGGATGAAGTTTTTTCCCACTATGAGCAAGCTATTATAAAGTTGCTAAGTATCAGGAGTTGATCATGGCCTATCTGGAGCGTGACGCGGGCAGACGCATCTATTTTGAAGATTATGGAGCGGGAGGTAGTGCAGTTGTGCTCGTGCATGGATGGGGGGCAAGTTTGCGAACCTGGGATTTCAACCTTAATGCAATTCGTGCAGCAGGGCATCGAGTGGTGTCAATTGATCACCGCGGCTGTGGATTATCTGACAAGGATTTTTCTGATTTTTCAATCGAAGCGATTGCAGGTGACGTGACCGCGCTGGCAGATCATCTAAAGCTTGCGAAGATTGTGTTAAACGGTTGGTCACTTGGTGGTTCTGTTGTTGTGCAGTCAGCTCATGAGCTTGGTGCACGTTGTGCCGGTGTATTACTCACCTGTGGTGCTACGCCAACTTATCTAAAGAAGCCCGACTTCCCGTATGGCGGAGAAGAGTCTGCGATGGCCGAGACCATGGAGGCAATAGAGGGCAACCGCGCTGAATTTCTATGGGGGTTAACCCAGGGGATAGCTGCTAGACCTCTTGGTGATTCTACCCTGCGCTGGATCTGGCAAATATTCATGGATGGCTCACCTGCAGCAGGGGCATCGTTGGCAGCATTAGGTACACTTGATCAGCGTTCCATTCTTGCTAATCTCGACTGCCCGATACTCTCCTGCGTTGGTACTGAAGATGTGGTTGTGGACCCGAACATACCGCGATCGGTGGTGAGGCTGAACAAGAATGCACGTAAACATGAATTTGCAGGTTGTGGTCATGCACCTCATATGGAAGATGCATCGGCCTACAACCAACTGCTGCTTGAATTCATAAGCGAGTGTATTTGAATTAAAAACAATAATTGAATTTCCAATTAGTGACTAAGAGGTTTTTGGATGAATAACTACAGATTTCCAGACGGGGCAGCGATTGTTTTCGGAGGATCCGGCGGGCTTGGTGGAGGAGTGGTGGACTTACTAAGCAAAAGCGGTACGGATGTTGCGTTTACTTACCTCACCAATAAGAAAGCGGCTGAAAAGAACATTGCGATGGTGGAAGCGAATGCTCAGCGGGGTATGGCAGAGTGCGTAGATCTGCTCGATTTAGATCAGGTTGAAAATTTTGTTGCAAAAACCTGTGAAGAGTTTGGTCGTATTCATTCAGTAGTGTTTGCAACTGGCCCGTTTTTGCACATCTTACCGATCATGGATGCAGATCCGGATGTCTTTTACAAAACACTAGACACTGATATCAAAGGTTTCTATCACGTTGTACGCGCATGCGTACCTGCGCTTCGCGAAGGCGGTGGTGGATCGATTACCGCTCTGACGACTGCGGCGATTCACAAGTACATCAGTACCGATGGTCTCTCTTCGATTCCAAAAGCGGGCGTGCAGCATCTGTGCACTGCAATTGCCCGTGAAGAAGGGCAACATGGTATTCGCGCTAACTGTGTTGCCGTGGGTTTGATTGCGATTGGTCTATCACAGGAAATAGATTCACCGCCGGGAGGCATTCTTGATCAGTGGATGCAGCAGGTACCCTTGGCAAGAGCTGGCGCACCGGCAGAGTTGTTTGACACTGTAGTCTTTCTTGCCTCAGAAAATGCAGGCTATATCACAGGTCAGTCACTACCGGTTGATGGCGGTTATTCAGCTTAAGAGATCCAGAACAAAAATAGACAGGGTTACAAGAAGGGTAAGCTTAAAAAGCAATGCTGTATTTTTACACTAGTCCTTTTACTCTTAATGCTTCTACCTCTAACATGTTAGCTACAAACAACAGGCTAAAAAGGCAGGGCATGTCATGCTGAATCTAGAATTTATCTTAAATCTAAAAGTTCACCTCCGGTTATTGGCGGCACTTGCTGCTCCATTACTTTGTGCAACAGCATTTGCGCAGCAACCACCGCCACCGCCCGGAGCCTATGATGCGGCTCCTTACTTGGGACAGATACGCAACACCTATGTGTACGGCGACATCTGGGAACGTTCCGGCTTGTCATCCCGGGATCGTAGCATGATTACTGTCGCTGTGAATCAGGCGCTTTATGCCACTAACGAGTTGCGTTTGCATATGGGGCGAGCTCTTGACAATGGCGTAACTCAAGCTGAGATATCGGAAATCATTGGGCATGTCCTTTGGTATTCGGGTTTTCCGACCGGCGTGAATGCAGCTCGGGTTGCAGCAGAGGTTTTTGAAGAACGAGGCCTGCCTACTCAGCCACCTGGGGCCTCTTCACGCCAGCCACCGGTAGACCCTGAATTGGAGTTCCCAAGTGCATATCCGCAAACCCCCTACCTGCGGGATCTACTTAACCAGGTCCTTTATGCTGAAACCTGGGAGCGCAATGAGTTGTCGCCTCGTGATCGCAGCATGATTACCGTGGCTGTTGGTACGGCTCTTTATGCCTCTAGTGAAGTACGCTATCACGTGGGGCGGGCATTGGATAATGGTGTTACGCAGGAAGAGATTAGCGAAATAATCACCCATGTGACTTTTTATTCCGGCTTTCCCACCGGAGTGAATGCAGCTCGAGTTACTGCCGAAGTGTTCGAGGCCAGGGGTCTGCCTATGGGAGATGAGCGTTTCCCCGCAGCTCCCTATCTCGACGTATTGATAGATGGTTTGGTCTACGGAGAAACCTGGACTCGCGAACAATTGTCAGTTCGAGACCGGAGTCTGGCCACCATCGCTGTGACCCTCGGCAATTACCAAACTGATCAATTGCGGGTGCATCTGCGGCGTGGTTTGGATAATGGCCTGACGACACAGGAAATCGCAGAGTTGATCGCCCAGGTGACACTGTATTCGGGTTTTCCGTCTGGGGTTAATGCTTCTCGGGTTTTTGTGGGGGTGTTGCAGGAACGGGGCATGCCACTGCCTGATTAAAGTTAGAAATGGACCAAAGGAACCGAGATTAGCTCAAGCTAAATGCTACTGAGATTAAATAAAGAGTAATAACCATGAAAAAATTAAAGTCCACCTTTCTGGTTGGGTTGTTGTTAGCGGTTTATTTTAGTAACACAATCGCGGCAGAATTTTCACAGGTGCGACCCACTGCTGAAACCCTTTTGGAGTTGCCAGTCACTGACTGGCTTTCCAATGGTGGGGATCTATACAATCGAAATTTTTCTCCTCTGACCCAAATTAATACAACTAATGTCGATCAGCTGGGTCCGGTTTGGCGCACACATCTTGAGGGGTCAGGTGTTGGTGCAAAGTATTCAGGCGAGGCACAGCCTCTTATTTATGAAGGAGTCATGTATATCATTACTGGAGCAGACGACGTATTTGCTCTAAGCATTGAAACCGGTGACCTGCTGTGGAGTAATCAGGCGAACCTCACAGAAGAGATTTCAACTGTGTGCTGTGGCTGGACTAGTCGTGGGGTTGGGTTTGGCGAAGACAAGATTTTTGTAGGGCAGTTGGACGGAATTTTAAAAGCCCTGGATAAAGACAGCGGAGAAGAAATTTGGTCCATTCAGGCCGAAGCCTGGGAAGAGGGATACACGATCACGAGTGCACCACTGTATTTCAATGGCATGGTGATCAGCGGCTTTGCTGGTGCTGAATTCGCTGCCAGAGGTCGGGTAAAAGCTTATAGTGCGGATGACGGCAGTTTATTGTGGACGTTCTATACGGTGCCAGGGCCTGGCGAGTTTGGTTATGATTCTTGGCCCGCCGACAACGATGCATGGAAAACTGGAGGAGGCACAGTTTGGCACACGCCAGCGGTCGATCCTGAGCTAGGCATGCTCTATTTTTCTACAGGCAATCCAGGGCCTGATTATAATGGTGCGATTCGAGCTGGCGATAACTTATTTACCGCTTCGATCGTCGCATTAGATGCTTACACAGGCGAGTATCGTTGGCATTTCCAACAGGTCCATCATGACATCTGGGACTTCGATGCACCTAATCCAGTCGTTCTCTTTGATCTGGACTATGAAGGGGTAATGCGCAAGGGTCTAGCCCAAGCAGGCAAGACAGGTTGGGTGTATATTCTTGATCGAACTAATGGGCAGCCCCTAGTCGGTATTGAAGAACGAGCTGTGCCCCAAGAACCTCGTCAGGCTACAGCTGCTACTCAGCCTTACCCATTGGGAGATGCTTTCGTTACTCAGACTCTGGACATACCGCCAGAAGGATTTAATTTAGTTAACGACGGAGATATCTTCACTCCCTTTTGGAAAGACCCGGTTTTGCTACGACGCAGCGAGGCTAATTGGCCCCCAAGCACTGTAGACCCAAGGAAAGGTGTTATGTATGTTTGTGCTGGTGAGCGCCAGGCTGCATATTCTACTCGAACTGATGTTGAGCAGGTGGAAAACGGCGACCGCTATACTGGTGGCAGCATGCGCTTTGCTCCAATTACAACTACTGGTGTTGTGGCCGCCATGGACCTGCGGACAAACCGCAGGTTATGGTCTCAGCGTTGGTCCAGTCGCTGTTACAGCGGGCTCGTTGCCACTGCCGGAGATCTTTTGTTTGCGGGTCGCAACGACGGCCGATTTACCGCGATGGATTCTCGTGACGGGACCAAACTATGGGAATTTATGACCGATGCTGGAGTTAATGCACCTCCCTCTGTATTCGAATACGAGGGTAAACAATATATTGCCGTGTTCTCTGCTGGTAATTTGCTGGCTGCATCTAATAGGGGAGACAGCATGTGGTTGTTTAGATTGCTGGAGGAGGAGGAAGAAACTTCCATCGCACTCGAACAAATCACCCCGCCCTTGGCAAATTCGGAGGGTATGGCCTTATTCCAAAATTCTTGCGTATTTTGTCATGGACGTCGCGGCGAGGGAGGACACAATGGCATGCCGCTGGAGGGTTTGGCGGCGTTTGGTACCGGTTATGTAGCGGATATAATCAGCAGGGGACAAGGGAATATGCCGCCTTTTTCAAGTAACTTGACCGATAGTGAGATCAGGTCGATTGCTGAGCATGTTAGAACCTTGAATCCGGAAATCCCTAATCGCAATACCCGATAAAAGACCATCGCAAAAATTGAGTAGTTTCTGGTTATATAAAATTCTTTGGCCAGGCAGAGCCTTGGTCCATCAGATAGACTGCTCGAGGAAGAGTTTAGGCTTTGAAGGTCATGCTTGCGTCCCTCGGGTCTAGCTCGTTTTCCTTAATTGAGTAGTAGCTAAAATAAGTATTACTCTAGTCAACTGTATTCGTTATGCTTCCCTCTGAATTAACTTTTAGGAACTAGGTCATGAGTAAAATCACACGCCGCAATTTTATTCAACAGGCAGGTTTATTTGGCGCGAGTGGTGCTGCGCTTGGTGCTATCTTGCCCGGGTATAGTTCGAAATCGGCAAACGCCCAAGTCATGCCGGACTGGCTTGAATTAACCCAGGAAGTTGCGCTTGAGCCTGACCTTCCAATTATCGATCCACATCATCACTTCTGGGATCGGCCAAACAATCGCTACATGCTTGAAGATTTGCTTGAAGACACTGCAGCTCATAATGTTCGACAGACAGTTTTTGTTGAATGCACGTCCATGTATCGAGCAGATGGTCCGGAAGAATTGAAAGTTGTTGGTGAGACGGAGTTTGTGCAAGGTATTGCCGCAAAAAGTGCCAGTGGAGGTTATGGTGACATGCGAGTTGCTACTGGCATTGTTGGTTCTGCAGATCTTAGACTTGGAGATGGTATTGCACCTGTGCTCGAAGCGCATATTGCAGCAAGTCCGCAACGGTTTCGGGGAATAAGGCATCGCGCAGCTTGGGCGGATCGGTCAGTGTTGCCTAACCTGCCTGCGGACGCTCCTCAGCATATACTTTTAGATTCCGACTTTCGCAAGGGTTACGCACATCTGCGAACTTATGGTCTATCATTCGAGGGTTGGCTCTATCATACGCACATCGCTGACTTAACCGATCTGGCGAAAACTTTCCCAGATACAACTATTATTTTCAACCACCTCGGCGGACCGATTGGAGTGGGTTCTTATTCGGACCGTCGCAATGAAGTATTTCAATCCTGGAAGACTGCTGTTGCTAAATTGGCGGAATGCCCCAACGTGGTAGCTAAAGTTGGAGGGATTCAAATGGTTGTTAACGGCTATGGATGGCACGAGATGAGCAGGCCTCCAACATCTGATGAATTGCTCACCGCCAACAGAGATTGGTACAAATATACTATCGATCAGTTCGGGCCTGACCGCTGCATGTTCGAAAGTAATTTTCCTGTGGATAAGCTGTCCTGTTCCTACACAGTCCTCTGGAATCAATTTAAAAAACTGACCGTAGGATTCTCAAACGACGAACGCGCAGCCATGTTTCACGACAATGCGATGCGCGTTTATCGATTGCCGCGGGTCTGAGAAAGAGGGGAGTCCACTCTACTTCGATTATTGCTAAGTTAAAAAAACCCCATCTCTTCATGGAGACGGGGTTTTTACAGAGCTAGCTATATATTTTTGGCTTTAACAGCAATAATTACGCGCTTATTGCCCGCTTAACCAGGTTCTGTAGCAATGGCACCTTAAAGCCATTGTGTGCCAGAGCCCGCGCGCCATCAGTAGCCATATTCATCACAGACTCACCAGTCTCTTGATTTTTAGGCTGCCCCTGAACGGCAATTTCCACATTAGTGAGACGACGTGGTGTAGTCTGCACCGCACCTGCGACGATTCTAGAGTCAGTAATATTCCCGCCGCTCAATTTAAAAGCCGCTGCAATATTTACTAATGAAAAATCCCATACATTGCGATCTGCCACTTTCTCCCAATAGAAAGAAGCATTTGCCCAGGTGCTTGGAATTCTCACCGCAGTGAGAATATCTCCGGGGCGAAGGATAGTAGTGTTTTCGATATCGTTAGCCGGCCCAACAAAGAAATCTTCGGCAGAAACGACTCGCTCACCACTACTATTCTCAATAACCATGGAGGCGTCCAGTGCAACTAATGCAGAAGAAGTATCTGATGCGCCAGCAGCAACGCAGCGGCTTGCATCAAAAAGGGCGTGTTCGCGGTTCATCCCTTCAGGGGTGTCGGCATAGCACAAGTTGCCACCAGCACGATAGCAAGAAAGGCCTCGGCGGTAATACCAGCAGCGAACATCTTGGGACACGTTACCACCGAGGGTGCCGATATTTCGGATTTGTGGGCTTGCTACTACACCAGCCGCATCAGTTAATAATGCATAGCTGTTCCTAAGAACATCACTGTTTATGATTTCGGTCAAAGTAGTAAGGGCGCCGATTTCGACCCCGTCTGCAGTTTCACGAATTCCCCTGAGGGATTCGATAGCACTCAAGTCGATGAGGGCATCGACATCTTTGGCGCGGTCTTTTAACCAGCCATAAGTGTCTTGTCCGCCACCTACTAACCAACCTCTATCTGCAAGGCGGTCAGCTATCTCAAGCGCATCTTCGACCTGTACTGGTTGGTACAGTTCCATATTTGGCATTACGTCATGTGATGGCATGGGTTCTGCTACCTCTAGAATGTATTGGTTTTAAGGGACTTGGTGCTGTAGTCGTTACCAGCCAAGTGGTCAATGATCATATCCGTGGTGGTTGGCGCCGTATTAAATAGATGACCTTCCAATGCATCGGTTATGGCGCTTGCCAGAGCTGCCGCCATGGCACCCTGGGTTGGCTCCCCTATTCCGCGTGCACCCACTGGGTTTTGTGGGTCAGGAATATTCACTGCCTGTTGCACTGTGTCTACCGGTACATCCATATTCGTTGGAGGCTTGTTCTGGTAGAGGCCAGTGTTGGCAGGTAGCCCATTCTGAGGATCGTAGACATGGCGCTCGAGGTTGGTTAAACCGACACCCCAGACCATGCCGCCGCGCATAGAATTTTCGAAGTTCTTTGGGTGTACAACGGTGCCGCAGTCCGCCACTGCTGTGTAATCTGTGATTTCGATTTTGCCGGTGTCGGTATCAAGCTCAATTTCACAGAAGCCAACTATGTTGCCTGGCGGTTGACCTTGACCAGGAATATTGTCTTTGGCTACACCGACCAAACCACTGCCGGCAACACCTTGCGTTGCTAGAACAGTAATTGGGTTAATGTCGTCTGGATAAATAGAGCCATCGTACTTATCACCCAATGCTATGGCACGTTGGGCAGTCTGGGCATAGGTGAGACCTTGAGATGGGTCGGCTGAGTTAAACACCCTTTGATCAGCGATTTCGTAATCATCCGCTTCACCGCCGAGATCCATTGCCGCGATTTCTTTCATTTTAGTAATGAGATCCTGTCCGGCTACCCACATCGTTCGGCTGTGTGTGAAGATGGTATTACTCCCACCTTGGCCGGAGCTGTGAGGCAAATGGCGGTCAGTGCGGCCACGGTGAATTTCACAATTCTCCCAAGGCATTTTCATCACTTCGGCAGCAACTCGGCAGTTTCCTGCATAAGAGTAGGTGCCTAAATTTCCCACACCAGTATGGATGTGAAGTGTGCCATCAGGTGTGATGCGCAACAAACCATCGTAGCCACGACCGCCGGCACCGTGATAACCGATGCCAACACCGATGCCTCGCTTCTTGCTGCCACCAAGTTCTCTTGAGCTGGCTTCGCGTGCCTGCCAATCGAATTCCCGTGCGCCTTGATCCAATGCTTCGGCAATAAAGGAGCTAGTTACTGGCCCCTGGCTGCCACCTTGGAACCCGTCGCTTCTTAATGCATTAAGGCGACGGAAGGCCACGCGATCGATATCCACTTTCGCAGCAATTTTGTCAGTCATTGGGGCTAGGACTGCTGCTATTTCATTCTGGCCTGGGCCGCGCTGGGCCCCACGAGGTGTTGTGTTAGTGTAAACGGAAATGCCACGATAACGCATGGCTTCTGGCTGCAAACAAACAGTGACATGCTGAGCAGAGGAGTTACCACTCCCACCACCAGTTGCACCGCCGTCATTCACTATAGCGAGATCAACTGCACAGACTTTGCCGTTTTCCCTTACACCGATTTTGAGCCAACCCTGAATACCCGAGCGGGCGGACCCGATGTAATATTCTTGCTCGCGGGTAATTCTTAATTGCACGGGGCGATTAAGTACACGGGAGAAGTTTCCGGCAACAGCCATGATGGGGTAGGGCCCAATCTTGGAGCCGAAACCACCACCGGTTGCTTCGTTGATGAACACAAGATCAGCAAGATCAATGTTTAACATACGGGCAAGGCCGGCGTTGTTAGCACTTTGTGATTGCGAAGAACCGTGGAAATAGACTTTGCCATTTTCCCAATAGGCCATCGAGGTGCGCGCTTCCAATGAATGATGGGCATATCCCATTGTGACGAAGGGCTCTTCGATAATGGCTGCCGCTTCAGCAAAGCCAGCATCGATATCGCCGAATGCCCAATTGGTCGTGAACTCGCCACCTTCTGGATTACGGCCACCACGAATGGCGTCGATATCAGCCTGATTCCATTTAATGTCTTTGATTTCAGCATTTAGAATTGGTGTGCCTTCGGGCCCTTCTTCGCGGGTGCGAACTAGCACGTTGCCTTCTGGGTAGGCATTGCTACCCCCGGGCTTCAGACTTTCAAGTGGATCAACTACGAAATCTCTGCGTTCGAAATCGATGCGGATAGCATCGATGGCTGATTCGGCGATCTCTTCAGAAGTTGCTGCAACAGCCAAAATGGGTTGGCCGACGTAGGTGACGTATTCAGAAGCTAAGGAGGGATTACCAGGAGGAGCAATCGGTGCGAGGTCGTCGGCGGTTAATATGCCAACTACGCCGTCCATTCTTAGAGCTGCTGAAGCGTCGATGTTTACCACTCTGCCGCTGGGCAGTGGGCTTGTCAGTAAGCGGGCGAAGACCATGCCTTCCCTCTTATAGTCTTCCGCATACTTGATCTCACCGGTGACCTTTCCAGGCACATCTGGTGGCACGAAATCGCGTCCTATATGAGTAGTCATGCTATTTGCCCCGAGGCGCGTAAGACGCCATTAATATAATGTTCATAGGCACCGCATCGGCACAGATTACCTGATAGGCCGGCGCGAACTTCTTCACGGGTAGGGCGAGGATTCTCATTAAGCAATGCTACTGCTGACATTACCTGGCCCGGTGTGCAGAAACCGCATTGGGGTGAGTTTTCTGCCACGAAGGCTGCCTGGACGGCGTGCAATGTGCCATCTGCAGCTTTGACCCCCTCGATGGAAATCACTGCTTTGTCTTTAACGTTATGGGTCAGTACTGAGCAGGAATAATTCGGGATACCATCGATCAAAACTGTACAAGCACCACATTCGCCACGATTACAACCGATTTTGGTGCCGGTTAAATCAAGCTTGTAGCGCAGGGTGTAGGCAAGTGTCTCAGAAGGCATGACATCAACAGGTCGCGAACGCCCATTAATGTTCAGATTTACCAAGCGCTCAGCGGCACCGCCACCAGATTGGGCGGTTGCAAGGTAATAACCAGCACCGGTTGAAGCGGCAGCACCGGAAAAAATTACCCCCTTGATAAAACGTCTGCGAGTTAGTTTGGAATTCACTGACATAGCTCCGTTTTTTATTGTAAGAGTTCACTCAAATCGAATTGCTGTTTGGGTGGCTAATTTGTGTATTTTGTGCGTGTTTGCCACGCAACTCTCTCAAGCATGTATCGCTAATCTAAAAGGTATAATTTTTAAGGGTGAAAAGCAACAAATTCAGAAACCTAGAAATCTCTGAATGTCACGAAATACGGTACTATCAGCGCAAATTGCTTGGGAGAGTAAAATGCTGTTGTAAATGGCTGTAAACGCAACAGGTGGAATAACAAATTAGGAATTGTTATTCGGGCAACTTGCCTGCTTTAATTTATACTAAACAGGTAGAAAAGAATTCTTGGAAAAGGGGTTCGTGTTTATGAATCGATTAACTTTGACACTGGGTTTATTGATGCTGTTGCGTGGGGTATTTGCTGCGGAAAACTCTAGCGTTTATTCCGAAGCGATGCTGACAGTTGCTGAGAGAACAAATTATGAACGCACTTCCTCATTACAAGAAGTGGTTGATGTGCTTGATGCCTTGAATGCACAAACTGAATTAATGCATCGTGAAACGCTGCTAGTAACTGAACAGGGTAGAGAAGTACCCTTGGTTGTATTGGCTGATCCTCCCGTAACAACTCCCGAACAAGCTTTTCAATCAAACAGTTTAGTGGTTTATATTCAAGCCAACATTCATGGCGGTGAAGTTGAAGGGAAGGAAGCTTCTCTTATCGCGATGCGTGATATTTTGTTTGGTGATAAGCAACATTTGTTACAAAACCAGATACTCATTTTTGTGCCTGTGTATAACGCCGATGGCAACGATACTATGGATTTAAACACGCGGCCGAATCAAGACTTGAGCCCTGCAATTACTGGTATTCGAACTGCCAATGGTTACGATTTAAACCGAGATGGCATGATTGTGGAAGCATTGGAAACCAAGGCGTTGTTCGAGAAAGTTATAAACCGCTGGGATCCGGATTTGTTGGTCGATCTGCATACCACTAATGGCACCTGGCATGGCTATTCACTGACTTATGCTCCAGCCTACCACACTGCTGGTGAGGCGCCGCCGACCGATTATACAGCGTTTGAAATGTTGCCAGAAATCCAGGCGGCTGTAAGAGAGAAGTTCGATTTAGAATTCAGTTGGTACGGAGGTTTCGATTATCGTGATTGGCCACCCAAAGAGTTGCGCACTTATAGTCATGCGCCACGATATTTAACGAACAATATGGGTCTACGGAATCGTATGGCCATTCTAAGTGAAACATTTTCTCATGATCCTTTCTACAAGCGAGTGCATGCGGCCAACGTATTCATCGAAGAGATTTTGGAATACACCTATATATTTGGCCCTGACATTCGGGCGATTAATTTAAGTGCCGATGTGGCTGTGAGGAATTCTGCAATTGGACAAGAGAAGGGTGTGCAATTTGATATGGTGCCTCTGCCTGAACCACTAGATTTGCTAAGTTACAAATATATTCCTTTCGAGAAAGAAGACGGCAATATTGATTTCGTTCGAAGTTCTGAATTAGTTGTTACAGAAGGAGTGCAGAATTACAACGCGTTTATACCTTCCTTAACTTCCAGAGTGCCTGCGTCTTATATTTTTAATGGTGACTTTACGTTTTTAAAAGACAAGCTGGAAGAACATGGGATTAAAGTAAATATTCTCCAAGCGGACGTCACCTATACTGGTGAAGTATTTGTCGTTAGTGAAATGGATAAAAGCAACTTTCAATTAAATGGCCATGAAAACACTTTGCTTGATGGCGAGTTTCAGTCCGCAAAACGCACATTCTCACGCGGTGATTTTATCGTCTCCCTCAACAATCGCCTCGCTTACCTTATTTTCTATTTGCTTGAGCCCCAAGCTGATGACGGGCTTGTGTTTTGGAATCTCTTCGATGATTATTTCGCGGAGGCGTTAGCGGCAGATAACCCGGTTGAATATCCATTATTCAAGGTTTATTGATTGCATAACAATTTGCTTTAGCGATTAACAAGTGCGTGATTAAAAGCATTTTTTTTTGTAAGAATATTTCGCTAAGATAATTATCTATATTTTGCTCCGCTTTAATTAAATAGTGAGTGTTCTTTTGAAATTAAAATCGAGTGTTAAGGAAGTTCTGCTTCTAATGTGTTTTTTTATTTTTATGTCGCAAGACAATTTAACACGAGCTCAGCCAGAAAGTGCCGTGCGTAAAGTATTGGATATTGAATTTCCGGCCATTAATGAGCAAAGTGGTTTGGCAAAATCGCAGACATATGACGACGTGCTTTGGGTGCATAACGATAGCGGCGATGTGCCGCGATTATTTGCGCTAGACAGTCAGGGCAAGATAATTATCCCCTCTTTTCTGGAAGGGCGATTTCATGGAGAGGAAGTTGAGGCTGGCAAGGAAGCTTATCCAGGTTTGACTATCGAATTGGCTGCTAATATAGATTGGGAAGATATCGCCATCACTAAAGGTGCTATCTATATTGCAGACATGGGTAATAATGGTAATGCGCGTCGTGATCTCGGTATTTATGTCATCAATGAGCCGAACCCAGTTGCAGTTTCTCGAACCAGGCCATATCAGTTTATTCCGGTCAGCTACCCTGATCAATCACATTATCCGCCGGAGCGTTGGACTTTTGATAGCGAAGCGCTTTTTGTTCATGATGACGCGATCTATGTAATAACAAAGCATCGTGGAGAAGGGATTTTTCAATTGGCGCCAGGAGCGAATCTTTACCGCTTGACTGATTGGAAATCAGATCAAATCAACGTTTTAGAAAAAGTTGATAGCCATGCTGATCTATTTTTTATTACTGCGGCTGATCTGTCACAAAATGGGGGATGGCTTGCCGTGACAGGTTACACGGAAGTTTGGCTGTTTCCAGCCCCGGGAGTTGAGGGAAAATGGCTCTCTGGAGAAGCGCGCAGATTATCGTTGGATCCTGCTGTGAGCGGTATCGTTGAGGCACTAACATGGATGGATGATTCTACTCTGCTTTTGGGTAGCGAAGGCGGATCTTGGTTCAGCGTCGATATCAACGATATTCCTATCTATGATGGTGAGCCAAAATGGGAAGAAGGCAGGGCGCAGATACGACAAAGGTTACCCATCTACCGTTAATTCAGCCATTCCTTTTTTAAAAATCGTCCCTGGTTTTCTATTTCGCCATTCTAAATCTAAGCACGGGATCAGCTTAAAATATAACTAGAGGACCTTCTTTAGATAGCTTCCCGTATGGGATCCCTTAACTTTTGTCAGTTGCTCCGGTGAGCCTTCGGCAATAATTTTCCCACCACCACTTCCGCCCTCGGGACCAAGATCTACAATCCAATCGGCCGTTTTTATTACATCAAGATTGTGTTCGATGACGATAATAGTATTGCCGTGATCTCTTAAGCGATGGAGTACTGATAGTAATTGTCGAATGTCTTGAAAATGTAATCCAGTGGTTGGTTCGTCGAGGATATAGAGAGTCTTGCCCGTGTCGCGTTTGGATAATTCACGAGAGAGTTTAACCCGCTGCGCTTCGCCACCAGATAAAGTTGTTGCTGCCTGACCTAAGCGAATATAAGAAAGCCCGACGTCCATTAGTGTTTGTAGTTTGCGGGCAATAGCGGGAATCGCATCGAAAAATTCTCTGGCGTCTTCGACGGTTAACTCCAATACTTCATTGATATTTAGCCCTTTGAATTTTACTTCCAGGGTTTCGCGATTATAACGTCGGCTTTTGCAAACATCGCAGGCAACATACACATCGGGTAAGAAATGCATCTCTACTTTTACGACACCGTCACCCTGGCAAGCTTCGCAGCGGCCACCTTTAACGTTAAAGCTGAAGCGCCCTGGTCTATAGCCACGAGAGCGTGCTTCCTGGGTGCCGGCGAATAATTCTCTGACTGGCGTGAAGATACCGGTATATGTTGCCGGGTTTGAGCGGGGAGTGCGGCCGATAGGACTTTGATCAATATCGACTACTTTGTCTAACAACTCCAAACCTTTGATTTCTCCATAGGTTGCTGGATTCAAGGTAGAAGCATTATTCAGCTTGGTGGCAGCTATAGGATAGAGTGTGTTGTTTATCAGTGTGGATTTCCCAGACCCCGAGACACCTGTGATGCAAGTAAATAAGCCAATGGGAATAATAAGATCCACATTTTTCAAATTATTACCTGAGGCACCTTTCAGTGTCATCAACTTTTTTTCGTTGTATTTGGAGCGCTTGATTGGGACAGATATTTTTTCTTTACCACTTAGAAATTTGCCAGTTAATGATTCTTTTGATTGTTCTATTGTCTTTATATTGCCTTCAGCAACAATGTCACCGCCATGCACTCCGGCGCCAGGCCCTATATCAATGATGTGGTCAGCACTGCGGATTGCTTCTTCATCATGCTCAACTACAATTACCGTATTGCCAAGATCTCGTAGATGGAAAAGTGTCTTAAGGAGACGATTGTTGTCTCGTTGATGTAAACCGATGGAAGGTTCATCTAGTATGTACATGACCCCAACGAGCCCAGCACCAATTTGACTGGCCAGACGGATACGTTGTGCTTCACCGCCAGAGAGAGTGTCTGCTGAACGACTTAAGGAAAGATAATTTAGGCCAACATCTTCAAGAAATTTGAGACGATCTTGAAGTTCTTTTAGTACTTTTTCTGCAATCTTGGCGCTTTTTCCAGTGAATTTCAGTTTATGAAAATAATCCGATGCCCCTGAGACTGTCATCTCAGTGATTTGTGGCAGATTAGTACCTTTGATCAATACGAAGCGCGCATCGCGGCGCAGACGAGTGCCTTCGCATTCAGGACAGGATTGAGAACTTAAATATTTCGCAAGTTCTTCTCGTACCATATTCGACTCGGTCTCGCGGTAGCGGCGCTCCATGTTTGGCAAAATGCCTTCGAAGGGCCAGCTACGTGTGTAGGTACTGCCTTTGTCATTCACGTATTTGAAACCGATAACTTCCTTACCGCTGCCATGGAGAATAATGCTTCTATGCTTTTTGCTGAGCTTCTTAAACGGGGTATCAACCTTGAAGCCAAAATGTTCAGAAAGCGATGTCAGCATCTGGAAGTAAAAAATATTGCGTCGGTCCCAACCTCGAATCGCTCCTTCTGCAAGAGAAAGTGCTTCATCAGTAATGATCCGGGATTCATCGAAAAATTGTTTGAGGCCGAGCCCATCACAACTAGTGCAGGCGCCAGCGGGACTGTTAAATGAAAAAAGTTTGGGCTCTAACTCCGAAATACTGTGTCCGCACTTTGGGCAAGCAAAAAGAGCGGAAAAAACCAGGTTAGCTTCTTTATCTTCATTATTGTCTGCAGAGGCCGAGAGACTTACTGTGGCTAAGCCATCAGCCAATTGGATCGCTGTCTCGAAGCTTTCCGCTAATCGCTGCTCAATGCCTTCTTTGATTTTTAGACGATCAATGACGACATCGATGGAGTGTTTCTTCCTTTTTTCCAGCTCTGGCGGATAGTCGATTTCGCAAACAATGCCGTCAACGCGTGCGCGGATAAAACCGCTGGTTTTAAGTTCATTAAACACGTGTATATGTTCACCTTTGCGCTCTCGAACTACGGGCGCCAAGATCATGATGCGTGTGTCTTTTGGCAGCTCCATCACTTTGTCAACCATTTGGCTGACAGTTTGTGCTTCTAGCTTAATATTGTGGTCTGGGCAATGAGGATCGCCAACTCGTGCGAACAAAAGTCTGAGATAGTCGTAGATTTCTGTGATCGTGCCCACTGTTGAGCGAGGATTATGAGAGGTCGATTTTTGTTCAATTGAAATTGCAGGCGACAGACCTTCGATGTGATCGATATCCGGCTTCTCCATCATGGAGAGGAATTGCCGTGCATAGGTGGAGAGAGATTCAACGTAACGGCGCTGTCCTTCTGCGTATAGCGTATCAAAAGCGAGGGACGATTTTCCTGATCCCGACAACCCAGTAATTACCACTAGTTTGTCGCGGGGGATTGTAAGGTTTATATTTTTTAGATTATGGGTGCGAGCACCGCGTACAACAATCTGATCCATGAATTACTCAATACTGCGTGGCGAAACCGACCATTATCATTAATTATTGATACGCGAGTAAAGGGCCCTTTGGATTAAAGGACTTAAACATTGGAATTAGTTGGTTTGCTTTTACAAAGACCGAACAAAAAACCAAAACTCTGTGATAGATTGCTGTCGGTAGAGCGTTTAACCGCTATCTTTTTTAGGACTCCGAAATTTCAAATCCAATTTCACTAGAAATGTCCTAATTCTCATGGCAATGGTATAAACTTAATCTTCTCTGTATCCGAATTCTGAAAGGGAGATAAGTGTGGCGAGTCGAGGTGTAAATAAAGTTATTCTGGTGGGGAATGTGGGAAACGACCCAGAAGTCAGATATATGCCAAATGGCAATGCCGTCGCAAATATCTCAATAGCGACTAGTGATACCTGGAAAGATAAGACTACTGGTGATCAGCAAGAAAAAACTGAATGGCATCGCGTAGTATTCTTCAACCGTTTAGCCGAAATTGTCGAGCAATATGTCAAGAAGGGGTCTAAGCTTTATGTAGAAGGAAGGTTGCAGACTCGCTCTTGGGAACAGGATGGCGTGAAGCGCTATTCCACCGAAATTGTATCCAATGAAATGCAGATGTTAGACAGTCGTGGTGGTGCAGGTGTAGGCCAGGATTTTGGCAATCAGCCAGCAGCGGCACCGGCGCAGCAGGCTCAACCGCAGGCCGCTACTCAACCGCAGTCGGCGCCGGCTAACTTTGATAACTTCGATGACGACATCCCTTTTTAACCAAGCTACGGCGCAATGTGCTGGTGCCGTCAAAATTCGTCTTTCCTAGTCACTTGCTAAAGTCAGCTCCCATGCCAGAACTGAGTCGTTGATTGGTTTCTAAAATAGACGGGTATTAGCTTTGAAGCTCTTTATTGTTGGTGGCAATAGCCCTACAGCCAAGGATTTGATTGAGATCTTGCGAATGCACAAGATCCGCTTTAAAGCGCCTGCGGATAAGTATTTTGATCCGGACGATCCGGTAAGTATTGCCAAATTAGTAACCGACTACGCCCCCACTCAGTTAATCAACTTGGCTGATTTCATTTCTGGTAACCACAGTGCCCTGCGGCGCGCAGAAACTTCCGAAGAGCGTTGTTATCAGATTAATTCTCGCGTGCCAGCCGCTTTGTCAGAGATTTGTGATCATCTGAATATCCCCATATTGCATCTATCCAATGCCTATGTGTTCGACGGTACCAAAAAGCTAGGTTACAACGAGACAGATGAAACTAATCCCCAAGGAGTTTATGGTATGGCTTCGTTGCAGGGGGAGAGAGCAGTAAGAAGGCACACCTCTCATATAGTGATTCGCTCGGGCTGGTTGTTTGGTAAGAAAAAAAGGGGGCTCATCAAGTCATGGATTCGAGCTGCAGCGCGTGATCAAGGGCAGCTTCCAGTATCTCGGCGGCGCTTTAGTCCAACCCATACAGGTGATTTGGCGGCGGCGATTTTAGCGGTTTGTCAGCAAATTGATTGTGAAGCTAATGTTTGGGGTACGTATCATTACTCCGGCTTAGAGACTAAACGCGAAAATGAATTTGTTGAGCAGGTAATGAAATATGCGGCGAATCACGATGAATTAATTTATCAGCTTCTAGACTCCATAAAAATTACTGAGCAGGATGTGAGAGCGCCAGAAATTCTTAATTCAACGTTGTCGAGTAAGAAAATCTTTGACACTTTTGGGATTAAGCAAAAATCCTGGCATGGAGATTTGCAAGATGTCATCAAGTTACTCTATGGTGGAACTACTTTATCTAAGTTACAGATTAAATCCCGCGAATCTGATGCTGCATAAATGCAGTCAATTGTTAATTCTATGTCATCACTTACGCCAATAAACGAAGCATTTGAAACATTAATGAGTACATTAGCGTCTATCGATGAGATTGAGTCCGTTCCCCTACTAGAAAGTACTGGTCGGGTGTTGGCTAACGACATTGTTTCCAATGTGGACGTCCCACCACTCACCAATAGTGCTATGGATGGCTATGCGGTCCGCAGTGCTGATCTAAGTAATGAGCCAAACGGTGAACGTGCGACTTTAAAAGTTACGCAGCGAATTGCCGCGGGTGAAATCGGTCGTTTTTTGGCCGAGGGTGAAGCTGCACGTATTTTTACGGGAGCTCCAATCCCCCTGGGAGCTGATGCGGTTGTTATGCAAGAAAACTGCCAGGCCGCGGGCGATCACGTAAAAGTCTTGCAGACTGTCGCGGGAGGCGAAAATTTGAGACTAGCGGGTGATGACATTAAAGCTGGGGTTACTTTGTTAACAAAAGGCCATCGTTTATTGCCTCAAGATCTTGGTTTAGCTGCATCTACTGGTGCATCTTCTCTTAGAGTTAAACGCAAGCTTTGTGTTGCGTTGATGACTACCGGCGATGAACTTGTGCCCCCAGGCAATGAGCTTAAACCAGGGCAGATATATAATTCGAATTACTACTTTCTCGCAGCTTTATTGCAGGAATTGAAGTGCGAAGTGAAAGAGCTCGGAGTGGTAATTGATGATTTCGAAACTACGAAGCAAGTGTTGGCTGATGCTGCGGCAACAGTTGATTGCATTATTAGCACGGGCGGGGTGTCTGTTGGGGAAGAAGACCATGTAAAGGCGGCGGTTGAGGCAAATGGCCATCTCGATTTGTGGAAGTTAGCAATTAAACCGGGAAAACCCTTCGCCAGTGGTAAAGTTGGGAAAGCTCAGTTCTTTGGTCTTCCTGGAAATCCGGTTTCGGCTTTTGTTACATTTATCCTCTTGGTAAGGCCTTCTTTGTTGGCGATGTTAGGTTGCAAGAGCTCCCTGCCTAGTGGTTATCCTGTCACTGCTGGTTTTACTAGTGGGCAATCGGGAGAACGCCAGCAATACATAAGAGCTAATTTGCATTCTTATAGTGAAAACGGGCTTCAGGTCAAGCCATTCGTGGACCAAAGTTCTGGTGTCGGCACATCCTTGAGCAAGGCTCAGGGTCTTGTAATAATTCCACCCCACACTGCTATTGCCTCTGGTGACATTCTTGAATTCATTCCATTTACTGAGTTACTAGGATAAGCACTAGTGATTTTTTTGTCAGCTATGTTATTCAATTTCAGAAAAGCACGGCTAGTGGCAATAGCATTATTCCTGCTGCTCGCGGCCTGCGAAGCACAGGAAAGTATTCCTGTGCCGGTGGCACCAGCAGAAAGCACTGTGGTTATTCCTGAAATCCGACCATTGAGTGAGCCTCGATTCGTAATTGCGAGTCAGCAAACCGCAAGAGAAAGATTTATAGCAGATACGCTGTATGAAGCACTTCAGGCGCTCGATGATGATCGCTTATTAAAGCCGGCTGATGATAGTGCGCACGGCCGGTTTAAGCGGATCTTGGCTATGGACCCTGAAAATGAAATTGCAACTGATGGTCTGGAACGTATCGTCCTGCGTTATGTGGAACTGTCTTTAGAGGCAAGTCGGAGAGGTTTGTTTGTTGATGCGGGGGAGCTGTTGGAAAATGCAAAATTTGTCGATGAGGATCATCCTGCCCTGCCACAAGCTTGGTTGTCTTTGCAATCTGAACAAAATTCTGGTGATTTATTTTTTAATTTAGACAATCAAGAGTTTTCCGCCCGCAGCGAATCTGCCCAGGCGCAATTAGCAGATATTGCTAACCAGGCGAAACAGCATGAAGCTTTTTTTCTAATAACAGCGCCGAATGATGCACTTGCGCGCTGGATGTTTCTTGAAATGCGGAGCGCTGTTGAAGGATATCGACTGCGGGGCAATATTGAATTAGCGTCGCAGATAAGTATTCGACTAAGAATATCTGAGGATTAAGATTCGTTTATGAAGTTTTGGGAACCCATTAAGCAAAAACTTTCTGACCCTATTGCAGGACTGCAGTTTAGCGGAGATGGCACCATCTTTCGAAAAATAGCCTTTTGTATTCTTGGCATTCTTATTATCTTCATCTTGATCGTGGGAATGTATTGGAGTAGAGAACCTGCCGAATTTTCTATTAGCCAAAACACCGCAGCCAAACTTGCTGTTAATGGTAATCAGTATGTTTTAGGTGCCGCTACTACCAGTGCTTTAATTCAAGTTGCAGAAACCCTACTTCGGAAACCAGGGGGTTACTTAACTAACGATGTTATGCCACCTGGTGTGTATCTGGATAATATTCCTAATTGGGAGTTCGGTGCGCTAGTACAAGTGAGGGATTTGTCTCGTGCATTTAGAGAGAGCTTCAGCCGTTCTCAATCTCAATCGGTAGAAGATCCTGATCTAATCATCAGTGAGCCGCGATTTCATTTTGATAATGACAGCTGGCTCTTTCCGCCGACAGAAGTTGAGTATAACGAAGCGGTGGAAAGTCTCTACTCTTATTTAGGAAGAATTTCAGATCCGCAAGACGTAGATGCGCAGTTTTTTGCCCGAGCAGATAATCTTGCTAATTGGTTGCTGGATGTTGAATCTCGCCTTGGCAGTTTGTCTCAAAGATTGAGCGCCAGTGTTGGCCAGGAACGCATTAACACTGATCTGATGGGCGAGTCTGTTACCGAACGATCTGCCCTGGCGAGTCCTGAAGCAGCCATACGCACGCCATGGTTGCAGATCGATGATGTGTTCTACGAGGCCCGAGGTGCTTCTTGGGCGCTTATGCATTTTTTGGTTGCAGTGCGTAAAGACTTCGAGCAAGTATTGAAAGACAAGAATGCGATGACGAGCCTGGATCAGATTATTCGCGAACTGGAAGCGAGTCTGCGTACTATGTTTTTTCCTATTATTCTAAATGGATCAGGCTTTGGTATTTTTGCGAATCATTCTTTAACAATGGCGAATTACATATCTCGCGCCAATGCGGCCATTATTGATCTGCGTAATTTATTAGAACAAGGATGAACTAATTAGTGACTTTGCTGGTCAAAGAATGAACTAAGGTATAGTTCACATTGATCCCTCTACTAAACTTTCTCTTTCATGTTTATTGTTAATCTACTTAAAGCTTATAGTCGCTTTGCAATCTTTGCGACGGGAATACTCTTAGGTATTCAGGTGCCTAGTTTTGTCGATCAATATGCCAAGCGCATTGATGCACACTACCAAGAGGTAAGTTTTAATATTAGTGGCTTTCAGAAGACGGCGAATAGTTTATTTGGCGGAGACCTGGAAGCTCTAATCACTTACTATGAAGATAGTAATGACACTGTCTTTCGAAGTGATTCTGAGAGTATTCGGTTAATTACGAATCGTTATTCTAGATTAGAAAACGAAAGGTTGGCGTTGGGACATAATCCGCTCGTTGTCGCCGTGCATGTTCTGTTTGCAGCGGATCAAGAATTCTTTCAGGAGACATTAGATCAATACACTTATACAGTGCCTTTAAATTCGGTCGCGATAGAGTGGGGATTAGCCCTCGCTATTTTCTCTATGTTGATAATCGACTTATCATATTTTGGTTGCAAGAGATTTTATAAGCTAGTCAACCGCAGGAAATCTGGAATCTTTGTTAATTAGATAAGGGTATTGTTTTGAATAAAGGATTTTCATTTAAACGTTATTTTCCAATTCTTGTCTGGGCTCCCAACTATACAAATTCAAAATTTTTTGATGACACAATTGCCGCTTTGATTGTAGCGATAATGTTAATCCCGCAAGCCCTCGCCTATGCTTTGTTGGCAGGGCTCCCTGCTGAAACTGGCCTTTATGCAAGTATGGTCGGTTTAACGGTTTATGCTCTATTTGGCGCCAGCAATACCTTGTCAGTCGCTCCAGTTGCTGTTATTTCACTGATGACCGCTACCGCCTTGGCGAAATTATCTTTAGCTACCCCAGAGGAAACGCTCGCTGCAGCCCTGTTTCTAACCTTTCTATCGGGTTTATTTTTGTTGTTGCTTGGACTGTTGCGCTTGGGGTTTATGGCGAATCTTTTATCCCAACCGGTAATTAGTGCTTTTGTAACAGCGTCTGCTTTGATTATTGGTCTTAGTCAAATGCAACATATATTCGGCGTGTCTGCCAATGGCCAGAACTTCTTGGGTTTACTTGGTTCTCTGTTCGGTCAATTAGGAAGTATCAATTTCGTAACCTTCTACATAGGCGCAGGTTCAATCGGCTTTATTATCTTTAGTAAGTTAGTCATTAAAAATATGTTCTTAAAAATTGGTGTCGATGCTCATATTGCAACTACTCTTTCACGCTCTGGGCCGCTGTTGGTAGCATTGATAACTGGCTTATTAGCTTATATTTTTCGTTTGGACCAGCAAGGTGTGCAGTTGCTGGGTGAAGTGCCGCGGGGGTTGCCTGATTTTGGGTTACCTGGTTTCTCGATAGACTTATTAAATAGCCTTATTGGTTCGGCACTATTAATTTCAATTATTGGTTTTGTTGAATCTATTTCTGTGGCTCAGACCTTGGCAGCTCGGAGAAGGGAAAGAGTCGATCTGAACCAAGAACTAGTTGGGCTGGGAGCTTCTAATCTCGCAACTTCATTCGGTGGCGGATTTCCTGTCAGCGGCGGATTTTCGCGCTCTGTCGTGAATTTTGAAGCAGGTGCAGCAACTCCTGCAGCTGGATTGTTTACCGCTATTTTGATTGCGGTGGTGGCTTTATTTTTCACACCAGCTTTGTTTTGGCTACCCAGGGTTTCACTTGCCGCCATAATTATTGTGGCGGTGTATGGCCTAATTGATTTTTCCGTGCTTAAAAAAGCGTGGGTTTATTCCAAGGCAGACTTTACAGCGGTGCTTATCACGTTAGTGCTAACTTTATTAATTGGTGTCGAAGTTGGGATTGGTTCCGGTGTACTGGCATCGGTATTGATTCACCTATACAAAACTTCCCAGCCCCATGTTGCTGTGATCGGAAGAGTAACGGGTACTGAGCATTTTCGCAGCGTTGACCGGCACACTGTTGAAACGTTTGAGAATCAACTTTCTATACGCATTGATGAGAGTTTATATTTCGCAAATACCCGTTATCTGGAAGAACTTATCCTTAATTTAATTTCTGATAAACCGAAGCTGGAACATGTAATCCTTATGTGCACTGCGGTAAATAAAATAGATATGAGTGCGCTGGAAACCCTTGAAAAGATCAATGAGACCTTAAGGGAATTGGGAGTCAAGTTGCATCTGTCCGAAGTAAAAGATCCCATTATAGGTAAACTGGCCAAAACAAACTTCTTTAAGGAGCTCACTGGAAATAATTATTTAAGTCAAAACCAGGCGGTTGAGGATCTACGCTAGCTCCTGGTGAGTTGAAGAAGAATTAAATAATTTCCTCCTCCAACTAACCCATGAATGAGTTCAGAATTTAACAATCATTTTTCCGAAGTTGTCGCCAGTGAATAAAGCTAGAAAAGCATCTACAGCGTTATCCAATCCTTCAACAATAGTTTCTTTGGTTTTGATTTTACCTTCACTGACCCAAGATTCCATGTCTGCCAAAAATTGAGCACGCATGTCATTGTGGTCAAATACAATGAATCCATTGATACGGATTTTCTTCCCAACTATTAACATGAGATTGTTGGGCCCAGGAATGGGTTGGGCTTGATTATAAGAACTAATCATTCCGCAGGCGGCGATACGCCCATAGGGATTCATGACATTAATAGCCGCTTGTAAATGCTCTCCACCAACATTTTCAAAGTAAACGTCTACACCATCCGGAGCAGCTTCGGCGAGAGCTTTAGTAAGGTCGCCGCAGGTTTTGTAGTTAATAACTTCATCTACGCCGCACTCATCCAGTAACCATTGAGCTTTTGCATTGCTGCCCACTGAGCCGATTACTCGGCATCCATGCCTTTTGGCAATTTGACAAACATTGGCTCCCACAGCACCAGAAGCTGCAGAGACGAATACTGTTTCTCCTGCTTTGGGCTCACCAAAACGAAACAGGCCTACATAGGCTGTCATGCCGGGCATACCTAAAGTACCGAGGTAGAGGGATAATTTATCTTTATCAAAAGGTGTAAGTTTGCTCATGGTAGAGCCATCGGCAACAAATTTGTCCTGCCATGCGCCACCGCTTAATACGGTATCGCCTGCTTTCAGACCTTCCGCATTAGATTCGACAATTTCACCTACAGCGCCACCCCACATGGCTTTATTAAGTGCATACGGCTCAGCATAAACACCTTGTGCGCGCATACGTCCGCGCATGTAGGGGTCAACAGACATGTAGTGGTTTCTAACCAGCACTTGTCCTTCTGCCGGTGCTGGTAAATCAACGTCTACGATTGCGAAATGTTCCTGGCTCGGTGTGCCCTCTGGGCGCCTTAACATGTGAATTTGTTTTGCGATATGATTAGTCATGCTGATCTATTGATTCCTTTTGGTCCGTTTTTTGATTAAGCAACCTGCTTGAGTGGCAGTTCCTTAGAATTGTTTGATAGAGTTTTAGTTTAGGTGCTACCAGTATTAGCTAATTTCTGACTTCGACCTTGGAAAAATACAATGCTAACCAAAATAGCTGCGCCCGCAATGTGATAATGAATGGGGAAGGGAGTCCACATCAGTAGCACGGCACACACGACTAACAGACCAGCTATAAATAGATTAATCTTGGATTCTAAATGCCATTGCAACAGTCCGGCCATGGCATACAGGCCGAGACAGGACCATAGAAAAACTTCGATTCGCTCCGGCCAGGTGCCTGATATTAGTGGCGAATAAGCAAAAAGCACAGGCACTAGGTACAACCCTTTGGCCACTTTCCAACTGGTTAGCCCCGTCGCGATTGGGCGAGTACCTGCAATGCCAGCAGCGGCAAATGAGGCCAAGCACACTGGTGGAGTTACATTGCTGTCTTGTGACAACCAAAAAATAATTAGATGTGCACTGAGGAGCATGCCGGTGAGCATTTCCGGTTCGATCATTTCCTGGCGAATTAACTGTTTCATTTCCAGGGGCATTTCCTGCAATGCGATAACCGGATCGCCGCCGAACAATCCGAGAGTTGCTGCAACATTGCTAGGCAAGTCGCCGGCCTGCAGGGCTTCGAGTAATTGAGTTTGACTGATTAAATCAAATATCAGTGGTGCGGAAAGTGTGGCTAACACAATGTAAGACGCGGTCACGGGCAATCCCATACCTAGCACTAGAGATGCCAGTGCCACTAAAACCAAAGTAATCAATAAACTTCCCTGAGCCCATTCCACAATCATTAATGAGAAGGCATTGCCTACTCCGGTGGTTGTTACCACATTGATTATGATTCCTACCGCAACGAGCAAAAGTGCAGTGGAAACCATGGTTTTCACGCCCCCTACCACTGCTTCAAAAATATCATTCAGGCGCATGGGGTTTGGTGATAACCAGGATGCTGCGATTACGCTGATAATGGCGAAGGCTGCTGAAGTAGTGGGTGTGCGGCCCGCCACCAAAAATCCAACAAGTACAGAAAGCGGAATTATAAAATGCCAACCATTTTTTAAAACGTCGGAAATTTTTTCACTATTCTCATCTTCTGCTGGTTTAAGACCAGTTCGCTTGGCTTCAATACGCACGAAATAAGAAACAGTTAAGAAATAGAGCAGTGCAGGCAGTGCGGATGCTGCGATAATTGTTAAATATGATATTTGTGTATAGCTGGCCAATACAAAGGCGCCTGCACCCATTACCGG
>NTJZ01000005.1 GCA_002457215.1 OM182 bacterium MED-G28 | reverse complement strand
ATGTATTTCGGTTTTAACAGATGTTAATTATTTTCAAGGCGCAGATGTCTACTTGCAGCAAGCAAGAGAAGCATGCATTCTTCCAGTTATTCGAAAAGACTTTATGATAGATCCTTATCAAATAGCTGAATCAAAGCTTCTAGGTGCTGATTGTATCTTGCTGATCGTTGCAGCTTTACAACAATCACAATTAATTGAACTCGCAGCCTATGCTAAGGATATTTCGATTGATGTGTTGGTTGAAATTCACAATCAAGAAGAGTTAGATCGGGCAATGGAGATCGATTCAGATTTAATTGGTATTAATAATAGGAATCTCCATACTTTTGAAACGAGTTTACAAACAACTCTCGATTTAGCTTCCCGCCTGCCACCTGAGAAACTTGTAATTACTGAGAGCGGGATCAATAGCGTCGCGGATGTAAAGTTGATGACTGATAATGGTATTTTTGGTTTTTTAGTTGGCGAATCATTTATGCGTGCGCCTGATCCGGGCAGTAAATTGAAAGAATTATTTTTCGACCATGATTAAAATAGAGAAAGATGCTCTCCTAATTCTGCTGTCGCCAAAAAAGATATAGCTAGAAGCGTTGCGGTAACGGGGGTGCAAATAGTGAAGCCTGAGAAACTATGATAATCTTGCGCGCTCTTCTACTTCAGAGGTCTAGATACTTTTAAGTCAAACCTTGGTTTAGAGTAACAATTGATCGAATTGAGAAAGACTATGAACGCGCGCATTAAATGGGTTGAGAATGTTATGTTTGTTGCCGAATCTGGCACGGGCCATGCAATTGTATTAGATGGGGCAGCTGAGAGTGGAGGTAAAAATCTCGGGATGCGGCCAATGGAGTTGATGGTGCTGGGTGTAGGTAGTTGTTCGTCATATGACGTCGTTACTATTTTAAAAAAAGCACGGCAGAAAATTACAAGTTGTGAAGCAGAAATATCATCCAAGCGGGTTGATTCAACACCGGCAGTTTTTGAATCTATTCATCTTCATTTTAAGGTAGCTGGCTCTGAACTTAGTGAAAAGCAAGTGGAAAGAGCGATTGAACTGTCAGCTGATAAGTATTGCTCTGCGTCAATCATGCTTAAGAATGCAGGGGTGGTAGTTACCCATGATTTTGAAATTATCGATGCAGAATAACTAAGCAAAAACCTCTGGTTTCGAACTTGTTTTCAGATCACGATTCTGAATTTTGAGCTAGATACACGGCTATTGAGGAGTTTCATTATTAGGCGCCCTTGACTGACTCACAAGAGATTGTTCTAGGTTTAAGTTTTGTTTTTACCGGGCCGCCTTCAAAGAAATTAAAATAGGAAAAATTAGCCTTTGTGGAGTTGAATTTTCTTCTAAGCTTATGGAAATAAGTCGAGTCTACTTTGCCTAGGCTTAATCCATTTGCGCCGCCGTTAGAAATTAGAAGTGAATGTTAAGCGGAAAATTAAACTTTATAAGTCGTTCTTTTCATTAAGTCTGCCATTAGACGCATCGCACGCTTTACAGTAGAGGGTAGTTCTTGGCCTCCAGCTGCTTTGGCAGTCTCTCCGTGTTGTTTTTCATCTTTAATCATTTGCTGGAGGATGGCTTTGCTCTTGGCATCATTCTGCGGCAGCCTCACTAGATGCTCTTCCAGGTGCTCACAAACTTGTTGTTCAGTCTCGGCTACAAAACCAAGGCTCCATTTATCCCCTGCAAGTCCAGCGAGGGCACCCATGCCAAACGATAGTCCATACCAAATTGGGTTGAGTATGCTGGGTCTGCTTTCGAGCTGCTGCAAGCGTTCATCGCACCAAGCAAGATGATCTACTTCTTCTTGCGCGGCATGCTGCATGGACTCTCGCACTTCTGAAAGCTTTGCGGTTGTCGCTTGACCTGCGTACAAGGCTTGCGCACAGACTTCGCCAGTGTGATTAATACGCATTAGCCCAGCAATATGTTTTTTGTCGATCGGCGTTAATTCTTCCTCTGCAACGAGTTTTGCAGGAGAACTGCGCGTCGCAGGGTTGGAGCCCGGAACGCAGGTGCGGAGTGCCTGATCAAACTGAATCAGGCATTGGTCGATGAAGGAATTATTTTGTGACTTCGCCATCTAAGCATTCTCGCGTGCAATGGCTCGATAGGCAATATCCGTTCGAAAATAGACGTTATCCCAATGTATGCCCTTTACGGCCTCGTAAGCAGCTGATTTTGCTTCTTCTACAGTTAGACCCAAAGCGGTGGCACAGAGCACTCGCCCACCACTGGTGACTACCTCGCCGTCCTTCAAGGCAGTTCCAGCATGAAAAACTTTTTGGTGCTCACTAGAGTGTTTTTCTAGCCCTGAGATAATTGCACCTTTTGCATAGGCGCCAGGGTATCCGCCAGAGGCTAGAACAATTCCGACAGCACAGCGAGAATCCCACTGGGCTGTATGTGCGTCTAGAGATTGATTGATGGCTGCTAGGCATAGTTCTGGCAAATCTGACTGCAGGCGCATCATAATTGGTTGTGCTTCTGGATCTCCAAAGCGACAGTTAAATTCCACAACGCTGACTTCACCGTCCGGTGAAATCATCAAGCCCGCATAGAGAAACCCGGTATAATCATTTCCATCTTCTGCCATGCCTGCCACGGAAGGCAGAATCACTTGATCCATGACTCGCTTGTAAACTTCCTCAGTAACAACTGGGGCAGGTGAGTAGGCACCCATACCGCCAGTATTGGGACCTTTGTCGCCATTGTCTCTGGCCTTGTGATCTTGCGAAGTAGCCATTGGTAGTACATTTTTGCCATCAACCATCGCAATAAAGCTAGCCTCTTCTCCTGTCAGGAACTGCTCCACTACCACTCTGTGACCGGCCTCACCAAATGCATTGCCTGACAGCATCTCTTTAACGGCGCCTATTGCTTCTTCTTCAGACAAGGCTACTATGACGCCTTTTCCTGCTGCAAGGCCATCAGCCTTAACAACGATAGGTGCTCCATTAGATTTTATATAGGCAATTGCAGGATCTACTTTGGTGAAAGTTTGATAGTTCGCAGTTGGGATGCCATGCTTACTGCAGAAATCTTTGGTAAACGCTTTAGAGCCTTCCAGCTGCGCTGCCTGTCGCGAAGGGCCGAAGCAGGGAAGATTCCTTTCCATGAAATAATTCACGATACCTTCGACTAAAGGAGCCTCAGGTCCCACAATAGAGAGTGTAATGAATTCTTGGTCAGCAAAATTTGCAAGAGCAGAAAAGTCCATTACATCAATGGCGATATTCTCTATTTTTTCTTCGCTAGAGGTTCCAGCATTGCCTGGCGCGACAAACACTTTTTCTACTGCAGAGGACTGTGCACATTTCCAAGCAAGGGAATGTTCTCTGCCTCCAGAACCAATTATCAATACTTTCATTTTAATGCCTGAAGTGGCGTAAACCTGTAAAAACCATCGCCATACCGGCTTCATCCGCGGCTGCAATGACTTCTTGGTCTCGCATTGATCCTCCAGGTTGAATTACTGCTGTAATTCCAGCCTGCGCAGCAGCGTCAATACCATCTCGGAAGGGGAAAAACGCATCAGACGCCATAACGGAACCTTCAACCTGTAAATTCTCATCTGCAGCCTTGATGCCAGCAATTTTTGCGCTGTACACGCGGCTCATTTGTCCGGCACCAATACCAATAGTTTGATTATTCTTACAATAAACGATTGCATTAGATTTGACGTATTGAGCTACACGCCAGGCAAACAAAAGGTCGCGTAGTTCGTCATCCGTGGGTGCGCGTTTCGAGGTCACGGTTAAATCATCTTTCGAAATTGTATGAATGTCTCGATCCTGCACTAATAAACCGCCATTTACACGTTTATAGTCAAACTCTGCAGTGCGCTCACTATCCCATTGACCGCAGGTTAATACACGCACATTTTTCTTTACTGCGGTTACAGCAAGTGCTTCCTCAGATACCGAAGGTGCGATGATGACTTCTGTAAACTGTTGTTCCGTGATTCGCCTTGCACTTTCAGCATCAAACTCTCGATTGAAAGCGATAATGCCACCAAACGCTGAAGTTGGATCAGTTTGAAAAGCCAGTTCATAAGCTTTCAATGGCGTTTCAGCGATAGCAACGCCACAAGGGTTAGCATGCTTGACAATTACACAGGCAGGCTCACTAAATGATTTAATGCATTCGACTGCAGCATCAGTATCAGCAATGTTATTGTACGAAAGTGCTTTTCCTTGCAATTGTTGCGCACTACTAATGCTTGCGTCCTTAGAATTTTTCTCCACATAAAAAGCAGCTTTCTGGTGAGGGTTTTCACCATAGCGCATTTCCTGGCTTTTAATAAACTGCGTATTAAAGGTTCGCGGAAAGATGGAATTTTTATCACTTTGCTCTAGATGGATCCCAAGATAGTTTGCAATGGCTCCATCATAGGCAGCTGTATGTTCATAAGTTTTAACTGCAAAATCAAATCGTGTTTGTTGGTCAAGACTCCCATCATTCCTGGTGAGTAATTCGATAACTCTGTCATAGTCAGAAGGGTTCACAACGGCAGCAACAAATTTGTTGTTCTTAGCTGCCGCACGGAGCATGGTCGGACCCCCGATGTCGATATTCTCGATTGCGGTTGGAAGATCACAGTTGGGATTAGCAACCGTTGCCTCGAAGGGATACAGATTGACCACGACGAGATCAATTGGCGGGATATCGTGCTCTATCAGGACCTTCTGGTCGATATCTCTTCGAGCCAGTATACCCCCATGAACCTTGGGATGGAGCGTTTTTACACGACCATCCATCATTTCAGGAAAGCCTGTGTAGTCAGAGATCTCGATAGCCGAAATGTTTTCCGATGCCAGCAGCTTATAAGTGCCGCCGGTAGAAAGGATTTCGATGTTGAGGTCAGAAAGAGCTTGAGCAAATGGAACAATGCCAGTTTTGTCGGAAACACTAATCAATGCTCGACGAATGGCGCCAGAGTTATCTGATGTCATAAGCAGTTTTACGCGTGCTGTGTTGTTGCAAGGTGTAGCTTACTGAAGAAGAAATACCATCACGACTATCGTCTCACTAGAGTAAACCGTACAATTTTAATTTGGTTCGTAGAGTACCACGGTTTAATCCAAGCATGATAGAAGCCTTGCTCTGATTATTGCCAGTATATCGCATGACTGCCTCTATGAGGGGAGCTTCTACTTCCGACATTACCATCTGGTGCAGATCGGTTACGGGTTCATCCTCAATATGCTGAAAGTAGCGACGGAGTGACTTTTCTACTTCTGACCTAAGAGTGCTTTCCTGCTGTGAAAAAGACTCTGCTGGTTCTGCAATTGAAAAATTTGAGATTGTTGAGGACTCGTCCAGTTTGTTCATGCAGCGATGGCTCCATCATCTATAGCTAGTTTTTCAAAATAAGACCTTAGGAGGTCTAATTGAGCTAGCCCATCTTGTAATTTATTAAAATGTGTTAAAAATTGCTTCGAATCCGGCAAGTCTTTCACATAACCAGCAACATGTTTGCGAGCGTACCACACACCTTTAGTATCTCCATAGAAACTCTGTAATTTTTTTAGGTGAGATTCGATGATGTGAAGTTTTTTAAAGATGCTAGGATTGGATTTGGGGATTCCAGTAACGAGATAGTGCTCGATCTCCGCAAAAATCCAGGGCCGACCCATTGCTGCCCTTCCAATCATCAAGCCATCTGCGTTCGTGTGTTGCATAACTTGTTTTGCTTTTTGCGGTGAATCTATATCGCCGTTAGCTATAACCGGAATACTAATATTTTGCTTTATGTCTGCGATTGTGTCGTATTCTGCCTCGCCTTTGAAGCGACATTCTTTAGTGCGGCCATGCACCGTTAACAATTGCACGCCAGACTCTTCAGCAATTTTTGCTACTTCAACTCCATTACGGGATTCTGGGGACCAACCCGTTCGAATTTTTAGAGTCACTGGAATATCTACGCTACTCACTACGGATTTTAGAATTGATTCGATAAGTTTTGTATCTTTCAACAATGCAGAACCTGCCGCTTTCTTCAAAACCTTTTTGGCCGGGCAGCCCATGTTGATATCGATTGCATCTGCACCAAGACTAACGTTAAGTTTAGCTGCTTGAGTTAACATCACAGGATCAGAGCCAGCTATTTGCACGACATAAGGCCCGCTTACATTGGGTTTAACTTGTTTAAGTCTATTGCGCTCATTGCCCCATAATTCAGTGTTGGCTGTAAGCATTTCAGCGATAGTTAATCCGGCCCCATTCTGACTGCAAATTTCACGAAACGGAGAATCACTCACACCCACCATTGGTGCCAAGAATAGCGAGTTGTTCAGTTTATAGGGGCCGATAATTCTCATTGTGAATAGGTCTGAAGTAAAGGCTGATTATTTTAGCCGGGAGCGAAATCTAGGGGAAGAGATTCTAAAGATTAGTCAGGAAAAACTTGCATGCTAGTTACCATGCACGCAACACAAGCTAAAACTCACGGTAGTCTAAACGCCAGAGTGTAGTTAGCGATGCCAGGGCCTGGGTTGATTAAATCTAAAT
Source organism: OM182 bacterium MED-G28 (assembly GCA_002457215.1). Classification (GTDB taxonomy): domain Bacteria; phylum Pseudomonadota; class Gammaproteobacteria; order Pseudomonadales; family Pseudohongiellaceae; genus UBA9145. Next base: position 171,362 of record NTJZ01000005.1, on the reverse strand, counting down.
TAACCTGGACCGGCGACATTACAGGCATTAGTGCTAGATCTGTCAACTCTGAATCCAGATACTCACTAGGTGAAAATTCTCTCAAGGCAATGATGTCATTACTTACGGAATTGAAACTTAAAACCATTATTGGAAACTTTTGTGGGAATTCCGCAGTATTTCGAAATTCTATGTTTACCGACAGCCTGTTTTCGAAAATCTGATGATTACGTACTGAGAGATTATCGCTGCGAATCGCGTTTATGTCTGAATAGGAAGGCAAGTTGCAAGCAGCATTAGCGCAAGCCCATTCTAATAAAGGCCTTATTCGCGCATCTTGACTATATGCTATATGGTTACGCCACAGAAGTTGCGCACACAAACTTATTCCTAACAACAAAATAATAGCGCTGAAACAAATAAGACGCGCGATTCGGCTCTGCTTTCCTGCATGCAATTCCACTGGTGTAGAAGTGATATCCAGTGCTGCGATGCTCTCCGCTGAAATTGATTGCAAAGCTGACTCGTCTTCCAGCTGCACTCCCAAGGCCCGCGCCCGAATAACTTCGGTATTGTCTTTGGGTGGTTCTTTTTTCTTTGTTATGTCTTTTATTGATTCTTGGGTTTCAGTATCAGCTAAAAAGCCAGGCTTATTGCCGATTTTTGTGGGTTCGGAGTTTACAAATTCATTAGTTGATGGCGAGCGAACTTCAAACAAATTATTTTTGTCGTCTTGTTGTTCAACTTGTTGCTTCGTGTCAGGTTCGTCCTTTTCAAAGGGGTCAACCAGTTCGCAACTAGAATCAGGGAATAGTTCAGCATCGAGTGCTTCACTGTCAGCCAGTAGAGGTTTCTGAAGATTTCCGAAAAATGATGTCTCGCTCCTTTGTAGTTCTTCAAGTAATAAATCTCTTTCTGTTTCTGTCTGTTTTAGCGCTTCTTCTATGGTTTGTTCAATGGAAGAGAAAAACTCTTGAGTATATTCTTCTGAGAGCTCGATTGACTCTTCGAGAATAGGTTGGTTTATAAACCCACCGTGATCTGATGTTGGAAGTTCTTGGTCCTCCGTTAAACTCTCTTCTTGTTGCTCCTTATGTTTCGCCTGCAATGCGCTACGAGTAAGGAAGCTGGAAGGGTCGAAATAATCTAGGGGGTTGTTCCCAACAAATACCGAGTCTGAATCTTGGTGTTCGTCAGCAGGGAGCTGTTCGAGGACATTATCGATAGCATGAAAAACTGTCAGGCATGCGCCACAGCGCACTTTGCCATCCGCTAGAAGAAGCGTAGGGGCATTGATGTTAAAGCTTGATTCACAGTTAGGGCACTGGATAACGTGAAGGGACATTCAGAGTAAATCCCAAAAGGCTAAACAAGTATTAGAGGTGAGATTGTAGTGGAAGGAGAGATGTATATCACGACTTCCGGGTGCCACATAGAAGCACCCAGCCCTGTTCGACCTGAGGAGCTCCCATGTCAAACCAGCGATCGTAGCAAGAGAGCAGAGAGGGGATTTGCTCTTCAAGCAGTCCAGATAGGGTGATATATCCGCCTTTTTTAACCAACTCAGCAAATTTTTCAGATAGATCGATAAGCGGCCTCTCTAGGATATTGGCGATAAGAATGTCCGCATGCACTGGGGGGACCGCTTCTGGCAAATAGGTGGTTAATACGTCACCTGGGACCTTGTTACGGCGGCTATTGTCTATTGTGGCAGAGATTGCCTGAGGGTCATTGTCCACTGAATGAACTTTTACTGCCCCTAGCAGAGCAGAAGCAATGGATAGTACTCCAGACCCGCATCCATAATCGATTACTTCACTGCCTCTTACATCGGCTTGGTCTAGCCAACGTAAACAGAGTGAGGTGGTCGCATGATTGCCGGTACCAAAAGCTAACCCGGGATCCAATTTGATGTTTACTGCATTTGGTTCTGGAGGTGATAGCCAGCTAGGGCAAATCCATAGCTTCTCCCCGAACTGTATGGGTTCAAAGTCTTTCATCCAACTGCGTTCCCAATCCTGATCTTCGATGAGCTCAATGTTGAGACTTTTATTATTCAATACTTTAGTGTTGCATCTAAGCTTATTCAGCAATGACCCCAGGTCTGTTTTTGTATTGAACAAACAAAGAAGAAAGGTATTATCCCACAATGGTGTGCTACCTGGCTCTTCTTGAAATACGGGTTGATCTTCTGCATCTAGATAACTAATCGAAATCGCGTCAGAGTCAAACAAGATCTGTTCAAAATAAGAAGTATCTTCAGAGTGAAGCTGAATTTTCAGTTGTTGCCACATGGGGTTTAATTAAGAGTTAAGTTTTTCTTCCAGGTAGTGGATATTAATTCCACCTTTCTGAAATTCGGGATCTCGTACAAGATCTCTTTGCAGTGGAATATTACTTTTAATGCCATCGATAAGAAGTTCATCCAATGCTATTTGCATTTTAGTTAATGCTTGCTCTCTGTCGTTGCCGTAGCTAATTAGTTTGGCAATTAATGAATCGTAATAGGGAGGAACGCTGTAGCCGCTGTACAGGTGTGAATCAACGCGCACGCCAGGCCCTCCAGGTGCATGATATAGTTTAACTTTACCAGGGCTAGGTAGAAACGACGTTGGGTCTTCAGCATTAATACGGCATTCAAAAGCGTGCCCCTGAATTTTGATCTGATCCTGGGTGATCGAGAGGGGCTTGCCTGAGGCTATCCGAAGTTGTTCTTTGACGATGTCCACACCTGTGACCATTTCTGTCACTGGGTGTTCGACTTGTACTCGCGTGTTCATTTCGATGAAATAAAAGCGTTCATCTTGATAGAGGAACTCCAGCGTTCCAGCGCCGCGGTAATTCATGTTTCTGCAGGCTTGGATACAGGTAGCGGCAACTTCATTGCGGACTGCATCAGGAATGCCTGGTGCCGGTGCTTCTTCGAGTACTTTCTGATGTCGCCGCTGCAGTGAGCAATCTCTATCACCTAAATAGATAGCATTTCCCGCACCATCACCGATAATTTGAATTTCAACGTGCCTCGGATTCTCCAAAAACTTTTCCAAATAGACGATGCCGCTTCCAAAGAATGATTGCGCTTCCGTTGAAGTTACCTTAGCAGCTTTTAGTAATTCGGTTGGGTCGTGGACTACGCGCATGCCACGACCACCGCCGCCAGCAGCTGCTTTTATTATGACGGGAAAACCGATTTCTGCGGCTAGGCTTAAGGTGCGATCATCATTTTCATCTAGAGGGCCGTTAGATCCAGGTACCGTCGGAACGCCAGCCTTTCGCATGACCTCAATGGCCGACACTTTGTCTCCCATGAGACGTATTGTTTCAGACTGGGGGCCAATAAAAGTGAAGCCGCTATTTTCAACTTGTTCCGCGAAATCCGCATTTTCTGAAAGAAATCCGTAGCCAGGATGTACGGCATTTGAGCCGGTAACCTCCATAGCGCTTATGATAGATGCAATATCTAAATAGCTTTCTGTAGGGCTTGGTGGGCCGATACAGACTGACTCGTCCGAGAGTCGCACATGCATTAAGTCTTTATCCGCTACAGAGTGCACTGCAACAGTTTTTATATGGAGCTCTTTGCAGGCGCGCAAAACTCGTAATGCAATTTCACCACGATTGGCTATAAGAACTTTTTCTAGCATGCAAGCAGGTACCTGAAAAGGTGAAAACGATTAAACAATTGTCATAAGAGGTTGATCAAACTCTACGGGTTCGCCGTCTTCAACTAAAATAGCTTCGACTACCCCAGAATGATCTGCCTCTATCTGATTCATCATCTTCATAGCTTCAACAATACACACCACATCACCCACTTTCACATGGGTGCCCACTTCAACGAATGGTGGGGAAGAAGGTGATGGAGCGCGATAAAATGATCCCACCATAGGTGATTGAATAGCAGTGCCTTGAGTCACGGGAGCCTCCGCTATAGAGGCGGCAGGCGCAGTTAGAGGTGCTGCTGCAGGCATAGCCTGATATTGGGCAGTCGGCGCAACTACTGTTGGAGAGCGGCTTATGCGAACCGCTTCCTCCCCTTCCTTGATTTCTATCTCTGCTACGTCGGAAGCTTCCAGTAATTCGATAAGCTTCTTAACTTTTCTTATATCCATTATTTTTTTCCAATTTTGGTTAGAGAGCAGATTGCTGCCCAACCTTTAGTTCGGCCCATTTTTTGCGATTTATTTAGTTCTCTAGTCGTTTGAATGCTGCTTGTAATGCGAGTTCGTAGCCTTGCGCACCTAAGCCAACGATGCAGCCTATTGCAATATCTGTAAAAAAGGAATGTTGACGATATTCTTCTCGAGAATAAAGGTTTGATAAGTGCACTTCTATAAAAGGAATTTCAGTGGCCAGTATCGCATCTCGAATTGCGATACTGGTATGAGTAAAAGCGCCAAAATTCACAAGCATAAAATCTGTGCCATCACGTCGCGCATTGTGTAAGCGATCAATAAAATCTGCTTCTGCATTACTTTGCAGCGAAGTGAGTTCATGGCCAGAATTTGCGCACTGTACCTGGCAACGCTGATTAATATCATCCAGTGTATCTGAGCCATAAATATGAGGTTCGCGGTCACCCAATAGATTGAGATTTGGGCCATGTAAGATCAAAATTTTTGCCATTTTGATTAGATCCTGGGTGAGTTGATCAGAGAACGAGAAACAATGTTTGGGCACTGCTTTCTAACAATCAGGGATTTTCTCAGAATTTAGCCCGTAATACATCCAATTTGTGCGCAGATAACCGAAATTCACAGCAAATATTCATTGTTTATTAGAACAAGAAAGGGATTGTCAAGGAAGAAGTTTGAAAAAGGCCCTTTGTGGGGGGTAGCAAAACCCCCATTCTGCGCAGCCTTGATATTGAATCATCAAACCTGCTTCGGGTTCCGGCACTGTGGTTAGGTTAAGGTCGATGCTTAGCAGATTGTAGTAGGCCTCAATCTGACCGAAGAATTGGTCGGTTTTTTGAACCCCATCTGGCAGCTCGTAGTTCACGGGCAGGCTATCCCCACCCTCCGTCTGAAGCAGAGAGAACTGCAAAGCATGGCGGTATAAATAGTGACCTTGGGCAAGAACCCAGTTAATTCGGTATTTCCCAGGACTTAATTCACTCACGTAGTAGGGAAACGCTTCTTTAAGAGATAGAGGCACCATTTGTTGCTGGTTTTCTTGTGTCAAGCTGGTTATCGAGTTTCTGTCAAGCTGTGACCAAGCAGTAAGTGGTAATCCCAACAAACATAGCGTGAATAGAGTCGTCAGTGTATTCCTCATGTTCATGAGACCAGTATTACCATAGTTTTGTTCCCGTAGTGCTATTTACAAAATGAGGCGTTAAGGCAGATATCTTTCAAACACAAGGCTGGCATTGGTGCCACCAAAGCCAAAACTGTTAGACATTATTCGATTAAGCTGAATGTTATCTTGGCGCTCTATTGCGATTGGCAAACCTTCGGCCTCTTCATCGAGGTTTTCGATATTGGCGGAAGCGGCAACAAAGTCATTCTCCATCATTAGTAAGCTATAGATAGCCTCTTGTGCTCCAGCTGCTCCCAGGGAATGTCCGCTTAATGATTTAGTGGAATTGATAACAGGAATGTTCTCACCGAACAAATTGCGTATCGCTTTTAATTCGGAAACATCACCAGCCGGCGTGCTGGTGCCGTGGGTATTTATGTAGTCAACCGCGTCTTTGGAATTTCCTAGGGCCATTTGCATGGCGCGACCCCCACCTTCGCTAGAGGGAGCAACCATATCAAAACCGTCGGAAGTGGCGCCATAGCCGGTAATCTCTGCATAGATTTTTGCGCCTCGGGCAAGTGCATGATCCAAAGCTTCAATCACTAGCATGCCCCCTCCGCCAGCAATAACAAAACCATCACGGTCAGCATCAAAAGCACGGGAAGCTTTATCTGGTCTTTCATTGTATTTAGTTGAAAGTGCACCCATCGCATCGAACATGTGTGAAGAAGTCCAATGCTCTGCCTCACCTCCTCCAGCGAATACGATATCTTGTTTATCCATCTGAATAATTTCAGCAGCGTTGCCAATGCAATGGGCACTCGTTGCACATGCAGAAGAGATGGAATAATTAACGCCTTTTATCTTAAACGGAGTTGCTAGACAGGCGGAAACAGTGCTACTCATGGTGCGGGTCACGCGGTAAGGCCCAACTCGTTTTACGCCTCTTTCTCGGGCTATGTCGGTTGACTCTAATTGATCAGGCGGGGATCCTCCGCCAGACCCGGCAACAATTCCGGATCGCAAATTCGAAACTTGATCTTCTGACAGGCCTGCATCTTCAATTGCCTCTTGCATTGACAAATACGCGTAAGCAGCAGCATCACCCATAAAACGTAAAATTTTTCGATCAATTAGCTCTGCTGTGTCGATTTGCACTGTGCCACTAACGTGACTGCGCATGCCTACCTCTACATAGGATTCGTTATGACGAATTCCACTGCGTCCATGCTTCAATGAATCTAATACTTCGGTCTTATTGTTGCCTAGACATGACACGATACCGATACCGGTAATGACACTGCGTCGCATAGCGGCCTCTTTGAATGTATTAACTAAAATGACTGGTCAGTTGTAAACAACCCAACTTTTAGTGCTTTGGTTCTGTAAATAACATTGCCGTCAACAGCAACTGTCCCATCAGCAATACCTACTACGAGTTTACGATCAATTACGCGACTCATTGAAAGGTCATAAACAACTTTTTTAGCTGTAGGTAAAATTTCGCCAGTAAATTTTACTTCACCTGCTCCCAAAGCTCTCCCTTTTCCGAGAAATCCTCTCCAGCCAAGAAAAAATCCGACTAGTTGCCATAACGCATCTAAGCCAAGGCATCCGGGCATTACTGGGTCACCTGGAAAATGGCAGTCGAAAAACCATAAGTCTGGATTTATATCCAGCTCAGCGATTATCTGGCCACGCCCAAACTCCCCGCCATCCGAGTTTATCTCAGCGATTCGATTCAACATTAGCATATTGTTGATTGGCAACTTGGCATTCTGAAGGCCAAATAATTTACCGTAACCACATTCGATGAGCTCGGGTAGCTCATAAGAACTTTTGGGAACGAAGTTTTCATTCCTTGGTTTCATTGGGATTACGCCCCTCCAGGGCTGAATTCACAAGGCCTGCGATGTTATCGCGCTAAGCATAATTAATCGATATCAATTTCACTTCAAAGCCAGCTACTAACTAATTGTTGAATTATCGCATCTTTATTCAAATCAAGGATTATTTGTTACTATTATCGCTTGAATTTTTAGGTGAATTCTATGTTACTTCCCGTTGTAATAGCTGGGGGCATTGGATCTAGGCTCTGGCCAGTTTCCAGGACCTTATTGCCGAAGCAATTTATTCATTTTCAGCAATTTGGTGGATCTCTCTTTCAAAATACTTTGAACCGGCTAAATGGAATCGAAGATATTTCCCAACCGTTAGTAGTGTGCAATGAAGAGCATCGATTTTTAGTGGCAGAGCAGCTGAGAGCCCTTGATGAGCTTGACAGTAAAATATTACTTGAACCATTTGGGAAAGATACCGCTCCAGCGGTAGCCGTGGCAGCCTTATGCGCAATTCAAGAAAATCCAGATGCGTTGTTATTGGTTCTGCCAGCAGATCATATTATTAACGATACTGATCGTTTCCAATCAGCGATAGGGCAAGCGAAAAAACTTGCTAAGAAAAATAAATTAGTAACCTTTGGAATAGTGCCAGATGCCCCAGAAGTAGGTTACGGTTATATAGAAAAAGGAAGCCAGCTGGAGGGCTCGGATGGGTTCGCTGTAGCGCGATTTGTTGAAAAACCAGATTTAGCCGCCGCTATATCTTACTTAGAGGCTGGAACTTATTTTTGGAACAGTGGAATGTTTATGTTCTCAGCCCAATTGTTTCTAGGCGAGCTTGAGGTTTACTCCAGAGATATATACGAAGTCTGCGTAGAAACTTTCGCAGCAATTATAAAAGACAATGATTTTATGAGAATCCCTGGGTCGAGATTCAGTGCTTGTCGCAGCGATTCTATTGACTACGCAGTAATGGAGAAAACCGCGAATGCCGCAATGATCCCTTTGGATGCAGGTTGGAATGACCTGGGCGCTTGGGAGGCTTTGTGGAAAGTTGGTAGCAAAGATGCTGCTGGCAATGTCATTAGTGGAGATGTCCTCCTTAACCAGGTTAACAACAGCTATATTCAAGCTGAATCAAGGTTAGTTGCAGCAGTAGGTATTGAGGATACGGTAATTATCGAAACAGCTGATTCTGTCCTAGTGTCCAACAAAAAATCTGCTCAGACAGTAAAAAAAATAGTTGAACAACTCGAAGCGAAGAAGCGAACAGAAAGTGTGAGTCATACCAAGGTTTTTCGGCCGTGGGGTTCTTATGAGTCATTGATGAACGCTGACGGTTATCAAGTTAAACATATTATTGTTAACCCCGGCGAGTCGCTCTCTTTGCAAATGCATCATCATCGCGCTGAGCATTGGATAGTTATTAAGGGTAAGGGTGTTATAACTTGTGATGGAAAAGAAATAGTCTTGGGAGTGAACGAAAATATATTTGTTCCATTGGGTAGCAAGCATAGGCTTGCCAACCCATTTTCTGAGCCCGTCGAAATTATCGAAGTACAAGTTGGAGATTATCTCAGTGAGGATGATATTGTTCGCTTCGAAGATCAATACGGGAGACTCGAAAAACCATGACTTCGATTAATAATTACTTTTCCCTACCCGCTGCCATATACCTTTCATCCCAGTACTAAAGAGTATAGTGGTTGCTTATAAATTTCAGGTCAAGCAGCTTAGTTTGTGTAAGTACCGATGAATATGTTGCTGTCTCTAATTACATATTTGATTAAAGAATAAATGACTCAAGAACTTACCTGTTTCACAGCCTACGATATACGTGGCCGAATTCCAGATCAACTCGATGAAGGAATCGCCTATCGAATCGGTCGTGCTTACGCAGAATTTTTAACACCGAACGACGTAGTGGTCGGCTATGACATCCGCCTGACTAGTCAAGATCTTTGTAATGCACTTTCTCGAGGGCTGACTGACTCTGGTGTAAATGTAATTACTATTGGGCAATGTGGCACGGAAGAAGTTTATTTTGGCACGTCTCACCTAAATGCAGATGGTGGAATTATCGTGACTGCAAGCCATAACCCAAAAGATTACAACGGCATGAAGCTTGTTCGTGAAAATTCAAAGCCGATCAGTGGCGATAGTGGGCTTAATATAATTAAGCAGTTAGCCGAAAAAAATGAGTTTGAGGAGACGCTCAAAAAAGGGGAGGTTTCAGCGGGCTGCATCAGAGCGGCTTATGTAGATCACTTGTTAAGCTTCATTAATATAGAATCAATTAAGCCAATGAAAATCATCTGTAATGCCGGCAATGGAGCAGCGGGGCCGACTATTGACTCGTTGGAGTCCAGACTTCCTTTTGAGTTCATTAAAATACAGCATAATGCCGACGGCAATTTCCCCAATGGTGTTCCGAATCCACTTATAGCAGAAAACCGGTCGTCTACCATTGAAGCAATTTCAGATCATAACGCAGACTTAGGGATAGCCTGGGACGGTGATTTTGATCGTTGCTTTTTCTTTGATGAGCAGGGCCGATTTATCGAAGGTTATTACATTGTCGGTCTTTTGGCCCAATCATTCTTAGAGGCTCATCCGGGTGCGAAAGTTATTCATGACCCTCGATTGACATGGAATACTATTGAGATAGTAGAGAGGATGGGTGGCAATGCAATTTGCTGTAAAACAGGTCATGCCTTCATTAAAGAACGGATGCGTATAGAAGATGCGCTCTATGGTGGCGAAATGAGCGCTCATCATTATTTTAAAGAATTTTTCTATTGCGATAGTGGGATGGTACCTTGGCTACTAATCACTGAGTTGATGTCAATCCAAGACAAAACTCTGGGAGAATTAGTCAGCGCATGTATGGCAAGTTATCCGGCAAGCGGTGAAATAAACAGTAAAATAAAAGACCCTCTAGCACTGCTTCAAGCCATTGAGGAGCAGTATAGCAAAGATGCCGAATCTGTTGATTATATAGATGGCCTTTCAGTAAATTTTTCGGAATGGCGATTCAACTTGCGTATGTCGAACACCGAACCAGTCGTGAGGCTTAACGTCGAATCTAAGGGTAATCAATTGTTAATGGAGGAGAAGACTAAAGAATTATTAAATCTTATTCGAGCTTAATTCTGTTTGTCTTTTCCAAGGTGTATGGAGTAGGGAAAGACATAAAAATAAATTCAAATGAAACTTAAAATTTATCAAATTGATGCTTTTGCTGGAAAACCATTCGAAGGTAATCCTGCTGCTATAGTGCCGCTGGAAGAATGGCTTCCTGAAAACATAATGCAACAAATAGCACAGGAAAATAATCTAGCTGAAACGGCTTATTATGTGCCGATAGACGATGGCTTTCACATTAAATGGTTTACGCCGGTTACGGAAGTTAAGCTCTGTGGCCATGCGACTTTGGCCTCCGCTTTTGTTCTATTCAATGAATGCGCTTATGCTTCTGATGTTATTACCTTTGATTCTTTATCTGGCTTGTTATCCGTGACAAGGAATGGTGACCTGCTTACTCTTGATTTCCCAAACCAAATACCTGCTTCTTGTATGACCCCGCGCGAGTTAAGTTATGGGCTAGGAGTGGAACCGTCTATGTGTTTTGCAAATGAGGACTACATGGCGATTTTTGAAAGTGAAGAAATAGTCGCTAGTTTAAATCCGAATGGGCTGTACCTGGAGCAATTGGATCGTCGTGGTGTCATCGCTACTGCCCCCTCTAGCGAATATGATTTTGTATCTCGTTTCTTCGCGCCAAAATTGGACGTATTAGAAGATCCCGTCACTGGCTCTTCGTTTACGCATCTTATTCCCTATTGGGCGAATCGACTTGGAAAACAAAAAATGTGCGCAAAACAAATTTCCCCTCGAGGAGGAATAGTTCATTGTGAGTTAAAAGAAGATCGAGTGCTGATTGGGGGAAGTGCTGTAAAATATTTGGAAGGTGAAATTATTCTCAGAGACTGAAGATATTATTGTTAAAGAGTTACAAAGGGAAGTCAGAATATTTTTGAAGCGATGCTATGAATATTAAATATTTACAACTCGTCGTAGCCGCATTTACTATTGAAATAATTAGTGTGTTAGTGCTGGCAATTCTTATCGCGTTATTTGGTCCATCTGATCCGGAGCTAATCCAAGCTTTTTCAGAAAATTTGGCCTATTGGCTGGGTCCTACTACAGGTTTTTTATTTTGCTTTACCGGGGCTTATTTGCTAACTCGACCCCTATCCCATTCACGAATTCCAAATGGGGTATTGTTAGGGTTACTCGTCGCGATCATTGATGTAAGTATTCTGTTAGGAAGCGATTTTGGGTTTCAGATTATTTACCTTTTTACTAATACTGGCAAAATTGTAGCTGGGACATTAGGTGCCTATGTCGCCGAGAAAATATGACATAGAAGTCTATGATATTTGAAGTGATCATTGAAGCTGAGAGTTTTAAGAAGTTCTAGATCCTCTAGACCGATAAAAGCATTTTTATGCTGTGTTCGTCTTCCTCAATTTCCTCGAAGCCAATTCTGACGTGAAAATCGATTGCGGGATTAGTTTTGAGTACACTTAAGCGTACCGGTTTTTGTTTTGCAGCGGCAATCTGTTTGATTTCTATCGCCATTAGTGATCCCCACCCTTGTCTTTGCTGGGCAGGTTCAACAAGTATCATGTCTAGCACTAGATGATCTGGTTTTTCGCTGATGTGAAAACCGCCAACCTGATGGCCTTGCGCCTCTATAAATCTGAATTGATTTATGGGAAGGCTCGTCAGAAACCCTTCGCGCTGGATTATTTCATCCCAGCCCCAGGCTTCATCGATATAGTGCTGCATGGTTCGGCGGAATAAGCCGAAGATCCATTGCTCGTCTGCAGCTTCACCGGTACGAATCTTATATTTCTTTGGCATAACTAGGTCGTGGATTCACGGACAGAATCAATTAAAGCAGCGGTCGACTGGTCAATTTCTTTCAAGTTTTTTTCGAGTTGAAGTGCATTAAGAATTTCTTTGGATAGCTCTTTGCCTAATTCAACCCCCCATTGGTCAAAAGCATTGATGTTCCATATGACACTTTGTACATAAGTTTTATGCTCATAAAGTGCAATTAAACAACCGAGGTTATGTGGATTGAGTTGGCTTATTAGTAGGGTATTGCTGGGCTTATTGCCAGGAATATTTCGTGATGCTTGATCAAGTGCCGGTTTTCCGGACATTAGTGCAAGACTTTGGCTGAAACAATTTGCCAACAAATACTGATGTCTCTCAAGAGCATTTAGGCTTTTATCTATAGTATTAATAAACGCAATAAAATCGACTGGTATGAATTCTGTCCCCTGATGCAAGAGTTGGAAATACGAATGTTGCCCACTTGTGCCAACAGTACCCCATAAGACCTCAGCACTATTGGTTTGAATTTCCTTCCCGTAAATATCAACGCGCTTTCCTAGGCTCTCCATATAGAGTTGTTGAGAGTAGGACGGGAACTGTTTTAGATGCTGGCTATAAGGAACAATGGCACTGCTATGACAATCAAAAAACCCACCGTACCATATGCTCATCAAAGCCATTACGACTGGCAAATTTTCATTTAGGTCAGTGAATTGAAAATGCTCATCCATAGAATGAGCGCCGGCAAGTAACTCTCTGAATTGTGGCATTCCCACCAAAAGAGCGATTGGAAGACCAATAGCAGACCATAAAGAAAATCGACCGCCTACCCACTCCCAGATCGGTAAAACGTTTGTCTCTTCGACTCCAAAATCTTTGGCAGCATCTATGTTTGAGGTTACAGCAATGAAGTGATTCTTTATGAGGTCAGTCGATTCCGCTCCTGACAGCAACCATGCCTTAGCAGTCTCGGCATTTAGTTGTGTCTCTATAGTTGTAAATGATTTTGATGCAATTATAAAAAGTGTAGTCGCGGGAACTAAATTCTTCAATATGCCATTTAAATGGGCGGGATCGACATTCGAAACAAAGTGCAGGTTTAGGTCGCTGACCGAAAAATCAATTAAGGCTTCACAAACCATCGAAGGTCCGAGATCCGAGCCGCCAATTCCAATATTTACGACGTCTCGAATGGGCTGACCGTTATAGCCTTTCCATGTTCCCAAATTAATTGCACTAACAATATCATCCATATTCTTCAGGCAATTGACGATTTCAAAATGAGGATTTTCTTTTTCTGGAATACGCAATGCAGTATGCAGTGCTGCGCGGTCTTCACTACAGTTTACTTTTGCCCCAGCAAACATCGCTTTGATAGCTGCAGGTAGTTGGCATTCTTTTGCCAGTTCAATCAATGCTTTCAGACTCTCCGAAGTTATAAAGTTTTTAGAAAAATCTAAAAGTAAATCTTCGTGGGTGAGTGAAAACGACTTGAAGCGATTTTTTTCACTAAACAAATTAACAAGGCGAAAATTTTCCTGCTTAAACTCTTCGCTTAGGCTCTGCAGATTCTTCCATGCTGAAGTCTCGGTTAAAGTGTCCATTTTTCAGTTAATCGTGTTTTGCTTCCAATGAGTTCGTATTGTTATTTTTAGGTTTTCGGAAAAGGCCCATCCAACCGTCTTTCTTCGCTATTTTATAGCAATCAACAAAGGGTTGATAATGCTGAACTATTATGTTGTTACTGTACTCGGGAATTCCAAAATTGTCTGGTACTTTTCCTTTAGGGTAATACGCAGTCCCGAATATCCAGTCCAGAAAATTAAATTCTGCTGAAAAATTTTTGTCGATGGCCTCGGGATGATTGGAATGATGCCATCTATGGAATTTCGGGTTACTCATAAAGTAACCTAGCCAGTGAGCATCTTTGATATTTCCATGACCATAACGGCCCCAAAAATCATTGAAACATACAAACAAAAAAGCCATTGCTGGATCTGGTTGAAAATAAGTAACCAGTAGTAGGAAGGGGCCGGCAAAGAGCGTCTTGTCAATTATGTGAAAACGGCTCGTGGAAAACGAATCTAGAGTCAGAGAGCTGTGGTGCACACGATGGAATTGCCAAAGCATAGGTACCTTATGGCTTAGATAATGCGCTCCATAAAAAGTGACATGCCCAAAGAGTAAAATTGCGATGAAGCTTATTGCCCAATGTGCCCCAATCAATCCACCTCTCAGGAAAGGCCCTTGACCTAAATTCTCCTGAGCATAAATTGCAAGCCAGGCAATTAAGGCAGCGTTTAGCATGGTCCACAGATGGACTCGATGATATGTATGAATCAAGTCATTAATCATTCCTTTGCGTACAAACTTTTGGCCCTTTAGAGGGAAGAGCCTTTCAAGAATAGGAATAATCCAAATCCATCCCCAGAGTGAGAGTATTTGTAGCCATTGTTGTATTGCGGGAGATATTGTCACGAGATTGGTATTTAGCTTGTAAAGAATTAGATGATATACCTTTTTTGTGTGACGGCGCACTTATGTGCAAAAAGATAGTCTCAATTTAGGACTATTGAACCCAGAGGCAATATTTTGTAGTATGCCCGGCTCGTTTTGGTCTAAGATTATTGTCTAAGCCAAATAGCTGATCAAGTCAGGGTCAGTTTAGAAGGTCAGTTGATGGCCTAACTAGAAACCAACGAAGCCGCTATAGCTCAGCCGTGGTAGAGCAGCTGATTTGTAATCAGCAGGTCCCGAGTTCGACTCTTGGTGGCGGCACCATCTTTCTAAAGAAGAATAGAGAAATCTTTTCTCCTTCTTAATGAATAAAATTCAATCTTGACCAGAGCTCATTCAGAGTTCTTATATTTTTCAATCTAGGAGCGCGTATCACTGCGTAAACAAGGTAAGTGCGCTAAAGAGCGCTTCGGAATACTTCGTTTCGTGGGCCACGATCTTTTTGCATCCATCTGAGTTATCAGTATGATGACCTCAAATTAAGAGATTTAAATTGAATCAATCATCTGACCAAGCACAGTTAAAGTTTTGGGGATCTGGAACAGCTCGTACGTTGAGGCCTATTTGGGTTGCAGAGGAGCTTGGTGTCAAATATCAGCTCATGCCGATAGGCCCAAGAACTGGTGAAACACAGACTCCGGAATATACTGAGCTGAACCCAAAACAGAAAATCCCATTTTGTGAAGATGGTGAATTGAGGCTCTCTGAGAGTCTGGCAATCTGTCGTTATCTCATTAATAAATACGGAAATGAAAATACTATCCAAGCCGCGAGCACCTTTGAGCAAAAAGCGAAGGAAGACGAATGGCTTTGTTTTATCTTCGGCGAGCTGGATGAAACCAGTTTATATGTGATGCGTAGGCATGGTGCTCTTTCAAAAATCTATGGTGAAGCCCCGGTCGCGATGGAGGCCGCGAGAGAGTACGTGCTTCGACAACTAAAAGTTGTTGATCAGCATATGCTTGGGAAGCGATATATACTCAACGAATGTTTTGGTTTGTCAGACATATTTCTTACTACCTGTCTGAATTGGATAGAAGCGTATGAAATACGCATGTCCGATGTACTAATTGAATACCGAGACAGAATGATTTTACGAGATGCCTATAAGACGGCAATGAAAATAAACAAGCCTGATTGATTAGATCAGTTGACAAGAACGAGCAGGGTAAATAATGGGACCGCTAGAAGGCATTAAAGTACTAGATCTAACCAGCATGGTTTCAGGGCCAGTTGCCGCTATGATGCTAGGCGATCAAGGCGCGGACGTTATTAAAGTCGAACCAATCCACGGGGAGCAACTGCGCCACCTCGGCGAGCCTCACAATGGTATCCCGGCTACGTTTTTTTCTTGTAACCGAAACAAGAAATCATTGGCTGTTGACCTTAAAGACGAAGCGGGTAAGGAAATACTCTGGACTCTGATCAAAACAGCGGATGTATTGCTACAAAACTTTCGCCCTGGAGCTATGGCCAGAATGGGCTTTTCAGAGGAAAAAGTCCGAGAAAAAAACCCTGGGATTATTTATGTGTCTATTAGCGGGTTTGGCGAGAAAGGCCCTTATTCACACAAACGTGTTTATGATCCAATCATCCAAGGCTTATCTGGAGCGACTGATATTCAAGCTGATCGGAAATCTGGGCGTCCAAATATGATTCGAATTATTCTTGCTGATAAGGTTTCTGCATTGACGGCAGCCCAGGCTGTTTCCAGTGCACTGTTTTATCGAGAAAGACAGGGAGAAGGCCAGCACATAAAAATATCAATGCTTGAAGCAACAATCGCATTCTTCTGGCCAGAAGGTATGAGCGGTTTAACCTATGCAGAAAATGAAACTGATGTACGCAAAACTTTTTCTTCGATCGATTTAATTTATGAAACAAAAGATGGTTACCTAACTATCAGTGTGATTTCTGACAAGGAATGGAAAGGGATTTGTGAGGCATTAGAGCGTCAAGAGCTAATTACAGATGAAAGGTTTAAATCTTCGTTAGCACGGCGACGCAATGCAGAAGAGCGTAGAGAGGTTATTGGAGAAGAAGTGTCTAAGCGTTCGAGTGCCGAGCTGTTGCAAATTTTGGATGCGAATGATGTTCCCTGTGCGCCACTTTTAGATCGGGCGGAGCTTATGGAACACCCTCAAATAGTTGAAAGCGAAACAGTTCTGCGTGAATCTTATAAAGGGTTTGGTGAGGTTAGACAAGCTAGACCTGCAGCGCGCTTTCAGTTGACGGAGTCCTCCCTCAGACTGCCAGCTCCAAAGCTAGGGCAACATAGTCGCGAAATATTGGAATCGCTAGGATACGATGAAGCCAAATGTGATGCTCTCATCGCGACAAATGTGATTTTACAAGGTTTTTAATGACAGCATTAGAACGCAGGTGAGCTATTTGTTGATAATGTAAGTGCAGAATAGTAACAGCTAAAAGCACCAGCTAAATCTTCGGGATTTTCTCGAAATCTTGTAGTCATTTCTGACTTCCTCTATGCTTCGTCTCTTTCCTAAAACTAATCTATTAAAAGAATTAATGCCTATGTTAGACGAACAACAAATCCGCGATTTGGTGATTGATCACGGCCCAACAGTAAATCATGGTCGACCTATTAAGCAGATAATCGAAGATGGAGATATTCCTCGTTTGAATGGAGCGACAGTACTGGAAGGAAAAGTTTCTGACTCTGTTTTTGCGGAAAACCTGACCACCAAAGCTGGTCAACCTATTCGGCTTATGTATCGGAATAATAGAATTTCGACTCATGATGTGAATCGCGGTGCTATACCTTTTAAGGACCAGGTTTTAGCCTTCAATCATGCCCATATGCTGAACCTGGTAAAGGATGTCTTAGGATCATCACAATTTGAAGTTGCTGGTTTGTTACCTAGCTCGACAGTTATCCCCGCAGAAAATCTCAATTTAGTCATGTTAGAAAATGTATTGCGTCTCTATATGGCAGAAAGCTCCACGTCGACTTCTCTTTACCAACACTGGTTAGCAGCTAAGGAAAAAGGTGAAGAGGTGCTCGATTATGCTGGGCATACCATTTCCGTTTCTTCATTGGCGCCGAATGGCGTGCTTCCCTATTTAATGGACACGCCGAGCACAAAAGAAAAGGTCGATCGCACTATTGATGCGCAATATTTAATTGAGAGTGGGGTATGCAGCTGGAAGCAATATGCGCAAATACGCAACGCTTCAATCATGGCGTTCGGTATGATCTCCCATTATCTTGCCTCAAAAGGTATGGTGCTGGTTGACACTAAGACTGAACACGGAATTAATTCTGAGGGCGAAATTGTCGCAGCAGATGAGCTCTATACTATGGATTCGTCTCGATTCTGGCGACGGGATGAAGTCGGCGATCTGTTGATGCGAGATGGCAAACCCATTTCGTTTTCGAAAGAATTTGCACGGGGCATGGTTAAAGAAAAAGATCAGCAGTTTACTGATGACCAGGCGGCTGAAATTGCGGTGAGATACATTCAAGGATTGCAGCATCTTACTGGTCTTGTTTTTGATCCAGACCTTCGTCCAAGGGATGAACGAATCGTTGATTCAAGCAATCTAATACTCGACAACCTACTCTAATGATCAATACTGCAATGATGCATACTTCTGGGCTCAGGTTTAGAATTCAGGTGACCCTAAATCGCAATTAGAAAATGGAGTAGCTTATGGAGGTTCCTGCGGCTTCCTTTAGGTTGGCTGTAATTCTTATTACTACGATGCTTGGTTGCGCACCTAGTTCCACCACTAATTCTGAAACTGATATGCCTACCGTCAGTCTTGAGGATTACCAAAGGGCAGAGCGGTTCTTGGCGCCTAATACCTCGGATTTGGTAAGCAATTCGATTATTGCTCAATACTGGCAGAGCGACGATCAGTTAGTTTATCGCCGCACGATTGGCCCTGGATCCGAATACATCTTAGTTAACCCGGTTGAGCAAAGCAGAAAAATTTTGCTTGAAACAAACCAACTTGCAGCTCAGCTTGCGCAATTCGATGAAACTGCAGAGAGTCTAGGGGGTGCCGTTGACCTGAATCTTTCTCGCATAAGTCTTCGTGAATCTCTAAATGAAATTGAATTCAATTTTCAGAATCGACGTTACCTGTTTAATTCCCTTAGCAACGAATTACAACAATTAGAGTCGGTTCCTCCAAATGAATATCTATCACCGGATGGAAATCGAGCGGCCTTCATTGAGGATCACAACCTTTGGTTAAGGGATACTAGATCGAACGAGCTGACACAACTTACCTTCGATGGTGTTGAAAACTATGGCTATGCAACAAATAATGCAGGTTGGTTAAGAGATAATGGTCCAGTATTAAGCTGGTCGCCAGACTCTAGTAAGATCGCCACGTTTCGTCACGATGGGCGCCAAGTTGGCGAAATGTTCCTCTATTCAACAAAGGTTGGCCATCCCGAATTAGATGCTTGGAGATACCCACTTCCTGGCGATGATCATATTTTTATGATCGAACGTATTGTGATTCATCTTGAACCTGAACCAAGAATGGTTTTTTTAAATATGCTACCTGACCCTCATAGGTCTACTACCAGTGACCATGTTGCTGCGCGAGATGGAACTTTCCTAGATGTTGAGTGGAGTGAAGACAGTAATAATCTTGCTTTTGTCTCTTCGAGTCGGGATCACAAAATAGCAAAACTTCGGGTAGCGGATATTGAGTCAGGAGAAGTTAGGGATGTATTCGAAGAGTCCGTCGACACCTATTTTGAATCGGGATTTAGTGACGCCAATTGGCGAGTGTTGCATGATAGTAATGAGTTCATATGGTTTTCAGAACAAGACAATTGGGGTCATTTGTATTTGCATGATTTGCTAACTGGCGAACTTAAACAGCAGATAACTTCTGGAAACTGGAGTGTATTAAAGGTAGAAAAGGTGGATGCAAAAAATCGGCAGCTATATTTTACCGGCGCTAACCGAGAGCCAGGAGACCCTTATTATCACTATTTGTATAAAGCGAATTTTGATGGAACAGCTATTGAGCTGCTGACGCCAGAGCCAGCCCACCATACGATCACTTGGTCAGAGTCGCAGAATTTATTTACTGATATTTACTCTACACCGACTCAAGCCGGAATAGCAGTTATTCGAAATATCAATGACGGTTTACAATTCGAATTAGAAAGGACTGACATCTCCGCTTTAATCGATTTTGGTTGGGTCGCTCCTATCCCATTTATGGTGAAAGCACGAGATCAGCAGACCGATCTTTATGGACTGATGTACCGTCCTTCTAATTTCGATGAGTCGAATTTTTATCCAGTATTAAATTACCTTTATCCAGGGCCACAGACGGGCAGTGTTGGCAGCCGATCCTTTCGTGTTTCTAGAAATGATAAGCAGGCACTCGCAGAATTGGGATTTATTGTGATAGAAGTGGATGCTATGGGGACTCCAGGCCGTTCTAAGTCATTCCATGATGTCTCCTACGGCGACATGGGTGATAACGGGCTGCCAGATCAGATAACAGCAATACGGCAGTTAGGAGAACGGTTTCCTTATATGGACCTAGATCGAGTCGGGATTTGGGGGCATTCCGGTGGAGGCTTTGCTTCTGCAGCGGGGTTGTTGCGCTATCCGGAATTTTACAAAGTTGCAGTATCTGGCGCGGGTAATCATGACAACCGGAACTATGAAGATGATTGGGGTGAAAAATGGCAGGGGCTCTTGGAAACCTACCCAGAGTCCGACCCGATAGTGGATGAAATTGCAGAGGCGCCCTTGGCGACAAACTATGATAATCAGGCGAATCAGCTTCTCGTCGGCAACTTGGAGGGCAAACTGTTGCTAGCTCATGGGATGATGGATACTAATGTGCACCCATCTAACACTTTGCTAGTTGTAGAAGCCTTAATTGACGCTGAAAAAGATTTTGATCTTGTGGTATTGCCAAATGCTGGTCACGGGTTCGGTAATGGGCGCTATTTTATGAAACGGCGTTGGGATTATTTTATTGAACATCTTACTGAGTCTGACCCAGTTTCAGAGTTTAGATTTGCTGATAACATTAGGTAATTACAAAAGTAGAAAAATTCTTTATTAGTAACAATAGAGAAATAGTTATTAATGGAAAAATTGGAATCAGCTCTAGCCACTTTTGCAAATTTAATGTGGGGACCGCCTTTAGTTGTTCTTCTTGTGGGGGGTGGCATGTTCTTTATGGTGCACTCACGATTAATGCATTTTCGTTATCTTAGCCATGCATATAACTTACTTCGTGGTAAGTACAACAAACAAGATGACGATATTGCTGGTGATATAACTCACTATCGTGCGCTAGCGACGGCCCTTTCTGGCACGATTGGCCTCGGCAATATAACAGGCGTCGCTTTAGCTATTACTGTTGGTGGCCCTGGAGCAGTTTTTTGGATGTGGGTTACGGCGATCGTTGGAATCTCCACTAAATTTTACACTGCTTCTTTGGCCATCATGTACCGCGGGAAAGATGACAGCGGCAAGTCACAAGGTGGCCCGATGTATGTGATTAGAGAAGGTCTTGATAAAAAGTGGCTACCACTCGCATGGATGTTTGCCTTAGCAGGTATGTTTGGCACCTTGCCTATTTTTCAGATCAATCAGTTGGTGCAGATAGTTCGTGATGTCATTGCTATTCCTGCAGGAATAGCGACCGCCAACAGTCATCTTGGATTTGATTTTATCCTCGGCATTATCTTATCCGCAGTGCTATTTGCTATAGCTGCGGGTAAAGTTAAACGTGTTTCCGCATTTGCTGGACTGGTGGTGCCGGCTATGGTGGGTTTTTATTTTGTCCTTACTGGGGTTTTATTGCTAAGTAATGTCGCTGAGATTCCCGCTATGGTTGGATTAATATTCGCCGATGCGTTTACCGGAGATGCAGTTTCTGGTGGCGTATTGGGGGCTGTAATTCTAATTGGAGTGCAACGGGGAGTATTTTCTAACGAAGCAGGTTTAGGTACAGAATCGCTTGCCCATGGGGCTGCGAAAACTGATGAGCCAACTCGAGAAGGACTAGTCGCAATGATTGGTCCAATTATAGACACTCTAATAGTTTGTACCTGCACTGCACTAGCATTGCTGGTAACAGGGGTTTGGGAAGGTGATGCTGTTGGAGTTACCTTAACTTCTCAGGCTTATGAGCAAGCTTTTCCGGGTTTTGGAGCCTATCTGGTGCTTGCCATGGTCTTTGTTTTGAGTACTACGACTGTGCTGACTTACTCATATTATGGAAGTAAATGT
Source organism: OM182 bacterium MED-G28 (assembly GCA_002457215.1). Lineage (GTDB taxonomy): Bacteria > Pseudomonadota > Gammaproteobacteria > Pseudomonadales > Pseudohongiellaceae > UBA9145. The sequence goes on along the minus strand of NTJZ01000005.1, from coordinate 149,623 downwards.
ATGGCATTTCTGTTCGGTACCAAAACAGAAAAATACTATTTATGGGGATACATGGGGCTAGTCACAGCTGGGGCAGTAGCATCACTTGATGCTGTTATCAGCTTGTTCGATGGGGTTTATGCAACAATGGCAATTCCGACCATGATCTCTACTATTATTCTTGCGCCTAAAGTAAGAGAAGTAGCAAAAGATTATTTTTTTAGATTAGATGACGGGCAGTTTGAAAAAGTAGTGCCAAATTTGGAATCTTCCACTTCAGAGTAATCATCATGAAAGAAAATTTAGCGATTTTATTTTTCCTGATTTCTAGTACCTCCGTAGCGCAATCTATAAGTTTGGAATTGGAGGCGATCAATGACGTTTTAAATGCTTACCATGAAGCAGCTGCTCAAGGAGAGTGGGATCAGTATTTTTCCTTGATGAGTGACGACGGTGTTTTCCTAGGAACTGATGCCGATGAGCGCTGGCCTAAGGCGGTATTCCGCCAATATGCAGAAGGGCGGAACGGTTGGACTTATCATCCAACGGATCGTCACATAAACCTAACTCCTGATGGGAACTCAGCGTGGTTCGATGAAATACTGGATAGTGAAAGCTATGGTGCTAGTCGTGGTACTGGCGTGCTAATAAAAACTACGAATGGCTGGAAAATTTCTCAGTATCATTTAACGTTTCCAATTCCTAATGAATTGGCAGGCAAGATTACTCAGGAGATCAAAGCATTTGAAGAACAAGGAAATTAATTCTATTTAGTGAATCGTCTGCTCCGGTTTCGGAAGATCGTTACTGGAATGAGCGGAAGCCGTCGTTTCTTCCTGTGAAACATAAGAGCGAGTAGTGACCGGGCTCCCTAGGTACTTTCCTAGTTTGCTTAAAAAATCAGCCATATGATCGGTTTGATAATGCTCTTGCAGGCAGTCCGCACTTTCCCATTCTTGCAATAGAATTACTCGGCAAGGATCTGTGACGCCTTCGTAATATTCATAGCTTAGACAACCATGTTCCTGACGGCAGAGACGGACCATTTTTTTCATCAATTTAATGACTGCGTCTTTGTTAGCGGCCTCTAACAGAAATGTGCTTTGTACCATTATCATTGTAACTACAACCTTTGCTTAGTTAAGATCATTATACGCTCAATTAGATTAAAAACAGCTTAACGAGACTTTTTGTCACATTGGCTGTCAATTTTGTTGTCGCTCATGGCTTATAAGATTATCCAGGCTCCATTGACCACCTCCAAGGCCAGCACAAACTAGCAATCCTGCCATGATTCCCATGTTTTTGATGAAATTCTGGGTTTCATGAGCAGTTTGTAATTCCTCTGCAGGCATAGTCCAAAAGTCATGCACACCCAGGCTGATAACCAGCGTCAGACTAGCTAATAAAAAGGCAGAAACTTTGGTTTGATACCCCATAATAAGAGTTGCTCCCGTAATGAGTTGAATGAGCATAGTAGCAGTTAGCAAGAATGGAATTAGATTAATGTCATGCCCCGCCATATAATCGGAATGAGACTGAAAGTTAAATACTTTGTTTAAACCGCCCGCTAGAAAGAAATATAAACCTAGAAGGACTCTACCGCTGGCAGAAAATAAAGGTTCTATATTACCTGACATAATTGCTTCCTGTTCTTGGGAATCATCGGATTAGTTCACGCTAACTCAGAAAAATATTTTCTGCAAAAAATGGCCTATAAAAGCTGACTATTTTTTTCGAGTTCGAATTTGAGTGCTGAGAGCTAGTTAGTTACCTATAACTCTTTCTACTCCAATCGATTGTATGTCTTCTACGGCTTGCTGTGCTAATCGTTCGCGTTGGCCTACTGTCAAACAAACAAATTGAGGGATATTTGACCCGATGACGCGTTCCCTGGTACAGACGAGCTTGTCACTTTCAGCGCTAACAGTAGAATTATAAGCTTCAGCGTCAGCTTGAGATCGAATTCGAGGAATGCCGTCATTGGATTGATATAATGCTTCACATCCGGTCAAAGAAACTATAAGTCCGAGAGCGAAAATTATTCTCTGCATTGTGATCTACCTCAATAGTACAATTTGCTATAATTGAATTAACGAGAGTTTTTTTGAGGACTGAGCGTCTATCACTCTCTTTTCTATATTGCGCCGTTCTTTTTTAGTTCTGCTATTTTTCCCTCACTAAAACCCCAGGCCGTCAACACTTCATCAGTATGTTCGCCAACTAACGCCGCCGGGGATTGTATAGTGCCTTGTGTTCTGCTGAATCTTGGTGCTGGTGCGGGCTGTGTTACACCTTGAAAATCCAAGTAGGTTTTTCTTGCTTTATTATGTGGGTGATCTGGCGCTTCTGAGAGATCCAGAACTGGAGCAAAGCATACATCAGAGCCTTCCATTATGTTGCACCATTCTTCACGAGTTTTAGTTTTGAATATGGCTTCCATTTTCTCTCTCTTTATCGGCCAGCTAGCTTGATCCAGCTGTTCTTTAAAAGAATCTTCGGAAATTTCGCATTTCTCCAAAAGAAGAGCATAAAACTGTGGTTCTAACGAGCCGATGGAGACGTGTTTGCCGTCTTTACATTCGTAACTGCCATAATAATAAGCACCACCGTCCAGTCGATTCGAATAGCGTTCGGTTGTCCACATATCCATCGACATCATCCCATAAAACCCGCTTAAAAGGCTCGCAGTCCCATCGGTCATCGCGGCGTCTATCACTTGGCCTTTGTCGGAGCTACTCCGTTCAACTAAGGCCGCCAGTATCCCAGCTAACAAGTACATTGCTCCGCCACCAAAATCACCAACAAGGTTTAGCGGAGGTGCTGGAGGTCGGTCTGGATAACCCATAGCCCCCAGTGCCCCTGCCACCGATATGTAATTAATATCATGTCCTGCGGCTTGAGAAAGTGGCCCATCTTGGCCCCAGCCGGTCATTCTGCCGAAGACTAATTTAGGGTTTCTTTCCAAACAGACTTCGGGCCCTAACCCGAGTCTTTCCATCACACCTGGCCGGAACCCTTCGACTAAGACGTCAGCCTGCTCGATCAACTCCAGAGTGGTTTCAACTCCTTGGGAATTTTTCAGATCGACAGCGATGGATTTTCTCCCGCGATGCAGCACATTGGCGCGGTGACCGCTACCTTTTTGATTTAGACGATCGATTCGAATTATTTCGGCGCCCATATCGGACAACATCATTGAACAAAATGGCCCTGGCCCAATGGCGGCCATTTCAACAACTTTAATACCAGTTAGAGGTCCCATCTTAAATCCTTAGAATTTTACTACTTCGGTCTCGAATGATAGGGGATCGATCCTTGAAAATATAGAAGAATTCAGTCAGTTAGCTGTAAGTTAAGTAAATTATGATGTCAGATGCAGATTCACTTTTGAGTGCGGATAGATTATGCTTCTGCGTCCAAAAATTAGACTTAGGGCGAAACAATTTAGTTATGGAACTAGCTAACAAGACTGCATTTATAACCGGCGGAGCATCCGGTCTTGGACTGGCAACAGCCAGAAATTTCGTTGCGGCAGGAGCCAATGTTTTTCTTTATGATTTAAACGCAGAAGCACTGGCAGAGTCGGCTTCAGAATTTGGGGATAATGTTAAATGGCAAGCTGGTGATGTTGCCGATGAGGCGGCTGTGAAATCAGCAGTTGCATCTGCTGTAAACAATTTCGGTACTATCCATATTAATGTTAATTCTGCCGGTATCGGCGGGGCAGCTCGAACGGTTGGGAAAAATGGTCCAATGCCGCTTGAGAAATTTGAGCACATCGTAAGAGTAAATCTAATTGGTACATTTAACGTACTGCGGTTATGCGCTGAAGTAATGCAGGCTAACGAGCCTCAAACTGAAGACCAAGAGCGTGGCGTCATTATTAATGTGGCTTCAATAGCTGCTTTCGATGGACAAACAGGCCAAGCAGGCTATGCGGCGAGCAAGGGAGGCATTGTTGCAATGACCCTGCCCATCGCAAGAGATCTTGCAAAACGCGGCGTGCGTATTATGACCATTGCGCCAGGCGTCTTCGAAACACCGCTTCTTGCAGGCGCGCCTGACGAAGTTAAAGAGCCTTTAATAGCAATAACTCAATTCCCTAAACGCCTAGGTAGGCCCGATGAGTTTGCAGTTGAGGTCGCCCATATCGTTAATTGCAGTTATTTGAACGGCGAGGTTATCCGACTCGACGCGGGGATTCGAATGCCGGCAATTTAGAGCACTACTTTTTTTATTGTTAAATGGATCGATTGGATATGCCAAGCAGTAATGATGGGTGAATGCATCTTTGCTCTTGGAACTAAATAAACTTCTGTAATTATTGAATTAAATTTTAGGGGAACGACAAATGGCAGACGCATACATTGTAGGTGCAGTTCGCACTGCAACAGGGAGGAAAAAAGGAAGACTTAGTAAGATTCACCCAGTAGACATGGGTGCCATAGTTATTGATGAGCTGGTAGATCGAACTGGTGTGCCGACCAATGCGGTTGATGACGTTATTATGGGTGTTGTGAGTCAGATCGGATCTCAAGCTGGTAACTTAGGACGAAATGTTGCTATGTCGTCCAAGCTCGATCTTGAAGTTCCAGGTACTACGGTTGATCGCCAGTGTGGCTCTTCTCTGCAGGCCATTCAGTTTGGGGCTCAAGCTGTTATGTCAGGGACTCAAGATGTTGTAATTTGCGGCGGCGTTGAAGCGATGAGCAGTGTAGAAATCGGCTCGAACATTCGTGATGGACTTGCTAACGGTCGGGGTGTTCCAAAGGGAGAGAGGTTAGAATTTCAATATCCAGGAATTCAGTTTTCGCAATTCGATGGTGCTGAATTATTGGCAGAAAAATATGAAATCACCCGAGATGATTTGGATGCATTCGGACTATTGAGCCATAAGCGTGCGAAACGAGCGACGGAAAGTGGTTACTTTAAGAACGAAGTAGTGCCATTGAACATTAAACTCGAAGACGGTTCGCCAGACGTTCATAACGTTGATGAAGGCATTCGAGGTGAAGCATCAATTGAAGCGATGCAAAGCTTAAACCCCTTAAGAGAAGGCGGTGTAATTACGGCAGGAACAGCGAGTCAGATCAGTGATGGTGCAGCGGCAATAATGGTAGCTAATGAAGATGCTGTAAATAAATACAACCTACCCGTAAGAGCTAAAATTCATTCGCTTGCTGTGATCGGTTCAGATCCTGTCATTATGCTTGAAGGCCCTATTCCGGCCACAGAAAAGGTTTTAGAAAAAGCTGGACTGAGTATAGATGATATCGATTTATTTGAAGTGAACGAAGCCTTTGGCTCTGTGCCTTTGGCCTGGGCTAAGGCTCTGAATGCAGATCACGACAAACTAAATGTGAACGGTGGGGCCCAAGCGTTAGGACATCCTCTCGGAGGAACTGGTGCGAAGTTGATGACAACTCTGGTGCACGAATTAGAACGAAGAGAAGCTAAATATGGGCTTGTGGCGATTTGTGAAGGTGGCGGCACGGCTAATGCCATGATCATCGAAATCATGAGTGAGTTAGGCTCCTAAAACTAATTTTACAAACATCAGTGCTATTACGAGAGAGCTAAATATGTTACTGGATAATTACCAATCGCCATGGATGGATGAAGAACTGAACATCATGCGCGACGCGGTACGCAAGTTCATTGCTAAAGAATTTGTGCCTGTTGCTCCTAAATGGGAAAAGCAGGGGTTTGTCGATCATGATGCTTGGCTCACAGCTGGCGCATCGGGGTTGCTCTGCGCCTCTATTCCCGAAAAATGGGGTGGTGGAGGTGGTAATTTCAAACACGAGATGATTCTTGTCGAAGAAATGGCTTACGCTCAAATTACCGGCTTTGGTAATGGCGTTCATTCAGGCATTGTTGCCCACTACATTAATTCTTACGGATCTGAAGAGCAGAAGCTTAGATGGTTGCCCAGAATGGCGAGTGGTGAAATTGTCTCTGCGATAGCCATGTCGGAACCAGGAACAGGCTCTGATTTGCAATCCGTTGGCACTACTGCTGTAAAGCAAGGTGACCGTTATGTGATTAATGGACAAAAAACATTTATTACTAATGGCATGAGCGCCAACCTAATTTGCGTTGTCGCTAAAACGGACCCTTCGGAAGCTGCCAAAGGTATCTCCTTAGTCATGGTTGAAACTGAATCTGTCGAAAACAGTGGCGGTTTTACCCGTGGCAGGAATTTGGAAAAACTAGGGATGAAAGCTCAAGATACGGCGGAACTTTTTTTTGATAACGTCGAAGTAACTGAAAAAAACTTACTAGGCCCAGCAGAAGGTAAGGGTTTTATTCAGCTTATGGAGCAGTTGCCACAAGAGCGACTCATTATCGCAGCAGGTGCCTGTGCTGCAATTGAGACTGCGCTCCGAATCACATCGGAATATGTAAAGGAACGGAAAGCATTTGGAAAAAGAATTCTTGATTTTCAAAACACTCAGTTTCGTCTTGCGGAGCGATATACCGAAGCTAAACTGGCGCGAACTTTCGTTGATCAGTGCGCGATGCAATTAGAAGAGGGTAAGCTGGATGATGCGACGGCAGCAATGGCTAAATGGTGGACTACGCAAAAACAATGTGAAATTGTGGATGAATGTCTGCAGTTTTTTGGCGGGTACGGCTACATGATGGAATATCCAATTGCCAAGATGTATGCCGATAGTCGGGTGCAAAAAATCTATGGTGGTAGCAACGAGATTATGAAGTTGCTAATCGCAAGAGAAATTTGATATAGAAAATATTTTAGATTTAAAAAAGGTAAACGGCATGAGTAGAATCAAAGTTTTTACAATTGCGTTACTAGGTTGGCCAATTTTTTCATTGGCGGCAGAAAAAAGCTACATTGCGCCTAAGACCGAATTCGGAGCTCCAGATCTGCAGGGCACGTGGTCAATAGCAACACAAACCAACTTGGAAAGGGCTCAGCGATTTGGTGGAAAACTGACAATTACCGCAGAAGAGGCGCTTCGCATAGAGGCGATGGTTCGAGCTGGAATGGAAAGGAGCAACCAGCCCAGCGATCCGAACAGATCAGCCCCTACGGCTGGTCAGGGTGTCGGGGGCTACAACACATTTTGGATGGACCCCGGCGATAGATTAGCCGAGGTGGATGGTGAAATAAGAACTTCAATTATTGTAGATCCTTCTGACGGGAGGGTTCCATATAGTGCAGTAGGAAGACAAAAATATGAGGAAGCGTTAGGGTTTCGGAATTCTTATGAGGGGCCGGAAATTAGACCATTGGGTGAGCGCTGTATTGTAGGGTTTGGTTCTTCTGGCGGGCCGCCTAAATTACCGGTTCTTTACAATAACCTTACCCAAATAGTGCAAACCAAAGATTATGTTATTTTGCTAGCAGAAATGAATCATGACGCACGCATTGTTAGACTGAATCAAGACCACTATCAACCATCATTCAATCCATGGTTGGGCGATTCCGTGGGTTATTACGAAGAAGATTCTTTAGTAGTGGTTACCACTAATTTCCATGGGCAGCAAAATTTGCGCTCTTCTCTTGATCATAGATTTTATGGCAGCACCAGCATGATAGTTACAGAACGATTTACTCGAACTGCGAATGACAAAATCCTCTATCAATTTACAGTAGACGACCCCGAGATATACTCTCAAGCCTGGAGTGGTGAGTTACCCATGAATAATTCAGGAGAGCAATTATTTGAGTATGCTTGTCACGAAGGAAACTACGCACTCCCAGGTATTTTGGCCGGTGCTCGACGGGCAGATGCTGATGGCGTGGAATATGCGCCTACAGATCCAGGACGCCAGTAGAAAAGTAGTGTGCTGGCCGCTCGCGCAACCAGCGCAATACATTATCTTAAGTCAGGCAATTTATAGTCTTCGGAATCCAGTCGAGCGCGAATGGTTTTCTTATCTATTTTTCCAGTTGACGTAAGCGGGATGTTATCGGTTTCAATGATTTCATCTGGCAGCTGCCATTTTGCAAATATGCTACTGCAATGTTCCAGAACCGCAGTTGGATCCATCGTAGCTCCATCATTCATGATGACCAAGGCAACAGGTCGTTCGTCCCATTTAGGGTGGGGTTGAGCTACCACTGCCGCTTGGGCGACTTCGGACATGGCGACAATATGGTTCTCCAAATCCACTGAAGAAATCCATTCTCCACCCGACTTTATAAGATCTTTTGAGCGATCTGAGATAATGATGTACTGTTCAGGATCAATTTTCGCGACATCACCCGTAACTAGCCAACCGTCATGAAATTTGTCGGGTTGTGGATCATTAAAGTACTCAGATGCAATCCATGGCCCTTTAATGCATAGCTCACCTACTGCCTCGCCATCGTGTGGAAGCCGATTCCATTCTTCATCAAATATTTCGATCTCAAGGCCGGGCATTGCCAGACCGGCTTTGGCAACATTTTCAAAATGTTCGTCTTCGGACTTCTTAATTTGAGAGCGTTTGGAAACTTTACGTGAAAGTGTGCCTAGAGGATTTGTCTCCGTCATTCCCCACCCCTGAATCATCTCCACATTATATTTGTCCCAATACCAACGCATCATCTCTACCGGTGGCGCTGAACCACCACACGTCATGCTACTCAGAGTGTCTAAGTTATACTTGTCAGGATTTGCCTCCAATTCTGCTCGAACACCTTGCCAAATAGTTGGGACACCGGCAGACACGGTAACTTCTTCCTCTTCCATCAGCTTCAGAAAGACATCTGGTAACATGAACCGATGCGGCATTACTTGTTTACAGCCCAACATGGACGCTGCAAACGGTAACCCCCAACCCATGGCATGAAACATAGGAACAATGCCTAATAGTGAATCTAACGAAGATAACCCCATAGAATCGGTCAGGGACTCAGTAAGCGTGTGCAAGTAGGTGGAGCGGTTTGTGTACATCACACCCTTGGGTTTGCCAGTTGTTCCTGATGTATAGCAGAGACCCATTGGAGAATTTTCATCAATTTCGGGCCAGTCGTAATTGCTTGGTTGATCCTTGATGAAATCTTCATAATCGATCTGGTTTTCGAAAGAGCTTTCACCTCCTTCACCATGACGACAGATTACGAGTAGCTCGACACAGGAAATTTTCCCCCAAAGAGGTTCCAATAAGGGCAGCAAATCCTCATCCGCGAATATTACTCGATCACCCGCATGATTAATTATGTATTCCAGGTCAACAGGGGAAAGTCTAATATTCAAAGTATGTAGCACGGCCCCCATAGAGGGTACGCCTTGATAGAGTTCGAGATGGCGATAGTTGTTCCACATAAAGCTACCGACTCGATCGCTGATCCCAATTCCGTGATTATTCAGTGCATGCGCAACCTGATTAGCGCGATTCCAGGTTTGTTTTAATGTTTGTCTGTGTGTGCCATCAGCTTGCTGCGTAACCACTTCAATCTCTGGGTCCATGATCGCTCCACGACCAAGTATTCGTGACATTAGCAGAGGTGTGTTTTGCATTGTCATTCCAGTGTTCCCCTTTTTTCTCTTCATGCTCTGGATGGATTAAGCGTGGAAAGGGAGCATAGCGAATAAGTGGGGCGATGATCAAATGACTAATAGAAAATTTAAAGGCTGGAGGGTATGAGAGGAAAGCAGAAAGTAATTTCAGGTTCCATTAGTTAATTTCTGATCTGCTTGAGGGGTTAAGCGAATTTACTCTAAGTCATCCCCCAACAAAGACAACATGGCAATTAATTGAAAACCATCGCGGCTCAGTTTATTCTCTGATTCCTCTGATATAACTGGAGCATGTAATGATCAGCGCCAAAGAGCTTCCGAAGAAGACGGTTTCCGTGAACGGAAAAACCATAAGTTATGCGGAAATGGGGGAAGGTGACCCCATTATCTTTCAGCACGGGAACCCTACATCTTCCTACTTATGGCGCAATATCATGCCTCATTTGGCAGGTCAGGGTCGGTGCATCGCTATTGATCTAATCGGTATGGGTGATTCAGATAAGTTAGAAGATTCTGGACCTGATAGATATACCTTGCTTGAGCATCGTGATTATTTTGATGCTGCGCTGGACGCACTCGGTGTGACTAGTAAGGTTACATTTGTGATTCATGATTGGGGTTCAGCTCTAGGATTTGATTGGGCTAATCGACATCGTGATTCAGTAATAGGCATTGCGTACATGGAAGGTATTGTTCGGCCAGTTAGTTGGGATGATTGGCCCGAAGCAGCTCGAGGCGTTTTTCAGGGCTTTAGGTCGCCAGCTGGGGAAGACATGGTATTGGATAAAAACGTCTTTGTAGAAAGAGTGTTACCCGGCTCTATAATTAGAGATCTCTCTGATGAAGAAATGGAAGTTTATCGTCGTCCGTTTAAAAATCCCGGAGAGGAAAGACGTCCGACATTGACATGGCCTCGACAAATTCCAATAGAAGGTGAGCCTGCTGAAGTGGTTGAGCTAGTGCAAAGTTACGCAGATTGGTTGTCAAAATCTGATATGCCTAAGCTGTTCATTAATGCGGAGCCAGGAGCGATTTTAATTGGCCCGCAAAGAGAATTTTGTCGTTCTTGGCCTAACCAACAGGAAGTTACCGTAGCAGGAAATCATTTCCTTCAGGAAGATTCGCCAAATGAAATTGGTGAAGCGATTGCTCAATGGCGCAAAGGGATCAACAGTTAATTTCCATGAAATTCGTTGTCTTCAAATATTTTCAGCAAACTTTTATTACAAACCAAATAGTAATTTTAACTGTCATAACGTCTTTCTGGTCTATTCTGCAAGCTCAGGAAACCATTCAAACCCAAATTGTTGGTGAGTGGGTAATTAATGAGGATCTCTCTGATAATACTGATGATCAAGTAGAAGAGGCCATCGAAGCAGGCGGGGGTGATGGTGGCCGGGGCTTTTTTAACCGCCAGGAAGATTTTTATCGAGGTGGACCACCAGAGCATGAGCTTTACGATCGGCTCTCTTATGATGATATTTTGGTGATTGCCTATGCAGATCCAGAGTTTATATTTATCTTCGAGAATAATTACGAACGCGTTTTTCATACCGATGGACGCCGGCGACGCTCCACTGCAAATGATTTCTATGAAGAGGGTGGTTCTGATTGGTCAGAGGGGAATTTTGAAGGAAATGCGCTGGTTGTTGAAGCTAGGCCAAGAGACGGTGGCTATACATTGGAAACCTACACGGTTGAGAACAATGGTGAGCTTTTGCGCATTGCAATGCAAATACAACCAGCTTCTTTTAGAGAGCCGATTGAACTAGTGCGTTATTTCGACCGCAAGGAATAGCACTATTTGGTGTTTAAGATTTCTTCTTCCACTTCTCTCAAGCGGTCTTTACCGAAAAACATCTCATTGCCAACAAAAAAAGTTGGCGATCCAAAGTTGCCTTTAGCTACCGAAGAAGAGGTTTGATCAATTAGGATCTGTTTTACCGTCGGATCTTGTGTGCCGGCGACAATCTCACTGGTTGGCAACCCGTACTCACCAAGAACATCTTCGATTACTGTTGGGTCATTCATGTTCAAGCCGCGTTCCCACATGCATTGAAACATTGCTTCTATATAATCCGATCCAAAGTCTTTGTTTAGAGAGTAACAAGCACCGCGCATGATATGCAAAGTGTTGACTGGAAAATGAGGGTTACGACAGTACTTATCAATGTTGTGCTTTTTGATAAATCGTTCTGTCTCCTTACTGTTGTATTCTTTCTTGTTTTTTACATCAGCAAATTGTTCCATAGGGGATCGGTTGTTAGTCGCTTTAAATATGCCACCTAAAAGAATGGGGACATAAATAAATTTAGCACCAGTTCTCTCTTCAATTCCTGGAATGACGCGATGACTGAAATATGAATTAGGGCTGGCGAAATCGTAATGAAATTCTACTTTTTTGGACATTATTCTGGTTTCCTAAACTTCAATGTCATGCGATCACTTTCACCGATAGCTGTATATTCATCTCGATCATCATCGCCGAGACGATAGCTCGGTGGCAGAGTCCAAACGCCCGCTGGGTAATCAGTAAGATCATTAGGATTCGCATTGATTTCTGAAGAGGCAACAAATTCGAATCCCGCCTTCTCTGCTATTTCTATGACGTAAGCTTCCGTTACATAGCCGGTAGTCTCCATGATTTCCATGTTAGACCCTGGAAGCGCTCGATGTTCTACAACTCCAAGAATGCCGCCAGGTTTGAGTGCGGCATAAAAGGTTTCGAAATATTCGAGCTCTTGTCCAGCCATAATCCAGTTGTGAACATTGCGAAATGTCATCGCAAGATCAGCGCTGGCGGGAGGGGCAATTATTACTTCGTGAGGAGGATCGATATGCCGTATCGTGATCTTGCCATAAATCTCAGGATTTTCTGTTACTTTTTCTTCAAACCCCTCCAAACTGCGAGCGGCATAAGTCAAAGCAGAGTTAGGCGAAAAATGTGCTGCGTATAGTTTTCCTTCTGCCGCCACATAGGGCGCGATAATCTCTGTGTACCAACCCGTTGCTGGCAAAATTTCGACGACCGTCATGTCTTTTCGCAAACCAAAAAATTCGAGTGTTGCGATAGGATGGCGTGAGTCATTTCGTGCTTTATTTGAATCGCTTCGATGTGGGCCGTTACTTATGGCTTCCAATGAAAACACTTCTTCTAAATGATTATCAGCAAAAGCAGAGTTCGAATTAATTATTCCTGTCACTAGTATTGCAGTAGCAATGTAGTTATGAATTTTCATAATTTTGCTCTTACTCTTATTAGTTGCGTTCGTATTTAGAAACTTTTTGATCGCCGACAGATGCGCCCCAGATCACACCATTATCGTCCACAGCGATTCCTTCTGGAAAGCTGGTTCCATCATGGGGACCAGGGTCAGGAATAAAGTCAGTAATCACTCCATCTAGAGTGCCGACATATATGCCTCGATGCCAGCCCGGATTATAACCATATTGACCTTCAGCCTGGCGGGATTCAGAATCGACTGAATAGAGCATGTCATCATGAATTCTGATGCCACTCGGGCGACCCCAATGAGCCCAGATTGCTTTCAAGGAACCGTCAGGATAGAGAACCTGCAATCGGTTATTGGTGCGATCCCCTATGTAGATATTGCCCCCTGAATCGACTGCGATCGCATGTGGTCCTTCGAATTGAAGTGGGCCATAGCCTTTCTCGCCCCATGCCTCGATAAATTCGCCCTCCGCAGTAAGATGTACTATGCGTCGGTTTGAATCAGGGTTGATGTGACCATCTACAATATAAAGAGTGCCATCTGGACCGATTGCTAAATCTGAAGGTTCATCGAACTCGCCCGGCCCATCTCCGCGAATACCGGGCTGGCCTAATTCTATGAGAATCTCGCCTTCCTGATTAAATTTGAAAATTTGATTGCCTTTTTCGCCATCTATTACGCCAGCATCGATGATCCAGAGATCATCATTATCATCAACAATTATGCCGTGGGGCCAGACGAACATGCCAGCGCCGAAGCTAGTCAGAATCTCACCTGCTGGACTGAATTTTAAGACAGGGTCGACATTGTTTTCCATACAAGCACCCTGGTTGCCTCCACAACGTTCGAATACCCAAATGTTGCCTTCAGAGTCAATATCGATGGCATTACCCGACCCCATTTGTCGTCCATCCGGCATGGTTACGAGGTTTTCGTACATTGTGTAATTATTTGGATAGTCCGGCAAAACCGTATTTTGCTGAGCTTGAACTGATTGAATAGCAAATGCAGTAGTTATGAGAATTCCTATTACTCTTAAGACCATGGCAGTTCCTCTATAATTCTTGGTAGAAGCAGTAAGCAGATTAAATCTACTCCTGGTCAAAATTTCAATATGCTAGGACTTAGATTCTTGATATTTGTCAGATTTGAAAAAGACGATTGATCTTGATTGCCCATCCACGATTGCGTAGTTCAAAACTATCCGGCCTATCGAACGGATTGGTGTCGCGATCATCGCTGTAGACCACGAATATCTCGCTACCAGGAGCCCATTCCCAGCGAAATCGGAAATTTGTGCTTAATGAGCTTTGGGTTGAGTTATATTGCACCAGACCGCTGAAATACATACGTGGTGAAAGAGTATATGTGACTCTTACTCTGCCAAGCTCTGTTCTGAAATCACCTTCAGGTAACTCAATTTGATTGTAAGAATAGCTTGGTTCTAAGGACAGTTGGGGTGATAGTTCTATGCGGCCGCTACTGAATCCAATGGCTGTATTTGTGCCATTCCAGAAATCGCCACCTCGAAGAGACAGTGAGCCACTGAATCGCCTCTGTGTACCCCAGCGATAGGAAGCTGCATAGCTTTTAAAATTATAGTCACCTGGTTTCAAAATCACGTTCGGTGCGATTCGGAAAGCTTTACTCAGCATTTCGAATTCATCACTCATCGAAAGGTTAAATTGATCACCTTCTTCGAATTCCGCAGTGAAGCTTAGCTCGCGGGCGCGCGTTTCCAGTTCGTCTTTGTCGGCTGACCAGTAGGATTCCGTGTCAGCTTCAAATACGAGTCGTCTAATCCGCTCGCTCGAGGTAATACGAGGACTGAAGCGTAAAGCACCATCAAATTCTTTGAAATTATCGCGTCGCTTGAACCCAATCTCTGGATTGAAATTATCTTCAACTACAAGATAACCCGCTGTAAACCCATAACGATCGCCGCTGTAATCGAAATTTCCCATATAGCTTTTATCATCGCCGCTGAGACCAGGCGTGTCGGTCTTCGTGGCAAAAGTACTAATTTCGAAATCATCTAAAAATGCAAATGAACCATCCACACCATAGAGTTGATTCGAACCTTCACCTGCAATTGATTCTGACCGGTCGGTTAGGATCATTCCGATTCTGCTGCGGCTTAATACGTCACGCTTTATGCGCAGCACAGAAAATTCTGTGGATTCGACACCGTTTAGATCACTGCCATCGGTGCCAATGCTCAATGCACCTATATCAAAGTCGCCGACTTTTCCGGTTAGTCGTGCGCCTGCATTGATAGGAACGATTTGGCCTTGTTCTAGACCGATACGTCGACTAAAGAACATCGTTGGAATATCAAGATTGCGGGGTTGTGTGAAATCAAAGTTGCCTTCGCCTTCAAGGAAAAATTCACGCTTTTCAGGAAAGAAAAGATTGAACCGGGTCAGATTGACCTGGCGCTCATCCACTTCGACTTGGGCAAAATCTGTGTTTAAAGTAAAGTCTGCGGTTAAGTTATTAGTAATGCCGAGTTTTACATCAACTCCGACTTCACCTTTTGACTCATTACTAATCCTAGGGTTTGCTAAACGATTGGTTGTTACCGTTCCCAAACCATAGGGTTTAATTTCTAGATTGAAGTTGCGGGGCGGTACTTCAAGCTCATTCAAAGTGCCTGCTTCAGAGATCCGCCACATGCCGGCAACCAAGCTGTTGCCAAGCGCTGCAGATAGCGGCAATTCAGTTAAGTAAGAAGCTTCATTTAGTCGGCGAACAATGCGCCTGAATTGCAAACCCCATGTTTGTTCATCGCCGGGCTCATAGCGAAGTGAGCGAAAAGGAATTTCCATTTCGACAGTCCAGCCACCATCGAAGCGACCAACACGTGAGTCCCAAACAATATTCCAATCGAAGTTAACACCGCGCCCACGATCACCTTCATTAGAAATAGCAAAATCAGAAAAGCCGCCGATTGGGGTAACCAGGAACGCTACACCATTGCGGCGGTCAAGAAAGGTGTCCAACATTACAGAAAAAGAGTCGTTGGTTCTAAGCTGAAATGTATCCCGCCGCATCTCGTTTGCAACCCAGTCTTCCTCAGGAACAGATTCATAATTTTTAGCAGTAACATAGATATTATCGTCATCATAAAAAACCCAAACTTCAGTTTTCTCGCTGGCTGGAGCGCCGTCATCAGGTAAGTTTTGAATGAAATCTGACATTGGGGCTACTGAGGAGTAAATGTCTTCGTCTAACCTTCCGTCGATGTTTATTTCGCCGTCAAAGCGAATAGCCCGCACAGTCACGCGGCCATCAACATCTTCGCCGATGACTACTTCTTGTCCAAATAAGACCAAAGAGACTGGTAGTGAGACAAGCGCGAAGACAAATTGCAAGGCAAGGGTTTGTAGCTTTGATCTTATGGATCGCAAATTATCTACTTCCGTATTTGTGAGTTCTGCGGTGTTTGGAACAACCAAAGAGACTGAGGTAAGACAGAAAAATAATATTGAAACTACTGGCTAGTATAAGTGGAATCTACCCTTGATCTATTCTTGAAGAGGCTGAGGTTTTTGGTAATTAACTCAAATAGGTTTTCTAAACTTAAGAGCCATACGATCAGATTCACCGATTGCGGTATATTTAGACCGGTCAGTATCGCCCATTCGATAGTTCGGAGGCAGCGTCCAAACACCTTCTGGGTGATCTTTGCTGTCTCTCGTGTTGGCATTAACTTCAGAAGAAGCAATAAACTCAAAACCAGCGCTCTTAGCGACACTTTTTACATGGGCTTCACTTACATAGCCACTATCAATCATGTTTTGTCGGCTCGCACTGTCCGGCGCCCTATGTTCGACAACGCCTAGAATGCCTCCGGGTCTTAGATTAGCATAAAACGCATCAAAGAATTCTTGGTCTAATCCTCGGGCCATCCAGTTATGTACATTGCGAAATGTTAGAGCTATGTCGGCTCCCTCTTCGGGTCCAATTGCTGTTTCAGCAGGAGGATGCAAGCTCCGAATAATAGCTTTCCCATAAAGCTCTGGATTCGAAGATAGCTTAGCTTCAAAATTTTCCAGATTACGTCTTTGAAATGCATTGGTCGTATTGGGCGAGAAATGGGCGCCATAGTACCGGCCATGATCACGCATATAGGGCGCGAGTATTTCAGTGTACCAGGCACCGGAAGGTCCGATTTCGATGAGTGTCATGTCCGGTTCTAAACCGAAAAATGCTAAAGTCTCAACTGGTCTTCTGGCAGAATTTCGGGCAATGTTTTCCGCGCTGCGATGATCCCCAGTGATGATTTCTTCGAGAGTGAACGCATCGCTCTCGCCGTGATGATCGGCGGTTACATTTGACCAGCTTGCAAGGTAAAAGCTGAGTAAAGCTAGAAGACTTGCTCGATTTGTTCTTGTCATCCGTAGAATCTCATTTCTAATTTTTGATTTTTCTTTGAATTTTCTTAAGCAGTTCCCGCGCAGCACGGACAGCCTGTTACTTTGCTGGCCATCACGGATTCCGCTGCTTTTGTATTTTGTTCGGCTGTGCGCCTTATAGTAGAAGCAGATGACGCACTGGCAACTATGAATGGGTCTGGTTGGTTTCGTGCCACTTCCTGACCGAAGTAACCAGTATAAATTTGGTACTTGTGTTCTCCAATGTCAGTCGGTACCCGAATCGTGTTTGTGTCGATGACCTGAACGTCGCCTATGGTAGTTCCGTCACATATCACAACGGCATCAGCCGCGTTAGGCAGGTTAGTAATCTGCCATCCAGTAGAACGGCCAGAGGCACTGCGATTGCCAACATAAGTTCCTATGTGGAGTACGCCACTTTGCTTATCATTCCAGGCTGTATCTACGCCCAAGTTAGGATAGTCGACTCCTTCGAGTGTGGGCGCTGAGTACTTGTCTAAGTGTTTTACTTTAAATGCGTCTATCCAGTTTCCCTCACCAATCTCACTGATCATTTGCTGGGCGCATCCTTGACCTCTTGGCCAAGGTTCTCCGTTATTAAACCACCAACCAAATTTATCCATGTCTTCACCGAACCATCGTGGTTCAGACTGTTGTTCGGCGGCCGCGCTTAGGCGCTCAGCTGCCACGCTGTCACCCAGAGCCTTGGCCATCACCAATCCCTGTGCATTGGGGGCTATCTGTTGCGCTGGGTCGCGCCAGCCATTGGCATTTGCAATAGCATCGTAAATTTGTGTCGCCAATTCAGGCGACTGGGGCATTAAATAGAAAGCTACACCTGTCCCGACTGCTGCACCAGGAGAGTTAACCTTGAATTCTGCCAGCGGATCGTAGTAAAGGGTCATCCACTCGATCTGATTTTGAGCATTAATACCCATGTAATTGTCTCTTGTGAATTCGACCCAATTCTCGAAAACACCATGGGAATTGGTCATACCCAGTTGGTCCGAAAGATACATACCAAGTCCGGCTGCCGAATTACAGATTGGCCACACCTTGGTGTTTTCACAATGGGGGCCTTCAGGGCGTGCGGTGTACTGGTTATGGAGATGTTCGACTATCTTTGGCTGAGTCCACTGAAAATGCTCATTTTCATAACCTGCAATTTCCCAGGGCCGCTCCCATTTGTCATCACCGGAAACATATTTGTAAATCGATAGAACAAGATTAAGCCAACCCCGAAAAAATAAGTTGCCGTCGGCACCTATTGGGTCTGGCTGCAGTCCCCACGGCTCAACACCGTTTGCAGTCCAGCCTGGCGCGTCATAATTTCCCTTTACTCGTTCTGGCCATGACGCGAAGCCAGGTGCATTGAACGCATCATAATTTTCCCTGTCTGGGCTTGGTCCGATAAAGGTGTTCCAGTCTATGGCAGCCCAGTAAGAGGTATGCCGTGTGGCTAACTCATCCATAACACGGGTGTATACCTCTCGCCATGCTGGCGTTTGATCAGCCATAAGTAAGATTGGGTAGCTCGAATCTGATAAATCAAAACGCGGGTAGCTAAGCATTGGAGCGGCGCTGTATTGATCCCACCAGGGATGAGGCCGATCGCCGCGAACTGTCCAATCTATTTCACCGCGGGGTATATTTATTCCCCAGGGTCGCTCTACCTCCTCGCTATAGCCCCAGTTATCTGGCGTGGTTGCTTTCTGCCAGATGAAGCGCAGCCAACCTCTGGAGCGTTCGTTGTGGCTCGGGAAAAAATTTTGACCCTGAGATTGAGTCGCTTTGAGCCCGCTATTGGCGCTGCATGACGCTAGGGTAGCTACACTGGCAGCTGCGGCGGATGTTTTTAAAAAAGATCTGCGAGACTGATTGGTGGGAGATACCATAAGTCTTTCGACTCCTTAGCAAAGTTTAGTCGAGAAAGTAGCATTTACTGGGGTTTTGCTCCAGCACAATAGCGCAACAAAGGGCTACAGAATTTATTCTTAATTGCTTGACTTATGCGGGTTGAGTGGGCGTTGCGAACGCTATATTTCAGTTATTGCTGTTATAACTTAAGCAGTAAAACAATTACAATAAATCCAGTTTATTCTACTGAGTGTTCGAGGAAAGATTTGTCGACTATGCAAGAACTAGAACAGGAATTACGCGCACGAGAAGCTGAAAAGGAAGGCTCCTATGACAAACGAACTGAACATCTGACTGATGACGGTTCGACAATATTTATAAATCGACTAGTGAGAGAAGATTCTCCTTACCTTTTACAGCATGCTCACAATCCTGTGAATTGGTATCCATGGGGAGCGGAAGCTTTCCACGTTGCAAAGCAGGAAAACAAACCAATTTTTTTATCAATTGGCTATTCGACTTGTCATTGGTGTCATGTCATGGAAGTTGAAAGTTTCGATAATGTCGAAATTGCAGGGCTTTTAAATGAATCTTTCATTAGCATCAAGATGGATCGCGAGCAGTATCCTGATATTGATGAAGCATATATGACTGGCGTTCAAATCATGTCAGGTCATGGTGGATGGCCTATGTCAAACTTCTTATTGAGCGATGGTAAGCCATTTTTTGCTGCTACTTATTTTCCACCTCCAGCGTTCATGAAGCTATTACAGCAAATTAGTGAAGCATGGGCTGGAAAATATGCCGAGCTTGAAACAAGTGCAACACAAATAAGTGAAGCGATTGATAGAATTCTAAGTGAGCGGAAGCAAGCCGAGAGCATTGATAAGGATATCCAAGACCATGTCAGTCAAGCGCTGTTTCAAAGAGAGGATAGAAGTTTAGGTGGTTTAGCTGGAGCGCCAAAATTCCCCCAGGAACCCTTGCTGCTTTTCATGCTTGATCGAGCAACTCGGAATAGAGACGACAAGGCCGCTGGGTTTGCCATTCGCTGCTTAGATGCGATGGCGCGGGGAGGCATTTACGATCAAGTAGCGGGTGGTTTTCATCGTTACAGTGTAGATGCAGAATGGCTGGTGCCGCATTTTGAAAAAATGCTCTACAACCAGTCACAATTGGGACTTGCTTATCTGCAGGCCTATCGACTGACTGGCAATGAATTTTTTAAGCGCATTTGTTATCAAACTTTGGACTATGTGCTAAGAGATATGCAGCTTCCTGAAGGCGGATTCTATTCAGCCACAGATGCTGACAGCGAAGGAGCTGAAGGTATATTTTTCCTCTGGACAATAGCAGAACTCCATGAAAATTTATCTACCGAAGAAGCGAACCTTATTGTCGACGTGTATGGCCCTACTGAATACGGAAATTTTGAAGGCTCTAATATTCTCAATTTGTCCCAGTCATTCTCCTATTATGCAAAACAGTATGGAGAAAATTTTTCTGAAGATCTCGATAGAACTCTCCAGAAGCTCTATCAAGTTCGCGAAGAACGGATACACCCTTTAAGGGATGACAAACTTATTGTCGCCTGGGCGGCAGCGATGATCTCAACCCTTGCACAAGCTGGGAGCTATTATCAAAACGAGAAATGGATTGATGCGGCTGAGAAAGCTGCGCAATTAATCCAAGTTAGCAACGTTGATGGAGATGGAAAATTAAGTCGTATCTATCTAAATAAGACAACAGCAATACAAGGCCAGCTTGAGGATTATGCTAATTTCATAGAAGCTTTGATTATGTTGTTTGATGTGACTTCATTGCCGCAGTATTTAAAAAATGCAGATGTTTTAATGCGTGTGTGCCTAGATGAATTTTGGGATGTCGAGCACCAAGGTTTTTTTCTAAGCCCCCGCAATCAAATAGGGCCACAATTAACCAGGTCTCGGAGCGCTAGTGATGGTGCAACGATCTCTCCTGTAAGCACAGCTTTGGCTTGTCTAATTAGTTTACGAGACAGGAGCGCATTGATTAGTAGTGATGGGGTTGGTTATGAGTTTTATCGCATCAAATGTGAACGTTGCATAGGTTCCTTGATCGGCGACATTAATGACAATGCGGTAAGTCACACAAGTATGTTGCGGCAATTGTCCAGTTTCGATAAAAGTAGTTCGTTAATTACTCAATATGTCGGAGGTGGTTTGGCGAAAATTCAAGCAGCACAGAAAACATCGAATGATCTAAGCACTAAACAAGTAACCTTTACACTTAAAATTGAAGAAGGATGGCATATCACTTCACCACAAACTACGAGTGGGCAGTATAAGGAGATGACACTGGATGTGTCAGACAATGAGAAGCACTGGGTGATAAAATCAGTTGATTACCCCGAGTCTGATAAGACAATAGCTGGAGTTGATGGTGAAGAAATCTCCATCTATGCCTCCGACATAACAATAACAATAAGACTAGAGCGCTCTCAATTACCAACGGATCAACTGAGTTTTAGTGCTGAGGTAATCTGTGAAGTTCAGCTTTGCAATGATCAAAACTGCCTTTTGCCGGCAACGCTTTCTTTCCGGCTTTAATCAGTAAAGGTCGCTTCTTCGAAATCTGCTGCGAGTGAGATTTCTAGCTGTTCCTTGGCTGCGCTGCGAATAGGTTCTGTTTCACCAAATACCGATTCAAAAAATGCCAATACCGCAATTTCTAAAATCATTGTTTGTCGTCCAGGATGGGCTGCTTCTCTAGGCGGCAGAGTGGCACATATTGTTGGTACGTTTGGGTCGAGTAAAACACCATCAGATTCACTGCCAAAGGATACAAACACGTCATCGGTGCCGTCTTCCAGAACTGAAAGTACAGCTTGACAGCCAATGGAGTCGGGATTATGCATAAATCGAAAAATCGGATCTGCAATTGCCAGAAAGCCTAAATGTGAGCCCCCAGCGATTGTTACCAGAGAGGCATTAGTGATTCGTTCCGGAATTATTAGGCCATTAGTATCATAATCAATAAGAGCATCTGCGGTTCCATTTATACCGAGAAAGGGCACGTCACTCGTTTTATAAAACCGGGATGTAAATACATTGATGGGACCAGCAATTGAGAGTGATGCCTTAACACGCGGATCTCTCCAGCGTGGGTGATAGGTAGCAAGTACCGTTGTTAAGCCGCCCAATGAATAACCAGAGAGCCCAATGCGATTTGGATCAATAGAGCCAATAAAAGGTTTTTCGTCAAAGCTAAGGGTGAGGACTGAATCAATTAGAAAAGACACATCTGCCGGTTGGTTTGTAACATCGCTGGCATTGGCGCCGCCTGGAGTTTGTCCATTGGTCAAAGGGTAATCGGCGGCAGCAACAGCATAACCATGAGACGCAAGCCGCTCGGCCACATTAGCTAATTCATTGCCTCGGGACATTATTCCATGGCTGTGAATTATCAGAGGAAGAGCCTCGTCTAAATCTTGTGGATACCAAATCGAAGTCTTTAGTGTGCGATTTGATGATCCCGCAAAACCTCGGTTTTCATTGGTGGACCTGGAATCATCAACAAAATTAAATTCAGCGGTCCCTACGGAATAAGGGCCTCTTTGTAACCAGCTGGCAGACGAGGAGTCAGCAGCGGGTTGCTGCGGTCCTGTAGCAACATAAACAACGATCGCTAGTATTAGTAGTGTGAAGAGCAGGCCGCTAAGGCCTTTCGATTTTTTACTAAACATGTGTTTCCCGTATTCCACACTAGTTTGACTGTAGTAAAACCTTAGATCTAATTGAAGTGTTTTCGTGTTCGCTTATGAATCAAGTATTTGTTTGAAATAGTTGGGGATGACTTTGGTTGCAGCTCCGTATAAGTGGCTATCAAAAGATGAGCCAGTTGCCTCGAGGTTTAGTTCAACGGTATGAGCGCGTCTGTTTCTTGCTGTTTGAGAAAAACCCGATGCTGGGTAGACATTACCGGAAGTGCCGATGGCGACAAATAAATCACAAGCCTCTAAGGCATTATTGATTTGGTGCATGTGGAAGGGCATTTCACCAAACCACACGACATTTGGCCGCAGGTTTCCTGGTGAGCGGCAGCATTGACATTTAGTGTCATAATCGAAATTTTCGCGAATATCAAAAACCATCTGTGAGTTTAGGCAGCGCATTTTCAACAATTCGCCATGCATGTGAAGAGGGTTATTGCTACCAGCACGTTCATGCAAATTATCAATGTTTTGTGTTACCAAAAGAAATGACCCGGAAAACTCATGCTCAAACTTTGCAAGCGCTGTGTGCGCAGCATTGGGTTTAACATCTTTAGTTAATAAGTGTTGTCGACGTTGATTGTAAAATTCGTAAACTAATTGTGGATTGCGTTCAAATCCTTCGGGCGTTGCGACTTCTTCCACTGGGTGGTTTTCCCATAGTCCGTCGGAGGCACGAAAGGTTTTTATCCCGGACTCTGCTGAAATCCCTGCTCCGGTCAAAACGACGATTGCTTTCGGTTTTTCCATATAATAGATGTTAACAAAAGATAAGAATTTAAGGTAAGCATTATGAGGGATAATTGATAGAGGATAATGATTATACAAATATGAATGTAGTCTCAAATTGCGGTAGACTTTTCATACTAACGAGATGGCTTTAGAGCGGAAGAGATATGACAGCATTAAAGATAGGAAGTGCAGCACCGGCATTTTCAGCGCGGGACCAAAACGGAAATAAAGTTAGTTTAAAAGACTTTAAAGGTAAGAATCACATTGTGTTGTATTTTTATCCGAAAGCTATGACGCCTGGTTGTACTGTCCAGGCATGCGGTCTGAGAGATAGCAAAAAAGAACTCGCTGAGCTTGGTGCTGTGGCCCTAGGCCTCAGTCCTGACCCGGTGTCTCGTTTAAAGAAGTTTGAGAATAAAGAGGACTTAAATTTTAGACTTTTGTCAGATGAGGGTCATGAAATTGCTGATAAATACGGAATATGGGGGCTCAAAAAATTTATGGGTCGTGAATTCATGGGTATCATTCGGACAACATTCGTTATCGACAACAAAGGCAAACTTATTCATATCATGGATAAAGTGAGGACAAAAACCCACCATGATGATGTTATTAAAATATTGAAAGCGCTTAAATAGAGGATGCTACTCAACTATCGACAATATTCTAATAATGGGACACCTCTGCTTATTCTTCATGGGCTATTTGGTAGTTTAAGCAACTGGGGCTGGCACAGCAAAAATTTGTCTGAGCATTTTGCGGTGATAGGTGTCGATCTAAGAAACCATGGCGGGTCCTTTCATGGCTCTCAGTTTAATTATCCGATTATGGCAAATGATGTGGTCGAGTTAATGGATCATCTCAAAATCAGTAGCGGATATTTTATTGGCCATTCGATGGGTGGCAAAGTTTCTATGGAACTGGCGCTTACTCACAGTGATAGAGTCGAGAAATGTATTGTGGTTGATATAGCACCGATTACCTATCCTGATAAAGCGGATGGGCACTTGCAAATCATCTCAGGTATGAAAGCCATGGCTCTTGATAAAATTAGTAGTCGTAAAGAGGCAGAACAGCTATTAGCTGAATTTGTGGAGGATGAAGCAACGAGAAATTTTGTGCTTACCAACCTTGTTCGTAATAATGAAGGTAAATACGGGTGGTGTTTAAATCTTGAGTCTATAGAAAGTAATTACGCCAGGCTAAGAGAAAAGCCTTCGGAAGGTGGGACTTTTACAAAGCCAACATTATTCATAAAGGGAGCGATCTCAAAATATATTCAGTCAAAACATGAGGCAGAAATATTGCAACTATTCCCTAATGCAAACATGAAAATAATTAAGCAGGCTGGTCATTGGTTGCATGTAGAAAAACCACAAGTCCTGCAAAAGGTTATATTAGACTTTTTGCAAGCCAAGGACACCTAAGATGACAATGTTGAGTGTAAACCTGAACAAAATAGCTTGGTTAAGAAATTCTCGCGGCCGAGATTATCCGAATGTCGTTGAATTTGCTGAACGCCTGATTGGATTAGGGGTCCGAGGCATTACTGTTCATCCGCGTCCAGACGAGCGGCATATTACTCGGCAAGACGTTCTGGATCTAAGTGAATTTCTAAAATCTCAACCTTGGGTCGAGTTAAATATTGAAGGCTATCCATCAGAAGAGTTTCTAGATCTAGTAATGTCTGTGGAGCCTGCACAGTGCACTTTAGTTCCTGATACGCCAGGCCAGCTGACGTCAGATCATGGTTGGGAGGTGGGAAAAAATGCCGAGTTGCTAAAGGGAGTGCTCGACAACATTCATTCTGCTGGAATTCGAAGTAGCTTGTTTTTGGATCCAGTACCAGCTTTCGTTGACGAGGTCTTAGTCGTTGGCGCTAAACGTATCGAGTTGTATACAGAAGAATTCGCTTCCAGTTTCGCCACCGAAAATGAAGAAAAAGTATTGGGGGCTTTTGCGAATACTGCATGTCGAGCGACAGAACTAGGAATTGGTATTAATGCAGGGCATGATCTCGATTTACATAATCTTGAACGTTTTTTGATGATCCCGAATATCCTGGAAGTGTCCATTGGTCACGCATTAATAGTTGAATGTTTGGAGCAGGGTGTGGAAAAAGTTGTAAGTCAATACTTGGCAATTACCAGCTCTTAGAGTGCTATAACAAAAAAAGATTAGCTATTTGCAGGGATTGGACTAGGGTTGAAAAATACTTAGTCACTATTCTTATAGCAGACATCCCGTCCGGTACTAAATGTTTCCATCAATCGTTCTTGGAGTGTATTACTTTGTCTAAAGAAGAATGTTCACTTCGCCTAGTGCTAGCTTGCGCTCCAATAAAAATTCTATTTAATTAAGATGTTAGTCTTTCTAACATAAGAAAAGTGGGCTTCAGCGCCCGAAAAGTCCGCGATGAATCGGGATAGAGCTCTTCCACATAGCGGACTCTCTAGCATTATGGTCGTCTCTATTTGGTAGAGTTCTGGTAATATTTTTCTAGTAGGTATGACAGCGTAAATCTTCTAATGCAATAGTACTTTCTAGAATACAAGCTATATATTAATGGCGTATTTTTTATAGGGTCAGGTATCTTATTAATAGCTCAGGTAAGAAAGGCTCCGATGAAGTTTGTATACTATCCTAATTTGATAGATTAGAATCCGGTCTTTTTGTTGGCGGGATTACCATTGCCTTTGTCTTTCTCATCTAATCGAGTCTATTACGGCTATTGGATCGTTCTGGCTGGATTTATTACTCAATTTTTCGCGGTTGGAATGGCGAATTACGTTGTTGGTTCGTTCATGATCCCGATGACCGAGGAATTTGGTTGGACTAGAGCAGAATTTACCGCTTCTCGGTCAATTGGCCAGGTTGTGATGGCATGCACCGGCTTTGTGATTGGCTCCCATATCGATCGGTACGGGGGTCGTCCGTTTATTTTTGTTGGCTCATTTATCTTGGCATTGGCTGTTTATAGCCTTGGCAGCATCAGCACTTTGCTCCAGTGGTTATTGCTCAATGGTTTGATTCTCACTATCGGTGCGGCGCTAATAGGCAATCTTGTAATAAACGTCACTCTTGGGAAATGGTTTGTCGAAAGAAGAGGTCGTGCGGTTGCAATTGCAGGGATGGGAATTTCCCTGGGCGGAATCTTGCTGCCACCTATTGCAACCTGGATGGTAGATATATTTGGCTGGCGCGAGTCTTGGCAGCTATTGGGAATTGCTACTTTTCTAGTTACTTTGCCGATGTCGGCTTTTGTCAGGCGCTGTCCGGAAGATTATCAATTACATCCCGATGGAAAATCTCAGGCTGAAATGGATGCGGGAGACGGTGAAGCCGCTAAAGCAGATTTTGAAAAATCCATGACCAGAGCACAGGCGATGAGAACTTCTAGCTTCTATTTTCTAGTTCTGGCTTTTGGTTTGTTTCAGATATCGATAACTGTGATGCTAATTCAAACCATTCCTTTGATGACAGACGCAGGTTATTCAAGGCAGGTGGCAGCCACAATGATTTCGATTGCCTCTGTGCCGGCGTTTATCAGCAAACCTTTTTGGGGAGATCTAATTGATAAATACAGCCCGAGTCGACTGGCTTCTCTTGGTGCGGCCATAACCGGGTGCTCAGTCGTGCTAATAGTGTTCAGCGTAGCTAATCAAATGGACATATTGATTTATGCGAGTTTTCTCATTATGGGAGTTGGTTGGGGAGGGCTTCTCCCTTTGCAGGAAGTGATATGGGCTTCATTCTTCGGCAGGCGCTATCTTGGTTCGGTGCGCTCTACTGCTATGCCATTTACATTCGGGATGTCGGCCTTGGGTCCGGTGCTAGTAGCTTATTACTATGATATCGCAGGCGATTACAATATGGCACTTCTAGCGATGGCTATGTGCAATCTGGCGTCGGCTTTTATGTTATTCAAAATTAATGGATCTGATTCATTCCGAATCGATAAAGTCTAGCCAATGAAGTAAGTACTTATTTAGTATTGAGCCAATTATTTACTGCCCAATCTTGACCAAACTTGTGGTGGCAACGATAGGGTAATGAGGCTGCAAATTAACGGATTATGGGTCCTGCGCCGCCGCAACGAAGAAAAGGATTTGAGTTAGATTGTGTTAAAAATCTCCAGTTATCTTTTCGCTGCTCGACCTATGCTTGTTAGTTTAACGTCTGCTCAGCATCGGCTCTAAATAGGGCCAAACGTTATCCAAGATCATAATTTGAGCTTCAGCTTTGGGATGTATGCCGTCATTTTGCATAAGCTCTGGCTGTTGCGGAATTCCCTCGATCAGAAAGGGCACTAGAGCTAGCGAATCTTCTTCTGAAATTTCAGTGTATAGGCTGAAAAAAGGTTCCGTATAGCGTGGCCCATAATTCGGGGGAATCTGGATTCCTGTTAGCAGTACTTCACCCCCTTCAGCTCTAATTAATGAAATCATTTTTTTGAGATTGGCTTTTAAAGTCTCAAGCGGAAGGCCGCGTAATCCGTCGTTACCGCCAAGTTCAAGGATAACGAGGTCAGGTTGATAAATACTCAACATTGCAGGTAGACGTTCTAGGCCGCCGGTGGTGGTTTCGCCACTAACACTGCCGTTTATGAGTTTGTAGGGCCAGTTCTCTTCATTTAGCCTGCTCTCTAGCAAGGTCACCCAGCCTTGCGCTTCTTGAATCCCATAGGCTGCGCTTAGGCTATCTCCGTATACTAGTAATGTGTTGGTAGCCTCCTCGGCGCTGCGCGCAACCAGAGGGTACAGACTCATTATGATGACTAACAAACTGATAATTCGGGCTTTCATCGATTCAATTACTAATGGATGTATAGAATATGGTAAACCAGATCTTCGAATTTCGTATACTTTAATAGACTCAAAAGAGGGAATCCACTAAAGCGCTTTAACAGCCCCTTCTTTGCTTTAATTCGACTATAATGCGCACTGTTTTGCCTGCGGATAATGAACACATGATAGAGACAAGAAATTTGGTAAAAGCTGTAGATACCAGCGAAGGCGTGCTGACAATACTAAAAGGAATTAGTATTCATATAGCAGCAGGCGAGGCTGTTGCCATCATTGGCGCTTCGGGCTCCGGTAAATCAACACTACTTGGACTTATGGCTGGTCTGGACGGTTCATCATCCGGAGAGATACTGCTTGATGGATATGAACTGTCCGAATTAGATGAAGAACAGCGCGCCATACTTCGCGGTCAATTAGTGGGATTCGTATTTCAGTCATTTCAGTTACTGCCCAGCCTCACAGCCTTAGAAAATGTGATGCTGCCTATTGAACTAAAAGGGGACGCTCAGGCACGAGAAAAAGCGGTTAGCTTATTAGAAAGAGTTGGCTTGGAGGAACGCTGGCACCATTACCCCAATCAACTCTCCGGCGGCGAGCAGCAGCGCGTGGCGATAGCGAGAGCATTTGCAACTAAGGCTCGTATTCTTTTTGCCGATGAACCAACAGGAAATCTCGATACTGCTACAGGATCCAAAGTAGTTGACCTGTTGTTTGAGCTCAATCGTGAATATGCCACTACCTTAGTATTAGTGACTCACGATGACCGGCTCGCGTCCCGTTGCGATAGAAAACTGCAACTAGTTGCTGGTGAGCTGGTGAGCGATGAATCTACTGAGGAAGCAGCTAGTGCCTGAAGCAAGCAGCAAGATACTTACTGATAACAAACCCCTTGGAAATCTTTTTAACCTCTCAATGCGTTTGCTTTGGAGGGACTGGCAAGGGGGTGAATTGCGCCTATTATTTCTTGCCTTAGTAATGGCGGTAACGTCAGTTACTGGCATAGCCTTGTTTACTGATCGACTTGAAAAAGCACTCTTGTTGGAGTCAGCAAATATGTTAGCCGCTGATCGTATTGTTAGCGGCCGGGGAGTTCTCCCGGAAGAAGTCCTCGAGGAAGGGCAGGCGCGAGGTCTTCGGACTGCAGAGATACTCTCCTTCACTTCGATGGCTTTCACTGACTCCGGCAATATGCTCGTCGCAGCAAAAGCGGTTACCGATGGCTACCCATTGCGTGGCGATGTGATTATTGCAGAGGAGCCCTTTGTCCGTGGGCGACCAGTCCAAAATGGGCCCTCTCCAGGTGAAGTTTGGTTGGAGTCTCGGGCTTTGTCGGCGCTAGAAATTGAAGTTGGTGATTCGATTTTTGTAGGAGAGGCTGAATTAATCGTTAGCCAGATAATCATTGCAGAGCCGGATCGTTCCGGTGGCAGCATGATGGACAGTGCAGGTCCTAGACTAATGCTTCACATGGATGATGTCATCGCAACCAATGTTGTGCAGCTTGGTAGCCGTGTCAGTTATCGCTATCTTTTCGCAGCGGATGAAATAGGTGAACTCGACTCCTTTGAGGAATGGTTCCGGGCGCGAGAAGAATGGCGTGGTAGATATTACATACGGGATATTCGCGAAGAAAGCGAAGAGGTACGCGAAGCACTGGAGCGTGCGGAAAGTTTCCTTTTATTAGGCTCACTGTTTGCTGTACTCCTCGCAGGGGTTGCTATCGCTTTAACCGCTAAGCGATACAGTGAAAGACACTACGATTATGTTGCGATCCTAAAAACATTCGGTTGTACCTCTTCTCAAATTTCTTTCATTTATTTATCGATTCAAATTGCACTTGCTGCTATTGCTGTTGTTGTCGGTTGGTTGCTTGGCTGGCTCGTTCATTGGGTAATTCTGATTTTCCTGGAATCACTCTTATTGATCAGCTTACCTGAGCCGAGTATTCAGCCCTATGTGGTTGGGGCTATGACGGCCTTTATTTGTTTGCTTTCATTTGCCCTTCCGCCATTGCTCGCACTGCGTGAAACGCCTCCATTGCGAGTGCTGCGAAAAGACATGAGTCAGCAAAAAATTGGAGCCAACGTGCCTTATGTTTTTGGCATACTTGGCACCATCTTTTTAGTGTTTTGGTATAGTCAGGATTTTGTACTTACTTCAGTATTGGTGATTTCTGTTGGTGCTATAGCGCTGTTTCTTTCGATTGTTTCTTATCTATTTTTACGTTCCAGTGGTTCTGCAGGGATGAAGGCAGGCAGTGCCTGGTTGTTGGCGATGACCGCAGCACGCAGAAGGCGTAAGCAAAATGTTCTGCAGGTAATGGTATTTTCAATCACTATTATGTCGTTGTTAATTTTGACGTTGTTGCGTACAGATTTGATTGAGGAATGGCAGGCACAATTGCCTGAGAATACACCTAATCATTTCATGATGAACATTACCCAAAATCAAATAGAAGGGATTGAAAGTTTCTTCGTTGAGAATGGAATTCAAGGTAATCAATTTTATCCCTTAATCAGTGCCCGAGTAACTAGAGTGAATGGCGATCTGCCAGACCCGGGTGACGAAGACCAAGTGACGGCGAGTAGAGGCACCTTGACCGAAAACGCTCAGCTCGATGATGAGATCGAAAATTTAGAGCTTGAAGGCGTGGAAATAGATTCAGAGATTGCGGAGGCCGTTTCAGGTCCGCAAACTGATGCCCCGCCGGTAAATGGCGAAGAGGCCACCACTGGCGGCCGACGGGTTCGAGGTCAATTAAGTCGCCGTCAGGTAACCTGGGCCGAAGATTTGCCTAGTGAAAATCTCATTACGGAAGGCGCCTGGTGGGGGTCAGAATCGCAGCCAGGCTATGTCTCAATTGAGCAAGAATATGCCGAATGGTTAGATCTAAAGCTCGGTGACAGTTTGGAATTTGAAGTCAACCAACAAATTGTTTCTGCGGAAGTCTCCAGTTTCCGGAGTGTTCGCTGGGATAATATGCAACCAAATTTCTTCATCATTTTTTCTCCTGGTACTATCGATCATATTGGTGCGACATTTCTCTCTACCGCACTTATGGAGAGGGAGCAGAAGATATTATTGAACGATTTGATTCGTCTATTTCCAACGATGGTGATTATTGAGATCGATGGCTTGATTGAGCAAATACAAACTATCATTGCTCAAGTTACATCCGCGATTGAACTAATTTCTATTCTAGTCCTGTTGAGTGGCGCGCTGGTATTGTTGGCTTGTGTCAATGCCAGTCTCGATGAACGGTTTCATGAAAATGCGATACTTCGAACATTAGGCGCTGGAAAGAAACTAATCCTGACAAGCTTGCTTATTGAGTTTGCTAGTATCGGTTTTGTTGCCGGGTTGATTGCGACTATTGGTGCTGAGGCTAGTGTATATTATCTGCAAGAAGAAATTTTCGAACAGGAGTTTTCACTGCACTATTGGGTGTGGATAGCAGGGCCGTTACTAGGCATGCTTATAATCGCTGGCCTTGGTGTAAACTCTACTCGGAAAGTCGTCAACATTAGCCCATTAAATGTATTGCGAGGCGTTATTTAAATAATCATTAGACGAATCGCTGGATCATATTTCGTGTCGGTGTCATATAACTTTCATTAAACAAAATAAATGATTTTAAAGATGATAAAGCTTGTAAAGTAGATTGTGATCGCGTCAGCCTTTATCTATTTGAGAATTAAATCCCTATCTACTGTAAGAACTTTTTGAAAAATCACTCAATAAGTTCATCATATTTAACTCGCCTTCGCTTCGTTTTATGTTCGCGAAGTTGTTCCCCTTCAGCCGGATATTTAGCTCCGTTGGCATGGTTTTAGTCTATGCCTTTGGCTATAGTTGTAAATCACATATTTTCAGGCTAGTTACTGCTATCGCTGAAGGGTTATAATTATATTCATGAAAGAAATAATGCAAAAGGTGTTCGCATGAAAGCCTCACTGTTCTCTATTCTGCGTGGTAGTTTTCTATCCGCTGGAGCTATGGTATTCACCGTCGGAGCAGCAAGCGTTTCAGCTCAATCCCTTTCCAGCGTATCGGAGGAAGAATGTGTTTATGGTGACTGCGCTTCGGGCCGCGGCACCCTAGCACTAAAAACACAGTGGGGGCCTGGTGAGTATGTCGGTAATTTCAGAGACGGTGAATTTCATGGCTATGGACGACTAGAAATTCCAATTTCATTTACAGAAAGAGAGGTTTATGTCGGTAATTGGGTCATCGGAATTCGCGAAGGTCGTGGCACCCACTGGAATGGCAAAGGCAAACTCTATATTGGTCAATGGGAAAATAATAAGCGTAATGGTCAGGGTTCTTATATTTTTGATCTCCCTCGCTGGAATGAAAATGAACACTCTGAATTTTGGTTAAAGGAAAATTTCGAAAACTATACTGGTGGTTTTGTTGATGATCATTATCAGGGGCAAGGGACTTACCGTTGGCCAGGGGGTCAAAAATATGTTGGTGGATTTTTTGCGAGCTCTAAACATGGTCTGGGAACTTATTATTATCAAACCGGTACTGGGCGCCAGCAATACTGGAATTATGGCGATTTGATACGTTAAAAAAATAATACTCCCCAGGGTTTTGTTCATCCTTTCTAGATTGCTGATTAATTGAGTGCAAGTTTAAACTAATTGAAAAGTTTGCTTGGTCCAGTCATCTCGGGAATGGGCAGGTCAAATTGCCAACAAAGCGAGAGCAGTTATTTAATCCATACAGAATAGAAGTTTTAACAGGAAAGATAAGTGGATCTTGAATCTTTAAGAAGAGAGTATTT
Organism: OM182 bacterium MED-G28; assembly: GCA_002457215.1. Lineage (GTDB taxonomy): Bacteria > Pseudomonadota > Gammaproteobacteria > Pseudomonadales > Pseudohongiellaceae > UBA9145. The sequence continues at coordinate 116,601 of NTJZ01000005.1, read as the reverse complement.
GCACGGCGGATTGCGGCGTGAAGAGCTAATTGATAACCCGGTAGATCAGTTCAGCCTTTGGATGCAGCAGGCCTTGGATTTAGAGATTTATGATCCGACTGCAATGACTATAGCTACAGTTAATGAGGAGGGTCAGCCGAGCCAAAGAATTGTTCTTCTAAAACATTTCGATCAGGATGGCTTCATTTTTTATACTAATTACGGAAGCCGTAAATCAAATGAACTGAATAGCAATTCAAAAGTCAGTTTGCACTTTCCCTGGCATGTGATTGATCGTCAGGTGAAAATCTGTGGTACTGCGAGTAAAATTTCTGCTGATGAATCCTTGAAATACTTCGTATCTAGGCCAAAAGAGAGTCAGATAGCGGCAGTGGCTTCTCGTCAAAGTGAAGTGTTAAGTTCCCGCTCGTCTCTAATGGATAGGTTTGAGTCCTTAAAACAGGAATTTGAAGATGGCGATATCCCATTTCCTGACTATTGGGGTGGCTATCGTATCGTGCCTAATGAAATTGAGTTTTGGCAGGGTGGTGCTAGCCGGCTCCACGACCGATTTCGTTATCTTCGCCATGAGGATAACTGGTTAATTGATAGATTGGCCCCTTAACTTGCTTTCCATTTTTTCAGTTTTTTCTTTTCTAGCACTTTTTTAAGGCGTGTGTATTGAGGAATGCCATTTTTAAAAGGTGGATAATCTTCACCTTGAATTAGCGGTGAAAAATAGTTTCTCGCTTTGTCCGTAATCTGAAATCCATCCCGGGAAATATAATCTCGAGGCATCACCTTCTCTACATTGGCAACATCAGAAAGCTTCGCTTCACCAATGTGCCAGGTGTATTTTTTCCCATTTCCTCTCACGATAACTGGCATGACAGAATTTTTACCTTTGAGTGAAAATTCAACAGCGGCCTTTCCAACGGCATAGGCTTGTTCGACATCTATAGCAGAAGCGATATGTCGAGCCGCCCGCTGTAAATAATCCGCAACCGCCCAATGATATTTGTAACCCAATTCATCCTTAATCATATTGGCTATGTAGGGAGCAACTCCACCAAGTTGTGCGTGACCAAATGCGTCTGTACCGCCGGTTGCTGCAAGAAAACTCCCATCTTTATTTTGGGCGCCTTCTGATACAACAATGGCGCAATAGCCAAACTTCTTAACACAAGTGTTCACCTTGCGCAGAAACTTCACTCGGTTAAACGGAATTTCGGGGAAAAGGATTATGTGAGGAGCTTCGCCTTCTTGCTCAGAAGCTAAGCCAGCAGCACCAGCTATCCAGCCAGCATGCCGGCCCATGACCTCCATGACAAATATTTTGGTCGAACTTTCACACATCGAAGCGACATCTAGCCCTGCTTCACGAATAGACACAGCAACATACTTGGCAACAGATCCAAAACCAGGGCTGTTATCGGTAATAGGCAGATCGTTGTCGACTGTTTTCGGAACGCCGATGCAGGTGATGGGAAAACCCATTTCTAAACTTAATTGTGAGACTTTATTAGCAGTATCCTGAGAATCACCGCCACCGTTATAAAGAAAGTAACGAATATTATGCGCGCGAAAAACATCTATTAATCGTTCGTACTCCTTCGGATTTTCAGCGTAAGATCTGAGTTTGTAGCGACATGACCCAAAAGCGCCAGCTGGGGTCCAGCGAAGTGCTGCAATGGATTTTGCTGTTTCCTTATTAGTGTCAATTAACTCTTCATTTAAAGCACCAACGATACCGTTTAGGCCAGCGTAAACCTTTCCGATTTTATCTCGGTGTTGTCTTGCGGTTTCGATCACGCCACAGGCGCTGGCGTTAATAACAGCAGTAACACCGCCCGACTGGGCATAGAAAAGGTTGTTTCTAGTCATAATGGCTTTTAACTACACTAGTTAAGAAGTCGCCATGTTACTAGGCCGCGGTTGCGCTTGCCAGTAGACGGATGTGATGCAACAATCTGCCCCCAATTTTTCAGAACATCGAATAATGCAGCTAATAATAGGCATGTCCGGAGCGAGTGGAGTCATTTATGGGATTCGCTTGCTTGAGGTCTTGAAAACAGAACCTGATATTGAAACGCATTTAGTCATGTCTGACTCTGCCAAAATGAATATTGGTTTGGAGACGGTGTGGAGTGCCAATGAGGTCAAGACTTTGGCTGATCATGTTCACTCCAACAAAGATATTGCCGCCAATATCGCTAGCGGCTCCTTTAAAACTGCTGGCATGATTGTTGCGCCCTGTTCGATAAAAACCCTTTCAGCTATTGCCAATTCTTATGCTGATTCTTTACTAGTTCGTGCGGCCGATGTTGTCTTAAAAGAACAGCGTCGCTTAGTGCTGATACCTAGGGAAACACCTTTACATACTGGTCACTGTGAATTGATGCTAAAAGCTAGTCAAATAGGAGCAGTAATTGCCCCTCCTATGCCTGCCCACTATATCAGGCCACAAAGCGTCGATGATCTAGTTGATCATCATGTGGGGAGAGTCTTGGACTTGTTCAATCTTGACCCAGGCTTGGTAAAGCGTTGGCAGGGTTCTCGTCTGGAAAACGCCCCTTCTTAATTTGAGGGGGGGGTAAAGAAGGAATTTTTTCTGACCAACAGATTTCACTTCGATTTGCTGATCAGGTAGACATTCGCCTGGTTCACTTCTATTCTATCTCAACCTTTACCTAATAGGCTTTGTTTTCAAATAATAAAACTAAATGGGAGTAAATCATGACTCGTCGGATTTGTTGGCTTACTTACTCTAGCTTGTGCGTAGTGTTCTTTTTTACTAACAGTGCAATTGCACAGAAAGTCACTAACCCTACAAATGAACACCCTAATCCCTATCGCACAATTAATGGCTATTTTGATCTACCTGGTGGTCGATCATGGGGCTCGACCAGTGCTGTCGATATCGACATTGATGGTGAGTCTATTTGGGTAGCGGAGCGCTGTGGTACCAATAGCTGTGCTACTTCGAATGTTGATTCTGTCATCAAGTATGACAAAGACGGTAATATCCTTACTTCTTTTGGTGGCGGCATGATTATTTGGCCACATGGGATCCATGTTGATCGTTACGGCAATGTTTGGGTTACCGATGCTCGAGCCGCAACTGCAACAGAAATCGCAGAGAACCCAGATGCTGCCGGCAAGGGGCATGTCGTTCTAAAATTCAGCCCTGAAGGTGACTTGTTATTGACTCTCGGCAGCCCAGGAGTAGCCGGAGACGGGCGTGGCCCGTTGTTGAACTCTCCCAACGATGTAGTCACTGGTCCAGATGGAAGCATCTATGTTGGTGATGGTCATGGTGGCCAAGGTGGAAATGCGGATCTTTCAACTGTAGCGCGAATTGTCAAGTTCGATCGCCACGGTCGCTTTATAGAGTCTTGGGGCTCTATAGGCACCGCGCCGGGTAAATTTAGAACACCTCACAGTCTCGCTTTCGATTCACAGGGTAGATTATTCGTTGCTGACCGAGGGAATGTGCGTATTCAGATATTTGAGCAAGACGGTACCTTTATTGATGAGTGGTATCAGTTCGGAAGATTAAGTGGTATCTACATAGATGCAAATGACGTGCTCTATGCTGCTGATTCTGAATCTAGTGCCACTTCAAATCCGGGATGGCGTCGAGGAATCCGGGTTGGAAGTGCTATCACTGGGCATTTGTTTGCGTTTATTCCAGATCCTGATCGGAATCCTGGTGGAACCAGTGCAGCTGAAGGTGTAGCAGCAGACAAGTATGGAAATATTTATGGTGCAGAAGTCGGTCCTCGTCAGTTGGTTAAATATGTAAGAGAAGACTAGGAAGGAAACTAGTAATTCTTGGGGAGCAGATAATGAAAAACTACATCAAGCACATTAAAGTCGTTGGGTTCTGCCTTCTATTTTATTCCAATGCATTCGCTCAACAAGAAGAGTCTTACTGGGAAGCTGTTGAAGCTGAAACCCTAGATCATTTCAGAGCGCTCCTGCAATTTGATACTAGTGATCCGCCGGGGCGAGAACTGCCAGCTGCAGAATACCTGCGGGATGTGTTGGAAGCTGAAGGTATCCCGGTAGAAATGCTTTTTAATGATCCGGAGCGCCCAAACGTAGTGGCGCGTCTTGAGGGCAATGGCAGTAAAGAACCTTTGCTAATTATGGCCCACACCGACGTGGTCAATGTAGATCCAGAAAAGTGGACCTTTCCTCCCTTCAGTGCCGTGGTTGATGATGGTTATGTCTACGGTCGAGGTGCGGTAGATGATAAGGACAATCTAGCTGCCGCTCTAATGGTAATGCTGGAGCTGAAACGGCAAAATATTGCCTTGGATCGAGATGTGATTTTTCTTGCAGAATCCGGCGAGGAAGGAGCGACAGAGTACGGAATTGAATTTATGGTGAATAATCACCTAGACAAAATATCAGCAGAATTTTGCCTGGCAGAAGGTGGGTCCGTTGCGCGAGTTAATCGCGAAGTACAATACGCAGGCGTCCAGACTGTTGAAAAAATCCCTTATCGAGTAGAGCTGATTGCTACTGGTGTAGCCGGCCATGGGTCTGTTCCCTTGCAGACCAACTCAGTCGTGCGTCTTGCGAAAGCGATAGCTGCAATTGCGGATTGGCGCTCACCAATTCGACTGAATGAAACTACTGCTGCTTACTTCGAGCGCCTGGCCTCTATTTCACCTGCCGAAACGGCAGAGCAGTACTTAAATGTGCTTGACCCTGGCAGAGCCAGTGAAGCCGATGAATATTTTCTGGCTAATGAACCCCGTCATGCTTCGATGTTACGCAGCTCACTTTCGCCAAATATCTTTGATGCTGGTTATCGAATTAATGTCATCCCTTCGGAATCCCGAGCAAGTGTAGATTTCCGTGCATTGCCTGATGAAAATATCCCTGAATTTCTTGATGAGATTCGGAAGATTATTGCTGATTCAGCGGTAGAGGTTAGTCTGGGAGCCCGCAACACGCGGCCACCTGGCCAGGCGAGTTTAACTACCGAAGCCTTTGCCGCGATTGAGGCAGGCGTTAATGAGCATTACGGCGTTATCACGCTTCCAACCATGAGCACCGGCGCGACTGATATGGCATATCTGCGCAATCTTGGTATTCAGTGTTACGGAATCGGGCCGGCAATCGATAGAGAAGATGCAGCTCTTGGTTTCGGCGCCCATAGCGATCAAGAACGAATTTTAATTAGTGAGTTGAATCGTTTCGTGCGTTTCAATTGGGATATTGTGCTCGATATAGCGGCACAGAAGTAGGCATCACTGTTAAGCAGCTTCTTTGATAGAGTTAGCAATTAGATCTAATTGCTTGTTCATTTCTTCGACAAGCTCTAACGATTGAGCGCGAAGAAGATTTTCAAAGTTACTTTTAGCCGCTTTTGCATTAAATTCAATTTTATCCGACTGCAAGAAGGACACAAGCACTTCAATTTGCTCTTGCTGAAACTTCTCGGCGGCTAATTCGTCCAGTTTAATCCGATTTCGTAAGGTGGAAAACCCAACTCCGTTACTGCTTTCATTCTTGATACTCTCAGTCTTCATCCAAGTGCGAACGTCACGCAAGGGTTGGACGACTCGGGATTTCCAACATTGGGAGAATTTAAAAATTATTTCCCAATCATTCTCAGAGACCGTGGTATCAAAATGGGCGCTCCAGAAGCAAAATAAAACTAGATTAACATCTAATTGGAACTGCTCCTGTAAATGTAAACAAGCACTGGCCACCCCATCTCTGGCGTATAATTGATTGGAGAAATTCCAGAAACTGGTCGATTGCTTAGTCATGGCTTATTTACGTTGGATAAGAAACCCTATGCTATCGAAGAATTACTCTGATAACACGCCAGTTTTGCTGCGACCCGAAGGAAGGGCCTAATAGTGAGAAGTATCTGATGCATATCCACATTTTAGGAATTTGTGGCACTTTTATGGGCAGCCTTGCGGTATTAGCTAAACAGTTGGGATACCGTGTAAGCGGGAGCGATGCGAATGTTTACCCGCCAATGAGTACTCAATTGCAGGAGCAGGGTATTGATTTGATGGAAGGGTTTCGACATGAGCATTTACAGCCTTCACCAGACCTAGTCGTTATCGGAAATGCCTTGTCACGAGGTAACCCAGCGGTGGAGTATACCCTCAGTGAAGGGCTCAATTACATGTCTGGGCCACAGTGGCTCGCTGAATTTGTATTACGTGATAAATGGGTGCTCGGGGTTGCCGGTACCCATGGAAAGACTACAACCAGCGCGATTCTGGCGTGGATACTTGAATATGCTGGCATGAAACCCGGTTATCTTATTGGTGGGGTTACTAAAAATTTTCCCCAATCAGCCCGCATTGGAGACTCGGCGTTTTTTGTTGTTGAAGCTGACGAATACGATAGCGCCTTTTTCGACAAACGCTCAAAATTTGTTCACTACGGGCCTCGTACGACCATACTGAATAATCTAGAGTTTGATCATGCTGACATTTTCGACGACTTGGAAGCGATTCAGAAACAATTCCATCACCTAGTTAGGACATTGCCAGGCAATGGTCTAATTATTTCCCCTCACAATGATTCAGCAATAGAAGAAGTTTTTCGCATGGGCTGCTGGACTCGCCGTCAGCAATTAGGAGTTGCAGTTCCCGATGAAGTTTGCAAAAAATTAACTGCAAACGAGGGTGTGTTTTGGAATGCCTGCTTGAAAAACGAGCATGGGTCAGAATTTGAATTAATAAAATATGGCCAGGGATCGACCGGAGAAGTTATGAATCGTACGCTGATCCAATGGGAAATGGCAGGTCTGCATAATGTAAAAAATGCGTTGGCGGCGGTAGCGGCAGCACATCATGTCGGCGTCGAAGTTACTACTGCAGCCGAAGCCTTACAGACATTTAAAGGCGTGAAACGACGCATGGAACTGCGAGGCAGCATTGAGGGTATAAAAGTGTATGATGATTTTGCCCATCATCCTACGGCGATTGAAACTACTCTGAATGGTATGGCTGAGAAGTTAAAATCTGAAAGTGGGAAGAAGCGATTGATTGCTGTTATTGAGCCGCGTTCAGCCACCATGAAATCAGGGGCCCATCAAAATACTTTAAATCGCGCATGTGAATCCGCTGACATGGTGGTTTGGTATAAAACTGAAGATTGTAAAATCGATTTTCAAAGTATGCTTTCACAAAGCAAAGTGCCATCTTATGCTTTTTCATCTGTTGCGGAAATCGTGACTTATCTCAAAGAGAATAGTTTGTCAGGTGATTATATTATCATCATGAGTAATGGTGGCTTTGAGGGAATCCATGACAAATTGATTCAAGAACTAAATCATGGGTCTACAATCTTGAATTAGTTTTAAAGCTTTCTACAATTCTGTTGATTAAGATAGACTCGTCCTACTAGTATCATTTATTAAGCGCATAGAATGACCAACACTAAAAAAATTCCACTATTCCCGCTTCGGGTTGTTATTTTTCCTGGGGGAAGACTTGATTTGCAAATTTTTGAGCGCCGCTATCTCGATTTAATAAGTCACTGTCTGAAAAGCAACACCGGTTTCGGAGTTTGTCTTCTAAAGTCTGGTGAGGAAGTGATTAAGGCAGCAGGGCAGCAAACAATTCATCAAACAGGCACTTATTCTAAAATTGTCGATTGGGATCAGCTTGAGAATGGTCTGCTCTCTATAACGGTGGAAGGTGCGGCGAAATTCAAGATCAGCGATTGTTGGCAGGAAGACTCGGGCGTGTTGCATGCAGGCGTTGAATTTAGTGAAACAGAATGCCTAGGTACTGAAAAAATACCCCTTGATGAGCAATTTTCTGGACTCATTGATTTGCTGAAAAACCTCGAAAATCATCCTTTAGTAGAACAAAAAAAACTATCCATTGACTATAACAACCTATGGGATTTAGGTTGGCGACTTAGCGAGCTCATTCCTATTGAAGTAGAGAAGAAACAGCAATTGTTAGAGAAAGACGATCCCTGGGAGAGAATTAAGGAAATCGAACAATTAGTCTCAGATCTAGCTAATGAGACTTAGTCACTCGATTTAAGCTCTGGCACAAGCCTCCTATAGTAGCGCATAATGTTTGGCCTTAATTGAATAAAGGCATCTGGTTTATGTTGGCTGAATTTATAGATGTTTCTGGTTGGACCGCAGAACAGTGGCTTGCTGCTTGTATTCTGGTGTTTATAATCATAACGGTAATCATTGTAATGCACCGCACTGTCAAAATTTTTCAGTTTTCTAGAAAGCCTAGTTACCAACCAAATTTAAGACCTTTACGCAGGTTTCACAATGATTCACGTCGGTCAGCTGATGACGCCTAATATTAAAACCTTACCAGTATTTGGTATTGAATTTAGGGCTTGTGGTGCACTTAGAGATTAAATTTAGCCTTATTCTGTTGTCGCTTGTATTTGCCCTTAGTAGTCAGGGGATCATAGTGCGCCACGATGTCGCGCCTGGTGAATACGAAATAAAATCGAGTGACACCCCTGCAGTTTTCTTTATTGAACGACAAGGTAAAAGCAAAATTTGTGCTGCTACCATCATCCATGCAAGATGGGCTCTAACAGCAGCCCATTGTATTGATGAAACAAGCTTGGGGGATACTGTAAACAACGGAAGAAGATATGTTGTTGAAGTTGGTAATCAATCGCGTGAAATCGATGCTGTAGTTATCCATCCGGGCTTTGATGATTCGAAAAATCCTGAAGTGGATCTGGCTTTACTACGGTTTAGAAACGAGTCTGTAATTCCGCGACCCATTGAGCCCTATGTTGATGCTAATGAACAGGGGGAAATTGTTACTCTCATTGGTTGGGGGTATTTTGGGTTAGGAACCATAGGTCGACAATTCGATGATGGTGTCAAGCGCCGAGCTAAAAATAGAATTTCTTCAGCTGACGATCGGTTACATTTCGTGTTTGATGATCCAAGAGGAGGCAATGGAATGGTTTTGCCTTTGGAGGGCACTCTTGGTTTAGGTGATAGTGGCGGCCCGGCATTAATTGAAACCAGCACGGGGGTCAGACTCGCGGGAATTGCAATTGGGGAAGTAGCTGGTGATCAATTTTCTGAAGAGACTCAGGGAAAATATGGGTCGATCGCGGTGTACGAAAGAGTCTCACTCCATCTAAACTGGATCAATTCCATTCTTGGGAGTGGAAATTAGAGCGAGAAAGATGCTTTCTATAACCTAATCATTTGCTGCTTGTTCATGTTTGCTTAATATGCAGCTCAGCACATCAGCGAATTATTGGACCAATGCTTAGAATGTCCGATTGATTTTGCTAGTATCCCTTAGGCTCTTTTCAATTCAACGAATAATTAGGAGAAATAGCATGACTATCCAGGTTGGAGACAAGGTTCCTGCAGCGAATTTTAAGGTAATGACTGCCGATGGCCCCAAGGGTATGAGCAGTGAAGAAGTTTTTGGCGGCAAGAAAGTTGTTTTCTTTGCTGTTCCTGGTGCGTTTACACCTGGATGCTCCATGACGCATTTGCCTGGGTTTGTGGTCAATGCCGATGCAATTAAGGCTAAAGGCGCAGACACAATTGCCTGTATGGCAGTGAATGATGCTTTTGTCATGGGTGCATGGGGTAATGCACAAAATGCTGAGGAGATCTTAATGTTGGCAGACGGTAATGGTGAATTCACGAATGCTATCGGCCTTGCATTAGATGCTAGCGGTTTTGGTATGGGCGCAAGAGCACAGCGTTTTGGCATGATTGTCGAAGATGGAACAGTGACTTATCTGGGGATTGAAGCACCGGGTGAGATTAAAGTAAGTGCAGCGGAAGCTATGCTCGAAGCTCTGTAAATATTTGGTAAGTTCCAAGTGTCACATTAGAAGGCTATAAATTAGAATGATCACACGACATCTCGATTATCATGACGGGGTCACTCCCCTCGAAGCCTATGTGGCCTACGAAGAAGCAGACTCGCAAAAACCCCTGGTGTTGGTGGCTCATGATTGGAGTGGGCGTAGAGAGTTTGCTTGTAATGCTGCCGAAAAAATTGCTTCCATGGGTTACGTTGGCTTTGCTCTCGACATGTATGGGAAAGGTGTTTTTGGTGCAGACGGCGATGCGGCACTCAATTCCTCATTGATGAATCCTCTTGCTGAAGATCGAGCCGCATTAAGACGGCGGGTTAACGCTGCCCTTGTGGCCGGCAGAAATATTCCTCAAGTAGATGCTGTTAAGGTAGCTGCTATGGGCTACTGTTTCGGTGGAATGTGTGTCCTGGAATTAGCAAGGTCTGGCGCCGAAGTTTTAGGAGTTGTTAGTATTCATGGTATTCTTGCGCCTGGAAATGTTGTCAATGAAGCTATAAAGAGTAAAGTACTTTGTTTGCATGGTCATGAAGATCCAATGGTTCCGCCTGAACAGGTTTTAGCTTTTGAGGCGGAAATGACTGAGGCAGAAGCTGATTGGCAGGTTCATGCCTACGGACAAACTATGCATGCCTTCACAAACCCTGCAGCCAATAATCCTGATTTCGGTACGGTGTACAGTGAGGTAGCTGAAAAGCGCAGCTATCAAACTCTGGTAAATTTCTTAAATGAGATTTTTTAGCTGGGTTATCACTTCTGAATTAGGTTAAGAACTAAATAAGAAAGAATAAAAATGTTGAACTATGACTAATACTGCAGAGTCAGAAATGGCTGAACCTATCTCATCCCCTGTTCGAAGTAGAATTGGATTGTGGCTTGGCCCTGCAGTCTTTCTTTTAATGTTGTTATTTGTTGATCTAGAGCCTAATAATCCTTTAGTAACTCGCATGGCTGCCATTATTGTATTGATGGCAATTTGGTGGATTACTGAGGCAATCCCGCTTTCTGCTACCGCTTTGCTGCCCGTTGTTCTCTTTCCTCTTATGGGGATTATGCGAGGCCGCGAATTGCCGGCTGGCAATCGTGTCGATTTAGAAAATGCGACTTTTGCCGAAGGGTTCTCGGCCCGTGATTTCGACATCATTTTTCCGAATGTTGCGAACCAGTACATGGACTGGATAATTCTGCTCTTTATGGGTGGATTCATGATCGCGGTAGCGGTAGAAAAATGGAATCTACATAAGCGAATTGCTTTACACATATTACGCATCATTGGCGGCCAACCTCACCGACTGGTATTAGGTTTCATGGTTGCAACTGGGTTTCTCTCCATGTGGCTGTCCAATACGGCTACCGCGTTAATGATGATGCCTATGGGTATGTCTCTTGTATTGCTCTATGAAGAGCTTAACAAAAAAGTTGCTGCCGAAGGCGGTACGATAGACAGTCGTGCAGAAAATTTTTCCCTAACACTCTTATTAGGCATTGCTTATGGCGCTTCAATTGGTGGATTTGCCACCTTGATTGGTACCCCTCCAAATGCAGTCTTAATCACGCAGATGTCACAGTTATTCCCTGAGGCCCCTGAAATTACATTTTCCACTTGGATGTTTTTCGCTCTGCCAATGAGTTTTATATACATGCTTATCGCTTGGGTACTTTTAACGAGGTTTGTGTTTCCGCTTCCGGCAACCACACCTTTTAGCGGTAAGGAGTTTATTCAGACTGAGATTAAAAAGCTGGGAATAATGTCCACCGAAGAAAAACGCGTAAGTATCGTCTTCTTTGCGTTTGCAGTGCTGCTAATAACTCGCAAGGAGCGACTGTTTGGGCCAGAAGTTGACGTGTTCGGATGGAGCTACTATCTTGATAACTTTCTACGATCGATTGGGTCTAATCCAATTGGTTTCATGATCGATGACGGCAGTGTATCGATTGCTGTGGCTTTAACTTTGTTTATGATCCCTGCCAGTAAAGCCGTCGGTGGTCGCCTCATGGATTGGGAAGATGCTAAGCGATTACCCTGGGGAATCCTCATCTTGTTTGGCGGCGGCTTAGCGATTGCTAAGGGATTTGGGACTTCAGGACTTTCAGACTTCACTGCGGTGCAGCTGGGTGCCCTGCTCGGTGATGCGGAGCCATTGGTAATTGTAATAAGTACGGTCGCATTTATTACAGGTCTCACTGAGGTAGCTTCGAACACAGCAACTATCTCATTGTCGTTGCCGATAATGGCCAGTCTTGCCCAAGCGATTGAAGCGCATCCACTCCTTTTACTAATCCCTACGACTCTTGCTGCCTCCTGCGCTTTTATGCTGCCTGTTTCAACGCCTCCCAATGCAATTGTTTACGGATCGGGGAGGATACCTATTATGAAAATGGTTATTGCTGGGGTATGGCTAGATATCCTATCGGTCTTCTTGCTTACCATCTTCGTTTATACCCTTGGAGACCTCACATTTGGCGTATTGGGTGGGCTTCCAGATTGGGCGATGCCCTAATTTTCCTCATTTTTTAACTATCTGAAATTAACGAACTAGGTTTCAAAAACTGCTGCAGGGTATTCTTGCTGAGGCGGCTTTGTGCTACTGTCCAATATTGGGCCGAAGTTTAGTTTTAAAAGAGAAGAAAAAAAGCCATTAATTCAGTAACTTAGAGGGCTCAGTCGACACCAAAAATCTATGAAAGAACCTCATGAAATTAGAGAAACTGAACTAGTGCCGCGCCGATCGGATGGTGACAATTGCATGAAACTGGCGGAAGTCGACCAGCTTCGGGAAGAAGTTAGGCTATTGGCTGCCATGGTTCGTACCGATGAATTAACTGGCCTTTTCAATTATCGTTACTTTTCCGAAGCTCTTAGCTTGGAGATGGAACGCACCCGTCGTTCCGGTCAGCCTACTTGCTTAATCATGTGTGATTTAGATCATTTTAAATCTATCAATGATATCTATGGCCACGAAGTTGGTAATGTAGTTTTAACTCAGATTTCGAGTTTAATTCGTAATACCATTCGTCGATTGGATATTCCCTGTCGTTATGGTGGAGAAGAGTTCGCGTTGATTTTGCCCGATACTAACCTGCGAGAGGGCGTGCACTTGGCTAATCGACTTCGATTCATTATTGAACACTCATCAGTAAGCGCTGGCAACTTAGTCCTAGAAATAAAAGCAAGCTTTGGAGTCCATGTTTATAACCATGGTGACAAATCCACCGAGAAAGAATTCATAGATAGAGTTGATGGGTTTCTTTATACGGCGAAGCAGGAAGGCAGAAATCGAGTTTGTTATGCATCTTATTACGAAAAATGCGAAGGCCTTAGTGGTGATAAAAAAAGAAGTCTTGGCAAGTACCTCTGATTCTTAGTCTGAATAATTTTCATAGTTTTTAATCTCATTGGCGAGATGGAATAGTATTGCCGCAGTCGCTCCCCAAATTCGATAATCTTCAAAATGTATTTCCAAGACAGTTCTATCTTTTCCTTCAAAAGGAACGGTAAATTTTTGATAGGCAGTTACATCTAGAATTAATTCCAAGGGAGCTTGGAATATATCAGCTACTTCTTGTGGCTGCGCGACAAAATTCAAATTTTTATTAATGATGCCAACGATAGGCGTTATTAAAAAACCAGAAGGGAGTACTAGGTCGCCTAATCTACCGATTACTTCTACATGATTTGATGCAAGTCCGATTTCTTCTTCGCTTTCTCGCAGGGCTGTAGCGATAGAGTCTTCGTCCTGCTCCTCCTGAGTTCCTCCAGGCAAGCTTATCTGTCCAGCATGGCTTTTCAAATTTTCCGAGCGAACTGTTAATACTAAATGACTACCACTGCCATCTTCTGGGCGTGTTATTGGCAAAAGTACTGCGGCCTTGCGCAGTTCGCTTTCGTTTTTCGCAGTTTGATACACATCTAATTCTGGATGAAAAATCCTACTGGGCTTTTCCGCCTGTTTAGACAGAAAAAAACGCAGCAAAGCTTCATAGATGTTCTTTTGTTTAGTTTTATCCATAGAGGTTAGTTAATTACAGCATGATAAAAAAATGCCGACTATAGTCGGCATTTTTTAGATTGTGATGGCTAGACAAGGATTAGCGATATTTCCAGGTAAATCCTGCAAAAATTCTTGCCGGCTCGCCAGGGAAGTAGCGATCACCTGTAAAAGTAGTCCAATCTGCACGTTCTGCATATTTTTGATCAGTAAGATTCATAATATTAATGTACAGTGACAAATCATCGTTTACCGTATATTGCGTGCGGAGATTTACTAGATCATGACCACCATAACCTGCCGTATTTTCTGGGTTTGTGTAGTATTCGCCCATATGTGCCCACTCCAATTCCGTACGTAAATTGCCATTGGCACGATAACTGAGTCTTATATTACCGAAGGTGTCAGGTGCTGTATCAATTCTATTTCCATTAATATTTTGACCACCAGAGATCAGATCATTCTCATAAGTATGGTGGGCATAATTAATAACACCGCGAAGCGATAAGTTATCTGAGAGGTTGTATCCGGCGCTTAACTCAACACCTACATGCTCGGTGTCACTCCCGTTTAGATTTGTACGTGAACTGTCGCGCAGAATTTCATTTTCCTTCTGCATAAAGTAGCCAGTAACGGAGTAGTCTAAATCGCTGTTAGCCCCTTGAAATGCAAATTCATAGCTATCAAGTTCGACAGAATCTAAATCTGCAACAGTCTGTGAACCTTGTAGACGATACAGTTCGGTTGCCTGAGGTGCGCGGATTCCTCTTTGAGCACGTAATTGCAGGCTATTGTTATTATTTAACTGATAGCTCAGGCCAATCTTTGGAGAAATATCTTCAAAGGTATCATTCCGGTCCCCGGGGCGGGAATAACGACAACCGAATCTGCAAGCAACCCCCTGGTCATCAGTTCGTCCATCCAGCATTTTATTGTCATAGTCATATTCCATCTTCTCTGCACGTGCGCCAATAGAGAGCCTCCAGTTATCAGACAAGGCGGTTTCGTAGTTGGCGAACAATGCAATTTGGCGCGCTTCTACTTCATAATCGTAGTGAGCGCCTTGAGGAAGTGTGTTTCTTAAGAAAAATGAACCTTGAGTTGGGTTTGGCTGGGACTGAAATAAATTCCCGTCAGTACTTTCAACGTCAAGACCGTATGAGAATGTGGAATCATTGCCTAAGTCGCGATAAGCCGCGAATTGGAAACCCAAGCTTCTGTGTTCGGTATCTTCAATCGGAGTGCCTGGCAAGAAGTGTTGTATGAAATTCATATTCACTTCACGGAAGTAAGGCGTAAGTACGTATTCCCAATCACCCGATTCCATTGTGAAACGAGTCCATATCCGGCTATTAACGCTATCGCGATAGGCTTCAGGATTCGGATTTGTATCCCGCATAGTAGTGTCTTTGTATCCGCCATCACCGACAACATAACCAGCGGTTTCTTGATTCAAATTTAGATAGCTGAATCCACCATCCATCTTGATGCCATTGTCCAGAGTGTATTCATACAGCCAGCTAACCTTTTGCTGATCAACACCGCTATCGTCTCGATAGCCTTCTTCGTTCACGCCAGTTATGTATAGAGACTGGGCGAAGTTTCCATAGTCTTGACCGTAGGAAGCTTTAATTCGTGATGAACCTCTCGGTCCGCCTTCAAGAGTGAATTCGCCAACGTCACCAGGAGAGGGAAGAACTACATTGACGAGCCCATGTAGAGCATTCGAGCCCCAGAAAACACTTCCAGGTCCTCGAACTACTTCGATGCCAGCCGCATTTTCAGAATGCGTGTCAAACATTTCGTTTACGTTACAGAAACCCGCAGAGCGGACAGGAATTCCGTTTTCAGCGACGAGGAAAGCGCCACAGGCGCCGTTACCTGTGAGTACTGGGGATCTGATCGCCATTAAGCTTTCTTGGCCATTGTTTCGATTACCGCTAACTCCAGGAATACGAGCCAATGCTTCTTGGTAATGTGTATGGGCAATTAGGTCTAGTTCTTCTTCGCCAATTACTGAAACCGCTGCATTAACGTCTGCTAGCCCTTCAGTTCTTCGATTCGTGGAAAATACTTCGATTTCTTCAATCGCCTGTATGCCACTTTGTGATTGCCCGATAGCAGGGGCTGCAATCATCGCTGTTGCAGTTGCGATACTGGAAACCAGTAGTTTGCGCATCATGTCTTTCTCCATTTCTAGTTTGCCATACTGCCTATCTCTAGATAGAAATTTCAGGCAATAGTAGTTTCAAGATTCTTATCCAACTGTGACTTTCTAAAATTATTAATTCATCAACTAATAGATTTGCTGAAGTGAACTATTATTTTACTGCTCCC
The DNA here is from genome assembly GCA_002457215.1 of OM182 bacterium MED-G28. GTDB lineage: Bacteria > Pseudomonadota > Gammaproteobacteria > Pseudomonadales > Pseudohongiellaceae > UBA9145. The sequence continues at coordinate 100,465 of NTJZ01000005.1, read as the reverse complement.
AGGCTGTATCGAGGGAGTTTTTGCTGGTGGTTCTCACAAAAGTTGGCAAATATATCACAGAATGTGTAACAAATCTCACGTCTTTGCACCGCTGCGTTAGACCACGTAAACTAGTCGCTCGGTGCTGAAACCCCCATTTTTAGGTGTTTTCAAGCATCTTAAAAAGGGAGATCTAGAGTAAATGCGTACGAGAGTGACAGAAATGTTGGGAATCGAGCATCCGATAGTCCAGGGAGGTATGCAGTGGGTTGGATTAGCAGGGTTAGCCTCGGCAGTCTCTAACGCGGGCGGATTGGGGATCATCACTGGGCTGACTCAGCCCACTCCAGAAGATCTGATTAAGGAAATCGACCAGTGCCGTGAAATGACCGACAAACCCTTTGCGGTAAATCTTACAATTCTTCCCACAATCAAGCCGGTCCCCTATGAGGAGTACGCTCAGGCAATTGTCGACTCTGGAATTAAGATCGTTGAAACCGCCGGCCGCAATCCTGAGCCATTTCTCCCCCTATTTAAAGAGGCAGGCATCAAAGTTATTCACAAATGCACCTCTATTCGACATTCACTGAAGGCTGAAAAAATTGGTTGTGACATGGTAAGTGTTGATGGTTTCGAGTGTGCAGGTCATCCAGGGGAAGATGACGTCACCAATATGATTTTGTTGCCATTGGCCGCCCGCAGATTGAAAATACCGTTTCTCGCCTCTGGCGGATTAGGCGATGGTCGAGGTTTGGCTGCTGCACTGGCTATGGGTGCGGATGGAATAAATATGGGTACCCGTTTTATGGTCACCAAAGAAGCCCCTATTCACGAGAATGTTAAGCAAAAAATGGTGGACGCCTCGGAATTGGATACTTCGCTTATCTATAGATCCTTGCGAAACACGGCGCGGGTTTTCAAAAATAGCGTCGCAGAACAAGTTGTAGAGATTGAAAGCCAGGATGGCGAAACTAGATTTGAAGATATTCAGCCTTTAGTTCAGGGAGTTAAAGGGAGAGAATTATTTGATTCCGGAGATCTGGATAAAGGTATTTGGTCGGCGGGGATGGTTGTGGGATTAATAGATGACGTTCCGACTTGCGATGAATTGATATCTCGGATCGTTAGAGAGGCTGAAGAAATTATTAATGAGCGGCTAGGAAGTACCGTGTCGGCATAAGCCGAATAAGGAAGCAGTAGATGCAAATCAAAGACAAAGTAGTAGTTGTAACCGGTGCGGCTAGTGGAATTGGAAAATCACTTTGCGAGCGCTTCGCAAAGGAAGGTGCTAAAGCTGTTGTTGTCACCGACATTAATTCTGAAGGCGTTGACGCTACAGTCCGCGATATCAATGAGCAAACAAAAGTATTAGGAATCACCTGCGATGTTGCCGATGAGAATGAGGTTGAAGAATTAGTTAAGAAATCTCTGAGCGCATTTGGGCACATCGATTTGTTTTGTTCCAATGCCGGAATTTTCACGCCAGGTGGGGAAGACCTGTCTACGGATAAGTGGCAAACAATTTGGGATATCAATGTAATGTCTCATGTTTTTGCTGCTAGAGCAGTTTTGCCAGGCATGCTGGAAAGGGGAGAAGGTTACTTATTGAATACCTCCTCAGCAGCTGGGCTCTTAAACCAAGTCGGGTCGGCCCCCTACGCGGCAACCAAGCATGCGGCAATTGGCTTCGCAGAGTGGCTATCGATTACTTATGGAAATAGAGGCATTAAAGTTTCGGCGCTTTGCCCGCAAGCGGTGCGCACCGCTATGACGGCGGGTGGAGACGGAGGGGTAGCGGGGCTTGATGGTATGTTAGAGCCCGATCAACTTGCTGATACAGTCATAGAAACGTTGGCAGAAGAGCGCTTTCTGGTATTGCCACATCCAGAGGTGCTAACTTATATGAGACGAAAGACTGATGACTATGACCGTTGGCTGGGTGGTATGCGTCGGTTGCAAGACCGTTTCGAAGAGGTCTATAAAGCCCGTGAAGAATCTGATTAATCTACAAGCTAATTAAAGCGACTGAGAATATGAAAAATGCTCAAGCTCTTATTCTATTGCTGTCTTTTCTTTTTTCTGGGATGTCTTTAGCTCAGGAGAGAATAACCCTGGAAGATGGATCCAGGTTGGCTGTGTTTGTAGTTCAGCCGGCCGAAACCAGCGAAATTCCTGCGCCGCTCTTGATATTGATGGGGGGAGGGCCAGGCAATGCTTCCATATCCCGTGATACTTCTATTTGGCTTGGGGGTGGTTTTGCGGAAAGGGGATGGTTAGTAGCAGTGCCCGTATCGCCAAATAATCGCGCTTTCCGGGGCGAAGAAAATAATGGCAAAGTGGAGCAACTCATTACGGAATTACAAAAGCGAGAGAATGTTGCAGACGGTAAGGTTCTTTTAGCTGGGATCTCTAATGGCGGTATGTCGGCTTTGGAAATTGCTCGGCGTAATCCACAGAATTATTCAGGTGTTGCTGCGGTACCTGCATTAGCCACATCAGTCGTAGATAACCGGCCATTAGCTGGCTTTCCAGTGTATTTAAGAATAGGCGGTGCTGATCAATTAGGTTGGGCGGATCGCTTTGGCGAAACTGTTGATGCTCTTACTGAGGCTGGGGTTGACCTTGATGCAGCAATTCTTGATAGTGCACCACATATGTTTCGCATGAACTGGGAATCCTTGGATGCCTGGTTAGGAAAAATTAAAAACTAAAGAGTTCAAATAGAATTTTAAATAGCGGAGTAAACAATGAAGAAGTTAATTAACACCCTAGTAGTTTCATCTTTCCTGCTGATGAGTAGCAATTTACTTGCAGGGCCTCCCGCCACTATCGATCAGTTAAGCTGGATGACAGGAAATTGGGCGGGCAACTTAGGGCCGAATCAGCTTGAGGAGAATTGGATTTCTAACGAAGGTAATTCCCTCATGGCAGCTGTACGCATGACAGGTGCGGATGCCACCAGTATGTTTGAAGTAATTACCATAGAAGAAGTCGAAGGATCCTTAGTGCTACACATCCAACAATGGGATGCAGGTTTTCAGCCTCGAACTGAAGCAGCACAAAAATTGGAACTATCAGAAATTACTGAAAATTCCGTAAAGTTTGAGGATGTTTCAGGTTTTGGCATGCCGACTCTTGGTTATAGCAATCCGGATGCTGATACTTTTATCGTCCATGTTGGCCAAGAAGGCGGGAACACTTTCGATATCGAATTGAAAGCACGCAGTATTTGGTAAGTGTTTCAATAAAATCAAGATTAAAAAAGGGATTCTACTGAATCCCTTTTTTTCGATTTATATTAGATAAACTAGTGTGCCTTTAGAGGTTCAGAAAACTCCATAACCTTGTCGCGTGCTCTTTCTGTATTGCCCGGAATAAGTTAGCCAAAAGAAGTGAGGGCTAATGCCTAACCATTCTGAAGCAATTCAACCCAGTTGCCATCGGGGTCAGCAACTATAGCGATGGTTATGCCTTCTCGAATTACTTTAGCGGGTACTACAACTTTATGACCTCCGCTATCGATTCTATTGACTACTTCTTCAAGATTGGGCACGTGAATCGTCCAGTAACGATAGCCGCTCGCTCCACGAATTCCACCCGGTGGCGCTTCTGCAGGTGCTGCCGGATCCAGCTCGATCACTTTGATTATGCTGTCGCCCACTTTGAACCGATTCATGGCGCCCCCGCCGGGCATTGGTATTGTTGCTTCAAGCTCTAATCCCAATGACTCACCATAAAATTTCATCATGGCGTCTATGTCTTTGGCAATGATGCCGATATCTATTGCTGGTTTTTGGACATTAATTCCCACGAGTACTTCTCCTAATTAGGCGGCGCCCATCATTGCTTTAGTTTCCAAAAACTCTTCAAAGCCTTCTATTCCCCATTCGCGACCATTACCTGATTGTTTGTAGCCACCGAATGGCGCGGAAAAATCCGGGCCGGCACCATTTATATGTACATTACCCGTGCGAAGTTGTCGCGCAATTGCTTGGGCATGTTCTGCTTCCCCAGAAACATAGCCTGACAAACCGTAATCAGTGTCATTGGCTATATTGATCGCATCGTTATCATCTTCATAAGCAATAATCGAAAGCACCGGGCCAAAAATCTCCTCCCGCGCAATAGTCATGTCGTTGGTAACATTGGCAAAGATTGTAGGCTGAATATAGTAGCCTTTATCTAATCCATCAGGTCTACCGGGGCCGCCAGCAACAAGTTCTGCGCCTTCCTCGATGCCTTTTGCGATCAGGCTCTGGATCTTGTTAAATTGTAATTCGCTAACAACCGGACCAAGCCGAGTTGTTTCTGCTTGTGGATCACCTACCACAGATTTCGCAACGGCTAACTTTGCTACTTCTATAGCTTCAGCCATGCGCGCTTTAGGCACAAGCATTCGCGTGGGGGCGTTACAGGACTGTCCACTATTCCCAAAACAGCCCGCAATTCCACCCGCAACTGCTTTTCCGAAATCCGCGGCATCTTCCAGAATAATATTCGCTGATTTGCCACCGAGTTCTTGCGTTACGCGTTTGATGCCATCTGCAGCTGCTTTTGCAACTTCCCGGCCTGCTCGTGTCGAACCAGTAAAGGACACTAAATCGATTTCTGGGTGCGACGCAATAGCGGCACCTACCGTTGGCCCGTCGCCATTTACTAAATTAAAGACTCCTTCTGGCAAGCCGGATTCGGCGATTATTTCAGCCAGTATATAGCCACTCACAGGGGCAATCTCACTGGGCTTTAAAACGATTGTGCAGCCAGCAGCTAGGGCGGGCGCCACCTTGCAGGCAATTTGGTTCAAGGGCCAATTCCATGGTGTGATAAAACCGCACACGCCAGCTGGCTCTTTTACGATCTTGGTGGTGCCTCGTACTTCTTCAAATTCATAATTCTCGAGGATGCCAAGAGTGCTCATGAAATGACCAAGTCCGCTGCCAAGTTGGGCTGTCTTCGATAAGCCCATAGGTGCACCCATTTCATTGGATATGGCTGTTGCCATTTCGCCGCCACGTGCTTTTAGACCTTCGATAATCTTACTGATAACAGTTTTTCGTTGTTCAATTGTAGATTGTGACCATTGGGGGAAGGCGGCTCGAGCTGCTGTTGCAGCTGCGTCCACGTCCGCGGCGGTGCCCATACTAATGCTAGCAAAGGCCTCTTCAGTGGCTGGGTTTATGACATCCAAGGTGGCTCTATCAGCTTCAACCCATTTGCCATTGATTAAGAATTTGTTATAGGCCGTGGTCATTATCTAACTCCTATTCTTTCAATTAATTTCTGCGATTAACAGATACGTTTAACTTTCGATTACACTACGCTCCGATCTGTCAGCCAAAGCGGCTCGCTAGTATACCCGAGAATTAAATCTAGAAAGAAGAATCCATTAATAATTATTAAGTATGGTTTAAGGCTAATCTGCAAAGGTTGAAGCTTACAGGATATCTCCTCAGATGATCACATCCATAACCCGTGGGATCGGAAGCCGTCTTGCTGCCTTTCTTTCCAAATCAATCTCCGGCTATCAACGACTGGATACGGTAGCTATCGAGGATGTTGCTGCAGTTCTTAGAGCGGGAGACATAGTTTTAGTCGAAGGTAATACACGCATTAGCACCGCGATTAAATACCTAACACAATCATCTTGGTCTCACTCTTGTCTCTTTGTAGGCAGCAAAGGAGATTCTGCGGAAGAAGGTACTTTGCTGGAAGCAGATTTAAGACATGGCGTAAGAATTGTGAGCCTGAAGCACTATGAAAATTTTAATTTACGAATCTGCCGACCGGTCGGCTTAACAAAAGAAGATACACAAAGCCTGCTTCAATATGCGAGGTCTAAAATTGGCTATAAATACGATTTGAAAAATATTTTTGATCTCGTTCGTTATCTCATTCAGAAACCGGCAGTACCCAACCGCTATCGCAGAGCAATGATTGCTTTGGGTAGTGGTGAGCCTACTAAAGCCATTTGCTCAACTTTAATTGCCGAGTCTTTTCAATCCATTAACTATCCAATTTTGCCTAAGAGAGAGCAGCAAAAGGGTTATGTCAGTGGGGTGCCGGTATATTACAAACATCATTTCACGCACTTTACTCCGAGGGACTTTGATCTTTCTCCCTACTTCAAGGTCATAAAACCAACTATTGAAAAGGATTTCGATTTCCATGGTTTGCGCTGGAAAAGTGAAAGCCCTTCAACATAAAGGTTGGGCGGGGGTGACTAAACTGATTTTTTAAATAATACCGAGTAACGCATTGACCGCCGCATCGTACTGTGGGTCGCCTCGAGTAGTGGTTTCATAGGGGAATCGCACTGATAGGTCAGGTTCGATTCCTAACCCTTCGAACAAAATGCCATCGATAAACACCGCGGTCGCGGGTTGATATTCAATATGGGATTCGGCGAAATCACTTTTAATACGAAAGCTTCCGATTTTCCCGGCAGTAGCACTTCCAATAGTTATTACTCTCTGTAGTTTGGCTAATTGATGGGCAAAGAGCTCAGTTCCTCCGCGTGTATCTTCGTTTAGCAGAAGAGCTATCGGCTTCCGATAGTTCTCGAAGGTTAAATTTGGTGATAAATCTGCGAAATCATAATTGTGATCTGGTGGTTCTGTAACAATGAAGTAGTTGTCTTTGTCATTGAATACCAGATCAAGGTGTTGAGAATCTAGATAGCCAAAGCTATTGCGTAGATCGAAGATAATGCCATCACAATGGTCAAGGGAAGCAATTAACTTCTGATAATTAATCAGGTCATTAGTGCCGCGGCTTAGAGCCCAGAATCGTATATATCCAATGGTTTTGTTGCCGGCGGAAAATTCCAGTACAGAATTCGATGTAGCGCTGCGATAACTGTCGAATAGGTTTTCAAAAACCGGTAATACTGAAACTTCGACAGTAGTATCGTTTCTCTGAAAAGTTAGTCGATGTTCCTGAGTGAAGGAGACAAATGCCCCGTTGCTATCCCGTTCGATGTTAAAAGTATTGACTGAATGAAAGGGTTCCCCATCGACACTAGTGATAACGTCTCCACGATTCAAACCAATGGTGTGAGCGGGGTAGCCTTCCAGCACTGCAGTAACTAAAAACCCAGCTTCCAGTTGCTTTCCCTGTATACCAATATGATTCAACGAGATACGTTGTTGTGAGCCTGTTGCTAGAAATGATTGAAATAGATAGTAATCTAGGCTGTTGTCTGCGACCGCGTTTTGAGAATTAGTTTGTGAATAAACTAAACTCATGAAAAAGGTGCAGCCGAGAATTAACAGAAAGCGCAGCATGTTAACTGATTAACTCCATAGCACGTTTCGCAGCCGGGCGATCATAATGTCGATTGCGCAGGTTTACGTATTTCTGAGGCAAATCAAATTCGAAACGGAGCGCCCAATTAAACGTTTGGGCTAACAAAATATCTACAATGCTGAAATGGTCAGCGATTGCGAATTCATTATCTTCTAACAAGTGGTCTAAAGTATTTAAGGCTTTTGCAAATTCAAATTTAGCAGTTTCCAGCATCGCTGGAATTCGTTGTTCTTCTGGAAGTGCAAAAATGTGCTTACCCTTACTCCAAAGAGGTTGTTCTAACTCAGCGAGTACAAAAGAAACCAGCTCATCATGCTTCGCTAAAACCTGATCATTGCACTTAGGAACTAAGCCTGCTGCTGGTGCTTTGCGAGCGATGTATTGGAGAATCGCAACGCTCTCTGTCAGTGTCATGTCTCCATCTTTCAAAGAAGGTACTTTGCCTTGTACGTTTACTGCAAGATAAGCTGGGTTTTGGGCACTATCAGGGTCGGTTTCTTCAATGCGAAGTTTTATGGGCACGTAGTCATATTGCAAGCCACTTTCTTCTAACGCCCATAAACAACGAAATGATCTGGACTGTTGCATACCATAAAGTTTCATATTTGAGTCCTTAGAAATAAAAATGGTGTAACTGAATTTCAGTTACACCATTTTAGAGACTTGTTTCTTTTTTTAAGATTAACCGAATAATGAGCTCTGCTGCTACTGTGCAAAGATTTAAATGATCTTTCAGCTAGCTCATAAAAAAATGCTAATCGATAGCAAAGCAGTAGAAATAGCCGTTTCCTCCTGTGCCCACTAAGTCTTCTTGGCTGCAGCCGCGAGAACCATGAGCACTGTTCCAGGAAGTTGGATTCTGCCCGCCGCCCGTTCGGTCAAAATGACCAACATGTGCAGAGCCAGAACCATTACTTGTCCAGTTATTGCAAGTGTGGTTGCTGCCATCATCTACAGTAAAACCATCGATAGTTGATCCGGTCAGAATGTCGTGCTGGTTAGGTGTATCTCCACGTCCTAAAACCGTGTCACCATTTTCTGTGAGCGAACCTTGCTTATTCAAGTTATTGCTCGGACCGTGCAGCACATTTAAATTGGATGCTACCTCGACGCCATCGGCATTGAACCAAGGCCCGAAACCAATTCTATCTCTAGCATTTACAGTCGGGGAGTTATTGGTAGAGTGGGCACTTAAGTAGGCACGCCAGGTCTTTCCTCGAGATCCTGCGTCCGAAGCAAGCGCTGCACAATGCGCGTCGGCACCTGCTAAGCCACCCAAGTTAGCTCCGTCACCAGAACCTATGCTGGTTATAAAGAAGCTCATTTCATTGTCTTGTGAATTTACCACGGTGAATGTCGCTGCAGCTGTCAGCAGGGCAGCAGATGTGAATAGTAAAGTCTTCTTCATCGATTTACTCCTCGATTGTTATTGAACTTTCAGTTTTGTTGTGAAAATTGTTTGTGTTCAAAAATTCTGTTCTGCTTTTTGGATCGCCCATGAAACGGGGACCAGCAGTGTACTTTGTCCCGGGAGGTAATGGAACGAATCTAAAAGGATTAATCCGGCAGTGCCATTGCAGTTAAACTGCTCCCAGTCTGCAAGATAACATACTGCTTACTGTCGTGAACCCAGGAGCTCATGCCATAGCGGGTTGTCGCGGGTACTTCTACGCGAGCCAGTTCTGCCCCAGTTTGTTTATCCAAAGAAAACAGATGCGGGGTGCCATCACCTGTAACATTGCTATAAATCAACATGTTTCCGGTCACAACCATCTGGCCGACGGCGCCAGATCCAGTATTTCCTATATCGACTCCGCTTAATTCTGGTAGATTCTTAATTCGATCAGGTGTGTAGCCAGCCGGCTGCATCCATAGGTGATCGCCGCTGTTTAGATCGATTGCCGTGATTTTGCTATAGGGTGGTTTCCAAAGTGGAAGTCCAGCGGGATGCCGTGGCGATGGACCACCACTGGCTGCAGCGTAGCGCGATAGAGTGACCCCCGTCGGTGCATCATAATAAGTATCTGCTTCTTCTCCAGATACTAATCGTCTTGAGCTACAACCGTAGCGAGACATAATGTAAATTACACTTGAATCAGGGTCGGCTACCGGGGGATGAGTGATATTTACCGAACCCGAAGGGCACATTAGAGCAGCCAGCTTGCCGGAAGGGTGATTGGCTTGAATTGGTGGATTAAATAACGGACCCATCTGGAATTCAGCAACAGCCTCTAACGCTTGACGTTTTAATTCTGGTGTAAAATCCACCAGGAGCTCTTCACTAGAGCCCGTATAATCAAATGGCGCCGGTTTAGTTGGGATAGGTTGCGTAGGTGACAACGTTTCGCCGGGGACAGTCGAAGCGGGCATCGGTACTTCCTCGATGGGCCATATTGGTTCCCCGGTTTCTCGATCAAAGACGTAAACATAGCCCTGCTTCGTAGCCTGGGCAACGATCGGCCCATTAGTTGTTTCTAATAAAATAGGTGCCGTTGGAGTGTCGAAGTTCCAGATGTCATGATGCACCATCTGAAAGTGCCAGGCTCTCTCACCTGTTCTGGCATTAAGAGTAATCAGGCTAGTGCCATAGAGATTGTCGCCGGGATGATGGCCACCATAATAATCGATGGTTACACCATTGGTTGGGATATAAACAAGACCTAACTCTTGGTCGGCGGAGATAGGTGCCCAGGACGAGATATCGCCAGTGTACTGCCATGCATCATTCGCCCAAGTCTCGTGACCATACTCTCCCGGCTGCGGAATTACATTAAATTTCCAGAGAAACTCTCCACTTCTAGCATCATAACCAAGAATATCCCCAGGAACATTTTCGATTCGGGATTGGTTGTAACCCTGTTCTGCAGAGTTTCCAACTACCACTACATCATTAACGACTATTGGTGGCGATGAAGAAGTAATGTAGCCGCGTTCAAGTGGAATACCTTCATAAGGATCATAAGGGTGACCAAGATCTTTAAGTAGATCTACTACACCAGTGTCTGGAAAGCCTTCGATGGCTATAGGGCCTCCGAAACCCTCAAGGGGCTGACCAGTTTCTGCATCGAGAGCCGTTAAGAAGAACCCCGGAGAAATCATGTAAATTACGTCGCGGCCATCTATGTTTGCGTAACCAACGCCTTTACCATAGTCGGCGCGCATTGAATATTCCCATCGGCCAGTGTCGGGTTCACGATACGACCATATAGTTGACCCTGATTGAGGGTCGATTGCTACGACATGACGTCGAGCCCCTGCTACCGTGAATAATTTGCCATTAATATAACTAGGCGTAGAGCGGCCGCTTTGGGCTTCAAAGCTAGCACCATCCCAAGTCCAAGCTACTTCTAATTCAGAAAAATTCTCAGGCGTAATCTGTGTCGCAGAAGTTGAACGAGTGTGAGCGAAATCATTTCCTAGCGTAGTCCATTCAACAGTTTCTTGCGCGGAAATGTTGCCATTTAGAATTAAGCATAGACATAGCGCGCCAAGGCTATAATTGGACTTTGGAGTGTAAAAAATGAGCTGCCTTATTTTTTTCATAATTAGAAGTACCTCGTTAAGGTTCGGCACGCACGGTTTCGGCAATGTGTTTAGTTAATGGTGCATAGTCTTGAGATTAACGCAGCCGGTTGCTTTTGGGAATACCGTTATTTAGGAAACAGATTATTGATTGCGGCAGCGCTCAATAATCTGTGACACTGCAAATGCAATGCCATCAGGTTATGAGCCGAATGTCTTGGCTTTGTACCTTTAGCTGACCCAATCTTCTTATAAAGATTTTTGCTAAGCTGTGTATAAGTGATTACTAAATTTCAGCAGAGTCTGATGAAAAATGGTTGGCCTCAATTTAGGAGAACATTATGACTATCAAAACCATTAAAACAGTGATTCTAGTGCTTCTTGTCTTGCTCAATAATCCAGTGTTTGCGCAAGAGCCACTTACCCAGGAAGAGGTCTTTGGTTGGTTTGAAACCTTATCGAACTGGGGGCGATGGGGAGTGAATGATCAACTTGGAACGGTAAATAATATTACTGAAGAAACACGGGTAGCCGCTGCAGGATTAGTTGAGACCGGAGTTTCCGTGTCTATGGCTCATGAAATTTTAACGGAAGTAGCCGCCGATAACGGAAATCCTTATGACCATCGCATGACTTCAGTAGGAAGTAGCCCCGGCCCCTGGTCAGGCGATTTTATTGGTGTCAGTTATCATGGTTACGCCCATTCACACCTCGACGCTTTATGCCATCGCTTTCAGTTTGGCACTATGTATAACGGTTACTCAGAAGATGAAGTAACAGAGGCAGGTTGCGCTCAACTAGCGATTACTTCTTTTGCCAACGGTATTTTTGGAAGGGGTATCGTTATGGACTTTCCGAGGTTGCGTGGTGTGGATTGGTTAGAGAATGGCACGGCGATTACACCTGACTGGTTAGAAGAATGGGAACAGGAACATGGGATTACGATTGGACAAGGCGATATTGTTCTGGTCAGAACTGGTCGGTGGCCACGGAGGGAAGCTTTAGGTCCTTGGGATCTTTCACAAAATTCTGCAGGCCTTCATGCAACTTCTGTAAAATGGTTCAAAGATAGAAACATTGCCATTATTGGCAGTGACAGTGCCTTAGATGTTAAACCCTCAGGTGTTGAAAATTTCCCGCAACCAGTTCATGCCTTGGTATTGGTGGCCTTAGGTATGCCTATCTTTGACAATTTGGATCTAGAAGCCGTTGCGGAGGAAGCTGTGCGACATGGGCGCCCTGAGTTTTTATTGACCACTGCGCCTTTGAGAGTGGGTGGAGGTACCGGCTCACCATTGAACCCTATTGCAACTTTTTAATCGGGATAAAACATGAACTCATGAATTGACGCTAACCTTCCTTCTCGAAGCCTCTATGCCTATGTGTCTAATCATGGCGTCTCGTATTTGGAAAAAGGCTTCGGTACCAAGGTTATTGCGGTGTCTAATACCTATCGCAGCAAAGAAGCTAGATTTCTTCAGCTGTTCAAATCTCACGCACGCGAATGATGTCCCTATAGATTGGATATGTGTGCTTCATGTTAAAAGTGAGTTGGATTAGCGGTAAACTCTATCTGAATATAACGCTTAAAAATTGGTAGGATTTGAAAACAGAACGCGCAAGATGAGATTGTATTTTTAAAGCACAAGAAAATGAAGATGTTTTACAGGCAGCACATAGCATGGGGATTATTGATTGTAGGCTGCCTACAATTCACTGCTGTAGTGTCTGGACAATGTCTAGTTCAGGATACTGAACAAGAAGCGGGAGAAATCGACGACTCTATTGATACTGAAGCGCGTGCTCTGGAAATTACGCAAGAACTTGCTGCTCGTCAGTTAACGATCGAAAATATTCAGAGTGATTTAGGAGTTTACGATCAATCTTTAGTTGAAATATATAATGATCTTGCGAATTTCTATGTTGAGCTCGAAGATTATGACAATGCTGTTCGGTATCATTCCGAAGCTTTGCAGATCACTCGAATCAACACCGGTCTTTATAGCCATGAACAAATTCCAATTCTGGATTCTCTTATTCAAAATAATGGACGGGGAGAGCGCTGGGAGGAAGTAGATAATCTGCAAGAATTGTATTATTTCGTAAATTCTCGTTTATTTAATTATGAGGACCTGCGATATCTTGAAGCTGCTGAAATTTACGGCAATTGGAAATTGCGTGTCGTTAGAGAGAACTTGCTTGCCCAGTCTGGAAGAGAATTACTCAACACTGCAGGGGAATTAAGCCTATTTTATGAAAGAGTGATTGAAGGCGTCGAATTGCAGCCTGCAGCAAGCAGAGAAGATTTGCTTGCAGTTATCTATGGAAAATCTCAAATCGATTTAACCCTAGCCCGGTCTGTGGCGAGAACTCCCTATACCGCATTTGAAGGCACAGAAAATCCTTACATTAACCAAACCCGCTGCAGCAACGTGCGTAACTCCCAAGGCCAGACAGTTCGCCAATGTTTCACCGTTCAAGTAGAAAACCCCCGTTATCGTCTTTCTCAGCGAGAGGCGAAACAATTTGCTCTGGTTCGACATACCAGACAGATCTCACGATCAATTGCGATGTTGGAAGGAATTAAAAACAGTAGTACAAAGCTAAGTAACTCAGAAAAACAACAGATCGAAGTTCAAATTGCCGAGCTTGTCACTGAATCAGAACAGCTGGTGCAGGCCTCCCGTAGGTTATTTTAGATAGGGCTAGGCAGAATTTGTTAGATCCGACGTCAAATCCTACTCAAATACCGGCTTTTTGGGCAATTTTGCTGGAAATTTAGCTCCACAAAAGGTACAAAAGAAGTGCTTGGGTCAGGTGTTTTCTGAAACAGGCTCTATTAACAACTGGAGGAGATTATGTCTCAATTTGCCTATCGGCTAACCCGAGTCATGCTATCTGCATTAGTGGCAGTAATGGCGCTTGGGAGTCAGTTAGCGGCAGCTCTGGAAGTCGGTGATAAAGCACCTGACTTCTCGCTGCAAGCCTCAGATGGTAAAACCTACTCGCTTTCCGAATTTAGCGGAGACAAGCCTGTAGTCATTGCTTTCTTTCCCAAAGCCTTCACCGGCGGCTGAACTATGCAATGTAAAGCGCTGCGTGACAGTGCTAGAGAAATTCAAAGTTTTGACGTTGCATATTTTATGGCTAGTGTAGATACGCTGGAAGATAATACGGCTTTTGCGGCAGAGCACGAAGCTGGTTTTCCAATCCTTGCGGATCCTACTAAGGAAATGGCTGGTGACTACGACGTTCTTATGGAAGTCGGGTTTGCCAACCGCTGGACTTATTACATAGATAAGGATGGCATGATCTTGAAGATCGACAAAGAAACTAATCCAGCAACGGCGGGACGGGATTTGACCCAAACAATGGACGAATTGGGCTTTCCTAAAATTTAGTTTATTAGATTATAAAGAAAAATCAGAACCCGATCACACAGTTACTGAGTGGTCGGGTTTTTTTGATTAATAAGAAATTGAAACTAAGTTGATTCAACGCACTCTAACAAAGGGTTTTGAGTAAATAGTGTTTTAGTAGAAGCTGATGCATAGAGCATTTTAAGCTTGGGTCAAGTAGAGCAGAGGAACACATGTCTAAATCAGGTTTATATGCAATTGCCGCAGTTGCGATTCTAACTCTGCTGTCCTTGGTTTACTTTGCCTTTACCTTTGAAGCGCCTCAAGGGACAACTACTGTCCTCATAGAACCCCCTGCACCGACAATAGAACCTCCTGAATCTGCCGAAAGGCCATCGCAAGGTCAACAATCTCCCACTGCACTTCCTCAAATACGCATTCAGCCTGAAGCAGATTCACCTCCGATCGTAGCAGCTGTAGCGGAGGAGGTTGAAATTGCGCCGCCACCCAGAGAAGTAGAAGTAGAAGTAGAAGTGGTAGTAGAGGAATCTATTGTTGAAGATGAGCTGAATGTGGTTCAGCTTCCTACACTTAATAATTCAGACACGTTCGTTTTTGAAGGTCTACGAGCTATGCAAAATGGTGCATCAGTTCTGCGATTACTTGCACAAGATCAGATTGTAAGAAAGTTCGTAGTTTTCGTTGAGAATATTAGTCGTGGTGAATTCCCCCAGACTGGCCTGCCATACAAAGCATTAGGAGAGGAGATGCCGGTAAGTAATATTGATGAGAATTTTTTTGTTATGGAGGATTCTGCACACGCAAGATTCGATGAAATAGTGCAAACTTTTGTTTCTCTCGATACTGATGCGGCGATCACTTTATACCGGACACTGTCTCCCTTGTTTCAGCAAGCCTATGCTGAGATAGGGTTTAGAAATGTGAGTTTCGATGAAACTCTCCGCTTATCAATTAATAACATTGTACGAACCACGAACATGGAAGGCCCCTATCAATTGGTAAAGCCTTCAGTAATGTATCTCTATGCTGATGCTAGCATCGAGAATTTACAAGAAGTGCACAAGCAACTACTGCGCATTGGTCCAGACAACACCACAATTCTAAAAGCAAAGCTCCGTGAGTTTGCTTCCCAGCTTTAGTGGATCGTTGTTCCTAATTATTGTGAGGTTCAAGATTACGCTGCTATTCTCAATTTCGCCTGTACATCAAATTTAATGACCAAATACATTTATGCTCAAAATAGATTCAGTTCTGGTTGATACCGATTGGTTAGCCACGAATATAGACAATGAACTTCTTGTTGTGCTGGATGCTTCTGTTACGCCTGTAGTGCCTGGCTACACTTCCATAAATGATGATGCTGAGTTTTCTGCGATTCCTGGTGCGCGACGATTTGATTACGATGGTGTGTTTTGTAAACCTAACAGTGTTTTGCCTCATATGATGCCCGCTCAAGAATTGTTTCAGCATGAAGCAAGAAAGCTAGGAATAAATGCCGACAGTGTTGTGATTGTTTATGACGACATTGGTCTTTATGCTAGCCCTAGAGCTTGGTGGATGTTTCGCGCGATGGGGCATTCTCAGGTTGCGGTACTTGATGGTGGCTTGCCAAAATGGATAAAAGAAGAAAGAGGAATTATTAAACAGTATGATAATTCTCGAGATGGTAATTTCCTTGGCAATCTAGATACCGATTTGTTCTGTGACTTTGAAGTTGTGTTGAAAGGACTCTATGAACCAGGCTGCCAAATTTTAGATGCTCGTTCTGCTGGCAGGTTTAAAGGAGTTGACGCTGAACCGCGGCCAGGAGTTCGCGCGGGCCACATGCCTAACGCCAAGAATTTACCTTTTCCAGAAGTACTGTCAGGTGGAGAATTGAAGCCAGCTAAGGAGCTGCGCGATCTATTTTCTAGACTGATAGAAAAGGATCAGAAAATAATTACGAGTTGTGGCTCTGGAATCACAGCTTGTATTTTAACCTTGGCTGCCACCGTCGCGGGATATGAAAACCTCGCCGTATACGATGGCAGTTGGGCAGAATGGGGGCTTCCTTCGAAGCTTCCCGTCGTAACTGGCTAGTTACCTGGCTGTGGAATTTGCGTAGTGATAACAGGGCCCATTCCCATAATCTGAACAATCACTTCTTCATCCTTTGCCATGTCATAGTGATGACCTTCTGGCGGTTGGTAAATGAATGTGCCCTCCGCGACAGGCATCATGTCATCTGGATTATAGATATCAGACTTTGGCCCCCAAGAGGTGTACCAAGTACCTTGGATAACAGTAATGTAACGAGCTGTGCTGTGAAAGTGTGGTCGGCTTCCGGAGCCGGGCTGGAAAGTAATGCGCATAACATAGAGTCCGGGCTTTGATGGATCACCGTAAATAAGCTCGCTGCGAGCGCCATCAGTGAATAGGTCTTCGGGCTGGGCAATAATAAACCCTAAGTCATCTGGCTCTACGCTCAATGCTGTGGGGATTTGCAGCATAACCAGCGCCATCGCGCAAAGAGTAAAAATGCTATTCTTAAGTGATTTCATTCTTTCTTTCCTCTTTTTATTATCTTTATTCTCAGATTGGCGAAATTTTGCGCCTTCTTGAGCGTCATTAGTAGTGAAAAGCATTCCGGAATTCAGCTTCGATTATTTTTCGAATTATTCGAGTAATCCAGAGACTACTATTTTCGAGGCTTTCGGGCAATGCTGGTATACGCTAGCATATGGGTTTGGCAATTAAGATTACATTATTCTATTGAGTGACTTTACTGCGAATTTTGATGAAAGCGCCCGAGCTCCGGTGCAGAAACATGAAACTGTCTCCGGCTGGTCTGTCGGGCTTATCCTTTTTGGCATCTGTCTTACACTTCCTAGCCTTTATACTGGTGCGATAACTGCTCAAAACCTTGGGTTTATTGGAACTGCACAAGCAGTTGGTCTTGCTAGTTTGGTGCTGGCTATGATGTCAGTTCCCGCCGCTATAGTTGGTGCCGAAACTCGCCTCAGCAGTTATTTAATAATCGAATTCGTATTTGGGGGAAAAGGCTCGAAGTTTGTTAATGCATTGTTCGGTTTAACCCTGCTCGGTTGGTTTGCGGTGACTGCCGGGTTCTTTGGTGAGACACTTTCAATTGCATTCAAAGAGTTTTTTAACGTCTCACCCCCGACATGGTTGCTGACATTTATCTCCAGTGCTCTCATTATCATCACTACGATTTTCGGTTTTAAAGCAATTGATCGTTTGGCTTTGTTTGCGGTCCCATTGCTGATTCTATTTTTAATCTACGTAAGCAATCTTTCATTAGGTGAAGTTGGTTTTGCCGACATATTGGCATTTGACGGTGAAGATCCAGACTACTTTAGCACTGCTGTTTCGACCATGATCGGAAGTTTGATAGTCGGGGTGGTTTTGATGCCTGATTTGTCTCGATACGCAAGATCGATAAAAGATTGTATTATTGCTTCGGTACTGGGTAATGGAATCGGTACTAGCTTTTCTATGCTAGTCGGAGTTATTCCTGCAATTGTTACAGGTTTACTAGATCCGATGGCTTACATGATAGCTTTGGGACTGGTTATTAGTGCCTTTATTATTCTTGTATTTGCAACATGGACCACCAACAGCATAAATCTTTATAGCACCACTCTTGCTGTCGCCATCATTAAAACAAAAACTCCAGAATGGAAATTAGCAATTATCTGTGGGATTGCGGGTACAGCTTTGGCTATGATTGGCATAACCGAATATTTCATTGGTTTTCTTGAATGGTTAGGAGTGATAGTACCCCCAGTGGCAGGTATTTATTTAACCGACTATTTCATTCTTAAACAAAAAAACTATTCGATGACATTGCGAGAAAAATTGCCTGACTACGACCACGCAGCATTGTTTGCATGGATAGTGGCAACATCATTGTCGGCTGGAGCATTCGTTGCTGATTTTTCATTTTCTATGATTCCCAGTTTTGACGCGCTAATCATAACGGTGCCTATTTATTTGCTTTGTAGAAAATTCTGGCCGTCGCAGTATCCAAGGAATGAGAAAGTAATCTAGTGAGAATTGGAATCGATGTGGGGGGAACACATACTGATGCCGTGCTATTGGATGGCATGGCCATCGTCAGTTCTCACAAAGCTTTAACTACGACCGATGTGCGCCAAGGCATCATAGAAGCACTTGATGCTGTAATGTCAGAGGCAAATATTGAACCTGGTTCCATTGAAGCTGTAATGATCGGCACTACGCATTTCACTAATGCTGTGATCGAGCGCAGAGAACTGACTGAAACAGCAATTATTCGAGTTTGCCTACCTACAGGGTCAGGCCTGCCTCCAATGTGTGATTGGCCTGAAGATATTGGAGCGGTAGTTGGAAATCAATGTTACATGATTGCCGGTGGCCATTTCTTCAACGGAAAGCCTATTGCCTGCATCGATGAAGCAGAAACGAATAAAGTTATTGAAGACATTGCGAACAAAAACATTAAGGATATCGCAATCGCCGCCGCCTTTTCTCCGGCAAACCCGGAACATGAGATCGCAGTTGCAAATTTGCTGCTTAAGATAATTCCTGATGCCAACATATCGCTCAGCCATAACTTGGGCCGCTTGGGGATCTTAGAACGAGAGAATGCAGCCATTCTCAATGCTTCCCTGGGTGTTCTCGCCGGGCGAGTAGTCTATAGCATGAAAGCAGCATTAAAAGAGCGACGAATTAAGTGTCCTTTTTATATTAGTCAGAACGATGGCACCTTGATGTCTGCTGATTACATAGCAAACTTTCCAGCTTTAACTTTCTCTAGCGGGCCAACTAACAGTATTCGCGGGGCGGCAATCCTCTCAGGCATAGGTAATGCCATTGTGGTTGATATAGGGGGCACTACTTCTGATATAGGAGTGCTTGCCGATGGATTTCCTCGTGAAAGCAATAGCCATATCGAAGTTGGCGGGGTACGCACTAATTTTCGTATGCCTGACATACTGCCAATTGGGCTTGGTGGGGGAAGCCTTGTTAAGGAAGGTGGAAATGTAATAGGGCCGCAGTCTGTAGGCCATCACTTAGTGAAGGAAAGCCTAGTGTTTGGAGGAGAAACCCTGACCGCAACGGATATCTCGGTAGCAAATGGCTCTTGTGAAGTTGGAAATAAAAGTCTGGTGGCACATTTAGACTCAAAGATAGTGAATACAGCTACCGAGACATTGCACTCTATGATAGACAATGCGATAGATAAAATGCGTCCAAGTGAAGAACCAGTGCCTGTAATCTTGGTTGGAGGCGGGGCGATCTTGATATCTCAGCAACTAAAGACAGCCTCTGCTCTGATACAACCTGAGCATGCGGGTGTCGCTAATGCCATTGGGGCTGCAATCGCCCAAGTTGGTGGCGAAGTAGAGCAAATCGTTAGCTATTCAAAGGTCAACCGAGAAACAGCGCTTGAGAATGCAATTAGAGAAGCAGAAGCGAAAGCAGTAGCGGCAGGCGCAGATAAGAGTACGTTGCGTGTGCTTGATATTGAAGAAACAGCTATGAGTTATATGGATGACGATGCAGCGCGCTTGAGAGTTAAAGTGATTGGCGATTTAGAGCTGGGTACATGAAAAAAATTGGCGCCGAAGATATTAAAGATCTATGCACAGGTGCGGCTTTTCTCGCAACGGGGGGCGGAGGTGATCCCTACGTATGCCAATTATTAGCTGAGCGACTGTTAAAGAAATTTGGACCTGCGACCCTGCTTGCACCCAATGAAGTACCAGATGAATTTTATGTAGTTAGTATTGGCATGGTCGGTGCGCCTTCTGTCACCCTGGAACAATTGCCAACCGAAGAGGAATCAATTGCTGCACTGAATAAATATGAAGAGATAACGGGCAAGAAAATTGACGCAGTAATTCCTTTCGAAGTAGGCGGTGGCAACAGCACTATTCCTCTCTTTGTTGCTGCTATGCGAGGTATTCCTTGCATAGACGGAGATGGCATGGGTCGCGCCCTCCCGGAGGCGCAGATGATGACTTTCCCAATTTATGGTGTCCATCCAACTCCAGCTGTAGTGACTGATTTTTATGGCAATCATGTGTTACTTGACTGCAAGGATGCGGAAACCTTCGAAAAAGAAATTCGTGCCCAAGCCGTGAAAATGGGAGGCATGGTTAGTTCCGCAGAACATGGTATGTCCGGAGATTTGGTGAGACGCAGTGCGGTTCCAGGAACTTTAAGCTTTGCTACTCGATTGGGTAACCTGTTGAGATCCCATGGTGGGTTAATCGATGCTATTCAGCCGCATCTATTTGAGCTTTTTGCAAAAAGTGACTACGGCCATATCAAGCATCTGTTTACGGGTAAAGTATTGGATAGCGAAAGGAAAGTCATTGGTGGCTATGATGTCGGAAGTGCGACCCTCCAAAGTTTTGATGACCCCGGAATCAAGATGTCGCTCTTGATAAAAAACGAATACCTAATCGCAAAAATTGGAAAGCAGGTTGTAGCAAGTGTGCCGGACTTGATTTGCATAGTAGAACAGGAAACCAGCCGACCTTTAAATGCTGAGCGCATGCGCTATGGGCAACGAGTTAGTGTTTTTGGTATTGGTTGCACTCATCATTATCGTACACCTGAAGCGCTGAAGGTCACGGAGCCCAGAGCATTTGGCTTCAACTTGGACTATGTGCCCATCGAAGATCTATAGCGGTAGGAATCAGATGCGGAAATCAGGGTGCACAACTCCCCCAAACGAAAGAACATGATCATAACTGTTCTTCTTTATATCACTAAAACGGGGAGGCCCCAAAGTTGGTTTTGTAAAAGGGCAGGGCGCACAGCGCCGAGCCCTTTTTGATAATTTGATTAATCGTAAATGCTACGGCTTACAAATCACCAATATTTTACAAATTTTTCTGCAAAAACCTTATAAAGGTACTACGCTGGTAGCACAAGGTCCTTTTTGCCCTTGGCCAATTTCGAACTCTACTGACTGACCATCGTTCAATGTTGCGTACTCTCCATTCGTCTTAATTTCTGAGAAATGGACAAATAAATCTTTTCCGCCATCCTCTGGTGTTATGAAACCAAAACCCTTATCTGCGTTAAACCACTTCACTGTACCTTTACTCATTGCTGTTCTTTCCTGTGTTAATTGTCGTCGTAGTCTACTACGATCTAAGTCATAAATAACCATGATTTCCGCATTTTTGCCCCTTTCTGGCGCTTTTGAGGGGCATTTTGCCACGAATATTCGTCTGTTTGCTTTATATCAGCTGTATCAGGCGCTTGTGAGGTTTCGCTTTTTTTGCAAAATTTCTCCAGATTTTTGGCATTCGTGAGTAATTTATTCTTCGATTTATCATTCTTTTGTCAGCAGAACTCAGCCGTCAGCAACCTCACTTCGTTGAGAGAGTACGCTTTTTACAAGCTGATAAGAGCAAAATTGCTGCACCTTGGTGGGTCAGAATATGGAGTCTCTAGGGTCTTTATGTCAGTCGAATTTCTCATTCGCCTCGATATGTTCAACCTACTTAAAACAGTAAATATCTTCATAGAGGTTGTTGAGAATGAGTTTTGCATTTTTTGGAGTGGTGGCTTAGGTCGGAGTTTATTGAATTATTGAGTAGATGAAGATTTACTGCTTCTATCTATACAATTAGAGCTAGAAATTTGTCACACTTTTATTGCTTGAATCTCATGGAGCCAAACCTCAATAAAATGTGTTTTACACTATCTGTCTACTAAAGAGAGTTCTTGATAGTTACGAATGAGTAATATGTTAATTGTGAGTCTGTAAACGGGAATAATGCTCTCACTCCCAATTAGTTTTGTTAGAATGTTTCAAAATTTGCATCGGTTCTACGTTCCGGTTAGCAAAAAGGAAATAGAATGAAGAACACTTCATCTGACTTGGTTGTTGTCGCGCTCTATCGATTTGCAAAGTTGCCAGACTTCGAATCTTTTCGTGAACCTCTTTATAAGATCATGCTTGATAATAAAGTGCGTGGCACCTTGTTGTTAGCGGGGGAGGGAATCAATGGCACTATCGCTGGCACGCGAGCTGGCGTTGATCAAGTTATTAGTTGGTTAAGAAAAGACCTGCGCTTTGGAGGATTGGAAGTAAAAGAATCCTATGTTGGCGAAATTCCTTTCTACCGCACAAAAGTAAAACTTAAGAAAGAAATTGTCACTATGGGAGTTGAAGATATTGACCCCAATGACATTGTGGGAACTTATGTAGACCCGCAGAATTGGAATGATTTGATTAGTGACCCGGATGTATTCGTGTTGGATACACGTAACAAATATGAAGTTGAGATTGGTACTTTCGAAGGGGCAGTTAATCCACAGACAGAATCCTTTCGAGATTTCCCTGATTATGTGAAGGGAAAACTAAATCCAGCTAAACATAAAAAGGTTGCTATGTTTTGCACTGGTGGAATTCGATGTGAAAAATCAACTGCCTACTTAAAGCAGCAGGGGTTTGACGAGGTGTATCACCTTAAGGGCGGCATCCTTAAATATCTAGAAAAAGTTCCTCAATCACAAAGTAAGTGGAAAGGTGAGTGTTTTGTCTTCGATAATCGCGTTACGGTAAACCACCAGTTAGAAAAAGGTCACTATGATCAGTGTCATGCTTGTCGAATGCCAATTACTGGACAAGACAAACTCAATGAGCATTTTCAAAAAGGAATTAGTTGTCATCATTGCTACGAGAAACATTCCAAGGATCAGGTCAGGCGTTATGCAGAGCGAGAACGCCAGATTGAGCTAGCACAGCATCGCGGCGAAGAGCACCTTGGCCAACCGATGGAACAAACTATTGCTGAAAGAAGAAGAGAGAAATTGCGTTTTAAAAATACGCAGCGCAGAATTGGGAAGGGCAAATTGCCGACTTAAGATATTTAGTAAGGCTGGTTGAACTATTACAAGCTTTTGCGGAAGCATCGTTAGATTAGAAGTATTAATTAATAAAGAAATCTCAATGTCTATTCAAAAACCACCACTAAGCCCTTATGGGGAATTCATTGGCGTATCGATTGATGACTATGCCGAAGGTAAAGCCACTTGCTCAGTAGTTTTAGAAGATCATCATTTAAATAATGGAGGTCGAGTTCACGGAGGGGTGCTAACTTCACTCGCAGATACAGCAGCTGGCGCAGCTGTAAGGTCTGTGAGGCCACCCGGCAAATTCTCTGCAACGACGGACCTAGCTACTGCGTTTGTCCGTCCGCCCACAGGTGCAACCTTAGTGGCTAAAGCTGAAGTGGTACATGTAGGCAGGCAATTATTTCGAGTAGAGATAGTTATCTTCAGTGAAAAGAAACTGGTCGCCAAAACCAATGCTACATTTATGATTGTGGAACCTCTTCAAAAAGGTTGAATAGAATTGTCAGCGTACACTGGCGATTGATCTCCAAAAGATCATAACGTCAAGTCTCATTCAGCTAGCAATAGAAAGGTATAAGTATTGGTCTTTTGTCACTTTGCTTCTATTACTCTCATTACATTGCTATCTTTAAAGCTCCATTGAAGAATTTAAAATTTTATTCGCTGTGCTATTAGTGAATAACTGCTTGGGGGCACCATGAAGATCGATAAGAAATCCAAATCCCTTATAAAACGCCGCGAATTACTTAAGAAGACTGCTGCGATGTCAGCGTTGTTAGTAGTTCCAAGGCATGTACTCGGTGGTTCGGCTCACATTGCTCCAAGCGATAGAATAAATATTGCGGCAGTAGGTGTTGGTGGCAGGGGGCGTTCAAATATCCAGTCCTGTGCCAATGAAAATATATACGCTCTATGTGATATAGATGATGGCAAGGTAGCTGAAACACTGGGCGAAGATTGGGCAGCTCCTTTTGTCGGCAAAGCTAAGTTATATCGTGATTATCGCGAGATGTTGGAAAATGAACCTGAGATCGATGCTCTGGTCATCAGCACACCTGATCACATGCACACACCAATCGCAGCCAGCGCTATGGATCTTGGCAAACACCTTTATATAGAAAAGCCCTTGTGTCACACCGTGGCAGAAGCAAGATTTTTGGCTAGAAGGGCTAGAGAGACCAATATCGTTTCCCAAATGGGAAACCAAGGTCATGCAGAAGAAGGTGGGCGGCTGATTAATGAGTGGGTTGCTGATGGTGCATTAGGTGTTGTGCAAGAAGTTCACTGCTGGACTAATCGGCCTGTTTGGCCTCAAGGTATTGGACGACCTGCTGGCTCTGACCCTATTCCTTCCAATCTAGACTGGGATCTGTGGGTAGGAGCAGCACCCTTTCGTCCTTATTTGAAGGATCGCTATCACGCCTTTAATTGGCGTGGATGGATGGATTTTGGTACGGGAGTGGTCGGTGACATGGGTGCTCACATAATAGATCACCCATACTGGGCGCTGGATCTAGACCTACCCACGAAGGTTTCGGCTAGCTCCAGCCGATTTGGAGCTGATTTAGAGACTTTTCCATTAGCATCTAAGATACATTTCGAATTTCCAGCTAAAGGAAGTCGCCCTGCAGTTAAATTGACCTGGTATGACGGTGGCCTCATGCCAGAGAGACCAGCGATTCTAGAGCAGGGACGAATGATGGGAGATCGTGACGGCGGCGTGCTCATTGTGGGGGATAAGAATACACTTATGCATGGAGTCTATGGACGTGACCCTCGCATCATTCCAGAGACAAATCATGTTGATTATCAAAAACCAGCGCCGACAATAGCCCGGTCTCCTGGGATTCATCAGGAATGGATCGATGCGATTAAGGATCGAAGCAAGATGACTACTTCTCATTTCGAATATTCGGGCCAATTGTCTGAGACCATGCTGCTGGGCAATATCGCAACCGTGCGGGCCAGTGAAAACAAGGTTCTAGAGTATGATGGGGCAAATATGCGGTTCACTAATGATGACGGAGCCAATGCTCATCTCGACAAGGATTATCGCGCAGGTTTTGGATTAGTGTAGTCGTCAGGAAAGAGTAGTCTATGTGAGCTAAAATTCGACTTTGAGCGTTTTAATAACTACCAGCGTCTGTATGGCTGAATGCTTCTGGCACAATAGCTATAACAATGAAACGAGAGAACCTAGCTCAATAAAGGTGAATCCCTAAGCGAAAGCAAATCGATGAATAGATTAGTTAAAAAATCTCTCTTGCTGGGGCTGTTTTTCGCAACGTCCAATTCTTTTGCGCAACTTCCAGAACTTGTAAGTCCTACTACTGCAACAGGAATAGCAACTACTGCACGATTTTTTGGTGGCGCTACTGCGGATAATGGCTCTACCTATGCAAATAGCTTTGCCTACGATGCAGCGATAGATATTGATCTGGAAATTCAAGTTGAGGCCAGCCACGTCAACACCGTGGGCAATCTTTATGTCATTGTTATTTGGGACGGAAGCTACTTTGTTAGGGATGAGAATGGTGCCTTTCAACTTTGGGATTTATCGATCGAGAATTTCTTGGCGGCAAGTCCCGCAAAAACACTGCAAGCATCGGAAAGGATTAGCATCGTTGATGATGTGGCTTTTGGTCCAGCTGGGGTCTCTGATACTTCACTGGGTTTTATCGTTGCCTACGATACGATGGCCGTTGCAAATGAATTCTTCTTCAATGGCGTATCTTTATCGGTAAACATTGAGGCTGAAGTAGAGGACTTGCCCTCGGTCGTTCAAAGTTTACAACTGTTCACAAATAGGATTTCGTCCCAAATAATACAAAGCAATTGTATTTATTGTCACATTAATGGTGGTTCAGCGGGTGGGACATCACTTGCCTATCAGTCCTCATCAAATCAGAATGCTTTGAATACCAATTACAACTTATTGGTTAACTACATTAATGGTGGCAAAGGTTCAACGCTTCTTTCTAAATCAAAAGGCATTGGTCATGGTGGCGGAGTGCGCTTATCTTCATCAAGCTCTGATTTTCAAAATTTTGAAGCATTCGTAAACGCAGTGCTTGCTGAATAGATCGGAAGACTAGTTTCGAAGAGGCGTTAATGCAATTAGCGCTAGTCTAAGTGTCATAGGCTTTTTCAGTCTGAAAGGCTCTCGATTTGCTTGCGACGGCATTTGTGGAGGCCGAGGAAGAACTCTGTTATCGAGCAGCTCTGCCTAAATAACGCTGAAATGTCTGTTCTACAAAATCATCAACTCCCGGCACTAATAACACCGCTAAAATTGTCAGGAATAAGGCGATGGCAACTCCTACGTAGAATTTTTTCATAAAGCGATTCCTTTCTTAGTCTCTTGGTGTTGCTTCGAATAGCCAGACATCACCACTTTCTACGGCTTCGCTTGTGGTTCTAGAAGGGTACTTAGCAGTAATTGCCTGAGTGATTCCATCTAATTCAGGGCCAGATTGAATACGGTTGAGTTGTCTCTCATAGCGTATCCCATTGATTCGTATTAGTGCTCGGCCATCCTCCTCCGCTTGCAATGGCCACTGTTTCCAGAGTTGTCCGACCGTGGTTCCCATATATCCCGACCACACATAGAGTTTGCTATTGTGTTCGACTGTCCAAATTATTCGAGAGGTAGGAGGTTCCAAAAGCTGCATTTCAATAGTAGGAATATCGTTGACAAAGCTCCAGTCTGGTTCGGAACCTGCATAAAGTTCACCAGCCTCTAATGGGCCGCCTGAAAAGACGAAATTTGGACCGTCAGCAAAGCGCTGTTTAACTGCTGCTGTTGATATTGCTGTTACTGGAATAAGGAGCAAACAAAGAATAACGATTACCGTATTTTTAAATATTTTCATGGGCGATAGCTTTCTTCATAGTTAATGGGCGATTAGTGGATAGTTAATAAATAATAAATTCAATCAAATTGTTGTCTGGATCACGGGTATAAATACTTGTACCTTCAGTGCTGCCACCGTTCATTCCTCCTGTTCGACCGACAGGACCTAATTCTATTCTGGCATCGGCTTTCTTTAGAGTCGACATCAAAGAGTCCTCGCTGCCTTCCCAGACGAAGCACATGTCGCCAGAGCCTGGCTCTGCAGTATGACCTCGTAATGTAAATTGGTCGTCTTGCCACAGCCCTGGCATATGAAAATTTATTTTATTATCACCAAAGATGACAGCCTGAATTCGCCCTTGATCTACTATACGACAACCGAGTGCTGTATAAAACTGTACCATTTCTGCAACTCGTTCCATTGGTACAGCTATGTGGTCGAAAGATTTAATCATAGTTTATAAATGGTTCAAATTTTCTTAACAAAGTTAACTTGATCCATAAACTGCCCATCGTCAAGTGGATTTAAAAGCGCAGCAATAATATCTGCTTGCTTGCTGAAAGTCAGGCCTGGAAAAGTAACCTGTCATAGGTTTGCCTGCAAATTAAATTTGGCACAAAAAAAGGAGGAACATTTTCATATTCCTCCTTCTCTTTTCTTTTTTGATCTCAAGTATCAGATCAAAAGACTTCAGCTTAGAAGTTTACACTTACACGGCCGTAGTAGTATGCACCTTGCCAGTCAACGTACGAACCTGAGGCGTAGTCTCTGCCGCAGCAGTAGTCACCGATCGCATCCTTTGAAGGATACTCATCGCCAACATTACGACCACCTATGGTGAATCTCCAGTTATCGTTGAGCTGATAGCTCGCCTCTAAATCGACAAACCATGTTCCATCATACTTTTGAATGTTAGGCCATGGATTTCTGTTCGAGTTTTCCCACTCGCCGTAGTAGCTGGCTCTTGCCAACAGACGTATGTTGTTGTTGAGTGAATGAGTGACAGTAAAGTTACTCCTCCAGTCTGACAACAAATTCTCGAAATCAAATTGGTCTTCGACATTCAGATAAGCACTAGGATCAGAATCGAACTCAGTGTCGTTATAGTTAATTGAGGCTACAACGTTAGTATTTTCAGTAAGTGGGTAAGTCGCCACTATGTCCATACCTTTTGTTGTGGTATCAAAGCCGTTAGCGAAGTAGAACACTCCTCCAATAGAGTTGGCGCCAGGCACCCCAGCTGCGTCTAGTTTCAGGTAGTTGTCATAAGCAGCGCCTGAAGTTGGGTCAGTAGAAACATCTCTCGTTGATACTGCATTGGTTGTATCTTCAATATCAATTTGATAGAAGTCCACGGTTACATCTAGATCACCGAAATTAGCAATGAAACCTAATGTGAGGTTCTTTGACTTTTCAGGCTCTAGTGCTACAGCACCAAGTGCTCCTGCTACAGGTCCGCCAGCAGGAAATAAACCAGTCGCAACTGGAAATCCATTTGGCAGTCTAGTAGACACGTTGGTGGTTCCTTGTTGGCCAGGCGTTGGGGCACGGAATGCTGTACCAAACGATCCTCTCATTGCAAAGGTCTCAGTTATTTCTAACCGAGCAGCGATCTTAGCCGTGACTTCAGAATCAAAGTCATCATAATCTTCATACCTAACAGCTCCCTGCACGAAAAGATTATCCGTAAGGTCGGTACTAACATCAGCGTAAACAGCATATGAAGTTCTTTCATATACATCCGAGAACTGAGGTGAATAACCTGGGAACCCGTTTGAGCCAACACCAACTACTGTAAAAACTGGATCGCTTGAATCCGCGCAATTTAGCGTTGAACCATTAGCGATAACAGCTGATCCTGCAGACGTTGGGGAAGTTCCGCTACAGAAACCAAATGGGTCCTGAATGGAGTGAGGTCCAGCCTTGTATGAGTTAGGCTCACCTTCGACTACTTCATAAGATTCGTCCAAGTAAGTTGCACCAAACGCTAATAAAAGCGGGTTGGCGAAACCACTGACTTCGAATTCATTAGTAAAATCAGCCGAAAATTGAGTTTCCTCATTAACCAGATCTCCTGGTCGGAATGATTTCTGCGAAGCGCGCCCTAAAGAAGGATTAATTGTATTTGCCAAGGTATATTGAATTTCGTTTTCACCATGGCGAGCGCTGAAATCAAAGGTAATGCCGTTGTCCCACTCACCTCGAATTCCCCCTACCAAAGACATATCTTCCTGTTCACCAAAAAATCTTGGTGTAAAACCACCAGGGTATTTCTCTAATGGGTCGTATATCCCACCATCTTTTTCTCTAAGTTGCTCAATGGTGCCATTTCGAGGATAACGATAGAAAAAGCTGCCATCCCCCTCACTGTCCATGTAGTTACCAAACGCATAAGCTTCGGTATCCGCATCGATCTGATAGCCAGCATTAAAAAACAAACTGACCGATTCTTGTTCTGGATTACCCCAAGGTTGAACCACGTCACCAAAACCAGTGTTTGCCGCGGCAACACCAGCCTGATATGTAGGGTCTTCTGTGAACGTTGTGTAAGAAGCTGAGGAGTTATATCCCGGTAAAGTTGGATCTACACAAAACCATGAATTACAGTATTGTGATCCGCGGAGAGTAGCATCCGCCTCCATAAATTCACCCGAGATACTTAGAAAGCCATCGTCACCTAAAGGTAATCCAATATTAGCGGTGACGGTTGTGCTCTCGCCGTCGCCTTCAGAATACTCACCGGTGTTTATTGAGATAGAACCACCCTCATTGTTTTCTTTGAGGATGAAGTTGATAACTCCAGCTATAGCGTCAGAACCATATTGTGCTGAGGCGCCATCTCTTAGGACTTCCATGCTCTGAATTGCAGAGGACGGGATAGTCGCTAAGTCGGCATTTTGGGTGCCGCTTCCGCCAATGGAAACAAGTGATGCTCGGTGGCGTCGTTTTGAGTTCACCAAAACTAAGGTCTTGTCAGTTGGTAGACCGCGCAGCTGTGCTGGTCTGATAAACGTAGCACCATCTGAGATTGGCTGTCGTGCTAGGTTGAACGAAGGTACCAGCGTTCTCAGAATATCGTTTGTGTCAGTATAGGAAACATCTTCCAAATCCTGGGCCGAGAACACGTCGATTGGTACCGGTGAGTCACCTACCGTTCTTGGTCTACCGCGAGCACCGGTGACGATAATCTCTTCGAGACCATCCGCCTCCTGCCCATAGACAACCGGAGCAAAACCCGCAGCTGGTACAAGCAGACTCAGCGCAATAGCAGTAGGTAATACCCGCTTTGCTAAGTTAGGTCGTTTATACATTTACTTCCCCTTTAAGTATTTCGAATATGAGCTCACATAACGAGTCGATGGTCGGAAGATTTGCAGGAGATTAATCTTGCTATTTTCCGAGCGCTCGATCGAGCGTGAATTCCAATTTTCCCACTGCTAACTGTTAAATGTCTACAACGGAACCAGTTATATCGGGCATTTCAGGGCCTATTTAAGGCTTTTTTTCGTTTTTTTTGCGAGATATTGGTTTTTAATTCAAAAACCACAAAATCCGGGCATAAACCTTGTGGTTAGCACTACATGTTGTCAATGATTCTCATTCGTATTAACAGTGCCTAGACCCTAAAAATATAAGGAATTCACGTAAAGAAGCTGCTCCTGAATGTAATAATTCTTATTTGTATTAACATGTATTTAAATTCTGATGCGACAAACTCACGCAGAAACTCGTTCTGGGGTGTAAGCTAAGAGGCGATTGACTACTTGCGCCTAGAATTTGCTTGCAGTTTCTAAATTACTGTTTGTTTGTGGCGCAATTATTATCATTTTCATGTTTAACCAGAGATGGTGCTAAATGAATCAAAAACTCGACCCCGGGAATTTATTTCCGGACCTTTCTCTGAGCCTTGTAGGCGGAGAATCCATGAATCTGCCTGGAGACCTTAGCAATCCAATGACCCTCGCTTTGTTCTATCGCGGCCATTGGTGACCCTATTGTCGCCGGCTGTTGGCCGGATATGAGGCACGCCGTGAAGCGTTCGCTGAGCAAGGAGTAGGTCTGATTGCAGGGTCTGTAGATGATAAGGAAAGAACCGCCGAAGTTGCTGCAGATTTAGGTTTTCCTATCGCCTTTAATATGACAAAGGATGATGGCGATGCAATCGGCTCATGGTGGGATGAAAAACGACAAATCATTCAACCTAGTGAATTTCTTCTGACCAAGAGAGGTCGGGTGATAATCTCTGTATATAGCAATGGGCCAGTGGGAAGAATGGATCCGAATGAGACACTAACTTTAGTAAGGTATTTGAATCAACAGAGAGCTCGAGCCAATGCTTCCTAACTCTTTAATGATGACTATGGGGAATCTCTGATTTTGGCTCTCATTTTTTCGCCACCGTGATAATATTTTAGAAAAATACCAAACAAAAGGCTCGCTGAGGGGTTGCTTGAGTGATTGGAGCTAAAAATAGCAATAAAGTTAAACTTCAGTTGTTTGTTGTTACTGTGCTCTTAATGAGTGGCATTGGTGCCCGCGGGCAAGAAGCTGAGGTGGTTCATGAGCTAGAACCCCTGTTGGCAAAAAATTGCGCTGCTTGTCATGGGCCTGAGACACAAACAGCAGGAATAAATTTAACTTCTTTAATCCGCGAAGCTCCTCTAGTAAAAAACCTTGAAACCTGGCGCCGAGTGATTAGCGCTCTTGAAGTCGGCAAAATGCCGCCTCCCGGGGCACCGCAACCAACTGTGGCGGCAAGAGCTAGAATGTTAGATCTATTGCGAAATGATATCGAAAATTTCGATTTTTCTACAATAGATAATCCTGGCTTTGAATTGATGCGACGCCTTACGCATACAGAATACGATAATACAATTCGTGACCTATTCGGTGTAAGACTTGATGTTACTGAACGTTTCCCAGTTGAATTAATTGGTAATAGCGGTTTCGAGAATTCTTCCAATACCCTTTTTCTCCAGTCTTCCCTGATGGAAAGATACATTGGTGCTGCGCAGACTATTGTGGATCTTGCTCTGCCTGCGGAGCCAATAACTGCTGCGCATTTTCGGACTCGAGAATTAATTTATACAAAGATACCTGACTCTATTGTTTCAGAGAAAGAGGCTAGCGAAATAGTTTTGTCAAATTTTTTAAGCCAAGCCTATCGGCGTCCACTAATTGATGAAGAGCTTTTAGCAGCGACCCAGCAATTTACTTTGGCGAGATCAAATGGGCTGTCCTATGAGAGTTCGATTAAACAAGTGATTCAGGCGGCCCTCATTTCACCAAAATTTTTGCTACGTGTTGAGTCTGGGCGTGAGTCTCTAGTTTCCTACCAGATCAATGAATGGGAATTGGCATCTCGGCTTTCCTATTTTCTCTGGGCGACAATGCCAGATCGGGAGCTCTTTGATTTGGCGGCCGAGGGTAGGTTGAGTGACCCAATTGTTATGGAACAACAAGTTTCCAGAATGTTGAGGGATGAAAAAGCAAACACACTAGGCGATGTTTTCGCAGCGCAGTGGCTGGGCTTTCACAATGTTGGGACTCGCATCTGGTTGGACCCCATCGATAATCCCTGGTGTACTGATAGCCTTATGACCGCAATGCGGGATGAAACTTCAATGTTTTTCATGTCTTTGGTAAGGGATAATTTGCCAATTCGAACACTGATTGATGCAGATTTTACCTACGTTAATGAGGAGCTAGCGACAACTCTGTATAACATTGAGGGCGTTGTTGGCGACCACATGCGGCGAATAGAGGTTAGTGACTCCAATCGTGGAGGAATTCTTGGTCATGCCAGCATTCTCGCATTGACATCAAATTACACAACGACCAGTCCGGTTAAACGTGGTGTTTATGTTCTAGATACTATTTTGGGTACTCCTCCGCCGGAACCACCTCCAAATGTTGGCGTTTTAAGCCAGGAGTTGCAAGAAATGCGGGAGATGAGCTTTCGGGAGAAAGTTGAGATGCACTCCTCAAATGAATATTGCCGTGGGTGTCATAGTCGGATAGATCCGATAGGGTTTAGCATGGAGAATTTTTCATTTTTTGGTCAGTGGCGTGATACCTATGATTTCAGAGTAAGAGTTGACTCAGAAGAAGAGGCGGACGAATCAATTGTGATCAATACCGAATCAAGCCCCGAGCCAGTGACTATTCATTTTAAGACTACCAAACGTCGAATTTCTTCTCAGGGGTCACTCCCTGATGGAGAGGTCTTTGATGGCCCGTCTGGCTTAAAGCAAGCCTTGTTGAAAGACCGTTATGAGGATTTAGTGCGTCAGGTGGTGTCTCGAATGTTGTCTTATTCTCTGGGCAGGCAATTGGAATATTACGATGAACCTGCAGTGCGTTCGATAATTGCTGCACTAGAAGAAAATGAGTTTAGTTTTCAAACATTAATTCAAAAGGTTGTAGCTAGTTATCCGTTTCGTTACAAGAAGAACCTACATAGGGAGATTCATTGATGAAATCCAGGACATTTTCTAGGCGCGCTATTTTGCAAGGAGTTGGGGCGACAGTAGCCCTGCCACTCTTAGATGTAATACCTGCGTTTGCGCAGAGCCCGCTGCTACCCGATGCTGGTAAAAACCGATTGGCTTATCTTTATTTTCCCAATGGGATTCCGAGAGGTATTTGGTACCCGGAAAAAACGGGTTCGAGTGGCGAGTTGATAAAGCTTAATGAATGGATGAGCCCTTTGGAGCCGTTTAAAGGTGACATCATTATTCCAAGTAACGTATGGACGCCAGAAGGGAATGGGCATGTTGATGGTACTCCGACATGGTTAACAGGGCATGATTATGATGCACGGGCGGTAAATGCGGGCGGTGTTTCGGCAGATCAAATCGTTGCCCGCCACTTACGAGACCAAACATTATTGCCCTCTTTAGAGTTGTCGACTAAAGGTGAAGGTTATTTTTCCAATTCACTTCCGCGAAATGCTATTTCTTGGTCGGCGCCAGATCGCCCTATGACTAGAGAGATCGAGCCGCGGACCATTTTTGATCGAATGTTCAGTACTCAAAGTAGTGTTAATAGCAATCGTACAGTAATGGATTCGGTTTTGGCGGATGCTAGGTCCTTAAGTAAAGTAGTCAGCGTTGAGGACAGCCTTCGTTTGGATGAATATTTTGAAGCTATTCGGGCCTTGGAACGCCGGATCGAGTTCAGTGAAAGGCAGTCGACAGAAATGGCGAACGATCGAGCGCTTACTGATACGCTGGTAGCCCCGGCACCTGGGATACCAGCTGACCACCAGTCTTATGTTCGATTGATGATGGATTTGATGATTTTAGCTTTTCAGTCCAATGCAACAAGGGTGATTACATTCATGCTAGATCATGGGCAGTCTAATCGCTATTTTAACTTCATACCGGAAGTCGAGGGTACATGGCATGCGCTGTCTCATTATCAAAATGCCTCTGGCATGACCGAAGATGACGACGGCTCAACTTCTTGGGAATCTGTTGCGCAAAAGCGTGACATGTATGCTGAAGTGGTTCGATGGCATCATACTCAGGTAGCCTATTTACTAGACCGGATGAAAAATATCCAAGAGCCTGATGGCAACTCTTTGCTTTATAACTCCATGATACTTTTTGGCGGCGGTATAGGTGACGGAAAT
The DNA here is from genome assembly GCA_002457215.1 of OM182 bacterium MED-G28. Lineage (GTDB taxonomy): Bacteria > Pseudomonadota > Gammaproteobacteria > Pseudomonadales > Pseudohongiellaceae > UBA9145. Next base: position 65,924 of record NTJZ01000005.1, on the reverse strand, counting down.
GAGCATGATGCCTCTCACCTGCCAACTTTATTGGCGGGTCGCGGGGGAGGTACTATAAATCCAGGTCGTTTTATTGAACATAGCGAGCAGACAGATCTCGGCAGCATTCATGTAGCGCTTATGCAGCGAATGGGGGTGCCAATTGAGAGGCTAGGCACCGCGCAAACAGCGTATACAAGATTGATCTGAATTAATCACAGATAAGCAAAAGTCTTAGGGGACGTTTGGCGCCTATTTGTTCTGATAATTTATTGTAGAGAAAAAACAAATAAAGTATGACCGACGTTGGATACACCGGTTGTTGCGCTTAATCCTAATTGGCCAGCGTGCTGCGCGGCAGCTTGTGTCCCGCTGGGGGCAAATACGGCAATGTACTGTTTTCCATCGACGCCATATGAGATCGGAGCCATATCGCTTGCGCCGCTGAGAATTGTTTGCCAAAGTGTTTCGCCGGTCCATTGGTCTATTGCATGAAAGCGGCGGTTGGTGTCTGCTGCGAAAAGCAACCCGCCCCCTGTAGTTAACATTCCATATAAGGGGGTTTCCCTTTGTAATTTCCACAATGACGCGCCCGTAGTTACGTTAATAGCCTCTGGTTGGCCTAAATGACCTGCTGGGGTTGGAACAGTCGCAATGTACGAGGTGTTATACCCAGTTTCCAGAGAAGGCTCGAGCGAATTTAGCTTCATAACTGAGCATGGCCCATTGAATGCTGGTACGTAGTAGGCGTTGGTCAGGGGGCTATATGCGCCTTGAGGTATTTGTCTGTTTTCGCGGCAAATTGTCGCTTCATGATCTGTGTCGGTAGTCATAATTGCATCAGGCTCTATTTCGTAAGCGCCAGTTATCCCATCATATCCAGCTATTATATTTTGGTAGGCTGTTGGTCGCGCATACAAAAACTCGCCGTCGGATCTGTCGTATGCATAAAAGATAGCATCCTTTGAAAAAGAGCCTATTACCATATCTCTCGTCTCTGCAGGATCAATATTAGGATTCACTCCCAAAGGATTAAGTGGGTTTGGGTCTACGGGCGCATTTACAAGGATCCGATCATATACAGCATCATCATTCCACATGTCTGAGTGATGCTGTGCCCACCAAATCAATTGACCTGTTCGATAATCAAGCGCGACGGTTGAACCTTGATATAAACGATCAGGATATTCCCCATCAGTTCCTGCAAGTTCTGGTTGCTGTGGGGCGCTGGAGCCAATTCCGAATATAAAAAGCCCACGTACTTTGTCAACGGCTGGAGTCATCCATGGAGACATATTTCGGCGTCGCTCTAATGGATAGATTTGTGGGTCATCGCCCCATGTATTGTGCATGGGATCGTCCCGGGTGGGGCTAGTAAACCATCGCCATAAAAGAGTCCCATCTTCAGTGCTGTACGCGGACAAATGACAAGGATCGGGCGCAGTCCAGGCGGTGCAGTTGTAGGGTACAACCAGAGCACCGCGAAATCCCACGGGCGCACCGCTTGGTTGTTGACCAGACCGAAAGTCCTGCATTGCAACTTCCCATTTTAAGCGCCCGGTTTGAGGGTCTAAGGCAAATAGCATTCCGTCGGTTGCGTGTGAAATAAGGTTATCTTCATAGATAAAAACTCCGCGCCCCCGATGCACAGTAAGCCGGGTTTCATATCCCGCAACTTCCGAAGCTAAAGGCCTTGAATATTCCCAAATTAAATCTCCAGTTGCCGCATCGTGTGCTGAGTATTTTTCATTTGAGTGACGAACGTACATGATACCGTCATAGACAGTTGGTTCTACCTGCATTCCATTTGATCCGGGTGCTGCGGGAGCAAACTCCCAAGACCAGCTTAAACTCAGCTCACTTACATTTTCTCTATCGATTTGCTCAAGAGGGCTGTAACCCCAGTTTTCATAACCACCTCGCCACATCAACCAATCTTCTGGTTCTGGGTTATTGAGCATTTCCTGGCTTAGAGGCTGAAAATCAATTTCCTGAGGCGGCTGGGCCCAGCTATTCAGGCTAATGAATGTAGCCACTAGGAATAGATAACTGAACTTCTTTCTTTTGCTTTTCACAAGTCACCCTCGGGAATCCGGATTCAATTCATCTCAATCCTAATTGTTTCTGGGACAGTTGGCCATGCCACAACGGCACAAATAAAAAGGAATTAGAATTAAGCTGTCTGAAGATACAGGTTTGTTAAACGTGGTTATATACCTCATCGCCTGTTGCTAAGTGCAACAACCATGATGACCTATAAATTATTGAAATACATAAGGATATTGATTTTCTGTGTTCTCGTTGTGGTGGATTTGACTAATTTCTGGTCCAATTCCTGTTCAGCAGACGCAGGACTGAACGATTTAGATTAGACTTTTTTGCAAACAGTGATCGAGTTTGCCGCTCCAATGCTGCTTTGAGCCGTCTATAATGAGCAGAAAGTTAGGCTTTTAAAAAAATAAATTAAATAAAAAAATTAATGAATAATTCTATAAAAATAGCCTGTCTAGGTGAGTCCAAAGTTCAGCAATTGTCTCACGATGATGGGTCACAAAGCTTTGCTTGTTTTGGGGACGCACTTACTACCGCAATTTATCTCGTTCGCTCCGGTCTCGAGGTAAGTTTTATTAGTGTGCTGAAGGATCTCGGTAAGAAGATAATTTGTAAGTCATGGCAAGAAGAAGGTCTTAATACGGATTTGGTTTTAACCGGCGACAACCATGCATTTTTTTCGAGTGGTGATTTCGAAAGTATTCAACTGAAGTTGAGCGAATTCGATTTCGTTTATCTAACTGGAAATATACTCTTGCTGCTAGATGACGCAGGAATAGAGAAATTAATACAACTATTGGTTTCGCTACGAAAACGAGGGGGCAAAGTCATTTTCGATAGCAATCACAGCTCCAAAAATTGGAGTAGCGATGATCTAGCACGCGCAGTCTATACAAAATTTCTCCAGGTTACCGACGTAAGTTTGCCTAGTTTTGTTGATGAAGCAGATTTGTTTCAAGACAGGGCAGTCGAAGATTTAATTGCTAGGCATCATGCTTTCGGTATTAGAGAAGTTGTAGTCAAAAACGGAACCGGGGCAAATTGGCTTTCTACTAAACCAGATAAAAAGCCAAGAGAATTTCCCCTGGAATCGATTCAAAAGGCAATTGATAATTCTGGCGTAGGCGATGCTTTTAATGCTGCCTATTTAGCAACGCGCCTAAGTGGGCAATCCTATTGCAGTTCGATTAAGCAGGGACAGCTCCTTGCAGCTGAAGTAGTTGTAAATTCTGGTGCCATACTTCCAAACAGCTAGGTGGCAATTGCATTTTAATTATCAATACCTTTATGACGAGAAAATAAAGCTCTTATGAAAATAATTGAAGAATGGATAGAAAGGGTTAATGATAAAAAGTTCGCAATAAAGAAAAAGGAGAGAAGCATGCCTGTTCGAATTCCCACTTGGTCAGCTTTCCTATTTATCGTGCTAATGCCTTCGATGGCATGGGCCCAACCCTGTAAGGACCTTGTGTCATTCTCTTTGCCAGGTGTGACCATTGATGCCGCTGAACTTGTTGCCGCTGGAGCCTTTGTGCCCCCCGGAGAGAGCGCCGGTAATGCGCAGAGGTATCAGTCTCTACCTGAGTTCTGTCGTGTAGAGCTAAGCCTAACTCCTACTTCGGATTCAGATATCAAGATGGAATTGTGGCTACCTGCCGAAAACTGGAATGGAAAATATTTGGGTGTCGGCAATGGAGCCTTTACCGGAAATATCCGTCACTCAGCACTGGGAATGCCATTGACTCGGGGTTATGCAGCCAGTTCGACAGACACTGGTCATCTTGGTAATACGGCAAGTTTTGCCCTTGGTCATCCCGAGAAAATCTATGATTTCGCCTGGCGAGCGGTCCATGAAATGGCAAAAACTTCCAAGGCTTTAATCGACACTTTTTACGATGAGGGTCTACGACATTCCTATTTTACCGGGTGTTCAGCTGGTGGTCGTCAAGCCATGAAAGCGGCACAGCGGTTTCCAGAAGATTTCGATGGCATAGTTGCCGGTGCGCCCGGATTGGATTGGACTGGAAGGGCTTCTGCTTCTTTGAGAATTGCTGCCCATTTAGAGGCAGATCCAACTGCGCAGCTAAAATCATCTGAGCGGGAGCTGCTTTATCGGACCGCGTTAGATTTTTGCGATAACAGCGACGGAGTGCAAGATGGCTTAATTGGGAATCCAGCTGAGTGTGAATTCGATCCCGAAGTATTGCAATGCGATGGCGAAAACGCGGGGGCTTGTTTGTCAGAAGCGCAGGTTAATACTGCCAAGATGATCTATTCCTCCCCCGCAAACCCCAGGACTGGTCGAGCCATAACCGGGCTATTACCTGGAAGTGAATTAGGCTGGACCGATCTCGGGTGGACAAACTCTGCTCGAGCCACGGGGTTAGATCAGTTTCGTTATTTAGTATTTGAAGACGAGAATTGGACGATCGATCAATTTAATTTTGAGCGTGATGCAGGAGCTGGGGAAAGGAAAGATGACGATACTCTAAATGCGTTAAGTCCAGACTTGTTCGACTTTGTAGCAAGTGGTGGCAAGCTAATCGCTTATCATGGATGGAGCGATCCTCAAATTTCTCCCGCAAATGCAACTCAATACTATGAGAGAGTTGTGAGAGTTATGGGGGGGCGGGAAAATATCCATAATTCTTTGAGATTGTTTATGGCTCCGGGTATGGGCCACTGTGCCGGGGGCCCTGGGCCTAACACTTTCGATTCACTGACCGCTCTTGAAAACTGGGTAGAACATGGTGAGGCCCCGGATAGTATTGTGGCCATACATCGTACTGACGGCGTTGTAGATAGAAGTAGGCCTTTGTGCCCCTTCCCCGAAGTAGCGGTCTACAGTGGCAGTGGCAGCACCGATGAAGCTGAGAATTTTGCTTGTCAGGCTCCTTAAAAATGATGAGAAATACATCCTGCCTATTGCCAGTGGTTAGTTTTCTGATCAGCACTTCCTGTCTGGGTCAAAATGAGAACATTGATCTCACCGGTGTGATCGATATGCATGTCCATGCAGGCCCTGACTCCAGACCTCGCGCCATGAATGATTGGGAGGCTGTCCAAATGGCGGAAAATGCAGGTCTTCGGGGGGTTCTGCTTAAAAATCATTTCACTATGACCGCCGATCGGGCGGCACTTGCTGCGCAACTAGTTGATAGCTTGCTTGTTTTTGGAGGCGTTGCTCTCAACAGGTCGGTTGGGGGGATAAACCCAGAAGCAGTCCGGCAAATGGCAGCATTTAGTGGCGGGCGAGGAAAAGTTGTTTGGCTGCCAACCTTTGATTCGCAATTTTTTATAACCAAAGAAGGGATAACTGACCCTTTTGTTCCAGTAATGAAAGATGGCAAGCCTGTAAAAGGATTACTTGAGGTTTTCTCGCTTATTGCTAAGAATAATTTAGTGCTAGCAATGGGCCACTCCTCGCCGCAAGAAGTGTTGGCACTTATACCTTTCGCTAGAGCTGAAGGTGTAGAAAATATTTTAATAACTCACGTTTTTGGTCAAGATGCGAGCTTCAGTCAGATTCAGCAGATGGCTGCTACTGGTGCAATCATGGAGTTAGATTGGCTGGCAGCTTATACCGATCCGCTGATATTAAATGACTATGTGGAAGTCATTCAGTCAGTCGGGGCTGAAAGTTTTATTATCTCCTCTGATTTCGGACAGGAAGGTAATCCAGATCATGCAAGCGGGATGCGTGCATTCATCGCTGCATTAAGATCAAGAGAAATTTCACAACAGCAAATCGATTTAATGGCTAAACAGAATCCGGCTAAACTGTTAGGTCTTGATTAATGATACTTTGATAAAAATAGAGCCGAGGGCATCTCATGCTTGCGGCTTAACTGTAAACACCGCAAGCATAGCTGCCGGGAATAGTTTTTATTCCTTGGTTTTTAGAGCAGGCTGCTAATTACCCCCCAACAAGCGCTGAGAATTAATACAATTGAAGCCAACCAGCCAGTCATAAAGCCTATGGCGCGCTTTTCCGGCGCGGTGCGATAGCCCACACAAAAAATGATACGCCCGATGAGAAAGACTGTTCCAAGGCTTACTGCTAAAAGTTCATTCAGAAAATAAGAACAAATCCAAAGTGATGGAATCACATAAATTAATTGTTCTAAGGTGTTTTGTTGAACCCGTAATGTAGCTTCAAAGAAAGGGTCTCCTGTTGTTGCAGGGGCTTGTATGCCAGTTTTGCCTCTGGCAGCACCGACCAACATCATAAAGATAAAATATTCAATAAGCAGGGCAAGGGTAATTAAAGCAGTAAGCTCCATAAAGTCTCTCCATAAACGAGGTAATTACAAATAGGCAAAAAATATCTCCTCAATAGGGGCGATTTTGCTGATTGTGGCTCATAATAGGGTAGTTCCTTTTCTTGTCAACAAGACGAGTATTTGGTCCAGAAAATAGTTAGTTAATGTGACGCCATTTTTTAGTAGCATGGGCTGAAAGTCATATAAGGATTTGAAACTAAGAAGAGTATGAAATGAAAGTCACTGATTGTTTCAGTCGCGAAGAAATTCAGGAGTTCTGCCAGCGCAGTGATTTCCATGCTTGGCTTGCGTTTCTTATAAATTGGGGGATTATTGCTTTTTCCTTCGCCATTGTTGCGGTTTGGCCGAATCCGCTGAGTGTGCTGCTGGCTATCGTTTTGTTAGGTGGTCGCCAGCTTGGGCTGGGCGTATTAATGCATGAATGTGGTCACGGTTCTTTATTTAAGACCAAGGCATTAAACCAATGGATGGGTAAGTGGATTGCGGCGGCTCCTGTGTTTTATCGCATAGATGACTACATGAAAAATCATCTTGAGCATCATCGCAAAATCGGTTCAGAAGAGGATCCGGATCTCCACCGTTATCAGCGTTATCCAGTATCTGCAGTATCATTAAAAAGGAAAGCCGTAAGGGATATTACGGGCAAAACAACATGGAATTATTTTCGTATCGTTTTTAATGCCAACAAAATTCTTTACCTCGATAACGCCAACAAAACTAGATTCAGTTTGAGGCAGCTAGTAAAGCGATTTCATGCGCCAATCACTGTCAATCTAATACTTTTAACCGGGTTAGCTGCGTTAGGTATGCCATTGTTGTATTTGCTCTGGGTTGTTTCTTATTTCAGCTTTTACATGTTTTTTAGTCGGATCCGAAATTTGGCGGAACATGCTGCAGTTCCCGATTTGTTGAACGATGACCCACTTATGAATACGCGGACTACTATCCCGAGTTGGTGGGAGCGGCTGACCGTTGCTCCAAACTCCGTTTGCTACCATTTGGAACATCATCTGGTTCCTTCGGTGCCAAAGTATCGCTTAGCAGGCTTCCATCGAGCACTCATAAAGCGAGGTGTGCTGGATTCAGCCGATATTTCAATTGGCTATGTTCAATTAGTGCGCAAGCTAATAGTGGCGCCTACCTAAAGGCTGGACAGTTTAAAAGATAATCCTCGTAATTCGCTTATAGGTACTTGATTAATTGAAGTGGCAGGCGTAATTTTTATAACTGGATAAAAGTTTCTTTACTAAACCAAATTGCTCAATAAATTCGGAGGTTTGAATGAATATTCAAAACAGCCAAAAGAAAGCAGCATGGAAAACAATATTACTAGTGATTCTGTCCGCACCCGCGGTCCTTTTCGCCCAAACAGCAGAAATTCCCCGCTTAGAAAATGGCCTGCCAGACATGCAGGGCACTTGGGATTTTCGAACAATAACTCCTTTTCAACGGCCTGAAGCATTAGGCAATAAGTCCGTCCTTACGGCCGAAGAAGCGTCAATATTTGAAGCGGAAGAAAGAGAGCGGCGTGATCGAGATAATTTTACAGATACCACCACCACGGGGGACTACAACCAGTTTTGGTATGACCGTGGAGAAGAAATTTTGGGCGACCGACGGACTTCATTGGTTACAAGCCCTGCCAATGGTCGCATACCTGCACTTACGGAAGTTGCACAACAACGAATTTCAGAGAGAAGAGCGGCTGCCCGTTTGGCTGAAGGCATAGAGGTGCGCCCATTGGCTGAGCGCTGCATCATGGGATTCAATTCCGGTCCACCAATGATTCCCAGTGCTTATAATAATAATTTGCAGATAGTTCAGACCGACGGATATTTCATGATGCACAATGAAATGATTCACAATATTCGGCCTGTTCGATTAAATGACGCTGTGCATATGGATGTACCGCGCAAATGGGAAGGGGATTCTGTCGGTCATTGGGAAGGGGATACGCTGGTCATTGAAACCAGAAATTTTGCTAGGGATACCGCCTTTGGAAATTCTTCAGCGAATATGCAACTTACAGAGAAATTCTGGATGATTGACGCAGACACGCTGAATTATGAATTTACTATCGAAGACCCGACTACTTGGACCGAGCCTTGGACTGTAATGTTCCCAATGGTCAGAGCAGAGCTGCCAATATATGAATATGCTTGTCACGAAGGTAATTACAGCATGGCCGGGATTTTAGGTGGCTGGCGCACACTGGAATCATTAGGGCAGGAAGGGCAGCAAGACTAGCAAGGCACTTCAAAATAGGTCGGAGCAGCATTGGCTTTGTGTACTCCGACCTTTTTTATTTGCTAATTTTTTATGCGTACGCCTGTAAGTTTAGCAATTGCTGACAGAGTTGTTTGTGCTGCATTTAAGCCAAGACGAAAATCATCGTCACTAAACATGGTCCACACATCTAGCGGTGTGTGCCAAGTTGGATTCCAGCCAGCTCCCGTGTGAGCACCCCGTTCATTTTCGCGCAAACTAATCGATGCCACTTCGTTCATGAAGGGCGTCGAATCAGTGTTGGTCATGTGGGGACCAACCGTAGCTGGATAGTCAGTGTTATATTCGTCCGCCGCCGCTTTGAATGCAAATGCCAGTTTCATCGATTCCTCGACAAGATCAGAATTTGATTGAAATTCTATGTTAACGTCCGCCTCAGGCCTTTGGTCGCGGCTAACTTCTCCATCGGCGCCGGGAGCCCCATGATCCCAAAGCATCATGTCATGCTGGATCATGCCTAACCAACTAGGTTCTGGATATTCGCCAGAATTAGCTGGGTTTTCTATTCCTTGGAGTTCCCTGCGTTGTTCAACATAGGCCGTGGAACCATTCAGCCCAGTTTCTTCGTTATTCCACAAAGCAAAGCGAATCGACACGTCCGTTTCCACATCCGGAGAACTAAAGATTCGCGCAAGCTCCATCACTAATGCCGTTCCTGACGCATCATCGTTAACTGCCTCATTCACACCATGACCGTCCATATGTGCGCCTAATATATACATCTCATGTGGGCGGGTAGAACCAACTTTGGTGCAATATACTTGGCTGCGTGGACCATTCATCGGCTCTTCCCGATTTAACTCGCGAATACGTTCGTTTGGCTGGGCCATTAAATCTCGATTGACACCTGTGGGGGCACGATAACCATAAATCGAAGATCCTCCGGGACCGCTTCCATTCCGACCAACATTTCCTCCTGTAGATGTTGTCAGTTCAATAGGTGCAGTTGGCTGCAAAGGCCGTTGTCGAGGTGGTCTTGGTTCGGGATTAAATTCATAGTGAAGGCGTTCGATATTGCTGCAACCAGCAGCCCGAAGCTGCTCTTCGATCCAGTCGACAGCAAGTCGATTCCGCTCTGTGCCCTGGCGTCGATCGCCAAATTGGGCGAGGCCCTGAATTACAGTTTTATAACTTTCCAATTCCAGGCGGCCAACTAATTCTAGAATGGGGTCGCGACTGTCATCTTGTGAATCATCTTGGGCATTGGCACTCATATGGCCGTCAATGAACCCTATAGCTATGGCTGCAGCCAAGATAATCAATTTCGGAGTGTTATTATTTATACGCATTCTGTGCCTCAAATGGTAAATGGACTTTTCATAGAGCATAAGCAAGCTTGGTCTTTGAGTCTAGTTGATGAATAATCGAACTACGGCAAAGCAAGGAACCTTAAAAGATGAATTGGGATGCGATAGGAGCTATAGGAGAAGTCATTGGCGCACTAGCCGTGGTAACTACGCTATTAATTTTGCTTATTCAGGTTCGTCAGAATAACAAATCCATGATTGAGGCCAATGCGTTGCAGAAGGCGGCAGCTATTAGTAAACATGCGGAATCAATCGGAATCTGGCGAAGCCAATTTATTCAGAGCCGTGACACGATGACACTCTGGTTAGCAATGAGAGATGGGAAAGAATTAGACCGGGTTGACGTAGCACGCTTTGACAATATTTGGGTAAATTTCATAAATACTCAGCGCTCCAATTTTGTAAGTGCCAATGTTGTAAAGGAAAAAGGGCTTGCTGCGCAAGCCGCTAGAAGTGTGGCGGTAGAATTATCAAGTTCTCCATACTTTTTGGAATCCTGGAATAACACTAAGCCTTGGCATTTGCTCGCATCTCCAGAATTTGTCGAAGCAGTAGATAGTGAGTTTAGCAACGCTTCTAGGAATAAGGACCAGCATATGCACCCGGGCAGTCGCAATAGAGCAATCCATCATCCTAAATCGAATGAAAGTCAAGGAGTGGAAAAATGAAACGCAGAACATTTTTAGCAAACAGCGGCAAACTCAGTATAGCATTAACATTGCCGTGCTCAATTAACACTAACCTATTGGCTGCTACTATGTCTTCTGAGCTAACAAGCCTCACTGCACTTGAGCTTTCAATAGCGATAAAACAAAAACATGCGAGTTGCGTCGAAGTAATGCAGGCTTATCTTGCGCGCGTTCATAAGTACAACCATAGATATAACGCAATTGTTGCTCTTGCAAGTGATGATGATTTACTTAATCAGGCTAAAGTTGCCGATGCAGAATTAGCTCGGGGGGAATACCGTGGCTGGATGCATGGCATGCCTCATGCTGTAAAAGACTTAACAGCTGTTAAGGGCATGCCCTTCACTAGCGGCTCATTGATGTATAAAGACCGCATCGCGGAACAAGATAGTGCGATGGTGGCTCGAATTCGCGATGCGGGTGCAATCTTTATTGGGAAAACTAATACGCCAGAATTTGGTCTTGGTTCCCAATCCTACAATCCTGTGTACGGGGCAACTGGGAGTGCTTATAACTCTGAATTAACTTCTGGCGGCAGCAGTGGTGGGGCCGGCAGTGGCTTGGGAACACAAATGTTACCTGTGGCTGATGGCAGCGATATGATGGGTTCTTTAAGAAATCCCGGTGCGTTTAACAATGTAATTGGTTATCGCCCCAGTACGAATGTTATGTCAGGTCGTGATGCAAGTCAGCGACCACTTTCAACTTCTGGACCCATGGGAAGAAACACGGCAGATACAATTCAATTTCTCAAAACTATCGCTGTTAAAGATGTGGGAGCAAACTTCATTCCGATGAATCTATCAGGTATGAGGATAGCCTGGCTTGGAGATCTTGATAACTATCTAGCTTTAGAGTCAGGCATAAAGCCTATGTGCGAGGCCAGTCTATCTAAAGTATCTGATGCTGGCGCCAATGTTGAATCCGTTATTCCCCAGTTTAATTTTGATGATCTTTGGTTCTGCTGGACCACGTTGCGTCACATCGGGCGAGCGAGTTTTAAGCGATTTTATGATGATCCTGCGACACGAGACATGCTTAAGCCAGATCTGGTCTGGGAAATCGAACAATCTCAGATATTAACTGAGGGGCATCGAGCGCGAGCGAATGCCATTCGGGGCGAATGGCTAAGAGAAGTAGAACGACTCTTTATGCAATATGATTTTCTTGCGATACCAACCGCCCAAGTCTTCCCTTACCCGAAAACAACCCAATGGCCTAGTGAAATAGAGGGTCGGGCAATGGATACGTACCATCGTTGGATGGAAATCGTTATTCTGGGTAGTCTTGCCGGGATCCCTGTAATCAACGTCCCTGTTGGGTTTGATAACCAGGGCCGGCCCATGGGTATGCAAGTCATGGGTAATTTCGGTGAAGATAAAAAAGTCCTGGAGTTTGGTCTTGCTTATGATCAGATCACAGACTTTCTTCAGCAGCGGCCGGAAATGGTGGAAGCCTGAATCTGGGAAACCCAAAATTCGAGTTGCCGGATTTTATAATGAGTTTCGCTAAAACTGATTTCTCATCATCTATTACGGTTAGCTGTAAAAAAACATCGGCATTCCTTGGTAGTACTACCAGATGAGGTGCTGCCTTTTAAGAGAATTGTTAAGGCATAAAAAGTAGTTATGAAATACCAATCAATTTTTTCTTTTTTAATATCTCTTTATGGCTGTATTTTGATTAGTTCTGCTGCTGCGCAAAACTATATTGTTTCTCGGACTGAGCATGATCACCCTGACTTGAATGGTGTGTGGAATTTTAATGATTCGACACCTTTCGAACGACCTGATCGTTTTGGTATGCGTGAATATCTCAATGCAGAGGAAATAGCGGCAAGAAACACCAGTATCAAAAATGGTCAGCAGCGCCGAGACAGCAGTGAGGCAAATATGTCAGAGCGGATCTTGAATGTTCCTACTAACGACACTGGCGCGTATAATTTGTTCTGGTCTTTCTATGACGAACCCTACCCGAATATTCGAACCTCGCTCATTGTTTACCCGCCTGATGGCAAAATTCCGGCGACAATCAACAGTGTGACCACTCAACACTCACCACCAGGATCCAATCCTTGTAACTATGGGGATGTCGTCATTGCTGACAGGCCAGTCCGTATATCTTGGGGTGGAGTGTCTTGTGATCGGCCGGAAGATTTTGGATTAGCTTCCCGCTGTATGGCGTTTCCCCAAACCTTAGCTCCTTATATCAAAGCAAACTCTTACAATAATAATATTCAAATCTTGCAGACTCGTGACCATGTCATGATTAAATCTGAACTTGGTAATGACCCTAGGATCATTCCGTTGGACGGTCGACCTTTTCTTACTGAAAAGATTCGTAGTTGGACAGGCTCTTCTAGGGGAAAGTGGGAAGATGACACCTTAGTGGTCGAGACGCGCTATTTTACCAACAAATTAGCCAGTCTATTTTTAAGAACGGACTCCTACGGTAGTGCTGAAAACTTGGTCTTAACCGAAAGGTTTACTAGAGTGGATGAAAACGCCTTGGATTATGAATTCACTATCGACGACCCAACTACTTTTACCGACAAAATAACAGTCAAAACAAATATGTCGCTTTTAAATGCGCCTATTTATGAGTTTGCCTGTCATGAGGGTAACTATGCTTTAGAAAATATGCTCAGAGCAGCACGAATGATTGAATAGCCTTAAGCTCCGGGTGTATTTCCCAGCGCTGTGTTTTATAGTGATTTGAATAGATTCAGCATCAGTTCTTAAACAGATATAGATTGGGGTTCTGTAATGAAAAAAATGGTCTTGATCATTATCAGTTTTCTGGCAACAAATTGTCTGGCTCAGGAAATTGACTTAGAGCGTTTAAGCTTGCCAGACGGGTTTTCGATTTCGATTTATGCAGAAATTGAGAACCCGCGACAACTCGCACTAGGATCGGACAACACTGTTTTTGTCGGTAGTTTGCGCAGTAGAGTATGGGCGATAACTAATCCTGATGGAAATGCGCAAGGTAATGCGGTAATAGCTATTGCTGAAGGTTTGAATACGCCAAACGGAGTCGCTTATCACGATGGCGATCTCTACATCGGCGAAATCGGCCGTGTCAGCAAGATAACGAATGTCGGTGAAAAATTAAACGAGCCTCAATCGACAGAAACTTTAAATGATTCTTTGCCGAATCGCCGTCATCATGGTTTCAAATTCTTGCAAGTAGGGCCAGATGGCAAGATATATCTTCCCGTTGGTGCTCCATGCAATGTTTGTGAAGAAGAAGAGATTTTTGCAAAAATTCTGAATATGAATCTTGATGGTACAGACTTGCAAATTGTTGCCAGCGGCATTCGAAATACTGTTGGCTTCGATTTTCATCCAATCTCTGGCGAGCTCTGGTTCACCGATAATGGGCGTGACATGATGGGTGATGATATACCTGCCTGTGAAATAAATCGTATGAGTAGTGAGGGTCAACACTTTGGTTTTCCTTACTTCCACCAAGGAGATTTGCCGGATCCAAATTTCGGTCGTGGGCGCAGTGCTAACGAATTTGTTCCGCCAGTATTAAAGCTCGGGGCGCATGTTGCTCCTTTGGGCTTAGCGTTCTATCGGGGCGAGCAATTTCCCAGTAATTATGGCAACACTGTATTTTGGGCTGAGCATGGCTCATGGAATCGTTCTGAAAAGCAGGGTTACCGAGTTATGATGGGGCGAGTTAGTTCAGACAATACATCAATTTCTTCCTACTCCCCTTTTATTGATGGGTGGTTGCAAGGTCAAAGCCATTGGGGTCGACCAGTTGATGTATTAAGTATGCCGGATGGATCAGTTTTAATTTCTGATGACATGGCAAATGTTATATATCGTGTGAGCTATGATGGTTGATTGTAATAGTGAATGGAAAACCAGATCACCCTCTCATACAAATTGTTAAATACTATGAACTACTAACTATCATGATTTTTTTCCTCAGAATATTTAGTCGAAGCCAGCTTGGATTGAATAACTTAATCTCAATGCTGATTATTTTGTTTGTAAGCCCGTCAATAGGAATAGCGCAGAGTTTGAATGAAGTGAGAGATTTAGGAATTGAGATTCCTTCTTCAGATGAGAGACCAGCCGGCGTAATCGAAATTGATGCTATCTTTGACGGCTATCCGGTCACGTATATACACGATGTGGTCTATGCCAATTATGGTGAAAGAGAGCTGGTGCTTAACATTATGTTGCCTAGCTTAGGCTCAGTGAACCCATACCCTTTGGTTGTGTTTATTCAAGGTTCTGGCTGGCTTCCTCAAAATGTCTATAGAAGCTTACCTAATTTTGTAAACTTTGCTCGCGCCGGTTATGTGATCGCCAGTGTTGAATATCGCCATTCCCGTGAAGCTATCGCACCGGCTCAAGTTCAAGATGTTAAAGCTGCGATCCGTTTTATGCGTGCCAATGCAGAGCGATATGGGCTGGATCCCAGTAAAGTCGCGGTATGGGGGACTTCGTCCGGAGGTCATCTTGCCGCTTTAGTGGGCGCCAGTGCAGGCGTAGGATCGTTCTTAACTCAGGATAATCTTGATCAATCGAGCGAAGTACAAGCCGTAATTGATTTTTTTGGTCCGACAGATTTTCGGCGAATGGATGATTATCCGAGCCAGATAAATCATAGTCATGCAAGTTCTCCAGAATCACTGGTCGTTGGGGGCCCAATTCAAACGCAGGCCGTGGCAGAGATCGTAGCCGGCTACAATCCGATTAATTACATCTCAAGCGACAGACCCTTACCGCCATTTTTAATTGTCCACGGAGATATCGATGAATTGGTACCCTTTAATCAAAGTACTCTCCTTTATAAGGAGCTGAGGGAAGCGGGTAAAGAAGTTACCTTCTACCGGGTGAATGGTGCAGGTCATGGTTCTGGAATCTTTTCTAAACAAATGATGAAAATCGTCAAAGATTTTCTCGACCAACATTTGAGATGAACCGAGTTCAACGCAATTTTTCCAACTATTGAGTAGCAACAAGGAGTTAAAATGCGCAACTTAAAACTGTTAGGTTTAACCTTAGTATTGGTTTTAATGCCTTTTGTTATCAATTTCAATTCTCAATATATAGTTTTGGCCCAGCAAGATCTGCCATTCGTTTCTCAGGACCAATTCGAAGACTGGAAGCAAAATATAAATAACTGGGGCCGTTGGGGCGCAGACGATGAAATTGGCACACTCAACTTAATTACGCCGGCGAAACGCACTGAGGCAGCTTCTTTAGTTCTAAGTGGAGTTACCGTTTCCTTGGCGAGAAATACTGATAATGTCGAAAGTGTGGACAATCCCTGTCCCGTGGATTGGGAGATGGTTAATGCAACACCGAGTGGTGCGAGTGATCGAATTGCCTTTCGTTGTATTCACGGATTAGGGACAACCCATATCGATGGCTTTGGGCATCGGTTTTTCGATGGCAAAATGTGGAACGGTGTTGACATGGCCGACACCGTCACTATGGAAGGCGGGGCCTTGGTGAATTCTGTCCTCACTATGAAAGATGGAATCGTAACCCGTGGTGTTCTCTACGATATTCCAAGGCTAAAAGGCGTGGATTATTTGCAGCCAGGTTATCGAGTAACAGTTGCTGACTTGGAAGCCTGGGAAGCACTGGCGGGTGTCAAAGTGGGGTCAGGTGATGCTATGTTGTTTCGTTGGGGGCGTTGGGCACGACGAGAAGCAGAAGGGTCTTTTGATACTTGGGAAGCAGCAGCAGGTCTCGATAACAATGTTATTCCCTGGTTGCGAGAAAGAGATATTTCGATCTTAGGTTGGGAAACTCCCGGATATACGCCGCGCCCAGCAGGTGATTTACCGACCCTAGCCCTGCATGATTTTGCTCTGACTATGCTTGGCATCCACTTGATTGATCGGTCAGATCTTGACGCATTAGCTGCTATGGCCGCTGTTCAAAATCGATGGGAGTTTATGTTAACAATTGCACCTCTCCCAATTCCCAATGGCACAGGGTCGCCAGTAAATCCTATAGCCATATTTTAAAGGAGAGACTAATGGCGCCTACTAGAAGAGATTTTATTAAGTCTGCTGGTGTTGTGGCAGCAAGCGTAAAGGCAGTCACTTCGAAAAACTTATACGCGCAAGCACCAATTGAGATTAAAACAGTACGAACTGATGTGCTGGAAATAGCCTATGAAGAACACGGGCCAAGCGCTGGCTTTCCGATTTTTTTAGTTCACGGTTTTCCCTATGACCCGCGTTCATTTGATGGAGTGCCGGCACTTCTAGTAGATGCGGGGTATCGAATTCTAGTTCCTTACATTAGAGGGTATGGGCCGACTCGGTTTCTTGATGCAGATGCTCCACGCATGGCGGAGCAGGCTGTGATTGCCCAGGATTTAATCGACTTTGCGGATGCTCTCGGTATCGATCAATTTGCAGCATCGGGGTTTGATTGGGGTAATCGAGCGATTTGCATCGCAGCTATCTTGCACCCAGACAGAGTGGTTGCTCAAGTTGCCTGTGGTGGCTATTCTGTTCAGGACACAATTACGCCTAGCGGACCGGCGCCTGCTGCTTTAGAGGCCATGCTTTGGTATCAATGGTATTTCAATTCAGAACGGGGCGTTCGGGGATTAGCGCAGAATCGCCACGATATCATTCGGCATCTTTGGAATACTTGGTCCCCGGCCTGGCCTTACAGTGACGAAGATTATGCCCGTTCAGCGGCCTCCTTTGATAACCCTGATTTTGTCGACATTGTTATTCATTCCTATCGTCATCGCCATTTGAACGCACCGGGAGAAGATCGATTTTTAGAGGTGGAGAGGCAACTCGCGCAGCGACCTGTTATTTCAGTACCTGCCATTGTGTTACGTGCAGCTCAGAGTGGTTTTGGTCCGCCACCCACAAATCCAGCAGGCGATCAGTCACGTTTCTCTAATTTGCGGGCTCGACGAATTGCAGATGGAGCAGGGCATGACTTGCCAGCGCATCGGCCAGATATGGTTGCCGAAGCACTACTTGAGCTTTTGGCTTGAATAAATTGGCAACGAAATGATGACGCTACGGTATCACATCATTATCGGTTGATTTTTATTAGGAAAGCAGGGGGCCTACTTTTCAGTGGATTGTTTTTCTAGGTTTCTGGCCACAGAAAGAATATTGCGAAGGCCATGATTTCCTTCATGGCAGGCAAATTCAAAAATAGGTTGGTCGCCACGAATCATTGGATAAGAAATGGTCCAATCTCTCTCCCAAGTGGTGTCATCCATAATTGTTAATGAATATTCCATTAGGTCTTCGTCGTTGCGGCGAAAGCGTTCTTCAATTTCTAGATTAACATTCGCTCGACGAAAACTAGATTTGGGTGAGAAGCTTTTTGTTCTTACTACCAATGTATCCTCTTCCCAATAACCACGTGAATCACCATGCCATTGCTTTATGGCTTCCGGTAGATGTGGTCGCTCATCGATTGGAATAATGCGTACGTCATGTACCATTTCGATATAGAGCATGACATAGTCAGCAGTCTGAATAATTTTCAAATTGTTGTTGTAGGCTTGAGGTAGCATGCTTTGAGGAATGCCCCAAGTTATGCATCGCTCATTCAAGGTTCGATCAGTCCAACTATCGGCTGGTCCACGCGTTTCCCTTGCTCTATTTGCTATCGCAGCTCTCGCAGTCGCGGCTTCGGTGTAAGCTGGAATGCGACCATTCGAGGGATTGACTACTAAAGAAGTTTGGCCAGTCGCTACAACATTAGAACCATAGTCAAGATCGTCCGGATCATGCACCGAAATCCCTCCTCGACCCAAATCTAGCGGGCGACCATCTTCGCGGGCCGCACTCTCACGTTCATAAGCTCGGATTTGTTCAGGTGTAAAAAATGCAGTACCGGCAAACCGTTCGGGGCGCTCTAATGGCGTGATGGTTCGTCTGTCCCAAACACCTTGAATGTTTGGATCACCCCAGGGGGTTAGTTTTGTCAGATAAGAATCACCATTCTGATCTGGTAACTGGGCGTTAGCGGTAAAGGGCCCCAATGTACCAATAATTAGGCTGCCAACAAATGCTATGAACTGTCGTTTTAGCATGGTTATCTCCAGTTTCTTATTTTAGTAGCAATTCTAAATCCTTTACGGAATGTGAGCTAGTCAAAAGTCACCACTTTATCGATAGCACTATTTGGCTACGAATTCAGTCAAGTATTTTTAAAGCCGATGCTCTTCTAGCACTTGTTGATTTAGACTGATTCCGTATCCTGGCTCGGTGGAAACCATGATAGTGCCGTTTGTAAATTGTTCCGTTGGCACCACTAGTGAAGATCGCCAAGGCTGTTCGCCCCATTGGTATTCGAGAATATCGAAGTTGGGAATTGCAGCGCAGAGGGCGACAGATGCTGCAGTCGAGATTGGCCCACTGGGATTGTGTGGTGAAACTTTGACACCAAAGGTTTCCGCTAATGCAGAAATTTTAGTTGCTTCCCACATGCCTCCACAATGTTTAACGTCAGGCATGATTATGTCCACTGCGTTTATTTCACATAGAGGTTTGAAACCGTCAATACCGAAAAGAAATTCTCCGCCGGCGAGGGTCTGTGTAATTGCATCATGAATTAATTTAGTGTTTTCAACTTGAGTCGGTGCAATAGGTTCTTCATACCAGCTTAAATTCGCAGCTTTTAATTCTTTTGCAATATCGATAGACAATTGCGTATCAAAAAAACTATGTGCGTCGATCTTGATTGCAATATCATCTCCCACTCTTTCTCGCATTGCATAAATGCAATCTATTCCAAGTTGCCTCGCTGCCTGAATCTCTGGCGCAGGAGAATCGAGGGCGGGAAAACCATCGAAAGGCGCGGCCTTGATAGATGTAAACCCTTCGGCCACTGCTTGCTCTGCGTTGTCAGCGAACCCTCGAGGCCCACGCTCAGCGGTGACTCGATTAATGTTGGCATAAACTGGCAAGTTATTGCGCATCTGGCCGCCAACTAGGTTGTAAAATGGGACTTCAAGTGACTTGGCGATCAGATCCCATAAGGCCTGTTCGATAGCGCTGAAGGCCGTAGCCAATCCGCGCCGCCCTGAAGATGCTTGTTCCCATCCTCGTTGCCGGTACTGTTGGATATCGAATGCCGACTCACCTTCTACTAAGCGATAAAATTGGTTTAACTCATTCAGCTCGGTTCTTCTTCCCAATGAAGCTTCCCCTAAGCCTTTAATGCCATTGCTGCCAGTTAAACTAACTATAATCCAATTTGTTCTATTAGTAACAGAAACCGTAAATACTTCCATGCGTCGTACTAGAACATTGCGATCAGCAACTGTACTCTGCGCGAAAACACCCCCGAGTTTCATCGCCGAAAAAGTGCCAGTAAACAGAGAAGCCTTCTGAAGAAAGTGGCGACGTGAATACATCTAATGAGTTTCCATGAATCTAGTAGTTCTAATATTTAACTATAATGCTGATTCATCGCTGGCAATTCAAGCGAATATCTACCTAATCGTCATAATGTAAGATAGAATCTTTTATCTCTTAAACAAAAGTTCGTGTCACAAAGTGATGCGAGTTTCTTATATATGAAGATTGAAGATTTAGAGAGGCACCTGCTCCCTTTTAGTCGTTTTCATTATGACGATGACGACGTTGAGATAAGAGAGGTATTCGCAATGCCGGGGCATGCTGGGTTTTCCTATGGCTTCTCCGTAGTGCACGCTGAGAAAATTCACAAGTGGTACATTCGCTTGCCTCCGCCAAATGTTAAGTTGCAAGGAACGGCTGATGTGCTGAGACAGGTCGCTGCGCTTAATGTGCTGCCTGATTCTGTTCCCCATTGTCAAGTGAAATGGTCTGGGGATGATCCTCAATGGTTTGGTCGGCCTTACTTTATTGTTCCTCAGTTGGAAGGGGATGTAATCAGAGTTAAAGAAGATCGAATCTTAAGCTTAGATCCTGCATGCCGCATCTCAATGGCTAGGCAAGCTATTAATGCTTTGGTAGAAACTCATCGAATCGATCCCCAATTAGCTTCTTATCTTGGGAAACCGATTTCCCTCCAGGAAGATGTAATTCGATGGGATCGTTTTGTGGAAAAGGCAGCGGATTCTGAAAAATTAAATTTGGCCCCGAAAGTTAAGCAGTTATTGTTGGATAATTTGCCGGCCGACACTCCAGTTGGAATATTTCATGGCGATTTTCAATGGTCGAATTTATTTTATTCTAATTCTTTCCAGCTGCTTGCTGTAATTGATTGGGAGTTGGTTGGCATTGGTTCAACTTTGAATGACATTGGTTGGTTCGCAACTTTTAATGATCCTGTTGCCTGGGCAGATTCAAATCATAGCGATCATGTCATGCCCCATGCGGATAAACTAATAACTATGTATGAAGAATCTTGGGGCTCAGAATTGCCGGAGATTGCTTGGTTCAGAGCCTTAGCGGCATACAAGTTTGCTATCATCACAGGATTCAATTTGATGCTGCATCGGAGAGGCAAGCGTCAAGACCCGGTATGGGAAATTACCAAAGATTCTATGGAGTCTTTATTGCAACGAGCTGAAGCATTATTGACCTAGAATTATTCTGTTAAGAGCCTGTGTTACACTAGATTTTACGTATTTCTTATTTCTTGCAGTTGTTACTTTGTATACTCTAGTCGGGGGATTGAGTGAAGAAAGCAGTATTCTCGCGCCGCGCCTTTTTTAATTCGCTAACTGATACAGCAAGCAAATCGATTATATTCTTATCGATGCCAGCGATATTGGTGGCGTGTCGTGAAGCTCATCGTATGCGTTTGGCGGGAGAAGACCTACAGGTCTTCACTAAAGAAGAGGCATACGAGTTTGACGCCATTGCAGCGAGAATAATTCCCACGACCGAAACAGCGGGCGCAAGAGAGGCTGGCGTTGTTTATTTCATGGACAATGTGCTTGGTGATAAAAGAGAAGACGAACTCGCCGTATTAAAAGAAGGATTACGAAAACTTCAAACGACAAGTGTGCTTCAATACGATTCCGCCTATTTTTATTTGTTAGATGAAGCTCAGCAGGATCAATTAATTACTGGTATCACAGACACGCCATTCTTTTCTACGCTGCGGTATCTTACTGTGGCTGGAATGTTTTCATTACCGGAATATGGTGGAAATCGCGACTTAATTGGTTATCAACTTATCGGTTATCAGAATCAGGGTGGGTGGGCGCCTCCTTATAGTTTTTATGATGCTGATTTTATGGAATGGGGAGAATAACCATGCCCCAGGCCCTTAATAATTCAGTCAGCTTTGATACTAGAGAAGAAGTGGATTTTGTCGTCGTCGGTTCTGGTGCCGCTGGAGGTATTTTGGCAAAGGAGCTTGCAGCCGCAGGCCATTCTGTCGTTGTTCTTGAGCAAGGTCCTCATCTTCAGGCATCAGATTTTAAGCACGACGAATGGGGTTATGAGCACAATAATGATTTGGTGTGGAGTACACGTCGTGGTAATCGGCAAACCTTCCGACGTAGTGAAAACGAAGAAGCAGAATTGCAAGAATCTGTTTTAGGTTACGCGCATAATGTGGGCGGCAGTAGTGTGCATTTTTCTGGTAACTTCTGGCGTTTTCGACCTATTGATTTCATGGAGGCTAGTGTGCGCGGCACAATAGCGGGAACCAATTTTGCGGATTGGCCCATTACTTATGAGGATCTTGAGCCTTACTATACTAGAGTAGATTGGGAGATTGGTGTTTCTGGTTTACAAGGTCCTTGGGATCCCCCTCGGTCTCGAGATTATCCCTGTCCACCAATGCCTATCAAAGGTTCTGATGTATTGTTGGAAAGAGCCGCAAAGCAGCTGGGTTTGACGCCCTATCCGGCGCCAGTCGCAATACTCTCTCAGGCACATAATGGTAGGCCGGCTTGCATTCATTGCGGTTTCTGCAATGGTTATGGTTGTGAAGTAAATGCAAAATCTTCATCTATGGCGACAATGATTCCTTTAGCACTATCGACTGGAACTTGTGAGCTTCGAACCATGGCAACAGTTTCTCAGATAAGTACCGATGAGAATGGACGGGCAAACGAAGTTGTTTATTTTGACGGTGAGGGAGTAGAACAGGCGCAGCGAACAAAAGCAGTTGTATTGTGTGCTAATGGAGCCGAAACACCGCGCCTCTTGTTGATGTCTGCCAATAATATATTTCCAGACGGCTTGGCTAATTCAAGTGGTTTTGTAGGGCAAAACTTAATGTTCAATGGTTATTCTTCTGTGGTGGGAATCTTCGATGAACCTGTAAATGCCTGGAAGAGTTTGCCGACAACGCGAGTTGTGCATGATTATTATGAACTCGATGAGCATTTAGGGTTTTACGGAGGTGGGGGTATCGATGGTCGTCATCCGTCGCAAGGGACACCTATGGAATTCGCTTTAGTTGCACCGGACTTATTTGGCACTGCGAGCTGGGGAGCTGAATTTAAAGACAGCCTTGCTTATCAGTTCTCTCATTGTGCAGCATTTGATGGTCATTCGACCTCCCTGCCACTTCCAACAAATAATGTGACACTTGATCCTAATTATCAGGATACTTTTGGAAGGCCCGCACTTCGATGCACCTACATGGATCATCCTGATGACTTAGCTACCATGGATTGGTTTATGAAAAAAACTATTGAGCTAATGGAGGCGGCAGGCGCAAGCAACATAAATGGATCCTATCCTGAGACGGGCCAGACAGGTAATGTACATTTACTAGGAACCTGTAGGATGGGGAGCGACCCGATGACATCAGTGATTAATTCTGATCATCGCGCGCATGATGTTCCTAATTTATTTATGTGTGATGGTAGCTCTTTGGTTACTGGCGGACGTGGTCAGCCTACAATGACTATAATGGCTTTAGCATTTAGAGCTGCTGATCGAATAAATCAACTTGCCCTAAGGAACGAAATATAAAGCTAAGGGAATTTTGGGTAACAGAATAAAACATTTATAAAGTTAGTATTTATTCACAGGGAAACTGGATGATGTCGAAAGCTAAAGGAAGTCCTCCGATACAAAAAAAACAAAATAAGCAAACCCTCGCAGATAAGGCTGATAAATATGATTGCTATCAACAGTCAGTGCAGGAGCCGGAACATGAAATTGACATCTTCGACCAGGCATTCCGGGAGGCTTACAATCGCAAGGCTTTAAAACTTCGTGAAGATTTTTGTGGAACCTTCGCAGTTTGCTGTTACTGGGTGGAGTCTGATTCCAAGCGCAGCGCCTGGGGAATTGATTTATGTGAAGAGACCCTGCAGTGGGGTAAAAATAACAACCTCAATAAGCTAAAAGAAAAAGATTCAAGGCGTGTTACTGTGATGGAACAAGATGTGCGGGAACGTAGCACTCCGCAGGTCGATGTGCTGGCGGCACAGAATTTTTCATTTTGGATATTTAAAACCCGGGAAGAAGTTCTTGAGTATTTCAAGATTGCCTACGCTAACCTTGCCTCCGAGGGGGTAATAGTTATGGATATGATGGGGGGAAGGGATTGTTATGATAGTGATCTTGTCGATAAGCGGACAATTGTTAAAGGTAAAAAAGGATTTAAATATCACTGGGAACAAGCTTACTTCAATCCGGTAAACTCCCACTGTAAATTCTACATCCACTTTAAATTTGCTGATGGCAGTAAGATGAAGAAGGCTTTTCAGTATGATTGGCGCTTCTGGACAATTCCAGAAGTTAGAGAGTTGTTAATGGAGGCAGGGTTTAAAGACACCGTCGTATACTGGGAGGAAGATACTGAAGATGCAACTTGGAGTAAAGTGGATGAGGCGCCAAATGATTACAGCTGGTTATGCTATGTAGTTGGAATTAAATAATCAGAGTAAAAGTTAAGTCTCATTAGTGTGAATTTTTTGCTCAATTTAAGCTGTTCGACTTCTCAGTTTTTTAACGAAAAGGTTTATGGCTATTACCGCTATTCATCTCAGTTCTGTTGGGATGGATTATCAACAGTGAAGAACACCGAGTGAGTGCCGTCTTTATTAATTAAAAGAATATCGTAAGGCGTAAAACGATCACCAATTTCCATGCCTGGCCCACCTATTGGCATGCCGGGTACTGCTAAGCCCAGCGCCCCTTCAGGAGGAGATGCTAGGAATTGAGCAATGAATTTTTCAGGAATATGGCCTTCAAACAAGTAGCCAGTTTCGTGCACTGCAGTGTGGCAAGATCGCCACTCATCTTTTAGGCCGAACTCATCCTTCAGTTTTTGAATATCTGTGGGATGGTGAAAAGCGGTTGTATAACCGTTGTCATTCATGTGATCTATCCAACCATTGCAGCAACCACAGGTTGGTTCCTTGTAGACATTTAGCACGACAGTGTCTATCGACTGGGCAAAATTTGTGCCGCTGATGGAAAGGAAAAATCCAGTAAATAACCCTAGTAATTTCTTTTTCATGTTTATTTCCAAACAATTTAAGTGATCCTAAAGAATTTGATCTTCAGAATTTTAATTATAACCATTCGCGGTCCTATTTTTCCGCATTAACGCCACGCTTTCCAGCGGAATAATAGATAGTTCATCTTTCTTTACTATTATGGAATTTCACCACTAGTGTTCAAGCGCACTCTATATAGTCCTGTTCGAGCCGTCATGTATAGCGTTGAGCCATCATCCCCCCAGGCAACATTCGCGGGAACTTCATCGGGTTTAATAGTGCCAAGATGCGTTCCTTCTGTGTCGAAAACCCAGACTCCTCCGGGGCCAGTCGCAAATATGTTTCCATTCACATCGACTTTCATCCCATCGGCTGCTCCAGTTGCAGTTTGATCATTAACATCATAAAAAACTCGAGGATTGCCTATAATGCCATGGAGAACTGAATAAGCGTACCAGACTTTATTATTTGCATCTGAGTTGGCCACATAAAGCGTTTGTTCGTCTGCCGAAAAGGCAATGCCATTCGGTCGGGTTTGATTGCGCTCCAACAGCTGAATGTCTCCATCGGGGCTTAAGCGGTAAATTCCATTGTAATCAAGCTCTCTAGCAGGGTCATCTTCTAAACCTTCCAATCCATAGGAAGGGTCAGTAAAGTACATCCAGCCATTGGAGTGCCAAGCCACATCGTTGGGGCTGTTAAGGCGCATTTCGCGATAGTTATCGACTAGAGATGTACGCGACCCGTCTGTTTCTAATCGTGAAACGCGGCGGTAGCCATGTTCCATGAGTATAAGTCGCCCCTCACTATCAAGAGTTAATCCATTTGATCCTACAGAGGGGTGTGCGGATTCTTCTTCATAGACTGGCTGAATAAAAGGTGCTACGCCATTGGCTTCACTCCATGAATAAATTGCATTGCCGCGTACATCACTGAAATAAAGCTGGTTGTTGCGTCTATCCCAGACAGGTCCCTCGGTAAACATGAAGCCTTCCGCAAGCTTTTGAATGTTTACGTCACCAGGAATTAAGGCTGCAAACCGTGGGTCGACTTGTTCAATAGTTCCTGCATTATCGACGATTTCAAATTGACCGCTTGCTGAATTGTTATCTCCACCGCATGCTGTAATTGCAGTGCCAAGCAGTAAAATGGAAAGCAGTTTTTTTAAGCATGTCATACATATCTCCGTTTATTTAATTTTACCATCCCAAATATCATACATGCGTTGCACAGCTTCAACATTTGCACCGAGTTGATTAACGCCGAGGGTCTCAGCATGTTGTCGTAAGTCGGCTCGAGCAGCAGCTTCTTCGGAGCTGTATCCTAAATTTTTAAGGCGGCGAATTTCTTCCGTAAGATCAGTGTAATAAGCCTGCACGTTTGAAATACGCTCTACCTCGGTAAAGCCTGGTCCATGACCTGGTAAAACTAATTCAACATCCAAGTTTTTTAAACCCTGTAAGGTGTCCGCCCATTCTGCGACATAGCCGTCCCCCATATATGAAATTCCGCCAAGCATCATGTCTCCAGTAAACACTATTTTCTCGTCTGGTAGATATATAGCGAGGTCTCCACCAGTATGAGCTCGCCCAAAATAATGTAATTGAATTTCACGGCCGCCGCGATAGAGCGTCATCTTATCTCGAAGTGTTTGTGTTGGAGGAGTAAATACTATTTCTTCCTGTGCTTCGACATGTCGTTGCCAATAGGCAAGTTGGCCTTGCAATTCTCTCCTCTCTTCTGTGTCGGTGGCATTGTTTAATTCTGTTTGTAAACGGTTCACGGTTCCGTCAAAGCGTCGTAATGAAGATTGAAAGGTGTGTTCGTTCTCTGGATCTGCTGTCAGCTTTTCATAAGTAACTTCATGCCCAATAATTTCGATATCAGGCCCAAAAGCCGGCGTGCCATTGGAATGGTCATAGTGAAAGTGTGAGTTTATTAATGTCGTAATTGGTTTTTCAGTCACCACGCGAATTGAATCTAGTAGTGCGCGACCAGCCTCTGGCGTAATGTGGGAATCCACGATTACTACATCGTCATTTCTTTCGATGATCAGTGCATTGCTCATGGTGTAAATATCGCCGGTTCCTGTGGCGAAATAAACGCCTTCGGCAACCTCTTCCAGGCGGTGAGAATCGGTATTAATGATTTCCTGCGCTGTCGATAGGTTAGGAATCAGGCCTATTAAAATTAGTAGGATTTTGCGGAGGTAAATAAACTTCGGGAATACTGTAATGACGTTCATGAGCTGCCACCTCTTTTATTATTATTGGCATAGTTGAAGCCTAAATAGTGAATATTTACAGCACGATTAATATACCCGCTAGAGCGCTATGGCGCACGCAAACTTCGTCAGATTTAGTAGAAAAATGGTGAATGTTGAGGAAAACTCTCGCCAAAAAAACAGAAACGCCTTAAGATGAAATCAAAATTAATTATTCAAGAGAGGTGGCAATGGTTAAGCGATTTCTTTCCATAATAACTCTACTTGGCATAGTAATGCTGTTGCAATCTCCGGTGCGAAGTCACCATGCTTTCTCGTCAGAATTTGATATCGATAAACCAATACGATTGCAGGGCGTAATTACTCGTATGGAATGGGTAAATCCGCATACCTGGTTGCATATGACAGCGACCCTGGAAGGTGGTTCTGCCGAGGAGTGGATGCTGGAAGGAGGAACGCCTAATACTCTTTTACGTCAGGGGCTAACGGACAGAATCTTAACAATTGGTACTGAAATTTTAGTGCGCGGTTATCAAAGTAAAGACCCCGATTGCATTCCCAAATGCCGCGGAAGTGGCAGAGATATTACATTTCCAGATGGGAGTAATATTTTTATGGGTTCTTCTGGTGTTGGAGCTCCACCCGGTGGTTTTCCTGATGATGAAGATGATCAGTAGCTAATTACTCAGCCTGATTTGCTAAATAAGTAAAAAACAAATGAACCATAAATCACGAATGAGAAGGGCCATGAAAATTAATTTGGCAGTAAAGCTAATTGGCACCTCATTGCTGATGCTGTCGGTTCTCATTTCTTGTTCGCAAGAATCTTCAACTCCGTCAATGAATATCTCCTCCGATGTTGCTAGAGTAGCTGCCGTGCCGGCGGAATCCGGGCCGCCAGATTTAAGCGGTATCTGGCAAGTGATGAATAGTGCTAGTTGGAACCTTGAGGGACATGCCGCAAGCAAGATGCCAGTGACAACAATACTTGGTGCTTTGGGTGGAATTCCAGCAGGCATGAGTGTAGTCGAAGGAACCACAATACCTTATTTGCCAGATGCTCTGGAGCAGCGAGAGAAAAATCGCGCCGACTGGAATAACTTAGACCCAGTTGCTAAATGTTATATTCCAGGTGTGCCACGTGTCACTTATATGCCATGGCCGTTTCAGATCCTGCAAACAGATTCTGAAATTTTTATTGCCTATGAATTTGGTAGTCAGAGCCGTTCAATCTTTATGGACAGACCAGGCACAGAGGCGCCTCTACCTTCTTGGATGGGTTATTCTTTGGGTCACTGGGACGGGGATAGTTTGGTAGTAAATGTTACGAAGCAAGTACCTGACACTTGGCTGGATGCTTCTGGAAACTATCACGGACCAAATCTTGTGGTAGAAGAACGTTATACTCTTGTTGATACAAATCACATTCAGTATGAAGTGACTATTGATGATCCAGATGTCTATAGCAGACCATGGAAGATCAGTATGCCTTTGTATAGGCGGATTGAAGAAAATGCCCGCTTGCTCGAATATAAATGTGTCGAATTTGGGGAAGATCTACTTTATGACCATTTGCGAAAAGACTACGATGGCCCCAAGGCGCTAGATGGCAGTCTTCGTGGGAACTAATTAATCAAATTACTTAAAGCGAGGAAGTTTAATGAAAAGATCGGCCTTATTATTATTGAGCCTGGTTTTTGCTTCTGCAGTCACGCCAAGCCTGGGTGATGTTCCAATGACGAAATGGGGAAAGCCTAGCTTGCAAGGTAACTGGGATTTCAGAACCGTTACTCCTTTTCAAAGGCCAGCTTCATTTGCAGATAAAGAATTTTTGACGATGGAAGAGGTTGAAGAATTCGAGGCGGCGGTTGTCGCTGGCCGCGAGGCGCGAGCAGCGATTGATTTTGATGGCGAGTACGACCAGCAGGATCTTGATGTTGGTTATAACCAGTTTTACCTAGACCAAGGAACGAGAATGACAACGACCATGCGAACCTCTCAGTTGGTCTATCCTGAGAATGGTCGGATGCCAGCTATGACTGATAGAGGTCGTGAGACCGCGGCTTATTTTCGTATTTTGCAAAGTCGTTCCCCAGAAGGTCCCGAAGATCGTAATCTTTATGATCGTTGCATCCTAGGATTTAATGCAGGGCCTCCTATGAGATCAGGTGCCTACAACAACATCATGAAGTTGGTGCAAACTGAAGGTCACGTAGCAATCTTGGTCGAGATGGTCAACGATCATCGAATAATTCCTACCGACAATGGTGGGCCAGACTTGCCGACGGATATGCGTTTGTGGAAAGGCGATTCCAGAGGTTATTGGGACGGAGACACTTTCGTGGTAAACACTAAAAATTTCACCCATTTGAGCCGATTTAGCGGGACGGGAGAAGGTATGCTTTTAACTGAACGATTTACTCGACTAGATGAAAATCGTTTGGAGTATATGTGGACGGTTGAAGACCTTGAAATGTTTGAAGATAAATTTACTGCGGTGGTCGAGATGCAGTTGACTGAAGATGATGTATTTGAATACGCCTGCCACGAGGCTAATTATGCGATGCCACTTATGTTAAGTGGTGCTCGAAAGCAAGAAGCTTCGGGGGAGGAAGACGATACCTGGTTGCCGAGTTGGTCGCGGTAGAGAGCTAGGTCAAAAGTAGTTAAAAAAGGAAGCTTGAGCTTCCTTTTTGTGTTTTCTTTTACAGACATAAGAGCAGTAAACTTTGAATTAATGTTAGTTAGACTCCATCTTGCGACCAAATGGTCTCAGTACTTCTTCGGGCCGATAGCCCTGGCGGGATAGCAGATTAAATTCATCACCAGGTTTCAGAAAATAAAACTGTCTACCTGAAGCAAGCTTGTCTTCATGGTCATAAATCACGGCGTAACTTTGCCCGATCACCTCAAATAGATTGCCTTGCACTACGAGGGCGGTGTCCTCATCAAGTCCGATTCCTAAGAGTCCTGGCTTTGCTTCAATGATTTCCAAGAGATCGAAGTGACGGTTTCGCCTTAAAAGATGTTGGTCAATTGCAATATTTTTTATGAAGCCAAACCCTTCTTCATGATCACCCATCATGATGGTATTTCCAGAACTATCGCCCCTTGCCAAGTACGAGCCGAGAATAGTGGCCCCGGCTGATGAGCCACCAATGACACCATCTCTTTCTAATAGTCCTGTAAGTGCTTCATGCACTTTATTATTTAAATAGGCATCAGCAAGTCTCCATTGCCGTCCTCCAGTAAACCAAACACCTTGTGCATTATGAATCGGTGTTGCGAACTCATCAGTATCCGCGATGTTTGGATCATAAGTATGAATTAAGGTGAGATTCGTGAATCCTGCTTGTTTAAATTGTTCGAGACCACTCCAGTACTGATTATAATTTTCTGCACCACCTGCGGTTGGGATAACGACTATTGGCGCGTCATGACCACCTGCTAATTCGGCAAATCGATGCAAGATATCTAAGTCGCGCATGCCACCCCCCACGACTACCAAGGAACCGCGTATTGGGCCAGTCGTTTGTGCAAAACTAGAGAAATTAATATAAGCGCTAATGAAACAAACTAATAAGAAAAAGATTTTGTTCATCACAAAACTCCCACTGCACAAAAGTTGATAATATTTAATACTGGGCACCCTAATTAGTTGTGTAGGGTAGTCTGAAGGCGAAATACTCTGCACCAGATGGAGGACCCATGCGACCGCCACCTGCGGCGATAACCACGAACTGTTGCCCATCTACACTATACATAGAAGGTGTGGCGAATCCTGCAGCAGACATTTCGTACTCCCAAAGCAATGAGCCATCCCGCGAATCATAAACGTGGAACATTTTATCTGGTGTGGCAGCAATAAAAATCAAACCTGATGCGGTAACCACAGGGCCTCCGTAACTTTCAGCTCCCCAGTTTAATTCCGGATGACTTGGGTAGTTTCCAAAATTGATTTGCCAATCAATTTTGCCAGTAGCGAGGTCGATTGAATTTAATGTGCCCCAGGGTGGTGTATTGCCTGGCAGGCCCTCATGATCCCTAACCCTTGTATAACCTGCGAACGCATAATCAGTGTTACTGTTTGCTTGTTCAATGCGCTCTTGGGAAAATTCTTCAGAGTCAGGGTTTCGAATGTATTCAATTATCGCGCGACGTTCATAGGATTCTATTGAATCGAAGCCAGGCATATTGCCTCGTCCGTTCAGTACTATTTCGGAGTTTTCTGCAAAGGATAGTCGTTCGTTTATATCCAATAAACTTGGTCCACGATCAGTACCAGTTCTATCCTCGCTATGACAAAGTCCGCAATTTTCTGCGTAAAGGCCGCGACCATAACCAGCAGGACGTTCATAGACACGCAGAATTCCTCCGATCTCTTGGGCATTCAGAATAAGCTTGTGGCCATTCGGGTTGTAAGCAGAACCACCCCATTCTGCTCCACCGTCATAGGCTGGGTAAAATAAAATACCGTCTGTGGTTGGCGGTGCCCAAGGTCGTTGATCGAGTGGCGCAATTAAATTCGTGACATGATTAATCGCGGTTTGATTACGTGCAGTCATTTCAAATTCCTGTCGCGTGAATGCGACAGACGAAACTGGTTGTGTGGGAGAAACTACTTCACCGGGTAGCTCGCTTGGCAGACCATTGACTTCATATATTTCATAAAGTGATTCACCAGTGTCTCGATCAAAAACGAATAAGTGGCCAGACTTTGTTGTTACTGCTACGGCATCGATAAGAACACCGTTACGCTCGAGTTGAACCAGAGTAGGAGGCGCTGGAAGGTCACGGTCCCATAGATCATGTCTAACGGTTTGGTAATGCCACCGGTACTCGCCGGTGCGAGCATTAATTGCGATCAGACTATTGGCAAAAAGGTTATCACCAATTCGGCTAGCACCGTAAAAATCAGGTGTAGCAGAGCCGGTAGGCACGAACAAGATGCCACGCTCCGAATCTAATGTCATTCCTGTCCAGTTATTGGCTCCACCAGAATTATTTAAAGAACCTTCTTCCCAAGTTTCTGAACCTAAGCCGCCTTCTACTGGTAAGCTATTGAATCGCCAAAACTCTTCTCCACTATGGACATCGAAGGCTCGAATCATACCGGCATGAGAATTAGCACTTTCTGCAGTAGAAAAACCTAGGATAAGCAGATCCTCAAAAACTATTCCCGGCACACTGGTAAAGAAAGGAGCTTCTTTTTCTGCCGGGCGCAAGTCTAGTCTGCCGTTATCGCCAAAGCTCGTGATAGGGGACCCTGAATCTGCATTTAGCATAATTAGTTCGCGACCTGCGGCATAAATCAACCGCTTGTCATTATCTTCTTGCCACCACATGAGGCCTCGTTGCGCAGCTCCATTCCCGCCTGGATCATAACGCCATAATTCTTCCCCTGTTGCCGCATTTAATGCAAAGGCAGTCAGCTTTGGCGAAAGCCCGTAAAGAATTCCATCAATGATCAACGGGCTGGTGTACATAGAAGAATTACCTTCGCGTAGCTCTCCTGAATCATAACGCCAGGCAAGCTCTAACTGCGCTGCATTGCCGCGGTTGATTTGAGTTAATGCAGAATAGTGGGATCGGCCTGGATCTCCGAGATAAGTATCCCAGTTCGTGTTGCCTGGGAAGGGTTGTTCTGAAGAATCAGAAGTACAACTTCCAGCTAGTAGAGCAATTATAGCGAGGGTAGCGTATTTCATTATTTAATGAGCCTACATCAATACCATTTCTATTATTTCAAGTAAGAATAAAGGCAGCTATGTGCAGAGTCTAGGCTAGTCCGCTAATAATTCTTAGTATGCTCTAACTACACAGTGTGTAGTGAATTACTCGCCTTTTCTAAGGTAATTGCAACCTTTTCTAAATAATTAAGGTATATATATTCGAAGAAACAAGGAGATATTTAATGCTCATGAACAAAAGATTGCTAGTTTCATCTCAAAAAATTATGCTGCGATTATGATCGAGTCAAAACATCCAGAAACCGCAGGAGCTTCAGTAAATACCGGTCCTGTTGCCGAAAAAGAGAGGATTCGCTCGATAGATACACTTAGGGGCCTTGCTTTGCTTGGCATCCTCCTGCTCAATATCATTACCTTTGCAAATCCATTCGCAGCCTATTTTGACCCCAGGGTCGATGGAGCTGATTCAGGGCTAAATCTCGCTGTCGCTATGGCAGTTGATATTTGGTTCGAAGGTTCTTTTAGAGCTATCTTTTCTATGCTGTTTGGTGCGGGCTTACTCATCTTCATTGACAAGCCAAGTGTAGATGCAAATGTTACTAAGTCACTCTACTATCGTCGCACTATATTACTCGTTGGTTTTGGTCTTTTTAATTCTTATTTTCTACTCTGGGCTGGGGATATTCTCTATGCCTACGGCATGACGGGGCTATTACTGTATTTCTTTCGAGATTTTCCCGCCAGAAAGTTAGCTCAGTTTGCAGCACTTATTTTTTTATTGCTCAGCCTTCTACACACAGGACAGCATATTAATGGCCGCGCTATATATGCGGAATATCAAACCGTTGCCTCTCTGCCAGCAGATAGTGAGATCAGTGCCGACCAACAACAGATCCTAGACACTTGGGATTTATTTCAAAGGCAGCAGTTTGCAGCGCCGGATCAAATAACAGGAGAAATTGAAGCGCGACAAGGTAGTTATATCAGCAATTTTTTGGTTACTGCGGAAATCAATATTGTTTTTCAGAGTGTTGTTTTTTTAATAAACAATTTATGGGACGTAGGTGCCATGATGTTATTAGGCATGGCATTTATGAAATGGAAAATCCTTGATGCTTCCCGTAGCATGAGTTTTTATCTGAAAATGACTGCCATTGGGTTTGGTGTTGGATTAACTATAAACACTTGGGAAGTGGTTACATATGTAAGTAGCGGTTTTGAACCATTCTGGGCCGCTACAGCGAGGCCAAGCTACGACGTTGGGCGAATGGCTATGGCTTTTGGTTATATAGGTTTGGTCATGATTATCTGCAAGCTTGGTATTCTTGTTTGGCTTCGCTATGCATTGGCCCGTGTTGGGCAGATGGCACTGACCAATTACCTCTCTCAATCACTAATCTGTAACATTATTTTTATGGGGTTTGGTTTTGGATTATTTGCCCAGTTGGGAAGAGTAGAGATCTATTACGTAGTTTTTGGGGTCTGGGTATTTCAAATTCTTTTCAGTATTTACTGGCTAAAACATTATCGCTTTGGCCCGGCCGAGTGGCTTTGGCGGAGTCTCACTTACAAAAAGAAACAGCCATTGAAAATACAATAAGTCTGAATTAATTCATGAGTTTCAAATACCTTACTGTTCAATGCGATGGACAAATCGCGACTATTACTTTGCGCAGACCCGAGTGTGGAAATGCGCTTAGCCTTGCCTTGATGCGCGAAATTACTGAGGCAGCAATTTCTTTTAAGTACGATACAGAGATTCGAGTGGTCGTATTCCGGGGTGAGGGTAAGCATTTTTGTGTGGGCGCTGACCTTAAGGATGAGGAGAGATGGAAAATCGGACAAGGCGGTGACTTGCTGATGAAATCTCGACTGACCCAAATAGGTAGAGACCTCATTGAGTCAATTATAGGTATCAATCAGATTACTATTGCTGCAATACAAGGAGCAGCAGCAGGGGGTGGGGCCTGTATTCCTTTGGCCTGTGATTTCCGAGTAGGCACACATGACTGCATTGTCGGATATCCCGAGGTTAAATTGGGTATGAACCTGAGTTGGGGTGCATTGCCTTTGTGCTACAACCTAGTGGGCCCTTCGATTGCGAAACGCTTATTGATCGGTGGTGATCTTGAAGCAGCAGAGGATCTGCTCGCCTGGGGTTTTATCGATGAATTGGTCGAGTCAGCCGAACTATCTAATCGCGCGCTGGAGTTAGCAAATTATTATGCCCAGAGGCCACCTCTGGCCGCCCAAATGATAAAACGTGGACTCAATGCTATCCAAACGGTAAATGCTGGTGTTATGCATATGGATGGTGATCAAAACGCACTCTCGACATTAAGTGAAGAATTTGAAGACGCCAGAAACGCCTTTATCAATAAAAAGAAAGATTAATTTATAGATCAGGTTTCGGTATTAGTTGTAGCGATCGGATTGCACTAGCAGAGTATTCGAACTCACGATAATTCCTGTGCTTTATGTTGTCTTAATATCGTCAAACCAGTAAGATGCCGGCCGGCATTGGTTCGCGGCGCTTACTGCATTCCGATAGCGGCCCTATCTTTTTTACTTCTGCGATTTTATTCAATGAAGCAATCACTTCATCATTCAGATTGCGCGAATTTGACGGTGTTTCCATAAGTCATGTTATTAGATCGTTTACATTTTAATAAAGAAACTTTGCGCGAGCTGGTGATAATTGCTCTGCCTATGGTGGTGTCTCAGGGCACCTTCGCTGTGATGATTTTCACTGATCGATACTTTATGTCTCAGATCGATCCGATGCATATGGCAGCGGCACTCGGTGGTGGCGTAGCTACATTTTTTTCATTTTGTTTCTTCTCTGGACTATTTTCTTATGCTAATGCAATGGCAGCGCAATATCTTGGTGCTGGCGAACTGGGTAAATGTTCGAAGGTAGTTACTCAGGGCATCATAATGACGATAATGTGCTCACCACTTCTGGTGATCATTACCTATTTCGTCGCAGACATTTTTGCAGGAATGGGTCACGATCCTGTGCAAGTCGAATTAGAGCGAACTTACTACATTATCTTAATGATGGGTGTAGTGATTACCCTCGCTAAGATTTGTATTTCATCTTACTTCGCAGGTATAGGCCGCACTTATATTGTCATGATCTGTGATGTTTGTGGTCTATTAATTAATATCCCTCTTTGTTATGTCATGGTTTTCGGCAAACTTGGATTACCAGCTCTTGGGATTGTTGGGGCAGGTATCTCGACTATTATTGCGACCTTGTTCGCTTTGCTGTTGTTTATTATCTTCTATGTGCGCAAAGAGCACCGCGAAAAATTTCGTGTGATGGAATCTTTTAGAATTGATTGGGGGATTTTGCGGCGTTTCCTACGCCTTGGTTTTCCATCTGGCCTGGAGCTTTTTCTAAATGTCGCTGCCTTCAATTTGTTCCTGCTCATGTTTCAGGGTTATGGCATCGTAGAGGGAGCATCTGCCGCTATTGTGTTCAATTGGGATATGTTGTCTTTTGTTCCCATGATAGGGTTAAATATTGGTGTCATAAGCTTGATAGGGCGCTTTGTTGGCGCAAACGATATGGAGCGGACCGATGAGGTGATCTCTGCTGCCTTTATCATTGGTATTTTTTATTCTTCG
This sequence comes from OM182 bacterium MED-G28, assembly GCA_002457215.1. Lineage (GTDB taxonomy): Bacteria > Pseudomonadota > Gammaproteobacteria > Pseudomonadales > Pseudohongiellaceae > UBA9145. The sequence goes on along the minus strand of NTJZ01000005.1, from coordinate 29,408 downwards.
ATTCTCGCCTTGCTCTACATTTCTTTTCGCTTCACTCTAGTAGAAGTGTTCTCGCCGCCAACAGGAGACTTCTCGCAGATTCGTGAGCTAGCGGCATTCATGATGATTGGGCTTTCGAGCTATGCTATGGCAGATGCGATAATAAATGTATCCGGGGGTGTTCTCCGCGGCGCGGGCGATACTCGCTGGTTAATGTATGCTTCAGTAACACTTCACTGGGCTATGTTAGTGGCTCAATATTTCATTATTCGAGTTTGGGAATTTGGGCCACGGGTCTCTTGGTTAACCTTTTGTGCCATGATTTTCGCGATTGCCATAGTTTATGCATGGCGGCTCAAAAGCGCTAAATGGCGTGACCCGGAGCGCCTTAAGCTAGTCATGGCCGAATAGAGCCATTTCAGGTAGTTGCAGACTTAAGTAATTGCAGTTAGCCTTTCTAAATCATTGTAAAAGCTCCAAAAAGAGAGATCTCAATATGAAAAGGCTTAGATTCAGTGCGGTTTCGGCCGTGGTATCCATAGGTGCACTTCTATTTACTGGTACTGTGGTTCTTTCTCAGTCTCAGTATCCTTCTAATTTGCTCGAGCAAAAGGGTAGTTTTTCGGCCGGAGCCGCAAGAGCATTGGGTCAGCCATTTCGCGGCGTCGCTACATCTGCAGGCATTGTCGAAGGCTTGTTCCCAATTAAATCAACCGGTGTTTCAACCATGCCGATTCGAGTTGCTGCGGAGAGATTTCTAGCAACACTAAGTACCGCGGATTTGTCGCGCTCGCATTTCGCGATCAATGACCCCGAGTGGCGTGACTGGTCCAACGTCGATGTAGGAATCTTTCCTCGGCGAGGAATTAGTTTGGAAGATATGAGTGATTCCCAAAAAGATGCTGCTTGGAATTTGCTCGCCGTTGCGTTGAGCGCTGAAGGTTTAGAGCAAACGCAGAATATTATGAAAACTGAGCAAACACTGTTTGAATTAAATGGCGAGCCCATACGCTATGGTACTGAGAAATACTATTTTACGATGATGGGAATACCTACAGCAGATGGCCCATGGGGATTTCAGTTAGATGGTCATCACTTGGTGGTTAACTATTTCGTCCTAGGAGATCAGGTAATAATGACGCCGGCATTTTGGGGTGGCGAACCTGTTGTCGCTGAAGGGGGAATGTTTGCCGGCAATACCATAATGCAAGAGGAGCAAGATACAGGATTAGCGTTAATGCAATCTCTGAATCGATCCCAACAGGCAATGGCTACCATTGATCCGGATAAAGTGCGGAATAATCAGGTTGCGGCAGCGAATCAAGATAACTTAACGTTAGATTTCGAAGGCATAAAAGGCAGTGAGCTCGACAGTTCTCAAAAATTGAATTTACTGGATGTAATTCGTTCTTTTGTTGGTGCGCTGCGAGATCCTCATGCGGCAGTGACAATGGAGGAAATTGGACAGCACATTAATGACACTTATTTTGCATGGGTAGGTGGCGCCGAAGATGACGCGATCTTTTATTACCGAGTACACAGTCCAGTAATACTAATTGAGTTCGATCATCAGGGGCCTGTGGGCACGCTGCAAAAGAACCCTCCTGGTATCCCGAGCCGAGATCACATTCATACTATTGTTCGAACGCCGAACGGCAATGATTATGGTAAGGATTTGTTGGCTCAACACCTAGCTCAGGATCATCAAGATTAAACTCATTAAAATCTGAAAAATTAAAAGTAACTTATGAAAAATATTAACATTCAAACCTTGGTTCGTTGGGCAGTGATGTCAGTTCTATTCATGTCAAAGACTGTTTCAGCGCAATCATCCAATCCTTTTGGAATTCCCACGGACGAGATTCAGACGCCTGCTGCGAATGTAGTAGCTGCACCTGGTTCTCGTGCGCAGGGATGGTTAAATCAGGGCCGCTCAGAAGTGATTGCAAGACACGGCATAGTTGCAACTAGCGATACCTTGGCCGCTCAAGCTGGATTAGAAATACTGCAACGTGGCGGCAATGCAATTGATGCGGCGGTAGCAGCGGGAGCTGTCCTAGATGTTACTTCGCAAAATGATACTGGCATTGCTGGGGATTTATTTGCGCTAGTTTACATTGCTGAAGAGCAAAAGTTATATGCTCTTAATTCAGCAGGATGGGCCCCCATTGGATGGACGCCAGAATTTTTTAAGGATGAGCTAGGTTTGGAGGGTGTGCCAGGATCCGGTGTGAATGCCGCTACAGTTCCCGGTGCAATTTCTGGTTATGACGCCTTACTGGAGCGCTTTGGCTCTTTGGGTTTTGAAGAAACCTTTGAGCGTGCTGCTCAAATTGCTGAAGAGGGATGGGGGCAAGGTGAGAGAAGGCATCGAGATCTCATTTCGGCACAGAGTAGACTTTCAAATGATGAGTATTCTGCACAAATATTTCTCGAGGATGGCAAGGCGCCAGACCTTTACAGCATTATTAATAATCCTGATTTGGCTGATGCCTTGCGGCTGATTCAGAAAGAAGGTCGCGATGCTTTTTACAAAGGTGCTATAGCTGATGCCCTGGTCGCCAGAGTGCAAGCAGGCAATGGAGTGATGACTCATGCGGACTTGGCAGAGTTCGAATCGGAATGGGTCGAGCCGATTACCACAAATTATCATGGTTATGATATTTTTCAATTGCCACCACCCGGTCAGGGTTGGGCTGCGCTACAAATGCTGAATATTCTAGAAGTGTGTGCACCTGTGCATGAAATTAATCTGACAGCATTGGGGCCGTCTAATGCTGATTACTGGCATTTTATGGTCGAGGCCAAAAAATTGGCTTATTCTGACCTTCAGGCTTACAACGGGGATCCTTTATTTGTAGATGTGCCCATAGAGAAATTGTTAGATAAATCTTATGCGGCGAGTTTATGTGATCGTATCGATATGAACTCTGCTTCAGAACCCTCTGTGAAAGGAGGGTTAGATGGAGGGACCATCTATCTCACGACAGCGGATCGTTGGGGTAATATGGTTTCATTTATCCACAGTATTTTTTCAGTATACGGTTCAGCCGTTGCGATCCCTCCTTATGGTATGGTTTTACACAATCGAGGCGTAGCTTTCTCGATGGATTCTGAATCACCGAATTTAGTTGCTCCTCGAAAGCGACCATTCCACTCCATTATTGCCGGATTTGTAATGCAGAACGGTGATCCGTTGATGACTTTTGGTAACATGGGTGGTGCGGTCCAGCCTGAAACTCATGCGCAGCATATGGTAAATGTGATTGATCACGGGATGAATATCCAAATGACCACTGATGCTGCCCGGTTTACTCATAACCAAAACAGTAATCGGCTTTCCTTAGAGCATAGCCTCTATAATTTGGTTGGTCGCGCTCTAGAGGCAAAAGGCCATGATGTTCGCACTGTAAGTGGTTCAGCTGTAGGTGGTTATCAGGGAGTGCTCTTCACTAAAGATCCTAATTTGCCTGTCCCGATTTTTTCTGAGGAGAGTATTGATGAAGATCATCCGGTAAATGGCATTTATAGAGCCGGCTCAGACCACCGAAAAGATGGTGGTGCAGTTGGTTGGTAGATTAGATAGATAAAAGGAAGGAGTAAGCCATGGAAATGATCTCGGAACAGCGAATCCCTGCTTCTCGAGATGCAGTGTGGGCCGCACTAAACGATACAGAAATACTCAAACAAGCTATGCCCGGTTGTGAAAGCTTTGATGCTATCGAAGAAAATAAATTCGAAGCCAAACTCACCGCTAAAGTTGGCCCAGTCAAAGCCAAGTTCAAATTCCAGGTGGAGCTCAGCGAAATCAATGCTCCGAATGGTTACACAATACTGGGAGAGGGGCTGGGTGGGGTGGCCGGTTTTGCCAAGGGCTCAGCGAAGGTCGATCTAACTGAAGACGGAGACGAAACAATACTTGCCTATAATGTCCAAGCAAGGGTAGGTGGCAAGCTTGCTCAACTCGGTGCTCGACTAATCGATGGTACAGCAAAGAAAATGGCTGATGATTTCTTTGGAAATCTCACAGATATTTTGGGTGGCTCGCTAGAGTCATCAGATTAGTTTCTAAGGTTTCATTTAGTCCGTTCTGACTGACCCCTTTGACGCTTCGCCGTCACACCGTATTTTTCAGCCTTTCTTGCTCGGCATCGGGCAATTTTGTTTAATCTGTGTAATTCTTGCTCCGCGCTGCTTGACCTCTGCCTGCCAATCTCTGAAACTGGCTAGCCCAGCTTTAAAAGCTAATTAATAAAAAAGAAGTAACGGCGCTGTCCAATTGAAATAGTGCCAGAAAAATGAAGGGAGTTAGACCATGCAAACCATATCAATGAATATTAACGGCGTGCCCGTGAGCGGAGAGGTTGAAGACCGAACACTGCTCGTTCAGTTCTTAAGAGAAAATTTAAGATTAACTGGAACCCATGTCGGTTGTGATACCAGTCAATGCGGCGCGTGCGTCGTGCATCTAGACGGCGTATCGGTTAAATCATGTACTATTTTGGCAGTTCAGTCCGATGGTTGTGAGGTAACAACTATTGAAGGGCTGGCTAATGGTAGTCACTTACATCCAATGCAACAGGCGTTCAAAGACAACCATGGTCTACAATGTGGGTTTTGTACGCCTGGAATGGTCATGAGTGCTATCGATATCGTCAATCGCAACGGATGCGACATTGACGAGGCTACAGTGAGAAAGGAATTGGAAGGCAATATTTGTCGCTGCACTGGTTATCACAATATTGTGAAGTCGGTTCAGGCTGGCGCTAAGAACATGGGAGGCTAGCAACATGGCAGAGAATGGTATTGGCGCGAGTGTGCGTCGCAAAGAAGATAATCGGTTTCTTACCGGTAAGGGTAACTATACCGATGATATAAATGTTGTGGGCCAAACTTATGCGTATTTTGTTCGTTCGCCTTATGCCCATGCAAACCTGAATAGCATTGACACGTCTGCTGCTTCAGCTTCTGATGGTGTTGTAGCGATATTAACAGGGGATGATCTTGCAGAAGATGGAATTGGTCCATTGATTTGTGGAGTGAATGTAACAAGTGATGACGGTGAACCCCATCGAGCTCCATTGCATCCGGCTTTGGCTCAGGGGAAAGTAAACTATGTCGGTGATCATGTCGCTGTAGTCATAGCGGAATCACTTGCTCAAGCGAAAGATGCAGCAGAAAAAGTTAGTATTGATTATGGGGTATTACCTGCAGTTGCGTCGACTGCAACTGCAGCGGAAGTAAACCAACAACAGATCCATGACATAGCACCAAATAACATGTGCTATAACTGGCCATTCGGTGATAAAGCTGCAGTCGACGCTGTGTTTGAAACTGCACACAAAATTTCTACTCTAGATTTGATTAATAATCGCATGGTTACTAATCCAATGGAGCCTCGTGCAGCTGCTGGAGAATATAATTCTGGTACTGAAGAGATCACACTCCATGTCACCACCCAAAATCCTCATGTACATCGATTAATTCTTTCTGCTTTTAATCAACTCGCACCTGAGCACAAGCTTCGCGTTGTTGGGCCAGATGTTGGCGGCGGTTTTGGTGTTAAGATATTTGTTTATGCTGAAGAATTGGTCGTTGGTTGGGCGTGTCGCAAGTTGAATCGACCGGTTAAATGGACTTCTGATCGGACGGAAGCTTTTCTGGCTGACGCCCATGGCAGAGATCATGTCGCAACCGCAGAAATGGCTCTAGATGATCAAGGGAAATTTCTCGCGATGCGGGTTAACACAACAGCTAATCTTGGTGCTTATTTGTCCACATTTTCAACGATGGTGCCGAGTTATCTTTATGCATTCCTGCTGGCGGGACAATACACTACGCCACTGATCTATTCTGAAGTGAAAGCCGTGTTTACTAATACTGCACCAGTTGATGCGGCACGCGGTGCAGGCCGGCCTGAGGCAACTTATTTATTAGAGCGCTTAGTGGATGTTTGTGCGGAAGACATGGGCTTGGATCCGGCTGAGATTCGACGCCGTAATTTTATTCCAGTTGAGGCGTTTCCCTACCAGACTCCTGTAGTTCAGTGCTATGACTCTGGAGATTACCCAGCCGCTTTGGAGAAAGCTTTGCAGTTAGCAGATTACGATGGGTTTACGGCGAGGGCAGAAGAAGCAAAATCTCGTGGCATGCTCCGCGGAATTGGGCTTTCCTCTTATGTTGAAGCCTGCGGGATTGCGCCCTCCGCAGCCGTAGGACAATTAGGTGCGGGTGTTGGGCTTTGGGAGAGTGCGCAAGTGCGCTTCAATCCAACCGGGAATGTGCAAGTTTTTACCGGCACGCACTCGCATGGACAAGGTCACGAAACCACCTTTGCGCAGCTAGTTACGGAGCAACTGGGTGTGCCAATAGAGAATATCGAAGTCATTCACGGCGATACTGCTAAAACTCAATTTGGGATGGGAACGTACGGTTCCAGATCTCTCGCAGTTGGTGGTGTCGCTATTGCAAAAGCTTGCGAGAAGCTAATTGAAAAAGGTAAAAAAATCGCAGCCCATGCTTTGGAAGCGGCGGAAGGTGACATTGAATTCGCCGATGGCGACTTTACAGTGGCCGGCACCGATAAGGCAATGAACATTGCTGACGTCGCATTCAATGCGTACGTTCCACATTCCTATCCAGAAGGATTGGAGCCGGGTTTCGATGAAAATGCGTTCTTTGATCCACTCAATTTTTCGTTTCCGGCGGGCACCCATGTCTGTGAGGTAGAAGTAGATCCGGAAACAGGAGAGGTAGAAATTGTTAAGTACTCTGCAGTTGATGACTTTGGAAAACTTATTAATCCAATGATTGTTGAAGGCCAGGTCCATGGCGGTATTGTTCATGGTGTTGGTCAGGCTCTTTTAGAGGGTTGTCAGTACGATGATGATGGTCAATTAATTACCGCATCTTATATGGATTACGCTATGCCCCGGGCTGATAATGTTCCGAGCTTCGATATAGATTACGCACCGACTAATCCTCCGCATAACCCTTTGGGGGTTAAAGGATGCGGAGAGGCGGGTGCTATTGGCGCCCCACCGGCAGTAATAAATGCGATCTCTAACGCATTGGGAGTTAAACACATTGATATGCCGGCGACACCAGAGGCTGTTTGGCGAGCCGCTCAATCAGCAGCGTAAATAGAATTAAGGAGAGATAAAGAATGTACAATTTTTCTTATCAAAAAGTGAGCAGTGTCGCTGATGCAGTTGAAGCTATGCAAAAATCGGAAGACGGGAAATTCGTCGCTGGTGGCCAAACTATGTTGCCAACTATGAAGCATCGATTAGCAAGTCCTAGCGACCTTATCGATCTAGCAGGAGTAGGTGAGCTAGTGGGCATTAGTGTTGATGAAGAGACTGTGACAATTGGGGCTATGACTTCTCATGCAGCAGTCGCTGCTTCTAGTGAGGTGCAAGATGCAATTCCAGCCTTAGCTAAACTTGCGGGCAACATCGGAGATCCTGCAGTGCGCAATCGCGGCACCATTGGTGGATCAATTGCCAATAATGATCCAGCCGCAGATTATCCAGCGGCCGTGATTGCTTTGGGAGCGACAGTCACAACTAACAAGCGGGATATCCCGGGCGATGAATTTTTCATCGGTATGTTTGAGACAGCACTGGCTGAAGATGAAGTGATTGTTTCGGTGTCATTTCCTAAAGCAGGGACGGCTGCCTACATGAAGTTCGAAAACCCGGCTTCACGCTATGCTATTGTCGGCGTCTTTCTAGTCAAATTCATAGATGGAGTTCGGGTAGGGGTCACTGGGGCGACCGCTTGTGCGCACCGTGGTATGCGTCTTGAAGAAGCTTTAAATGGGAGTTTTACAGCAGATGCGATTGACTCCGTTGAATTGCCTATAGAGAAAATGAATGCAGATATTCATGCTAGTGCAGAGTACCGTGCACACCTAGTGAAGGTAATGACCAAGCGTGCAGTTGAAGCTTGTGCTTAAGCAAATGAGTACCGAACTACCCGCTAATATAGAAGCTACCTTATCTCTGCTCGCAGGGTCGGATTACATCGCCGACCGCTCACTTGCGACAACCTTGTTTCTGTCATTAAAAATGGGAAAACCTCTCTTTCTTGAAGGCGAGGCTGGTGTTGGGAAAACTGAAATTGCAAAAGTATTGTCTGCGGCGCTAGATCGGAAATTAGTACGTTTGCAGTGTTATGAGGGATTAGACGTTGCTTCTGCTGTGTACGAGTGGAACTATTCTAGACAGATGATTGAAATTAGATTGGCTGAAGTTGCTGGAGAAGTGGACAAAGATAATCTGGGTACAGATGTTTTTTCTAAAAACTTTCTAATAGAGAGACCTTTGTTGCAGGCGCTTAAACCAGATGTTTCTGGCCCGCCGATATTGCTTATTGATGAGCTGGATCGCACTGATGAAGCCTTTGAAGCTTATCTGTTAGAGGTGCTTTCAGATTTTCAAATCACTATTCCAGAGATTGGGACCGTGATAGCGGAAGAGCCTCCGATTGTGATTATTACTTCAAACCGTACCCGCGAAATTCACGATGCACTCAAGCGTCGTTGTCTCTACCATTGGGTAGACTATCCCAGTGCCGAAAGAGAGCTAAAAATTGTTGCTGTCCGGCTGCCGGGAATCGATAAGCAATTGAGTAAACAAGTGGTGGGGTTTGTGCAGAAGCTGCGTAATCAAGATTTATTTAAATCCCCTGGGGTAGCAGAAACTCTTGATTGGGCGGATGCTTTAACCCAACTGGATAAAGTTGCATTGGATAGTGAGGCTATCGATAACACTATTGGCACCCTCCTAAAGTACCAAGATGACATTGCCAAGATTCGAGGCAGCGAAGCCGCTCAGATACTCGAACAAGTCAAAATGGAACTCGCTGAAGCTTCTTAATGTATCAAGAACCTATTGAAGGACGAATAGCAGAAAACATAATGTATTTCGCGCGCTTGTTGCGCTCTGCTGGTTTGCCTGTAGGCCCTGGCAAAGTACTGGATGCAATTACTGCTGTCGAACTGGTGGGTATCGGTTCACAGCAAGACCTTTATTGGTCGCTATTTGCGTTATTCGTCAATCGCAATGATCAAAGAGAACTATTCGACCAAGCCTTCCATATTTTTTGGCGAAATCCTCATATGATGGAACGGATGATGGGAGCTATGTTGCCAACTGTGCGCGTAGAGCAGGAAGACTTGCAGGAAATGAGCCGGAGGCTTAGCGAGGCCATGTCTCCTGCAGATAAGAAAGCTGAAGCTAACGATGAGCCTAAAGAGATTGAATTCGATGCCACTTTCACTTTCTCAGATAAGGAAGTGTTGCAGAAGAAAGATTTTGAGGAGATGTCGGCTCAAGAAATTGCGGCGGCGAAGTTGGCTATCAAAAATCTCCGACTTCCGATAATGGAAGTGAATACGCGACGATTCCAGCATAGCGAGACTAAGAAAAAAGTGGATATGCGCTCAAGCTTGCGTGCCGCATTGCGAGCCCCTGATACTATTCCATTGAAATTTAAAAAACAGAAACGCCGCCATCCTCCCTTAGTAATGCTTTGCGACGTATCGGGGTCTATGAGCCAGTACAGTAGAATGTTTTTGCATTTTATGCATGCTATTACTAATGACAGGGATCGCGTGCATAGTTTCGTGTTTGGGACTCGTTTAACTAATGTGTCGCGCCACTTAAAACATCGAGATGCAGATGTAGCGTTGGATAGATCTTCAGACGCAGTGCAGGATTGGTCCGGCGGCACGCGCATAGGTTCGTGCTTGAAGCAATTTAATACTTTTTGGTCACGGAGAGTAATGTCTCAGGGCGCGGTATGCATTCTAATAACTGATGGCCTTGATCGAGAAGAGGGTGATGGGCTGCAGAAGGAAATGGATCGACTTTCCAAATCTTCGCAACAATTAATCTGGCTAAACCCTCTGCTCCGGTATGAAGGCTTCGAGCCAAAAGCAAAGGGAATTAAGACGATGTTGCCCTATGTTGATGAGTTTAGATCATCCCATAATCTGAGCAGCTTAATAGACCTAGCAGAAGTACTGAGTAAGCCTGTCATTGAGCGAAACTTTCTACTCAGTGCCTGATTTATTTCCTTGAATTTTTCGCAACTTTATAACAGAACTCGCAGGGTGTAGAGCAGTATAATAGCAATCCGAAAGATTTAGATAAACGCAGCAAAAATTTTTATGCCATTTATATTTGAGGATTAATTAACTTAATGTGGAGATCATAATTTGACCATGTCTAGTTCTTTTAAGCATAAAACACTAAATCATACTTTTATCACGGTCATTTATCTGTTTCTGTTAGTGCTAGTTATTCCTTGGTATTGGCCTGAGAATGACGCGCGTCAGTTTTACGGTTTCCCCTTTTGGGCTCTGGCTAGTCTTGGAGTGCTTTTCCTAACATCGGTGTTTACCGCAATGCTCTGCCTGCAGAATGCTGAGTCAGCATGCGAGAAAGTCGGGTGAGTAATTTGCTGCCATTTGGTTTTGGCGCGTGGTTGTTTTTTTCTGCTTACCTTTGTTCGTTGCTTCTGTTGGGTTGGTTAGGTCGCAAAGCTCGTAAGGAAGATTCTCTTCAAGATTTCTACCTCGCAGGCAGAGGCTTCAGTTTTTTTGTTTTGTTTCTTACCCTTTATGCTACTCAATACAGCGGCAACACCGTATTTGGTGTGACTGGTGCTAGTTATCGCTTGGGCTTCCCTTGGCTAATTAGTGTTCATTACATGTTAGCTATCATTGTATTTATGCGCACTTATGCGTTTAAGTTGCAGACACTTGCGCGGAGTCGAAATTACGTCACACCAGTTGATTATTTAAAAGACCGTTTTCACTCGCGCCTTCTCGCAACCATTTCATCCATTGTTATGATAGTAGCGTTAAGCAACTACCTACTTGCACAACTCATGACTATGGGTCGAGCCTTACAAGGGCTGGCAGGTCCGGCTGGAGATATTGCTTACAACTACGGTGTTATATCACTGGCATTGATCATGGTCATATACGGAACGCTTGGCGGTCTGCGAGCAATAGCATGGACAGATGTTATTCAGGGTTCAGTATTGTTTGTAGGATTCTTTGTGTTACTACTTCTCGTGATAAACCAATTTGGTCCGCTTTCGATTGCCACGGAAACAATTGCAAAGGCTTCTGATTTAGATAAATTGGAGAGACCAAACTCTTCCATGCTTAGAGAGTGGCTGAGCTATATATTCTTGGTTGGAATAGGAGGGGCGCTTTATCCGCAGTTTATCCAGCGGATTTATTCAGCAAGAACAACACAAGGTTTAAGACAGAGCTTTGCGGTGATGGCGTTCATGCCTTTTATTACTGCACTTATTGCAGTAATTATCGGTATTTATGCTCTGGCCTATATCCCAGGCCTTGAAGGGGCGGCCACAGATCAAGCGCTTTCAAGTATATTGCGTATCGTCCAAGAACAATCCTTATTTGGCTACGCGCTTGTGGTGCTTATTTTTAGTGCGGTCCTGGCTGCTTTAATGTCAACAGCTGATTCTGCCATGCTCTCGATTTCATCTATGTTTATTAAGGATATCTATGGGGTTCATATTAGGCCCAATGCATCAGAACAGGAATTGACTCGTTTAGGTAAACGTTGTTCCTGGATAGTCGTGGGCCTTCTGAGTCTTTTAGCAATTTTACTAAAAGAACAAACGTCTTTAATTGGGTTGCTTGATCGCAAGTTCGATTTGCTTGTTCAACTCGCACCAGCATTTATGTTGGGGATTCATTGGTCGGGGTTGCGCACTGGGCCAGTTCTAATCGGACTTGTTTTAGGCATCATAATTGCACTTACTTTAGCGTTTGGACCATTTAGTTTTGTAGTCGCAGGCAAAGTTTGGGGCTTTCATCCAGGTCTATATGGGCTCGCTGTAAATCTTTCCTATGCGATATTGGGCTCTAGATGGTTGGCCAGGCGGGAAAATTTTGACCCCATTTAATCCAAGTCGCTTTATAAATCATTCCAATTAAGAATCGCGTTATATACAAACCCATGGTCATGTAAATTCACATGTCTATGCATGGGATTCCAGTTCAGCATAACGACTTGGCCTTCATCAAGTGGTTTACTGACAATTGCTGGCTCACCATCAATAATATTTGCACCTTGAACAATCCCGCCAGACATAACAAGTGGAGGATTTAGGCTGCCGTTGTCCTCTTCCAAATCTTCATCCCAATGCTTGGTGCCAAACTGCAGAGGTGAATATCGGCGGTCATAATCTGGAAGAGAAAATACCGGACCATTACCGCGAAATACATGGGTAATCTCATTATAACCGTAAACTAGTGGCGAATGATGGTCGTTTATTTTTGCTGTCATCACTGAGCCTGGTGTATTCATTCCACTCGGGCCGCGTTTGTTAATCCCCCGCAATATTCCTGAATCAGAAGCAATGACGCCGGCTGAACCTAGAGTCACTAAAGTTCCACCTTCTCTTATAAATTCTTCAATGGCAGCCATGCCCTCGAACCCCATACCGCCTGTTATGTCATCTGAGCTGAGTATATGACCAAGATTTGGAGTGTCATTACTATTTGTATAAGGAAGAGGCGACCATTTTGGGTCGATACCACCAATGATTGAGGCTAAGTTGGTGCCGGAACTCATATGTGGAACTAGGATGACATCAAAATCCCGCTGCAAATTTCCGAGGCGAGCTCGATCTTTGGAAAACAAAGTGTAGGGAACATCTGCTTCATCCAGACTGTAACGTACCCAGCCTGCATTCTGGGTTGAAGACCAAGCTTGGTAGATTCCCAGTCGTGGTAAATCTAATTCATGGGTAGAAACTTCAGGCATGGATGTTAGATTTGAAATGGGCAGATTAGTATCCGCTAGTATTTTTTTGACATGATCGCGGTTTCGATTATTCAAGTCGCCCATGTCTATAATGAAACTTCCTGCCGGAAATTCATTATTGTTCGCTTCGAATGACTCTTCGGCGATTAAAACCTCGATATCACCTAAAGCAAATCTAGTCGGCCCAAGCTCACGTTGTGCATGATTTGTGATAACCCAGATCTGACCTTCTTCTGGTAGTTCAGTTTTTGGTAAAAACTCATCCCCTTCCCTAAACCTTCTTGAGGCATGAACCCAAATGTTTGGGTCGTCAATAGGAATAACATCGACGCCATAGACTAGTCCGAAGGTCCAGGCTACATCATCATAAGGTGGAACTTCCACATCAGTTGGAAAATTCTGTTTCTCTAATAGAGTCTTTGCAAGTTGACCATAAGGTTGGTTCAGATTGATTAGAATGTCTCCGCTTTTAACTTCGATTTCGCCGAACGTTCTATTAGTGTTCGATCGTTGCATTTCTATTGCATGTCGATGGAGTGCGCCTATCATATAATTCGCTGATTCTGGATCAGTCTGTTCTTCAGGAATGAGGAAAGCATAGGGTGGGTCTTCTTCGCTTTTAAGTAATGCTTCCACCCCTTTCTGATAGAAGTTGGAAAGAAACAGACGTTTGTTTTGCGCGACCATTTCTAGCGAAGCAATAACGCCACTTTGCATGTAGTTGGTATTATTGCGCATGGACCAGGTGAATTTTTTAGGCGGTGGTGCTGCGCGGTACCAGGTACGATCTATAACTGGTTCGCCTGCATAGCTGGAATTACTTAAATCTCTTTCCATGGTTTCGGCGCTGCCATTACCGAAAGTTTCATAGAAGCGGCCCATACCATTGTGGTTGTTAGTCACCCATAACATATAGCCAGGGTACCAGCCGGTGTAAAAACCCCAAGTCCAAACACCTTCCAATCCAAGTCCAGTGAGGCGTGAAATTTCATAATTAGCTAAGAGTTGCCATTCACCAATGGTAATAGGGCTAACGCCCTCGTTATAAGGTCCTGTTCCACCTGCCACATAAAGTAGTGGGACAGATTCATGCAGATCGAGACTAACTGTGGGTTTATATTCATAGACGCCATTGTTGTAGTTCAGTGTAATGGGTTGGGTTATGGAAATGCCGTCGCGATTATTGTCATGGCGTGTATAGTGGCCCCAAAATGGAACTCCCCGCGGCGGCATATCAAAGTAATTGGTGTGGCCGGCAATATTCGTTTTGTACCAATCGACTTGACGTGCTCTGCCATCGACATCAAACACCGGTGTAATCAACGTAATAACATTGTCTCGAATATTCGCGAAGGGTTCCCGTGTTTCGACGGCAAGTCGGTACGCTAATTCCATGACCATCTCAGGTGGGCCCAGCTCCGGGGAATGCAATCCAGCGGTCATCCAGAAGATCGGCAAGGCATCATCGATAATCTGATTCGCCTCACTGCGATTAAGTGTGCGAGGATCGGATAATTCGTTTAGATACCCTTTGTAAGTTTCTATGTCGGCAATATTTTTCTCAGCAGAAATCGCAACAACTAACATATCTCGTTCTTCAAAACTTTGGCCGAGAGAAAACACTTCCACTCGATCCGAGGCTTCGGCCAACGCAGTAAAGTAAGCATAAATATCTTCAACCTGAGTTAGTTCACCCGGTGTGCCGATGGTGTAACCAATTACGTCGCGGGGGCTTGGCACTGTAGGGTGCTCTGGAAGGACATCGATCCACTCTGTTAGAAAATCTCTTGAAGTAGTAGCAGCCAAGATTGCATCCGTAGCTGTTTGGTCCATGGGCAGGTCACCGATTGTGGTTTGTGCTGTCAATGGGCTAGCAATACATAGGCAAATTATGGATGCCGATAAAAACCCTATTTGAGTTCTTCTACTCATGTGCAGTCCTTTCTTTTTAAAACCTTTTGAATTAATGAGTCAGACCTAACGGGTCAAACTTAAATAAGCTCGATCGATTAGTCGCCTGGAGTCGCCCATACGTGCATCCCAATTTGCAGTTGGATTGGCAGCGATGACTTCTTCTAAAGTTGCTCCCTGGGCAATCAATACCATCATCTTGCCTCGAATTTCTGTGAGCATAGTGATGTATTCTGCCAGGCCGTTATAGTCAGCGACCGGCCCATGACCTGGAACGACTACCGTGTCAATATTGATCTCACTTAAAACGGTCTCGCAGAATGCGATCATGCCTTCTAGGTCGCCGCCATTATCAGCATCAATAAAAGGATAGCCAGAATTGTTATATACATCTCCCATGTGAACAATGTTGGATCCGCGAAAGAAAGTGGCAGTATCCCCCATTGTATGAGCTGGACCGGCATGTATTAAATCGATTTGCTCGCCATTAAAAAACATTTCCATGCGAGTTTCATAAGTTGCAACTGGCACACCAGCAGTGGAGTAGGGGGCTTGTTCTATTAATGGTGCGACGACTGTATTAATGGTGTTGTGTCTGGTCATCATGTCGCGAGAATGAGATTGGGAAACTATCCATGAACCTGCTTCCCCAAGCAATTGGTTCCCATCGGCATGATCGAAATGCCAGTGACTATTAATAGTGAAATCGACATCGCCACCACCCAAGGAACGAATAGTAGACTGGTACTTAGGTACCATGTCTGGAAACTGAGAGTCCACAATCAAAACTCCTTGGTCTCCTATGGAGGCAAGAATATTGCCGCCGCGACCGAATAGAACATGCCGGCCTTCTGTTACAGTTTCAATTGTGATTTCAGCGGCCTGCTGACTTTGAACGACAAATGGAAAGCCAAATAAAAGCACTAAAGCAGCAATTACCCCGGGAATATAATCTGGAATGGATAGTCTGCCAATCTTATGGCGGGTGACATTACTATTAATATTTTTCATTTTTCTTCCTCTATTTTTGAATCAGCAAAAAAATGGTACTTTGCTGATTTTTCTGTTGGATATGAAAATAGTGACGAGTATCTGAAAAAACCTTATTCCTTTTATCAATTGTTTGGTAATGCCCAGGCGAACAACCGCGGTGTGGGCTCAGTAAGTACTGCCACGACGATAAATTGTTTGTCATTGACTTCATAAGTCACGGGGGCTGCGATTGCGCGAGCAGGCATAATGATTGCTCCTAGTTCTTCGCCCGAGTCCTTGTCTCGAGCAATCATCAAGGGACCATCTTGGTAGTTTTGCGCGTGAACTAACATGGAAGGAGTGGCAAGTATGGGGTTGCGGCCGCCACCACCAAGAGGGGGTAGATCTATTCCTTCAACGGCAGGGTTATTTTCTACGTTTGGTGCGCGATCACCGTTTGGAACTTGCCAAAGAATTTCTCCTTTATTCATGTCAATAGCGGTTATGGTTGAATAAGGTGGTTTTAATAATGGCAAGCCCTCAGGGCCGCGTGCACCAGCGTAGGAAATGCGTCGATAGCGCAAGGTAGATTCATCTGGATTTGTTTCAACTACTACGGGTACGGAGATTGAATCTGAAGATGGAACATAAAGAATGCCTGTTTCGGGATCAACTGCTGCGCCCATCCAGTTAGCCCCACCACCCGCGCTAGGCCTAAGGATAGTTCCTCGATTACCGCCAGGAATCGACAAGCTTGGTGGCGTGAATAAAGATCCGTAAGTGTAGTCAGCAATAATTTGTTCTGCTTCTGCCCTTAATTCAGGAGTGAAATCGACAAGGTCAGCTACAGTTAGACCTTGGCCTTCAAAGGGTGGTGGTTTAGTAGGGAAAGGTTGAGTGGCGGAGAGTCTCTCTCCTGGTATTAGGGGTTCTTGAGGAACTTCTCTTTCTTCAATGATCCAAACTGGCTCACCAGTTTCTCTATCGAAGGTATAGACAAAACCTTGTTTGGTAATTTGTGCTAATGCTTTTATTTCCCTGCCTTCGACGGTTATGTCAAGTAAGTTGGGAGCAGCGGGTGGATCGTAATCCCACAGGCCATGATGCACCATTTGAAAGTGCCAGCGACGTTTGCCGGTTTGTGCATCTACGGCAACTATACTTTGACTAAATAAATTATCGCCAGGGCGATTGCCACCGTAAAAGTCATCAGTGGGCGCATCAATTGGTAAATACACTAAACCTAATTCAGGGTCGGCGCTCATCATTGACCAGACGCCGGAATTACCAGTGCGGCGCCATGATTCTTCTTCCCAGGTTTCAACACCATACTCGCCTGCTAAAGGAATTGTATGAAAATCCCAAACGTGCTGTCCTGTTCGAACATTGTAACCACGCACCCACATGGGTGGTCGTTCACGATTAATAGGGCGGGCCTGGGTAATTGAAGAGGTGATTACAATATCGCCTACCACGATAGGTGGGGAAACCACGGCAACAGGTTGGGCCCCGGTCCAGTCTAAACTGTCACGCGTAGCTCGAGGTAGACCATCGGCCAAATCGACCTTGCCTTCACTAAAGAGAACATCTGGTACTCCAGTTTCAGCATTAATTGAGATCAAATAACCGTCATTAGTGCCAGCTATCACCCTTTTTTCATTGCCATCTGTCCAATAGGCCAAGCCGCGATTGTGATACCCAATATAGTTAACTGGTGTACTACCTAGATAGACTTCGGGGTTATATGACCAAAGTGTTTCGCCGGTTGCAGGGTTAATCGCAGCGATTTGATTTACAGCAGTAATTATATAAAGCGTGCCATCAATCATTAATGGCGTACCTTGAAAATTATTTATGCGTACGGTTTCATTTACTTCAAGTATCGCCTCGAGGTCTAAATCTGCATCGATTGAAGTCCAGGTCCATGCGACTTCTAAATCTTCGAAGTTTTCAGGAGTTATTTGATTTAAAGGCGAGTATTTCGTCGAGCCAGCATCACCGCCATAACTTGGCCAATCTCCTGAACCGGTGCCATATTGGCTGAGCGCGGTTTGGGAAGCGATCACTAATAATATTCCAACGGAAATTGCAGCCGCTGTTTTTTGAAATGATTTTTGAGACGCTCTCAGTATTCGCACTTACAAATTCCTCATTAGTTTTTTAGTTAGGGCAGTGCATAACTTAAGACGGTATCGGTTGCCGTAATAACAACATATTGTTTGCCGTCGCTACCTAGAAAAGTCATCGGGTTGGCGTTGCCACGTTGTTCCATTACGTCTTCCCAAATAATTTCTCCACTAGTTGCGTCCAGAGCGCGAAAATAATTGTCATCGGTTGCGGCAATAAAGAGTAAGTTGCTTCCCGTGATAATTGCGCCCGCACGACCTGGTCGGCCTGTAAGTTGTTTATCGACTGTTAGTCCTTCGGTGATTCCTAAGGGAATCTGCCAAGCAATGTTGCCAGAGCTCGTGTCTACGGCAGTTAGTTTCCCCCAAGGTGGTTTTTGGCAAGGCATACTTTTGCCATTGATCCGCACATCAAAACCTGCTGGTCGCGGCCCAGATCTAACATAGGGGAATGCTGAACCGGGCTCTGAATCTTCCATCCAGCCAAAAGTTCCAATATCAGCAGCGAATACATAGACATAGCCATTGTTTGGGTTGTGGGCTATGCCGCCCCAGTTTGGTCCCCCTGCTAGTCCGGGAAATAACAAAGTGGTTTGCCCATCACTGCCGTCGGGCCTGTAGGTCCATGGTGTAAAGGGCCCTGCGTTATAAATGCTGCCTATTGAATTTACCAGCTCTCTACAGGAATTGGCATGTTCGGCGCTTGTATCCTGTGCGGTTACTAATTCGGAAGCATCGTAACTGACCCTCGCCAAAGGTGCGGGTCTAATGGGAATAGGTTGGGTTGCAAATGTTTCTTCGCCCGGCACTTCGCTTTGGGGCACTACTCTTTCTTCAACGCCATAGACTGGTTCGCCAGTTTCGCGATCGAGTACATAGAGATAACCAGATTTTGTGGTTACGCCGAGAGAAGGAATTATCCTGCCATTATAACTGACATCAAATAAAGTAGGTGGTGCCGGTGGATCATGATCCCATAGATCATGATGAATGGTTTGAAAATGCCAATCGTATTCACCGCTGTGAATATTTACTGCCACAACTGAATTTGCATATAAGTTAGATCCCGCACGATCACCGCCATAACCAAAGGGAATGGGAGAAGCTAACGGTATGTAGAGCTGATCTCTTTCCCTGTCCACAGTGAAATAGAAAGGCCAGGCATTCGCCCCTAACCTACCCATCCAGCTATCACCTTCCCAAGTTTCGTTTCCTGGGTTACCTGGTTGCGGAACCGACTCGAATTCCCATAACTTGTTGCCATTAATTGCACTGAAAGCGCGAGCATTTCCAATGCCGCCACTCGCACCTCGTGGTGTATTGGCGCCAACAACGATGACTCCCTCATAAACGAATGGCACTGAAATATAGGGAATGCCTAAACCGACCATTCCTGATTCGCCAAATTCCCGGTCAATTTCACCTGTTTCTGCATCCAAAGCCACGAGTTGATCAAACGCGGTATAAAAGATCCGAGGAGAAATTCCACCCTGCCCTGGCCAATAGGAGACTCCTCGGCGCGACGGGGAATTAAGAGGAACAGAATGACTCCAGAGTTCTACCCCACTAAGAGGGTCAATTGCGACCACCCGATCTAAAGTAGGAAAATACATTACCCCATCCACAACAATTGGAGTCACTTGAGAATTTGGATTACGGGCATTATCAGTGGAATCATTGCGCAGCGAATAGCTCCAGGCAACCTCCAAATTATTGACATTTTCAGCCGTAATTTGATCCAGCGCTGAGTATCCTGTGCCTGAGGCATTGCCCCTGTACATGGGCCATTCACTGAGATTTTCATTGCTTGAGCTATCCGCACCGTGGGCGCAGACGGCGTTTACAAGGATTAGCGTCAATGCGGCTGAGCGAACTGTGCTGCGAGCAGGAATCATGTTGTCTCCTATTCTTCTTTAGTTTCTTTTGTTGTCACACGGCCTAGGCCGAGCTTTAGATTCGAATTTATGAGTCTACGTGAAAAACCTCTGGGTTTGTATTTAGTTGCCGGGAATTACCTAGGCAAATGAGGCAGCAAATTTGTGCTACTAACTAAGTTGTTTGCAATGGCGAGAAGTGGATTAAGTATGGTTTGGGGTTCTTTTTCGTCGTCTTTAAAATTCCTAACAATGCTTAAAGTACGAGTAAGACTTTTGTAACTACCATTTTAATCAACAAGTTACTGCATCTGATGTTGGGTGCATGGATAAGGGTCGGATAAAGGTTATTTTGCTCTCAATACGGTTTAAGTCAGTTCCACTTGGCTGAAATTAATTAGCAATTTCAAACTCTAAAAATTCAAGTCCAGTGATATCTTCTTCTTGTTTGAGGCGAAGATACACATCATATTCAGTGATATCAGGTGGTAAAACATTTTCAAGATTGACTTTAGGTAAATAAAGCATTGAGGTATTGGAGTCAAAAGCTGAGCTATGCCGCCAGATTGATGTTGCGCCTGTAAATTGTATATCACCAACTGTAAAGATTGTGCTGTTACTCATAGGAGGATTTAAATACCCATCATAGGTTTCGTCGTCCCCGAGTATCTGCAATGATTGAAAATTGAGTTGCCCGCTTTCAACATCATAGGTGTTTATGCCAGTAGCTCCGATTGAATTTGAACGCTCAAATGTTGGTAGTGTGGCTTCGATAACTAAGTCAGGAGCGTAATTACAATTACCTTCATCAAGTGCGGTTTCTAAGCAGGCCAATCTTAGATCTGACACTGTTGGTTGAATGGCGCCGTTTACCCACTCCGTTAACCCATTCCAAGCAGCTAGGCCTTCGTCGATTGTGAAGCCACAATGACTCGGGCTCTTTGAGTCATCAACTATTGCAACGGTAAGTTGATTTTCAGGAACCAAAGATTGCAAGCTCTTTTGATTCTCTGCCCGCACTAGCCCGTCATGAGAAGTATGTATAGATACTATTTTGGTATCACCCACATTGCCGATAGGGGAGTAGTTAGCTAGCAGCGCATCTCTTGCTGATGGCAGCGCAAATGTTCTCACTGCCGCATCATTAACTGCTTCATCATTGTAATCGATACCGATATTGCTAAACGGAATTGCGCCATTTAACTGAGTTTCATCATTGATCAGTCTAGGGATCTGAAACACGGCATACCAAAGATTTAGCGCTAAAAAGTAAGGATTTTCAGTGCTAGAAGTTTCTAGGATTTTTTTGAGTCGGTCTGCTTTGCTGAGGTTGCTGAGTTCCCAGGCAAATACCTCGAGTGGATCATTCTCATTAATCAATAACCGGGTGCTAATTCCAATGCATTTGTCTAAAGAATCGAGATAATCTAATTCACCAAAAAGCAATTCAGGCCTTTCATACCAGGGTTTGGGCAATTGTGCCCCAGGTACTGCATCACAAACTGATTCATAAATGGTTCTTAAATCGAAGGCTTCAACCCAATTAATCGATCCAGCTACGGCGCCACACAAAATGAGTGCTCCATCTGGGTCGGGGACTAACTCTGATTCGAGGTCTCGGATGGTCACTATGCCGCCCAGAGAACCTCCAATAATGTAAAATTCCTCCGGCGCCGTTTGATCTAGGTTTAAAGCGATAGAGAGAAACTCGTTGTACATCTCGCCATTAGAGATATGTGAATCAAATACCGCCCAACCAGTTTGGCTGTAGCTGGAGGCAGCCATGGCAAACCCTTGGGAGAGAATTGATTCACCATAGGGTCCCAAACCCGGCTCAGCTTGGACAGCACCAGTGTAATAGCCCTTCCAAGATGGATCCAATAGGTCAAGCAGCTCGGCTGTTTCAAAACCTGTCAAAAAACTTTGAAAGCCATGATTCCAGAAGACCAGGCCGTCACTAGCATCCCAATTTTCGGGTATAACTATTGTGTAGTAAGCGCCACTTCTAGTCTGGCCATGCCAGACGGGAAAGCAATCACCGTTATCTGTTTCGTACTGTGTAGAAGCGCAAGCTGAAGCCGCCTGTAAATCATGGCTTATAAATGGGCATGCTGCGACTGCAGTCAAGAAAAGGATTGTTACGAGTATCTGGGTGGGCACTGCAGTTTCCAGGGTCTTACAAAGATGGAATAAGTAGGACAGCGAAAGTTGTCATTTATAAAGTAGAGTCGGTTAGATGAATGAAAACTGAATAGTGAGATATTGGCTTAAATATCCATCATAAGTTTAATGTCATTGTCGAGCACGGGCTTTTTAGTGACCAGTGAGACACCAATAAAAAGAACCATGGAAGAAACAAAAGCTACTAACTGGCCACTAACGCCATATGGGAAAGTAATCCCTGCCAATTGAGAGCCAAAGTTAATTGTTAGCGCAGTTCCGATAGCTGTAACTGCACCTGCAACTGTGGCTCCTTTCCAGTTTAATCCTACAGCCACCACTGGAAATATAGAGGCAGCGAATGTCCCCCAACCAAAAGCACCTAATAGTGCTACGAGAGTAGCGTCTCGAAAATGAGAATAGAGCGCAAAACTCGCTGCGACTATGGCTAGTAATACAGTCACGACTCGCGCCCAGAACAATTCATTCTCAATACTTTTGCCGCGTATTGCTTTGGGTATGTCGTGAATTATTGCAGCTGTGCCAATATTTAGGAAAGCATCAGAAGTTGACATAATTGCAGCGAATAGACCGGCAAAGACTATGCCTGCTAACAACGGGTTGGTAAATACAGAGAGGAAAACCGAAGCAGCATCATCTGGAAGTGCCAATGGATCAACAACTCCATCGATAACCGCGGCACGCATCACAATACCGATCGAAATCCATAATAGAGCAGCCATTACGTAGCCAAACAACGACATGGGAAGAATGCTGCGGTTGTCTCGTATGTTTTTATTCATCATCATCTTGGTAATCAGATGGGGTTGTCCTGCTAGGCCAAGCCCAAAGACAAAAAACCAACCGAGAGAAGCCATTATCCCGGCGGCTCCATAGGGCATAACTGTTTCATAGTCGTCAGCGAGAATAATCGATGTTGCCTCCTGCATCCCGCCATCGAATACATTCATTGCAGTAAACAAGATTAGTGTGCCAGCGACTATCATGATTGACCCTTGTACTACATCAGTGTAGACGGAAGCGATAATGCCACCGGTGACGCAATAAAAGATTAGTACCGCTGAAGAAATCACTACGCAAGTGACCAAACCTACGTTAGCAAAAGCTTCTGTGCCCGAGAGAATTGCCTGCATTACGACTGCCATCGCGAGTATTTGAGTTGCCAAGTACCCCATTACTCCTAGAACGATTGTGATCGCAATCATAAATCTAACGGCTTCACTTCCGTATCGGGCGGCAACAATGTCAGGTAAAGAAATGCAGTCCCTCAGTTCGGCTATCATACGAATGCGTTTTGCAACCAAGTAGAAACCAAGAGCATAGCCGCAGGAAGAAATCACGACCATCCAGAATGAACTAACACCAATTGAATAGACTAAACCTGGTCCACCAACGAATCCGAAACCACTCAAAGTGCTAGAAAAAAGTGCCAACGACACGACAATTGGGCCGAGACCACGGCCTGCGATAAAAAAATCACTGGAGTTGTGCGTGCGGCGCATTGCCCACAAGCCTGTGAGCACACAAAAAATCATGTAGCCGACAACAGCGCCAATGATTATTTCCTGTCTGAACGCTTCCATGTAATTACTACGTCGCTCTATCCGAGTTCTCTGCTTCAGACAACTTGTTAGTCTTTTCTGCTAAGAGGGCATTAAATTTTTCTTCGTCTTCCTTGGTGTAGATAAATTTATTAAAACCAAAGCTATAGATAAGAATTAATGGAATAGCGCCCAGCCAAGTCCCATAGGTTTGCCATGCGGTTGCGGTGGGGAAGCCCATAAAATAGGCAGTTTCTCCGGTATCCAGAAAAGCCGAATGACCCGAAAACATCTTCCAGGCAATAAATAAAGTGATTGCTAGAGTGCCGCCCATGTAAGTAAGTAGCTCATTGGTACGATATCTTTCTGCTACGCCCAGTAAAGAGAGAAGAGCAATTTGGGTAAGTAACAGACACTGAAATAAAAAAGCTAAAGGTCCGATGTATTGCAAGCGGGCAGTTCCATCGCCGCCAACTTGCAGACCCGCAATTTCAGCATGAGCTCTGCCGCCAGCGTCAGGCACAGTTTCTGCCAGACAAATGGCTAGCAGAATCGCCGCCATAAGGGCGGCGACAGCGAAGATTATGTAAATCAAGTTACTTCGCATTTTGCTCTTCTTATGCGAGATTTTTTGGCTAGTTACTTAGTTTAAAAACATACAAGTGACCCCCTTCAGGGATCGCTATATCTCCCCCGACAAAACCGGAGAGGGTTTGGAAGTTACTTGAGCCAATTGCAACATAAGATTCCCCATCAACTTGATATGCTATTGGTTGAGAACGAACCCCGCCACCTAACTTGGCGCGCCAGACTTCTTCGCCGCTCTCTGAGTTGAGCGCTATTGCATGGCCGGTTAGGCTGCCAGTGAAAACCAAGCCACCTGCTGTGCTCATGGTTCCTGCCATCATTGGTTGTGGGTCCATAAATCGCCAGCGGACTTCACCAGTTTGATAGTCCATTGCAGTGATATGACCATAAGCTGATTCGTCGGCAGCATCCACGGGAATTGGGAAACCTCCAGTGAATTGAAGGCCTTCAACGTGAAAGCTTAGCCCTTTTTGCATCAACTGACAGCTTTCAATAACGGGAACAAAAGCGAGACCTAAATCAGGATTTACTGAACCAGAAGTTGATCCATTCATTCCACCCATAACCCCTGGACATACTCGATATGTGGGTTCTTCTACAGGCAGCGCTTCAGGATTAATTACCGGCCTGCCGCTAGGCTCCATTGACGTCGCCCAATTTAATTGCTCCATATAGTTAGTGGCGCGAATGAATTCCCCGTTTTGTCTATTTATGGCGTAGAAAAATCCATTCCTGTTTGCTTGGACAAGAGCTTTAACAGTTTCGCCATCAACATCGAGGTCTACCTGGAACAGATGAGTATTGCCGTCATAGTCCCAAACATCATGAGGGGTAAACTGGTAATACCATTGCCGTTCGCCAGTATCTGGGTCCAAAGCCAATACACTGTCAGAGAAAAGATTATCACCTAATCTAGCGTCGCCATTCCAATCAGGGGATGGATTGCCAGTCGTCCAGTAAAGCAAATCCAGTTCCGGGTCATAGGTACCGATGGTCCATGCAGGTGCGCCACCAGTTTCATATGAAGTTCCGGACCAGCTTTCATACCCAGGTTCGCCTTCGTCTGGCACCGTATAGTGTCGCCACATTCTTTCACCCGTGTTCACGTTGTAAGCATCAAAGAATCCACGAACACCGTATTCGCCGCCACCAATACCGATAATGGCCATGTCTTTAACAATAAGAGGAGCAGAGGTGGCACTAAAACCGCGGTAATACTCAATGATTTCCGAGTCCCAGAGGATTTCACCAGAGATGCGATCGAATGCCATAATGCGAGCATCCAGGGTAGCCATTAGAACCTTATCGCCGACTATTGCAACGCCGCGATTTGCAGGGCCGCAGCATAGACGTAGGTCCTCCGGTTGTGGATGATCATAGCGCCAAAATAATTCACCATTCTTAGCATCCAGTGCAAATAATCTGTTGTAAGACGAACTAACATACATGATGCCGTCGTAGACAACAGGGGAAACAGCGAACTGACCTAGCGTGCCAGTCGGAAAGCCCCAAGCAAAGCGCAAATTGTCTACGTTTTCAGGAGATAAATCTTCTAAGGGACTGTGGCGGGTATTGGAATAGTCCCCACCGAATTGTAACCATGAGTCTGGATTCGCACTAATTGGTTGTGATAGTAAATCAAACGTTACATCACCAGAACCATTGCCTATAGGCTCTTCATTAATCCAGTGTGATTGAGTAATCACAAGACCTTCACCAGGTTCCTGAATATCAACGGGGACTTCTCCCTCGCGCATTTCACTCGCTGCTTCTTCTACAGGAGCTGAAGTTTGTGCTACAGGCAGAGGGCTTGATTCTTCTTGACCACAGGCGGCAAGAGTCAGTGCAAAGAACCCACCAATGACTAGTTTTAGATCTTTATTGATTGTGAAAGAACTCATGTGTCCCCCTTCCATTAATATTTGTAAGAAAACAGGCTTCAAGCTCCATTTTATTTGAAGCAACTGGGAGGCAGAGCATAAACAGCCCAAGGCTAGGAGTCTAGGGAAGTTTCGTGCTTTTACTCGGAATTGCATATCCTTGACAAGTTATACGCTTAGGTTCATGTTCTTAGTTCTGTTCGACATCCAATAATAGCTATAAAGAAGTTAAGAGAGGTCACAATGATTAGAACAAGAAAATCCGGGGCAGGACTCTTAGTAAAAGCCGGGTTATTAGGACTCACATTTTCTATTGTCTCCGCAAGTTCAATGGCACAAAGGGGGTCGATGGCAGAATCTGGCAAGCCGGCTGCTCACGCTGGCCAGCAACCCATAAATAATTTACCGAACCCCTACGTTACAGAGCGTAATTTTGGCTCCTTACCGGATGGACGTCGTTGGGGTTCTGTAAGTGCTATTAACGTTGATATTGATGGAGTGCATATATGGGCGGGGGATCGGTGCGGGACTAATCAATGCGCAACCACCCCAGATATCAATCCGATAGTGAAACTGGATCCTAACGGGAGAGTGGTTGCTCAGTTTGGTGCTGGCCAGATTCTTTGGCCCCATGGAATGGATGTTGATCAGGAAGGCAACGTCTGGATAGCCGATGCCCGCGTAGCTAATGACAACGAAATTAGCCAAAATCCAGCTGCAGCTACCATCGGAAGCGCTGTCATGAAATTCAGCCCAGATGGTAACTTGTTAATGACAATAGGGACACCAGGAGAAGTTGGCGACCCTCCGACACATCTTACTGAACCAAATGATGTGTTGATTGCGCCAAACGGTCGTATTTTTATCGCAGAAACTCATCAAGCACAATTTCAAGGTGAGCCGAGTGACGAGACCGAGAGCCGCATTACCATGTGGGAGCCAGACGGCACATACATAGGGCACTTTGGAGAATATGGATGGGACGATGGTCAATTTCGCGCCCCCCATAGTTTAGCCATGGATTCACAGGGTAGATTATTCGTCGCGGACCGCGGCAACAATCGCATCCAGATTTTTACTCAAGACGGAGAATGGTTAGATACTTGGTATCAGTTCAGCCGCATTAGCGGTATGTATATTGATCCTAGCAACGATATGTTGTACGCCATCGATTCTGAAACTGATGAAAACTACAACCCAGGTGGTTGGAGAAAAGGTCTACGAGTAGGAAATGCGCGCAATGGTGAAGTGCTTTATTTCATTCCCGAGCATATATGCGGAGGAAGAGGTTTCTCCGGAATGGGCGGAATCGGCTGCATGGGTGAAGGTGTGACGGCTGACAAAGATGGAAATGTTTACGGCGGTGAAGTAGGTGTAATTCAAGGAGTGACTCGCTTCGTGCCTCGCTTGATACCATAGTCATTTATGTTGAAATCGAAACGGGCGCTGTTGCAAAACACCGCCCGTTTTTCTGTATTTGTTGTTTTATTTTTTAAGAGTCGTTATGAATTCTCTATTTTCGCCACTTGATTTCAAGCGCGGCCCTAGTATGAAAAATCGTTTCATGTTGGCGCCATTAACTAATTTACAGAGTCATGAAGACGGAATCTTATCTGATGAGGAATTCCATTGGCTCGCCATGCGCGCGAAAGGAGGTTTTGGTTTAACCATGACTTGCGCGGCTCATGTGCAGGAAATTGGACAAGGCTTTCCGGGCCAATTGGGAATTTTTGCTGATAAGCATGTGGATGGATTATCTCGACTGGCCTCAAAAATTAAAGCTGAAGGCAGTGTCTCTAATTGCCAGCTTTACCATGGCGGTATGCGCGCACCTGAAGATGTTACTGGCTGCAGGCCAGTGTGCCCTTCAGTTAATGAAGAAACTGGAGCTCGTGCTTTAGAGACAGTGGAGATAAAAAAGCTGATAGAAGATTTTGTTTCTGCTGCGGTGAGAGCTGAAAAAGCGGGATTCGATGGAGTTGAGTTACACGGTGCTCACGGTTATTTACTTTGTCAGTTTTTCTCCAGTGAAACTAATCATCGAGACGATGAATACGGCGGTAGCTGGGAAAATCGATCACGTTTGTTGTTTGAGATAATTGACGGTGTTAGAGAACATTGTCGTGATGATTTTATGTTGGGTGTGCGTTTGTCAGCAGAACGTTTCGGCATGAAGCTTGATGACAGTGTGGCTATTGCTCAGAAGCTTTGCGCTGACGGCAATATTGATTTTCTTGATATGTCGCTATGGGATGTATTTAAGGAGCCGGTTGAAGAAGAAAAACAGGGTAGGAGTCTTCTATCTTATTTTTCAGAAATAGATAGAAAAGAGGTTCGTCTAGGTATAGCAGGAAAAATTCGCACACCAGGAGAGGCAGAAAAGGCTTTCGCTAGCGGAGTTGACTGGATCATGTTGGGTAGGGCAGCAATACTGCACCATGATTTTCCAAAGCTTATGGCGAATGACCCTAGTTTCGAGCCAATAGAGTTGCCTGCTTCCCGTGAACATTTAGCTAAAGAAGGCCTGTCTCAAAAATTTATTGATTATATGAATGGTTGGAAGGGATTTGTTGCAGAACAATGATCTGAAAAACAGTGTAATCATTGTGAATTTCTGCGCAGTGAGGAGCTTCAAAAGCTTTTATGTAAAATATCTGAAGTGGCAGCATCGTTGATTGGTTTTATTGCTATTGCTCCAATGTCCTGGGCTCTAGCTTCACGTTATAAGTTGAAGCGTGTGGCAAATAATAGTTGGAGTGAATATTTTCTCTATGGCTGAAAAGGTGACATTCTAGACTCCGACTAAATTCAAAAAAATTCTGAATTAGAAATTCTCAAAACAATGACAAAGATGAACAAGGTCAATAAACGCACTCGCAGATTCCAAGTTCCACTTAGAATATCCGTAATGTTGATTGCTCTGACTCTGTTGTCGTGTACATCTCTAATCTCCCCAAGTTTCGAAGATAACCTGATCGAGATATCTATAAATGAACTACAAGTTGCTTATGGGGAAGGAATTATAAGTGCGGCAGATGTTGTCCGTTTTTACCAAGCACGAATTTCAGAAATTGACCCACAACTCAATTCAGTTCTCGAAGTTAATCCTGATGCTTTAGTTATAGCAGAAGCGCTTGATGAAGAGCGGGCAAGGGGTAATGTTCGTTCGCGATTACATGGTATACCCGTAATGCTTAAAGACAACATCGATACCGCTGATAATCTGTTAACAACTGCAGGCAGTTTAGCTTTGGTTGATGCACCAACGCCCGCAGACGATGCTTTTCTAGTTAATCGATTGCGCTCCGCAGGGGCGATTATTCTTGGCAAGACTAACTTGAGTGAGTGGGCTAATTTTCGGTCCACTTCTTCTTCTAGTGGTTGGTCGGGAAGAGGGGGTCAGGCACATAACCCCTATGCTTTAGACCGAAGCCCATGTGGTTCAAGTTCTGGCTCTGGGGTTGCGGTTGCCATCAATTTCACTATGGTTGCTGTAGGCACTGAAACCGATGGATCTGTGGTTTGTCCTGCTTCTATT
>NTJZ01000004.1 GCA_002457215.1 OM182 bacterium MED-G28 | reverse complement strand
CCTTCCTCAATTGCAAATGGAACTAATCGATATCTGGCATTTTATATTGTCTGAAATACTGCTTCGAAATAGTGGAAATGTAGATGCGTCGCTTGCAGCGTTAATGATACTTCTCGACTCAGCGAATACGCAAAAAATTATAGATTTCGATGATCAACAATATTCAATCGACGAATTAGATTTATTAACGAAACTTGAATTACTTATTGCTCTTTCTGTTGTCCGCAGAATTGAACTAAGTCTTTTTCAATCGATAATGTCTAAATGCCAAATTGGCTGGCTCGATCTTTATCGTCAATATGTAGGGAAGAACGTTCTGAATATGTTCCGCCAAGACCATGGCTACAAAGACGGATCCTATCAGAAAATATGGAATGGCAGAGAAGACAATGAATATCTGGTTGAAATCATTGACTCCCTGGATCCGAATCAAGCCAAGTTCAAAGATCAGGTTTACATAGCTTTAAAAAGCTCATATCCAGCCTGACAACTACTGATAATAAGCATTTTCTTTAACCGAGTGGTCAGTAACATCACGAACCTCTGTGAGCTGAGGTATCTGTGACAGAAGGGACTTTTCAACGCCATCTTTTAGGGTTACGTCCACCATACCGCAACCTTGACATCCACCACCAAACCGAAGTACCGCTATACTTTTCTCGAAGATTTCTTCAAGGGTGACATGACCCCCATGAGCCGCTAAACCAGGATTAACTTCATTATATAAAACGTAGTTCACACGATCCTCAAGGGGACTATCTTCAGATAATTTTGGCATCCTAGAGTTTGGCGCTTTTATAGTCAGCTGCCCACCCATTGAGTCTTTCTGAAAATCAACTACCGCGTCTTCTAGAAAAGGTATACTATGTTGATCCATGAAGGCTTTGAAGGCTTCATATTGTTTTACTTCATCATCCGCTTTTTCTTCTCCTGGCCGACAAAAAGAAATGCAGGTTTCTGCTCTTGGAGTACCCGCATCGAGAATGAAAATTCGCACCGCAATACCTTCTACGTCTTGCTTTTTGAGTAACTCAGCTAGGTATTCTTGTGCGGAATCTGTGATGCTAACCATAGGGATTTCTCGGCGAGGCTAATAATGGGCCTATTCTACTAGATCGGGCGAATAATTTGAATACTTGAGTGATTCACTCAGTTATTTCAAGCTGCCCTAGGGAGCACCATTTGATAGTATTGATAAATTTTTAGAGAGGCAGACACGGCTTTAACATGACACACCACTCAGCTGAATCCAAACTTCATGAAGCACTGTTAGAACGTATTCTGGTTCTAGATGGCGCTATGGGTACTATGATTCAGTCCAAGAAGCTCGCTGACTCTGATTTTAGAGGCGAGAGATTTGCTAATCACCATCACGATGTGTCTGGCAACAATGATTTATTGACATTGACCCAGCCGGGAATCATTAAAGAAATCCATTTGGCTTTCCTTAATGCTGGCGCTGATATCGTAGAAACCAACACTTTTAATGCTACACAGATCTCTCAATCAGATTATGATCTTCAAACTATATCCTACGAACTAAATTTTGCTGCGGCTCAGATTGCACGAGAAGCGTGCGACGAAGTTTCACAGCTCAATACTAGCCGGCCCCGATTTGTCGCTGGGGTATTGGGCCCTACAAGCAAAACCGCCTCTATCTCTCCCGATGTAAACGACCCAGGGTTTCGTAACACCAGTTTTGATCAATTAGTAGATGATTACCAGAACAGCTGTAAAGGTCTTATTAAAGGCGGCGCCGACATCATAATGATCGAGACCGCATTCGACACATTAAATGCCAAAGCTGCCATCTTCGCGGTTCAAAACTGTTATCAGGAGCTTCATATTAAGCTACCACTTATGATTTCAGGTACTATAACCGATGCTAGCGGCCGCACACTTTCGGGACAAACAGTAGAGGCATTTTGTAATTCCGTCGCACATGCAAACCCACTTTCGATTGGATTTAATTGCGCTCTTGGTGCTGAACAATTAAGACCACACATCGAGGAAACAGCTGCTCTTACTCCCTGCTTTGTCTCAACCCATCCGAATGCTGGACTTCCTAATGAGTTTGGAGAGTACGACCAAACACCCGGAGAAATGGCGACCATCATTGGAGAATTTGCGGAAAAAGGTTTTGTAAATATTGTCGGGGGTTGCTGCGGTACAGATCCCGATCATATAAAAGCAATCGCCGATGCGGTAGCTAATTGTGCTCCACGCCAAATCCCAAATGCTAACCAAGCTTGTCGCTTAAGCGGACTTGAAGCTTTTAACATTAATGAAAGCTCTTTGTTTATCAATATTGGCGAAAGGACTAACGTAACGGGTTCAGCCAAATTCGCTCGATTAATACTTGAAGGTAATTACGATGAAGCGTTAGAGATTGCGCGCGAACAAGTTGAAGCTGGCGCACAAATTATCGACATAAACATGGATGAAGGGATGTTGGATTCTCAAGCTGCGATGGAGAAATTTGTCAAACTCATAGCATCTGAACCAGAAATATCTAAAGTCCCGTTGATGCTTGATTCTTCAAAATGGGAAATTATTGAAACTGGACTGAAATGCTGCCAAGGGAAAGCGATTGTAAATTCAATAAGCCTTAAGGAGGGGGAACAGGAATTTCTTAATAAAGCGGGCTTATGCTTACGTTATGGGGCAGCAGTCATAGTAATGGCCTTTGATGAAACTGGCCAAGCTGACACCCTCAGTCGGAAGAATCAGATCTGCAATCGTTCTTATCATTTGCTGAGAGAAAAACTCAACTTCCCCGCCAATGATATTATTTTTGATCCTAATGTTTTTGCCGTTGCAACAGGAATTGATGATCACAATAACTATGCTGTCGACTTTATCGAGAGTTGCAAATACATAAAAGCAAATCTTCCGGGGGCAAATATTTCAGGCGGAATCAGTAATGTATCTTTTTCATTCCGCGGCAATAATACGGTACGCGAAGCAATTCACTCAGTCTTCCTTTTCCATAGCATTAAAGCTGGTCTGACTATGGGCATAGTCAATGCTGGGCAGCTTGCTGTCTATGACGACATTCCGAAAAAATTAAAACTAGCAGCCGAAGATGTCATTTTGAATAGACATCCTGATGCTACTGAGCACCTAATGGAATTAGCCCAGACAGTTAGCGGTCGAAGCACAGCGGCACAAGTTGAGGATCTGACTTGGCGTGAAAAACCTGTTGAAGAACGATTAAGTTATGCATTGGTTAAAGGGATTTCAAAATTTATAGACGAGGACACAGAAACCGCTAGAGTACAGTCTTCAAGACCCATAGAGGTCATAGAAGGGCCATTAATGAAGGGTATGGATGAAGTGGGTGACCTTTTCGGCAATGGAAAAATGTTTTTGCCACAAGTGGTGAAGAGTGCTCGAGTGATGAAGAAAGCAGTCGCTTACTTACTACCTTATATTGAATCTGAAAAGGGTCCTGGTGTAATTCAAAGTAAAGGGAAGATTCTGCTAGCAACTGTTAAAGGAGATGTACATGATATTGGAAAGAATATTGTGGGTGTTGTACTGGGATGCAACAACTATGACGTTATTGATTTAGGTGTCATGGTTCCTAGCGACAAAATTCTAGCAGTCGCCAAGGAAGAAGATGTCGATATTATCGGCCTAAGTGGGTTAATAACGCCTTCTCTCGATGAAATGGTTCACGTCGCAAGTGAAATGCAACGTTTAGAAATCAAGGTTCCACTATTAATCGGAGGCGCAACAACCTCTAAGGCCCACACTGCCGTCAAAATTGAACAGAATTATAAAAATGAAAGTACTATTTACGTGCCGGACGCATCTCGCAGTGTTTCAGTTGTAAGCACACTGCTGAATAAATCTCAAAAACTTAAGTATTGCGCTGATATTCGAAAGGAATACTCAATTATTCGTCAGCGAAGCGCCAATAGAGCAGATAAACGCAACCTTCTAAGCTATGAAGAAGCGAATACAAATTATCAAGTATTGGACTGGGACGGATTTAACCCAAGCAGACCTTCTTTCATTGGCACTAGGGTATTTGAAGGTTATCCACTTGAAAAACTAGTTCCTTACATAGATTGGACTCCTTTCTTTATTACTTGGCAGCTCGCAGGGAAATACCCAGCAATATTGAATGACAAAAAGGTTGGGCAGGCCGCAACTGAGTTATTTAATGATGCTCAGGAGCTTTTACGGCAAATAATTGAAGACAACCTTCTTACCGCAAAAGCAACGATTGGGTTTTGGCCAGCAAATAGAAAGGGCAATAATGATGTAGAAGTTTATTCTCCAAATAATCACAGCGAACCGGTTGCAAACTTGCATTTCCTACGGCAGCAAATGTTTAAGGATGAATCATTATCGAATCTCTCTCTCGCCGATTTTATCGCTCCAGCGGATAGCGGGAAACAAGACTTTATAGGTGGCTTTGTAGTATCAACTGGATTTGGCGCGGACACAATCGCCAAAAAATATGAACAAGAAAACAATGATTATCAAGCAATACTAATAAAAGCTCTTGCAGATAGATTAGCAGAAGCTTTTGCCGAACATATGCATAAATGTGTAAGAACAGAATTTTGGGGATACGAGCCCACAGAATTACTAAGTAATGACGAACTGATTAATGAAAAGTATCGGGGTATACGCCCTGCCCCAGGCTATCCAGCATGCCCTGACCATTCAGAAAAAGAAACATTGTTTAAATTACTCGATACTGAGAATACTATTGGAGTCTCACTAACCGAAAGTTATGCGATGTTTCCAGCTGCAAGTGTCAGCGGCTTATATTTTTCTCATCCTGAATCGCGTTATTTCTCTGTAGGGAAAATTTCTTCCGACCAAGTAAAAGACTTAGCAAAAAGGAAAGGCGTCAAACTAAAGCTTTTAACCAGACTTCTCTCTCCTAATCTGTAATTTAATGTAACGAGACGACTGTCAAAAGCAAACTCATTGTTTACAATGACTGCCCGAAGTGTGAGGACACTATTCAGGTTATGTATCAGTACGACAAATATGATCATCAAATGCTGGCGGAACGCGTTATCCAATTCCGCGACCAGACAGAAAGGTATTTGGCTGGAAATCTCAGTGATTCTGAGTTTTTGCCACTACGTTTACAAAATGGCCTATATATCCAGCGCTTAGCACCTATGCTAAGAGTAGCTATACCTTATGGCTTACTGTCTTCTAATCAACTTCGAAAACTAGCATTCATTAGCAAGCATTTCGATAAAGGCTATGGCCACTTCACAACCCGTCAAAATATTCAATTCAACTGGCCAGAACTTGAAGATGTGCCTGATATCTTAGCTCATTTAGCGGAAGTAGAAATGCATGCAATTCAAACTAGTGGTAATTGCATTCGCAACACAACAACAGACCAATATGCCGGAGTATCGGCAGATGAACTGGAAGATAGCAGACCATTTTGTGAAGCGATTAGACAGTGGTCGACTTTCCATCCTGAGTTTGCCTTTCTACCTAGGAAATTTAAGATCGCTGTTTGCGGCACCAAGATTGATCAAGCAGCAACTCAAGTACATGACATAGGCGTTTATCTAATCAAAAATTCCAATGGGGAAGTAGGTTTTCGCATACTTGCGGGTGGCGGTTTGGGTCGGACGCCAGTGATTGGGCAGGAAATATTCGAGTTCGTAGAAAAACGTCACTTATTAACCGCACTGGAGTCCATTCTTCGAGTTTATAACCGGCTTGGTCGACGTGACAATAAATATAAGGCTCGCATCAAGATTCTTGTGCGCGAAACTGGAGTAGAAAAATTTCGCTCACTAGTTATGCAAGAATGGTCTCAAATAAGAGATGGCCCTCAAACTCTTACAGAGGAAGAAATAGATCACTGTAAATCTTTTTTTGTTGACCCATTTTATATGGAAAAGGACGATGCCCCCGAAGAGCTGACCGCCGCACTTAAAAACGATGTACTATTTAGTAGCTGGCATCAACATAACGTCAGTGAACATAAAAAGTCTGGCTACGCAATTGTAACTGCCTGCCTCAAAGAAACAGGTGTCGCACCAGGAGATGTCACCGACATTCAGTTAAATTATCTCGCAGAGCTCGCAGATGAATATAGCTTTGGCGAAGTCCGAATAAGTCATCATCAGAATGTAGTTTTCGCCGATGTCGAACAATCAGAATTGTATGCATTCTGGAAAAAGCTTAAAACCAAATCTCTGGCAAGTATGAATCTCGGCTTGTTAACAGATATGATCTGCTGTCCGGGAGGCGATTTTTGTGCTCTTGCCAATGCGAAATCAATACCTATTGCTGAATCATTGCAACGCAAATTTGATGACATTGATGAACTAAAAAATATTGGCAATTTACGCATAAATATTTCGGGATGCATGAACGCTTGCGGTCACCATCATGTAGGGAATATTGGCATACTTGGGGTCGACAAAAAAGGTGAAGAGTTCTATCAAGTTTCATTAGGTGGATCTTCACAGAATGAGGCCAGTATAGGAAAGATTATAGGCCCTTCTTTTGCTCAAGATGAGATCCCAGCAGTAGTAGAGAAGATCATAGAGGTCTACAAAACCTCTAGGCAGAACAAAGAGCCGTTTCTCGACACCTATCGCCGCATCGGAATAGAACCATTCAAGGAAAAGGTCTATGCAAAAACTGATTAAGAATGGTCAATTAACTCAAGACTATTGGACAATCCTTCGCGAAGCTACCGGCCCAGAAGTATTGAACGCAGTGCCGGGTAAAAACTTCATAGTCCCGCTTAAATTTTGGAAACTATACCGAGAGGACCTCGCTGACTACGCCGGCGAGGTAGCTATCTGGCTAGATAGCGATGAAAATGTAAATGATATCGGTTCTGAACTAGCGAGTTTCTCTTTAATAGCATTGAATTTTCCAATATTTTCTGACGGTAGATCTTATACTAATGCGAGAGAACTCCGAGAGTGCCACAAATATGAAGGCGAGGTTCGAGCCATTGGTGATGTTTTAAGAGACCAGCTTTATTATATGTCACGATGTGGTTTCGATGCGTTCGATTTACGCAGTGATCAAAATCCTGAAAATTGTCTTACGGCCTTTGCAGATTTTAGTACCAGCTATCAAGCAACAACCTCCGAATCTAGCCCCCTGTTCCGTCGACGCTAGTTGACTATGGTTAAAATGGAACCTGACTCCAAACTCTTCAGCTTATTACTAACTTTCAGTTACTTTCTTGGTGTCACAAGGTGCCGCTATAATCACTTTCCGGCTTCGTCTTATATTTTGATACTTGTACTCACCCCAATCGCTTTCTCGCGAAAATTATGATGGGATTAGCTCACAGGGTTTAATTATTTAAGTTCAACAAAAATCTACCCACTGCCTGCCCTTTTTTTACTTGTTGCAAACTGTCGTTTAAGTCTTCTAAGTGAATTTCTTTTGCAATCTTGTCCAAATCAACTATTTTCCAATCAGAGGCGAGTAAACTCCATACCTTTTTTTTAGTTTCCAGAGGTAGAACTACAGAATCGACCCCAAGCAAATTAACGCCCCGCAAAATAAAAGGGAGCACTGAAGCTTGGAACATCGGAGATTGAACCAATCCGCAAGCGGCAACACTTGCACCATATTTTAGTGATTTCAAAATATTAAACAGTGTATCCCCTCCTACAACATCTACTGCGCCCGACCACCTTTCTTTGAGCATGGGCTGAGAGGTCCCTTCAGAATATTCACTACGGTCAACAACTCCTTTGGCTCCTAGCTTCTGTAGAAAGGCTTTTTCCCCATCTTTACCAGTACTAGCTATTACTTCGAAACCCATTTTTGCAAGAAGGGCAACCGCAACAATACCTACTCCACCAGTCGCCCCAGTGACTAACACTTCACCATCCTCTGGAGTCAAGCCGTTTGCTAATAATTTCTCTATGCAGAGTGCGGCGGTAAACCCTGCAGTTCCCAATACCATAGCTTGCCTAAGAGTTAGACCTTCAGGACAGGCGACTACCCAGCTACTAGGTACTCGAATATATTGACCAAATCCGCCAGCTGTATTCATGCCTAGGTCATAGCCGATAACTATAACCTCCTCGCCTTCACTAAAATTCGCGTTAGCACATGAGACCACTATGCCAGCAGCATCAATTCCTGGAGTATGTGGGTATTTTCTCGTAACTCCTTTATTGCCGTTTGCTGAAAGCGCGTCCTTATAATTTAAAGATGAGTAACAGACTCTGATTAGCACATCACCTTCGGGAAGATCTGAAATTTTTCTCTCTTGTATTACGGAGGCGAATTCTTTTTCAGCTACCTCATTAACTACCAATGCTCTAAATACTGGATCAGACATAAACTTCTCTTAACTAAAACTTAGAATTTGAGGGTTATTTTAAGATATCTACTTTATTGATAAATATCATTTGTAGAACGATTAAACCAGCGGCCAAAAAGTTTGGCAGTAGACTCTTCGAGAACTGAGCCCAATTTATCCTGCAGAGATTTCCTAAATTCATATTCGACCTCATAAACATCCGCTTCCTTGCAGGCGTCGATAATACATTCGTCGCTTGTCCTAAGATCGTCTACCATACAGCGCTCCATAGCCTGAGCTCCAACCCAGGTTTCGCCGGTTGCAATTTTGTCGATATCAATGGCGGGTCTATGATCTTTAACCCAAGTCTTAAAAATATCATGAATAGTTTCCACATCTTCCTGAACTTTCTCCCTTCCTTTCTCGGTAATTTCTCCAAAGTGAGAAAGCGTCCGTTTATATTCGCCAGCACTGACCATTTCGTAGTCAACATCAAATTTTTTCAAGACTCGGTGAAAGTTCGGGAGTTGCACTATCACCCCAATGGACCCAATGATGGCGAAGGGCGCAGCAACTAACTTGTCAGCCAGGCAGGCCATCATGTAACCACCACTGGCGGCCACCTTATCAACACAAATCGTTAATGGGATATTTTCATTCTTTATTCTTACTAATTGAGAAGAAGCAAGACCATAGGAATGCACCATACCGCCCGGGCTCTCAAGTTTGACGAGCACCTCGTCATTGGACTCAGCCATTGAAAGTACAGCTGTAATTTCTTCCCGTAAAGATTCGACAGCGTCGGCAGCAATATTACCTTGAAAACTTAAAACATATACGCGCTTAGAACGCGATATCTCAGCATCATCTTTTTCAGACTGCTCTTGTTTGAGTAAACTTTTCTTCTCTTTCTGATCAGCCTTGGCCTGTTTTTTTTCTTTTTTATTAATAAGCTTTAAATCGTCTTTATCTAAGACGGAAAGCCTAAGAGTGTCGCGCATTTCCTCTAAGTGATCGTTAAGGCGAGATACCTTTAAAGAACCTTTTTTACCCGGCTTCTTCTGCCTGCCTCCAGAAGAAGAAATTGCGCTAATTATGATGACAATGGCAATTACAATAGTAACTGCCTTCGCTAAGAACATGCCGTATTCGATCAGATATCCCAAAATTAACTCCCAAAAATACTGTTTATAGATCCAGGAGAAATATTCTCCTCGTTCCGGTTGAATTTAAATCAACCCATTCCTGACTTGATTAGCATAAATTTCAATCAGTTCACCAGCAACGCTAATCTTCGGCGACGGCACCACGGGCATATCATCGATATCATAAAACGCCGCTTCATCAATTTCTCCAGGCTCAGGCACTATTTCACCGGATTTGTAATCAGCATGAAACCCAAGCATGAGCTGAGAAGGAAAAGGCCAAGACTGACTCTTTATATAACGTATATTGTGCACGATTAGACCAGACTCTTCCTTGACCTCTCGGAGCACAGTCTCTTCAGCCGATTCTCCAACTTCAATAAAACCTGCTAGACAACTGAAAAAACCACTACGAAAACGCGCACTTCGCGCCAATAATACTTCACGCCCTTTAGTCACTAAAACTATAGCGCAGGGATTAATTCGCGGAAAATATTGATCATTGCAACTAGGGCAGCAAAGCGCCCGTTGAGATATATGTTGAACTGTAGCCGCTCCACAGGCACCACAGAATTTATGCGCCCTATACCAGTCTAAAATCTGACTCGCTTTACCTGCTATAGCAAAGTCTTTATCACTTTCTTTGAACAAGAGGCTGCGCAAGCTTTTAAGTTCTGCCGCTAGCTTAATTGAGATGTCTTGATCAGTTGAAGCTGCTACAAAGTGTTTATCCTTATGCTCTACGATCAAATATTCAGTATTAGCAGGCAGGTTCTCTATCAGCTGCTCATAGCGCCAAATAAAATTTTCACCTTGTACAACGATTTTATTATTACAGAAGAGAATCAAACGATCGGACTCAACAAGATGCTCCCGCAACAGAAAATAATTTCGATCACTCATTAATGGGCCAGAATAGAAAACATTAAGTTTCTCCTTCCAGTTGCAGCCAGAGACAACCATCACCGCTTCTCTTGTTTATATCGTCAAGTCGTTCTCGATGTTCCCGTAATTCATCTTTAGTCGCATTTTGCACAAAAATTGACGCTCTATTCGGGTCAAGTGTGCGTTGCTTATCTGTAAAATTCGATGCCTCATTTGTCCCTTCCTTTCGAAATAGGCCTGATTGACCGCTAGTCATAGTTAGATAGACATCGGCAAGAATTTCAGCATCTAGCAGCGCTCCGTGCAAGGTCCGCTGAGTATTATCTACCTCATATCGCTTACATAGAGCATCCAAGCTATTTCTTTGACCAGGATGTTTTTCCCTTGCTAAAACTAACGAATCCAAAACTGTACAAAACCCATTTAGGTTTACGTAATCAGATTCTGTTTGTTTTAATTCATGATCGATAAAACCAACATCGAATGGCGCGTTATGAATAATAAGTTCTGCCCCCTTTATAAAGTCGATAAACTCCTGTTCGATTTGATGGAATCGCCTTTTACCGGATAAAAATTCCGTACTTAACCCATGAACTTCGAAAGCAGCTTCGTCTACTTCTCTTTCTGGGTTGAGATATACCTGATAATGCTTTCCTGTTAACTTGCGATTTTGAATTTCCACACAACCGATCTCAACAATCCGATGGCCATTTTGAGGGTCGAGTCCTGTTGTTTCTGTATCGAGTACTATCTGTCGCATCTTTTTCTTAGCTTTTACTTAACTTGAAATTTAGAGCTCATCTATTCCTAGATTAGCTAATTCATCGGCAATATCATTTTCAGCGTGTCCACTGTGACCTTTAACCCAATCCCAGTCCACGTTATGCGATGCTACCAACTCATCTAACTTCTTCCATAAATCTACATTTAAAACGGGTTTCTTGTTTGCCGTACGCCAATTTCTTTTTTTCCAATTCGGCATCCACTCAGTAATACCAGTTAAGACATACTTTGAATCAGTAGTAACTTTTACTTGGCAAGGTTTATTTAAAGCCTCTAACCCCTTTATGACCGCAGTAAGCTCCATTCGATTATTGGTTGTCATTGATTCACCGCCATACAACGTTTTTTCAACATCTCCGTAGCGCAAGAGAGCGCCCCAACCACCTTTTCCAGGGTTGCCTCGGCAAGCACCATCAGTATACATTTCAACGGTTTGTGCCAATTGCTGATCCTTATTATTAATGAATTTTTAACCGAATATTCTCTGCAGCGGGAATTGCCGTCCTAGTCGCTGGCGACCGAAGTGGTCTCCATTTCGGCATTGCCGGAGTAATAGTCGGCACTTGCTTAACACAAAGTACAAAATAAGCACCTCCTAATGGACTATGTAATTTCCTGCATAGCCTTTCAACCTTTTCCGCCCTTCTTAATAAACTCGCAAACTTTAAAGGTAAAAAGTGAAGCCCGTAATCTACAGAATCTATTTGCAGATTCAGTAACTGCAACCAGTCGCTTAGGCGTTTTTTAGATAAAAACCGTCCGCGCCAAGGCACATAAGCCCTATGCTTAAACACCCTCCAGAAACCCCAGGGGCTGACCGGATTAAATCCTACTATCAGCATATGCCCACCAGGGCGAAGTACGCGAGTCACTTCTCTCAATAGTTTACGGCTGTCATCAGTAAAATCCAAAGCATGATGAGCCACTACAACATCAATACTATCCGTTTCAAGCGGGAGTTCCTCGATGTCACTAACTGCATTTTGTATCCCTGGTCGCCAGCTTGGGGCAAAAATTATCTTGTGTCCGACTGGGCTCTCGTCAATTAATGAAACTTCATCATTAGGGCCCACCTGCAAGATATGATAACCAAATAATCGGGAGATAATCGGTTTAACAATGGCGCTCTCAGCTTTTAATACAGCTATTCCTTGAGCAGATCGATACCACTCACTCACTAATGCAGGAAGCAATTCAGGATCTGGGAGCCTTTTGAGTAAACGAGGCCGGTTTTCATTCTTGAAAGATAGTTTCATAAAGGTTCTGTATTCGGGCAACAACAAATAATATCGTCGATCACCTTTCGTATCTATATTTCTCAATAACGACGGCGCTTGAAATCAGCACTATTCTCTATATTATGTCGGTTCTGAAAAAGATATGTCTCCAAATTTAAGAGAATTTTATCATTTAATATCAAAGATATACATAATATACTTGTGTTATTACATAACTATTAATAGATGTCCATTTATGTCGTCAAAACTAAAGATAAAGGAGTATTTACAACAATTCAGATTTTGAAGGATAACTTCTAAGAATTTTTGGTCTAAACATGCCTATGCCGTATTCAAGCAGTAAATCTCATAACCGCAACTCCCTGCTAATCATCCCATTTTTAATACTTACCGCCTGCCAATCTTCTATTGTCCCTGAAGATAGCGTGACGAAAATCATTACTATTGCTGATCGAACTGCAAGTGAAGAGCTTATTATCGAGCAAGCCATCAACTCACCAGTACTAAAAATTGAAGAAGACGATGTTATCGAAAGCTTTAATGATCTATGGGACCGACTACGGACAAAATTTCAGCTTTCTCGGCATTACCAGCA
Organism: OM182 bacterium MED-G28; assembly: GCA_002457215.1. Classification (GTDB taxonomy): domain Bacteria; phylum Pseudomonadota; class Gammaproteobacteria; order Pseudomonadales; family Pseudohongiellaceae; genus UBA9145. The sequence continues at coordinate 257,471 of NTJZ01000004.1, read as the reverse complement.
TCCAGCTGTAGAAAAACACCTTGCCGCTTATGCAAATAATCAAATGTATTTCGATCAAATATCCGAACGGGCTCAACCTTTTTTGTTTTGGATAGTTAGCGAAATAGAACGACGTGAATTACCAATGGAATTGGCGCTAATCCCTATTGTTGAAAGTACCTTTAATCCTAATGCTTACTCTCCAAAACACGCAGTAGGCTTATGGCAATTTATCGGGCCCACCGCAAAAAGTTTCGGCCTACAGCAAGACTGGTGGTATGACGGCAGAAGAGACCCTCGCGCTTCAACATTAGCGGCATTAGATTATTTACAAGCACTCCATCAGGAATTTAATGAAGATTGGCTCCTAGCCTTAGCTGCCTACAATACTGGCGAGGGCAATGTACGCCGCGCAATCCGCCGCGCAGGGCTTACCAAAGAAACTGCTGACTTCTGGTCTCTACCCTTGGCTAGTGAAACACGCTCACATGTACCCAAGATAATTGCACTTGCAAAGCTAATCGCCAACAACATTGAGTACGGAGTTGAGCTATCACCGATCGCAAATGAAGAACCGCTGGTGCTAGTGGAAATCGATTCACAAATCGACCTTAATCAGGCGGCACGCCTAGCTAAACTGGATTACGCGGAGCTTAGGCGTCTTAATCCAGGCTACCTTCAATGGGCCACACACCCAGATAATCCGCAAGTAATAGCGGTACCAATTAAAAATGCCGAGTTATTACAAACAGGAATCGCAGATTTAGGGCCAGATCAATTTGTTACCTGGGATCGCTATGAAATCAAACCAGGAGATACACTAGGTGCAATCGCCCTGAAATTAAATACCAGAGTCGATATTTTGCAGACTGTAAATCAAATTAGTGGCACACGAATCGTAGCTGGTGATTCCTTAGTAGTGCCACGGACAACAGACCTGTCATTACTGGCAAATTATAACCGCGCAACTCCCAGTGGGCGTCGCATCCTCCCTGCACCCAATGAATACATTGTCCGCAATGGTGATAATTTATGGAGTATCGCCAGGAAATTCGATTTGCGGTCCGCAGAGATCGCGAGCTGGAACAATATAGGCATCGAATCATTTTTACAACCAGGCCAAAAACTGAATTTAGAGTTTTCCCAAACCCCAATCAGTCCAAGTTCAGAAATCTCTCTAAATGCTAGCGCTAGTGATTATCGCGTCCGGCGAGGCGACTCAATGCATGAGATCGCTAATAAGTTTTCAATCGCTATCAGCGACTTGTTAAACTGGAATGAGATGAACTCCAGCGATCTAATTTTTCCTGGACAACTAATTCGAATAACACCGCTAGAAATAACCTTAAATTAAGATGACCGATACTGCGCTAGACGAAGCTGGGAAATACGATTTTTTCGGGCATCCAGCTGGGCTTTCCACGTTATTTTTTACTGAGATGTGGGAGCGAATGAGTTATTACGGCATGCGGGCACTGTTGGTCTTGTTCATGACCCTCAGTATGCAAGAGGGTGGGCTCGGGATCACTGTCGCTTCCGCTACTGCAATTTATGGAGTCTACACTGGCGCAGCTTATTTTATGGGTTTACCTGGAGGCTGGATTGCGGACCGACTAATTGGTAGTCAAATGGCTGTTTGGTATGGCGGCATAATTATTATGTCTGGCCATGTATTACTCGCCATACCTAATGATAATACTTTTTTCATCGGTTTGATCCTGGTCGTATTGGGCACAGGTTTGTTAAAACCAAATATTGGGGCCATGGTAGGACAGCTATACAGCCTCGAAGATGAGCGCAGAGATGCAGGTTATACCCTCTATTACATGGGTATCAACCTAGGCTCAATTATCGGCTACCTAGTTTGTGGGTGGCTGCAATTAAACGCTGGCTACCACTGGGCTTTCGGCGCCGCAGCCGTTGGTATGGGTTTAGGGCTTGTACAATTCCGTTTGACTCTTTACAAACTTAATGGTCAAGGCTCGATACCTACGCAACCACTTTCAACCGTAGCCCATAGAAATAGCAAAATTGCGATACTTGCTTCAGTTGTCATGCTTTGTGTAGTAACGATTCTTATGCTCTCTGGAAGTATTTCAGTTAACCCGGTAACACTAGCTCAGTATGTCGCGATCACAATTACTGCGGTTTTTCTTGCATACTATGTTGGCATTTATGCCTTTGCAGACTTAAACAGTAATGAGAAAAAATCATTAGGCGCATTATTTCTCGTTTGTGTCGCGTCAACATTCTTTTGGGCTGGGTTTGAACAAGCTGGCTCTTCGTTAAACCTTTTTGGTCGTGACTACACAAATAGAATTATAAGCAATTTTGAAATCCCCCCTGCTTGGTTTCAATCGGCAAATTCATTCTTCATTATAATACTTGCACCTTTCTTTGCGGCTCTCTGGATAAATATCGGAAAGCGCTGGATTCATCCATATTATGGTATTAAGTGTGCTATTGGATTAATCATAATGGCGACAGGATTTATCGTCATGTTCTTTGCGGCACAAGTTGCAGCATCTGGTCTGCAAGCAGCGCCTTATTGGTTAATAGGAACCTATTTCTTGCATACGGTCGGAGAGCTCTGTCTAAGCCCTGTAGCTCTAAGTGCAGTCAGCAAGTTATCCCCACGAAGATTTGCAGGCCAAATGATGGGGATTTTTACCTTAACTTATTCTATAGGAAGTGTGGTAGCAGGCCTGATAGCGGGTAATTTTGATCCTAACAATATCCAACAAATGCCTAATCTATATTTACAAATTAGCTTCTTTGCCATTGCTGCTGGCATCATAGTTGGATTATTTTCGTTAAAGACCAAAAATTGGGAATCTCTGCTAGAGAACGAAATTAAATCTTAGACTTTTATTAGTTTAAATGATCAGGCCGCACTAAATATTTTATAATTACAATATGTTCAACAAGGACTAAATGTTATGGGCTTTATGGCTGGCAAACGAATCTTGGTGTTGGGTATAGCGAGCAAGCTATCTATTGCATCTGGAATTGCAGCGGCTATGCACCGAGAAGGTGCAGAACTCGCCTTCACCTACCAGAATGGAAAACTTAAAGATCGAGTTTTGGGTTTTGCTGAGGGCTGGGGATCAAATTTGGTTTATCCTTGTGACGTAACGAATGATACTCAAATTGTTGATCTTTTTTCACAACTCAGTGAAAACTGGGACGGATTAGATGGCATAGTTCACTGCCTTGCCTATGCGCCAGCTCATGAACTAGATGGTAATTATGTCGATGTCACTACCCGTGAGGGTTTTCTCACCGCACATGAAATTAGCTCATATAGCTTTGTTGCCTTGGCACAGGAGGGGCGCGAGCTTATGCGAAACCGCAACGGCTCTCTACTTACTCTTAGTTACTTAGGGGCTATGCGCAGCCTTCCCAACTACAATGTGATGGGCTTAGCGAAAGCAAGCCTCGAGGCTAATGTGCGCTATATGGCCTCTAGCTTAGGGCCGGAAGGCACCAGGGTAAATGGCATTTCAGCAGGGCCCATCAGAACCTTAGCCGCGGCTGGCATTAAGAGCTTCCGGAAAATGCTACAACACAACGCTAGCCAAACGCCTCTTCGTAGAAATGTTACGACAGAAGAAGTTGGAAATTCTGCTGCGTTTCTCTGCTCAGATCTGGCGTCTGGAATCAGTGGTGAAATTCTATATGTTGATGGCGGGTTCAATACTACAGCTATGGGTTCACTTAACGACTTAGACCCCAAAACTAATCCTTAACAGATGCACACTACAAAACGCTAAATTACAAATTCCACTTATAATTCAAGGTTTTCAAGGTTATTCTGTATGTCAGAATCACTCTTCAAAGTACTCATGAAGGCTTGAAATTCACTATTACCAAGATCAGCAATCATTGAATCAACCATCGTATTCCGCTCCTCCTCTGGAATTGAGTCGATTGTTCCCTCATTAACTTCCGTCAGCTCAATCAGCACAAACGTGCCATTATCAAGTGTTAAGCTCGCTCTTTCGACACTGCCTATTGAGGGCTTTGACAAGGCAAACGCTTGATCGAGTATCTGACGATTAACCGTAAATGCATTACGGTCTAATTGGATTTCTTCTATCCATTCTAATTCATTGTCACCCAAGATTTGATCTAAACCTACCCCAGAGATTGCTGCAGCATTTATCTCACTACCCAATTCTTGAACTGCATCCTCTTCCATCTCAGTACGAAGGATAACGGCTATTTCAGGTTGAACCTCTTCAAGTGACAATATAGATGCTTCGTTAAATTCGAATACCCTAAGTACGACTGATTGCGAATCATTGATCTCAATAACATCGCTATTGTTGCCTTCAAGCAAGACATCATCTGAATATGCAGCACTCGCAACATTTTGATTGGAAAATATTCCGTTACCACCAAGACGACCAAAAGCCTCGCTTTGTCGTATATTCAAATTGAGTTCTTCAGATATGGTCTGTAAATCTCCGGTTTCGAAAGCCAGATTAGAAAGATCCTGAAGTCTCTCCGCATAAATAAGTTCAACTTCGGAGCTTTTTAAATCTCTTTCAATACGGTCACGCACTTCTTCAAACGAGGCAAATACATTCTCCGCATCCTCAGTAAGTTTTACCAAATGCACACCAAATTCTGAAACGACCGGATCCGAAATTTCATCAAGGGAAAGCGCTGATAATGCTTCCTCTAATTCGGGCGGGAAGGCACTCCCATCGGTATACCCAATATCACCACCCTCTTCTGCTGAAACAGTATCGCTAGATAATTCCAAGGCTAAAGACGCGAACTCTTCTCCATCCGTAATACGCTGTTGCGCCGTCGCAGCCAACTCCAATGCCGCGTTTTCTGTCAGGTCACCACCAACTTCAAATAAAATATGTGAAGCTCGTCTCTCAGAAGAGCCTTCGTACTGCGATCGCTCCTCTTCGTATTGTGCGATTAATTCTGCATCGTCCACCGCAAGTTCTTGGGAGATTATGTCTTTATCGAGCAAAACATATCGAGCGATAATGGTTTCGTCTTCTTCGAACGCATCCTGATTATTCTCATAATATACAGCTATTTCTCCATCACTTATCGCGGTACCCAGCGTTCGGGTGCCTAAAGTTATCGAGATATAACGAAAATCTCTTGTCTGCGTCGTGAGCTGAGCAATTTTGTCTAATTCAGATTCCGTAATAAAATTTGAGCTGGTATAAGCGCTAGCAACCTGAGAAAGCAACATTCTTTGTTCCAGTGACTCCCTATACATCGGAACATTTTGGCCAGTTTGCGACAATATAGTTCTGACAGCAAAGTCTGGATCAAAGACCCCGTTGAGCTGAAAACTAGGTGTTTCTAGGATATTCCGGTCAATCTGTGAACTGGATATAGCCATGGAAGATTTTAAAACATGTTGGCGTAGGATAACCTCTTCAATCAGCTGATTAAGCGCGATTGATTCGAGAAAGCCCTGATCAATACCTTCCAAACCACCACCTACTGAATTCACCAGATTCTGAGTACTTTGATCCAATTGTAACTGCGTGATCTCCTCGCCATTGATTTCCGCAACAGGCGGCGCCTGAATTAATCCGCCAACAGTCTCCCATCCAGTAATGACAAAAATACCCGCAATTAACCCAATGATAACCTTCGCAATTAAACCTTTGGAGTTGTCTCTCAGATCCTGCAACATATTTATTACCAGTAGTTAGAGGCTCTATGAAATTTTCTATCAGAGCCAGTCCGTAGCGTGAATTTGAATTAATTTGATCGACAAATTCTCTAAATCTTGATCAATATTATAAACGTAAAAAGGCGCACCTAAGATGCGCCCCAAATATTTTAAGTCCACAAATCCTAAAGCTTAATCTATACATTAGCTTTTATACAGAACGTCTAGACGAACTAGGGAGTCTTGTTCAGTAAGTGGTCATCCAGTGTGACCAACTAAGCACTTTACTCATTAAGCTAAGTGGCAAAGTGCCTATATTGGCGAACTGCAAGTCTTTAAACAGAGTTTAAACTCAGTTTATGTATTTACTGCGTCCTTAAGCGCTTTACCTGCTTTAAAGCTTGGTACCCGCGCTGCTTTAATCTCGATGGGTGCACCTGTTTGGGGATTACGACCAGTCCGTGCTGCTCTATTTTTAGTAGCAAACGTACCAAAACCTACAAGTACTACCGGATCACCTTTTTTCAATGAATCCGTAATTGCATCAATTGTTGCATCAATAGCACGCCCAGCAGCAGCTTTTGGAAGGTCCGCACTTGCAGCAACAGCATCTATTAGTTCAGATTTATTCACGTTATCCCCTTTTTGTTAAATTAGAAGTTATTTTTTAATCAAAAACTGTCAAAAAAATCCTGAAAAATACGTTAAAACAATTATAAAAAATCAGTGTTGCATGGTTAATAAAATCTAGAATTTTTTAGAAGAATTTTGACCTCTGAGTTGATCTAAGTTGTTTCCCCGGAAGGGACTCATGCGCCCTATGAGACCGATTCTTTATACCAAGCGCTAGAAAGCCCTGTCAACTGGAAACGCGCGTAATTAGTGGGTATTTATATGTTTTTCATCACCAGTCGGATCAATGTCTTCCTGCTTTGCTTTCTCTTTTACTTTTGTCTTTTTCTCACCTTTCAAAGGACTAGGCTGATATTGTAAAGCATGCTCTAAAACTTCATCGATCCAACGGACAGGGATAATCGCAAGATCCGCTTTGATATTGTCTGGAATTTCTGCCAAGTCTCTTTCGTTGTCGGCCGGAATGATTACTGTTTTAATGTTTCCGCGATGAGCTGCTAGTAGTTTCTCTTTTAAACCTCCTATTCGCAGAACCTGACCACGCAAGGTAATCTCACCGGTCATTGCCACATTCGCCTTAACAGGTATATTCGTTAAAACAGATACTAGAGCAGTGCACATACCCACGCCTGCGCTAGGACCATCTTTTGGTGTAGCTCCCTCCGGTACGTGGATATGCAAATCAAATTTTTCATGAAAGTTCGAGCTCAAGCCAAGTGTCGGCGCCCTGCTTCGGACAACAGTGAATGCAGCTTGAATTGACTCTTGCATTACGTCGCCAAGAGAACCAGTTTTTATCGTCTTGCCTTTTCCACCTACAGCAATGGCCTCGATGGTTAATAATTCACCACCAACTTGGGTCCAAGCTAAACCATTAACTTGCCCAATTTGATTTTCTTCTTCAGCCTTTCCATAGTCATATTTTTGAACACCGGAATATTTCTCTAGTATTTTTGCTGTTAACTCTACAGCCTTTTCATCTTTAACTAGGGAATTTTCCTTCACTACTTTTCGACAAATTTTTGCAATTTCACGCTCCAGACCCCTAACACCGGCCTCGCGCGTATAATATCGTACCAGGTCCCTAATCGGTGCCTCACCTATTTTCAGCTCTTCACCCTTCAACCCATTGTTTTTCTTCTGCTTAGGAACCAAATAGCGTTCAGCAATGTTTACTTTTTCATCTTCTGTATAGCCAGGAATGCGTATTACTTCCATTCTATCTAGCAGAGCACCAGGAATATTCATGCTGTTAGAAGTGCAGACAAACATCACCTCAGATAGATCGTAGTCCACCTCAAGATAATGATCATTAAAACTATGGTTCTGCTCAGGATCCAAAACTTCCAGCAACGCCGACGCAGGATCTCCACGGTTGTCCATGCCCATTTTGTCGACTTCATCAAGGAGGAACAGCGGGTTCTTAACACCCACCTTAGAGAGTTTCTGCAGAAGCTTTCCAGGTAATGAACCTATATAGGTACGGCGATGCCCTCTAATCTCCGCTTCATCTCGTACGCCGCCCAAGGCCATGCGCACAAATTTTCGATTAGTCGCTCTTGCAATTGACTCACCAAGGGAGGTTTTACCAACACCCGGCGGGCCTACCAGGCAAAGGATAGGGCCTTTTAGCTTTTTTACTCGCTTCTGGACGGCCAAGTATTCGAGAATCCGCTCCTTAACTTCTTTCAGCCCGTAGTGGTCATTTTCTAAAATGTCTTCAGCTTTAGTGAGATCCATTCGGACTTTCGATCGCTTCCTCCAGGGAATATTAATCATCCAGTCCAGGTAAGTGCGAACAACTGATGCCTCCGAAGACATTGGCGACATTAATTTTAATTTATTTAATTCAGAGAACGCTTTTTCTTTCGCATCTTTTGGCATCCCAGCGTCATCGATTTTTTGCTTTAACTCTTCCGCTTCGTTAGGGACATCTTCCAACTCACCCATTTCTTTCTGAATAGCCTTCATTTGCTCATTCAGATAATACTCCCGCTGACTTTTCTCCATTTGCTTTTTAACACGACCACGTATTCGTTTTTCAACTTGAAATAAGTCTATTTCAGACTCAATCAATGCCATTAGGTGTTCTATACGCGCTTGTAACGCCGCCAACTCCAGCAAATTTTGCTTTTCCTGCAACTGCAACGACATATGGGAGGCAATGGTATCTACCAATCTTCCAGGATCATCGATACTTGAAATAGAGGTCATAACTTCTGGAGGAATCTTTTTACTCATCTGAACATATTGATCAAACTGAGACAGCAAAGAGCGAATTAACAAAGCGGCTTCCTTCTCAGGAATATCATCTGAAGCCAAGCGAGTGACGTCAGCCTTAAAATAATCTGCCTCAAATACAACGGTTTTAATTTTCGCCCTATCAATACCCTCGACAAGAACTTTAACGGTTCCATCGGGTAATCTAATCAATTGTAAGATGGTAGCTACAGTTCCTATCTCAAATAAGTCAGCTATCGCTGGCTCATCCTCGGAGGGATTTTTTTGAGCAACGAGTAATACCTGCTTGTCGCTCGCCATAGCAATCTCGAGCGCTTTTATGGACTTCGGACGACCAACAAATAAGGGTTGGACTATTTGGGGGTATACCACCACGTCGCGTAATGGCAAGAGGGGAATAGTTGAATTGCTAATTGTGTCCGCAGCCATGCATCGCTCTCTTGATTATAAATACTCGGTGTAGTGAGAATGGAGCCAAACCAGCAAAATTCAAGGCAGATTATGCAATTTCCGACATTATTTAGCGGAGACTATTTCAAGATGTTATTCATCCGCAGCTGACTTGCTCGGCTGCTCAATATTCTCATACATAAGCAATGGTTCGGACTCCCCTTCGATGACAGCAGAATCGATTATAACTTTACTTACCGAATCTAAGGAGGGGATTTTGTACATAGTATCCAACAGGACAGCTTCCATAATAGACCTCAAGCCTCTAGCGCCGGTCTTCCTCTCTCTAGCCTTCCTTGCAATCGCTGCTAAGGCATCGTCCCGAAATTGAATTTCCACGCTTTCCATCTCAAATAATTTAGCATACTGCCTAGTTAATGAATTTTTGGGTTCTCGAATTATACGTACCAGGGCATCAAGATCTAATTCATCTAGTGTGGCAATCATTGGGAGACGACCGACGAACTCGGGAATCAATCCGTACTTAACCAAATCCTCCGGCTCGACATCTCGAAGGGCTTCGCCTACTTTTTGACCGTCATCCTGAGATCTCACTTCAGCTGAAAAACCTATGCCGCTTTTATCCGACCGGTCCCTAATAATTTTATCCAGGCCGGCAAAAGCACCGCCACAAATAAAAAGGATATTAGTAGTGTCGACTTGCAGAAATTCTTGTTGTGGATGTTTACGGCCGCCTTGCGGGGGGACAGACGCAACTGTTCCTTCAATCAGCTTGAGCAAAGCCTGCTGAACACCCTCACCAGAGACATCTCTTGTAATTGAAGGATTGTCAGATTTGCGCGAGATCTTGTCTATCTCATCGATGTAGACAATTCCAATCTGAGCTTTCTCAACGTCGTAATCACATTTCTGCAGCAGCTTTTGTATAATATTTTCAACGTCTTCACCGACATATCCGGCTTCTGTTAGAGTAGTTGCATCAGCAATTGTGAAAGGAACATCAAGTAATCGAGCAAGCGTTTCTGCCAGCAGAGTCTTACCAGTTCCTGTAGGTCCGACCATCAGGATATTGCTTTTACTAAGCTCTACATCGCCGCTGGCTTTGTCGTAATTTAAACGCTTGTAATGATTATAGACTGCCACCGATAGAACTTTCTTAGCGCTTTCTTGGCCGATGACATATTCATCAAGAGTATTTTTAATTTCTTCAGGAATTGGCAACTTGCGCGTGGCTGTATCCGTCTCTTTTTCCTGAATTTCTTCACGGATTATGTCGTTACACAGATCTACACATTCATCACATACAAACACAGAAGGGCCAGCTATTAACTTACGCACCTCATGCTGGCTCTTGCCACAAAAGGAGCAATAAAGGAGTTTTCCGTTATCATCACCCGTGTTATTGCGTTCGTCTGACATTCTTGTACCTAAAACCTATTCGACACTTATTCATACGCCAAAAATCTAGAATTCGTTCAATTTGATTAAACAAGTTCTTGTCAGCTTAGCGTCCCACCGCATATACGTTCACTGCCTAGAACCCTTATCAATAAAGCCAAAGCGCCTCATTAAATATTTCCAGACAATTTAAGACTAACTATTGCCGCCCAATCTAGGGAATTCCAGGAATCTACGCAGATCCCGACTCCCCAACAACCTTATTATCTACTCTTCTCTCAATTACTTTATCAACGAGCCCATATTCTAGGGCTTCGGCCGCACCCATGAAGTTGTCCCGCTCCGTATCTATGGCTATTGCTTCCTCACTTTGTTCAGTATGCTCTGCTAGTAAAATATTAAGTTTCTTACGTAACTTAATGATTTCATTAGCCTGTATTTCAATATCAGAAGCTTGACCTTGTGCGCCACCGCTGGGTTGATGAATCATCATCCGAGAATGCGGCAGCGCTAGACGCTTACCTTTGGCGCCACCGGCCAATAACAATGCCCCCATGCTGGCAGCCTGACCTATACACATTGTGCTGACATCCGGCTGGATAAATTGCATAGTGTCATAAATAGATAAGCCTGCAGTAACCGAACCCCCTGGTGAATTGATGTACAAATGGATATCTTTATCTGGATTTTCAGATTCAAGGAATAATAGTTGAGCCACCACTAAATTTGCCATGTGGTCTTCAACCACGCCTGTCATAAAAATGACCCGATCTTTTAACAATCGTGAATAGATATCATAAGATCGTTCGCCTCGCGCTGTCTGCTCAACAACAACAGGCACCAAAGCTGCGCTAGGTGGTTCGAAATTTGACATAAATGGGTAGTCCTTTAAAAACGTTTCAGTTAAATTGGCCTCAGAGTTTAAATCTCACAGTTCATAACCATCAGATTGCCAGCTTGTTACTGACAGTAATCAGCTTTCAGATTCTGTATTCTCTGATTCGAGTCCATCATCTTCAGAACTCGGACCCTCACGGGGTTCAGGTTTAATGATTTCTTGATAACTCACCTCTGTATCTGTCACCACTGACTCTTCTATTATGTAGTCAAATACTTGATCTTCAACGACTGCAGATTCGATTGTGGCTAATTGTTCTTTATTGCCGTAGTACCAGTTAATCACATCGTCCGGAGATTCATACGTCGCGGCTAGCTCTTCTACGGACTCTCTCACTTTAGCAGGGTCAGCTTGCAAGTTTTGTTGGCCGATAATTTCACCGAGCACCAAACCTAGTATAACTCTGCGATCTGCTTGCTCTTTAAAGAGCTCATCCGGAAGCATTGATGGATCAGCCCCTTGCGCGCCGCCCATTTGCTGCAGTGCCTGGCTTTTTAGTTGTAATATCTCATTGCTCACCAATGACTCAGGGACAGTGACATCAACAGCAGCAATCAAGGCGTCCATCACTTTAGTTTTGAGCTTATTGCGGCTGGTAGTCTTCATCTCACGCCGCATGTTGTTCGATACTTCTTCGCGAAACGCCTCTACATCACCCTCTTCAACCCCAAAGCTTTTATAAAATTCTTCATTGACTTCTGGCAACACCTGCTCGCTAACAGAATTCAACGTAATATCGAATTCCACGGCTGCACCAGCTAGATCATCATTATGATATTCTGTGGGAAACTTAAGTGACAAAGTAAACTCATCGCCAGCTTTCTTCCCAATTATTCCAGCTTCAAAACCGGGAATCATTCGCTCTGAACCTAATACCAAATTAGCCCCTTGAGCAGCACCACCTTCGAATTCTTCGCCATCCTTCTTGCCAAGATAATCAATATTGGTCATATCTTGATCGGCAGCTTCACGCTCAATCACTTCCCAGGTTTGTCTTTGCTGACGGAGAGTTTCGATCATTTCATCTATGTCGGTATCGTTAATATCGGCATTAAGTCGTTCAACTTCTAACTTAGAGAAATCTGGAAGGATAATTTCAGGATAGACTTCAAATGTTGCAACAAATTCTAAGTCTTTACCTTCCTCAATATTAGTTGGCTCAATTTTGGGCTGCCCAGCCGGTTTTAGGCTCTCCTGATTAATTGCGTCGTAATAAGTTTGGCTCATAAGCTCACCTACTACTTCCTGACGTACACCCTTTCCAAATTTACTTTTAATGACCTTGAAGGGAATTTTTCCCTTACGAAAACCATTCAAGCGAACTGACTTTGCTGCCTCCTGGAGACGAGCATTGACTGCAGAGTCAACTTGCACACTTGGAACAGCAATAGTCATTTTTCGTTCAAGACCGTCTGTGGTTTCAACAGAAACTTGCATGTATTACCTCTTTGCTCGCGAAATTGAGTTCGCGCAATATTTCATTCAAAGTTGCTGAGTAATTATTAAAGACAAAGCGACTCGACTCAGAGGGCCGTTCAGGTGAAGCCCAGATCCTTATTATCGAAAAACCAATAAGTTAGCTACATTCCACCCAACCCACGGAGTGCGCGATTTTCCCATATCGAAAATGCAACTGCAATTGTTGTTAAACGAGCCTAAAACATTAGTCAGAATGCGCACAGAAACAAGAATATCTGAGGTTCGGCATTAGGTTTATCGCGCTGACTCACCTACACTTTACCCAAGTAATGTTTCAAGGAAAAATATAATCGATGGTCATCAAAAATCATCCAATAGCCGCGGTAATTTTAGCTGGAGGCAGAGCGACCCGAATGGGCTACCTCGACAAGCCATTGGAAAATCTTTCCGATAAGCCACTAATTGAGTGGACCCTGGAAGCGCTTCAAAAGCACGCAGCTCATGTGGTAATCAGTGCAAATCACAATACAAAAAAGTATGAGTATTTACAGTTGCCTATAGTTAACGATATCTCTAATCGTTATTGCGGCCCGCTCATTGGAATCTACAGCGCCATGGTTTGGATCGAAGCGAATCTAATAGACCCACCCCAAAAGCTATTATGCCTTCCTGGCGATGTTCCTATCTTTCCCTCTACATTAATTCATCGGTTATTAGATGAATTTAACTATAGCACCGATGAAGTAGCTTGGACTGAATGCGATGGCCAAGTTCAACCACTATTTTCAATTTGGTCTCTAGCCTCTAAAAATGCCTTAAAAACCGCTATTGCAAATGGGATCTATGGACCAAAACTTGCAATGCCGATGCTGAAGAACAAGTTAGTGAGCATAGAGAGAACATCGCCACTAGATTTTCAGAATATCAATGACCAAGACTCTCTAAACTATGCACAAAAAACTATTAATCAACTTTAATATCGCAATTATTTTGCAAAATTAAATTCGGCAAAATAAAGTGATATTCTTAAGATTGCTAGCTATCTTATTGTTTCGAAAGCAAAAAACGGTCTTCCTTGAATTTTCAAAATACTTCGTATCTGATTGATAATCAAAAAAATAACCCACTGTGCGAATTTTAATCAGTGTGTCCTTAAAGTTTGAATGGCATATTTTTTGCCTACTTCAAAATTAACAATACGGCGTTTATGATGTAGTTACTCGCTAGCTTAAGGATACCTGTCAACGCAAGTTGGCGCTAAGTTAACTTAGCAGTAACCTTAAGCTAGCGGAGACCAACAATCCCAACGCTCGCCCGAGAGTTAAAAATCATGTCAAATTCTCGCCAATATAAGCAGCTAGTTTCTGATAATCCAGATAGCAGTGATCGGATATTTAGCCTACAGAACCTCTGGTATTTTCAAACCCAAGAAGGGGACCAAATAGGCCCTTTTCGCTACCGCTCAGAAGCACAAACTAATCTCGATCAGTTTATGCGGCAGCTTAAAGAGAAGCTTCGCGAAGAGACGTAATTCCCCTGAAAGTACCCACCCAATTTTCATTCCTGTTTCGCTTGCTTAGGCCTAATGGCTTTGTGGTACTTAAATGGACCACAATATCGAGAGGTCAAGCTCTGCCTGAAACACTGATTACCAATCACTCACCGACAATGCTCACTTGCATTAAGGAGGAAAGCTACCAGCATCGACTCCAGTGACCAGCAGGTACTCGTCTTATTTGTATTACTAGAATATTAAATCAAATTTCATTGTTTTTCTTAAAACCCAATGACACTGAGTTAATGCAATAGCGCAAACCACTTTCTGGCGGCCCATCTGGAAAAACATGGCCTAAATGAGATTCGCACTTACTGCATACCACTTCAGTCCTGACCATACCATGGGAGTAATCTGGAGTTTCCCTAACCCCTCCTGCTTGTGATGGTTGATAAAAGCTAGGCCAACCCGACCCAGAATCATATTTAGCCTTGGAAGAAAACAAAGGCTCATCGCAGGCCCCGCAGTGATAGGTCCCCTCTTCTTTCAAGTCCAAGTACTCGCCAGTAAACGCCCTTTCAGTGCCTTTTTCTCGTAGCACATGAAAACTTTCGGCATCGAGCTTCTGCCGCCATTCTTCGTCTGATTTGCTATTTTTATCAGGTATTTCTGGAGTATCTGCCACTTATAATCCTTGCTCTCTCATTTTCTAATCTAGGTATCATTCGTAACTTCCTGTATAATAGAAAGTTTCTTATATATAGAACTGAATTAAGCTATTTTACCCAAAATCAGATTTTAGTTATAGCAATGCCGATATGGCCGATTACACTAAGATGAAAAAAATAGAGTCAATAGCCGATACTCCAGTAGCCGATTCATCTATCGACAGCATTAGACAGTCACGCAAGCTGAGCAATGTCTGTTATGACATCCGCGGCCCCACCCTTGACGAAGCAAAACGTCTTGAAGAAGAAGGGCACCAAATTCTTAAATTAAATATAGGCAACCCTGCCGCTTTTGGATTCAATGCCCCAAATGAGATTCTTTATGATGTTATTCAAAATCTTTCTTCTGCCCAGGGTTATAGTGATTCCAAAGGTCTCTACCCAGCGCGGAAAGCTATTATGCAAGAATCCCAAAGACTCGGCGTTGGAGACGTTGAAATCGATGACATCTATTTAGGAAATGGTGTTAGTGAGCTAATCACGATAGCAATGCAGGCACTAATCAATGATGGAGATGAGATTCTGATTCCAGCTCCAGACTATCCACTTTGGACAGCATCGGTGAGCTTAAGTGGTGGAAATCCAGTTCATTATTTATGCGATGAAGCAGCAGACTGGTTTCCTTCAATTACCGATATCGAATCTAAAATTAATCAACGCACGCGTGCAATAGTCGTTATTAATCCAAACAATCCTACAGGCGCGGTTTATAGTCGTGAAATATTATTGGAACTGGTCGCACTTGCTCGCAAGCACAAACTAATTATTTTTTCAGATGAAATCTATAGCAAGATCATTTACGACGAGGCTGTATTTACTCCTTTAGCTTCATTAAGCGATGACGTATTCACAGTAAGTTTTAACGGTTTATCTAAATCATATCGCCTGGCGGGTTTTAGATCGGGCTGGATGATACTTAGTGGTCCCAAACATACAGCGAAGAGCTATATTGAAGGCCTCGAAATTCTAACAAACATGCGCCTATGCGCAAATGTACCTGCACAATTTGCAGTACAAACTGCACTTGGGGGATACCAAAGTGTAAATGAACTGGTCTTGCCAGGCGGACGTCTAAAGCAACAGCGCGACGTAACCTGGGAATTGATAAATCAAATACCGGGAATCACTTGCGTAAAGCCGATGGGGGCAATTTATTTATTTCCAAAGTTAGATCCTACTGTTTACGATATAAAAGATGATGATTCACTCATTCTGGATATCCTAGATCAAGAGAAAATACTCCTAGTGCAAGGAAGTGCTTTTAATATAATGGACCAGCAGCATTTTCGTATTGTGTTTTTGCCGCGAGAAGATGAACTCTCCTCCGCAATAAAACAGATTGGCAGAGTTCTGGAACAATACAGGAATTAATTTTTACTCTTCGATACCTCTAGTTCAGCTAAAATTTGTTTCTGAAATTCTCCTAAGGTTGAGTCATCCATCGAAGCTCCTCGATACTCCCTTCTGGAGATCAATTGCCTGCGCACATTGTCAAAATAATTCAGGTCCTGACCGTCATTAATAGCACACTTAAAATCATTGCTAATTTTTTGCAACGGAAAATCTTGTGCTAGGACTGTTTTCAGAGTATTTCCTTCTTTGAATTCGCGATGACTTTCACTTGCATCAAAGCCGATTAATTCTCGACTGGCTATGGGCAAATCAAAGTTGCTTGCCAAAGACCTACGCAACGACTTTACTGCTGCGAATTTTGATTCTATGCTGTAACCCGCGATATGGGGGGTCGCAATTTTTGTAGTACTGACCACATCTCTCGCAACGCTTGGTTCATTTTCCCAAACATCAAACACAAACTTCAAATCATTCCTTTCTCGGTAAAACTTTCTTATATCTTTTTCACTTACCACTCCTCCTCGGCAAGTGTTTAATAAGACTGTCCCTTTGGAAAGAGATTGCAGAAACTCGAGTCCTATTAGCCCAAAAGTGGGATGAGCGCCTTGCTTTACGAGCGGAGTATGGAGTGAAATAAGATCACATCGAGAGATTTCCTCTAACGTACAAAAACGAAAAGGAACTACTTCTAAATCCGCATCAGCTCTTTCTTGTAACGGTGGATCATTTACTATTACAGAGATTCCTAAGGCACTTAGCTTTTTTGCGAATAAACTACCAACTGCGCCGCAGCCAACTATACCAATAGTCTTAGACTTGAGCTCACGGCTATCTAGCAAACCGAGTTCAGCCATTGCCGCAAAACAATAATCGACAACGGCATTCGCGTTGCTTCCCTTCGCATCGGCTAACTTAATATTATGCTCTGCTAAATATTCTGCATCCACATGATCGATGCCACTAGTTGCAGTTCCTACAAATTGAATTGGTGTCTTTCTTAACAAATCTCGAGAAACCGGGGTCACAGAGCGAACAATGAGTGCATCAGCGTTTACCAAATGATTCTTTGTAATTTGCCGGCCAGGAACTAATTCAAGCTCGCCCAAATCTGCGAATAAATCGGTAACTCTGTAGAGGTCTGCATCTGCAACAATTCTCATCGCATCAATTTATCTCGTAGTCAAACTAGCAGCCAGACTTTCAAGCCTAATTTTATCTGGCGCACTAAAGTTATAAAGATTAAGAAATTCGAGGAATTTTTCCTTATCAGGAGCTTCAGGTTTTAATCCATCCAGAGCTACGGAACCAAATAGCTCTTCGGAATCAGAAACCTCACATACGATTGTTGCCAATTGCTTACTTAGATACGCCAAATCTTGATATTCTTGAAGTTTGTTAGCAAGCCCACTTGCACCCCTGATCTCAAGTGAGGAAACTAGGCCTATACTCTGATAAATCTCTTCAATACTGTTAAATTGCTGCAACAAAGCTTTTGCTTTTACCGGACCAACTCCTGGCACCCCAGAAATACAGTCAACCGAATCACCGATGAGAGCTAGGTAGTCTGGAAATTGTTCGGGATGGACGCCAAACTCTTCAAAAATATCTCTACGGTAACGCCGGCTATTTTGATTATAGTCCCATAAACAGTCTTTTTCTGATTTTAGCAATTGCGCCAAATCTTTATCTTTCGATAAGATTTGCACTTGCACACTTGAATTATTATTTCTAACTGAATTCGCTAAAGTTCCAATTATGTCATCTGCTTCATACACTCTACTTGAAAAAGTAGGGAGGCCCATTATCGAACATACTTCACTACAACCTTTCAATTGCATACCCAAATTTTCGTCTGGCAATTCTCGATTAGATTTATAATCCGGACTCAATTGATGGCGAAAACCACAAAATAAACTCTCATCATGAGCAGTCGCGACATAATTTGGTTTTACCCGTCTCAAAAACTGCAGTAAGAATTGCGTGAACCCAAATAGCGCGCTTAACTCACCGCCATCCCGGTCAAAGCATTCTACGAAAGGAGAAAAATGTGCCTGGAATATGTAAATAGACGAATCGATTAAATAGACATCCGAGCTCTCTACTTCTTCAGTCACCGGCTCTAATCCTGTTTCTTCTTTATAAAATACACGTACAGTCCCTCATGCTGAGTTTGGGAAAGTAACTCGTGACCAAGGTATAAACAAAATTTTGGCACATCACGTGTAGTAGATGGATCTGTCGCGACTAGTTTTAAAGATTCCCCAGCATTCATATCTCGGATCTGATTATGCAGAAGCATTACTGGTTCCGGGCAATATAGTCCCTTTGCGTCCAGCTCAATTTCAGTTGAGTCTGTCCCGCTCTCATCATTTTTTTTGCCACCTATCTGTAGTTCGTTTAGATCGTTCGACATAGAGCCAGATAACTTTTAAAAGTTGTACTGATAACAAGGCAAGAGGATACTACCTATCTTCAACTATATCGAATTTAGCCGATACGTACGTATTTCAGATAGAGTTCAATTAAAACTAGAAAGCATAATTAAAAGATTGAATTCCGCTTACGCCGAGCGAGCAAAGGCGGAACTAAAACTTAATGAGGCGAAAAAGGGTTCTAGCTGCAAATCAAAGACATCAAAGATAAAAGGGGGTTTGAATGTCCGAGTAGAAAATCACAGAGAATTTCGATTCGAAATGGTTTTATTCTTCCCCTTCTAGCCTTCTTCTAAATAACCTTAACCAGATTACATGATTGGGTCTCAGCATCAAACACCAATTTTATATCACCGGTCATGAGCTGTCCTTTTATTTGCTCTATCTTTTCCTCAAAAGAAAAGTCAACAGAACCATAATCGGTACCTTCTCGGGAAACGAACTCTTCGATGACACCTCGAAGTGCTTCATGGGTCAAATCTGTAAAAGGAATTTCCATCTCTCTATTAATCCTGTAGTGGTCTTAAGTACGTCAACTAAAATAGTCGATAACAAGATCACTTCATTTAGCGGAATCATTGGGAATGCTTAACAAAAACATTAAATAAGTTCGACTAAATCTAACTGCGTATCTTTAGGAGTATTTTTTCTAAGCTCTTGAAATGGAAATAAACTAGTATCCGCTAGTTGAGATAAAGACACGTTAGCGATACTACGAAAAATTGTTTCTATTCTACCAGGGGTTTTCTTTTCCCATTCTTGTAGCATTGACTTAATAGCCAGACGTTGTAAATTATCCTGACTACCGCATAAATTGCAGGGGATAATAGGGAAACTCATAAGGTCAGAAAATTTACTAATCTCACTTTCTTTGCAATAAGCTAATGGTCGGATGACCACATTACGTTTATCGTCACTTAACAGTTTAGGCGGCATAGCCTTAAGTTTTCCGCCGTAAAACATATTCAAAAACAAAGTCTCGACGATATCATCACGGTGGTGCCCGAGAGCAATCTTATCCGCCCCTATAGAATCAGCATAATTGTAGAGAATACCTCGCCGAAGCCTCGAACATAGCCCGCAATAGGTTTTCCCCTCACTGATCTTATCAGTCACAATGGAGTATGTATCCTGCTCCAAAATTTGGTATTCAACACCAATGCTCGCTAGATAACTGGGTAGCACATGCTCAGGAAAACCTGGTTGTTTTTGGTCAAGATTGACTACGCGAATCTCAAAATCTATTGGCGCATGTTTTTGTAGGTTCTGCAGGATCTCCAACAATGTGTAAGAGTCTTTACCCCCAGACAAACACACCATAATTAAGTCGCCGTCTTCGATCATATTAAAATCAGCGATAGCATGACCAACATCGCGTCGCAAATTTTTCCTGCTTCGATTTAGATTTAATTGATCAGCTTGCTTTAACATTAAAGATTCAACTCAACTAAACACGTTCAAGTACTGTTGCAATTCCTTGACCCAAGCCAATGCACATCGTCGCCAGTCCAAGGGTTACATCTTTGTCTTCCATATTATTCAGAAGCGTTGTGGTTATTCGTGTGCCAGAGCATCCTAAAGGGTGGCCCAAAGCGATTGCGCCGCCGCGAAGATTAACTTTGTCCTCAACAACATCAAGTAAACTTAAATCCTTAAGAACCGGCAGCGCTTGAGCAGCAAAAGCCTCATTTAACTCTACGCAGTCTATGTCACTGACTGTAAGTCCAGCCTTTTTTAGCGCTTTCTGACTGGCAGGCACTGGGCCATATCCCATTATTGAGGGATCTACTCCTGCATAAGCCATTGATTTTATTCTCGCCCTGACCTTCAAGTTTAGAGATTGCGCCTTCTCAGCTGACATCAGCAGCATAGCAGAAGCACCATCCGAGATTTGTGAAGATGTACCTGCTGTAACAGAGCCGTTAACCGGATCAAATACTGGCCGCAATTGGGCAAGGCTTTCCCTGCTAGTGTCAGGACGAATAGTTTCATCTTGCTCGATGAGAGATTTGAAACCATCAACGTTATGCCCTTCAATAGCGACTATCTCATTATCATAGCCTCCATTGTTTCTCGCCTTTTCAGCTAGCTTATGGGAGCGCACTGCAAACTCGTCTTGCTGTTCCCGAGTTATGCCATGCATTTTCGATAACACCTCAGCAGTTACACCCATCATCCAAGACGCTTTTGCAATATGCTTCGAGGCGCGAGGATTTGGGTCGACTCCATGAGTCATGCCAACATGCCCCATATGTTCGACTCCACCGACAATGAATTGATCTCCATTATCACTCAGAATCGCCGTTGCTGCCGTATGCAAAGCGGACATCGATGATCCGCACAAACGATTAACGGTTTGAGCGCAAGTAGAATGCGGTAACACTGACATCAGAGCAGCATTCCTGGCGATATTCCAACCTTGTTCAAGAGTTTGGTTAACGCAACCCCAAACTACATCTTCCACCTCTTTTGGCGACGCCTCTGGATTACGATCGAACAAAGCATTGATCAAATGAGCTGATAGCTCTTCCGCTCTTACATTTCGAAAAGCACCGGCTTTGGAGCGAGCCATAGGTGTCCTGATTCCATCAACAATTACTGCGTCTCTAGCTTGCAACCTCATAAATAAATTCTCTCCCTACCCATAATAAGTTTCACCAGACGCGCCTTTATCCCTCATAAGCTCAGTCGGTGTGTACAACTCACCTAATTCTGCATATTTATCAGCGATCTGGCAGAATTTCGATACTCCCAAGCTATCGAGATAACGGAGGGCTCCGCCCCGAAATGCCGGAAAGCCTAGTCCTAAAATTAATCCCATGTCAGCCTCGATAGCCGTGCTCACAATGTTGTCTTCAACACAGCGCGCAGCCTCAATACACATCGCAACCATCATTCGCTCAACGATTTCTTCATTCGTAAATTCCTTAGGACTCTGTTGCACAGAAGAAATCAATGTTTCTATTTCGGGATTTGGTAATTTTTTCGGTTTACCGCGTTTATCAATCTCGTAAAGATAGAATCCCTTTCCCGTTTTTTGCCCCAAGTCTTTCTGCGCATATAACTGGTCAATCGCACTATCAAAATCAATATTCATTCTTTTAAATCCAGCGGCCATGACATCCTGGCAATGCACAGCAGTATCAACCCCAATGACATCAAGAAGATATGCTGGCCCCATAGGCCAGCCGAATTTTTCCATTGCCTTGTCAATCTGTCGAAAATCTGCTCCGTCATAAATAAGTCGGGAGAATGCGCCAAAATAAGGGAACAAGATCCGGTTAACTAAAAAGCCAGGACAATTATTGACTACGATTGGCGTTTTACCCATCTTCTTAGCATAGGCCACAGTCGCAGCAATCGTGGCATCGCTACTGTGCTCTCCTCTAATTACCTCTACCAGGGGCATTACCGGTACCGGGTTAAAAAAGTGCATACCACAAAAGTTCTCGGGTCTTTCTAGAGCAGTCGCCAATTCGTCGATTGAAATAGTTGAAGTATTGGAGGCAATTATGGTTTTCTCACCAACCAAAGATTCTAGTTCCGCAAGAACAGATTGTTTAATACCAGTGTTTTCCACAATCGCTTCGACGATGATATTGGCTTTATCAAAACCGTCGTAACCCAAGGAAGGCGTTATGTCGGCCAAAATGGAAACCATTTTGTTTGCATCTATGCGACCACGCGCCATCTGCTTGCCGAGTAATTTCTTAGCTTCATTCATTCCCAAGTCGATCCCTTCCTGGGCAATGTCCTTCATTATTATTGGTGTACCTTTAAGCGCGGACTGATAGGCAATTCCTCCACCCATTATCCCTGCGCCCAAAACGCCAGCATAACTGACTTCAACAGCCTGCGAGATTTGCTTTTTTGCTGCACCAGAAAGAAATTGATCATTGAGGAACATCTGCACTAAATTAGCAGCGACCTCAGTCTTAGCGAGCTTTAAAAAACCTTTATGCTCAATTTCTAATGCGGCAGCTCTATCAGACAATGCTGCTTCTTGCATTACCTCTACTGCGGTAATGGGTGCCGGATAATGTGTCCCTGCCTTAGCTAACACCATCCCCTTAGCTGTCTCAAAAGCTACGTTAAGCTCAATTGGCTGCAATGTCAGAGCTGAATTTTTTGTTGCTCTTACCGCTCCATAATCCAGTTTGCCAGCAATGCATTGATTAATCATATCTTCACAAGCTGCAATTAACTTGTCTTCCTCTACGATTGCATCGATAGCACCTTCAGTTTGTGCTTGTGGAGCTTTGATGTGAGATCCGCTGCTAATCCAGTGGTTAGCATTATCCGCTCCGATTAAACGAGGTAAACGGACCGTTCCGCCAAATCCAGGCAAAATTCCAAGCTTAACTTCTGGAAATCCAACGACAGACTTTACAGTACCAACTCGATAGTGAGTCGTTAGTGCCATTTCAAACCCACCACCCAAGGCAATTCCGTTAATAGCCGTCACGGTTGGGAAAGGCAAATCTTCCAGGTCATTAAAAATTTTATTAGATTCTACAAGCCAACTTAAAATAGTGTCTTCTGGCTCAGAAAACATTGCGGTGAACTCCGTAATGTCTGCACCAACTATAAATGCTGGTTTGGCGCTCGAAACAATCAAACCCGAAACACTTGAATCTTGCAGGGCAGTTACCACTTCTCGCAACTCTTTCAGAGTTGTCTGATTAAATTTGTTTACTGATGAGCCCTCTAAATCGAAGACTAAATTGGCTGCGCCAGAAGGCAACATTTCTACTTTGAGCGCCTTGCCCGAATACATCATTTTTCTCTCCATTTTGGACCTTTGACTGATTGCATCCTATTGTCGATTTTGAGCATCCAAGCTCAGAAAGCATAGGGGTGGCTGCTTGTCTTCAAGCCCCACCTTCGATTGGGGGCGCATTATACCTTCGCCTACGCCGATTAAGAAGCGGCACAAGAAAAGCATCTAATGCAGAGATTTGAGATACTATTAGGCTTATCAGCTAATTCATGAGCAATCTATGCGAACGCTTCTAATCTTGGGCTGCATCGGCACCCTTAATTTCATTATTACCCAAATGGCTTTTTCGGCTACAGAAGAAAGCCATGGCGTAATTCTCTTATACCATCACGTGGCATCAGATACGCCGCCTTCTACGAGTATTTCCCCGGAAAATTTTCGTAATCATTTAGAGTATCTGCGGGATAACGAATTTAATGTCATTCCCCTCGATCAAATGGTAGAAAACTTGCGCGCAGGCAACCCCATCCCAGACAAAGCAGTAGCGATAACCTTCGACGATGGCTACATCTCAATTTATGAAGAAGCATTTCCTATGCTGCAGTCATTCAACTTCCCTTTCACATTATTTCTCAGTACTGGTCCGATAGACCGAAATCAGAATAGCTACATGACTTGGGATCAAATTCGGGAAATGTCGGATGCCGGTGTGATAATAGCTAACCATATGGTTGAGCACCCTTACATGCTCGAAAAATATGCCAACGAAGATGATGACGCATGGCTGCAACGGCTGGAATCAGAACTAATCTCAGCAGAGCAAAGGATATTAAACGAAACCGGACAAACACACCGCTACCTTGCCTACCCTTACGGTGAATTTGACCAAGATATTAAAACCATGTTGGCAAAGAATAGTTTTGTGGGTTTAGCTCAGAATTCTGGTGCCGTGGGAGTCAATTCAGACTTCTTAGCACTGCCTCGCTTCCCACTTGCCTCTATTTATGCCAACTTAGAGACAGCTCGCACAAAATTCGATACAAAAGCATTCAATGTAAAATTAGTAGACCCATTATCTCCAGTAACGACTTCCCGAGCCCCCACAGTCTCTCTTCAATTTGCCGAAGGCGATTACAACATCTCTCAGATCGGTTGTTTCGCCAACAGCCAGCCTCTCCCAATGGAGTGGGTCGATCAAGAAAATGGGGTTTTGACAATTATTCCTGATCAGGAGTTTCAAGGAAGAAGGTGGCGCTATCTTTGTACTGCACCGGCATCAGATGCTGGAAGATATTTTTGGTACTCGATCCAGTGGATCAATTTAGACTAGAATTTAAGCGTCTCTCTTGCGTAACTCGTTTTGAATAATAATCCTCTGAACTTCGTCGACATAATTGTCTCCCTGCTCTGAATACCTTCCTAGACCAATGGCCAATGACATAGGGTCCAACCTTAACCCTCTAGCTCGCATGCGAGACCTTAAATCACGCAAATAAGAATAAGACGGATGACTATTAATATTCAAAAAATAAGACTTTACGGCGTCTTCAACAGAAACAAATGATTTTACTTCATGAATAGCTCCTGCCTGACGCCGCGCAGGCACGATTCCACACCCTTGCTCATAGCACCACTGCCCAAAAATATTATTACCCTCTAAAGCAAACCGAGAAGTGCCCCAAGCTGATTCGTTCGCCGCTTGCGCGAGAGCAAGGGAAACAGGCAAAACATCAACTCTTAATAGAAGCTCATCGACAATTTCTTTCTCTGTATAATTTTCAACCTCAATCCGATAGCGTCTAGCTAAGCGAAACATCCATGCCCTTTCAAATTCACTAAATCCTGCACCACTAGTTGCGATCTTTAGATAATCATCAAGTTGGTCTCTGAACTGGGTGATAGCTATATTTTCAGCGATGAGAAAAACTTCAAGATAATCGAAGAACTGCTGTTTCTTTGCGGAGATACTGTTGATCGAGGCGAAATCAGGGAATACAACAATTGGTTCTTGTATAACCAGAATCTCTCCTGGGGAGTCTACATCCTGACTAAAATTATTAGCGGCTACAACAAGCACAACTATAATCAACAGAATAATAGCTGCAATGGACAACTTAATGCCGCGAGTGTCGTTTGAGACCCACAGTTGGCGCCAAAACTGAGTTAAAAGCGATGACGAAATCATAGCCAATCTAATTAAATTCTATCCCTGAGTACCACGGAAGCCAGCACCGCTGCATCAGTATCAAATAGTTAGTCGAATATAGATCAATTGAATTTATCTGCAGCCAGAGATTATAGACTACTTTAATTAAGTTTCTCTAAGCCTCTAATCAATCTACCAAACCTTACCGTTTATCGGCCAAGTCAAGAATAACACAATAGCATTACACCCAATGGCTAATTAACCTATTTGGCTCAGATATTTACGATGGGAGGAGTATAGAATACTAAGGATTATTAAGAGACAGATGAAAGCTTATAAAATCATTGAATGTCTATTTTGTGATAACAGCGATTACTAAGAAATCTCTGATTTACTGCCCCCTTTACAATCCGGCGATAGTGGCACAGTTTTTTGCCGTATCTCCCATTCCGCAGGTGAATACAAGTGCAGTGCTAAGGCATGAACACTGCCGGCTAACTCTTCAGATAATAGCTTGTATAAGTTTTGATGTCGCTTAACCAAAGAAAGGCCTTCGAAACAAGACGCAACAATCGTTAAATTAAAATGTGATTCCGTTGCCGGGCCTCCATGCATATGACTTTCATTTTTTACGACAAGATGAGATGGCTGCAAATGCGAAGTGACTTTTATGGCTATATTTTCTTGTAAGCTCATTTTTATACTGAGATTTCCAATTCTAGATTTTTCAAAAGCAAGTATACTCTAAACAGTGACAGTTTAAGGGGTTATCTAATGACTATTTCCTGGTACCCAGGACATATGTATAAAGCGAATAAAGAACTGATTAAGTTAGTTAAAATATCAGATCTAATTATCGAGCTCCTTGATGCTAGAGCGCCAAAAGCCAGCATGAACCCGTTATTAAGTTCACTCGGCAAACCCATGCCGCGGATAATCATTCTCAACAAATGTGATCTTGCAGATCCTGTTATGACAGAAAAATGGCGCCATTATTTTGAGATTCAACTTCAAAGCCAAGCTAACGCGCTAGCCCCGACTGTCTGTCTAACAAACACCATGCACGCTCCAGTTGCGGCTGCTGCATTAGCAACCTTAGCAAGGAAACTAATCGTAACAAGGCCAAAATTTAAAGAGCATGCACAATTAATTATTACTGGTATCCCGAATGTTGGGAAATCAACCTTCATAAATAACTTAATCAAAAGGAAAGTAGCAAAGACTGGGAATGAGCCGGCAATAACCAAAGGCCAGCAACGAATTAAATTGGATGAAACCTTCTATCTGGTCGATACACCAGGGCTTATGTGGCCCAAATTGGAAGATCAAGTAGCTGCTTATAAATTAGCCACTCTTGGGACCATTAGAAATACCGCTATTGATATCGAAGATATAGCTTGGTTCGCGGCTGAGCATTTCCTAGCCCATCAATTTTCTGCCCTTAAGAATCGTTATAACTTCGACAATACCCTAAAATCCCCGGAACAACTATTAGGCGTTATAGCCGCATCCATCGGCGCTACTAGCAAAGGGGGAAAAATCAATTTCCATAAAGTTTCGGAGACATTACTAAATGATTTACGCTCAGGTAAACTAGGAACCTTCAGTATGGAGTCTCCTCCCGAACCAGAACACAGCATATAGTTTTTAGGATTTCACTCTTTAATTAAACGAAAAGGACTACGTCAACTCATGACAGAAGTGAGCACAGTAAATACGACTCAGAACCTCTCTGTTAATCAACCCAAGCAATTCCATCCTGCATTTGAGTGGAAGCATAGCGAACATATTCCGACGCTCAATATCGTAATGGAGAAATATATACATCGTGAGACTGGGGCTCTCCACTATCATCTAGCAAGCGAAAACAGTGAGAATGTTTTCCTAGTTGCATTCAGAACTGTGCCCATGGATTCGACAGGAGTTGCCCACATCTTAGAACACACCGCTTTATGCGGTAGCGAGCGCTTCCCTGTCCGAGACCCTTTTTTCATGATGATCAGACGCTCTCTAAACACCTTCATGAATGCCTTTACCAGCAGTGACTGGACGGCTTATCCATTCGCGTCAAAAAACAAGAAAGACTTTAACAACTTGTTGAACGTGTATCTAGATGCAACATTTTTTTCACGACTAGATGAATTGGATTTTTTACAAGAAGGTCATCGCATTGAATTTGCAGAATTAGATAACGCTGATTCTGAACTCCAATACAAAGGCGTTGTCTTTAATGAGATGAAAGGTGCCATGAGTTCTACTAATAGCGTGCTGTGGCAAACAATAAATAAATACTTGTATCCAACGACTACCTATCACTATAACAGTGGTGGCGAACCCGAAAATATTCCTGAGCTTAGCTATTCGCAATTAAAGGAGTTTTATAAAAGTCACTATCATCCCAGTAATAGCGTATTCATGACATTTGGCGATATTACTGCTGTAGAGCATCAGCAGACACTTGAGGATCTAGCACTCTCTAAATTTAAAAAACTCGACATTAAGATAGCGGTCGGGGATGAACAGAGATACAAGTCACCCTTGCGCTTCGAAGAACCTTATGCAGTAGACAATATCGAGCCAGATAAAACACACGTCATAATTGGCTGGCTATTGGGGAAAAGTACTAACTTAACTGAAGTCTTTAAGGCCCAACTACTTTCAAGCGTATTATTAGATAACAGCGCAAGTCCTTTATTAAAAATACTAGAAACAAGCGATCTTGGCACTTCGCCCTCACCAATGTGCGGCTTGGAAGACTCAAGCCACGAAATGAGCTTTATGGCTGGACTCGAAGGTTGTAGCTTGGATTCTACAGAGTCTGTTGAAGAGATGGTCTTATCAACACTTCGAAAATTAGTGGAAGATGGCATACCTCAGGGTCAGATTGAAGCAGCGCTACATCAATTAGAGCTTAACCAACGGGAAATATCTGGCGATAGCTA
Organism: OM182 bacterium MED-G28; assembly: GCA_002457215.1. GTDB lineage: Bacteria > Pseudomonadota > Gammaproteobacteria > Pseudomonadales > Pseudohongiellaceae > UBA9145. The sequence goes on along the minus strand of NTJZ01000004.1, from coordinate 229,020 downwards.
TCCTTATGGATTGCAGCTTATTTTAACGGGTCTATCTACGGCATTACATCGGGGAGACCCGATTAGTTTATTAAATATTGACCCGGTCTTGGACGACCTTCGAGAATCCATAAAAGACCGATTATTTATCCCTGATCTAATCCAAAAATTGTTAATAGATAATCCTCATCGCGTTACCCTTACAATGCAGCCCGACAGTGAGCTTACGAACCGCAAAGCGGAATCAGAAAAAGAAAAACTCGCCACCATCCAAAGGTCTCTTACCAAAAACCAAACCACAGAAATAATTAAACGGTCTAAAATTTTGGCAGAAAGACAAATGCAAGATGATGACCCTGAGGTTCTACCAAAAGTTGGCCTACAAGACATACCCGCGAGCATAGACGAACCTAAGTGTTCAAGAGAAATTCTCAAAAACTCCGCTCTACCCTGCAGCTTTTTTGAGCGAGGTACGAATGGGCTTTGCTACCAGCAAATTATAATCGATCTTCCACAAATTAAACCAGAGCTGCTTGAAGCATTACCTCTATATACAAGCTGTTTGACTGAATTTGGCATTGGAGAAACTGGCTATGAAGATGCACAAGTTTGGCAATCTCAAATTAGTGGTGGCATTAATTGCTTTAGTAGCATTAGAAGCGCAGTTGACAATGAGCAGACTATCAGCGGCTACGTAACATTCTCTTCAAAATCCTTAAGTGCAAATCACAAGAAACTAACAGAGCTATTACAGAAAACTTTATTAGAAGTTCGCTTCGATGAAAAACAACGCCTTTCTGAATTAATAGAGCAAATTTGCACAAGGAGAGAAAACAGTATTACTGGACAAGGTCATAGTCTCGCAATGACCTTGGCGTCCAGCAAAATGAACCCAACCGGACAATTAAGTCATAAGTTTGGTGGTCTATCCGGAATCAAGCAGTTGAAAGAACTACGAAACAAACTGAAAGACCCCAAAACTTGCAGCGCGCTGCTCGACAAGTTCCAACTTCTGCATCGAATATTTCTTTCAAGTAATATGCAGATTTTAGCGATCGGAGAGCGTAGTCAAAAAGAAAACATATTAGCCGATTTCAACGATCTATGGGTTTCGAATGACCATTCCAGCCAACTCGCGAAAATCTCACTGCCTTCCATCCGTGAAACTGTGCGAGAAGCGTGGACCACAACAACCCAAGTAAACTTCAGCGCAAAAGCCTACCCAACAGTTGCTTCAAATCATAAAGATAATGCAACTTTACATGTTCTAGCCGGTTACCTAAGAAATGGATTCCTTCATCGAGCAATCAGAGAACAAGGGGGGGCTTACGGGGGAGGTGCAGGACAAGATGCTAACTCGGCTTCTTTTCGGTTCTACTCTTACCGTGATCCTCGACTTTTAGATACATTGACCGATTTCGATAAATCAATTCAATGGTTACTCAGTGCTGAGCAAACGCCTCATCATTTGGAAGAAGCAATCTTGGGCGTCATCGCAAACATGGATAAACCGTCATCACCAGCAGGAGAAGCTAAACAAGCGTTCTACAACGGTTTATTTAATCGAACTTTAGAGCACAGAATGATCTTCAGAGAGCGGGTGCTATCAACCACCCTGGCAGACTTGCGTAATGTCGCTCAGACCTATTTCGATCCTTCTTCCGCCAGTATTGGCGTAATTACTAATCGAGATTCAGAAAACATTCTTCAAGATAGGGGCTTTAACATAAAATATATGCAATAAATACAAGAGGTTGTGAAAGTGTCGAGTAAATTTAAAAAAAATCAAAAACCAAAGGCATATTTTTGGAACTTTTATCAAAATACACAGTCTGAGTAAGTGTAGATAGATGTTATGCAAAATTTTGGGTTTTGTTTCATTTGTCTCTCCCTTGATAGTATTTTAAGCCCAGCATCTTAGGTTGCTGGGCTTTTTTTATCCCCAGTAAAAAATCGCCATAAATCAACGATCACAAATCGATTTCTCAAACTATTAATACCTTTTTACTACTAAAAGAGGACACTTCTTTTTATCTCGTCAAATAGGAAAGAATAGTGATTAAGGCCGAAATCGTATCGATTAAACTTCACTACTTTGTGAAAGGTGCCGAAATAGAATTAGTAGCAAATGATGAGACTATTGATAGAGAACTGGACCAGAGATTGATGGTGGCATTAAAGCAATACCCTATATTGCGAACGTGGAATTTTCCAACTAATTGCTGGCATCTAAGCCAAATCCTACCCTTTCATAAAGTACTTACAATTCTGATTCTTTTACATATACTAGGGCCGCGCCGAAATTGCTCTTGGAGCTGATTTCATTCAATTGAGCGATATAGAAAAGCACAGATCATGAAGCCAACCGACATTGCCGACCCCAATTACTTTCATAAAGTAGTAGACTGCCAATGGGCCTGTCCCGCCCATACCCCCGTCCCGGAATACATCCGACTGATTGCTGAAAAACGCTACTCTGATGCTTATATGATTAATTGGCATTCTAATGTTTTTCCGGGAATCTTAGGCAGAACCTGCGACCGGCCTTGCGAGCCTGCCTGCCGCCGAGGCAGAGTCGAAGAAGAACCGGTAGCGATTTGTCGACTTAAGCGAGTAGCGGCAGACTATAAATCTGATATTAAAGATCGTATACCAAGCGTTCCGAAGAAAAAAAATGGAAAACACATCGCTCTGATTGGAGCAGGACCAGCGTCGCTAGCTGTAGCTAGAGATCTTTTACCACTAGGCTATGAAATCACTCTGTTTGAAAAGGACGCGCTAAGCGGTGGAGCTATGCGCACTCAAATTCCTCGATTTCGATTGCCCTCAGAAGTTTTAGAGGAAGAATTACATTACATACTTGATATGGGCGTCAATTGTCGATTTGGCGAAGAAATCACCAGCATGAAAGCGATATTGAAGGAAGACTATGACGCTATCTTTGTTGGTACAGGCGCCCCGCTAGGAAAACACCTAGACTTACCCGGCTACGATACGGCCAAAGCAAATATCCACACAGGTATCGAATGGCTAGCAAGTGTTGCTTTTGAGCATATTGATAAAATCGGCAAAAATGTCATCGTCTTGGGCGGTGGAAATACCGCTATGGATTGTTGTCGTACTTCTAAAAGGTTAGGTGGCAAAGATGTAACTGTTGTGGTTAGAAGCGGCTTTGATGAAATGAAAGCATCTCCATGGGAAATCGAAGATGCGATGAATGAGGACATACCTGTTGTAAACTTTCATGTGCCCAAAAGATACGTTATCGAAAATGGCAAACTAGCAGGTATGGAATTCGAAAAAGTTAAAAAAGAATATGATGAGAATGGAAGGCGATTACTAATACCTACAGGAGAAGATCCGGTAATCATACCCTGCGAGGACGTCCTCTGTGCGATAGGTCAAGACAATAGCTTTCCATGGATTGAACGTGATCTTGGTATTGAATTTGACAAATGGGAACTTCCTATTCTCGACAAAACCACTTTTCAGTCTACTAATGAAAAAATATTTTTTGGCGGAGATGCCGCGCTCGGGCCAGATAACATAATTACCGCCGTCGCTCACGGCCACGATGCAGCTTTGTCTATTCACTTGCTCTGCAATAATGAAGATTTAGCCGTGCGGCCCAACCCATTAACAACACTCGATAGTCAGAAAATGGGGATCCATCAGTGGTCTTATGACAACGACATTAGCAATGATATTCGCTATGCCGTGCCACATGCAGAAAAAGAACAAACACTTAATGACCTTAACATGGAAGTTGAACTTGGCTTTGACGAAGAGCTTGCATTCAATGAAACTATGCGATGCTTTAACTGCGACGTTCAAACTGTGTTCACCGACCAACTTTGTATTGAGTGCGACGCATGTGTCGATATTTGCCCAACGGACTGCATTACTTTTACTGAAAACGCGGAAGAGCCTGAGTTACGCGAAAATCTCCTAGCTCCAGCTCAAAACCTTGAGCAGGATATTTATGTCTCAGATGTACTCAAAACCGGGCGTATAATGGCCAAAGGTGAGGATCTGTGTCTGCACTGTGGCCTCTGCGCTGAACGTTGTCCGACTAGCGCCTGGGACATGAAAAAATATCTTTTTAATACTGCAAAGGCGGCCGACGCGTGCCAGAGTTAGTTTATTCTACTAAAATAAAGGCTATGCCCAAGGTCAATGATTTTGTGGTCAAATTTGCAAATGTTAATGGCTCTGGCTCTGCTAGTGCAAATAACATGTTTGCAAAGGCAATTTTCCGTATGGGCATTCCTGTAAGCCCTCATAATATTTTTCCTTCTAATATTCAAGGATTGCCAACTTGGTACGAAGTACGAATCTCTGAAGACAACTATCTCGGCCGCAGAGAAGGTGTCGACCTGATGGTTGCCATGAACGAACAAACCATTAAAGCCGATATTCAGTCTGTTGTTCCTGGCGGCTATGTCTTATTCGACTCTTCCAAAGCACTAGCCAATGACTTAATACGTGATGACGTAAACTACCTGCCACTTCCTTTGAAAGATATTTGTTTGCGTGAATTTGAAAAACCTGCACAGCGCCAGTTATTTAAAAATATTGTTTATGTCGGTGCTTTGGCGGCTTTTCTAAATATTGACTTTAAAGTACTCACCGAAATGGTTAGCGAGCAATTCCGTGGTAAAGAAAAATTAATCCTGCCAAACATACATGCATTAGAATTAGGACAGAAATACGTCAGCGAAAATTTTGAATACCCTCTTCCCTTACAGTTGAAAAAGTCCAACAAAACAGCTGGAAAAATTCTCATTGATGGTAATACTGCTGTAGGCCTTGGGTGTGTGTATGGCGGGGCAACAATTGCCTCCTGGTATCCACTTACGCCTTCAACGTCAGTCGTTGATTCTTTTGGCAAGTATTGCAATCGATTGCGCATTGACCCCGGTACAGGCAAGAAGAAGTTTTCAATTATTCAAGCAGAAGATGAATTGGCAGCGATTGGAATTGCGATCGGTGCAGGCTGGAATGGCGCACGTGCCTTTACTGCATCATCAGGCCCTGGCGTGTCACTAATGCAAGAATTCCTTGGCCTCGCCTATTTCTCTGAAGTGCCAGTTGTTCTTTTCAATATACAAAGAGTCGGACCTTCCACAGGGATGCCCACAAGAACACAACAAGGCGACTTATTCAGCTGTGCCTATGCCTCCCACGGTGATACAAAACAAATTTTATTATTCCCGTCCACCCCAAAGGAATGTTTCGAATTCGCCGCCGATGCCTTTGATATCTCGGACCGTCTACAAACTCCTGTAATCGTAATGAGCGATCTCGAGCTAGGCATGAATGAGCAAATCTGTGATCAGCTAAGCTGGGATGATTCTAGAGTTTATGATAGGGGCAAAGTACTCTCAGCAGAACAACTTGAGGAAATTGAGAAGTTCGGCAGATACCAAGATATTGATGGGGACGGCATACCCTATCGCACTTATCCAGGTACTCACCCTCATAAAGGGAGCTATTTTACTCGTGGTAGCTCACATGATGCTAATGCCGCCTATACAGAAGATGGAGATGTCTACGCAGAAGTTATGGACCGCATAGCGCTTAAATTTGAGACAGCCGCCAACTATTTGCCAAAACCTGAAATATCAAATCAAGCAAAACAGCCGCTAGGCATGATTTATCTCGGCACTACCACAGGCGCTATTCAAGAAGTATTAGATAGCTTAGCGAAAAAAGGTATAGCGCTAGATACTCTTCGAATAAAAGCGTTTCCTTTTCACCAAAGTGTAAAAGAATTCGTTAACGACCACGAGTTGGTTTATATCATCGAGCAAAACCGTGACGCACAACTTAAAAGCCTGCTCAAAATAGAATGCAACGCTAATGAAGAACAAATGCACTCTATTCTGAGTTACAACGGTCTCCTCATCACAGCGCAGCACATAGAGCGGGATATTCTAGATTCAATGACCGCACTTGAGAATGCTAAAGATGTTCCAGCTTAAAGCCTATTCGGACGCAATATAAAATGAGTTATATCACTAAGCCAAAATTCCAATATCCGGGTCTAGAAACAAATGATGTTGGTTTGTCCAGGCGCGACTATGAGGGAACGCTGACTACTCTTTGCGGGGGCTGTGGTCACGACTCAATTAGCGCTGCGATTATACAAGCGGCAGCTGAAATGAGCTTAGAACCCCACAAAGTTGCTAAGATTTCAGGTATTGGTTGCTCTTCAAAAATACCTTCTTACTTTCTTAGCAAAGCCCATGGCTTTAACTCAGTGCACGGACGTATGCCTTCAGTTGCCACCGGAGCCAATATTGCAAACAAGGATCTCCATTATGTTGGAATATCCGGCGATGGCGACAGCGCCTCCATAGGGCTTGGACAATTTTGTCATATCGTCAGGCGCCGCATAAACATGCTATACATAGTTGCTAATAACGGTACTTATGGGCTAACTAAAGGTCAATTATCCGCTACCGCGGATCTAGGCTCAAAAACCAAGACAGGTGAAGAAAGTCTTTACGACAATATTGATATGGCAAACTTGGCCATTGAATTAGGCGCAAGCTTTGTAGCTCGATCTTTTTCTGGCGACAAACAACAGCTTATTCCTTTACTACAAGCTGGCTTGACGCATAAAGGATTTGCTTTTATTGACATAATCTCGCCATGTGTAACTTTCAATAATACCGACTCGTCTACCCATGGTTATAAAAACACTTGGGAAAATTACATAGCTTTGAGTCAAGTAGATTTCGTGCCTATGCGGAAGGAAATCACTACTAAATATGAGGCGGGTAAAGAAAAAGAAATAACGCTACACGATGGGTCAGTGATTCATCTGCATAAGACCGGCAACAACTACGATCCCTATGACAAAGAAAATGCCCAACATCACATCAATCAGCATAAAAAAGAAGGTAAGATTGCAACTGGTCTATTGTATATAAATCAATCAACCTCAGACTTGCACGAACTACAGGACACTGTAGACAAACCTTTTAATAGACTGACAAACCATGACCTTTGCCCCGGAAGTGAAGTCTTAGATGATATCAATGAAACCTTTAGCTAAGCCCAGGGTTCGCTTACGTTTGATTGATTGGCTTTAATTAGCCCCGATATGATGTTGCTCTTCCTGATGATTGATTGGCTTTAATTAGCTCGTAGGCTGCTTTAATGTCCTGCGTCTTTGTTGTTGCTATATCGATCATCTCTTCCGGAAGGCCCTTGGCGACTAACTTGTCCGGATGGTGCTGGTTCATCTGTCTGCGATACGCTTTTTTAACCTCACCACTAGTTGCACTTTCTGAAATACCAAGCAATTCATAAGCAGCCGTTAATTTGTCATAACTAGATACTGGGTCACCAAATTGAGCTTGACCCGATAATCGAGCGAGCAGATCATTAAATTGATTTCGGGAATAACCAAGATCGTGCGCGACGTCTTGTAAGACTTTTTGCTCTCGGGAATGTAATAGCCCGTCAGCGAAGGCAGTGGTAACAATAATTTCTAAAAATATTTGAACTAAGTTTCTACGCCTAAAGCTTTCACGCTTAAACTGCGCCAAGACTTCATGCACAGGGAAGCCTTCCTTTTTGCCTTCGTTAAAAAGATTCATTGCAACAGTGCGCTGCTGTTGATTTAGATTCATTTGCTGCATGACCCTTTCGGCCATGGCAATCTCATCCTTAGTTACGCGACCATCAACCTTAGCGATATAGCCCATTAAGGCGAAGGTTGTTGTAAAGAAAACAGACTGAACTCTCTCCCTTGAGCCAAGGCCAAGAGATTCATCAATACTGAGGTTACTAAGGCCGCTATCAAAGTAGTTTCCTAAAGCAGCACCCATCAATGCACCTAAAGGTCCACCCATCATGAACCCAAAGGTTCCACCAACTACTCGTCCCCACCAACTCATATGCTTCTTAAAACCACCTATTTATGAAAGGACTATAAAACCAATTATTTAGCTAAGATTAAGTTTACTAGGAAAGGAGGCGTTGAAACCAATTTTTCTCAAGATCGCGTCGGCAAGAACTGAGCTGGCGACTGAATATCTCTGAATTTTCTTGCACTCTATTCGCCACATCAATCAACCATGGCTTATCGAGATATGTTCTACGTTGATAACCACCGTTGCCTTCATGGTAAGCGAAGTAGAGATTGCGGGCGTCACTAGACGCAATATTACTTGTCAGACTTGAATTAGCGTTGTACCAAGCAACAAAATCTATCGCATCAGCAAAATTTGAACGGGACGCTCTACTATTACCTGATGTAGACTCATAATCGTTCCAGGTGCTGTCTAATGCTTGCGCATAACCAAAAGCCGAAGACCGCCTTGGGCCCGGCAATACCCACAGAAAACGGGTACGCTCCGGTTTAGCCCGAGCACGAAAGCTAGATTCTTGATAAATGAAAGCCATATTCACTGCGATTGGAATTCTCCAACGCTCTTCTGAATCATGAGCTGCCTGATACCAATTCCGACGCTCTGCAAATATCTCACAGACGTTTGTGATATTTTGAGGCTGAGAGCTAATACAAGACGAAAGAACCAGAGCTGAAAGGATCAACAATAGAATACGCACAACCCGAACGTTGACACTAGCTAAAGACGACTGAAGGCTCGTATTAAACCTGCTGCTGTCAAACCAATCATAATTTCCTTGTCCTAGCATTGTTAGTTTTCCACGTTTTTATAACGACCCCAATCAACAAAATACCCAAAAGCTAATAACTTCTAACTTAGACTATCGAGAAGGTTGAAAAGCTCCCCTTCATCGATAATCTTTATTTCTAATTCTTCTGCTTTAGCCAGTTTAGATCCGGCGCCTGGCCCTGCAACAACAATATTAGTACTTTTCGAAACGCTGCCGGCCACTTTTGCACCGAGGCTAACTAATTTAGTTTTTACTTCACTTCTTGGTAATCTTTCCAGAGTGCCAGTTAAGACAAAGGTCTGGCCTCGAAGAGGCTTTGATTCGACATTAACCTCAACAGCAGGCCAATTAACTCCAGCGCCTTCCAATTCTTTGACTAGTGTCAAATTGTTCTCATTGCCAAAAAAATCAGAGACATGCGAAGCAACGATCGGGCCAATATCTTCTACTGTTTCCAAATCTTCTACCGACGCACCGATAACAAGTTCAAGATCTCCAAAATGGGAAGCAAGCCCCAAAGCGGTCGCCTCCCCAACTTCACGGATACCCAATGCAAATAAAAAGCGAGGTAATGTAGTGCTTTTGCTTTTATTTATTGCATCTATCAAGTTTTGCGCAGACTTCTTGCCCATCCTCTCTAAGTCAGCTAACTGCTCCAAACTAAGTTGGTAAATATCAGATACTTTATTAACCAACTTCTCCTCCACCAATAGTTCAACTAATTTACTCCCTAATCCTTCTATATCCATTGCACTCCGAGACACAAAATGCTTTATAGATTCTTTCTGTTGTGCAGGACAAATAATTCCTCCAGTGCAACGAAATAGCACTTCACTGCCCTGCTCTACCGGAGAATTACAAGCTGGACATAGCTTAGGAGGAACAATGCGGGATGCGTCATTATTTTTCTCAGGAGTCAGTACCCTAACAATCTTCGGTATAACATCCCCTGCTCGACTAACAACTACAGAATCACCAATCCTTAACCCTAAACGTTCAATTTCATCCATGTTATGCAAAGTAGTATTGCTAACCGTTACCCCGCCAACAAATACTGGTTTTAATCGTGCAACTGGAGTTATCACTCCAGTTCTACCAACTTGGAACTCTACATCCAACACTGTTGTCGACTTTTCTTCTGCGGGAAATTTGTAGGCTGTAGCCCAACGCGGACTCTTTGCATTCTGTCCTAAAGCATGTTGCACACCCAAATCATCAACCTTAATTACTGCACCATCAATTTCATAAGCAAGCTCTTTACGTTTGCCGAGCAACTCAATGCAATAATCCTTACAATCCTCGATTCCTCGTCTGGTCCGCCTATCAGAGTTAATTGGTAAGCCAAGTTCCCCAAGCTCAGTAAAAATTTCACTGAGCTTCGAGGGCATCGCTATGCCCTCAACGATTCCGACGCTATAGCAGAACATTTGAAGTGGGATTTTTGCAGTTGTCTTCGCATCGAGTTGCCTGACTGCCCCAGCCGCAGTATTACGAGGATTAACAAATATTTTTGTGCCCTCTAACTTAGCTCTCTCGTTTAATTTCTCAAAACCAGGTTTGCCAAGGAAAATTTCACCCCTGACCTCCAAACGAGAACCCTTTGTGATTTGATTCAGCTTCAGCGGGATGCTCTTGATAGTTTTTACATTATGAGTGATATCTTCACCAATTACTCCGTCTCCTCGGGTCGCCGCTCGGACAAGCAAGCCATCCTCATAGAGCAAGCTAACTGCAACGCCGTCAACCTTTGGCTCACAACTATAACTAAGCGCTTCAATTAGCCCCAATCGCTTCTTAATGCGAACGTCAAAGTCTTTTAAGTCTTTCTCCCCAAAAACTTTATCTAATGACAACATAGCAATTTCATGGGTAACTTGGGAAAACTGACTAAGCGGCGTGGCGCCTACTCGCTGAGTTGGAGAATCAGCTGCGACAAGATCGAATTTTTGTTCTAGCTCTTCAAGACGCACTAATAAGGTGTCGTAATCAGCGTCTAGGATTTCTGGAGCATCCAAGGAATGATAGAGTTGATTATGATGCTCTATTTGTGCCCGGAGAGCCTTAACTTCCCGTTTAATATTTGCAGGAACTGTCATGATTAAGTGTTATCAACTATTTATGAGAGCTGCTAACCACGACTTCCGGTAGCCTTGAGTTGATGCAACTCAAAATCTCTAATCCGTTGATAGTAATGTTCAATCGTCTGCGCTGTCATGACATTACGGTGATCATCTTTTAATTCGCCGTCAAGAGCGCCACGAATTTGTTGCGCAATTTCTAACATCTGCTCAAAAGCTTCTAAGTTGTTGATCTGAGTTGGAAGCGCTAGAAAAAAGCTGATACCTATAGTAGAAAAATTATCCATCTGATTTAGATCAAAGGCGCCCGGATTAAGAATATTCGCTACGCTAAAAATAACTGGCCCGGTATTTCCATTGTGAAGGCGATGATGAAATATATTCATCTCACCAAATTTCAGACCCGACGTAACGAGTGCTTGAAGAAGATCATGCCCTTCAAAAACTCTTCTATCTCGGGACATAACGTTAACAATGAGAACTTCTGATTGCTGAATTGATTCTTGCTCGACAGAACTATCTGCTCGAATAGGTTCTTCGACGCTTGTGGAATTAGATGAGGCAACTGCGTCTTCAAAATTGCTGACGTTGTCCTCCTCGTACAGATCAGGCTCACTGAAATCGGAGGCACTTAAGTCAGAGTCATCTTGGGGAGCTATATGCACTGATTGATTTAGAGTTTCTTCGACCGGGCTTGCATCATGATCAATTTCTTTTTGTTTCGGGCGGCCGAAGACTGAGATTAAAGACTTGATTCCGGATTTTACTTTGCCCCCTTTGTTTAATTCAATGTCTTCATTGTCTGCTGTATCGGTATCGGTATCGAACAATTCTGATTGATTATCTCCCTCTGACTCCGCAGCCTGGTAGCCAATCCGGTCTCCCGCAGACATGGAAAATTCATCTAGACTATCTTCAAAGCTTACGGCAATCGTAGGCTCTAACCGATTATCATCTTCATCCTCAGAGTCTTCTATATCAAAGTGGGCCAGTTCATCATCATCAAAACCTGATTCAGAATCATCCCCTTTAGAGGTTTGTCTATTTTTGAAAGCTGCGATAATCGCATCATCGTCTTCAAAGTCTTCTTCAGAAGATGTTTCGTCTGAAACACCCACATCCTCTCCGAATTCCGGTCCCGCGGCCCAACCTTCTAAATCTTCAGAATCAGATGAACCGCCAAACTCTTCCTCATGAAATCCATCGGGGATTTCATCTTCTTCCTCATCATTATCGTCAGCCCATTCATTGTCGGGGTAATCAGGGATTACAGCAGCCATGCCGTCTTTCCCATAAGATCTCCGCACATCTATTTCTTCTATTTCTTCAGCTTCTTCAAGGTCTTCGGACTCAACATCTTTTGACACTGTTTCCAAGGGTGACGAGCTTGCTTCGTCAAAGTAGTCGAACAGAACGTCATCAGGATCTTCATAACTTACTTCTCTTTGAGTAGCGAAATTATCGAGATCCGTCTTCTCATAAGAAACGTCCACCAGATTTTCTTCTACCTGAAAACCCTCCTGCCCCATTGCTGCAAAGCTTTCTTTAATACCTGCGGTGCCAGGCCCCTGCTCTTCGAATTGAACCTCCTCTGTTAATTCAACCGTATCCATTAACACCGGGATTGCAGGGGATTCTTCCTTCTCAATACCCAACCCTAAAGATGCCGACCTAGCGTTGGCGGCCTCAATGGCACTGTTCTGAGAATTAACTGCCCGCAAGGATCTTTCGACTACCCGAGCACCTCCGCCCGGAAGCTCAGACAGCTCAAGCGCATCTAGGTCAACGTCCTGAGGAATATTCTTATCAATAACAAGTTTGATTTGGCCACGCCGGGCCTGAATAGCAATGTAAAGCCCACGCAAAATAGCTGCCGCGGTGGCGAGGCCTAATAAAAAAATTATCAGTTCGCGAGGACTCATAACTGGCCTATAGTTGAGCTTCTTAAATACACCAAATTTTCAAATGTTATCTTACAGTTACCGAAATTTCTTTAGCTCAAATAGGACATTCCGAGAAAAAAGAGAAGTGTGAATTATAAGAATTTCGGACAGCTACATTGTCGCCAATTCTGAAGCCTCATCAATATCAACAGCTACAATTCTGGACACACCGGCTTCATGCATGGTGACCCCAAGCAACTGGTTCGCCATTTCCATGGTAATTTTGTTGTGAGTAATGAAAATGAACTGAACCGTCTCAGCCATCTCCTTCACTAGATTCGCATAGCGACCCACATTAGCGTCATCCAGTGGTGCATCAACCTCGTCTAGCATACAGAAAGGCGATGGGTTTAAATGGAAGATGGAGAAAACCAGCGCGATCGCAGTCATTGCTTTCTCGCCCCCGGAAAGAAGATGAATTGTGCTATTTCTCTTCCCAGGAGGACGCGCCATGATAGCAACACCAGTGTCCAGCAAATCTTCCCCAGTCATATCCAGATAGGCATGACCACCGCCAAAAACTCGAGGAAAGAGATTTTGTAATCCCGTATTAATCTTATCAAACGTCTCTTTAAAACGGGTCCGAGTTTCCTTATCTATCTTACGAATCGCATTTTGAAGCGTATTTAATGCCCTTTCTAAATCTTCATTTTGCCGATCTAGGTAAATTTTACGTTCGCTCTGCTGATCATACTCATCAATAGCAGCTAGATTAATAGGGCCCAAGCGCTGAATTCGATTAGAGAGCTTATCCAGATCCTGCTCGCATTGCGATTCTTCCAAGCCCTCTGGCATATTTTCGAGAACTTGATCAAGCTCATATTTGGCTTCTTTCAACTGTGCAAGCAGAGCATCTCTCTTCACCGAAGCACCTTCGCTCTTCAGCCTAGACTCCATTAGCAATTCCCTAAGCTTATTTTGTTTTTCTTGGTGCTGATTACGCTCCTGCTCGAGCTGGCGAATAGTGTGTTCATTCTCATCTACTTTACTTTTGGCAAAACCCAGTTCTTTCTCCACCTCTAACCGCTTCCCAAGCAAGCCTTCCAGATCTATCCGCATCTCACCTAGCGGTTGGTCTGATTCTAGGATTTGAGAGGAAAGTGATTCGACTCTTTCTTTTGATCGCTGCACCTGGCTCGCCATTCGATCCATCGTTTCACGCGTTGACTGCAGCTGAGCCTCTAGTGCTTGTTTTTCTAATGCAAGTTTGTGCGCTAAATTTTTGTCATTGCTAGACTTTTCACGAATAGTTTCTAGTGCTTTCTGGGTGGCTTCCCGAACTTTTTCTAACTCTTCACGACCCCCGACATCATCGGCCATACTGTCAAGAGCAGCTTGAAGACGCGCACGAGCCTCTGATATATTTTCCTCTTCGGTGGTTAACTGAAGTGATAGCTCCTCTAACTCCTGTTTAATCCTGATTTTGCGAGTCTCAGCTTGCTCATCTTTAGCTTGTTGAGCGCTAATTACGGATTTCATCTCTCCGAGCTGCTTGGATTGCTCTGCAAGCTCAGTTTGGAGTTGCTCCCGCTCAGATTCCAATCTGGCTACCCCATGTCTCAGCTCCTCACACCTTTTAACTAAACCCTCTGCTTTTTCCGTTGAAATATTGATCTCCGACATTAGATCAATTATCAATCCACCTCTTTCTACAATAGAATCCTGCGACGCTTTGTTCTTTATCTGAATCCAATTCGCTCCTATCCAAATTCCTTCGCGTGTAATAATGGACTCATCTTCCCCTAGCGCTGTTCGCTTGCATAGCGCATCCTCCAAGTCATCTGCGACGTAAATTCCGCTCAGCAAGTCGCTGATATCCCACTTACTGCTTACCTTCGAAGTTAGAGGTTCAAGCGTCTGGTTTTCAATCTTTATCTGGGCAGTTTTAGAAATATCCAATAGGCTGAGCTTACCCTTAGGTAAATTACTAAGCAGAACATCGATCTGACCCAACCCTTCTATACAAATCGACTGCAAGGTGTCTCCTAGCACCGCTTCGGTAGCCATTTCCCAGCCGTTTTCTATACGGAGGCTTTCAGCTAGTCGTATTTGCTTGTCTAGCCCACGTAATTTGAGCCAATTATTGATCTCAAGATTGTCTTGCCCAAGCGCTGCTTGCTGCAAGGAGTCCAACGAAGCGTGCTTACCTTTGCTTGTTTGTAATTTGCTTCTCACTGAATCCAACTCTTCGGTGCAGATGTTGAGCGCTTCTCGAGATGTATCAATGGCAGCGACTAATTCTTTTGCTCTATGCTGTTGTTGATCAATTTCAGTCTCGAATCGGGTCACTTCCTGCAGCTGCAATTGAAAGTCTGTGTCTACTGAGGCCTGCCCTAACTGACCCAGCTCTTCTTCAAGTCTTTTTTTCCTTAATAGTCCTCGGTCTACAATATTCTCTAACTGCTGAATTCGGGACTGCTCAACTTCAGCAATTTGTCTTGGCTCTTCGGCGCGCTGGTTAAATTTATCCCAGTCTTCTTGCCAGCATTGCAATGCTCGCTCGGCCTCAGCCAGTAATTTGGAAGATTCAACTTCTACCCTCTCTGCCGAATCGAGCTGGGGGGCAATAGACTTTAGTTCAGCATCTAATTGAGTAATCTTACGTAAGTCAGTATTCAACTCTTCCTGAGACTGGGTCCAACCGTCTTCCGTTTCAGTTAAGTCAAGCTTGAGTTGATCCACTCGCTCAAGATGGTGCTCAATAGACTGTTCGATACGAGCAATATCATTTCCGAGACTATAAAACCTAGCTTGAACATCACCTAAGGCATCCGTCAAATCTGAGTTGTCAGCGAGATGTTTTTCCACCTTAGCATCAATAGATCGCTGGTCCGCAACCGTCGATTCGATGTTGATCTCAAGGTTATTAACAGATTCCTGATTAACTTTGATATCGTCGTCCAGGCTACGCCATCTCAGAGCATTAAGGTTTGCGGTTGTACTACGTTCCTGCTGCTTCAGTTCGCCATACTTCTCAGCGGCAACAGATTGTCTTTTGAGGTGCTGCAGTTGACGCTGCAACTCTTCGCGAATATCAGCTAATCGTTCTAAGTTTTCTTTGGTTCTTTTAATCCGGCGCTCAGTTTCACGGCGCCGTTCCTTGTATTTTGAAATCCCAGCCGCCTCTTCTATAAAGACACGCAACTCCTCCGGTTTTGATTCGATTAGACGAGAGACCATTCCCTGCTCAATAATCGAATAACTTCTAGCGCCCAAACCTGTGCCAAGGAAAATATCAGTGACGTCACGGCGACGACAGGTTGTGCCATTGAGAGAATATGTAGACTGCGATTCACGATCAACCTTGCGCTTGATCGAAACTTCGCTAAAGTTCGCATATTCGCCAGTAAGTTTGCGGTCATGATTATCAAAAACCAATTCAACACTGGCCTGGCCCACTGGCTTGCGAGCGCTGGAACCATTGAAAATCACATCAGTCATATGCTCGCCACGTAGATTCTTAGCTGAACTCTCACCCATTACCCATCGCACTGCATCGATGACATTAGATTTACCGCAGCCATTGGGCCCTACCACGGCACCTAAATTAGAAGGAAAATTAATAGTAGTTGTGTCTACGAAGGATTTAAAACCTGCCAACTTTATGCACTTCAACCGCATTGGTGCCTCACTCTGCCAGCCGAGTTTTCTGTGGCGGCAGTATTGCAAGGTCTAGATGAAAAGACTGGAAAGGACAAGAAAGAAATCTGCATTAAATTCAGCATTTTGATGGCGCAAAATTCTATCTGATAAAAGTAATTGATAACAGTGTAAATCGGCCGAAGTAGACTAAAAAATAGCATGTCACGAAAAGTATTTACTGCCTATGACCAATTATTGATCAAGCATTATCCATAACTAGCATACTCGAAATCAAAACCGGGCCTGCAGTAGTATCTAGAATGAACGCCTTACAACAAGACCTAAACTTCTTAACGAATATTGCTGTCAGCTTTTACATACACCAGTCTACGATAGGACAGGGTAGTACTTTGATCTCTATCTGCTATTTGATCACAAGATATACCTAATATTGGTATCTCATTTACTATTTTAACAAGCACCAACAAATTGTTGGTATCTCCTAGTATCGGAATGTATTACGCTGGACAAGAAATTGGTCGGGGCGGCCGGATTTGAACCGACGACCACTACACCCCCAGTGTAGTGCGCTACCAGACTGCGCTACGCCCCGTTTGAAAGCCTTTTAAATAGCCAAAGATTAATCGGGAAACTAAAAAGGTTTACTTATCATCAGATTCAGTTGGCATAAATACTATGCGATAACAAACTTCGCTAATCACAGATAGAAAAATGGATAACAATAAATAATTCGAAAAATCTAGCCGAGGCTTAAATTCGCCTGATTACATCCTCGAGATCTCTCACGAGCGATTTTATTTCGCTTGAATTGATACTGGGCCTAGCAACTTCATTTGGGTCATCGCTCATCTTTTGACGTGCACCGCCAATAGTATATCCCTGCTCATAAAGCAAACTCTTGATTTGGCGGATAAGTACAACATCTTGACGTTGATAATAGCGGCGATTTCCTCGACGTTTTACGGGCTTTAGCTGAGGAAACTCTGCTTCCCAATAACGCAACACATGGGGTTTGACGGCGCAAAGTTCGCCCACTTCGCCGATCGTGAAATAGCGTTTTGGTGGAATTAAAGGTAATTCGTCGTTATTCTTCGGTTCCAGCATATCCTTCTACTCTTGCCTTAAGTTTTTGGCCCGGTCGGAATGTCACAACCCTTCTAGCCTTGATTGGAATTTCTTGACCGGTTTTTGGGTTTCTTCCAGGTCGCTGCTTCTTATCTCTTAGGTCAAAATTGCCGTAGCCGGATAATTTAACTTGCTCATTCCTTTCTAGAGACAAACGGACTTCCTCAAAAAATTCTTCCACCACTTCTTTGGCTTCGCGCTTATTTAGTCCGAGTTCCTCAAACAGGCGTTCAGCCATATCAGCTTTTGTGAGTGCTCCATCGCCCATACTCAACTCCTCAGCTTAATTCCGCAAATTTGCATTAAATTGTTCTTCTAGTTCTTTGATGCAGCTACTTATTATTGTATTTATTTCTTCGTCACTAAGAGTGCGGGAAGGATGCTGCCACGTCAAGCCCAAAGCGATACTTTTTTTGCCTTTTGATACCGCATCCCCTTGATAAACATCAAATATTCTCGAGCCTACCAAGAATTCCCCTGCCTTGTCTTCAACCATCGCAAGAATAGCACTAGAACTGACAAATTCATCAATAACGATTGCCAGATCTCGACTAACTTCGGGGTATTTTGACAGCTCTGTTGCTCGTGGTATTTCGGATGATTCCACCGCCGCTTGCAATAATTCAAATATATAGACTGTACTTTCTATTCCTAATTGTATAGCGGCAGCCGGATGCAGAGCTCCGAGGTGACCAATTTCATTACCCTGCATATCCTGTATACGGGCACACTGTCCTGGATGGAAGCCAGGTCTCTCGGCTGCGACAAAACGAATCCCCATAGACTGTCCTTTAAGACTAAGCAAAACCTCTACATCACCTTTTATGTCATAAAAATCGCCTACCTCTTTCTTATTAGCCCAATTTACAGGATTTCTTTGTCCGCTAATTAGCCCTCCAATCATCGAGGTTTGTTGAATTTCGTTGCCCGACTGACTAAAAACGAGTCCAGTTTCAAAAAGTCTTAATCGGTCCCTCTGTCTATTCGAGTTATATTGATAAGCGCTTATTAACCCAGGCAAAAGACTGCTGCGCATTAGTGACATGTCTTCAGAAATCGGATTTTGAAGGGCAATCGTGCTCCCGTCAGAACCTAGGACTACTTTAGACAAAGTTGGGGCAATGAATGCATAAGTTACAACTTCCTGATAGCCCAGAGCCACTAACTGGTAACGAATTCTCCGTAAAGGAATTTGGGCCTCTATAGTAGCCGAAAGCAACTGCCGCCCTACTCCCCTAGTTTCAGGAATGTTGTTATAACCGTAAATCCTAGCTAATTCTTCGATAAGATCCGCCTCTATGCTGACATCAAACCTGTACGGGGGTACCTCAACCGTTAGTACTTGCTCACTCCTTTTAATTACTGAAAACCCAAGGCGCGAAATTATGTCTTGAATCTCATCGGAATCCATCTCAATACCTAAGACTTCTTTAACGCTTTGAAAACGCAATTCCACCGTAATCGCTTTCGGTAGATTTCCTACCGTTTCGGTAATAGGACCAGGTGTTCCACCAGCTATCTCTAAAAGAAGCTCTGTAGCTCGCTCCATTGCTCGGGACTGTAATGTATAATCAACACCACGCTCATAACGATGTGATGCATCAGTCTGCATACCAAATAACCTTGCTTTACCTGCGATTGCGAGTGGAGCGAAATAGGCACACTCCAGATATACATCTGTGGTGGAATCAGTAACCGCTGTCTTCAACCCACCCATAATTCCAGCCATAGCCACCGGCTTTTCATGATCTGCAATTACGAGGACTTCTGGATTTAAAACAATTTCCTTCCCATCGAGCAAGGTTAGCTTCTCACCATCTCTCGCCATTCGCACATCGATACCACCTATTAATTCGTTAAAATCAAATGCATGCATCGGCTGCCCTAATTCGATCAAAACAAAATTTGTAACATCTACAATTGGATCAACACTGCGCAAACCAGATCTGCGAAGCTTCTCTTGCAGCCAATAGGGCGAGACGGAATTAACATTAATATTTTTAATAACTCGCCCTAAATATCTGGGACACGAGTCCTTGGCAGAAATTGTGATAGGAAGTTCTTCAGAAATACCTACGCGAGCAGAAGAAATCTCATGCTCATTGACATTGGTTCGAGTTAGCACGCCCAATTCTCTTGCTAAGCCAATCATACCCAGACAGTCTCCTCTGTTAGGAGTCAAGTCTAACTCTATAGTTTTATCTTCGAGTTTCAATTCTTTTCTTATGTCTTCGCCAACCGTCATGTATTCCGGCAAAGATAGCAAGCCTTCAGATTTCTCCTCTAACCCAAGCTCCTCGGCGGAGCACAACATGCCCTTTGATTCTATCCCTCTCAATTTGGCCGCCTTAATTACAAAAGGCTTGTCTTCATCAGGAATATCTATCCTTGCACCTACTTTAGCAAAAGGCGCTTTCATCCCCACTTTTACATTAGGCGCACCACAGACCACTTGAAAAGAATGTGCACCATCACTCACTTCACACAAACTAAGCTTGTTCGCATCAGGATGAGGCTGGACCTTGGTAACTTCTACAACTATGACATCAGAGAATTCTCGCGCAACGGGAACAATTCCATCTACTTCTAAACCGGCCATAGTTAAGCTCTCTATCAAATTTTCAGAGCTCATCTGATGGTCGATTAACTCTTTAAGCCACAGTTCACTGAATTTCATTTAGACACTTTCCATTTGCGTGTTTTCACTTCTCCGTTTAGTTAAATTGCTGTAAAAATCGAATATCGTTTTCGAAGTAAGTCCGAAGATCACTTACGTCATAACGCAACATGGCAAGTCGCTCTACTCCCATGCCGAAGGCAAAGCCTTTGTATTTCGACGTATCTACGTTGGACATTTCTAATACTTTGGGGTGAACCATTCCGCAACCCATGACTTCTAACCAACCGGTATTGCCACAAATTCGACAACCACGGCCTTCACAGGCTACGCAACCCATGTCTGCTTCTGCGGAAGGCTCCGTAAAGGGGAAGTAGGAAGGTCGAAACCGTACCGGTAGGTCAGTTTCGAAAAAGGTTTGCAAAAAACTTACAACTGTCCCTTTGAGGTCAGCAAAAGTAACTTCTTCATCAATCAATAAACCTTCGACCTGATGAAACATAGGTGTATGCGTTAAATCAGAGTCGCAACGATAGACCCTGCCCGGACAAACCATCTTGAATGGAGCCTCACCACCTTCCATGACACGCACTTGAACAGGTGAAGTGTGGGTTCTAAGCACAGTACCAGGATTCACGTAAAATGTATCATGCATTGCGCGAGCGGGATGATGGGCAGGGATATTTAAGGCTTCGAAATTATGGTAATCATCTTCAATTTCAGGCCCAACGGCAACATCATACCCAGCCGATTGAAAGATATCCGTTATTCTATCTATTGTTATAGAAATAGGATGCAAACCACCAAAGTTTTGGCGTCTTCCAGGAAGCGTAATATCTATTTTTTCAGAACTAAGCTTTGCATCAAGACTGGCTCTCACCAATGCTACTTTGCGTAATTCAAGAGCTGACTGGAGTTCGGTTTTAGCTGCGTTTATTTCTTCACCTGCCGCCGGTCTTTTTTCCGGGGGCAGTTCGCCAAGTGATTTTAATAAGGCAGTAAAACTACCCTTTTTGCCAAGATATTGCACCCGCAAGGCGTCAAGCGTTGCTTCCTCTTTAGCTACGCCTATTGCTTGCAGGGCATCCGCAAGAAGGGAATCGGTATCCACCATTAGCCGCTTCCGTAAGTTTAATTAAGCAGCCAGGCTTTCTTTTGCTTGGTCAACGATTGCTGTAAACGCTAGTTTATCATGAACCGCAAGGTCAGCTAGAACTCTGCGGTCAATTTCTATATTGGCTTTCTTTAACCCTGCAATCAATTGACTGTAACTAATCCCACTCTCGCGAGCTTGGGCATTGATACGTGTAATCCAAAGTGATCTAAATACACGCTTCTTTGCTCTGCGATCGCGATAAGCGTACTGACCCGCTTTAGTTACAGCTTGCTTGGCTACGCGATATACACGACTACGAGCGCCATAATAACCTTTTGCTTCTTTTAGAACTTTTTTATGACGCCTGTTTGCAACGACGCCTCTTTTTACTCGAGCCATTATATATCTCCTTCTTCACCAAAATTAAATATCACGAAGCATCCGTTTTACCGCTGGCACATCTGAAGGATGTACAGATGAAGTTCCACGCAGCTGTCGTTTACGCTTCGTTGTCATTTTGGTCAAAATATGACTCTTGTAGGCGCTCTTGCGCTTGAAACCAGAACCGGTTTTCTTAAACCGTTTCGCAGCACCACTATGGGTTTTTAGTTTTCCAGCCATTACTTTATAACTCCGCATTCCCCTCTTACACATGTGTCGAGAGCTTTGATAAATTTAACCAATAACTAAAAAGGCCAGTGTCCATTAACCCAACAGGATCAATGGACACTGACCCTTACAGCGATTAGCGCTTCTTGACCGGAGCTAGCACCATGACTATTTGCCGGCCTTCCATCTTGGGCTCCTGTTCAACAGTACCGTATTCGGAGAGATCGTCGCGGATCTTCTCAACTAGCTCCTGTCCAAGATGTTGATGGGCAAGTTCTCGGCCACGGAATCTCAATGAAACCTTGGCTTTGTCCCCATCTGTTAGGAAACGTATCAGGTTGCGCAGTTTTACCTGATAATCTCCTTCTTCCGTCCCTGGTCGAAATTTTATTTCTTTGACATGAATACGCCGCTGCTTCTTTTTATTAGCAGCTTTCTGTTTTTTCAAATCAAATACGTGCTTGCCATAATCCATTATCTTGCAAACTTTAGGGTCTGCATCTGGCGCTATGAGCACTAAGTCGAGTTTTGCATCCGCTGCTGCTATGCGGGCATCTGCGATGGAAACAACCCCAGCCTGAGATCCATCTGCGGCAACCAATCGCACTTCTTCAGCCTCAATAAATTCATTGATTATGGGCTTTTTAGATCCGCCCCTCATGATTTACGTGATCGCTCAATGTTCTTTTCGGTACTTACCAATATATTCCTTCCTTTTTAACCACTTTGTTTGTTATCACTGCGACCAAAATTAGCTACGTCTTGACCTAAGCGGACACAAAAATCCTCGATTTTTAGGGCTCCAAGATCCTCACCATTGCGTTTTCTAACTGCCACAGAGTTGGATTCCACTTCTTTATTTCCTACAACGAGAAGATAGGGGACCTTCTGCAAAGTATGCTCGCGGATTTTAAAGCCGATCTTTTCATTTCTCAAGTCTATAGCGACCCTAAACCCTTTATTTTTCAAGGTTTCCTGCAGATTTAGGCAATACTCTGACTGCTTGTCCGTAATATTAAGAATTATAGCTTGTTCTGGAGCCAACCAAGTTGGCATCGCGCCAGAATAATGTTCGATTAGAACACCAATAAATCGCTCAAAAGAGCCCAAAATCGCTCGATGCAACATTACAGGTGTTTTACGGCTGCTGTCTTCAGCAACATATTGTGCACCTAGACGTTCGGGCAATACAAAATCCACTTGAATTGTGCCACATTGCTGAATTCTACCCATGCAGTCTTTTAATGAATATTCAATTTTTGGCCCATAAAAGGCGCCTTCGCCGGGGACCAACTCCCATGGTAGGCCTTTCGCAATAAGCGCATCTTTCAACGCTTGCTCAGCTTTATCCCAAAGCTCGTCAGAACCCACTCTCTTGTCAGGGCGAGTCGATAGACGCAGAATAACTTCATCAAAGCCAAAATCGCGATAGATCGCTAGAAGCAATTCCATGAAGTCTGCTACTTCCGATTGGATTTGTTCTTCAGTACAAAAAATATGTCCGTCATCTTGAACAAAACTGCGAACTCGCATCAAGCCATGCATACTCCCGGACGGCTCATAGCGATGGCAGGAACCAAACTCAGCCATACGGAGCGGTAGATCTCGGTAGCTCTTGAGTCCTTGATTGAATACCTGAATATGGCACGGACAGTTCATTGGTTTTAGTGCGTAGGTTCGATTGTCAGATTCAACGCTAAACATCTCTTCAGAAAATTTCGACGCGTGACCAGATTTTTCCCAAAGCGTGAAGTCCACCAATTGCGGAGTACTGATTTCTTGATAATTGTTGTCGTTTTGGACTTTTTGCATGTAGTCCTTAACTATTTGATAAATTTTCCAACCTTTTGGATGCCAAAAAGCCATACCTGGCGCTTCTTCCTGAAAATGGAAAAGCCCAAGTTGTTTGCCAAGCTTACGATGGTCCCGCTTCTCTGCCTCCTCCAAACGTTCCAGATAAAGTTCCAAATCTTTCTTTGAAGCCCAAGCAGTCCCATAAACTCGTTGCAGCATTTCCTTCTCGGAATCCCCACGCCAATAGGCACCTGCCACATTAGTAAGTTTGAACGCCTTAAATTTACTTGTGTTTGGAACATGAGGACCACGGCATAAATCGATAAACTCTCCTTGCCTATAAAAAGATAGATCCTCTTCTCCAGGAATGGATTCAATAATTTCGACCTTGTAGTCCTCACCCATTTCTTTAAAGAGAGCAATTGCCTCTTTCCGGGCCAGGACAGATCTTTCGACGTCTAGATTCTCTTTTACAATGGCGCCCATTGTCTTCTCGATGGCCGCGAGGTCCGCCGGCGTAAAAGTTCGCTCAAAGGCGAAATCGTAGAAGAAGCCATCTTCAATAACCGGACCGATAGTCACCTGAGCTTTAGGAAACAGTCGTTGCACCGCCTGCGCCATTAGGTGAGCACAGGAGTGTCTTAAAACTTCGAGACCATCATCATCTCTTTCTGTAACAATCGCTATATCGGAATCTGCTGCAACTAGATAAGAAGTATCTACCAATTCACCATCGACTCTTCCAGCCAGCGCTGCTTTAGCAAGACCCGCGCCGATTGATTGCGCGATTTGAGCAACAGTGACTGGGTCCTTGTAATCCCGCTTACTGCCATCCGGCAATGTAACTTGAGGCATTTCTGCTTAATTCCTAAAACTTTCGCCTTTCAATATTCTTAAAAACCCATACATTTTGGAGTTTTATAATAGACAATCGAGTAAGTTTTCGTATATTAATGGAATGGTAGGCACGACCAGATTCGAACTGGTGACCTCTACCATGTCAAGGTAGCGCTCTAACCAACTGAGCTACGCGCCTGTAAACCACACTATTTAGCCAAATTTATATACTGAATGTTCGCCTAATTTAATAAAGCAGTTTAACGATAAAAGACGACCCCGCATTATACGGAATTAGCGAGCTGACTGTCGATAGCGGCAACGAATTTTTCCTTTTAAATTATCACTTTAGAAGTTGATTCTTGAGTTCAGCAATTTTATCTCTAGTTAACGCTGCTTCTTCAAATGCTAAATTCTTTGCCTGTTCATACATTGCATTTTCTAAACGAACGATTTCCTTCTTGATCTGTTTGGGATTTGAAAAATCCATCCGAGAATACTCTCCAGATTTTTCGACGACCCCTCTGTGCTTTTGTCTATTGCGAGAGCCGGGAGAAACATAAGCACCCTCCATTACATCCAGCACGTCTTTTTTTACGCCAATTGGAATTATATTATGTGCAACGTTGTATTCCAGCTGGGTATTTCTGCGTCGATTGGATTCGTTCATCGCTCGTTGCATAGAGCCGGTGATATTGTCTCCATAAAGAATCGCCTTACCGTTTAAATTTCTCGCCGCCCGACCAACTGTTTGAATCAAGGAGCGCTCGGATCGCAAAAAACCTTCTTTATCCGCATCAAAAATAGCAACTAAGGCAACTTCTGGAATATCAAGGCCTTCTCTTAACAAGTTAATCCCTACCAGCACATCAAAATGCCCTAAGCGTAAATCTCTAAGAATTTCTGAGCGCTCCACGGTTTCTATATCAGAATGTAAATAGCGAACTCTCACATTATGTTCAGCCAGAAAATCAGTAAGATCTTCAGCCATGCGTTTAGTGAGCACCGTGACCAAAACACGCTCCCCCTGTGCTGCAACGCGGTGCACTTCTGACAATAGGTCATCGACTTGAGTTGACGCTGGCCTTACTTCTAATTCCGGGTCTACAAGCCCAGTTGGCCTGACTACCTGTCTTACTCGAGAACCTTCATGCTCTTCTTCGTAAGACCCCGGTGTAGCAGATACATAGATAATTTGAGGTGAAAGTTCTTCCCATTCCTCAAACCGCAACGGCCGATTATCCAAAGCTGAAGGCAGCCGGAACCCGTATTCCACGAGTGTTTCTTTTCTCGATCGATCACCTTTATACATTGCGCCTAGTTGCGGTATGGACACATGAGATTCATCCGCTACCACTAACGCATTTGCAGGCAGATAATCGTACAAAGTTGGTGGCGGTTGTCCCGACTCTCTGCCAGATAGGTACCTGGAGTAATTCTCAATTCCTTGACAATACCCAATCTCTTGGATCATCTCTAAATCAAATTTAGTTCTTTGTTCTAGCCGTTGGGCTTCGACTAATTTATTGTTTTCATTCAGTTCTTTTAATCTTGTTTTTAACTCCTCTTTAATATTATCAAGAGTTCCTAAGAGCTTTTCCCGTGGAGTTACATAATGAGATTTAGGAAACACTGTTAATCTTGGCACTTCCTTGATAATACTTCCTGTTAAGGGGTCGAAGAATGAGAGCTTCTCAATCTCGTCATCGTAAAGCTCAATACGAATCGCGTCCCGCTCTGATTCCGCGGGATAAATATCGATGACATCACCCCTAACACGATAGGTAGCTCGCCGCAGCTCCATGTCATTTCGCGTATATTGAAGATCTGACAAGCGTTTTAATAACTGTCGTTGGTCAATACGATCGCCACGATCCAAATGAACCACCATCTGTAGGTAAGAACCAGGGTCACCTAACCCATAAATCGCTGAAACTGTTGCGATCACCACCACATCTTGACGCTCTAATAGCGCTTTGGTAGCAGACAAGCGCATCTGCTCAATGTGGTCATTAATAGACGCATCTTTTTCTATGTAAAGGTCCGACGAAGGGACATAAGCTTCTGGCTGATAGTAATCATAATAAGAAACGAAATATTCTACTGCATTGTGTGGAAAGAACTCTTTAAACTCACCATAAAGTTGCGCAGCGAGGGTTTTATTTGGGGCCATCACTAATGTAGGCCGCTGTACTTGTTCGATCACGTTAGCGATGGTAAACGTTTTACCAGAACCAGTTACGCCGAGCAGCGTCTGTGCGCGCAAGCCGTCACCTAACCCCTCCACTAATTTCTCAATAGCATGCGGCTGATCTCCCGCTGGAAGAAATTTGGATTCAATCTTGAACTGCTTTTCCATAATGTTTTAATGATCTCCCCGAACCAACCGATAAGATTACACCAGAATTGATAGTGAGCTGTAGCAACTGTTGACCGGGATTTCATTTCTCATTAGACTACGCGCCTTTTCGAGCTATACTCAGATAACAAAACTCTGCTGCCCAATAGCTCAATGGTAGAGTAGGTGACTGTTAATCACTTGGTTCCTGGTTCGAGTCCAGGTTGGGCAGCCATTTTTCATGAGTACTCATACTACCCTCCTTTCTCAGCGATAAATTCGCTCACCAGATCGCAACAATTTGGTCTCTATAGTCCATATATGGTTATGCCCCAAGGAAATATTGTATAGTAGCGACCTATTTTGAATCGCTTACTACCTATTAGGAGAATAAATATGCGAGCGCTATTACTAGCCACCCTTCTTGTCATTAGCTCATCCGTCACTGCCCAGGATAATCCCGTAGTAGCCATGGAAACTTCGATGGGGACAATTAAAATTGAATTACGGCCTGATTTAACCCCCATTACCGTCGAAAATTTTCTTAGATATGTGAACAATGGTTATTTCGACGGCCTTATTTTTCATCGAGTTATCAGTGACTTCATGATTCAAGGCGGAGGATTCGACGAGGACATGGTACAAAAATCTACTTATGACCCCATAAAGAATGAAGCAGATACGGGCCTATCCAATACCAGGGGCACAATTGCCATGGCACGTACTGGCGTAGTAGACAGCGCAACCTCTCAATTCTTTATCAATGTAGTAAATAATGGAAATCTTGATTTTCAGAATTCTAGTCAAGCAGGCTATGGTTATGCAGCCTTTGGAAACGTAACAGAGGGCATGGATATTATTGACCAAATTAGGATGGTAGCGACAGGGTCACAGCGAGGCCATCAAAATGTGCCGCTAGAAGCTATAACAATTATTTCAACTACGCAGGAATAGCAATAAAATAAAAAAGTAAACTAGTAGAATGGCTTTGCTGATTTTGTAACCCCAAGGTTAAACTCAAGCCATTCTACCCTGTCCTCTTTACTTCTAAAAATACTTATTTTTTAAATAACGGTGTTACTTTCTGTTCGATTGAACCGGATTGAGCTGATTTCTCGGAACTCTCGATCGAGTTATTATGAACGTTGGCATAATAAATTTCCCAGAGTGGATCACTGGCTTCCTCCTTCGGCTCAAAACCATCAACAGCTTCCATTAATACTTTCCGAATTTCGGGCAGGTCTATGTTCTGACAAGCTGTTTCAAGTCGCTCTAAGAGCCCCTTTAGAGAATCCCAAGACAATGTTTCTTCTTCTGCGCGCATGATTTTGGGATGCTCAGTACCCGTAACTGACTCACCTATCAGTAGCTCTTCATAGAGCTTTTCCCCTGGTCGCAAACCGGTATACTCAATAGCGATATCGCCCCGGTATGAATTTTCATCTTTAATGTCATATCCTATTAAGTGAATCATTTTCTTAGCAAGGTCAACTATCCGAATTGGTTCATGCATATCTAACACAAAAACATCACCTCCCGTTGCCATTGAACCAGCTTGAATTACGAGCTGCGCAGCTTCTTGCACAGTCATAAAATAGCGAGTGACCTCTGGGTGGGTAACGGTTACTGGCCCACCAGTGTTTATTTGTTTTCTAAATAGTGGGACTACCGACCCAGAGGATCCAAGCACATTCCCAAATCGCACCATGCTAAACTTAGTGCTGCTTTCTTTTTGTGCTAGTGCCTGCAAGACCTGTTCTGCGAATCGCTTAGTCGCACCCATAAAATTTGTTGGTCGTACAGCCTTGTCAGTCGAAATTAAGACAAAGTTTTTTACGTTGCATTTTTTTGCTGCCAGTGCTGAAGTTAGCGTACCAAATATATTATTCTGCGCTCCCTCTATAATATTTCTCTCTACCATCGGCACTTGTTTGTAAGCTGCTACGTGATAAACAGTATCAACTGCAAAACTCTTTATCGCGTTTTCAATTTGCGCGCGATTACAGACGGACCCTAGCAAAGCAATGATTTCAATCTTACCCCCATTTTCAATTGTATGTAATTTTCCTCTGAGTTCACTCTCAACCTCATACAAACCATACTCAAAAGAATCAAGAAGGATAACTCGCGCAGGATTGATATTAATAATTTGGCGACATAGCTCTGAGCCGATAGAGCCGCCAGCACCAGTTACCATTACCGACTGACCATTAATACATGCGCCCAATAATTCTGGATTCGGGGGGACAATATCCCGTCCGAGCAAATCTTCGATATCGATATCACGAACTTCATCAACGCCCACTTTTCCAGAAACCATATCAAACAAGTCAGGAACAGTTTTTACATGCACTGGCAAGTGCTCAAGTCGATTAAGAATTTCTTTCCTTTCAACATGTGTCGCGGATGGTATTGCTAAGAGAATTTGACGCACAGCATAACTTTCAATTAACTCATAAAGCGAATTCGGACTATAAACTCTTACGCCATGAACTGTGCTGCCCAGCATACGATGGCTGTCATCAACAAATGCAACTGGCAGATACTGGTCACCATTTTGTAAAGCCACAACCAGTTGCATGCCTGAGCTTCCGGCGCCGTATATAATTACGGGCTCCTTCGGCCGAAAGTTTTGTATCAAACTCTGCAAGATAACCTTGGCGACAAACCGGCTCCCACCAATAAAAAGTAGGGCTATCATCCAGAAAATTGGAAGAATTGAATAATTCGAAGACTCGGGTGTTTGAGAAAACAAATAGGAAACAGCGAAAAGGCAGCTAGCGATAGTAACGCCCTGCAAGACAACAAACCCTGACTGCAAACCCATGTAAAGTACGATCGCTCGATACAACCCAATTCGAACAAACACTAAAATACTCAATAAGGTCGAAATCGATGTGTAGAGATAAAAAACTTGATCTTGGGCTAAAAAATTTTTACCTAGTAGCATAAAGCTAAATGCCAGCCCCATTACGATCATGATGCTGTCAGCAAGAATCATTAGAATTTGTTTTATAAACCGCGACACTGGTATTGCATAAAGCTGCATAGCTACCCCCCCAAAAAAATCGTTCCGACGTCCACTTTCAATTATTCCTTACTAGACATCTTCTTGTGATTCTTTGCTATATTTTTTTCTAACTGTCAAACTCTAATCAAGATACCAACCTTCATTTTTCAGTCTTGGCAAGTATTCTAATTTGTGATGCCCACTGATTTCCCAGCTTGATATTTACTAGCTAGAAATATCAAAGGCGCCAACGCAATAATAGTTAACAATGCCCCGAATTCCGGCAGCTGAGCGGACAGCCAAGCCAAAGGGGCTAACCATACAACATTTATTGCTAGCACTGCTATCGTCACTTTGCTATGGCTTTTATAGCTTTTAGCAGCATTTTGATAAGCATGGGACGCATGGCCTTCATACCACTTGCCACCCAGCAAAAAACGATTACACAGAGTGACCATCGAGTCCACCACAAAAACGCCCAGCAGGATAAACCAAGTCCAGACCGCTAGGCTTTCATGGTGCATCGATAAAAGTGCCATTATTCCTAGTGAATAACCTATAAAATTACTACCCGCATCTCCCATAAATATTTTTGCCGGCGGCCAATTCCAAACTAGAAATCCAGCTCCTGCTGCAATCAATACTGCTGAGAGCATTCCTACAACTTGGTCCTCATTATTCATAGCGAGAAAATAAGTCATCGCACTGACAAAAAGTAGCTGACTTCCAGCTAATCCATCTATCCCGTCCATAAAGTTATAGAGGTTTAAGAGCCAAACTAGTGCCAGCACACCTAATATACTTAGAATTAGAGGATATGAAAGGACAAAAAGTCCAAAGTTTACCGGCACCACACCACCCAGCCAATAGACACTCCAGGTGGCAGCCAAGAACTGCACAGACAATCTCCAGCGTAATCTCAGCGAAACAACATCATCAGCTAATCCCAATAACCCGATTAGAACGCCCCCGCCGAGGGCTAAAAATTCAGCTGCGGATATCAAACCAACAAAGTAAAAGTAGAAGGTAGCTAACGAAAATAGAAGACTAATGCTCAACCCTCCACCTCTAGGGATCGGTTCGCGATGTGCACTTCGTTCAATCGGTGTATCAATAAGGTGGAGCCGCACTGCATATTTACGCAATACCCCCGTTAGCATTAAGGATGCGACGAATATACTAAAACAGACAGACAGCATGGACATGAGTCAACACCCTTAATACTGATTTCGACGCCGGCATTAT
The DNA here is from genome assembly GCA_002457215.1 of OM182 bacterium MED-G28. Taxonomy (GTDB): domain Bacteria; phylum Pseudomonadota; class Gammaproteobacteria; order Pseudomonadales; family Pseudohongiellaceae; genus UBA9145. The sequence goes on along the minus strand of NTJZ01000004.1, from coordinate 198,091 downwards.
ATAGAAAGGAATCGCATTTATACCAAAATAATCAGGCACTTTCGTAAACAAATGAAACCATTTTATTTCTAGTGCTTAATTACTTGAGCAGAGAGTCTCAAGCCAATTTCTTTCTATAGTGACCACTCCAAGATCTTTGACCAAGGCAAGTTCCGCTGCTTAACGAAAATAGCAAAGCATTCCACAGTAGTTCCGGTACTGGTAGCGTAAAAGACTCAAACAATCTAATTGAGAGTTTGGTTAACACTAGATACAGCATCATTAAATTCTATCAGCGCACCATTGGGTGAATCAGCACTTGTTATTGGGCGTCCAACAACTAAATAATTGCTTCCATTCTGAATTGCCTCTGCCGGCCCTATGATGCGCTTCTGATCGCCAATGGCATCTTCAGGGCGTCGTATTCCTGGAGTTACAAGGCAGAATTTATCGTCAATCTGAGAACGTAACAATTTAGTTTCGGCGGCAGAGCAAACAACCCCATCTAGCCCTGAATCGCGTGCTAGAAAAGCGAGTTTACTCACCTGGTCTTCTGGATAGGAATGAATGCCAGTTTGCTCTAAATCCTTTTTTAAGAAGCTAGTCAGAACGGTGACCCCAATCAATAAAGGTCGTTGATTACCGAGAGAATCGATGGACTCACGCGCAGCTTCCATCATTGTTCGACCACCAGAAGCATGGATATTAAACATCCATATTCCTAGATCTGCTGCAACTTTTGATGCTCTTGCGACAGTATTTGGGATATCGTGGAATTTTAAATCCAGGAATACATCAAAACCGCGGTCTATAATTTTTCTTACCAATTGTGGACCGCTTGCAGTAAAAAGCTCTTTACCAATTTTAACTCTGCAAAGATTTGGGTCAAGAAGATCCAAGAATTGAAGAGTCTTATCGCCTGTCGCGAAATCTAACGCGATGATTATATTCTTGCTCATCCGGATTGAAACCTCTTAAGGTTATTAACAATCTTCACTCTCTGCTTTTTATTTTTATTTTTATTTTTATTTTGTTTTGACCTAGTGCTTCTGAAGGGTGTGTTCAATGCCCCACAAATTCGAAACATTCCAGATTTTAAACGAACTTAGCTACCACCCGCCTCTAAAATAGGCTTAATTTTGTCCCATTTTTGACAACTTGGGCACAACCAGTAGAGAGATCTAGCTTCATAACCGCAGTGATGACACTGATAGGTGGCTTTTTTATTCACGAGCCGATTAATCATTTGCTGCAAGAGATTTAAATTAGTGCTCATAGCAGCATCTGTTTTGGGTATTTGCAGCTTAAGCAATTCAATCAATCCTGTCAGCGAAGGTTTTTTTACTAAGTAATCGTTTAAGAATGAAATTGCCGCTTCATCACCAGACCGCCTTTTTACTAAATCTGAGAGTGCGAGGACAACACTTACATCTGGCTCTTCCGGGAGCGTATTCATCAAAAGCTTTTCATATGCTACTAAGTTATGAATCTGCTCATAACACTCAGCCAATGGCCCTAAAACCTGGCTAATGAACTCAGGATTATTTGTTCTTATTCTAACTAACCCTTTGATTGCGGCCTTATAATTCCCCAAGCTTTGTTCCGTCCGTGCAAGCAACAAAGTAGCACGTACATTTTTTTTATCAAAGGCAAACGCCTTCTTGATGATGTCTTTTGCTCCTGTGCCTTTCTCTTCGCATAATAATTGCTCTGCTAATTCACAACAATAATGAGCTGCAGCAGCTCGGATATCATAATCTTTCTTATAAGCCGGATTTTTAAGTAATTCGGAAGAGCAACTGATCGCCTTAACCCATTCTTTTTCTGTTTGATAAATAGTTATTAAATATCGTAGGGCGTCCCACTTAATAGCAGTACTATCTCCGAGAATTTCATTAAGTAATCGCTCTGCTCTGTCTAACAAGCCTGCTGAAATATAATCTATTGCTAGTTGTAACCGCGTTGAATCAAAAAAAGATTTATCTAGCTCCTGGCGAGCTAATAGATTCTGATGAATCTTAATGGCTTTATCAACTTTTCCTCTTCTTCGTAAAAGTGCACCAAGCGCTAGATGCGTTTCAACGGTTTCACTATTAATCTCTAGAGCTCTTATAAAAGTATCAATAGCTTCATCTGGTTCATCATTCAGCAAATAATTCAAACCAACAAAATAATCTGCAAAGAGCTCATTAGTTTCAACACTATGCTTTTTTCGTGAAGATACAGAAGTTCTGCCGAATGCCCAACCCGCAGCTACTGCAAATAGCAAAAGAATGTAAATGCCGATATTTTCCACTATTTCTAGAGATCCGTTGAACTCTTTCCTCTTAATTGAAGTACTTGTTTTTTCACCTTATCTAATTGTCGATTCAAGTACCGATTTTCTGCCCTCAATTTAAGGTTTTTAAATATTTCCAACCCAAACAATAGGCCAATTAAACCGCCCAAAACGAACGCGCCAATAATCCATACAGAAATAGGTTGTGATGGAGATTGCCAGGCGCCTACAGATATACTAATCGGGTCCGAATTAAAGTAGGTGAACGTTACACTGGCTGTAAAGACCAAGATTAAGAACAAACCTGAAAGTAGACTGCTAATTTTCCGCATCACTTTGCACTCAGCCCTAGCAAATTCTTAGAAAAGCTTACCTATTTTTCTAGAAATGAAAAACGGCATAGCCCAAAGGTTATGCCGCTCTAAAATCTAAACTCAACAGTCCAGACCATTAAACCAATTTAATAATGTTGCTCTGTCAACAAGCTTGCATTAACACGATCTCTTAATTCTTTACCCGGCTTAAAGTGAGGCACGTATTTGCCACTCAACACAACTGGCGTGCCCGTTTTCGGGTTTCTTCCAATTCTTGGCACTCGATAATGTAGTGAAAAACTGCCAAATCCACGAATTTCGATTCTCCCACCCTCTGCCAATACTTGAGACATGTATTCGAGAACCGCTTTGATCGCTAACTCAACATCTTTAGCAGACAGCTGAGTTTGCCTTGCCGCTATACGATCTATAAGCTCAGATTTAGTCATAATTTTCCCCTGTACTTTAACCTACGCCTAGAAGGCTAAATCATACTGTCCCACAAAACCAGTATTTATTAATTTATTCAGGTGGTTATAACCCAACACAAGAATATCCCTAGCTCGGCGATTAATCTTGTACCCTTACTTAGCAAGGATTTAACGTAACTTTTCAGACTATACCTCTAGATTAGTCTTTTTTTATTCTTTATCCATTTCTGCCTTAATCAAGTCACCGATTGTTCCTGGCGATACGTCACTGACTTCCTGACCTTTGTGCTCTTGAATTGCAGCTTTCTCGTCATCTATTTCAATCGCTTTTACCGATAGACTAATCGTCCGACTCTTGCGATCTACGCTGACAATCTTAACTTCAATTTCATCGCCCTCATTAATTGCATTACGGACGTCATCTATTTTATCCCTGCTGATTTCTGAAGCTCGGAGGGTGCCTTCAACACCTTCCCTCAAAGTGATCGTAGCAGACTTCGCTTCAGTCACGCTGATATTACCTTTCACTATGCTGCCCTTTTCAAATTCAGACACATAGTTCATAAAAGGATCATCTTCAAGCTGTTTGACGCCTAATGAAATTCGCTCGCGCTCCGGATCGATTGAAAGTATTACAGTTTCTATTTCGTCGCCCTTCGTAAAGTTGCGAACTGCTTCTTCACCTGTTTCATCCCAAGAAATATCGGAGAGATGGACTAAACCATCGATATTTCCATCAAGGCCGATGAAAATTCCAAAGTCAGTAATTGATTTTATATTTCCAGAGATTTTATCGCCTTTCTTAAAATTTTCAGCAAAACCATCCCAAGGGTTCTGAAAGCATTGCTTAATTCCAAGTGAGATGCGACGGCGCTCTTCATCAATATCTAACACCATAACTTCTACTTCATCGCCTAACTGGACTACTTTTGAAGGATGAATATTTTTATTGGTCCAATCCATTTCAGATACGTGGACCAACCCTTCCACACCTTCTTCGAGTTCAGCGAAACAGCCATAATCAGTTAAGTTTGTTACAACTGCTTTTACCTGCATGTTTTCTGGGTAGCGTTGTTTAATTGCTTGCCATGGATCTTCGCCTAATTGCTTAAGTCCTAATGAAACTCGGTTGCGTTCTCTATCATATTTAAGAACTTTTACGTCGATCTCGTCACCAACATTTACGATTTCGCTAGGATGCTTAATTCTTTTCCAGGACATATCAGTTATGTGCAGAAGACCATCGACGCCACCTAAATCTACAAATGCACCGTAGTCAGTTAAGTTCTTTACTATGCCTTTGACAGACATACCTTCTTGCAGTTTTTCCAATAAGGCATCGCGCTCTTCAGTGCTAACTGATTCTAGAACAGCACGTCGAGAGACCACTACGTTGTTGCGTTTTTGATCAAGTTTAATTAACCGGAATTCAAGTTCCTGCCCTTCGAGATGCAAGGTATCCCTTACTGGCCTCACATCAACGAGTGAGCCAGGGAGAAATGCGCGGATATTGTTTAAATCAACAGTGAAGCCCCCTTTGACCTTGCCATTGATGACACCAGTCACGATATCATTCTTTTCATAGGCTGCTTCTAATTCCATCCATGACTCTGCTCGCTTAGCTTTCTCTCGCGAGAGCCGGGTTTCTCCAAAACCATCTTCAACTGTCTCCAAGGCTACTTTTACTTCATCCCCAACCTCTAAGGAGAGATTACCTTGCTCATCGAGGAATTGAATTCGGGGTATAACGCCTTCAGACTTAAGGCCGGCGTGGACTGTAACCCAATCTGTATCTATATCAATTACAGTTCCAGTGACGATCGCACCCGGGGTCATATCTATTTCATTCAAGCTTTGCTCGAATAAATCTGCAAAATTCTCACTCATCATAAAATCCAATATATACAATAAGTTGCAACACTTAGTTAATTTATGTTGCAGCTTTCCGCAATCCAGTAACTGCGGGGTTATTTAAGAAAACTCCTAATTCGCTAGTACTGGTGATGCGAACTGGAACCATTTTAACTGGGTAATGCTATGTGCCGGTTTTGGCTGAAAATTCAGACAATATCTGCTCTGTTACTTGATCAATAGTAAGTTCAGTAGAATCCAAAATTAAAGCGTCTTTAGCAGGTTTCAGTGGAGAAATTGGACGCTCGATATCGCGTCTATCCCGCTCTTTCAGCTCCGCCAAAAGGTCGGGCAGATTAGCATCAATACCCTTATCAATCAACTGCTTATATCTCCTTTGGGCACGCTCGGAAACACTCGCCGTAAGAAATATTTTTAGTTTAGCATCAGGAAACACAACTGTTCCCATATCCCGCCCGTCCGCCACCAAGCCAGGAGCTTGACGGAATTGCAGTTGCCTTTCAAAAAGTGCGTCTCTGGCCGCCGGAATGGCCCCAACCAGAGAAGCGAGATGACTCCCTAATTTGGTACGAATATCCTTGGAGACGTCCTCACCGTTTAAAATAACAGTCCCTAGCCCGCGCTTGCCAAAACTAATATCTAAGGACCTTGCTAAACAAACAAGTTGCTGCTCGTCTGCAGTATCAATACCTTGTTTATGACTTGCGATTCCCAGGGTGCGATACAACGCCCCACTATCAAGTAACGTAAATCCTAGGCGCTCTGCCACTTGTCCCGCGATAGTTCCTTTACCAGAGCCTGAAGGTCCGTCAATTGTGATTACGGGAACAGGGTTCATCTATTGTTCTTCTGTCACCTGATTAACGGGAATGCCTACTTTATTGGCTAGACAAATGAAACCAGGAAACGAAGTCCCAACATTCGCACAATTGCTTATTTTAATTGGTGTGCTGGCTCGTAAGCCAGCGATCACAAAGGCCATCGCGATTCGATGATCACCAAAACTATCGATTACTCCTCCCTGAAAGTTTCCACCCTCAATGCAAATTCCATCAGAAAAAGTCTCAACAGAGATGCCGAGGGTCTCCAATCCGGTAGCCATTGCTTCTATTCGATCGCTTTCCTTTACTCTAAGCTCTGAGGCACCACGGAGTATTGTTTCCCCTTCAGCGCAAGCAGCGGCTATGAATAAGACCGGAAATTCATCAATCGCCAAGGGAATTTGATCCTTGGGAATTTCAATTCCCCGCAAAGCAGCATATGAAACTTGAAGGTCGGCCACTGGCTCGCCACCTACATTAGTTTCATTAAGTATTTGTATATTTGCTCCCATGGAATTAAGGAGATTAATAATTCCAGTGCGGGTAGGGTTAACCCCTACATGTCTAAGTATTAATTTTGATCCAGGGGTAATCGTTGCAGCGACCAAAAAGAATGCTGCCGAAGAAATATCCGCAGGGATATCTATAGAGGCGGCTTTTAAGCTACCGCCACCATGGACTGACGTCTTTCTACCATCATGCTGTTTCGTAACCACATAACCAAAACCCTCCAACATTCGTTCTGTGTGATCCCTACAGGGTGCCGGTTCCGTAATTATCGTTTCACCCTTAGCATAGAGCCCCGCCAACAAGAGACAGGATTTAACCTGCGCGCTTGCTATCGTCATATCGTACTCAGCGGCTTTTAATTCTCTCCCAGATACCAGGAGTGGCGGTGTATTTTTCTCTGTTGATTCAATTTTAGCACCCATAAGTGCTAACGGCTCAATCACCCGAGCCATAGGTCTCTGATTTAATGATTCGTCGCCTGTAAGCACGCTGTCAAACTTTTGCACAGCAAGCAAGCCGCATAATAAGCGCATCGCAGTCCCTGAATTACCCATATATAAAGGGACTCTTGGAGCCTTTAATCCTTCTTTGCCAACCCCATAAATAGTTAGCTTACCATTTGATGGGCCAACAATCGTGACACCCATTTCTTGAAATGCCGCCAATGTATTTAGCGCATCCTCCCCTTGAAGAAACCCACTTACTTTCGTCACCCCATCTGAAATAGAACCTAAGATTATGGCGCGATGGGAAATTGATTTGTCACCGGGCACTCGGATATCACCTTTAACAACTCCACCTGGGGCGAGAGTAAAATTAATGTTGGTAGCTGTTGATTGTGTCGTCACTTTATTTCCAAGATATTTCTGTAGAAAATCATCTCTGACATCCTTTGCATTAGAGAGTTTTCTCATTAAAAGTGAATGGTCTTGGTTGGCGATATATTTCTTAAATTCTTGAAGCCGTTCAATATAGGAATCAAGAGTCAAGATCATTGCCTCAGAGTTTGTAACAAATATATCGGACCACATTTTTGCATTACTGGAAGCCAATCGACTAAAATCAGCGAAGCCGCCTGCAGCATAGCGAAAAATATCTTCACTTTGTTGCTGACCGACTAGGGCATCTACAATCGTGTAAGCCAACAAATGTGGAAGATGGCTAGTCATTGCTAAGACTTCGTCGTGTTTTGCAAGCTCCATACCTAAAATATTAGCCCCAAGTTTGCGCCAAAGCTCATTCACAACCGCTAATGCTTTCGGATTAATTTTGGTATGTGGAATCAATATTACGTTTCGATCTCGAAAAAGCTCTGACGTAGATGACTTAAACTCACTCTCCTCCGAGCCTGCAATAGGATGACCAGGAACGAAACGCTGCTGAAATGACAAGGGTTGTTCCTTTACAGCTTCCATGATCTTAGATTTCACGCTAGCAACATCAGTTATAATGCAATGTTTATCAGCCACAGCTGCTAATTTAGGTATTAATTGGGCTGCAGTAATAGGAGGAAGCGCGATAACTAATATATTAGATTCTCGAGCCAATTCTTCAAGAGTACTGATTTGATTAATCACCCCCTCTGATAGAGCCTGCCGCAATGCTTCATCGTTTTGATCATACGCGCTGATAAAAATATCATTATTGGCGCTCTTGAGTCCTCGCGCAATACTTCCCCCAATTAGCCCAATACCAAGAATTGCTATTCGGTTTGAGTAAAAATCAGACAAAATCAAGAACCTTTAAAATAATAGTATTAGGAATTCACAAATATCGGATAAGATCCCAATATTTTAATTTCAGCTGTACACGCTTCAAGACGCTTAAACAGTTCAACGATAATGTCGTCTTCAACATGGCCTTCAAAATCTATGAAGAATACATAAGCCCATGCCTCAGACTTCGCTGGACGAGTTTCAATTTTTGTTAAATTAACTCTAAGATTGTCGAAAGGCTCTAGTATGCGAAACAATGCACCCGGTTTATTTTCGGCGTAAATTAGCACGCTAGTTTTATCAGAGCCACTTGGGTTCTTAGTAGAATTTGAAAGGACAAGAAACCGTGTGCTATTGTGAAGTTGATCCTGAATTTTATCTCTTAGAATTTCTAAGCCGTAAACTTCGGCAGCTAGACTGCCTGCAATAGCTGCAATAGTATCACTTTCACTCGCCAGTTTGCTTGCTTCAGCATTACTGGGGCATTCGACGAGCTCAACACCCGGAAATGATTTTGAAATCCATTGCCTACATTGTGCTAGAGATTGTTTGTGTGACACTATTTTTGTAATGTTCTCCTCAGCGGTTCCAGGAGGCACTAATAAATGATGAATTATTGGAACTATGACCTCCCCAACAATGCTTACCGTGCTATCAATTAAACAATCCTGGGTGTTATTAACCGCCCCTTCCGTTGAATTTTCAACTGGCACAACACCATAATTTGCGCGCTTATGCTGTACGGCAAGAAATACCTCATCAATGCTCGAGCAATCGAAAAGCACACAAGAATTACCAAAATGGTTTACTACAGCCGTTTGCGAAAAAGTACCCTCGGGCCCGAGGAAAGCTATTTTATTCTGTGTGCTCAAGAATTGCTCCTTAGCGCATTATGCAATATTTATGCTGGAAGCAGAGAACGTACAAATCTATCCCTAGATAGACTATACGGTTTCGTCATCTGAGATTACCAAATCTTCCTCATTTGGCTCGTCAACTTGTTCTAGCCCGACAAGTTTCTCACCTTCTCTTAATCTAATAAGACGGACGCCTTGCGTATTTCTCCCTTGAACTGAAACTTCTTCTACGCGAGTACGTACTAATGTGCCTTTGTCAGAGATCAACATTATCTCATCGTTTTCTGAAACTTGAACCGCTCCAACCACAGCACCATTTCTTTCGCTAGTTTGAATACCAATAACACCCTGTCCCCCTCTCCCATAAACCGGGTAATCCTTTATATTTGTGCGTTTCCCATAACCTGTTTCGCTCACAGTTAATATTTGCTTGTCATCATCTGGAATTATAAGCGAGATCATCCGGCATTCAGCAGCCATTTTAATTCCCCGAACTCCTCTCGCAGTTCTTCCCATCGCTCTCACATCTGCTTCATTAAATCGAATCGTCTTTCCACTGGTACTTACCAACATGACGTCTTTATTCCCGTCTGTTACAGCAGTCCCAACCAATTCATCACCTTCATCTAACTCAATTGCTCGTAGCCCAACACTTCTTTGTCTAGCGAAATTATTTAGACCTGTTTTCTTTACGGTTCCGTTAGAGGTTGCCATGAATACAAAATGTTTTTCATCGTAGTCTGTTACTGGCAACATGCTGGTGATTCGCTCACCTTCTTCTAAGGGTAAAATATTAACTATGGGTTTGCCCCGGGATGTTCGGCTCGCTATAGGAATGAGAAAGACCTTCAACCAATAGACTTTACCCATACTGCTAAAGCACAGTAATGTGTCGTGAGTACTAGCAATTAGTAGGTGCTCCACAAAATCCTCGTCTTTAACAGAGGCCGCTGCTTTGCCAGTCCCACCGCGACGCTGCGCGCTATAGTCTGCTAAAGGTTGAGTTTTTGCGTAACCACTTTGGGAAATTGTAACCACTCGATCTTCTTCAGAGATCAGGTCTTCCATCGTAAGATCTTGTTGTGATCCGACAATTTCAGTTCGCCTTTCATCGCCGTATTCATTTTGAACTTGCTCTAACTCTTTTCTAACCACACCGATCAAGCGAGACTGGTTCTCTAAAATGTCGAGATAGTCGGCAATCTGCTCTAGCAAAGCTTTATAGTCATTAATTAGCTTTTCATGTTCCAGACCAGTTAAGCGGTGAAGGCGTAATTCTAAAATAGCTTGTGCCTGATCAGGCGAAAGAAAATATGTTGAGTCTTTCAGTCCAAAACGAGTTTCGAGTCCCTCTGGTCGGCAAGCATCAGAACCAACCTCCCCAAGCATCTTGAGAACACTGTCGGACTGCCAAGAACGGGAAAGTAGTTTTTCTTTAGCTTCCGCTGATGACGGTGAACTTTTAATAAGCTCAATAACCGCATCAATATTTGCCAGAGCTACAGCCAAGCCTTCTAAAATATGCCCTCTTTCCTTAGCCTTCCTCAAAAGGTACGAAGTTCTGCGCGAAACGACTTCACGACGGTGGCGGATAAACGCATCTAGAACTTCTTTTAAATTCAGAAGTCGCGGTTGCCCATCAACCAAGGCCACCATATTAATTCCAAACACCGATTGCATTTGCGTTTGAGCATATAGATTATTTAAAACTACATCGCCCATCTCACCTCTACGCAATTCTATCACTATGCGAAGTCCGTCTTTATCAGATTCGTCACGCAGCTCAGAAATTCCTTCAAGCTTCTTTTCTTTAACTAACTCAGCAATCCTTTCTATGAGTTTTGATTTATTTAGCTGGAAAGGAATCTCAGTAACAATGATAGTGTCTTTGTTAGTCTTCTCATCACTTATAACTTCTGCACGAGCTCGGACATAAATGCGACCGCGGCCGGTCCGATAGGCCTGAATAATCCCTGCCTTCCCGTTAATAATACCGGCAGTCGGAAAATCAGGACCCGTTATATGCTCCATCAATGTGTCGATCTCTAAGTCTGGATTATCAAGTAAGGCTATCGCCCCACTTACGACTTCAGTTAAATTATGCGGCGGAATATTTGTTGCCATACCAACCGCAATTCCAGAAGAACCATTCACCAATAGATTCGGTATCTGTGTGGGCAAAACATCTGGGATGTGCTCAGTGCCATCATAATTAGGCGAAAAATCCACAGTTTCTTTATCGAGATCTGCTAGCAAATCATGGGAAATCTTCGCCATGCGTATTTCTGTGTAACGCATAGCAGCAGCAGCGTCGCCATCAATCGAACCGAAATTTCCTTGACCGTCTACGAGGGGATAGCGCAATGAAAAGCTTTGCGCCATACGTACGAGCGTATCGTACACTGCTGAATCACCATGTGGGTGATATTTGCCAATAACATCGCCAACCACACGAGCAGACTTTTTATAAGGTTTGTTAAAGTCGTTAGACAACACATTCATGGCAAAGAGCGAGCGACGATGCACAGGCTTCAGCCCGTCCCTGACGTCTGGCAGTGCACGACCTACAATCACACTCATGGCATAAGCAAGATAGGACTCGCGCATTTCACTTTCTAAGGCAACAGGCAAAACCTGCTTCGCAAATTCAGACATAAACTAGCAATTTCCTAAAAGAACGGTGGGCAAAACGGAGCTGATTAAGGGCCTAATTATTATGTTGATCGCAATTAAATCTTGTTACTTATTAATAATCTTAACGGCCAATTTCGCTAATTCTTACACATATTTTTCTGAAGAATTAGACCTTACAACCGAGGCCAAATGATAGCATATTTCTGTCTTAAAAAGACACTGCTAATGAAAATAATCACTCTAATTAATTCCCTATATTTCAGTACTTTAAAATGTTTTTAGCCATTAATAATCTGTCGGGCTATTTTGAGAATTTATGGGTATAATAATGTAACTATTTTAGGCCCAAGTCTTATGGTGCTTTAGATTAAATGTTGACTTTATTTGACTGCGATTATTCGGTAGAAGGTTAGTAATATAGTATGCAGGTGGATCTAATCATACAGGCGAAATGGTTTATACCTATAGTGCCTAGGGGACAGGTACTAGAAGATCAAGCCATCATCATTAAAAATAAAAAAATCCATGACCTTTGCAGCATTCACGACAGCGAGAGTCTTTTTCAAGCAAAACAAGTCATAAAATTACCGGATCATGCAGTCATCCCTGGCCTAGTCAATGCTCATGGTCATTCTCCCATGGCGCTACTTCGTGGCGTAGCTGACGATATACCTTTAAAAGAATGGCTAGAAGAAAAAATTTGGCCATTAGAAGAGCGGCTAGTAGAGAGAGCATTTGTTTATGAAGGTGCGTCTCTTGCCATTGCAGAAATGATTACATCTGGCACGACGTGCTTTGCTGACATGTATTTTTTCCCAGACGAAGTCGCAAAGGCGGCATTAAATGCCCGAATAAGGGTCCAACTGGCCAGTCCAGTACTCGATTTTCCAACATGCTGGGCTCAAGATGCAGATGAATATATTCTCAAGGCAACTCAACTTCATGACCATTATCGAGACAACGAATTAGTGACTACAGCCTTCGGTCCTCATTCGCCTTATACGGTATCCGATAAGCCTTTGTGCAAAGTAGCAACTCTCGCCGAAGAACTTGATGTACCAATCCACATGCATGTACATGAGACATTCGAAGAAGTAGAAGAAGCTTTGAAAACAGAAGGACGTAGGCCACTAGGAAGATTAAAGGATCTTGGCTTAATTTCTCCGCGGCTAAATTGCGTTCATGCTACGCAATTATTAGCTGAAGAAATTAAGATATTAAGCCATCATGGAGCGAACGTCATACACTGCCCTGAATCAAATATGAAGCTAGCAAGCGGATTTTGTCCCATTCCCGCACTTATAGAGCAATCGGTAAACGTAGGATTAGGAACAGACGGTGGAGCCAGTAACAATGACCTTGATATGTTCTCGGAACTTCGTTCTGCTGCATTGCTAGCAAAAGCTGCAAGCGAAAACGCCAGCAATATACCCGCTCATCAAGCTCTAGAAATGGCGACAATAAACGGAGCGAAAGCCCTTGGATTAGACAATATTATTGGGAGCCTGGAGATAGGCAAAAGGGCTGATATTACTGCCATTGCCCTTGATAGCCTCAACTCTATACCCGTAAACAATCCAGTATCCACTTTAGTCTATGCAGTAAATGCTTCTCAAGTGAGTCATGTGTGGTGCGCAGGTCAATCATTATTGACAGAAGGCAAGCTTGTCACTCTAGATGAGACTAAAATCAAACGTAGCGCCCTAGATTGGGGACAAAAAGTAGCTGAGAACTAGAAATATTATGAAGAATGTGGACGACATTGAAATTCGGAAATTCGAAGAACTAGCTTCGCGGTGGTGGGATCCTAATAGCGAGTTTAAACCCCTTCACGAAATTAATCCGTTGAGGATGAACTATATTAGCCAGCAAATTAATCTTGCAAATAAAAAAGTTCTAGATATCGGTTGCGGTGGCGGAATTCTTGCTGAAGCTATGGCATTTCATGGCGCTAATGTTACCGCAATAGATCTTGCAGAAGCGTCATTGTCCGTAGCTAAACTTCATCAACTAGAAAGCAAACTGGATATTGATTACCGTAATATATCCGCAGAAAGTTTGGCCATACAAGAACCTGAGCAATATGATGTAATAACATGTTTGGAGATGCTTGAACATGTACCAGATCCAAGTTCAATCGTTAACGCTTGTTTTAAACTAGCAAAACCTGGTGGCCAGGTGTTCTTTTCAACCATAAATCGAAATCCTAAGTCCTATTTATTTGCAATAATCGGAGCCGAGTATATTTTAAACCTTTTGCCAAGAGGAACACATGACTTTGCCAAGTTTATCCGACCTTCTGAACTAGCTGCCTGGTGTAGAGAGTCCCAGCTAAATTTAAAGGATCAGATAGGAATGAGCTATAATCCAATAATCAAGAAATATTCACTAGGCAAAAATATCGATGTTAATTACATCGCTTTTTATCAAAAAGCTTCAAATTTCTAGTTCTAAAGATCCAAAAACCCTAACCTGCAGAGAATCTCCTTGTCATTAGAAACTTCTATAGAATGTGTTTTGTTTGACCTAGACGGCACACTTATCGATACCGCTCCCGATTTTATTCAAGTTGTGAACCAACTATTAGAAAAATATGGGGAGCCCCCTATTGATTCTCGACTAATCTATAAAAATGTTTCCGACGGTGCTCGGGCTTTAGTTAAACTTGCCTTTGGCATTAACGAAAGTGAAGATGCTTTTCAACAATTGAATCAACAACTATTAGACCTTTATGCTGAAAAAATTAAAGCTACCGAATCTTCACTCTATCCCAGTATTGACACTCTACTAATACAATTAGAATCAGCCTCCATCCCATGGGGTATAGTTACTAACAAACCGAACCTTTATGCCTCAGCATTGCTTGAGCAATTAAACCTCAATCAACGTTGTAGTGCTCTAATCTGCCCCGATCATGTGCAAAATAGAAAACCACATCCAGAGCCTATATTCCTAGCTTGCCAGAAGCTAGGCTGCAATACGGAAAGAACAATTTATATTGGAGATCATCTTCGTGACATACAGGCAGCGAAAAACGCTGATGTCATTGCTGTCGCTGCTGCTTATGGTTATTTAAATGAAGGTAGCAAGATCGAAGAATGGTACGCTGACTTCATCGTTCAAAAACCAGAACAAATTGAACCTCTGCTCAACAGTTTAAAGTTTACTTAAAATTATGTTCCAGTACGAAACGGTTGAAAATTTTCTGAGCGGAAAAACTATTCTTGTTACAGGAGCAAGTGATGGAATCGGTAAATGTTGTGCGGAAACCTTTGCGAGTTACGGCGCCAATGTTGTTTTGCTTGGCAAAAATCAAAAAAAGCTAGAAGCCATCTATGACAAAATTGAAATACTAAGCCCTGGCAAAGCAATTATCCAGCCAGTAGATTTTAATATTGCCACAGAGGGAGACTACCAAAATCTTAGCAATTCTTTAGCAGAACAATTCCAAAAACTAGATGGCTTAATTTTAAATGCTGGTATTCTAGGCGCTCGCAGTCCTATTGAATTTTACCCTTCAGATCTCTGGCATGAAACTATCCAAGTCAATGTGAACTCAGCATTTTCGTTATCCAAGGCCTTGTTGCCAAACTTAAAACAATCACCAGATGCACGAATAATTTTTACGTCTTCAAGTGTAGGCCGAGAAGGACGAGCTCATTGGGGGGCTTATGCAGTATCGAAATTTGCAATTGAGGGCTTAATGCAAACACTGGCGGAAGAACTTGAAAAAACTAGCACAATTCGAGTTAACAGTTTAAATCCCGGAGGGACGCGAACTTCAATGCGGAAATCCGCTTTCCCTGCAGAAGACCCAAAGACTCAGCCACTTCCTAAAGAACTGATGCCTGTCTATCTTTATCTACTGAGCGAAGAATCCAAACCCATACACGGCAAAGCTATAGATGTTCGAGAGTTTGAGCCGGCGAATTATTTGCCTAAGTAAAGACATTTAGAATATTCCAGCTGCCGAACCCATAGCAAGTTATATCGATTCTTAAAAGAACCTAATTTAATGAGAACTAATTTTATTAGGCCCAATATTGAGTGAATTAAGGGCTACGTATGCAAGGCGACAACTTAGTCATCTTAGCTGATAGTTTTTCGTAGTTTATCTATCTCATTTTTTGAAAGTTCTTCAAACTGGCCTTTTCGCACGGTACTAGGTATAAATATCGGCCCAAAACGAACACGTTTAAGACGACTTACTTTTAAGCCTTGAGACTCCCATATTTTCCGCACTTCACGGTTTCTTCCTTCCATTAGTACAACATGGTACCACTGGTTAATCCCTTCGCCAGCATAATACTGTATATCCGTAAACCGGCATAAATGGTCATCGATGATAACTCCATCGTACATACTCTGAACCATTTCAGGGCTTACTTCACCCATAACTCTTACAGCGTATTCACGCTCAACCATTGAACTTGGATGAGAAAGTTTATTAGCCAGCTCACCGTCAGTGGTAAAGAGTAATAGACCGCTTGTATTGATATCAAGCCTGCCAATTGAGACCCACCTGCCATGTTTAAGAGGGGGTAGTTTATCAAATACCGTTGGCCTGCCTTCCGGATCTTTTCGGGTACAGATTTCATCCTCAGGTTTGTTGTATAACAAAACTCTTTTATCTAAACGGATACTTCTCTGAGGTGCGAGTTTCTTCCCATCGACAATTACTTTATCGGTATCTATAACTCGCTCTCCAAGTAGAGCAACTTTTCCATTAACTTTAATCCGGCCTTGTTCAATCCAAGATTCAATTTCGCGACGCGAACCGAATCCAGCTCTAGCAAGCACTTTTTGTAATTTCTCTGACATAATCTATTTGTTTTATGGATTAGGCAATCAAGCTATTAGCACTGTAGCCGGATGAATTTAGCGCTAATGTTCTTGTTATATTTTATCGCTAGTGCCCAACATCATCCCACTAATTTTATTATTGAAGTTTTTATTTTTTTCTATTTGCATTAATTTTCACCCCTAGGCTGCACCCTCTTAGGGACATTATTGTTACTTTTGCCCAATCAGATCACATTGGATTAGAGATTTGAATCCCTGACAACTTCATCGGCACCATCATTGGAATCTCCGTCTACCGAAACGTCAGGTGTCGTATCAAAAGCTTTCTTATCTTCCGTTACTTCGTAATCAAAGGCAGCTGGTTTTTCGGATAGGTTGCGCTCAAACTCTTCGTTTGCGGCTATATCGTCGTCTGACAGCCCTATATCACGATCAATTTCATCGGATTCCTCATCATCAATTCCTTCTTCCTCAGCATTTTGTTTATCCAATGCTTCCCGTTCCACTCTATCCTTTTCGAGAAGTTCTTCAGGCACTCCCATACGTAATATTTCATCTAAAGGTTTTTTCGATAACTCAACTGCCTCTTCTTCCGCCAAAAGCTGAGCTTCTTCCGCAGCAGTTAATACTCGGCTCTCATCATCGTCGTCGTCACTTTCATCAGGCATATCAAGAATACGGCTATTCGCCAACTCTTCGGTCAAATCAAATTCTGGCTCCGTCCCTGCAAGATCCTTAATTTCTGATAAAGGAGGCAATTCTTGCAAGCTCTTCACATTAAAATAATCTAAGAATTGGTTGGTCGTAGCAAACATTGCCGGTCGCCCAGGAACGTCACGGTGACCCACAACCCTAATCCACTCTCTATCAATTAAGGTTCTAATTATATTAGGACTAACACTGACCCCTCGAATTTCTTCAATATCGCCGCGTGTTATGGGTTGCCGATATGCTATTAATGCGAGAGTTTCAAGCAACGCTCGTGTATACCGAGGCGGCCTTTCTTCCCATAGTTTTGCTATCCACTCACTTAATTCTTGTTTTACTTGAAATCGAAAACCAGAGGCAACTTCTTTTAATTCAAAGCCGCGATCTTTACATTCTGCAGAAATGGCAGCCATTACAGCTTTTAATTCTTTCTTGTCTGGGCGTTCTTTCTTAGAAAAAATCTGCGCTATATTGTCAAGCGTCAGCGGTCTTCCTGCCGCCAACAAAAGGCCTTCAACTATCATCTTTACTTTGTTGTCGACATCACTCATGTCAAAGCTACTCCAGGCACTCCTTAAGTTCTAGACTTAACGTGAATTGGACCAAATGGGTCCGTTTGAACTATCTCAACCATTGAATCTTTCATCAATTCCATAACGGCAAGAAAAGTAACCACTACACCTAACCTACCTTCCTCTCTAGAAAGCAGCGAACCCAACGGTATAAATTTATGTTCCGACAGTCTCACCATAATTTCAGACATCTTTTCCCGAGTGGATAAGGTCTCGAATTGAATATGGTGATGCTCAAACATATCCCCTCTTTTCAAAACTCCAGAGAGCGCCATTAAAATTTCCTGCAATTTCACATCGGGATCAGGAGTTATTCTCTCAATAACAGGCAGTGACGCATTCGCTTGATAGAGTTCGCGATCCATTCGAGGAACTTCATTAATATCTTCAGCTGCCTGCTTATAACGCTCATATTCTTGAAGACGCCGAATAAGCTCCATGCGAGGGTCGCCCTCTTCCACCTCTTCTTCTGGTCTTGGTAATAAAATCCGTGATTTAATTTCAGCCAACATGGCTGCCATTACCAAATATTCTGCCGCCAGCTCAAATTGACTGGAATCCATTAAATCTACGTAGGCCATGTACTGATCAGTAATATCGGCAACATTAATATCCAAAATATCGATGTTTTGACGCTTAATTAAATACAGCAGCAGATCTAGGGGCCCTTCGAATGCTTCCAAAAATATTTCTAGGGCATCTGGTGGAATATACAAATCTTTTGGAACTTCTGTGATTGCTTCGCCTGCAACAAAAGCAAAGGGCAATTCACCTTGCTCAGACAAATGAGCATTATCGTCGGAAGGATTTAGTATTGGGTTGGCAGTGATGTTTTCTGAAGGGGAATCTGACTCCCCTTGGGAATAAAGGTTATCTGTTCCGGCATCGGTACCAGTAATCGTCAATCTAATGGTCCGTATTACTAAGATATGAGGTTGATTTTACCCCAATTGAATCTGAAAAGCTCACGGTTCCCCGGTATTTTACCACTTACCACTTGTTAAGGCCCATTGCCGCTCGAACATCTGCAAGAGTTTCTTTGGCACTTTCCCGAGCCATCTCACTTCCATCAGCAATTATTGAACGAACCAGGTCAGGGTCTTTTTCATATTGAACCGCTTCTTTCTGAATTGGTTCAAGCTCAGTGATAACCGCATCAATAACTGGGCTCTTACATTCCAGACAACCAATACCGGCACTCTTACACCCTTCCATCACCCAATTTTTAGTGATTTCATCAGAATAAGCTTGATGTAATTGCCAGACCGGGCATTTCTCAGGGTCGCCAGGGTCTACTAAGCGAACCCTAGCCGGGTCGGTTGGCATGGTACTGATTTTTTTCTTAACTTCATCTAAGGGCTCTCTTAGGCTGATGGTATTGTTATAGGATTTAGACATTTTTTGACCATCTAGCCCAGGCATTTTTGAAGATGGTGTTAGAAGAGCTTTCGGTTCTGCCAATATCATTTGGCCGCCACCTTCTAAATAACCATAAAGCCTTTCACGGTCCTCAATTGAAATATTTTGTTGCTCTGTCAACAATTTCCGGGCTTTCTCCAAGGCTTCTTGATCTCCTTGTTCCGTATAGGCAGTGCGAAGTTGGGAATACAATTTTCCAGCCTTTTTCCCCATCTTTCGAATTGCTGCTCCGGCGTGCTCCTCAAAACCAGGTTCGCGCCCATAGATATGGTTAAATCGACGCGCCACTTCCCGCGTTAATTCAACATGGGCCACTTGATCCGCGCCCACGGGGACATTGCCTGATTGGTAAATCAAAATATCTGCAGCCTGGAGCAAGGGATAACCTAAAAATCCATAGGTATCCAATTCCCTTTCCCGCAGTTTCTCTTGCTGATCTTTATAACTGGGCACGCGCTCCAGCCAAGAAAGCGGTGTCGTCATAGAGAGCAACAAATGCAGCTCAGCGTGTTCTGGCACTTCTGATTGCACAAATAAGGCAGCAGATTCTGGGCTAACGCCTACAGCGAGCCAATCAATAACCATATCGATTGTATTTTCTTCAAACAGATTTGGTTCTCCATAATGCGTTGTTAGCGCATGCCAGTCAGCCACAAAAAAGAAGCACTCATATTCATCTTGGAGCTTTATCCAGTTTTTTAGTACGCCATGTAAATGCCCCAGGTGCAGGCGCCCGGTTGGCCGCATTCCTGATAAAACACGTTGCTGTGAATTTACTCTTGGCAATCCAGACTCCTGTTCTGTTTTAGACTGTTACTAGTGTTCATGGGAGCATATTCCCAACTTCATTGAAATGGCTCAGGATCTCCTTTGCCAATCCGCATAACCTCCGGCACACCCTCAACCAAATCAATCATAGTCGTTGGTTCAAGACCACATGCTCCACCATCTATTATGAGATCGACCATTTTGCCAATTTTTGTACGCATTTCGTAGGCATCAAATAGTTGCTTATCCTCATCTGGCAAGATTAGGCTCGTGCTCATAACTGGTTCACCGAAACTGGAAAGAATCGATTGCGTAATCGAATTATCAGGTACTCGCAAACCTATAGTTTTTCTTTTTGGGTGCATCAACCGTTTCGGTACTTGAGATGTGGCCTTCAAAATAAAGGTATAAGGACCAGGTGTGTAAGCCTTAAGTATGCGATAGGCACTATTGTGCACTCGAGCATAAATTGCCAGTGAGCTGAGATCGCTGCAAACTAAGGTAAAGTTGTGTCGTGCATCTAATTGGCGGATTCTGCGAATTCTTTCCAATGCTAATTTATCTCCAATATGGCAGCCCAAGGCGTAAGTTGAATCCGTGGGATAGACTATTACCCCGCCCGTAAGCAAGACATCAACTACCTGCTTTATAAGCCGCCGCTCCGGGTTAATAGGGTGAATATGTAAGAAGTCAGCCATTGAGATCCACTTAACCCGCCAAATTGGGCCGTATATTGACCACAAAAAAAACTGAGATTCTATATTAACCTGCCTATAAAAGCAGACTCTTATTACTGAATGAATTAACATGCTGCGGCTCAAGGCATTATGATTCAATTAAAACGAATATACCTGCGAGATATCCAGTGAATACTAACCAAGAAAATCGCACCAGAAAAAGAGCCCAACCGAAATGAAGCAATTAATTGAATTTATACCTTTACTATTATTTTTTTCAGTATGGGCGATGGATGAAAGAATCGTTAGCCTAGGCAGTTTGGATATTGGTGTCGGAGGAATTTTTAATGCGGCAGGATTTTTATTGGTCGCCTCTGTTGTCACTTACGGGATTCTCTTATTAGTTCAGAAGAAATTAGACAAATTTCAATGGATTACTCTAGGCGGCGTAGTGTTCTTCTGCTCTCTTACTATAGTCTTCCAGAGTGTCACATTTTTAAAACTGAAAGCCCCTATTGTTAACTGGATTTTTGCTAGCATCTTTTTTGCATCAAGATATTTTAGCGATAAGCCCGCCATTGAGCACATGATGGGACACGCTATCGACGCTCCAAAGGATGTTTGGTATAGGCTCAATAAGCTTTGGATTATCTACTTCATTACACTTGGTGTAGTTAATCTAATCGTTGCATACACCCTCAGTGAAGCCACTTGGCTGCAATTCAAAGTGTTTGGCAATCTAATTCTTACTTTCGTGTTTGTATTAGGACAAATGCCAATGATCGCTAAATATGCAATCATCGAAGAAGGAGAAAGTGCTAGCGATTCAAATTCTGAAGAGTCAGCCTAGCCCGTTTGGATTATTCATGTACTACGCAATAATGGGTCAAGACGTTAAGAACAGTTTAGATAAACGGAAATCGGCGCGAACGGCTCATCTAGATCGATTAAACGAATTAGTAGAGCAAAAAAGACTTTTAGTTGCAGGTCCGCACCCTGCGATTGATAGCAACGACCCTGGAGAAGCCGGGTTTAGTGGCAGCCTAATCATTGCTGAATTCGATAGCGCAGAAGAGGCTAAAGCATGGACTGATGCGGACCCTTATTTAGCCGCGGGTGTTTACGCCAAAGTAACCGTCAAACCCTTTAAGAAAGTGTTATAAAGTAGCTCCACATTAAAACAATCCCATGTCAAACTTAAGGAATAAAGGCTGATTTTAAATTTGGGAACAGTCCATCCAAGATTCCATTCCATTCAGCAACCTCATCACTACGCACATCTAGCGCCGCAAAGATATCGCCTTCAATAGTTATAGAATTAATCACATCTCTACGACGAATTTGATAAACAATTTGCTGACCTTCAGTTACTTTACCAAAAACAGAATGTAGCCCATCGAGATGCGGCGTTGCTAAATGAGTGATAAAAAACTGGCTGCCGTCAGATGCGGGACCTGAATTTGCCATGGAAAGAATTCCAGGCTGATTATGCTTAAGAATTATTTCTCCCCTAAATTGATATCCCGGCCCACCTGTTCCGTTGCCTTGTGGGTCACCACCTTGCACCATGAAATTTCTTTCAACTCGATGAAATGTTAGCCCATCATAAAAGCCTCGGGTCGCCAGATTTACGAAATTCGCTACCGAAGTCGGTGCAGCGCGCGAATTAAGTTCAGCCCTTATTATACCTTTAGATGTATCGATAACGGCGACAAGCGTTTGTGCCTGGCTAGCAACAAAGAATCCAGTGATCGAGAGAAGAAGTATAAGTTTTGAAAGTATTTGTGTCGTAGTTTTCATAGATAATTTAATACTAGAAATGATTTACTTGATAGTATGAATAAGTTCTAAAAGTCGTAGTCTATTATAACTGGTGCATGGTCCGAAAAGTTCTGTTCCGTATAGATTTCGGCGGACCGAATATTTTTCTTTAAACCTGGCGTCACGACATGATAATCCAAACGCCACCCGACATTATTAGCGCGGGCTTGGCCTCGATTAGACCACCACGAATACTGCTCCTCATCCTTATTGACTACCCTGAAGGCATCGACAAAACCTACATCATCGTAGAGCAAATCCAGCCATTGGCGCTCTTCAGGTAAAAAGCCTGAATTTTTTTGGTTAGGCCGCCAATTTTTAAGATCAATGTTTTTGTGACAAATATTCCAATCTGCACAGATAATAAATTCACGCCGCTTATTCCGAAGGCTCTGCATATGCTGCATAAATTTTTCCATAAAGCCCCACTTGCGTTGTTGGCGCTCTTCTCCAGAGGAGCCAGAAGGCAAATAAAGCGATGCTACACTCACGTTATCAAAATCTACCTGAATATATCGTCCTTCAGTGTCAGCAACTTCAAAGCCCAAACCACGAGAAATTTTTTTAGGGGTCTTTTTGCAATAAATAGCAGTCCCAGCATAGCCTTTTTTTACAGCGTCGAAATAATGGCAGCCATATTGCTCAGGATGAAAAATCGGGGCAGTCAATTGATCAAGCTGAGCTCTCGTTTCCTGCAGACAGACCACATCAACGCTCTGCTCATTTAGCCATTCAAAAAACCCTTTCCGAGCAGCAGCTCGAATACCATTGCAGTTAAATGTCATTACTCGCATGGTTGATATATTTAATCCTGTGGCAAAACCTCAATTCTAGCTCTTGGCGCGTGTCTACACTAGCGGCTTACGAGCTAAACAAAGATTCCGCCGCTTTAACAAAGGGTTTCATGAAATACTTGGTGCTTGGAGCGACGCTAACTTGCACGCCGTAATCAGATAATTCTTGTTGGACAATGGGGCCAATAGCACCCACGTGAGTGACTAGCAATCCTTTATGCAAGTCATCTAATAGATCAAATTCTTTAGCAACCATAAATAAGCGCTTAACTTGAGACTTGCTAGTAAAAGCCAATAAATCCAACTCATTGTTGCTTAACCTATCAATGAGCTCTTGCACTTCTTCAACATTGCTGTGTGCCGCATAAACATAGGGAGCCACGGACTCAATTGCTGCTAAATTTTGTTGATGCAGATAGGCCATTAATTGCACATTAGGATCATCTCCATAAAGTTGCACTGCTGCTCGTAAATCACTTAGCTTGAGAGATTCTAAGGTTTGCATTATTCCTTCGCTTGTAGGTATGCTCGATTCTATATCAGAGCTTAGCCCGACTTCTTTCAATGCCCTTCCAGGCTTAGGACCACGACATATTTTCTGAACCGACCCTAAAGCTTTAACAAATTCATCTTTAATATTATTTCTAGCCGCAGCGTCTAAAAGACGACGCAAACCCTCGCCAGTTAGGATAATAAAATAATCTGGGGTTTCTCTGATAAACCAATGCAACCATTTTATAGTCGCTGTCTGATCTGGCGTATCGAGGATAGTGACAAGGGGCACACGAAATACTTTAGCTTGCCTCCTTTCAAATAATGCTGCCAACACATCTAGTTGACGGCTCTCAGGAAGAGCGATTTTTTTCCCACAGAGCGGGGATTCAATGATTGGTTTTTTTGCCATGCCTCGATTGTAGCCGATCTAACTAGAGCAAAACTTTAGTTAATAGCAATGTAACAAGAACGAGTTCATTTGCGGTAATTGTTTCGCTTGCGAGAACAAAGTGTCAATTATAATGCTACTTATCGTTACATAAATGGCGTTCTTCTAATCACTAGGATGAATTGATAACTTTGAAGTTAATTCTTAATATCAGTATGTTAGCGAGTAATATGTCCCCGAACCTATCAGAAGAACTAGTGAAATAAATCTTATATTATTGATATATAAGGTTTAATTTTAAAATAATATAAATTTTGTTACCTCTTCCTTAATATGCGCTTTAATACACAATAATGTTACTATTATGGACATATTGTGTTACCATTCGCCCTGTGCTTTAGAGAGCACGGATTTTTTAACATTGAACTTAACTAAATGGAAAAGATAATGAGCAAGACAATAAAGAAAGCCCGTCCAATTGTAGAGGCTACACTGGTAAGCGTTGCGCTTGTAGCAGCTGCGCTAGCCGTCCCTGCCGCGATTGTTTACGCCGCTATATGAGACAATTAGAGGGAGGCAAGATGGAAGGCCCTTCAACTCTTAACAAGACTTAAACGCCAGTCAAGCCCTTTCGGCGCTTGTACTGGTGTTTTACTAGCCGCTCTCGCTATCAACGCGTTAACCGATCAGTAAAGTTAGTTGGAATGATTAACAAACTGACAGGTACATATCCAACGATTGGACAATACATTGCATCATCTATTCTTCGGTAATTTTAAATTCATCGAATCCGAAAACTCAACTTAGCGAAGACATAACCTAGCCTAAGCTTAGCTTATCTACAAAATTGCAGGGCTTATGGTCACTATCAAGTTGGTCCATTATGATTTTGTTCCATCCTGTTTGACATGCACCGGGCGAACCTGGCAAACAAAACACAATAGTCCCGTTAGCTAACCCGGCGAACACTCGAGACTGAACTGTCGAATTACCAACTTCTTCAAAAGAAAGTTGACGAAACAATTCACCAAACCCTTCGACGTGAAGATCAAAAAGTATTTGTAACGCCTTTTGGGTGTTATCCCGTGAAGTAAACCCAGTCCCGCCAGTAGTAAGCACAACATTAACCTCTGGGTTTGCAATATGAGCTGAGACTATTGCACGTAGATCGTAAACATCATCTTTAACAATGATTTTGGAATGAAGTAAATGACCGGAACCTAGAAGATTATCTATAAGAACTTTGCCTGACTTATCAGTTTCTTCGGTACGCGTATCAGAAACTGTTATAACCGCAATCTTTAATGGTGTCGCAACAATCATTCTAGTTAGCCGCCAGTCATATTCATTAAGCGGACTGGTTGTGCATGCTCCTTATCATAGAAATAATGGCGCTCAGGCTTTATTTCCATAGAAGCAATAATTGCTTGCTTTAAATCGTCCATGCTAGAAGACTCATCTCTCAGGATCGAGCGCAGATCGATTGAATGTTCATTACCTAGACAAAGAAGAAGTCTTCCCTCTACTGTCACTCTTACTCTATTACAATCTTCACAGAAGTTATGCGTCACTGGTGAAATAAAACCGATGCGACTCTTCTTTCCAGCGATTTGTGCATAACGAGAAGGCCCCGCAGTTTGTTCAGTGCTATTTATTAATTCATATTTCTGCGAGATGGCATTTTTAACCCAATCATTACTGCAGGTGGTTTCTTTGCGATCATGATCTGAAGCTTCGCCTAATGGCATTTCTTCTATAAATGCTATGTCAATATCCCGGTCTAGCGCGTAATCAGTAAGCGAAATTACTTCGTCTTCGTTATATCCGCGCATTATGACAGAGTTCAAACGAATACGATCGAAGCCTGCTTCCCTCGCCGCCTCAATTCCGGCTAGCACTTTCTCCAATTTTCCAACGCGAGAAATCTTCTTAAACCTTCCAGCATTCAGACTATCGATACTAATGTTGATTCTATTAACACCAGCCCTTTTCAAGGCCGGCGCATGCTTATCTAACTGCGCGCCATTAGTTGTCAGGTTTAGTTCCTCTATGCCTGGTAGTGCGCCCAATTTTTCTATAAGTGTCATTACATCTGTTCTAACCATCGGCTCACCGCCGGTTAGGCGAATCTTCTTAACGCCCAACTCAGTGAATGCTTTTGCTATTTGATACAACTCTTCTAAAGTAAGAATCTGAGTTCTCGGTAGAAAAGTCATATCTTCTGTCATGCAATAAACACACCTGAAGTCACAACGATCTGTCACCGATAAACGGATGTAATCGACGTGTCTTCCAAATTTATCTACTAGTTTATTTACTGACTCTGGCATATCACTTCTCTTTCGATCGCTAACTATATCTCACCTTCACGGGAAGATGCACGCTAAAACTATACTGAAAGCCTGTAATCCATTGAAGTTGATCGGGTTTTTAACTGCCATAAAATACAATCTGGAGCGCTAACAAAATTAGAATAACCCCCATAACCCGCTCAAACCATGCTCCTGATCTTAAAAACCACATACGCACTGCGGCATGACCTAATATCTTAGACATCATAGCAAACCAAATGAAAGTCGCTATGGAAAGGTAGATGCCATAGGCAATTTGCACACTAGTGGGAGTATCCTGCCTGATTACCACTGTAAACAAGGCCAGAAAAAACAAAGTAGCTTTAGGGTTCAAACCATTTGTAAGGAAACCCAAGACCAACGCTTTTCTCGGGTCAACGCTACTATTATCTTCCATTACCTCCTCAGTCACGGCCGAGCCTAATGATTCAACAATTGATTGGAAACCTAGATACAAGAGATAAAGTGCAGCCAGAAATTTCATAGCACTAAAAAATGAAGGCGATTGAGATAATAAAAATGCTACACCCAATATACAATAACTGACATGGAGCAATATTCCAGTAGCAACTCCAATACTTGTCCAGAGTCCAGCTTTAGTACCATATGTAACACATTGCCGGAGTACTACGGCAAAATCTGGGCCCGGAGAAGCCACCGCAAATAAATGAGCAACAGCAATGGTAAGAAATTCAGTCCAATACATAATTAGCGAGTCGATAAAGCCTAGTGGCTTATTCTACTCGTTCCGAAATGATGAGGTTTATTTCTGTGAGATCAAAGTTGTGGGAAAAAATTTCGGAAACAACTCGATAATCCCCCCTTTGAGGCGTCGCGGTGCCTGCGTAGGATACTAAAGCAGAAACGAAGACATTTTCAGCAGAGGATAAATCAAAGGGCCCAACTGCCAAACTATCGTCGAGCTGAACCATCATAGGAAGATTAGCTACCACCAGTGAAGTTGCTGCTAATGGCGGCAATCCTTCTCTATCAGCATTTCTTGCCGCAACAAAAACCCGGAGATTCTCATTAAGCTGCAATCCATTGGCTAGGGAAACATTAATATTGATAATAGGCCCGCTCGCAGCATCCGGATCCTGTTCCGCAAGAACTTGTTGAGCAGCAGCAATATTCAAGCGAAGTTGATCGGCTTGAGCTGAATTAGGACTCGCCTGTATTAATAGTCGCCAATATTGGATGGCCGACTCATAATCTTCATTTTCTGCGGCGTCAGTTGCTAGTAACTGCAATACAGAAATCTCGTTCGGGTTAATCTCTCTCGCCTCAGCAATAATTTCTAATATCTGTGGCGTGAACTGCAGCTCGGCATTTATATACATCGCCATTGCAACTCTGCCTAACACCAACGCTTTTTCAGGCGTTGCATCAAGTAATGCAGATGAACGCAGATAGGAAATTTCAGCTTCATTAAACATCCCAAGATTGGCAAAATTTTCCGCAAGAAAGTACCAAGTCCAGGGCTGATCTTCGTTCTCCTGCGCTGCCTCACCCAAACTTACGATTAATGACTGAGCTTCTTCTATATCATCTCGATTGTCGACTGTACGCTGATACAAGCTCATCATTTCTACATCGCTTAAAAAACCCCAACGCTCATAGAGACCGTAAGCGAGAATCGGCATTAACAGAAGGAAAACTAACGGTACTATTAAGCTTAAGGAAAAAAGACCATCAGTTCCCAGACTGTTGATTCGATCTCTCTTCTCTTTTCCCTTATTCTTTTCCCGCTTTTGTTTTGATTTTTCTATAACAAGAGAAGCCTCCGCGAGAGGTTTCATCTCAACATCTGCTAATAGATTTTGCTGTAGCTCTATGATCAAGGCATCGAATTGCACTCGATCTAAATTGCCAGCCTCGAGCTCAGTCTTCAAATCTTCAGACCTCTCATAAAACAAGGTCAAATTAGCTTCTTTTCTTAGCTCTGCATCAATATTCGTTTTATGACGGTCGCGCCAAAGCGGAACGATCACGAACAGTGCCGCTAAAGTAATCAATAAAAAAGTTAATGCCTGGAAGAACATAGAAACCTATCAGAAATCGTTACTTACCCTTGTTTCTCGCCAATTAATTCGTTTAGTCGCGCTTTTTGCGACTCATTCAACTTAGATTCTATATCTCCGACCTCTTTCGCCCGCTTAAAAATACCTCTTGCGACAAACCCACCGATCAACAAAAAAAACAGTGGCCCAAACCATAGCAATAGTGTTTGGGCCGTTAGACGCGGTCGATAAAAAATAAAATCGCCATAACGCTCGAACATAAATCTCTCAATA
Organism: OM182 bacterium MED-G28; assembly: GCA_002457215.1. GTDB lineage: Bacteria > Pseudomonadota > Gammaproteobacteria > Pseudomonadales > Pseudohongiellaceae > UBA9145. The sequence goes on along the minus strand of NTJZ01000004.1, from coordinate 169,590 downwards.
TCCCTATCTGACATTCCCTCGAGAATCATTCGATGAATTTCTCGCCGGAGGTCTTCTGCAACACCGCCGGTTGAGCCACTTAGATTAGTATTTTGACACATTGGGCAGCGCAATTCGTCCGATAGTGTGCGAAACCTTTGTTGCTGCACATCATTGTCAAACTCAAAAGTATCAACTTGAGCAATAGAACCCGACGCTACCCCAAAACTAAAAAGCAAGCTAAAAGAAATATAATTTAGATAACGAAAGGTTTTCATCTCAATAAATATCTATTTTATTTTCACCTAGAACCATCTAGTTAATTTGACCTGGCCTCAAGCTCGGCAATTGCAGGTAAAAACTCTTGATTCCAAACAGTTTCATCAAGAACACTGACATGTCGATACCGAATCACGCCTTCTGCATCAACTAGGTAGGTTTCTGGCGCGCCATAGACACCCAAATCAATTCCGAATCTTCCATCTAGATCTTCGATGCTGAATGAAAAAGGATTGCCATTTGTATCGAGCCAGTCCTTTGCTAATTCGTTTTGGTCTTTATAGTTTATACCCACAACCGGGATTTCGCCTTCTTCAGAGAGTCGCATGAAAGTGGGATGCTCAATTAAACATGGTAGACAATAACTTCCCCACACATTGAGTAAAAATATTTCATCCGGAAGATCCGAATTGCTAACCGGCTCTCCCTCTACCTTGGCAAGTGTAAATGTCGGTAGTGGCTTATCGATGAGCATCGACGGCAAAGTTCTTGTATCTAGGTACAGTCCACGCCAAAGTAGTATGGCCAGCGCAATAAAAACGAACGAAGGTACAAAATATTTAAGTTTGTCCATGATTAGGGTGAGGCAGCAGGCTGCAAGCTATCTGGTTCGATTTTCTCTTTGGCGGTGATGTCTCTCGCAGATTTACGTTGACGCAAGCGGCGATAACGTTTGTCAGTGGCGGCCAAAGTACCCCCTATTGCCATAAAAATTGCACCTAACCAAATCCAGCGCACAAATGGCTTAACGTAAACTGTCATAGTCCAGGCACCATCCTCTTTTTCTTCACCTAAGGTTATAAAAAGGTCGCGTAGAAAACCGGCATCGATTGCCATTTCAGTTGATGGAGTCCCAGTAGCCAAATATATTCTTCGTTCAGGGTAAAGTTCGCCTAAAGAGTTACCATCTTTACTAACGCTAAATGTTGCTTGGTCAGCAATATAATTTGGCCCTTGTGTTGCTTCGCTACCATCAAAACGAAAAGCATAGGATCCCAGGGTAACGGTCGCACCAGGCGCCAACAATACGCTGCGTTCGGTACTAAAATAACTTGTTAAGCCTACACCTATTAACATAACCGCTACGCCAATATGTGCGATTTGCATTCCATAATAACTTAATGAGAGTGTACGCAATCCTTTGCTTACAGTTTCCTTATTAGCAATCTTATTTCTTAAGTCTTTAGCCATACTCAACACAATCCATGAGGCCAGGACTACACAAATAATAGCAGCGAAAGAAATCTCGAAAAGTACAAGCAACGGCAATACCACGCCAATAGCTATACTAGCTGCCGCAACTTTGGCTAGTTGTTGGACCAAATAAGAAGTAGAAGTTCGCTTCCAACGGCTCATTGGCCCCACTCCTAATACTAAAATCAACAGAATCATGAGAGGGCCGAAAATGGCATTAAAATATGGGGGGCCGATAGAAATTAAGTCATCCGTGAGTGCCTGATAAATCATCGGGAACATAGTACCAAGAAAGATCGATGCCGCTGAAACAACTAGCAGAACATTATTTGCAAGAAGAAATATTTCCCGAGAGACCAAACCGAACCCAAATTCACTTTTCATCTGGGGAGCACGAATAGCATAAAGGAGTAAAGCTCCTCCGACAGCAATTACTAATATAGCTAATATAAAGACACCCCTTGTTGGGTCACTAGCGAAAGCATGTACAGAAGTCAGGAGCCCAGAGCGGGTTATAAAGGTTCCCAGTAAACTTCCTGAAAATGCCAATATTGCTAAAAGAACTGTCCAGCTTTTAAAGACGCCACGTTTTTCCGTAACCGCAAGCGAGTGAATCAGGGCTGTGCCAAGCAACCAAGTAATTAACGGAGGATTTTCCACAGGATCCCATGCCCACCAACCCCCCCAACCTAACTCGTAGTAAGCCCACCAACTACCCAATGCAATACCAATAGTAAGAATTGCCCAAGAGATATTTGCCCAGGGTCGAGACCATCTTGCCCAAGCCGCATCCAAACGGCCGCTCAATAAAGCAGCAATAGCAAAAGCGAATACCACCGAGAAACCGACATAACCCATATAAAGAGTGGGCGGGTGCACAATAAACCCGAAATCCTGCAAGGCCGTGTTGAGGTCAGATCCATCGCCTGGAGGTAATGGCACAATTCTCATGAAAGGATTTGAGGTCGCCAGCATAAAAAGAATGTAGGAAACACAGAGCAAGCCCAGCACTCCTAAGACTCTTGCAACAAACTCGATTGGCATGGTTTTACTAAAGACGCTAACCGCCAACATCCAGCCGGAAAGCATAAAAGTCCATAATAGAAATGAACCCTCATGGCCACCCCACAGGGCCGTGAGTTTATAGTGCATCGGCAAGAGTGAATTAGATTGCGCTGCTACAATTTGTACAGAAAAGTCGTCAGTTACAAAAGTATAAGCAAGAATTCCGATACTTATGCCCAAGAAGACAAAAATCCCAGTAGCTAGCGGTCGCGCTAAATTCATCCAGACCATATTACTTCTAGCAGCACCAATTATCGGCAAAGTGCCAAGTAGAATGCTTAGACAGAAAGCAAGTATAAGAGAGAATTGTCCTAATTCTGGTATCATTTAACTTTCCGGAGCAACAAGAGAAGGATGAGTTTCAGTATTCACACCGGCAGCATCTAGAGCTGCCTTCACCTCCTGAGACATATAGTTTTCATCATGTTTTGCCAGTACCCGAGAAGCATGAAAAACACCAGCCGCATCAACAGTCCCTTCCGCAACAATGCCCTGACCTTCACGGAATAAGTCAGGCAATATTCCTTCATATTCAATCGGCACTGCGTGTATAAAATCCGTAGTTTCAAATCTAACTTGCAAACTGTCATTCGCGGAGACTACAGAGCCTTCCTTCACCATTCCCCCAATTCTAATTTGCTGGCCTATCGTAACCTCACCCTCTGCCACCTGAGTAGGAGTATAAAACAAATTAATATTTTGACTCATGGCAAAAAGAATCAATCCGACTGACACAGTTAACCCTGCAGCAACAAACAGAATGATGGTTAACTTTTTTTGTCGATGAGCCTTCAAAAAACCTCCAGAGCGCCCTGTTAAGAGTCGTTTTTATCCATTTCGTTATTACTTAGTTTACTGTCTATAGAGACCTTTTCTCTATTAACGAGTAAACGACGTTTTTGTTCACGCATAATCTGCTTTCGTTTCAGTATCGGGAAATACAGATTAATAAAAAAAAATAGGAGAAACAGAGCATAAACCGACCAAACATTAAATGCGTAACCGCCCATCTCAACAAAATCACCAAAACTAGAAAACTGAATCGATTCAAACATGGAATTCGCTTAATTAGCTCCTATCAGTTCTTGTACCCATTGAGAACGTCTTTCTCTCTCCAAAATTTCATTTCGAGTTGAGAGGATAAGACTCACAACAAAAAATAAATAAACAGCAACTATCATAATTACTAGCGGCACCCAAACCTCGGGTGGGTTTGGCGCCTCATCAGAGAGGCTAAATGACCCCGAGGGCTGATGAAGAGTGTTCCACCAGTCTACAGAGTACTTAATCACAAAGACATTGATACAGCCTACGATTGATAACAGAGCGCATGCCTTTGCTGCCGCATCAGCATCTTCAAGTGCCGAGCGCAAAGAAATAACACCCACCAGTAAAAAGAACTGCAACAACATGGAGGTCAGTCGTCCATCCCATATCCACCAGGTGCCCCAGATATCGCTTCCCCAGATAGAGCCAGAAGCCAGAGCCAAGGCTGTAAACCATGCACCTAGCGGTGCAGCTGTTTTAGCTACCATGTCAGCAAGCTTCATGCGCCAAACTAGCGTTATTGTTCCTGCAACTGCCATCAAAGGGAAAAATGCTAAAGAAATACTGGCAAATGGAACGTGAACATACATTATACGGATCGTATCACCCTGCTGATAATCCGGAGGCACAAACAATAACGCCCAAATAATCCCAACAATAAGCAGCAATGACATACCAGCCGCCAGCCAGGGCAACCATTTGCCTGATAACTCGTAGAACCACTTAGGAGAACCTAATTTCGAGAACCACAACCACATAGAATTTCTGCTTCTACCGATCTTAAAGTTGACCCGCTAATTATATCATGGCCCCGATATACGACCATATGACGTATTGTAATCTATTGTAATTACGGGGTAATCATTAAAATGGATCAAAAATTGAACTATCTAGCTACTATTTCACACTAATACGCAAAGCAGCAGCAGAGGCCAAAGGCGCGAAGGATACCGCAGCAAATAACATTGCCGCCAATATAGCCAAATAGCCAGCGAGGGATGCCCCATTAAGAGTTTGCTGAACAGTCAGCGTTCCCGCTATCAAAACTGGGACGCTCATTGGTAACGTAATTACCGCTAAAATCAACCCTCTACTGCCTAAGCCTACCGTAAGCGCTACACCAATTGATCCCAGCAGACTAAGAACCGGAGTACCAATAAGCAAAGTTATGAAGAGGGTAAAATAGGATTCACCGGGTAAATTGAGCATATATGCTACAAGTGGTGACACCAAAGCCACCGGTAATCCGCTAACTAACCAGTGGCTTATATTCTTAGCTAACACAAGGAAGTAAAGTGGATGAGGGCTCAGTAACAATTGCTCCAAAGAACCGTCTTCATAATCCGAGCGGAACAAGTTATCCATGGCCAGCAATGAAGCTAATAAAGCGGAAATCCATAGTACTCCACTAGCAATTTCAGCAAGCCTATCAGGGTCTGGCGAAATACCGATCGGAAATAAGGAAGCCACAATGAGAAAGAACATAAAAGGATTAACCATGTCATTTTTTCTCTTATAAGCAATCAACAAATCTCGCTTAAGAGTAGCCTTGAATGCCTGAAATGTCGTTACTGTTTGAGCAGTCATAATTACTATCCAAGCTCCAAGACTTGCAAGTTAGGGACTGAGAGTGTGTGATGTGTTGTCACCATTACGGCACCCCCATTGCCTGCATGAGTTTTTAACAATGTTTCCAATTGTTTTACACCGGCTGCATCCAAGGTGGTAAACGGCTCATCTAAGACCCATAATTTTGCTTTACTCAGCAACAACTTAGAAAGCGACACCCGCTGCTGCTGGCCTGCTGAAAGCGTAAAACACTGAGAGCCTTCATAACCACGCAATCCTACTTTCTCCAAAGCATCCAGCAATTCGTCATCAGTTATGACTTGCTGGAGACTCGAACTCCAACGAAGATTTTCTAAGGGTGTAAGCACCTTATTAACACCAACACGATGCCCTATGTAGACAAGGGATGAATAAAACTCTTCGTGACATTCTTTTATTGGATCTCCATACCAGCTGATAGCCCCTTCATAGCCCACATTTAAACCGCATATATTCCTTAACAAGGTAGTTTTCCCGCTACCATTAGAACCTTTAATCTGGAGTACCTGCCCTTCTTTCAATTCAAAATTGAGATCCTCAAACAAAATACGGTCATCACGCTCGCAAAAAAGTGAATCCACACAGAGCATAGATGCTTCCAAATCTGTTTCGACTTCTACCATGACCATACTGTCCTAGTTTTATTCCTTCACTGATACGCTAGTTCTAGAGTCAAAATTATAGCCTGTAATCGGTTAAATCGATCCTTTTTTGTTCATATGCGACAGCCGAACCACAGCCGGCAAAGCCAAAATATCAGGGATGCTTCGTATGCTTAAAAAGCATACTTAACGTAAAAGTAGAGCAAATCGAGAGATCAAACAATCAGAGGACGCAACTCCAAATATCTCGAATCTAGCAAGCGGGCACCGAGGCTATTTAAGCAACTTTCTCTTGGGTAGCGTTTTTTGGTAGTAAGAATATATGGCTTAACCCATTTCGTTAAAACCAAAACTATACAGGGGCTGATAATTGCCGACTGGCAAACTGCGATAGTAGCTGCCTATTTTTGCTAATTAACTTCAGTCAAACAAAAGGACCATTAATTGGGAACAGCTACTTGTAAAAAAGTTATATTACATTAGTTTCGGATATCAACCTTCCAAAACTTAAGTTGAAGCTTCTCTTACAAAAGTTTCAATTTTTAATTCCATTCCGATAGACGGGCTCGCAATCTCATCGCAGCCTGACTATGAATTTGACTTACCCGAGACTCACTGACACCTATTACTTCTCCAATTTCTTTTAAGTTTAATTCCTCATCATAATAAAGAGCTAGAACTAACTTTTCTCTATCAGGCAGGCCGTCGATGGCTCCCGCTAAATGAGCCTTAAAAGTATCCCGCTGCAACCCATCACACGGACCAGGGAGTTCTCCCGCGGCCAATTCGATGGCCGAATCATCGCCCTCCATGACATCGTCAAAGCTAAATAGTCTTGAGCCCGATGCATCCTGAAGAATGGCATAATACGCATTTAGATCAATTTCCAATTCGTTCGCAATTTGCTGATCCTTCGCATCTTTACCGGTTCTTGCCTCAATAGTCTTTATGGCTTCGGCAACTTTGCGCGACTTTCGATGAACAGAGCGAGGCGCCCAGTCTCCTTTTCTAACCTCATCGAGCATAGAGCCACGTATTCGGATGCCTGCGTAGGTTTCGAAGCTCGCCCCCTTAGATACATCGTATTTTTTTGCCGCCTCAAGCAAACCAATCATACCGGATTGAATTAGATCATCGACTTGCACACTTGCAGGCATTCGTAGCAATAGGTGATGCGCTATACGTTTTACCAATGGCGCATAACGATCTACTATTTCATTCAAGTGTGCTTCTTGCGCCGCGCTATCAGCGTGTAAACTGTCGTATACGGAAGCCCCGGTTGCTGAACTCATGATTGATCATCCCGTTTTATTGTATTATTGCGGATCATATTCAACCCTATATCATTGTCTGCCGCGCAAAGTCTGTTAATTACCATCCAGATGCTTACTCCTTATTTTTTCCTACGCAAATTCCGTTTTTGTTTCCGCTGCTAAACTAAATTTCTTTTCAGACGATTAACTGCATAGTCAAGCTTCATACTTTAATTTCACGCAACTAGAGCTGCGAAAGGAATGCAAAACCGGAGCCCATTAGCTATGCATCCAAGCTTTCTCCGTTACTCGATCGACATTCCGAGTTCTTGTTTTCAAATACTCAGGACGCACCGGTGTATCTATATAAGCAATATTTGTTCCAGTTCGTAGTTTATAGCGATAACTTAGGGCCTAGGCCTGTCAGCATAGATACTTTGAGTATTAGGCCGGCTTAGAGGTGCCCTGGTTGTCGCTGTTAAAACGACAAATTCTTGACTGTTACACCTTCCGCCGCCAAAGTTTTAACACAGTCGAACAAAAATAAGTGGTGACACATCCAAGCCAGAAAGCTTGTATTCTGATTCATATCTATAGTGTCACAAGCCTAATTGACGTTCTTTGAGTGGGGTTTTTCGAAAGGAAATTTGATTGCTTTGCGACGAAACGGCTATATGACTATGCTGGATAAAAAGACACAAAATCGCAAACGTTCATATTTTTGCCTAATAAAGTTGGTTAAGTTTTGATTCCGTCAAGACGGATTTCAACGAAGAGCTGATCTGGCAGGGCCTAATTAGGAATATGTGCTGTTTCTATTTCTCTCATTAAGCCTGCTTTTCGTGTTCATTTAGGCCTTTGGTGGAGTTACACCTATTTGGCCCATATACTTTCCGCCCCTCTGTTTATAAGTAACTTCACATTGCTCATCGGACTGATAAAACAGCATTTGTGCAACTCCCTCATTGGCATAAATTTTTGCGGGTAAGGGCGTCGTATTCGAGAATTCCAATGTCACATGCCCTTCCCATTCAGGCTCTAATGGCGTGACATTTACTATGATTCCGCAGCGGGCATATGTTGATTTCCCAAGGCATACCGTTAAAACATCTTTCGGTATACGAAAGTATTCAATAGTTCGCGCAAGAGCAAAAGAGTTTGGTGGAATAATGCAGAAAGGTTCATCGATAGCGATAAAACTCGTCTCATCAAAATTCTTAGGGTCGACTACACTAGTAGTGTGTACATTTGTAAAGATTTTAAATTCGCTGGCGCAACGAACATCGTAGCCATAACTAGAAGTGCCATAAGAAATGACTTTATCACCATCTTTATAACGAACTTGTTCTGGCTCAAACGGTTCAATCATACCTTCTTTTACGGCCTTTTCTTTTATCCAACGATCAGACTTAATACTCATAGCTTTTCATTTTACCCATATGACCCAGACATCGACTGTAAATAATAAAGCCTATCAAGAGCTGAATCATCTGTTTTAATCATTAGTTCTGCTTTAGTAAGGCTCTATGCAGCTCTCCTCTGATCCCAAATCTGATAAATTGAACCCTTGCTTTCCAAAACTAATCGGTAAAGAGACTGCCCAAACCCATTTTCATGCAGTATGATCCGCCACCCATCTTCGACCAAGTACTCCATACAACTGGATGTCTTGATAAAAACTTAGGTATTCACGCTAATCACAATTGCAGAATCAAGCTATAATCTCGTTCTGTGATCTAAGACATGATTCGATTCAAATAACGCCTAAGGAGGAAACGCAGGTGAAGCAGTGGCAATGTATGGTTTGTGGTTATATTTATAATGAAGAACAAGGCATGCCTGAAGATGGCATCCCCCCTGGAACTCCTTGGAACGATGTCCCTGAAGATTGGGCATGTCCCGACTGCGGGGTAGGTAAGGAAGATTTCGAAATGGTCGAAATCTAATCAAAACCAGGAATTCTAATGCAGACCCTCAATTCAAAACTTAATAATTTTGATTCCTAATCGATAGAATTTTGACTCACCAAGGACAGCAGTGTGGACCACCGTAAGATACTAGTAACCAGCGCTTTGCCCTACGCAAATGGTGATATTCATCTGGGTCATTTAATGGAGGTGATTCAGACCGACATTTGGGTGCGCATGCAGAAACTGCAAGGCCACAATTGCATTTATGTATGCGCCGATGACGCACATGGCACTGCAATTATGCTTAGTGCTGAGGCTCAGAAAATCACACCTCAAGAATTGGTCGATAAGGTCAATCAGCAACACCAGAGAGATTTCGCTGATTTCTTAATCGGCTTCGACAACTTTCACTCGACTCACTCAGAAGAGAATCGCCTACTTTCTGAATCCATCTATCAGGCAATTAATGCTAATGGCCATATCTCTCGACGCAAAATTAAGCAGTTATTTGATCCAGAGAAGAAGCTATTTTTGGCCGACCGCTACATCACCGGAACCTGCCCCAAATGCAAGGCAGAAGATCAATATGGTGACAATTGTGAAGTTTGCGGTTCAACCTATAACCCATCCGAACTAATAGATCCCAAATCCTCAATTTCAGGAGCTACACCGATAGAAAAAGAGTCTGAACATTTCTTTTTCACGCTACCTGCATTCAGCGATATGTTAAAAACATGGACCCGCAGTGGCACTTTGCAGGATTCTGTAGCAAATAAACTAAGCGAATGGCTAGATGAAGAGCTGCAGGAGTGGGACATAAGCCGTGACGCACCCTATTTCGGTTTCGAAATACCCGATGCACCTGGAAAGTATTTCTATGTTTGGCTAGATGCGCCCATTGGCTATATGGCAAGTTTACAAAATCTTTGCGACCGAACGGACTATGATTTTGATGAATATTGGAATAAAGACTCCCAAGCTGAGGTTTATCATTTCATCGGCAAAGACATAATCAACTTTCATACCTTGTTTTGGCCTGCAATGTTAGCCAGCGCTGGTTATCGAACACCGACCGCGGTTTATGTACATGGCTTTCTCACGGTTGACGGAACCAAAATGTCAAAGTCGAGAGGTACATTTATAAACGCCCGCACCTATCTCGACCATTTGAATCCTGAGTATCTGCGTTACTTTCTTGCCGCTAAACTCTCAGACGGAATAGACGACCTGGACTTAAATCTCGAGGATTTTGCACAAAGAGTAAATTCAGATTTGGTCGGCAAAGTAGTGAACATTGCTAGTCGCTGTGCCGGCTTTATCGGCAAAGGCTTTGAAGGAAAACTGGCAGAAAAAGTCGATGCACCAGAATTATTGGCGGAGATTCAAGCCGCTAAACCTGAGATAACTGGTTACTATAACGGTCGTGAATATAGCAAGGCCATTCGTTTAATCATGACAATGGCGGACAAAGCAAACCAATACATAAATGATAAACAACCTTGGGTCATCGCAAAAGGTGATAAGCAATCAGCTGAACTACAGAAGATTTGTTCCACCGGCATTAACGCGTTTCGGTTGCTTATCGCCTACTTAAAACCTGTACTTCCATCTATGGCAGAAAAAGCCGAGGCTTTTTTGGCTATTGACCCCCTCAATTGGGCTGATATCGATTCGTTGTTAACGAATCACAGTATCAATAAATTCAAACCACTAATGACTCGCGTAGAAAGTGACAAAGTACAAGCTATGGTTGCTGCGACTCAGAAAGAATTTGAAAATCAGGCAAAGTCGGAACCAACCGGGCAGCAAGCCGAGGAAAAAGTAATGCAAAGCAACAATAGTGGATTCGAACCTGAAATTGAGTTTGATGACTTCATTAAAGTTGATCTGCGGGTCGCAAAAGTAATTAGCGCAGAATACGTAGAAGATGCTGACAAGCTTTTGCAACTAAATTTAGATCTCGGTCTAGATAAATCTGGGACACCGCTAACTCGTAAAGTGTTTTCTGGAATTAAGTCCGCATATACCCCCGAGCAGCTCGTGGGCAAGTTAACTGTCGTAGTCGCAAATTTAAAAGCTAGAAAAATGAAATTTGGTCTGTCAGAGGGAATGATTCTTGCTGCCGGTCCTGGTGGTAAAGATATCTGGTTAATCGAGCCTCATGCCGGCGCCCAACCAGGTATGCGCATTACATGAGTTTGCATTCGACACACTTACATCCCCTATCCATAAGCTCTCCGTGTAAGTACAGCGCAATAAAGTACGATAGGGGGTGGTATTTTTACCTAAATTAGTTAACGATGATTCCCGCACACAATAATATAATGTATCAGCTCAGTTTTTTTGAAGTTCATTCTCGGCCGCGCTAGCGATATTTTAACTAAAGTAATAAGCTTGTGCCCACAGCGATTTAGAACACTTTATTACTACTAACAAGGTTTAGGATTCTATGATTTTCTCGCAGAGCAGAACTCTCATTAGCTCAATCAACATTCGTTTAATTTTGTTTTTCCTCAGCGTTGTGGCCTGCAGCATTAGCACTTCTGCTTCTGCACAAAATAACGAATTAAGTGCCATTGAAGACTCAGTGATAAAAATCTACACCACGCAGGCAGCGCCTGATTATTTTACTCCTTGGCGCCTACTTACACCCCGCCAAAGCAGCGGGTCAGGCTCTGTTATTGAAGGCAATAAGATCCTTACCAACGCCCATGTTGTTGCCAACGCCAGTTATGTCCAAGCACAAAAACACAACGACCCACAACGTTATCAGGCGCGGGTTGTTTTCGTATCACACGAGGCCGATCTTGCAATCATAACAGTAGATGAACCAGGATTTTTCAGCGACTTAAAATCGCTGTCGATAGGCAAATTGCCCGACCCACTGCAGGAGGTATCTGTTTACGGCTACCCCATTGGCGGCAAAACCTTAAGCATTACCAAAGGAATTTTGTCCCGTGTTGAGCAGCAAATTTATGCCCATGCCGGGGCATATTTATTAGCTGGACAAATTGATGCGGCGATAAATCCAGGTAATAGTGGAGGACCCGTCATTGTAGATCAACAGATTGTCGGTGTAGTGATGCAGGCAAATAGCGGCGGGCGAGCCGAGAACTTGGGCTATTTTGTTCCCCCTAGCATTATCCGACATGTACTCAAAGACAGTGAAGATAGTGTATACGATGGGTTTCCAGATTTGGGGTTTCGCACTCAAACATTGGACAGCCCCTCTGCAAAAGCGGCTTATGGTTTAAGAAAGAATCAAAATGGTGTATTGATAATAAAAGTATTCGACGGATCCCCTACCGATGGTACTTTCGAAGAAAATGATGTCATCATGAAAATTGATAATTTTGATATCGCTGAAGATGGAACCATTCAACTTTCGGACGACGTACTAACAGATTATAAGCATGCAATCGACATGCATCATATTGGTGATGAGGTGTTAGTCACTTATTCCCGCAACGGCAAAGAGGCTGTAGCAAAAATTAAGGCCGATGCACCTCCTGAAAGTTACAGCTTAGTCAAAGGCGAACAATTTGATCAAATTCCTAAGTATTATATCTACGGCGGCGTTTTATTTGTCCCACTTAATATGAATCTCATTAAGCGTTGGGGCAATGACTGGGGTAGATCCGCACCAGTAACGCTTTTGCAAGCTCGCAACGAATGGGTTTCACCAGAAAAACACGAAGTTGTTGTAGCCCTGCAAGTCTTGGCTGCTGATGTAAATTTGGGTTATCACGACTGGCGGAATTGGATTGTCGATGACGTCAACGGAGAGCAAATTCGAGATTTCGAACATTTCTCTCAAATCGTGAGAAACAATACACAGGAAAATATCGTATTAGAAAACAAGAATGGCTACCAAATGGTTATAAACCACCGGGCGGCCATATCCAGTGAGGCTGAAATCCTAGCTCAATATCGGATCCCTGCCGCCTTTTCAACTGGCTTGTTTCCAGAATAGAAACTGTAAAACACCATATTCCTGAGCACGGTTTATTGCGTTAAAAATAACCGTGCTAAAATTCAGCCTGACAACCTTATCCCGACAGGCTGGAGACGCTTAAACCATTGACTAACCTAATAGGTATCACTGTCACCCTAGTCTTAGTCAATAATGTCGCTCTGATACAATTTCTCGGTGCCTCATCATTCTTCGCCAACTTCATTCGCTTTCAAAGTGCAACAGAATTTTGAATAAAGAGTTTTGTAGTTCTATTTTTCGGTGTCAATGATTAACCTTGTTCTTTTTCGTTGGTTATTAGTCCCTGCGAACATGACGCTCGTAATTAATGAATCAGGGGGTGAAATTCTAATTTCGTACCACTACAACAAGGAGTCTTGTTAATTATGGGTTTACTATTTGCAGCAAAGAATCATATCGATCACAAATTTTTAACTCTAGACATAAAGAGTCCAACATAGCTCGCAAAACGAGCCCGCTTCACGGGAAAGCCATGAACAAACTAAAGAGACAGGAAATATTTGAGCGCTGGCGTGCCGCTAACCCCATACCCACGACAGAGTTAAAATTCAAGAATACCTTTGAATTACTAATCTCCGTCATTCTGTCAGCACAGGCGACAGATGTGAGCGTAAACAAGGCGACTGATGCACTCTACAAAGTCGCCGACACCCCGGAAAAAATAGCTGCATTGGGCACAGCGGGCTTAAAAACATATATCAAGACCATCGGCTTATTTAATACTAAGGCAGAGAATGTTGTTAAGACTTGCAAGTTGTTGATAAAAAACCACAAATCCCAAGTACCTGATAATCGCGAAGCTTTAGAAGCTCTACCAGGTGTTGGCAGAAAAACAGCTAACGTAGTCCTAAATACAGCCTTCAGGCAGGTAGCGATGGCCGTGGATACACATATTTTCAGAGTCTCGAATCGAAGTGCGATTGCACCCGGCAAAAATGTTATTGAAGTAGAGAAGAAGTTACTAAAATTTGTCCCGGACGAATTTCTCTTGGATGCTCATCACTGGTTGATTCTGCATGGCCGTTATACTTGTCTTGCGCGCAGACCTCGCTGCGGCTCATGTACGATCGAAGATCTTTGCGAATATAAAAAAAAGACTATTGATTAGGGATTAAACACTAAAACTATTGAGGAGGATGACAAGAAGCCTGGACCAAGAACACCGAAAATCGCATCTAATTCCCTCATTAATCCTCGAACCTGCAAATGGCTTAGAAATCTACTTTCGACCCTTCTGCGCCGCTATTCGCAAACGCAGTGCATTCAGCTTAATAAAACCTGTCGCATCGGCCTGATCATACGCACCAGCGTCGTCTTCGAAAGTAGCAACATCTTCGTCAAACAGAGAGTCATTAGACTCTCGACCAATCACAATGACATTGCCTTTATAGAGCTTAAGTCGCACTTTACCATTAACGTATTGCTGCGAATTATCTACCAATGATTGAATCGCCAAACGTTCAGGAGACCACCAATAACCGTTGTAAACCAAGGATGCATAACGAGGCATAAGGTCATCTTTAAGATGGGCTAATTCTCGATCTAAGGTCACAGATTCTATGGCGCGATGGGCTTTCAACATGACCGTTCCTCCGGGAGTTTCATAACAACCACGAGACTTCATTCCTACATATCGGTTCTCGACTATGTCAGCGCGACCAATGCCATTAGCGCCTGCTACTTTATTGAGATGCCTGAGCACACTCGCCGGCGACATTCTATGTCCATCGATGCCGACGATATCGCCCTTTTCATAATCCAGCTCAAGGTACGTGGCTATATCAGGAGCCGTTTCTGGAGAGACCGTCCACAACCACATCGGCTCTTCTGGCTCATCGGCGGGATTTTCCAGTACGTCACCCTCATAAGAAATGTGTAAAAGATTAGCGTCCGTTGAATAAGGTGATTTGCTACCAAGTCTATTCTCGACCGAGATTCCATGCTTATCACAATAATCAAGTAATCGATCACGTGAATTTAAGTTCCATTCTCTCCATGGAGCTATGACCTGGATCGAAGGGCTAAGTGCATAGGCTCCTAATTCAAACCGGACTTGATCATTACCTTTCCCGGTAGCACCATGGGCTATTGCATCGGCTCCAGTTTCAGAAGCGATTTCCACCAACCGCTTAGCTATTAAGGGCCGAGCTATGGAAGTACCAAGTAAATATTCCCCTTCGTACAAAGCATTCGCTCTGAACATAGGGTTGACATAATCGCGAACGAACTCTTCGCAAAGATCTTCAATGAAGATTTCTTTTATCCCCATAGCTTTAGCTTTGCTGCGCGCTGGCTCAACCTCTTTGCCTTGACCAATATCAGCGGTAAACGTCACTACCTCACAGTCATAGGTTTGCTGTAGCCATTTCGCAATGACAGAAGTGTCAAGCCCACCAGAATATGCGAGCACAACTTTGTTTATCCCTTTATATCCCCTTGACATGGGTTTACTCCAAAATCCGAATAAGAGACGTTTGACAGAGGTTCATTACAATTCAACCAGTTACAAGGTTGACACTAGCAAAAAAGAAGACGTATTTTAGCATCACAGCTAGGGAAGTCGATAATACGCCGATGAAACCAGGGAACTATGACGATAAACCAAAGAAAAGGAAGATCTCCTGCTTAAAACCCTCATAGTTAATCAATCTAAAGTCACTTCTTTTAATCATTTTCATAAAGCTGATTCTATCGTTGCCCCTCCGACTCCTAATCAACTCCAATAAAAAGAAAAAATAGGGTTTCCGAGATAAGTTAATTCGGAATTTCAGCTCACTACTTTATTCAGCTACAATAGAATAAATTCGACTTACAGTATTTCACTCATGAGCTCTGATTCTATAAGTATCACGCGTCCAGATGATTGGCATATTCACCTACGCGATGCGACTGCCTTACAAACTACAGTACCCCACACCGCGCGAGTATTTGGCCGAGCTATTGTTATGCCAAACTTGAACCCTCCTGTCATTTCCGTTGCGGAGGCACTTAGATATCGTGACCGAATACTCCTCGCCGTTCCTGAGGGTTCCGCCTTCAAACCCCTAATGACGCTCTACCTGACGGACACTCTGTTAGTCCAAGAAATTACCAAAATTAAAAACGAAGAGAGCGTCTTAGCTGTGAAGTACTATCCTGCCGGAGCCACAACTAATTCAGACAACGGTGTTACAAACATAGAAAACGTTTATCCAGCTATCGCAAAAATGGAAGAATTAGGCATACCGCTTTTAATCCACGGGGAAGTAACTGACACAGAAATTGATATTTTCGATAGAGAACGGGTCTTTATAGAGTCCATTCTCGAACCATTATTGTGCAAATACCCTGCACTCAAGATCGTATTCGAACATATTACAACCCAGGACGCGGTCGAGTTTGTAAAAAGCCAATCAGACAATGTCGCTGCAACTATAACAATTCATCATTTACTATATAACAGAAATGACCTTTTGGCCGGAGGGGTCAGGCCGCATTTTTATTGTTTACCTATTTTAAAGCGAAGCATTCATCAGCAAGCTCTAATTAGTGCAGCCCTTAGTGGTAGTCCGAAATTTTTTCTGGGGACTGATTCCGCGCCTCACAGCAGATCAAACAAGGAAACTGATTGTGGTTGTGCTGGCATTTACTCGGCTCCAGCTGCGATAGAGCTCTATACTGAATTTTTTGATAACCATGGTGCCCTTGATAAATTAGAAGCATTTGCTAGTTTTTATGGTGCTGATTTCTATCAATTGCCACGTAATAAAGACAAGGTATCCTTGATCAAATCAACGTGGACCATGCCTGAGAATTTTATGCTAGATGATAGCGTTGTCGTCCCCATTCGAGAGGGGCAGACGATCGCCTGGCAGATTAATAAGGATTAACAAATATAATGGACCTGATCGACTCAGAACCGTCACCGAATTCTTTGTTGGCAGAACGCTTTCGCACTTACCTACCTGTCGTGGTTGATATAGAAACTGGAGGGTTCAATGCCAAAACTGATGCAATATTAGAGATTGCTGCCTATATCCTTGCCATGGACAATCAAGGCGTTCTTGGAATTGAACAATCCTACTTTCATCGCGTAATTCCTTTCGAAGGCGCTAATATAGAAGAAGCCGCATTAAAATTCACTGGCATTGACCCATTTCATCCTTTGCGGGTTGCCCGACCCGAAAAAGAAGTCTTTCAAACAATGTTCAAAATAATACGGGATGCGATGAAAGGTAGTAATTGCAAACGTGCCATTCTAGTTGGGCATAACGCTCATTTCGATCATGGCTTTATTACCGCGGCCAGCGAACGGCACAATCTCAAACGAAATCCTTTTCACCCCTTCTCGTCCTTCGATACAGCCAGCCTTAGTGGATTAGCCTATGGTCAAACCGTACTCTCAAGGGCATGCACAACAGCTGGAATCGAATTCGACGATAAAGAAGCTCACTCTGCTCGCTATGATGCGGAGAAAACTGCAGAATTATTCTGTGGAATCGTAAACAAATGGAAAGAACTGGGTGGTTGGCCACTTAGTTCTTAATTTCAGGCAGGTTTAGTAAACACCTAAAAAAGAGATAGATGGCGCTTTTCTTGATGATTGCTAACTATTCTATAAATTATTTTTCCTCGTCCTCTTCAGGACTTTCTGGTGCTACAGAATCAACCAAGGTCTGAAGCTCACCTTTTTCATGCAATTCAGTAATGATGTCACAGCCACCAACCAATTCTCCATCGATAAAAAGCTGTGGAAAGGTTGGCCAATTCGAAACGCCTGGCAGATTTGCACGTATATCGGGGTTGCTTAACACATCTACGTAGGCAAAACGCTGGCCACAAGACATTAAAAGCTGCGTCACTTGAGCAGAAAATCCGCACTGAGGCTGCTCTGGATTACCCTTCATATAGAGCAAAATTGTATTACTATCAATTTGCTCTTTAATAGTTTCTTCGATGCTCATAGCGCGACCTCAGCGAATTTGGATTCAATATCTACAAGTGCGAGTTTAAAGGAAGACAAGGTATTTGTCAGTACCATCGCGCACTGACAGTGTGGGAATTTTATTCTGGTGGATTCCATCCACCTCCTCCAGGGCTCATGACAGTGAGTCGATCGCCCGGCTCAACTGCCAATGAACATTTGCCTGGCAGGTCTTTCCCATTTAACAAATTTCGTCCTTTCTTTCCGTCACCCCCACCGTGCAACCCCCAGGGACTGAAATGACGGCGCTCACTTAAGATGCTGAGTTGAGCGGACTCTAGAAATTCATATTCGCGCACGATCCCGTTACCGCCTTTATTCACACCGGCACCACCTGAGCCAGCCCTAACTTCGTAACGACGGATTCTCAATGGATAATGCATCTCTAGACTTTCAACAGGTGTATTTAACGTATTAGTCATGTGGGTATGCACACTGTCCAACCCAGGGTAGTTCGGTCCAGCTCCCATGCCACCTGCGACAGTTTCATAGTAATCCCAGCGGCTGTCATTTACGACATCAATGTAGCCCATGGCTATATTATTCATAGTTCCCTGGCTTGCCGCTGCTATATTATTTGGCATTGCTTTCGCCAAAGCACCAAATACTAAATCCACTAAGCGAGTCGAAGTCTCCACATTGCCAGCAGCGACTGCAGCGGGTCGTTCAGCATTTACAATTGAACCTGGCTTCGTGCTAATTTTTATCCGCCTAAAAAGGCCTTCACAGGCTGGCGCGTCCGTTGGCATCAGACAACGAAAACAAAAATAGCCAGCAGCAGCTACTACTGACTCAGGACAATTTAAGTTTCCTGCGACCATTGCAGAAGAGTCTCTGAAGTCCAGCTCAACGTCTTCTTTATTAATTGTCAGATCGATCACTAATACTATTTTAGTAGTACCACACCCATCATCGTCTAAGTAATCTTTAAAGTGATAGCTTCCTGATTGCAATTTTGCAATGGCATGGGCAGCGATACTGTCAGCGTAGTCATTAAGTTGAACCATACCTTTTAAGTAAGACTCAACACCCAAGCTTGTTACTAATGCCTCTAAGCGCTGAATACCAACTTGATTGGCACCTGCTTGCGCTGCGAAATCCCCGGTCAACTCTCCGTTCATTACACCAGGCAGATATGTCGCTTCCTTTTGTAGCTTTCCTTGTTTGAGCAACCAAGTAGGAGAAATTACTATGCCCTCTTCCTCCAGAGTCGAGGATATCGGCATAGAGCCAGGTGTCTCACATCCAATATTAGCGTGATGAGCCCGATTAGCCACAAAGCCGACCAATCCAGCCTCAGCAACAAACACTGGTGCTATTAATGTTACATCCGGTAAATGCGTTCCACCTAGGAAAGGGTCATTTAAAACCAACATATCTCCTTGTTGCCAACGTCGATTTTTAACTATTGAACTCATCGCAAAAGCCATGCTCCCTAGGTGTACGGGCATATGATCTGCTTGCGCAAATAATTCACCATTGGTGCCAAATAAGGCACAGGAAAAATCAAGACGATCCTTAATATTGGGAGAAAAAGCGGCACGCCTTAGGACCAAACCCATTTCGTCGCAAATAGCCGCGACACGACTAGAAAATAGATTTAGCTCAATAGGATTCAAAATACTCATAGTAGATATCAGACTATCGAAAGGTGCTACCAATGACAATCCGAGCGATGCATTGATCGAAGCTGGCGAACTAGTTAATATTAACCAACTCTTAGGGTAGCGCGAGCTACCCTTTTTATTTTCGACCTAATTTTCAAATCTAAGATCTCCGAATCAAAAATATGAGTGTCCCACACTTTTTAACGTTATTTGACCTGCCTTCGACCGATGTATTAGAAATCGTTTCGAGGGCTATTGAACTCAAAACCAACCCATTGGTCGCGAATAATCAATCCGGTAAAACTCTGGGGCTGATATTCGAGAAATCTTCTACCCGCACCAGGGTTGCATTTGAAGTGGCTATGACACAGATGAATGGTGCTTCCCTGTTCCTAACATCGGGCAATTCTCAACTTGGTCGTGGCGAGCCTATCGAAGATACCGCACGAGTCTTGTCTCGCATGGTCGATTGCGTGGCTATGCGTACCTTTGCCCATAACGACCTAGAACGTTTTGCGGCGTATTCACGTGTGCCTGTTATCAATGCACTGAGCAATGATTTCCATCCCTGCCAGCTCTTGGCTGATATGCAAACTTTTATCGAACATCGAGGCAGCATTAGTGGTAAACGCGTAGCTTGGGTAGGCGATGGTAACAACATGTGTCAGTCATATATCAATGCCGCGTCTGTGTTTGATTTCGAACTTAACATAGCAAGCCCGGCTGATTTTTCTCCTGATTCCGACTTACTCGCAGCTAACAGTGATCGAGTTTCCCTTACTACGAGTCCGCGCCAGGCCGTGGCTGATGTGGATCTTGTGGTTACTGATGTCTGGGCTTCCATGGGTCAAGAATCTGAGAAAGCTAAGCGCCTCATCGCGTTCGCTGATTTCGAAGTGAGCGGTGAATTGATGTCATTAGCGAAAGCGGATGCTCTTTTTATGCATTGTCTGCCGGCTCATCGAGGAGAAGAAGTAACTGCAGAATTGTTGGATCGAGATGCTTCTGTTGTCTGGGACGAGGCCGAAAACCGCATGCACTCGCAAAAAGCCCTACTTGAGTACTTACTTAACTATGGCCCAGTAAAACTCTGAAAATTCGTCTAGTTTTTGTTAATTTTTGTCACTACACCCCCGTATTTTAGCGATTTTTTATTGTTTTGCGAACCACAATATATTGTGTCCGGGAAATGACGGTTTTTTGACTCTTTTGGCGCTTAGTTTTTGATCATATTTTGATGAAATTTTGAACAAAAGCTCCATCTATCGATAATAGCGTACCAAAATCAATTTTTCCTGAAACAACAACAGACTATTAACATTTTGCCCACAGAAAACCCACCGAAAAATCACTTGCAATAGCCCTATAACCGCATTATCTTGTGCCAGTGGTTTATCACTTGCCCATATGTTGTAGTGTCTGAGCGAAAACTAAGCAGTTCTCTTAGTGCCTAAATTAAGAAATAACTAAGTAAAGTGCATAATTGTGGGGGCGGTTGCAGTTAACAATTAGATAATAATAAGAAAAACACTTGGTCGAAGTCGCAATTTTTAGGTCATTTTCGTAATTGTTTAAGGATATTCCGTCTAGACCTAAAAAAACAATTAAAGTCCAGCCGCAAAAACACAATATATAGTGTATGGCTTTCATGTTACTTGGCGACTTATTGTGGAATCCGATGAAATTGGTTTCACGGAAGGTAACCACCTTACGAGGGTCGCCTGTCTGTGAAAACCCCATTTGAATCACTCATGGCGGCCTCAAAATTGATTTGGCAGTAAGGCTCGACAAAGTAAATGACACAATTAACAAGAACACGAAAGCAGTAATCAAATTCGGAGTAATTAATGCAGACTGATCTACAACCAACAGGTGAATCTCTTCTCACTAATACAACAAGTAGTGGTGAATCCATTTCTGTAGCATCTACCGCACCGGGCCAATTGCGAGTAATAAAGCGAAACGGTGCTGTAGTCACCTATGATGAATCTAAGATTTCTGTGGCCATTACCAAGGCCTACCTTGCAGTGGAAGGTGGTAATGCTGCAGCCTCTTCCAGAATACATGAATCTGTCGCTCAATTAGCCAGTGAGATAACGAAAATCTTCATTCGGCGCATGCCGTCGGGAGGAACAATTCATATAGAGGATATCCAAGATCAGGTCGAGCTAGCACTGATGCGCACCGGCGAGCACAAGATTGCTCGTAGTTATGTTATTTATCGAGCCGACCACGCTCGCCTGAGAGAGCAGAAGCAGGACGAAAAACAACATGAGCATCCAGAAATTACAGTTACTTTTGAAGATGGTCATCAAGGACCATTAGACACAGAACGACTACTCACGATCATCAAAGAGGCATGTGAAGGCCTATCCGATGTTTCAACCGATGCGATATATAACGAAACCCTGAAAAATCTATATCCGGGTGTAAAAATAGATGACGTGCGCACATCGCTGGTGATGACTGCTCGCACCTTGGTCGAACAAGACCCAAATTATTCATATGTTACTGCCCGACTATTGATGGACAGCTTGCGTTCTGAAGCCCTTAACTTTTTAGAAATCACCGATGCGGCAACGCAATCAGAAATGCATTATCGCTATGCCGCTACATTGAAACCTTATATTGAAAAGGGCGTAGAACTGGGTTTGCTGTCCCCCCATCTTTTAGAATTCGACTTAAGCGTTTTAGGAGAAGCTTTAAAGGCTGAGCGGGATATGCAGTTCACTTACCTTGGGCTGCAAACTCTATATGATCGCTACTTCATCCACAGCGAAGGTGTTCGCTTTGAGCTTCCTCAAGTATTTTTCATGCGGGTAGCCATGGGATTAGCTTCTAATGAAGAGAACCGCGAAGAAAGGGCAATCGAATTTTATAACTTGATCTCCAGTTTCGATTACATGGTGTCTACACCACAGTTGTTCAATTCAGGTACATTAAGGCCGCAGTTGTCGTCTTGTTTCCTCACCACTGTGCCTGATGATCTTCACGGGATTTATTCTGCTATTCGCGACAACGCTATGCTTTCGAAATGGGCTGGCGGCCTAGGTAACGACTGGACGCCAGTGCGGGCACTTGGCGCGCATATCAAGGGAACCAATGGGAAATCCCAGGGTGTCGTACCCTTCCTCAAAGTTGTTAACGACACCGCCGTGGCTGTAAACCAAGGCGGCAAACGCAAAGGCGCAGTGTGTTCTTATCTAGAAACCTGGCATCTCGACATCGAAGAGTTTCTTGAGTTGCGCAAGAACACTGGGGATGACCGACGCCGTGCTCACGACATGAATACCGCCAACTGGATACCAGACTTATTCATGAAACGGGTCTTTAACGAGCAGGATTGGACCTTGTTCTCTCCGAATAATGTGCCAGATCTACATGACAAACATGGCAAGGAATTCGAAGAGGCCTACGCAGAGTATGAGCGACTCGCGATGGCCGGTGAGATTGAGGTCTATAAAACTATTAAAGCTGCTGATCTTTGGCGCAAGATGATTTCCATGCTGTTCGAAACAGGGCATCCGTGGATTACTTTCAAAGACACTTGCAATATACGCTCGCCACAGCAGCATGTGGGCACGATTCACTCGAGCAATCTATGTACTGAAATCACCTTGAATACCAGTCAGGACGAAATCGCAGTTTGCAATCTAGGCTCAGTTAATTTACTTAATCACACTAATGAAGATGGACTAGATCAAACTAAATTAAAATCCACGATAACTACTGCTATCCGTATGTTAGACAATGTTATCGATATCAATTACTACTCGGTGCCCCAGGCAGAAAACTCTAATTTGAAACATCGACCAGTAGGTATGGGTGTTATGGGTTTTCAAGATGCGCTTTACGCACAGCGCATTCCCTACGCTTCGGAACAAGCGGTAGAGTTCGCCGATGTCTCTATGGAAATGATCAGCTACTACGCTATTAATGCTTCTACAGAATTAGCTGAGGAGCGAGGTCGCTATGAATCGTATGATGGCTCTTTGTGGGATCAGGGCATACTGCCAATCGATTCCCTGAAGCAGCTTGGAGAAATTCGTGGGGCTGATTATTTCGAAGTCAACATGGAACAGCGTCTAGATTGGGATGGTTTAAGAGATAGAATCAAACAAACTGGCATGCGTAATTCAAACGTTTTGGCTATCGCACCAACTGCGACTATTGCCAACATTAGCGGCGTATCACAGTCTATTGAACCCACTTATCAGAATCTGTACGTAAAATCGAACCTCTCGGGAGAGTTTACAGTAGTAAACCCCTTTCTAGTCCATGACCTGAAGAAGCTCGACCTTTGGGATAGCGTCATGGTTAATGATCTTAAATACTATGAAGGCAGCGTGCAGAAAATCGATAGAGTGCCAAAAGATATTAAACTGACTTACGCCACCGCGTTTGAGGTAGAACCCCGCTGGCTAGTTGATGCAGCAAGCCGCCGCCAGAAATGGATCGACCAAGCCCAAAGCCTTAACTTATATGTGGCTGGCGCTAGTGGTAAGAAATTAGATATTACTTATCGTATGGCTTGGCTACGCGGCTTAAAAACCACTTACTACTTACGAGCCCTAGCCGCCACTTCTACAGAAAAGTCGACTATATCTGACACAAGTCTAAATAAAGTATCTACGGAACCCGCAGGCCCAGCCTCAGTACCCGCTGCCTGTTCCTTAGATGATCCGGATTGTGAGGCGTGCCAATAACATAGAATAAGAATATAGATACAAACAAAGAGTGCTAGGAATAAGTGAACTTTATATATCCAAAACTATAAACAGAAACCAATAAACCAAAGCGTAAAACAGAGAATCGAGGTGTGAAAATGTTGTCATGGGATGAATTTAATCAGGAAGAAACGCCAACTCCTGTCACCGAACCCAAAATAGAGCAACCACCAGTAATTAGTGAAGTTGTACAAGAAGCGTTAAAACCCGCCCTGGATAGCAAAATGGGGTCAGTACCGACAGCAGCAGACACGAATACCGGGACAAAGAAACAGGTCAGCGGCGGCACAGCCAATTCTAGCGCTTTACAGAAAGCCATAAGCGACCTGCAGTCTCTGAATATTACTGATGGAGTAGAAGAACTAGAAGGTTCGGCAAATCGCGTTAAGGTTGATGATAAACGCATGATTAACTGCCGGGCTGATCTCAATCAACTAGTGCCTTTTAAATATGATTGGGCCTGGCAGAAGTATCTGGACGGTTGCGCGAATCATTGGATGCCCCAGGAAGTTAACATGAACGCAGATATCGCGTTATGGAAAAATCCCAATGGCCTGACTGAAGACGAACGCCTCATTGTCAAACGCAACCTCGGTTTTTTCGCAACAGCAGATTCCTTGGTGGCCAATAATCTAGTGTTAGCGATTTATCGTTTGGTAACAAACCCAGAATGCCGCCAGTACATTCTGCGACAAGCCTTCGAAGAAGCAATTCATACCCATGCCTATCAATATTGCATTGAATCCCTAGCCATGGATGAGGGTGAAATATTCAACATGTACCATGAAATACCCTCTGTAGCCAAGAAAGCTTCATGGGGACTAAAATATACAAAGTCATTAAGCGATCCGACATT
Source organism: OM182 bacterium MED-G28 (assembly GCA_002457215.1). GTDB lineage: Bacteria > Pseudomonadota > Gammaproteobacteria > Pseudomonadales > Pseudohongiellaceae > UBA9145. The sequence continues at coordinate 144,506 of NTJZ01000004.1, read as the reverse complement.
TAATACCGGTACGGTCGAAACAGACCAAGAGTTATTGAAAAACCTTATTGCTTTTTACTGTTGCTTAGAAGGTATTTTCTTCTATTGTGGTTTTACCCAGATACTCTCTATGGGTAGGCGCAACAAGATGACGGGCACTTCAGAGCAATTTCAGTACATCTTGCGCGATGAGTCTATGCATTTAAATTTTGGCATCGACATGATCAACCAAATTAAGTTGGAAAACCCCCAACTCTGGACTGACAGCATGAAAGAACAGGCAATGCAGATGATTCTGCAAGCGACGCAGCTGGAGATCGAATACGCTCGAGACACGATGCCTCGTGGTGTGCTTGGCATGAATGCAGCCATGATGGAAGAGTACTTACAGTTTATCGCCAATCGACGCCTCGTTCAGATTGGATTACCAGAGCAATTCGACAGCGTGTCAAACCCCTTCCCTTGGATGTCTGAAATCATGGATTTGCGGAAAGAGAAGAACTTCTTCGAAACACGTGTCATCGAATATCAAACAGGCGGTGCTTTGACTTGGGATTAAACCGACACCTAGAATTCGACCCGGACAACAAGCAGTAGAAACGAGGAATAGCGGATGAGTGAAGAAAATCAGTTCGATAAACAATTCGATAACGATCCCGAGCGAACATTAATCACCCTCGAGCAGTTAAGCCAGACCATCGAAGTAATGACTAGCGTTGTAAATCGACTGCGAAAACATTTGAGTGAACAGCTAAAAGCGCAAATAGAAACACAACGTCAAGAGAGATTAGGAAAAGAAAAAACTGCTCTTGAAAGCGAACAGAATCAAGGATCAGATTCGATAGGAAATAAGCGGAATGTAAGTTCCGATCAACAACAAAAAAATAAGGACGGTTTCGTTATTGAAATCCGACAGCAGGAGAATGATCCAGCACGCAAGAATACAAAAATTTTGCACTAGTACTCCTACCCTTAAGATTAGTACTTATCTCAGTATGTCGTTGCCATTTCAGTGGCAATGGCATTTTTTCTTTCCTAAAATTATTGCTTTAATAATTGATGGCTATGTAACTGGCAATCATGACTGAAGAAGTAGGAGCATTAATCCTTGCCGCTGGTTTCAGCAAAAGGTTTGACGGTATAAAACTTGATGCCAAACTAAATAATGGCTCCACAGTGTTCAGCCAAACCTTAAGTCGTATCAGCGCTGCGATTCCTAATTACAAGGTAGTCACGCGTCCGGATTTAATCAATGTATTAAGCCCGATCGAGCCTAACCTCAATGCATTTGAATTTGCTGAACAAGGTATTGGCGCCAGCCTTGCTTTCGGAATAGGTCTAGTTAACAACTGGCATGCTTGTCTTGTATGCTTAGCGGATATGCCTTTCATCAAAATTGAGACCTACCGTTCTTTGGCATCGCAACTTAATCAGGACAATATCGTTATTCCCTTCTACCAAAAACAAGCAGGAAATCCAGTAGGTTTTGGCCGGTATTTCTATTCAGACCTGCAAAGCCTTAGTGGTGACGCCGGAGGCAGGCCAGTCGTTAAAGAAAACCAAAATGCTGTAGTTACTTTCGACGCCGAAGATGCTGCGGTTCTCTATGATATTGATACCCCCGCAGATTTGGACAAGTACCAATCTCTACTCTAATAAAATGGAATACCCCTTATTGCAGTCACGCCGAATTTAGATCTACAATCTAGACGGAGTTTATAGATAAGCTAATGTCAGTAAAAAAACTAAAACATGAAACAGAATTACTCAAAGAAGCGATCCGCGTGGGTTCCCGTTATTTTGAGGCCCGCGGAGCCGGCAAATTCGAGGCAGCCGATCATGTTGATGCCAAAGTTCGCGCAATCTATCTCTTGTTAGTAAAAGATCAAGTCATTCAACCTTTAGCAAATAAAGATGAAAATGTGCAAAAAATGCGGCATAAATTGGCTATCTGGATCTCTAAAAACCTTCCAGCAGATCATCATCTTCTGACCTGATCGGGTTCAATATTAAATTGAAAAAAATACTATTCGCCTTATTGGTAATCCTAGTGCCTTCTGAGCTCTTCGCAGACGCGGTTACAGCCCAATCTGCAATGGAAGACCCGACTAATCCGCTTATATTGTTGAGCACTTCAACCGGAGATATTTATATCGAACTTCTCTCTCGTGAAGCACCAAATAATGTAGAGAATTTCTTAGCGCTTGCGCATGGTGAAATCGAATTTATCAACCCTAATTCTAATACAAGCTTTCAACCACGATATTTCGACGGTATGCAGTTTCACCGAGTCGTTCCTGGTTTTGTTGTCCAAGCTGGGTCGCCCTATCACAATCCTCTTGGGATGCCGTCAACCTTGCTCAGTGATGAGATTAATGCCAATTCCCTCGGATTAGATCAACAACAGGTTCTCGATGCTGATGGCAATTTTAATTCTCTTCTTAATATAAAAAGTAAGGAAGAATTTCATGAGATTTTATTAAAACCACTATATGCCAGCCTAGAAATAGAGTCAGAGGTGGAAATGCTTGATCGACAGTTTGAAATATTCAACACATTAAATAGCTTAACTATTAAACAAGCCTATGAAAATCAGGGCTATCGTTATACTAATGAGATAACAACTAGAGAGATTACGCGAGGTATAGTTGCTCTGGCAAATGCCGGCCCCGACCAAAACGGTCCAGAATTTTTTATTGCATTGGAAAATTTACCCTGGCTATCAGGGCGAAATACAGTTATCGGCAAAGTAATTGAAGGCATGGAAACCGCTGATGCTATTGGTAACACCAATATAGACCCGGTGAACCCATCTCGCTTTGCCACACTTATTTATTCTCTTCGCCGCATCAACTAAATTAGAATTGCTGTTAAAATACAATCAGTTTAAATCAGTAGTTCTAAATAATTGAACAAACCACATCCAAAAAATCAAAATCAAATTCAATAGCTCATCATGCATGCTATTGTTAGTTTCGGATAATGTTGTAACAAAACATGCGACACCTTTATATGGGATGCAACCACATTAAAATTACTCAAGCTGAATTGCCCAGCAACTTATTTGATTGACCACATGGTTAACGTCAAAACAAGCGGGTTCTCGCACTATTTTTGAGTTAGCTTTCTACTAAGTTCTATAAAGAGCTATCAAGTGTTAGCTCTTCCTCAAAAATTTCTTTGCGATAAGGCGGCATAGAATTGAGAATGGCTTTTCCATAGCGGCGATTAATAATCCGCTCGTCAAATAAAGTAATACGACCACTATCTGTTTCACTTCGCAAAAGACGGCCGCTCGCCTGCACCAAACGAAAAGCTGCCTCTGGTACCGCCAGGGTCATAAAAGCATTCTGCCCTTGTAGTTCAATCCAGGCGGATAAGGTCATCTCAATTGGATCATTTGGCACAGCGAAAGGAATCTTAGCTATAAGCACATGTGTACAATACTTGCCTAGCAAGTCGACACCCTCAGCAAAGCTCGCGAGCCCAAAAATGACACTTTGCTCACCTTGATCAATACGATGACGGTGATACTTTAGTAGCTGAGCTTTCTGGTAATCATCTTGACATAATACCCGGCTCAACCATTTTCTAGGCAAACCTTGCATCACATCGAGCATCTGACGGCGCGATGAGAATAGCATCAAAGCAGCTGAATCTTCCGATAGTAATCTCGGTAGCGAATTAACAATTAATTTGGTGTGTTTCTCATTATCTGATGGCTCGCAATTCATTTTTGGAACTACTAATGTCGCAGCTACCCCGAAATTGAATGGACTAGGAATACTCAGGTAATGAGTATGTTTTGGCAATCCAGCCCTCAACCGCAACATATCAAACTCACCCAGGGCCGACAAGGTAGCCGAAGTTAGCACAGCACCAGCGCAACATCGCCACAGTCGTTCCTGTAAGTTTTCTGCCGCCAAAACTGGACTTGATGACAAACTAATATCTAAGCCAGCATCGTTTTCTATAAAACTCAACCAACGGGCATTTGGCGCACCACTCTCAGGGTCTTCTTTAGCATAACTTGACCACAGCACTCTATTCGCCTCAGCACGATCCGTATTAGTTCCGAGAATTGGATACCATTGCTCTGCCAATCGAGTTTTATGCAGATCCTCTCCTTCGTCCATAGTTTGTCGGAGATCACTCGCAATATCCTGCAATCCATTAGTAATTCGCGCGTACTCCGCACTGAGATTAGTGGCCACATTGCGCACCGCTTCAGGCACGATACCTAAATCGTAGGCGTATTGAGGCTGATTTCCATAATTATCTAACCTTTCCAGAGATCCTAAGGTCTGCTGGAACAACGACCAGGCCTCATCTGAATGCGACCTCAATGCGAGAATGATTTTTTGTAGCGTGTGCTGCTGGCTTGCTTCAATCAATTTTTCTTTTGCCAACTGTAGCAATAAGCTTTCACAACGCTCCAACCAGACAAGACTGGCTTTTATCCGCGTGTAAGCAGAAAAATGATTATTGGATTTAAAAGGTAGATGATGGGCCTCATCAAAGATATAGATGCTCTTTTCAGGGTCTGGAAGAATAATACCGCCACCCATCGCCAAGTCAGTTAATACCAAATCATGGTTACTAACAATGCAATCCACTTTATCGAGCGAATTTCTAGCTTGATAGAAACAGCAATTTCGAAAATTACTGCAATTTGAACCGGTGCATTGATAACGATCTACCGTTAGCGGCCGCCAGTTAGCGTCTGCAATAGGCTCTTTCCAAGCATCCCTGTCTCCCTTCCAATTTCCCGCGCCTAGCTCCTTAAGCATATTTTCATATAGCGCGAGATCTCCACTACCGAGGTCATCGGGTTCCTCACCATAAAGATCCATCATGGCTTGCATGCTATCGTTCCCCGCTAACAACATATCCAATTTGGACAAGCAAAGGTATCTACCGCGCCCTTTCGCCAGGGCGACGCTAAAATCCAGGTCAGAGCCTTTTAATAATTCGGGTATGTCTTTCAAGATAACCTGTTCTTGCAAGGCCACAGTGGCTGTGGCAATCACAACTTTACAACCAAGCTCTTGAGCAACCGGCAATACTGCCAAAAGGTAGGCCAGCGTTTTACCTGTGCCTGTACCAGCTTCAACCACACAAACCGGTGGTTCACTGTTATTATTACTGTCTATCGAAGCTAAAGTATTGGCGATTTCAGCGATCATTTGCCGCTGACCATAACGAGGAGTAAGCTCTCGGGATTCCAATAGTTGTCGATATGCAGATTGAATGCGCTCTTTTACTTCATCTGCCAGCATAATGCAGGAATCTTGTTAAATCCGTATAGGAAAAGATGGGAAAGCTTTCAAAGTGTACCACTTAATCTTAATAAGCCCCCAATTTGAACCAAAATCGATTAAGCAGGCCCTCAAGCCGGGTACCGCCATTTGTATAATTATTCTTGGAAGAAGTTCTGCTAACATTGACCCCATATTTAAACAGTAACCTTAGCAACGCCGGGTAAGTCGTCAATGGCAGAATTAACACATCGCCAAACATCACAAGCGCTAGGCTCATCAGAATCAATGGATGTTGAGAAAATTTCTTGGAGTTTGCTAGATACAGAAGAAAAAATAAGCGTTTTAACAAAACTCACTGTCAACGGTCAGCACAATGACTATATCAACATTCTTGCGGGAATCGAAGATGCTGGAATTGCTGTGGAGAATTTATTAGCTATAACTGTAAACCTGCCAGGTAAAATCCAAAAGCAAATTGCTTTAAAGACAAAATCGAAAACAATTGCCGAAGCCTTAGTCGCTTCTATCGAGAGTAACGATACTCTTTCTGACCTGGCCTTGTACGCAAAAAGCGTTCATAGCAGAAAGAATGCCGTGCAAGCAATAGATGACAAAGAGATTCTAGCCCAACTACAAGAGCAAATAGGCGGTAGAGACAGGACGGTCAGCAAAATTTTAACTAGCAAACTAAATCTCAAATCAGGAAAAAAAGCTAATACTAGCGAAACTAAAACAGAACAAATTTATGAGAGCCAACTCCAAACTGGGCATGACAAGGAAGGAAACCAGACAGCTAAAGTTAAAAAGAGCACCACCAATAAATCTCTAAGCCCTAAAACTGAAATCCCACAAATTGAAGATGAACTTGAAAAGTTAAGTTTTAAAAATACTGCCGGGCTAATTAACCTCAAAAATAGGGTAAATGACTTACACAAATTGACTGAAAATAATTCATCAGATCTTGAGATGCGCGCTCTAGTCATTTTCGACAAACTAACTTCAAAAATCGAACAGAATCGATCTCATCAAGAAGCGCTTAAACAAAGTACTGCAACGCTATTAGTGAATTTACAAAAAGCATTAGACGTGGGTCAAAGTCATAACGCTTTAACTACGTGGGATAAAATTCAAGGAAATATAAGCAACACCAGCGGCAAATTAAAATCAGTACTACAAGGGCAAGCCAATGAGTATAGGCTCAAACTTAATGACCTAAGAGATTGGAAGGTATTTGCTGCTACGGATAAGAAAAAAATATTGATTCAACAGATGCAGAATTTACTTGAATCAAAAATGCATGCATCCGATAAAGCCAAGCATATTGGCAGGATGCACAAGGAATGGAAAACCTTGGGTCGATCAAATCAGAATGAAGAGCTTTGGTGTAAATTCAAGGAGATTTCTGATAAATCTTACGAACCCTGCAAGATATATTTCAAAGACCGCAAGCGACTAATGTCCGAAAACCTTAAAGCTAGGCGGGAAATTTGTGAAAGTTTAGAAGCAGCCATGACGGCAGCAGAAAAAGAGAACTTTAATATTTCGCTAGTTAACAAACTCCTCCAATCCAGCGAACACGATTGGAAAAAATACGCCCCGGTTGAACAATCAAAAATCAAAACTCTACAAAAGCGATTTTACAACGTCGCTAATCAATTACGCCGCTTACGCAAGAATGTCATGCGTGATAATGGCAGAAAAAAACAATTATTTATCGCCGAAGCTATAAAGCTAGTAGAACTTGAAGACGAGTCTAAGGCGATGAAAGAAGCTAAGCGCCTCCAACGAGAATGGAAAACTTTAGGACCAACTTCTTATAAAGAAGACCAGATCTATTGGGAGAGTTTTCGTACTACTTGTGACAAGATTTTCGCGAAGAAAAACAAAGAAGTGGTTGACGCTAGAGTTTCAGCCGATAAAGCACAAGCAATACTGATCGGAATTCTCTCATCACTGACCGATATTATTAAATTGGACGACGAGGGTTTTAGATCCTCTCGGGAAAGTTTTAATGACTTGCAGCAAGCCTTTGCGACCACTTTAAATCCTAGAGTTCGAAAGCAGTACAAGCGACTATTAGATGAATTTAATAATCTAAAAAGCAAAATCGATACACGATTCAAAGCTCTGCCAAATAAAAAACAACTGGCAATCAGGAATGCAATCCTGGAGAAAGCTACGTTTCTTAAATCATTGGAAGATATTTTGTTTACCTCAAATGACAGCAACCAATTCGATGAATTAAAATCAAAACTAGAATACAGCGCGTGGAGCAAATTAACTTCAAGCCATAAACCCAACTTGGAAGCGGCGTTACAAAATCGATTTGACACCTTACATCAAATTGAATCGCCTAAAGACCTACAACTCCTAGCCATAGATTGCGAGCAACAATTCCGATCCTTATGTATTGAACTAGAAATTCGCGCTAATATTGATACCCCACAAGAGGATCAACCTGTAAGAATGCAGATTCAGTTAGATCAGCTCAAAAATGGTTTTGGTCAAGCCAAACCAGATCGTAGCGAACATAAACGTTATGCGCTAGATGCTGTCTTGCTAGCACACTGCATCGGTCCCTTGGAAAAACAAACGCAAAGTTATTTAATGTCACGCCTTGAGCAAGCTGTGAAAAAATTGCTCTAACGTTAAAGCATTAATTCGGAATTTCTATACCAGATTTTAATTTATTAATAAGCGGGTTAGCATAACCAAAGAGTATTTTTTGATGTAATTTATTGTCTATGGCTTTTAATCTTTTCCCAAACATTTTTCGGTGTTGTTTGGTGAGCTTGCGCTGCTCCAATAAGCCTTTATGTAAACTAAATGACACCAGACCATCTTTTCTTAATTTCTCTAGAGCCAAGAAATTAGTATCGCTTAAAGCATAATTCTCTAAAATTTGCGCATCAATAATGGCTGCAATCTCTTCCGGATCATCAGTATTTAGTTTAAGCTCTGTGCCAAAAGCGACATGAACCTGTCCTTTAAAACCAATCATGCCCGCTACGATGCTCTGAATATCACTTTGCTCAGTTTTTGTAAAACTACCAAGCTTTTCAATTTCATGTAGTTCTTTTGCTTTCAGTTCATCACAGGCGTCATATTCATATGAAATTGCAACTGGAACTATATTCAGCTCGCTGAGGCTTTCCCCAAGAGACAGATCTCTGCGGCCCATTCCTAACATTTTTAACAATGCAGGGTCGGTTCTATCTATACCATCTTTAGCCCGCCCTTCCCGCTGCGCTATCCAGACGTTCTCTCTGTTGGCTACACTGAAATGAATATATTGGGATAATAGACTTAGCGACTGAAGTAATTCTCTCCCTTTTAGAGAGCGACGCACGATAAAGCTTTTATTAAGTCTCATGAGGTCTGTGACAAAAGGCTTTTTCAGCAAGTTATCACCGATAGCAATTTGCAGAGTTTCATGACCCGCGTGATACAGCATGTAATTTACGAACGCAGGATCCATCGCTATGTCGCGATGATTACTTATAAATAAGTAGTTGCGATCATCCGGCAAAGCATCTAAACCGGAATTGGTCAGGCGGGTAGTGGTGTCATGGATCATCTTATCCATGTAGCTAGCTATTACAGTCTGCATGGACTTTACGTCATGAACTCCAGACAACTGCCCCAGAAGCTTCTTTCGTGCGGAAGCAATCATTAGGGCCGGAAATAGGCGAGTTAAAGTCGGGTAATAAAACCTCGCGATACTATTCAGGAACTGCGGATTTAATAGCAGTCGATCTAAGACTGCGCGAATCTCATGGTCCTGATATGGTCTAATATCTTTAAACTTGTCCAAATAAAATATCCATATCAATTGGTTATAGGTTTTTATTAATGTTAAAAATATAATAATTAATGATTAATAGCTAGATCAAGTTTTTGCTGACCAGGATTTGGCGCAACGCCCGACTCACTGAACTGCAATTCGGCAAGATTAGCGTAGAGTCCGCAGCTCTGCATCAGCTCGTGGTGAGTTCCCTGAGCGATTAGCCGTCCTGCATCCATGACGATAATACGATCTACGTTTTTTACAGTGGCCAAACGGTGAGCAATGATTAGTGACGTCCTATTTAGCATTAGCTTTTCCAATGCCATCTGCACTTGTCGCTCGCTCTCAGCGTCGAGAGCACTTGTGGCTTCGTCGAGCAAGAGGATCTCTGGATCTTTCAAGATAGCCCGAGCAATTGCTATTCGCTGCTTTTGACCACCAGAAAGACGAATTCCTGCTTCTCCCAAAAAGCTTTCGTACTTTTCCGGTAATTCTTCAATAAAACTCTCGGCATATGCCGCGACCGCCGCTTCTTTAATCGAGGCCTCAGATGCTGAGGGATCACCATAACTTATGTTATCTGAGACGTTACCAGTAAACATGGCAGGCTGTTGTGACACTATAGCAATATGGCTGCGTAGCTCACCGGGGTCTAGCTCTCTAATATCGATACCTTCCAAGCTAATTGATCCGGCGCTTGGATCGTAAAACCGAAGCAATAAATCGAACAGTGTCGATTTACCAGCACCCGAGGGCCCCACTAAGGCAACGTTCTCTCCTGGGGCTATAGTCAGAGAAATATCCTGCAGAGCATTAATTTCTGAGCGTGTCGGATAGGCGAAACTAAGATCTTTAATAGTCAGTGCACCTTTGGGTTTTAAGGTGAATTCTTTGGGGTTTTCCGGTGCTTTAATTTCACTCTCTACATGAAGCAAGTCCATCAATCGTTCTAACGCCCCGGCGGCACGCTGTAATTCTGCTATTACTCCGCTTACTGCTGCCACCGACGTAGCAACAATAACTGCATACATAATAAAGGCAGTTAACTCACCGGCAGTCATAGTGCCATTGATAACGTCCCTACCCCCTATCCAGATCAATACAGCGATGGCTGCAAAAACTAAAGTCATCACCGTCGTGATCAAAACTGAGTTGGTTTTAATTCGTTTAAGAGCAACATCGAATGCTTTTTCTACATTAAGGGAAAATTCTTTGCGATCGAATTCTTGATGGTTATAAGCTTGAACAGTTTTGATTTGCTGAACACTTTCTCCGACATAAGCACCGACATTGGCTATTTCGTCCTGGCTACTTCTCGATAAGCGTCGCACCTTTCGACCAAAAAACATTATTGGCCCAACAACTAAAGGAATACAAATGAGCACTACAGACGTTAAACGAGGATTGGTGATAAATAAAGCAATAGTCCCCCCGAACAATAAGAGAAAGTTACGAAGAGCAATAGAGGCGGACGAACCAATCACCGACTGGATGAGCGTAGTATCTGTAGTAATACGAGACTGTATTTCACCACTCAAATTAGCTTCAAAATAGCCAGGATGGAGCGTAATAATATGTGAATACACTGATTGGCGCAGATCTGCAGTGACCCGCTCTCCCAACCAAGACACCCAATAAAAGCGAGTAAAAGTACCAATAGCCTGCAAAATTGCGATTATAAGAAAGCCGGTGATCGCCCGGCCCAAAGAAGCAAGAGAGCTGGCAACAAAGCCCTGATCCACAATTATGCGTACATATTGCACCAGGGCCAAATTTAAACCAGCCGTGAAAACGAGTGCGATACTAGCCCAAACTATTTGTTTCTTATAGGGTTTTAAGAATTTAAATGCACGAATAAGGAGTTTACTGCTTGACTGACTTTCCATAGGCGCAATGTAACAGCACCTGTCACAAAAGTAACTCTGAAACGTTTATTTTAAGCAGATCAATCCTTCTCCCGGCGACCAAAAACTAACCAGTTATTTGTAACACAGTTTCGGGTTTAATTAACAAGACTTGAGATTATCTCTCTCACAAAGAAAACAAATATTTTTGATAAACAGCTGGGTTCTTTTATTCAAGACAATTTCTTCTGCTAAGTTTTTCTGCACACCAAAAGTCGACTCCTAAAATAAGATAGAGTTTAAATTTAAGAATGCTTAAAACTTGGCTCAAATTAAAGGCGAGTCAACTTTTTAACTAGCCTAAATATCAGTTCAACTAATTAAAAGCAGTTTATATAGATTATAAAAACATAAAAATTGCTATTGTCGTATTGTTATAATAAAAATACTCTAACATGATAATTTTCAGATTATTAATTAAATTGGGTTTTAAATTTGTCAAAGACAATTAATACTTCAACAGATAGCGATCAACCAAATCACTTTTCCGTTGTAGCAAAATCTATTTGCTACTAATTTAAAAACACGTAAAGACTTGATGAAAATAAAGGTTACTTCTATGTTCTTTTTTACGTTTCAAATTGAGGATTAAAAATGCCCATCGACAAAGCATGGTTAGCCCAAACTAAAGAAGAAACTCTCGAGCCTGAATTGCGGATCTGTGACCCCCACCATCATCTTTGGGATCACCCAGAAAGTCGTTACCTATTGACAGACTTATTAGACGATACTGACAGTGGTCATAATATTGTCTCTACAGTTTTTGTAGAATGCCTTTCTAAATATAAAAAGGATTCTAGCATCGCACTAGCACCGGTGGGAGAAACCCAGTTTGCGCAAAGCATTGCAGACATAAGCATTACTGAAAAATTTAATAAAACTAAGGTCTCAGCGGCAATAGTCGGATTTGCTGATTTATTACTAGGAGATTCAGTCGAAGAAGTATTAGCAGCGCATATTGAAGCCAGCCCTAATCGATTCCGTGGCGTTCGCCATGCCTGTGGCTGGGATGCTAGCATTGAGATAAGAAATTCCCATACCAAGCCTCCACCGCAGCTTTATCTCAGTAAATTATTTAGAAAAGGCTTTTCGCACCTTGCTGATTATAATCTTACCTTCGACACTTGGCTCTATCACACGCAACTAGAGGAGTTGTTGTCATTAGCGCGGGCTTTTCCAAACCAAGCCATCGTTCTCGATCATGTCGGTGGCCCACTCGGAATTGGCCCTTATAGATCAAAAAGAAAAGAAATATTCAAGACATGGAAAGAAAGAATTAATCAACTCGCCAAATGCGAGAATATGGTGGTAAAACTAGGAGGCTTGGCGATGCCGATTAATGGCTTTGACTTGCACAAGCAAGAACGTCCTCCAACTTCAGCTGCTCTCGCCGAAGCGATCCAACCCTACATCCTTCATTGCATCGAACGGTTTGGCCCGACAAGATGTATGTTTGAGAGCAATTTTCCAGTGGATAAAACATCCTGTTCCTATAATGTTCTTTGGAACTCTTTTAAACGTATTACTGCAGAGTTTAGCGTCGACGAAAAGAATTTCCTGTTCCACGATACTGCTGCGAATTTCTACTCCATTAAAGATTGAACCAGTTCGTCGACATATTCCTGCAATTCGCTCAGAATTGCTTGACCCCTAATATCTTTGGCTTCACTAACTCTGTCCCAGGCTTTTTCTGTTTCTTTTCTGTAACGGGTAATCGCATCAGGATTTAGTAGTTTGTCTTTTCGATATTTTTTCCATCGTTCTTGCTCATCCTGATTAAGAGTACCCATGTAGTTTCGTGCGCGATACCGAAACAACATTTCCTGCAAACGCGGATCGCGGAACGGTAAATCTAATCGACCGAGGTCACCAGCCTCAGTCTCTCTGATTGTCTCCATAAGACTGCGGTCGTTATCACTAAAAAACCCCCCACTGTAAATCATTAAATCGGGATCTGTCTCTATAGGAAAACTTTCATCGTTAAAGGCTGAGCTCACTTTTTCCTTTACTACTTGGTCTCCTTGGATCTTCTCCCAGTGAATTCGGCAGCTATCTAAGTTTATCTGGCATATTTCAGCTTGATCTTTTTGCAAAACTGCGGGAGATGCAATTACTGGGCAACGATTAACGTGCAGGGTTTTCAAAGGAATCCGTGACTCTCCTTTAGATAATTTATCTTTCGGCGTGTAAATCCGCTTTTTTATTTCCTCGACGCTTAAATCAGACCAGTTAGATGGATCTTCCAGCAGGTCATAAACAATTACGCCATTCTTGTTAGTAGGGTGGCTACAAATTGGCATGATCAGCGCAAGGCAGCCCTTCGATGCTGGATAGCGCATGGATACATGAAGTATTGGTTTTTGCGTTAATAGATCTAACTCTAAACGAACCTTATTCTTATTTTTTAATTGATAGACATATTCATACAGTTTAGGTTGTTTATTCTTAACCAACTTTGCCATTTCGATTGTCGCAATCACATCACTGAGTGCGTCGTGTGCATCGGTATGATCAATTTCATTAGCCAACGTTAGCTGATCAAGCTTAAAACTGTTAGCGCCATTATCTTTCTTTGGCCAATTAATCCCTTCAGGGCGTGTTGCCGCACAAAGACGCAACATGTCAATAATGTCCCAGCGCGAGTTTCCATTCTTCCATTCTCTTTCGTATGGATCGAATAAATTCCGGTAAAGAGTTTGACGCGTAATTTCATCATCAAACCTAATACTGTTGTAACCAGCGACGCATGTATTGGGTACTGAAAATTCATTATTAATAAGCTTTATAAACTCTGCCTCAGCGACACCTTCCATGTTTGCTTTTTGTGGAGTAATACCAGTGATAAGACAGGCGAATGGATTAGGTAGGAAATCATTGGATGGCTGGCAATATAGAACTAGTGGGTCACCAATAATATTCAATTCCTCATCAGTCCGAATTCCAGCGAACTGACAAGCTCGATCGCGACGTGGGTCAGCGCCGAAAGTCTCAAAGTCATACCAATAGATACTAGTAGAAGTCATTAGTATGATGTCCTTCTCGCTGAGTAGTAAAATGCATGACAATTTCCTGAGTTAAATACATTCTGAGCTTAAGTTTTAACGACTGTGCCAAATAAATTCGCTAGAAAGCACCAAATTCTGAAACCAAAAATGATGAACCAGAACGATGTTAACTGCAATCCAAGCCCTACTGTAGTAATATTGAACTGTTTTTAGTAAAACAAAAAATGATTCCACTAACATGTGGACCTTGCAGGTACTAGCTATAGATTATGGATTTTCGGGGCGCCCATATAATTAGCGTTAATCAGTTTGCAAGAGACGATGTAGAAAGAGTCTTTGCGGTTGCTGACACTATGGAACCGTATGCTCATCGCGAACACTTCACCAAAGCTCTAGAAGGTGCAATCCTCGGTAATATGTTTTTTGAACCCAGCACTCGCACCCGGGTCAGTTTTGGTTGCGCCTTCAATTTGCTTGGCGGTCATGTTCGCGAAACTACCGATGTAAAAGCTTCGTCTATCTCAAAAGGCGAATCTCTCTATGATACTGCTCGAGTGATTTCCGGTTATAGCGATGTAATTGTCATGCGCCATCCACAAGTTGGATCGGTTGCAGAATTTGCCAAGGCCAGCAGGGTGCCAGTGATTAATGGTGGCGATGGGCCCAATGAGCACCCCTCTCAAGCTTTATTAGATTTATATACAATAAAAAAAGAACTGGCATCTAACGATACTAAAATCGATGGCATGAATATAGCAATGGTTGGCGATCTCAAACATGGACGCACGGTGCATTCTCTTTCACAACTTTTACAACTGTACAATGATATTCACTTCACTCTGATTTCACCAAAAGAATTAAAGATGCCCAAAGATATTGTCGGTAAGTTAGGTGATGCCGGGCATACCGTGATAGAAACTGATGATATGGAATCCGGCCTCGGTGATAACAATACGGTCTATCTAACAAGAATTCAGGAAGAGCGCTTTACCTCTAAACTGGAAGCAGATATTTATCGTGGCAGATTTAGATTAAATCAGGCGATCTATACCCGTAATTGCCAACCAAATACGGTAATCATGCACCCACTCCCTCGCGATTCTCGCAAAGATGCAAATGAATTAGACAATGACCTGAATCAGCATCCAAATTTAGCGATATTTCGACAAACAGATAATGGCGTACTCGTGCGCATGGCTCTATTCTCTCTTATACTAGACGTTGCTGATAAAGTTGAGCAGACCGCATCTAAAGCGGGCTGGTATACCGGGAGTAGATTCTAATAGAGCATGAAAGCTGACAAAAATATTTGTCTCCCGACTATTTAGTAAACTAAAGGCAAGAAAACAGCTAATGAAGACCTGGAAAGTAAATCAATTCACTTACCCCTAAAAAGGAAGAAAGATGATAGCCAGACCAATATCTGATTATTTATCTTAATACGCTTATGCTAGAAAGCGAGGACTATCTTGGCAAGGATGCAGTTGAATTATCAGCAGGCATTCGCGCTGGTGATTATTCGGTAGTTGAAGTTACTGAGTGCGCTATAAATCGAGCAGAAAAAGTTGAGTCCAGCATTCACTCTATTGTCACCCAGAATTTCGAGCGAGCACTAGAAACCGCGAAGATAATTGATAACTCAGCTGAGTATTTGCAGAAAAGTATTCTTGCAGGCTTTCCTTTTCTCATCAAAGATTTGAGCACTGTAAAAGGGCTACCCGCCACTTTTGGCAGCAATCTTTTTAAAGACAACAAAGCAAATATTTCTTCAAACATTGTACAAAAATATTTAAACGCAGGACTTAATATATTCGGCCTAACGAATACTCCAGAATTCGGCCTCACACTTACCACCGAACCAATAGCGAACGGTATTACTCGAAATCCATGGAATCTAGAATACTCTACTGGCGGATCCAGTGGCGGGGCGGCGGCAGCAGTTGCCGCGGGCATCTCTCCAGTAGCACATGCAACGGACGGCGGCGGTTCAATACGGATTCCTGCAGCCTGTTGTGGTTTATTCGGCTTAAAACCGAGCCGAGGATTAACGGCAATCGAGAATAAGCTAGGAGATAGTTGGAGCGGCATGAGTGTTGGCCATGTTGTTAGTCAAAGTGTACGAGATAGCGCAGCTTTCCTCGACATAATTAAACTCGAGCAAGCCAATCTTTTCCCGTTGCCACCTGCACCGAAATCTTTTCTCGATAAGTTAGGCTCAGAGCCGCGTTCTCTCAAAATAGGGCTGCAACTCCAACATCCTTTAGATCAGGCCATCGACAATGACTGCCTCGATGGCGTAAAGCAAGCTGGCATGCTCTGTGAGTCCCTAGGTCACAAAATTGAAGAAATAAACCACCCTATTGATTATGGGCCTATCACCTCAGCTATGTCTAAGTTAATAAATACCCATATCTTTCAAAGAGTACATGCACGAATTTGCCAACTTGACTTAAAATTAAATGAAGCAGATATAGAAACATCGACTCGCATCGTGGCAAAACTCGGCAGCGACGTAACCGCTGTAGAATTTTTGCAAGCAAGGGATTTACTGTACGCAGCAGAAGTAACAATGGCTCAATTTCACCAGTCTTGCGACATTATCGTGTCACCGGTACTGACGAAAACTCCTGCGAAATTGGGCTGGTTAAACATGAATAGCAATGACATGAAGGAATATACCCAACGATTTCGTCAATACAGTGGCTTTACTTCAATTTATAACGGCACTGGCCAGCCAAGTATGTCGATTCCATTACACCGCTCCGCAATCGGATTACCGGTGGGTGTTATGTTCACCGGATCATGGGGTTCTGATCAACTATTATTAGATCTAGCCAGTCAACTTGAGAAATCCCAGCCGTGGCCACGCTATGTGCCTAACGTTCAAGAATCTGCTTAATCATTTGTATGGTTTACGCCTTCGCAAGCACTCAGATATTCATAGACTGAAAACTTCTTTAAAGCCTATTTAATGCAAGACTTATAGGATAGACTCAAAAATCATCTCAAAACTCATGCTTTCCTTATAAGGAGCCCAAAATGATAAAAATACTAAAAAGTAGCCTTATGGTTCTTATGTTTGGAGGATTCTTTTCTCACACAGCCGTAGCTCAAGATGCTGGTGCCGCCTTAAAAACTATTGCTGATATCGTTGCCTCACTCAATCATTTTCCTTCAGATACTGACAAAGCAACTCTCGCAGAAATCGAGGCTAACGCAAATCTCCCTCAAGGGGTGAGAAACATGGCGAATACTGTAGCCAATATTAGCCACGCTGCTAGCGCTGAAGGGAAAGATCAAATGGCTGCAATACAAGCCAATACGCAAGCTCCTGACTTTGCAAAAGCACTAGCAGGAATTATTGCAGGTATTAACCATGTGCCTAGTGACGAAGCAAAAGCTACATTGGCGGAATTGTTCCCATAGTCTCTAATACTATTTAAATCGAAGCGCATAGCAAAAGGTCGGCCCCTATGGGTACGGCCTTTTTCATGCGGACTGAAAAAATCCAGTCTTGTCTGTCACAAATGGTGACCAGTTCACCCTGTAAATCACAAAGCTTATTCCGTAAAATACATCCATTATTCTAGATAATAACTTTAAGAAATATAATAGTTTAGATCGGTTTTCTTATGGAGAAAAAGATGCAAGTAAGACATATAGGTGTTACAGCAGCCTTAGCATTCGCGATTTCTGGCAGCTGTTTGGCCCAAAATTATGAAGCTCCCCTAACCGAATGGGGAGTGCCAGATTTCCAAGGTAATTGGCGCAATAACACAGTAATGCCCTTCCAGCGCCCCCAGGAACTAGGCAATAAGCGCGCCTACTCGGAAGAAGAAGCGTTAGTATTAGAGCATGCCGCCCAAGAACGAGTCGAGAACGACAACAAGCCCCTTGATCCAAATAGAGAAGCACCCAAGTTAGAAGCCCTACCCCCTGTTGGAAATTACGATCTATTTTGGACTGACAGAGGCATGTTCTTACCAACTATTGATGGCGAATTTCGTACTTCAGCTATCATAGATCCCCCTAACGGACGAATCCCTGAGCGCGTTGCCGGCTTTAGGGAACGCATTGCGGAAATTCGCGCAAATCAGCCTAATCGCAATGACGGCCCTGAGGGTCGAGGCCTTGGGGAACGCTGCCTAGTTGCCTTCGGCAATAGTTCTGGCCCTGTTATGTCTCCTGTTATGTATAACAGCCATATGCAAATCGTACAATCGCCTGGTTATATCAGTATTATTGTTGAAATGGTGCACGATATACGCATTATCAAAATTTCTGATGAGCGCAGCACGGTCTCTCAGTCACATCAGAAATGGATGGGTGACTCAATCGGCCGCTGGGAAGGCGACACCCTCATAGTAGAAACTAAAAACTACAATTCGTGGCACAGTTATCAGGGCGCCCCAACGGAAAATCTTACAGTTATTGAAACGTTTCGTAGAACCGGTGAGAACAAAATCGTCTATGGTTTTACCGTCGATGATCCTAGTGTATACACAGCGCAATGGTCAGGGGAATATCCTCTTAGCCGTCTAAATGAGCCGGTTTATGAATATGCATGCCACGAGGGTAACTACGGCATGATTGGCATTCTTGCAGGGGCTAGGCAATTGGAGTCCATGGAAGCCCAAGGGCAAGAACGAAAAATTCAACAATAATTTGTTTTGAAAGAGAAAAAAAGGGTAGCCATTACTGTCCTTTTCCTTTTTCAACTTCATAAATATAAAACTTAAAGCAAAGCCTTTTTAAGATAGCGAATTAGCCTATTCCATGGCGAACAGCGGTAACTTCCGCCATTATAGAGATCGCAATTTCGGCTGGTGTTTTACTTTCAATCTGAAGTCCTATTGGCGCACGCAAATTATCGATCTCATCTCCACTTAGCCCCAACTCTGGTAAACGTTCTCGTCGAGCTGCCGAAGTACGTTCCGATCCCATGGCACCAACATAGAATGCATTGGTCTTTAAAGCTTCCATTAAGGCCATATCATCTACTCTAGGGTCATGAGCCAAGGCGATAATGCCGCTATAAGGGTTACTGAAACCCTCTCGTACAACATCATCTGGCAAGCGTGGCGTAGTTTCAACCCCTTCTACATCCCAATTATCTAAGTATTGAGGGCGAGGATCACAAAGCATTACATCGTATTCTAATGCCAAAGCCATTTCTGCTACATATCTCGCTACATCCCCAGCACCAAGCAATAACAACCGATACATAGGGCTAAGGCTATGAATTATCCTGTTATCATCTAAGGTGACGGCATTTTCATTACTCTGATCATCCGCAAAAATAGCCCCGCTAGACAAATCGAGAACACGGCTAATTTTTGTGTGGTTTTCAAGAGCCGAGCTGAGGTCAGTGAATACTCCAACATTTACTTCAGTTGCTTCGATGAATTCCACTAATACATGTAACTGACCACCACAGGGCAGCTTTAATCTTGCCTGCTCTGCCTCAGTTTCACCATAGCGAACTATAAAAGGTTTTCTTTCAGCCTCGAATTGTTGTTTTAAAGTACCATCTCTTAACTGCTCCAAAAAATCTTCTTCAATACAGCCCCCAGAGATGGAACCCACCAATTCACCCTTCATCGTACAGGCCATCATGGCCCCTATCGGTCTTGGAGAAGAGCCCCAAGTTTTAATAATCGTGCAGAGCCAAACTGGAGTCTTGCTCTGCAAGCGATCAGCTACAAAGGAAATAATCTGTTGTTGACTGCTTAGCACGTAATTTTCCTATTCATTAAAATCTATCATGGTAATAAAGACTTCTATTCATAACTCAGCTAGTCCCCACTTTTAGCAGATAAGCAAAATGAGGGCCACTATACCAGCGAGCACACTCGAAACAAATACTGCCCAAAACATAACTATTCAATCAATTTGTAAGGCTTTAATAGATTTTTAAATTAATAGAAAGGCACGCTTTGTAGAAATGGGTTTTTTAATGATAATCTGAAATTGTTTGCTAGAACTTTGCCTTACTGTACTTCTTTAAAACGATTTAGCATCCAAGAATTATTGATGACAGACATCCCTATCAAGGGACGTGTATCATGAATGTACTTAGGAATTAAAAATCGAGAGAAATCCAGAATTAACAAAAAATTAAGTTCGCCTCTCGATTTCTGATTCTAGATTGAGGAGATACTGCTTAGTCTCGATACCTCCGCCAAAACCAGTAAGCTTACCATTACTTCCTATAACACGGTGACAAGGAATTATCACTGGAATAGGATTCAACCCGTTTGCTGAGCCGACAGCTCGTGATGCCTTCGGCTTGCCTATATGCTCAGCTAATTGGCCATAACTCCAAGTCTCGCCATAGGGAATTTTCGTCAGCGCATCCCAAACCATTCTCTGAAATTCTGTGCCATTCGGCGCTAAGCAAACCTGAAATTCACTTAATTCACCACCGAAATAACTACCTAATTGCAGCATAACTTCTTTAAAAGGACTACTGTCTTTTTTCCAACCATCTTTATGTTTTCTGGCCATCGATCCGCTGGGGAAGCCGAGCAAATTTAGGCATTCTCCATCGCCAGCTAGCAGCAAATTCCCGATTGGTGCTGTGTAATAATGGTAGTAGGTCGTCATTATCGGCGCTTCCTAAATAACTCAAATATTTTTACGCTTGCGCGTTATCTTTTTAGCCTTCTGGTTAAGTGTGGCACCATAATTCTTCCACAACAAGATTGCTGAATACGCGCGCCAAGGTTGCCAAATCTTAGAGTGCTTTAGTAATTTTTTTGCTGTTAGTTTTTCGTCGTCATTCATAGCACGGCGCAATATTAAGTCAGAGTATGGGAATGCATCGGAGTCATTCAGTGCACGCATCGCAATATAGTATGCTGTCCACTCTCCTATGCCTTTTATTTCGCAAATTTGTTCAACAAATTCCCTTGTATCCACGGTAGAATTTATAATCATAGTCCCTCTGGTAACTTGGTCCGCAATACCCTGAATCGCAGCGATTCTCTGCGTGACGATGCCCAAACCATCCATTTTTGCTTTTTGTATTTTTACCGGGTCAGGGAATATGTAGGTAAGCTCATCCATGGTGCTAACATATTGCCGGCCATGGTGCTCTGCAATTCGAGAAACTAATGTTGAAGCAGCCTTTACGGTAACTTGTTGGCCGAGAACGGCGCGCACTGCCACTTCGAAACCATCCCAACATCCAGGGACTCGTGACCCTGGGAATTTCTTTACCATCGGTTTCAGGACTTCGTCCTTTCCCAAGAAATTATCAATCTGCTTGCTATCAGCGCTCAGATCAAAAATAGACTTTATTCGGTCAATGATTCGATACAGTTGCGTAGAGTCTGGAAAATTTATCAGTATCTCGATGTTGTAATTATCTTCTGAAAATTCCACTAAAAAATCACCATCCAGGCCATCCAGGCTAATGGATCTTGCGTATCTATTTCCTGTAACGATTTCCACACCTTTGATAGACCGGTAACGAAGAAATGCCAAATGGGATTTCCAGTCAAATGGCGGCTTATAGGTAAGAGTTGTGCGAACCGTATCGCCATTACTTTGTGTTATGGATTTGCGTGTCATAATAAGAAACTGATGGGATGATTATGTGGTTAGTATTAACAAATCATGAGGTCCACTATAACGGATTTCCTGATGGCACCAATAGCTTCTAGCCCTACAACGAAGTAACTAAGCACTCAAATTGCGATGCACCGAGACACATTGTCGCCCTGATAGTGTATATTACCGCCCTCTTTAATATTGCTCCGTTTACAAGCACCACGCCCCACGGATAACTACAGTTGGGTAGCAAAAATGCGGTAATTCCGCTTCAAGTAATTTCTAAGATAAAGCCGAATAAACTATGAATAACAAAGATTTAAGAAAATATTCTAAGATCGTAGTTGATGGCGTAGAACAGGCGCCAAGCAGGTCTATGTTGCGGGCCGTTGGGTTTGAGGATAGTGATTTCTCCAAACCCCAAATTGGCATTTGCTCTACATGGTCCATGGTGACCCCCTGCAATATGCATATCGATAAATTGGCCGAACATGTCAACAAAGGGACGGATGAAGCTGGCGGTAAAGGCATCATCTATAACGCAATTACAATCTCTGATGGCATTTCTATGGGAACCGAGGGCATGAAGTATTCTCTCGTATCCCGTGAAGTCATTGCAGATAGCGTAGAAACTGTATCTGGCTGCATGGGCCACGATGCCATTATCGCCATCGGTGGCTGCGATAAAAACATGCCCGGCCTGATGATGGGGCTCTCGCGCTTGAACCGCCCTTCCTTATTTGTCTATGGCGGCACTATTCAACCTGGACCAAATCACACCAACATTATTTCCGTATTTGAGGCTGTAGGGGGGCATGCTGCTGGCAATGTTTCCGATATAGAACTCAAACAAATCGAAGATACCGCAATACCCGGCCCCGGCTCCTGCGGCGGTATGTATACTGCAAATACCATGGCCTCAGCAATTGAGGCATTAGGTATGAGTCTGCCAAACAGCTCAGCCCAAGATGCCATTTCAAAAGAAAAAATTGGAGATTGCCTAAACTCTGGCGAGGCGATCATGCATTTAATACAAAACGACATTAAACCCTCTGACATCATGACGCGTGGTGCCTTCGATAATGCCATTAAGGTTACTATCGCCTTAGGAGGTTCAACTAATGCAGTGCTTCATTTGTTAGCAATGGCACACACAATGGGCGTCGAATTAGAGCTCGACGACTTTACTCGCATCGGCAAACAAGTCCCAATGCTGGCCGACCTAAAACCCAGCGGCAAATATTTAATGTCTGAACTCATAAAAATCGGTGGTATTCAGCCATTAATGAAAACCATGCTGGAAGTCGGCATGCTCGATGGTTCTTGTTTAACAGTAACCGGTAAAACCCTCGAAGAAAACCTTGCGACGGTAGCTCCTTACCCAACAGAGCAAGACATTATTCGACCTTTTGATAATCCCATCAAAAAAGATTCTCACTTAGTAGTGCTACGGGGTAATCTCGCGCCAACCGGCTCCGTTGCAAAAATTACTGGCAAGGAAGGCCTTTCATTTACTGGCAATGCCAGAGTGTTTGAATCAGAAGAGGACTGTCTCAAAGGCATTTTGGACGGTACGGTCGTAAAAAATGATGTGCTAGTTATTCGTTACGAGGGTCCGAAGGGTGCGCCTGGAATGCGAGAGATGCTCTCTCCTACTTCAGCCATAATGGGCAAAGGTCTTGGCGAGGATGTCGCTCTCATAACCGATGGAAGATTTTCTGGTGGGTCTCATGGTTTCGTTGTGGGTCACGTGACCCCCGAAGCTTTTGATGGCGGCCCTATCGCTATCGTAGAATCTGGAGACCGCATTTCTATTGACGCAGAGTCCAACACCCTAACTTTAGACGTCAGCGACGACGAAATAAAAACCAGGCTACAGTCATGGCAAAAGCCGGATGCACGGTACACGCGAGGTGTACTTGCGAAGTACGCAGCCACTGTCACCTCCGCATCCGAAGGCGCTGTGACAGACAAGTATATTTAACTTAGCCTACAAAAAATCCTGGCGAATGGACTATCCAGTTATTATTTGCCAGGCAATACCCATCATTGCGAAAAAGCTCACTGCAAAAGAAAGTGTGCGCACATACGGCACAGCAAAGGTATAACTGAGCACATGCACAATGCGGGAAAAAAAGAAAATCATGCTTGAAAAGGCTGTTGCGGCCGAACCAATTCCTGAGACTTCCACAATCAACACCAAAGTCGCAAATACAACAAGATTTTCCACTGCATTGTAGTGCGCCGCTTTTAAGCGTCGCGCCCAATCAGCGCCAGGATTGGCATTTTCGGGATATCCTAAGGCATTTAACAATCCAAGTGTACTTATCTGATTAAGGATATAAGGTACCCACAGCAATAACGTTAATAAAGCCGTATAAGTAAGATAGGTTAGCTCGTCACTCATTATTATTCCCCTCTAGCTTCCTCTTCGGTGAGTAATGCTATTTTACAATTAACTGCTAGATTCACCGCTGCATTCAATAATCTAATCATGCTATGCTCGATCCCATATTTCATAATAACAACAAACACGAGAGCTATAGAACTAATGCCAGATTTTTTTATCGGCATGGGCGAATTGTTAAGCGGTTCCTTTTTACAAAGCGGTGCATTATGGACTCTTACCAATGTACCGGGCTTTCCTCCCATCATTCAAACTGTACACATTCTTGGTATTGCCGTTGTCATGGGAACAGTAGCTTTGATGAGCTTGAGGATTCTAGGCTTAGCTGCCTCATCCCAAAGTATTGACGAGCTAACTGAGCGTGTGATGCCTTACTTCTGGATTGCACTGGCCATCATGATAATCTCCGGTGCATTTTTCGTATTTGGGCGACCTAACCGCTATTTCAACAACCCAGTATTTGCCTGGAAGATGGCACTCTTAGCCCCCTTACTAGTGATGATGATTTTCTATCACTTTATGAGCAAACAACAGGAGAGCTATTGGATACATACTCCTCAGCGAATTTGGATCTCCCGCACCATTGCAGCACTTTCTATTCTCGCGATATTAATGATTTGCACTGCAGGTCGCTGGATCGCTTATCTCGAATATATAGAATACCCATTGTGGTACCTAGAACCCTATGACGATGGTCAGGAATATCCATTCTGGGTTAGAGTAGAAAATTGGTCGCTATCTCAACTCATTGCTGGAACAAATTGGTTCCCAACGATTGAAACCATCCATGTTATCGCAGCAACACTAATGCTGGGCTCTATTCTCTGGGTCGACTTACGACTACTTGGCATTGGTGCGACTCGATATTCCATTTCAACACTGAATCGTGAGTTAGTCCCTTGGGCCTGGGGCGCTTTTGTCGTTGCAGTCATAACCGGTCTCGGAATGTTCATCACTCGCGCTGCCTCACACTTAGAAAATCCTGCCTTTCAGTCAAAACTCGCACTCTTAATTTTGGCGGGAATTAATATGGCCTATTTTCATTTTAAATTGTTTAAAAATATCGAGAAGTTTGACGCTAATAATGCAGCTACACCAATTCAAATTAAAATCGTTGGTGGCCTATCTCTCTTTCTTTGGGCTGGCGTAATGTTGGCGGGTCGATGGATAGGGCATATTATTTAATACTTTACGAATAATAAATATTGCGCTCTATTCATTATCTAGGGAGTTATATTCATCTAGCCCGCTTTTTAACGCAACTCCATCAATGCCTTTGGATTTTCCGAGTAGTCGAATAGTACTGCATGCCTTCAGTCAACGCCTCTATTTAAGGTCAACTCCTGTCTACTAGCAAGGCCTTAGGCGAGAATTGGTTCGAAAAAGTCATGCGGTACTTACATAACAACAGCGTGGATGACTAAGTCCGCGCTCACGGTGAAAAACACTCAGCTCGCGCTAAATAGCTGAACTGAAGCATACTATCCACGACCTAAGCACTATAATCGTCTGACAAACTCCCGCAGATCGAGAAAAATGCGAGGGTACCTAGTTTTTGTTGTCAGGAATTAGGCAATGATAGATATTGCTCTTAAGAATTAAAGTAACTAAATTTACTACTTGGTTTCTGGCTTTGAGAGGCATGTATGATTAAAAAACTCGGTGGTATTCTGGCATTTTTTATAAGCCTAATCTGTTTCAGTCCGCTTATCCTAAGCCAGCAGCAAGAATCCTCATCTGAATCTGAATCCGCGACTGAGTCACAGGCTGCCAACGATGTCATTGAAGAAATTAGCGTAATAGGCGAGCGAACCACCTACTCATTGCGCTTAGAGATAAAATCCGCAGAAGCAGATGTTTATAATTTATTTAATGAGCTAAACAACAACGACGAGTTCGACGTAACTTGCGAAGAAGTGGTGTATACAGGATCCCACTTGCCAGTAACAACATGCATGGCAGCGTATCTACGAAATGAGCAGGCATTCCAAACGCAGAGATTTTTGGAGGGGTTGTCAGGCGGTGCTTTAGGAACACCAGGGTCCGGCGCACTAATGGATCTCGATTCAGCGGCAGGCGAAGTACTTGAGAAAACAAAAGCAATGGAACAAGAGATGATCCGTCTTGCAATTGAGGTTCCGAAGTTTAATGAAGCACTCAGAAAACTTTCCGGGCTTGTTGGCGCACTAGAGGACAGGACCGATAATTGAATAAATCACAAGTCTACTTGAAACCTCAAATGTTAAGCCCATCGAAGAAAATAACTGTTATATTTTCTCTATTGCTTATTTCTCTCGGATCCACACCTGTAGCCCAAAAACGAAACATCAGCGAGGGTGTGTATACGCAAGCGCAGGCTATTTTAGGTAAAGATGATCATGATGCTAACTGCAAAGCCTGTCACGCTATGAAATTCTACCGAGACATTTGGTTTGCCTGGGAAGAAAGGCCTCTTATGAACTTTTGGTATATCCTGGTAAGTGAAATGCCATCCGATAATCCAGGATCTTTATCAGATGATGAATACACCAACATAGTTGCTTATATTCTTTCCGATCTAGGCTTCCCTGCTGGAGATGTCCCACTGGACCCTTCAAACGAAATGGAAGGAATAACTATAGCCCCCTTTTAAATCCTGCGGCAATTACAGTAAATCAGTATTAGGTAACTAAGAAGCAATTGATAAGCTTTATCGAAACCTAAAAAACCAGGAAGAAAGGTGACTGAGTTAAAGATTTGTAGATTAAGTCTGCCAGGTGGATCCCTAATAACCATCATTTCCTAGTTAACATATCAGTTCTTTACCACATGAAAGAATAGTAGTAATCAGGTGTTAATTTCTTAAATGAGGTTTACAACGCGACATTATAAGAATATCTTTACACATCAAAGAATTACGCAGTTTTAAAGACTCGGGGGACCTCATGTCTTTGTCAAAATCGCTTACGTTTACTGCCGCACTGGTAGGACTTATCCTGAATACCGCACCAGCTGCGATATTAGCCCAAAGTTCAGACATTCCTGAACTTTCTGGCATCTGGACAAATACTTCCCGGACTGGTCTTACTCGCCCCCGGGGAGTCGAACTTGTGGTTTCGGCAGATGAAGCGCAAGAAATTGTCGCTAATATGTCGATTGCTGGCATATCGCGAGACAATATCGAATCCGGACCGGCAATTGACCCCGATACTGGCGCCCCACCAGCCGGCGCCCAAGATTTTGGGTTACGCGGCTATAACTTATTCTGGACAGATCCAGGCTCTACATTAGCGCGAGTTCGAGGTGAGTTTCGAACTTCTTTTATTATCGATCCACCCAATGGCGTGATTCCTCGATTAGATGAGCCAAAGTACGACCTTAATCGCATTCAATTTGGAGCGCGCTACTTAACTGGTGTCGCAGATGCATCTGGCCCAGAAGCCATTCCTATTGCCGAGCGTTGTCTGATTGGATTTGGTAATACGGCAGGTCCTGGCATGCTAAGCACACTGTATAACAGCAGCTACCAGTTTGTGCAGACAGATGATTATGTAATGATCATGGTAGAAATGGTCCACGATGCTCGCATAATACCATTGTTTGAAAATGCAGAAGAAGCCAGAGCAAATCGCCGCCCAGAAAAATTACAGCAATGGCTAGGTGATTCTGTAGGTTGGTACGAAGACAACACATTAATTGTAGAAACAGTTAATATCAATCCTTTGCAAATGGGTCAAAGCGCAGTCCCCATTTCTCCCGATGGTAGATTTATCGAAAAATTTAGTCGTTATGCTGATGATGAAATTATTTATCAATTTACAGTTGATGATTCAAATCTTTATAGTCAGCCCTGGACTGCCGAACTAAGTTATTACCCGTTAGAGGGCAGCATATACGAATATGCATGTCACGAAGGAAACTATTCAATGCCTGGCATCCTAGCCGGTGCCCGCCGCTTGGAAAGAGAGCAAGCGGCAAATTAAATACAGGTATACGAGCATGGGCATTACCTGTTACAGCAGATTTATTTACCTTTCATTCTTATAGGGGTGAATGTAAGAGGAAATCCTAAGTTAAAAGTACCATCGACAAACCTCACCGCTGCGTGAAGTACTATTAAGATTCTTATAAAAATAATGTAATACCTTAAATAGCGTTGATTGCTAGCGAGTCAATCCGCCTAGAATTATTTCATGACCAAACTCAAACTCTGTTTACTTTTCATCTCTGCAGTCTTGATAAGCTGTGGCAAGGAGCCTGTCCCAACGATAGCTAAAGAGGCGATTAATTTAAATACGAACGGCAAAGAAAACATAAGAATGCGCAATCGTGAAATTCGACAAGATATTATCAATGCGCTAGTCGGTCACGAAATTGAGTATTGGATTAACGAAGACGATTCGATCGGGTTTTACAGTAAAGATGCGGAAAGAGTTGATGCTATTGGCTATGCAGCCATTGGCGCTTACGCGGCAAGGAACTAGCTGTATTTTCTGATTCAATTCTCTGCCCGGGTTTTTCATAAATCTTAATGACATTTACAGTAATTCTTTACATTCGCGTAACTCTCTAATGAGTAGCTAGCCATTAGTTAATTTTGCATCTTTAAGGAACTTATATGGGAGTAATATCGCAGCAAACTTGGATTTACGCAGCGTTAATGCTGCTAGCGGGCTTTGGAATTCCGATCATGGCCGCACTTAACGGCGGGCTAAGCATACGCTTGCAGAGTACCGCAGTTGCTTCCTGTATTTTATTGTCAGTTGCCTTACTTAGTGCAGTTGCCATTACATTATTTACAGAAGGAATACCCTCTTCAATATACAGAAGCCCAACACCCTTCTATTATTACCTCGGCGGCTTTTTTGTGGTTTTCTATACATTTACGATTACCTGGGTAGCACCCCGCTTTGGCGTTGGCAACGCTGTCGCGTTTGTTCTGCTCGGACAATTAATCGCTATGACTCTTATTGATCAAATTGGTTTGCTAGGATCTCCTCAGGTTTCAATTTCCCCACAGCGGATTTTCGGCTTAGCTTTTATGGCTCTAGGAGTTTTTCTTGTTGTTAAGGACTAGATATAAATGGCTGAAATAAATGGCATTGCACATATAGCTTTAATGGTCACCAGCGTCGAACGTTCAAAACCGTTTTACCGGAAATTATTTGAGTGCCTAGGAATGAAGATCGTGTTAGATAACGAAGGTAGCTTCTACGGCGTCGGCGGTCGTACCGGCATCGTCATTCATCAGTGCCCTGCAGAGCATAGAAGGGCACGATTCAAGCAAGGGCAAATTGGGCTTCATCATTTTTGTTTTCGTGCGTGCTCTAAAAATGACGTGGATGAGATCTACAAACTGGCCATTGAACTAGAGGCAAAAATTATTCACGGACCACAGCAAGACGGATTCGCACCGGGTTACTATTCAGTCTTATTTGAAGATCCTGACGGGATTCGCCTTGAAGCGAATTTCATTCCTGGGCAGGGCATTTTAGCGCCAGGTCTCGACCAAATTGGCGAAAAAGACACTCATTGGGCGGAAATTAACCAATGATTCTTACCACACGCTCCTAAAAATCCCGCGATTGCATCAACCCTCACTGGTGTTAAACTATTCGGCCTCACGTACAAAAGAAGCAAAAGGAGTGAGTATGCATCTGCAAGCAAGCATTCTTTGGAAAGGTCTCTTTTCTATTGGAGCACTATCCCTGATTCTCGTCGGCCTCCCAAGTTCCGCGGAAGATGCCGGCACTCTTTACAATACCACTTACGATGTTCTCCAAGGCGAGCGCTACTTTGAAAGACAATGCTCCCGCTGTCATGGCTTTGATGCCAAAGGCAACGATGAGACTGGCGCTCCTGACCTAACTGGCCGCCTGAGCAGAGCCAACAACCCCGTCGGTATTTTCAATATCGTCCGCAACGGCGTACCGAATACTGCCATGTTGCCAGTCGATGCCGATTTACCTGATGCTCAAGTATGGCAAGTAGTTTCCTATATAGAATCCTTACGTTATGACCCAGCCTCTGTAGAATTAGATGGGAACCCCGACGCTGGCCTGGCGTTATTTCTGAATAATGGTGACTGTGCTTCTTGTCATATGGTAAATGGACAAGGAGGTCGACTTGGTCCAGACCTTTCAAGAGTTGGTGAAAGCACTCGGCCGGAAGATTTAATGACAGCAATTACCAATCCCCACGAAGATGTCGCACCGCGATGGTGGACCCTAGAAATAACTGGTCCTGACGGAGTTACTCGTTCGGGTTTCCGAATGGGCGAAGACAGTTTTTCTGTCCGCATTATGGATAATGATTCAAATCTTTGGTCATATCAAAAGAATAATATCGACTCTATCGAACGCATCGAACGCTCGACCATGCCTAGCTATGATGGAGCTATGTCTGAGAGTGAGTTGGATGATTTAGTTGCTTACCTATTTTCTCTGAGAAGGGAGGGAAACTAGAATGAACCGCTTTATAAGCACCTTGTGTGCACTACTAATTACAACGATAACTACGCAAGTGTCAGCACAGGAACAAGAATTTGAAACTGTAATGACCCCTGCCTTCTCTCCTATCACATGGGAGCGATTGGTTAACTCTAAAGAGGAACCCAATAATTGGCTTATGTATTCAGGATCATTGGATGCACAACGTCACAGCTCTCTCGATGAAGTGAATATTAACAACGTCGCTGATTTGGAATTAAAGTGGGCTTATCAGATCCCCGAAATCGACCGAGCTGAAACAGTGCCTTTGGTGGTTGACGGTATTATGTTTATTACTGAAGCCCCTAGCAACGTAGTCGCTGTAGACGCTCGTACCGGTCGGCAGTATTGGCGTTATGACCATGAACTACCCGAAGATTTACGTATTTGTTGTGGTCGTAATAATCGAGGAGTAGCGATTCTTGGTGAAACCTTATTCATGAGTACGTTGGATGCCCACTTGGTTGCAATTGATGCGCGAACTGGCAACCTTCTTTGGGATGTTGAAGTGGCTAAGCACGACTCAGGCTACAGCAAAACTGCAGCCCCGTTAATAGTTAAAGATTTAGTTGTGACTGGTATGGCTGGCGGTGAATTCGGAGTTCGCGGGTTTATTGACGCCTACCACCCCGACACTGGAGAACTAGCCTGGCGAACATACACGATACCTGGCGAAGGTGAGTTTGGTAATGACACCTGGTCTGGTGATAGTTGGAAAACGGGTGGCTCTGCGACTTGGATCACAGGTGCTTACGATGTTGATCTAAATCTAATTTACTGGGGGACAGGAAACCCTGGTCCGGATTGGAATGGAGATGTCCGCCTTGGCGACAACCTCTATTCAGATTCTGCGCTAGCTTTGAATGGCGATACTGGCGAAATTGAATGGTACTTCCAGTTTACACCACACGATGTCCATGACTGGGATGCAATTCAAGTACCAATCCTGGCGGATCTAAATATTGACGGTCAGGACCAAAGAGTAATGATGTGGGCTAACCGCAACGCGTTCTTCTATAGTATCAACGCAGCTGATGGTAGGTTTCTAAAAGGCAGTCCTTTTGCAACTCAAACATGGGCTCAAGGACTCGACGCCAACGGCGCCCCTGTCCGAGTCCCAGGGATGGAGCCAACTTATGAAGGTATAATGGTTTCTCCGCCAATTACCGGCGGCACCAACTGGTACTCGCCTGGCTATAGTCCTGACACCGAACTCTTCTACGTAACTGCCTTTGATGGCGAACAAATCTTCTTCAAGCGTGACGAAGATTATGAGGAGGGTGAACGGTATACCGGTGGCGGTGGCCGCTATGACCAACCTATTGATGCTTTCAAGAGCTGGATCCGTGCCATCGATCCAACGACGACTGAAACCGTTTGGGAGTTTCCGATTATGCCTCGCTCTTCTGCAGGAATAACTACTACCTCAGGTGGGTTATTATTCAGCGGCACAGCAGACGGTTATTTCTTCGCGTTAAACGCTGAGACAGGTCAAGAACTCTGGAACATCTCATTGGGTCGACGAGTGCATGCAGCACCAATCACTTACCAAGTAGATGGCGATCAGTATGTTACTATCGCTTCAGGTAACGTCGTTTATACTTTTGGTTTAGATGAATAGAAAATTACTTGCCAAGGTTTAAACAATAAGACAGCGGTCAACCAAAAAAGGGCGAGCTACTTTTGGTAGCTCGCCCTTTTTCCCGTTTCATAAAATATTCTTAAACTAAGCCTTTTCTAATAATTCACTAACGGCTCGATAAGCTTCGTTAATGGATGCATCTGTATGAGGACTAGCGGAAGCATCGGCGTTCGCAATAGCGATTCGACCTAAGCTTTGTCGACCAACTACGCAGGGGCGTTCATCGGTCGTCGTATAAGCCCACTCCTCAGAATCTGAAAGCGGGTTATATGAATAAGAATAACCATGTGGCCATCTATTGACTGTTATCCCCAGTATGTCACGTTCATCATCAAATCCCGAAGATCCTAAAACACGTGTTAGCTTATCCCGAATCATGAACTCAAAATCATTAAAGGATGTAGCGAGCATTTCATTGCGACCTGCAAGATGCTGTTCTCTCCGATTCAATCCTTGGTTCGGCACGTCAAAATAAGCTGACATCCGCAACACTATTGGATCATCCGGACTGCGGTTGGTCGTGTAATCACCCATGGTGACAGATGCCTGCAAACTTGATCGAGAAAATTTCTTACCTGGTGCGGTTACTCCAGATATACCAGCATCTACAAATGATCGCCAGTTAGCCAACAGTACACCGCTATATACCAGTGGCGATTTCACGCCATAAGCTAAGGCTTCTTTTTGATCGCTGGAGATTTCCGGACAAATGTACGGAATCATAGTATTCCAACAGGCCAGTACCACATTTTTGCTCTTTACAGAGTAGGCTTGATCGCCCAATACATAGCTTATTTGAACTTGTGAGTTATTCAAATGACGAACATCCGTAACAAAGCTATTTAAACGAATGCGACAAGCATTTTGATTCCGATCGAGTTTCTGATAATCCAATACAGCGCTTACTACGTCATCCATGTCTTCTCCTGGCACCGCGCCAGGGACTAATGATCTGACTAACAGTCGAGTAATGGTGGCATTTCCATCAGGGAAGTACATATCCGGATCACCTTCCCTCGCGCGCTCTGCATTTTCACGGCCATGTTGACCACCCGCCTCATTGGCTAATAAATTGGGCGGTAAATCTTCAAGAGTTAAACCAGCAAAACCGGGGTAACCATTATCTCTAAAATAGATTGCAGGAATGGCATCAGGGCCAACCACAAAAGATCCATGAAAGGAGGCCTGAAAAAGTTTTACTACGACAGGGTCACATTTAACAACTTCTACCAGGTAGTCGTGATAGCTCATGTGACTCAAGCGCTCACGAGTTTCTTTTGCGTTTAGTCCTGGGAAATAATTTTCTTTGGTTTCGTAGAGCCGAACAACATCGTCTTGGGCTTTCTCATTAAGCGGAGATTTAGCGATAGAGTCTCTAATTGATTCCGCTTTATAGTCAACAACTAGTTTATCGTCGCCAAAATTTTCTCGATCAAAAAACATACTGGATCTCAGACCCATGTCTCGATAAAAAGAAAACATATCCCGGTTCTTTTCGAAATATCTGGTTCGATCGATACCAAGCTCCCACAACAGTCCCGCAGCAACTGTGCTGTATTGGGACGGAGCTTCAACATTAAGAGTTCCGCCATTTACCAAATACATGCGGCCCTCGTGCCAAAATTCATTACGCTTTGCGTGTCCTCCAAAATCGTCATGATTGTCAATAATAAGAATACGAGAGTCAGGTCCATGCTGTTTCCGATAAAAATAAGCTGCAGAAAGCCCACTAATACCGGCGCCGACCACCACCAAATCATACTCTCGCTCACCAGAATCAACTGCTTGCCACCTTTGACCATCGCGGAATCCATGGGCCACCTCGAATGAGCCTTCATGGCTGCCTCGAAGTCTCTGTAATGAGGGCGGATAGTAATCAGAAGGAAGAGTGTTTTGTCCTAGTAAACCCTGAGATAAAGCGTCCATAGGAGAAATAGCCGTACCTGCAGCAAGAGAAATCGCACACCCATTGAGAAAATCGCGGCGACTAAGCTGGTGCTTGTTCTTCCCTAAATTATATTTCTTCACAGGTTAGTCCCAAGGTAACCAATTTAGATCGATTCTCGCTCTAATCGCCTTACTTCTGCAAGTATACTCAGCCAGATTGGAAAAGAAGGCAATCGACGTTATCTTAATTGACTGGGCCTCCGAGCCGCCCCAAAAGGCTCAGAGAATGAGGCAGAGGGCTAATTACTTTTACAGCTAGATGAATTTTAACTATGCTCTATCCTCTCTTGTCACAGAAAAAACCTTAGATCCCTGTAACTCAAGCTCAGGTCTCTAAAAGGAGGGTTTCCATGCTAGGTAAATCCGCAGTTGGCACATCAGCCAGAGATTCCGTTCCACTTGTTTTCCATTTTTTATTTACCATAACTTTAAGTCTTATCAGCACTTCTCTATTCGCGCAGCATGTCAACGAGCGCCCTAGCCCCGGCGACTGGCGTTATATTGGTGGTGATGCTGGACACACACGCTCCACCCCCTTGAACCAGATTAACCCTGAGAATTTCGAAAACCTAGAGGTCGAATGGAGCTGGAGCGACGCAAGCTTCGGCTCGACGCCACCCCGTTCAACGCCAGTTTACGCAAATGGTATGTTGTTTACCGTCGCCGGTGCCCGTCGCCATGTAGTGGCAATAGATCCAATTAGTGGTGAGACTTTATGGAGCTTTCGTGAACCCAATACTTTTCGTTGGGAATACTCGATGCGTGCACCTTGGGGAAAAGGAATTGCCTATGCGGAGGTCGATGGTCGCGGTCTTGTACTCATTGTAACGCCTGCATTCTTTCTCTATGCCCTCGACGCAGAAACTGGTGACCCAATAGAAAATTGGGGGTCCCCAGTACCATTGCCAGGTTTTGAGGAAACTGGAGTAGTTGACCTGATACCCGATCTTATTTCCGATTGGGGGCCCTGGCTAAACTCAGGTGAAACTTATGATCCGGATGTTGGCATTCCCTTAGAACTTGGTTACATCACGAATTCTTCACCACCGATTGTTGTAAATGACACAATCGTTGTGGGTAATTCTGCTGAACAAGGATATAACCAAACCCGCACGGAAAATGTACCTGGTGATATTCTTGGTTATGACCTAAATACCGGCGAATTTAAATGGAAATTCAATGTTATCCCTCGTCCTGGCGAAGTTGGGCATGAGACATGGGAAAATGATGCCTGGTCTTACACCGGTGATGTTTCTTCTTGGGCACCTCTATCTGCAGACCCAGAATTAGACTTGGTTTATGTGCCTACTAATGCCGCCACTATTGACTTTTACGGCGGCTTCCAGCCTGGAGACAATCTTTTTAGTGCTAGCTTAATCGCACTAAACGCTGCCACTGGAGAGCGAGCCTGGCATTTCCAAATGGTACATCATGACGTATGGAATAATGACACTCCTACGGCGCCATTGTTAATGGATGTCGAAGTAGGTGGAAGAATAGTGCCAGGTGTCTTCCAAGCTACTAAACAAGCATTTCTTTATTCTTTTAATAGAGCTACGGGAGAACCTATCTGGCCAATCGTTGAACGACCAGTTCCTGCGTCCATAGTACCAGGGGAACAGCTGTCACCGACTCAGCCATTTCCAACAAAACCAGCCCCTTACGACATTCAAGAACTAGATGTTGATGGTCTGATCGATTTTACGCCTGAATTACGGGAACAAGCATTGGATATCATTGCTGACTACAGACTTGGTGGCATCTTTAATCCCCCTATTCATAAAGATAATCCAGAAGGGTTAATTGGTTCTGTCTGGTGCCCCGGCGAACTAGGTGGCACCAACATTACTGGCCCACCAGCCGCAGATCCATCGACTGGGATTATCTACACCATCTCGCGCACTAACTGCGGTTGGCGCACCATAGTTCCTGGAGAGGAAAGAGATATAATTCTAGACAGGCCCACTGGCGTAACCATTGCTGATTTTGCAGTTGGTTTAGGCACTCCTAATGGCGTCCGCGGACCGCAAGGCCTGCCGCTTGAAAAACCACCGTATAGTCGTATTACTGCAATTGATTTGAACACAGGTGAGCATTTGTGGTGGATACCTAATGGTGGAACACCACGTTTTATCCAGGAACACCCCGCTTTAGAAGGCTTGGATATTCCACCCACAGGAAATATCAACCATTCTGCGTTGATGGTGACCCCAGGAATGCTATTGCACACCGCTATCGGCGATGACGGTCGTACGCCTTATATGTTTGCCATAGATAAGAAATCCGGTGCAAGACTAGGTATGGTGGAATCACCAGGACTGGGCATGTACGGCATGATGACCTACGAACACGAAGGAAGACAGCGCATCGTCCTGCAAACTCCAGGTCAGTTAGTGGCATACAGTCTTCCGGCTGAGGAGGACTAACTACAAAGGCCTTGTTTCTTGTAAACTACCAGTCAACAGTATCGTCAGTAGTTGAGTTGTAAAAGGGAAAATATGAACAAGCAAGCTAACTTTACCAGGTTCGATGAAGCCACCAAGGAAGATGTGGAGATCATTATGGATCACTACAAGTCATTCGCTACTGATTTACCCGATCGAATATTGCAGCACTTGCGCTTATTGGATGGTGATTTTGGTGGGTTTGCCGTCGACAGATTACAACACAGCCTACAGACAGCGACTAGAGCCCATCGCGACGACCGGGACGAAGAATATGTGGTCTGTGCACTCCTACATGACATTGGCGATACACTAGGTACGTTTGATCATGGCGGTGTTGCTGCCGCCATCCTTAAACCTTTTGTTTCAGATGCCAATCACTGGATGCTCGGGAATCACACGATCTTTCAAGGTTATTACTACTTTGAACATATAGGTATAAAAAAAGATGTCAGGGACAAACATATTCATAACCCTTATTACGAATACACCAAAGAGTTTGTAGACAAATATGACATGCCAGCCTTCGACCCTGATTATGAGTCCATGACATTGGAAGATTTCGAACCGATGGTTAGGCGTATACTGAGCAAACATTAAAACAGGCTGGCAAGGAACAAGCCGATGATTATAATTATTGGTAGCGTAACTATTCGTGATGAAACAATCGATGAAGCACTGCGCATAAGTCAGGAGCATGTTAATCGTTCTCGCATTGAAGCTGGCTGTATAAGTCACGGGGTCCATATCGATAATGAAGATCCTAATCGACTAGTCTTTGTTGAACGCTGGGAAAGCATGGAACATCTGGAGCAACATTTCCAAGTTACAGAATCTGCCGAATTTGTCGGAAAAATAGCAGAGTTGGCCTCTGTGGCTCCCACTATGGAGCTTTATCAGTCAGCCTCGATTCAGCGTCACTAATCAAAATAGGAATATTGATGTCTAACCTACCGATTAGCCGATTCCCGATACCTGATATCAATGAACTACCTAAAGACTTGCAGGATAAAATTCTTGATGTTCAGGACAAAGCCGGCTTTATCCCCAATATATTTTTGGCATTGACCCACCGTCCAGATGAATTTCGGGCATTCTTTGCATTTCACGATGCCTTGATGGAAAAAGAGTCTGGTCTCAGCAAAGCCGAAAGAGAGATGATCGTTGTTGCCACTTCTGGGCTAAATCAGTGTATTTATTGCGTTGTAGCTCATGGCGCAATCCTGCGAATTCGTGAGAAAAACCCATTGATTGCAGATCAGATTGCCACTAATTACAGAAAAGCTGACATTTCAGATCGACAGAAAGCTTTGTTGGATTTTGCGATCAAAGTATCCCAAAAGTCTGCTGAAGTGACGGAAAGCGATATAAATATCTTGCAGAAACAAGGATTTAGCAAAGACGATGTATGGGACATAGGAGCGATTACCGCACTCTTCGCGCTCTCCAATAGAATCGCCAATATGGCCGCTATCCGACCTAATGACGAGTTTTATCTTATGGGTAGAACAGAAAGAAAATAAATGACCACAATCCCTAATTTTCAGATTCTTGCCTTGAACGATGCTCAGTCTTCAGAGAATCGAATTCACAGCGATGAGATTGCTGCCAAGTATGGCTTCGCTGGCGCCTTAGTTAGTGGTGTAAATGTATTTGGCTATCTCAGCCAACCCCTGGTGCAGTATTATAAAAAAGATTGGTTATCTCGAGGCATTATGGAAATCGCGTTTATAAAACCTGCCTATGAAAACAATTTACTAACAATTGAAACAGAGGATCTGAATTCAGAGTCGAGCCAGCGCAACCACCACACTTTCGCTTATAACGAAGATAATGTGCTCATAGCTAAACTTGAGTCTTCACTTCCTGATCAATTACCGCCCATTAATGTGAAAGCACAGCTACGTCGAAACCCTGAAGAATTAAAAAGAAATGAAATCTCTTGGGATGCGATAACTCTCAATGAACCAACGCCAGCTTATCTTTGGCAACCCACCGCATCCGACAATATGGAGAACGTCACAATACAAAGGGACCAATCTAATATCTATAATGGTGAGTCTGGGCTACTGCATCCCTTCTTCATTCTTAATGCCTGTAATAAGGCATTAATGCGACAATTCCTATTACCAGCATGGATTCATACCGGTAGCCGCCTAACCTTAAGAAAGTCACTACGGGTTGGACAATCTATTGAGGTGCGCGCCGTGCCTACCGAGAAATGGAAAAGAAAAGGCCATCAGTTTATTAAACTGTATATTTCCATGTGGACAGACAACGAAGTTGCCTTGGAAGTAGAACACACTGCAATTTTTTCTATCGCTGCTTGAACTCAAACCAATTATTTTTTTCAAGGTTATAAGTCAACCAGAGTAAATTTTGTTCCGCAGATTTCCAACTCCTCTTGATTAGAGCCAGTCATAAAATTACTGACACATCCATAATCATGAGCCAATGAAATAATTCGTTGCTTATCTTTAACCCCTAGTGTAATTCCTGCAAGATTCCCATATTCCCGAGAGCCACATTCGGCGAACCGTAATTTCCCATTAATCAGAGAAATTTCTCTTTCTGCATCTTCGACCCCAGTACCAAGTATATCCCGCCACAATCGGGCCAAAGCCAAAGGGTTCGAGCAATTCAGCTGGGCACCTACTAACTTTACTGTCGTATTTTTTTGTCTAAATTGCTGCCAATTTAGGCCGCCCGCGGGATGCCAACATCCAGTAAAATCTTCTTGTGCGTCCCATTCAATATCTAAAAAAGCAGCTTCCATATCCGCTGGATGAAGCTGACATGAGCTCCAACCATCTCTTTCTTCTTCATGAGCTATGCGCACACGGGCAGCTAATGCGCGAGACCGAATTGCAGTTTGAGTATCCTTGGAATCTGCCTGCAGTATAACCATATAACCACCATTTCGGCCCAAGCGATTCAAGTAGCGGCTGGCTGCAGTATTTTCTTCAATTGGCGCGACAACTTCTAAAAAGTCTGTGCCCAGTGGCAGCAATACATTTTCTAAACCATATTGTTTTACCACAGGATCACGATGACAGACTTTGATGTCGAATACGTTAGTTAACTGCTCAACAACAGGTTGAAGTTCGGCAGCGACTAAACATATCTGGCGGAGATGAATGCTCATTTATTTGTTTGCGGCTATCGGCCTTTTTTTAACCAACATTTTTTGTGTACCCTCTAACACCAATTGGCGTCGCTGATTATGTACTGTCGTACGTAGCGTGATTACACCAGTCGTATTCCCTGGGGTCAGGTCAATTACTTCTAGTGCAGGATAGACAGTATCTCCGCTATACACAGGTTTTAGAAACTTTGCACTGTGTTCAATCAAACCAATTAAGCTATCCTCTAATACATGCGGGAGCATTCCAGCACCTGGGGCACATTGCGCTGCAACTTGCAAACCATGAGCTAACATTCCTGGATACCCGCGGCGCCGACAGTATTCCTCATCATAGTGAATTGGATGATTGTCACCAGAGACCATTTGAAAAGCTGCGAAGTTTGCGTCCCCTAAGGTACGAGAAGGGCTCAAGAATCGTTGCCCTATCTCTAAGTCTTCGAAATAACTGGATTCGGTGAGGGTGTGTTTGGCGGGATCAAAATCTGGATCAATATCTTTAGTCATCTGGGCGCAGGTCCTCTTATGCCAATGCCGTGCTCAATTAGTATTGGGTCCGTAATCTATTAGTAACTGGTTTTAAATTATACTCCTAAGCTATTCTCAAGGCATTTTGTTTAAGCCACATCATAGCGGCAGTTAGCAAGGACAAGGTTAGGTTTCTCAGTATTAGGTTTCTCTTAATTAATAGAAACCTGAAATGCTTTAAGGCTGTTCTTGGAAAAACAAAGTTTGTATCTGACAAAGAAAAAATCACGCTGAGATCCAGAAAACAGCTAAAGTCAAGATTATTTGTCTCTTGATCTTAAGGCTTCCATTTATCTTTTAACCGGCTACGATCCACTTCCACACCAGCGAGAAAAACCCGTTCAATAGAACGAGTATTACGGATATCTTCGAGGGGGTTTTGCTCTAAAAGAATTATATCAGCCGAAAACCCTGGCTTAAGCTCACCCTTGAATTCGAGCCCTAGATGACGGGCTGCATTATTCGTTCCAGCCACGATAGCCTGCATTGGAGTCATACCTAGCCGAACATATATCTCCAGCTCTCGGTGACCGGTATATCCAAAAGGGTGGTCAGGTACTGCGCCAGCATCAGTTCCCAGAACGATATCCACCCCCGCATCGATTAGGCCTAAAAAACTAGCAACTCGCTCTGCCTCAGAAACCGAATCTCGTCTTAATGCATTTTGCCGACTATCATTGCCCGCTGTAAGAGGCTGCATCACTTCGTTTGTAAAAATATCACTTAAAAAACTATCTTCGCCTATAGCCTCTCGCCTAAGCTCTGCTAACCCCCAATTGGGAATTATAAAAGCGCCACTAACACTAGTTTGATTTGCGATATCACTATCAAAATCCTGACCAATTCGACCATGCAAAAACCCATGGGCACCGGCTGACAAAAGTCCTGGCATATCCGAAGCAAACTGTTGATGAACAAAAACCTTTAAGCCCAGGTTTTCAGCTTCCTCAATTACCGCTTCATAAATCGGTGGTGATAATTTGCGCTGACTACCTCCGCGATCATCGACCCATATTTTGATAAATTTAATACCATTGGCTGAGGCTGCTCTAACTTGTTTTCTAGCTTGCTCAGGATTCTCTAAACCATAGAGAATAGTTTCACTTACCTCGTCTTCAACGGCTAACGCATGACTCAGAAATTGATCATTTGGGCCCTGGCCTGGAGGTGCCATCCCTGCCGCAAAAAGTACTTGCGCACCGATAAACTCACCATCCTGCCTGGCGTTTTCCACACTGTTTATTATATTGGGAGCATCACTTCCCGCTGAAAAAACTGCGCTGAATCCGTAGTAGGCGTACTGCTCCAGATTGTCGATAAGATTCTGCTTACCATAATTTTGTGAACCCCAACTACTTCTACCTTGATAACCGAGATGTGAATGACCATCGATTAGCGCAGGCATGATAGTTTTTCCTTGACCATCAATGGATATTTTAGCTTCAGCATTTTCAAGAGCTCCGGCTGAAACTGTTTCAATTAATCCATTTTCAATT
This sequence comes from OM182 bacterium MED-G28, assembly GCA_002457215.1. Classification (GTDB taxonomy): domain Bacteria; phylum Pseudomonadota; class Gammaproteobacteria; order Pseudomonadales; family Pseudohongiellaceae; genus UBA9145. The sequence continues at coordinate 102,943 of NTJZ01000004.1, read as the reverse complement.
TCAAGAAAACCATTTTCGATTACATTGCCATCACCAATAATGATTCTTACATTTTCAATAAAAAATGCATCGCCGACCTGATCGCTAACTTGAGCATTTAAAGGCGTATACGAGAAGATCGCTCCAGTGAGACAGCCGCTTAAACCAAACGCTACGCTTAATAGTGTGGAATTTACTTTCATTGATAATCTCTTCTTATATTTTCTTTCCTAGCATTGCTTTTTAGCTAGTTTAAACCAGAAAGTGTTATTTCGTGAGATATAGACTTCAATTCTTTTCGTAACAGATTGTCGCATTTCATTTACTGAAAACCCGCTCTTAGTTACCTTTTTAACCACCAGACTGTTAATCTTATGTTCTCGAATAGCTATTTATTAAAAATTTATTGAAATCTCATTAAAAGACCCACAGTGCTGCATCAATTTGACACCCAAACAGCGCTCTCTCGAGAACAGGCGCTCTCCTTAGCAGACGTTGATAACACGGCTGCCTTAGCCGATATCGCCTGTAAGATGCGCGATTACAGCCACCGAAATATCATTACTTTTTCGAAGAAAGTATTTGTCCCTCTTACTCATCTGTGCCGAGATGTCTGTCACTACTGCACCTTCGCGAAAACGCCTCGCAGAATAGCTAGCCCTTACCTCGCAGCAGAAGACGTCCTGAGACTATGCCACGAGGGTGCAGCTCAAGGCTGCCAAGAAGCACTGTTTACTTTAGGGGAAAAACCGGAACTGCGCTACAAAGCTGCTCGAGTAGCTTTGACGGAAATGGGGTATAACAGCACGCTAGACTATGTAACCCACATCGCTGAGAGAGTTCTTAAAGAAACTGGGATGTTACCTCACATAAATGCGGGCAATATGACTGCAGAGGAAATTCAAAACCTAAGAAAAGTCAGTGCCTCAATGGGGATCATGCTGGAATCGGCGTCTTCCAGACTATGCGAAAAAGGCATGCCACACTATGGTTCTCCGGACAAAATTCCAGAAGTTCGACTAAAAACCATCGATATAGCCGGTCAGCACGCTGTCCCGTTTACCACAGGGATTCTAATTGGCATTGGCGAAACTAGAATGGAGCGGATTGAGTCTTTACTCGCTATTAAAGAGATCCATAATCGCCACGGTCATATTCAAGAAATTATTGTTCAGAATTTCCGTGCCAAGCCAGACACTAAAATGTCCTCAGCGCCTGAGCCTGACCTCAATGAGTTGCTATGGACTATTGCCGTCGCGCGCCTAATTTTTGGCCCCAAAATGAACATTCAAGCGCCGCCGAACTTAAGTCCTGGCGTCTTGCCCCAACTGGTCAATGCTGGCATTAATGATTGGGGTGGTGTCTCTCCGCTGACACCAGATCATGTTAATCCAGAAGCACCATGGCCACATCTTGATAACTTGGCAAGAGAAACAGAAGCTGCAGGAAAATTTCTGGAACAGCGCCTCACAATTTATCCTACTTATGCAATAAACTATCAGCAGTGGCTCGCTGCCGAAACGGTTGCGCCTGTATTGCGCCTTGCAGATGCTAGCGGTTTCGCAAAAAGGGATGCGTGGACACCAGGTGAGCGGGCAGACATTCCTCAATTAGAAAGAGATTTGATTCTCCACAATAAAAATCACAAAAATACTAGTTCAATGATTAAATCATTGGTGACAAAAAATGCGCAAGGGACTCTCCTCTCGAAAGAAGAGATCGCTTTCTTGTTTGAAAGTAGAGGGGCTGATTTTAGCTATTTGACTCAAGCTGCTAACGAACTTAGAAAAGAACGCAATGGCGACACCGTAAGTTATGTTGTTAATCGCAATATTAATTATACAAATGTTTGCTACTTCAAATGTCAGTTCTGCGCATTTTCAAAAGGCAAATTAAGCGAAAATCTGCGAGGTCGCCCCTACGATATTAGCGCCGAAGAGATAGCTCGACGCTGTCAAGAGGCTTGGGGTCGTGGCGCAACTGAAGTTTGTATGCAAGGTGGAATCCATCCTGATTATACCGGTCAAACTTACCTAGATATTGTTTCCACCGTTAAAACGGCCGTTCCAGGAATGCACATCCATGCCTTCTCGCCCTTGGAAGTTTGGCAAGGCGCTGCAACCCTCGGAATTTCACTCGAAGAATTTTTAACACAGTTGAAAACGGCTGGACTGTCGACGCTCCCAGGAACTGCAGCGGAAATTCTACACGACGATATTCGAAAATTGATCTGCCCGGACAAATTAAACACAGCTCAATGGCTAGAGGTGATGACTACCGCACACAAGGTGGGCTTTAACACTACAGCGACAGTCATGTATGGTCATGTAGAGAGTCCGGCTCACTGGGCGAGTCACTTAGTAGCTATCCGGGACCTTCAGACCCAAACGCGAGGTTTTACAGAGTTTGTTCCTTTGCCTTATGTGCACATGGAAGCGCCTATGTATTTAAAAGGCAAATCTCGAGCTGGTCCTAGTTTTCGAGAATCTATTCTCATGCACACAATTGCTCGTATTGTTTTCGATGGCCTCATCGATAATATACAAACCTCTTGGGTAAAGATGGGGCAACAAGGGGTTTTAGCGTGCCTAAATGCGGGAGCTAATGACATTGGCGGAACACTGATGAATGAAAGTATTACACGTGCCGCCGGTGCGGACCATGGGCAGGAATGGTCGCCGGAGGGGATGGAATCCGCACTGAAGCAAATGGATCGTAATCCGCGTATGCGGACAACTGCCTATGAAGACGCCCCAATATCGCGCAAAAAAATCGCTTTTGACCCTCCAGTGTTAGAGCAGATTAAAAACACATCAGCAGATAAACTTCAACGAAGTAAAAAGCTCGAAAATTTAGTTCAATTAGGTTGAATTACATTAACTTGTATTTTTTCTTCGCGGACAAGGATGAATTTTTACCTCAAACTCCACATTAAAAAGTGCTAGTTTGATACAAACATGGACGTATTTCCCTGAACCCTCCATATCTTAATTAAGGAATAATTATTCAATGAAAATAGCAGTAACTGGTGCTAATAGCAGCGTCGGTCAAAACTTACTCGAGCAGTTAAAAAATGAACCAGAAATAAAAATAACAGCCGGTGTTCGCAGCGAACGAGCATTTTCTGGCCTACCTAAATCCATGACCATTGATCCTCATATTATTGCTTATGATGATCCCGCTTCCTTGGAAACGGCGATGGCAGATGCTGATTGTGTTGTCCATCTAGCGGGAATACTTATTGAGGCAAAGAACTCTAACTATGCTTCGGCGAATGTTGCCGCTACGGCAGCAGTGGTTCAGGCAGCTATGAAAAGCAGTGTCAAACATTTGATTTTTATTAGCGTGGTTGGCGCGAGTAAAAATTCTTCTAATGCTTATTTCCGATCCAAAGGCAGTGCCGAGCAACTGATTAAAGAGTCAGGACTTACAGCGAGCATTCTTCGTACTCCAATATTACTTGGACCTGGAGCAGCTGGCGCGAGTGCGATAATGGGTCTCGCATCAGCCGGTCAAACCAAAGTTTTGGGCGGTGGTAAATACTGCATGCGCCCATTGGATATTGATGACTTAAGTACAGCAATTATTCAGATCTGTAAAAACCCGCCTGACGGGCAAGTAACCCATGAGTTAGTGGGGCCAGAAAGCATGACTTATCGCGACATCATTAAGAAAACTGCCGAATTGATGGGCAAAACAGTTGAAATCGGCAGCGTACCTATTGTAATCGCAAAAATAGGTTCAGCGATCGCTAGTACTTTAAAGGGCGGTGGGATGACACCAACTGTAATCGACGTGATAACTAAAGATGAAGTAGTTCAAACTAACGCTGACAAGGCAATTGGCATTACACTTACACCCTTGGAAGATACATTGAAAAAAATTATTAATACTGGCAACTAACTATGACCGAACCTGCTAAAAATAAAGAGAATAACGAAATTTCTAAAGCCACCTCGGCAAAAGAGTCGGAGAATGGCATGGCTCAATCAAAACCCAGCGCAGCAGGCAGAATCTTATTCTTGGGATTAACGGCCGTTTGTTTTGCTTATCTTTACTATCGATTAAACGGTGCTGCTGTTCGAGAAGGTTTATCTCTTATTGCCTATATGACCCAAGTGTTCGCGAATGTCGCCTGGCTGCCCTGGCTGGGATTAATGATAGGCTATTCTTTCTTTTATTTCGCCATCGACACCTTAGTTGTTACTCGCGCCCTCAATTGGTTTTTAGCAGACATAAAGTACAGGGATATACTTCCCATTCGCGCCAGTGCTTACATCATCTCTATTTTTAATGAGCAGATAGGCAAAGGTGCCATGGCTTACTATCTGAACAAACGAGATAAGATTCCCGGCTGGGAAGTCGGATCTGTCATGCTGTTTATAATGTTCTGCGAAGTATTTTATCTGCTAGTGTGGGCATCGATAGGCTATGTCTTTGGAAGCGGTGGCTTACCAGATGTTTTTAGTCTTATGCCTGTCATTGCAGTCGGTGCTGCAATTTTTTTCACAGCCTGGGTACTCTATTTCGATGGCAAAATATTACCTAACAACCAATTCAGAACAAAACGCATTTTGGATGCCTTCAAACAGGCGAAGATTAAGCATTACCTGATGTTCTTGTTGCTACGATCTCCTGCCCTACTGGCGGCTATTGTCGTATATACTATTGCACTGAGGCTTTTTGGTGTAGAAGCCTCTTTCATGGAATTACTGCCTTATTTGCCGGTGATTTTCTTCGCCGCGGCAGTACCAACCCCTATGCGAGCGGCGGCAATTACGGTCTGGGTAATCCTGTTTCCAGAAAATGAAGGGCAAATGGCTGCCTTTGGGTTTGTACAACATAATTTCTTCATACTTTTTAACGCCATTATTGGCTTGGTCTTTTGGCGCCGAGCTCAGCGAGAACTCTTTAGTTAGGATGGCTAATTTTCTTACGGCAATTCGACTGCTTCTTACTATTCCAGTAGCTTGGGGGATTGCCGTAGCAGACCTACTCACAGGGTTAACGCTCTTCTCTTTCATTTTGCTTGCCCTACTCACAGATTATTTTGATGGCATCGTGGCCCGCGCAACAAAAACAGCATCAACGCGGGGGCAACTATTCGATCATGGCACAGATTTTATCTTTGTAACTGGCGGCCTCATAGGTTGCGTGTATGCAGGAATTATTAACCCCTATTTGCCAGCATTAATTGTTGTAGCGTTCTCCCAATATGTACTGGATTCTTATTTTTTATTCCGACAAAAAGACTTGAAAATGAGCTTTCTAGGGCGCTGGAATGGTATTTTCTATTTTATACCCCTAATTACTGTTGCTTTTTCCAGATTGGATTTAGGCCAGGATTTCACAGACCTGATGGAACAAATCACAGCAATAATTGCCTGGTTACTGCTAGCCTCAACCATAGCCTCCATCATCGACCGCTCTCTCGCCCCAAGGCGCCATATCGGGCATTAGGCGCCAGTCTCTCTCCGAGCACCTGGGGTCAGAATTATACGAGCTTAGATGAGGGAAGTTTTCAGAGGAAAATTTAAATAAGTTGTATGATATTTTTTAATTTCGTCGGTAGATGACCTGCTCGCTCGGAGCAAACCCGATTCGATGAGCAAGCACAAAAAGTTGCTCATCTGCCGCCAAAAGAATAGGACGGGTATAGACTTGCCATGGGTTGCTGAATTTTTCAGCAGGAAGGTCCTCTTCAACTGACGTTATTTGATAAGCAATGTTTGCACCCACAGTCTCGCTTGATAGCCGCACCATCCCATTTTGTTCACTGATGCTAGGCGATTTAGTTTTCGGCTGATTACCGTCAGCCCAAAGTTTTTCAATCAATTCTAGCTCCGGCATAAAACCCAAGTCATTAATTTGGCCTAGCCAGAAATCCATTTCGGTACGTAACTCAACTAACTTATCAGCATAATGAGGGTCATCAGCTAAGTTTCTCAACTCATAAGGGTCATTATCGACGTCGAAAAGTTCTTCAGGTGATTTTTGAGATCGAAACCATTGAGCTTGAATTTCATTTAGGCTACCACTTTCCTCAAGTCGCAATAGCTCTTGCATTATTGCCATCTGCTCCCGATAGGGTAAAGGCAGATAATAAGGTTTATCAAGATTATAATTACGTAAGTATTTAAAACGGGAGTCTCTAACCGCACGAATTGTATCGTATTGATTATCAAACCGGTCGGCAGCACTGTGCACATATCGCCGCTTTGGAGTATTTGAAAATTTTCCTATAAATGCTCGGCCATCAACATAATTTGGAGGCCTAATACCAGCCAATGACAATGCAGTAGATTTAAAATCTACAAAACTGATGAGCTGATCATCAACTTCACCAGAACGCCAGCCATCTGGATATCGAATAATCATTGGCAAATGAGTACCGGAATCGTATAACAAACGCTTTTGTCGTGGTAATGGCCCTCCGTGATCGCTATAGAAAAAGATAATGGTACTATCTAACAAATTATCCTCTTCGAGTTGATCGAGAACATTGCCGATCTGTTGATCCATTGCCACAATATTGCTGTAAACCTGTCTAATATCGCGCAAAGCAATATCGGTTGAAGGCAAATAAGGCGGCACCGGCACGTCCAAATTTTCAGAGACGAGAAGTGGATTTTCTTGCTGAGCCCAAACTTGAGATTCATGAGTAATACCAAAATTGAAGATTGAGAAAAAGGGTTGACCTGGCGCTCTATTGCGCCAGTGTGCATCTGAATTACTTTCATCCCATGCAGTGAGAGGCTTCCTAAACTGATAATCTTCTTTTGCATTATTTGAGGTGAAATAGCCTATTTCACGAAAATATTGACTGTGCATTTTTACTTGGGCAGGAGGAACCGCCTCATAGGGCATTAGCCCTGCTGGACCTTCATCAACAACGCTGGTAGTGCGCATGTGATGGGCTCCAATACGATTTTGATAGAGCCCGGTTGCGATTGTCGCCCTACTCGGGGCACAGACCCCTGACGTTGAAAAAACTCGCGAATAACGCACACCTTCAGCCGCAAGACGACTTAAATTAGGAGTTTCGACTGTATAATCACCAAAAGGTGGAATAATCGGGCTTAAATCTTCGGCTACAAGCCAAAGTATATTCGGTCGCTCTGGAAGAACTGGCTCTATCCCGGCCACCAAAGATTTATCAGAACATGAAGCTAATAATACAGGTACAAAGAGCGCCAAAAAAATGCTGCTTGCAACTTTTCCTTCACCCACTTTAATTCTTTTGATTGCCTTGATTCCTGCTATTTTTGTAGTTATCACGTTAACTTTTGCCATTTAAATACTTAGTTTTTTCGACCACACTAATGATTATAATGTAAAGACTTAAGCTAAGATAATTTGCCATCAAATGCTGAATAATCACCGTAATAACCCAACAAACCTCTTGTCCGCCCTGCCGATGCGCAATTTGCTACTTCGATTTCCATTACTGGCCAGTTTAATTCTGTTACTTTGGCAACCAGCCGCCGCCCAACCTGAGACTATAACTGCTTTCCAGCTAATCAATGAGCGACTAAAACACATGGAAGATGTTGCGATGTATAAATCTGTAAACGGCTTACCAGTCGAAGATTTACCACGAGAGGAGGTTGTGATTGAGAATGCTGTTCTTGCCGCAGAGTCACAGGGGTTAATCGGAGATTCCATTGAAAATTTCTTTATTACACAAATTAACGTCGCCAAAGCTATCCAATACCGAAGTTTGGCCGACTGGTTAAGTTCACCTATTTCGAAACCTATTCCAGATCTACCAAATCAAATCCGACCAAAGCTTACGGAGCTCGGCGACGAAATCGTTAAAGAATTGGCCCTTTTACTGAGTCATGAGGGAAGAATTGGGGAGTCATTGCGAGCAAGCTTTCAGCTACACATGTCAGTTAACAAGATTTCCGCAGCAGAAGTGGATCTATTATTCGACAGCCTCCTTTTGGTAAGATCTGAATAATGCCACGATATTTTGATGATTTCGAAAAAGTTACTCTCGATTAGATCTTTAGCTGGATAAATTAATGATTATTGATGAGCGAGCTAGACCTCTCTTGTGCCTACTTACTATGTTTGTTGCCTGTCTTCTTTTAGGATCCGCGCATGCACAACAAGATGTTGTTCCTATCGAAGAAGATGTCGACTCTACATTTCAACAAGTTAGTGCTAACAATCAAGTACAAACAATGTTGCAACGCATCCTCGAAACAGAGCCTGAAAATATTCGCGAGCAATTTCGCCTAACTGAGATTCCGGCGCCTCCTTTTAAGGAGCAAGCTCGAGCAGAGTATTATTTGAAGCAAATGCAAGCAAGAGGCTTGCCTGACGCCTACATTGATACCGAAGGCAATGTAATTGGTATTCGTAAAGGCATCGGTGATGGCCCCACATTTTTAATTGCCGCACATCTCGACACAGTTTTTCCTGAAGGTGTTGATACCACAGTTGAGTTACGAGCTGGGCGCTACTATGCGCCAGGAATTGGAGACGACACTAGAGGCCTTGCCGTCCTTTTATCTTTAATTAGCGCCTTAAATGAAAGTGGCCTTAACACCGTTGGCGATATTATGTTCGCGGGCAATGTTGGAGAAGAAGGTCGCGGTGATTTAAGGGGCATAAAAGCAATTTTCCGTGACCACCCAAATATTGATGGCTTTGTTTCAGTTGATGGTGTTCGATTACGCCGAATTACCACAGGAGGAACTGGTAGTCGCAGATTCGAGTTCCACTTTAAAGGACCTGGAGGACATTCTTTTGGTGCATTCGGCATGGCTAGCGCGATCCATGCTATGGGTCGAGCCATCGCTAAGATTTCCGAATTTGAAACACCTAGTTATCCAAAGACAACTTTTACTGTAGGCACGGTGGAGGGTGGAACCTCAGTGAATTCAATCGCTGCCGATGGAATATTTGCAATCGACTTGCGCTCTAACGATCGCGAGGAACTAGCCCTACTTGAGCAAAAAGCGAAAGATGCAGCAAATGCAGCAGTGGCAGAAGAGAATGCCCGCTGGAACAACGGTCAAATTTCAGTAGAGTTTAATTTGATCGGCGACCGCCCAGTAGGTAAAACACCCACTGAAAGCGCTATTGTGCAGGTAGCTGCGCTGGCGTTCGACAAGATTGGCATTGAACTGCAGGAGCTAAGCATCTCCAGCACTGACTCAAATGTGCCGATGTCACTAGGAATTCCAGCAATCACTATTGCCGGCGGCGGAAATGGAGGCGGTGTTCATTCTCCCGGAGAATGGTTTATACCCATAAATTCACATCTAGGTCCACAAACTGCGTTGCTAATAACCTTAGCCCTCGCCGGAATAGACGGATTTACTGAGCCACTACTCGAAGAACTCGGTGACTAATACAATAAATCTAGCTGATTATTCGAGCTCAGTTTTTACTCTTCCAAACTGAAAGATAGTCTTTCACTGGCCTTCAAATAGTCTTGCATAAACTCATATACGATAGCTTTGCTGGATTGTGTGTTTCGCATTAATCCTACGCCTTGACCTACCCATGAGGTCGCAAGTTGTTTGGCGCCATCATGCCCCACTTCTGCTAACTTGGAAACTTTCGCCAGTGGTATTTCTGTTACTTGAGATTGCAAGGGCATCGGCAATGGCTCTGGTGCCGCCTCTGTTTCCCAAGCCTCAGTCCAGGGCGAACGCAACTGCCTGGAATGTTTACCTGTTCTCGATCGAGAACGCACAGTCTCACGAGACGAGGCTCTTAGCATTTTCTCTTTCAATACTGGGGTTAGATCAGACTCTGCAGAGGTAAGCCAGACAGAACCGGTCCAGGCGCCAGAAGCCCCCATTGCCATGCAGGCTGCCATCTGTCTGCCAGTAACTATTCCTCCGGCAGCAAGAATTGGGACACCTGATCCTTCTACCGCACTACAGACCTCCGGAATCAAAACCATCGTTGAAACATCTCCACAATGTCCACCTGCTTCCGTACCAGAGGCAACCAAGATATCAACACCCGCCTCCACTTGCTTAATAGCGTGTTCGCAGGTTCCTATCAGAGCTGCAGTTGCAACTCCATTCTGTCTTGCAATGTCTATCATATAGGTGGGAGGCACGCCTAATGCATTGGCTATGAGCTTAATCGGGTGAGAAAACGCAACGTCGATAATATTGTCTGCTTTACCTTTAGTTAAGAATGAGCTCCGATCATAATGCTCTGAATAGATATCAGCGGCATCAATACCATGACGTTCTAGTATGCCACTAGCAAAATCTTTGTGCCCCTGGGGCACTCGCTTTCTTATTTCTTCGGGAGAATCATTTTCTTCGGTGACGGCCATACTGGTAGGAGCAATCAGATCAACCCCATAAGGTTTACCTTGAATGTTCTCATCGATCCAGTTGAGCTCTACTTCTAACGATTCCGCAGTATATCGGGCAGCCCCCAACACACCAAAGCCGCCAGCTTTTGATACTTCTACGACTACATCTCGGCAATGGCTAAAAGCTATTAATGGAAATTCGATATCTAATAGATCACAAATGGATGACTTCATGACATTCCATTGATATTTCTATTAAAAATTTTTTGCTCGGCGTTCGACGCGAAAATATGGAGGGTAACGTTGCTGAAGCTAAAGAAGCTTTTCAAATTAATCTCTCGGTAGTTTTTGACTGTATCTGCGATATGGATTTTAACATTCTTCATGATCTTTGAGGTGCTGAGCATGGGAGCATTTTTTACAAACGATAATGCAATCCTCAGCCTATAAACTTTCCACAAAAAAAACCCTATTCAAGGGCGGGCTTATATCAACCACCTTAAAGCAGTCTCAAACGTTGCATCAATAACTTATCATTGACCCTGACGGGGCATACGCCAGGGCGCTTTCCTCTGCTAGTTCAACTACACCATTAGTCCGCTTTACGCAGATGGCCGTAAATCAGCTCCTCAGTAAACTCTACACATTTGTACTCGAGCAACTGCATATTTTCCTCTAACCTGCGATACAAAGGGAACTTAACTGTCCACGGACGTGTATAGACATTGGGATCTTCCAAAGTTGCCTCATACATCACAACATCGGGACTCAAATGAGTGAAGCGCTCGGTAACTCGCAAGGATTCAGTATGATGATTTCCAGCATGATCAAACCAGGTGTCAGGCACTTGGTCAGTCACGTCAATTACTAGCGTATCGCCTTCGTAAGATGCCAGGTTGTGTCCCATCCAGGAATAAATTGGCGCTTCAAAATCCGGCTGGTCCACATAGACGATCCGACTCGCACTTGCGAATTCATAGGCAAACACAACGTGTTCGGGAGATTGTATTATCTGGAAGGGAAAAGGGAGGTAATTAGCTCTGGGGATCCCCGGCATATAACACTTAACCACTGGATCCAATTCTAACCAGCTAGCCTTATTTTCCATTTGCTTCTGCCTAGCAGCTGCTGTGTAAGGAATTTCTCCCCCTTCCACGATGCCTAACCCTCCTGGTATTGCACCAATGGCTCCAAGTTCAAACATTGGACCAAAATCAGCAGCATGAGGCTCAATATCATAGTGGGCGCTGCCCATTGCCTGCCAGATGCCGTTGAAATCAGGCCTGCCATCAGCTGTACGAGGAATATCACCACCCTGGGCATAAACGCCGCCCGTGACACTAAAAAGGGCAAGGATTGAGAGAAGAATTGTCACCTTCTGTCGGATTCTTAGCATGCTCTTACTCCGTCTTTGTTATTGTTAGCTGCGAGCACTAAATTGTTCTGCAGGCATTGAATACTAGCACAGCAATATCACTTCGCGTCATCAGATTTTATATTGACATAATCCTGTTAAAGCCCGCAACATCAGAGCCATTCAGTCTATTCTAAAAGTTATACCAAACTTCGACTAAAGAAATATTCAGGACGACTCTCATGACAATTAGCCGCCGCAACCTTCTAAAATCAGCCGCAGGAATCGCTACTGGGGCAACTTTGCCTCGGCACTTGTTAGCCCAGAATGCTCTCAATACGACCACCATACCTTCTTCGGGTCAGCAAATACCTAGCGTAGGCATGGGCTGTAGAAACTATCGCGGCTCTTTGGATTCCGGAGAGATGACCGCTTTTAGAGAGACTTTCGCTGCTTTTCATAAAGGGGGCGGTAAAGTAATCGACACCTCGCCTAATTATGGCAATTCGGAAGAAATAATTGGTCACATCATGAATGAGCAAGACATTCGAGATGACTTGTGGCTGGCCACAAAAGTGGACCGAGAGGACGCAGCTCGCGGCATTGAGCGTATAGAGAACTCTTTCGATCTGCTTGGCGGTGAAAGTTTTGAATTAATGCAAGTACATAACTTACGAGGTGTAGATATTCAGCTCCGCACTATGCGAGAGCTAAAAGAACAAGGGCGTCTTCGTTACATTGGCGTTACTACTTCTAATGATCGGCAATATGAGGAAATGGAATCAGTATTAGCTGAGCATCAACTAGATTTCGTCCAGGTAGATTATTCCCTTGGCAACCGGAATGCCAGCAATCGCTTACTGCCCTTAGCTCAAGACCGGGGCATAGCAGTTTTAGTTAATCTCCCTTTTGGTCGAGGCCGTTTATTTAATGCTGTTGGCGACCGGCCTCTTCCCGATTGGGCTGCAGATATCGATGCGACATCTTGGGCACAGGTGTTCTTAAAGTATGTTATGTCACATTCATCTGGAGCAATTCCTATACCCGGCACCACCAAACCCTACCATGCTGAAGACAATTTAAATGCTGCCAGAGGTAGGCTGCCAGATGCTACACTACGGGCAGAAATGGAAGCATTTATAGATCCTCTGTTATAAATAAGTACTTACCCAAGGGCTAAAATTCAGACTTTGCAAACTCTGTCACGCATAGAAGAGACTGCGCTAAGCATCTGGTTTAGAGAATCCGGTGCAGCTTTTTTCTCAACACTTACCCTACACTCCCTCGCAATGGCGATTGTGGTTGGAATTAACTTCGCTATCGCCTTTCGCTTGATGGGGTGGGTGCCACAATTTGCTCTAAGCCCTTACTCTCGTTTCTATCGGATTCACTGGATGGGCGTGATCGTGATTTTTCTCTCTGGAGCTGGTTTGTTACTCGCGTACCCAGCGAAAGCACTCACGAATCCTATTTTTTATTTAAAATTTATCGCCTTAACAATAGGCTTAATTATCGCAGCCTGGATCCAGAATCGACTTGACAGAAGTAGCATTACCGAGAGGGAGCACCACAAATTTAAATTAATAGCTATGGCGTCAATACTGCTCTGGGTTATTACCATTACTGCAGGTCGGTTTCTAGCCTATACCCATAGCGTATTGCTGGCATCGCGGTTTTTCTAAACATGATTGATTTACTCTCTGGCTTTTCATACGGCTCCGGCATTTATGCTTTTATGAATTCGCCTTGGGGTTGGCCTACAGCAGAGTCTATTCATTTTCTTGGTTTGTGTATGTTAATCGGCAGTGTTGGTGTATTCGATTTAAGAATGCTAGGAGTTGGTAAGGGAATAGCCTATGAAGAATTACATAAATTAGTAAAATTCGGCGTTGTCGGCTATCTTTTAAATGTGACAACAGGAATTATGTTTTTAACCACGTCCCCAGACCAGTATATTTATAATCCGGCTTTCCAGACAAAAATGTTCTTTATGTTATTGGCTGGACTCAATATGTTATGGTTTTACGCCACCACATCAGCCCAGGTCAAAGTCACTAATGCAAATGCTTCGCTATTGAGTCGCGCCAAAATTATTGCCGCAGTTTCCTTGCTATGCTGGAGTGTTATTATCATTTGCGGGCGTCTCATTACGTATTTTCGCCCACCCTATCACTGGTGTTTTTGGTGTTAATTGGGTTCCAATTTCGGCCATAGCTTCAGAGACTTCTTTCTAAATAATTCTTATAACTAGTTACTTGAGAAAACACTATTTTTTCTAATTTATAAGCGCCAGTTATCGGATTCTTGTTGGTGCCTTCTACAAAACCGTTCCCCAGTTTTACAAACCCGAATGCTAACTTCTAAGATCTCGGCCCTGCGGTTTATTTTTGAAAAATTAGCTTCGATTCCTTCATTCAAAAATATTGAACTCTGGGAGCGACTGCTTTAGTCTGAATAATCCTATCTTAATACTCGGTTTTAATTTGTGCCGCTGCGCAGAACTTTTTATTTCAGTAGCTTCGAAATACGCGTCAACTGGATCATCGCCACCTGTGTAGTAATTTCCGCTGTGAGTTTTGCTAATTTGGGATTTTGGCAACTCGGTCGTGCAGCAGAGAAATTGGAAGCCCAAAGCATTCTTGAAGCGGAACTGAGAGAAAATGCTGGATCGATCGAGAACATACCAGCTGGCCATTTACATCGAGCAAACCCAGAAATGCGTAATCGACACGTGCAGCTTCAGGGCGAGTACTTGAATGACCGTACGGTACTTATTCTTGCTGAATTTTTTGATAGCCAAATAGGTTATGGCGTGGTCACTCCCTTGAGATTAACCAGTAATGGAGAATTGGTTCTGGTGCATCGGGGTTGGACCTCAGGAATCCTCCCCCCTGACACACCACCTAGCATTCGGCCGATCGACGGGCCGGTAGATATAGGTGGACAGATCTTTATCCCTCCCCAGGACACACGGGTTATTCCAAGTCAGATCAACCCAAATAAATGGCCGCTGCGCATGCGGAGTCTCGAAATAGATGTAATATCTGAAATTCTCGGTGAACCGATTTTTCCATTCGAAGTCAGAATCACAGCAAACCAATCAGGCACTTTGACCCGTCACTGGCCTGCTGTTAATCCGGATGTTAATCAGAATTTATCTTATGCAATTCAATGGTTTACCTTTGCTTTAATTATTATATTTGTAGCGCTCTTGGCCAGCAGCAACCTCTGGGCTTTACTCCGCGGACCAAACCGCCACTGAAGAGCTAGTACAATTTTTGAACAAATGCTTGAATTCCCCCAAAGTTTTCAAAATTTAGTTATTAGAAATCACCAATATGGCCGATTAAATTAGGTAAGAGATTGATTTTATCCATAAATTCTAGTCAGCAAGCGTTCAAAATGATCACCAATAATGCTATTGTCCGCCTGTCGCACTGGTTATAAGTAATCAGTCGACAAATTTATTGAATTAGCTATTAGGAGTAGCGAAGTTATGCGCATGTTTTCCGTGAAATCCTTGTTAAGCACTGCAATATTTGCGGCCACATTTTTGGTATCCGGGGCTTTATCTGCTCAATCCGCAGAAGTGACCTTCCACAAAGATATTGAGCCAATTCTGCAGCGGAGCTGCATGAGTTGTCATCGAGAAGGTGGCGCAGGCCCAATGCCATTAATGACTTACGAGCAAGTTGCTCCATTCGCCGGACTTATTGAATATAAGACTGGCCTCCGTGATCGCGCTGGAGCCATGCCTCCATGGTATATGGAAAAAGATATCGGTATTCAAGAATATAAAGATGACCCCTCCCTAAGCGATTCTGAAATTGCTGCAATATCTACTTGGGCGCGAAGTGGAACGCCTAAGGGTGATCCAGCCGACGCTCCATTACCCATAGTCTTCGATGATAGTGTTAAGTGGCGCGCCGGCGAGCCAGATCTAGTCGTCGTTATGAATGACGTGACTAAGTTAGCTGGTACGGCAGACTGGTGGGGAGAAATTGATTCTCGACCTACAGGTCTTACCGAAGATCGTTATGTCAAATCTGTTGAGGTAGTCGAAGTCAATGACGTCGACAATCAAGCCGGCACTGGCCGTGACACAGTTGGCGGACGCTACATCTTTCACCATATGATTTGGGCGACAGCGCAAATGGATGAAAATGGTGAGCGAATTCCTGGCTTAGCGATTCCATGGCCGGTGCACGAAGTTGGCCGAAATGCTGATATATTTGATGAAGATGCTGGTCGCTTATTGAAGGCTGATTCTTGGATTGTTTCCGATTCTGTGCATTTGCATTCCAACGGCAAAGACACCACTGGTCATCTGGAAGTTGGTTTTCGATTCCATGATGCAGATTATGAACCTAAGTATCAGCAGGGTTTCATTGGTCTAGGCAATGGTGTTGATATCAGTATAGCTGGCAATCAAAGCAATCAAGAATTGCATGCATATACTGTCTTACAGCAGCACACCAAGGTCATCACTTTCGAGCCACATCTGCATGCTCCTGGCGAACGTATGTGCCTGGAAGCGATTTGGGGCTACACCGTAGAGACTTTGTCTTGCGTAGGATATGACCATAACTGGGTACGTGGTTATCCTTATGCCGATCACGCCGCTCCGTTGCTGCCAAAAGGGACTATTCTCCATATCGTGGGTTACATGAATAATTCTGAAACAAATCCGAATGTTCCTGACCCTCGCAACTGGCAAGGTTCTGGTAACCGCTCAGTAACAAATATGTTTATTGATCTGGGAATCAGAGTAACCATGACTGATGAACAATTCTTCGAAGCGATGGAGGAGCGACGTCAAGTCTTGAATATGAGTCCTAACGATCATGTCATCGGCTGCCCTCTATGTGGAGCTCCTTTGGTAGCTCCGATTGCTGAAGAAGAGGAAGAAAGCAACGAAGTCGCAGCAAACGACTAAGGCGTTTTCTGGTAGAAGTATGATTGTTAAATTCGCTGAAATTAGCAGTAAAGCTAGGTCTCTAGCTTTACTGCTTGCAATTGTCTTTGGCAGCTCAATCTTACTGTCAATAACCTCCTTAAGTGCTCAAACTTATCAATTCAGCCAACATGTAGAACCAGCTTTTGAAGGCTGGCGGCCAAATCCTGATGGCACGTTTAATATGATGTTTGGTTACATGAATGAAAATTGGGAAGAAGAGCCTTTTGCTGATATTGGTGAAACTAACTTTTTCTCACCTGGCGAAGCAGATCGCGGCCAACCGACCCACTTCTTACCTCGACGCAACCGATTCACTTTTGAAGTTACTGTGCCTTCTGACTGGGGCGACCGCGAACTGGTATGGACTTTAAATATAAACGGCGTAGAGCGCAAAGCTTACGGTACATTGCGCCAAGATTATCTCGTCGACAATATGGTTATTGCCTCAGAGACTGGCTCTTTAGGAGCTGGCACTAGCAGCCCTGAATCGAGATCGAATATTCCACCGGTAGTTACTGTGCCGGGAGATAATGTCCGTGTCGCACGAGTTGGTCAGCCTGTGGATCTTACTACTCATATTTGGGACGATGGACTGCCTGAACCCCGCCGCGATTCTACCAATACGGCTGAAGAGCTAGAGCGTCGAATGATGCGTAGGCCCACACAGGTTACCGTTGGAAAAGTTAATGGGCTCTTTCTTTCTTGGAATGTCTACCGCGGCGAAGGCAAAGTAACTTTTGATCCGCCTCTGCCAAAACCCTGGGAAGACACTCGTTCTTCAGCTAATTCACCTTGGGGGGATTTGTGGTTACCGCCTGAAATTCCAGAAGATGGCATAATCAATGTTACTGCCACTTTTTCCGAACCTGGCAGTTACGTCTTATGGGGCAGAGCTGATGATGGTGGCCTGTACCATGACGCATATATTACTGTCCATGTGGAAGAGTAAAGAAATTCTATCCCTAATCAATCCAAAGAGTTAGCTTAGTTTCCTCCCATCACACTCCTCTTTCTTTGTCTTTACTATTCTTGATTACTGACTATTATCCAAGCAATCTATTTATAATAAAGAGTTAGAACCGACTCTATACTCAAACTATATTTTATATACATCAGTAATATCTAATTTTGATTATTCTGATCTCGCTCCAACTTAATAGTAAATGGCGGGTCATAACTGGGTGGGTCTTGATTGATAATTATTTGCGTGCGCGGCGGAGCCACATAGCGAATCGATGGATCCCCATAGCGTTGTTGCAACAACGCTTCTTCGGCTGCCCTTGCAACAGAGGGGGGCTGGGCGTTTGGGCCAAATGAAAAACTAAAACTGCCGCGCACGAGTCGGTCATTAGCTGCAAGTATGGCCCAGTCAGCAGTGTAGTAAACCGATGGCGCTAGGCTTGGCAATATCCATTCATAACTGACATTTGCGGAGGGTGAATAACGAAAGCTAATATCCACCCAATCTCGCTGCTCGTTTCGCAAGGTTAACTTGACTAAGCGAACCGCACTTGGAAATACAATATTCAGATGCTTTGGAGCAGAAATCAATACCGCATCGTTAGGGGGATTCGATTCTGTTTTTGCTACAATTCCTGTAGTATCCGCGGGTTGTTCATGAGCGGAAGTTGCGAATGGCTGAGCGCAGACGGTTGAGCCTATGCAAATGCAAAAGGCGAACAAAGTTAGTTTCTGCAGTATTCCTTGTTTCACGCCAACACTCTTCCAAAATCTACAACTGATTTAACCATTTGAGAAGATTAAGGATAGCACAGAGAACAGTAATTTTTGAGCAAGCTACGGACAGAATAACGGTTTAAAACATGCAGTTATCAGATTTGAATTCGATACTAAGCAGACTGAAAGAAAGCGAAGACAATATTACGTCTTTCGACGAAAGCTGGTCACAAGGGCGTTCCGCTTATGGAGGCATTGCCACAGCGTTTGCGGTAACAGGAATGCGTAAATTACTGACCACACCTCAGCCCATGCGCTCACTTATGGTTTCTTTTATCGCACCTGTTCCACCAGGCGATGTAAAAGTCGATGCCCATATCCAGCGTCAAGGACGAAATGTTACACAGATGAGTGCAAGCGTGATTTGTGATGGTCAAGTTTGCCTGCAAGCGCTTGCTGCTTTTGGGAATCCACGAGAAGGCCTGAACATACCGCCCAAGACTGATATTAATCCAGCCACAATAGAGTCAGGGGTTAAATTTGCGGACCATGCCAAGAGAGCACCTGGATTCTTAAAATTCTTCGAAGGTGTTTGGCTCGACGGAGGTTTACCCTTCGGTGGCAAACCTAGCAGAGAATTAAATCTTTGGATTCGCCACAGGGCCGATATGTCAGACTTTCAAACGGAAAAATTAGTCACGATTTGTGATATCCCTCCACCGGTTATCTTATCTTATTTCGATCATGGTCCTATTCCGTCTAGCTCGTTAAGCTGGTCTCTTGAATTCGTTGTGTCTCCGGAAGAGATTGAGTCTGATTGGTTCTATTTGGAGTTTGTAGCCGAAGCCGCTGCTGATGGATATACCCAACAATCAGGCAAAATTTACGATGAAATGGGTCAGCTTTGCGCTTTATCCAGGCAGTGCATGGTTTACTTTGGTTAAATTTGCTAAGGATTTTGTTAAAATTAAGAAGTCTACTTACCGATAGTCAAGTTATGAGTAAAACACTTTTCAATGCCATAGGACTCGTTTTACTGCTGAACAGCAGTGCACTTAATGGTCAACATAGTCATGGTATTCTCACACCAGGCGTCACTTTCCCTCAGGATGACTCAGTTTTAACTAATGCGCCAAAAATGGTGACAATGAGTTTTCGGGTCGATGTAAGGTTACTGAAGCTCGCTCTTTATACTGCAGACGATGAATGGATTAATATCGGCTTTACTTATGACCCTAACCGCATGAACCATAACTTTGTCCTACCAATACCTTTTGAACTGCCCCCATCTGACTACTACGTCGCACGCTGGTCTGTAACTGATGATGTGAGGGGCTTAGTGAACGGTGAATTCAAATTCGCCTATGGACCTGGCGCCATCCCCCCTTCTGAGACGATCGAGTCTCAGATCAGTGACCGTATAGAGGTGCTCCCTTCTACAGGCGCTTATCGTTTAGATTCGCTGCAGTAGCTTAATTAAATTTAAACCCTTTTTCTTCAAGAAAAGCCTTCATGTGCGGCCGAGATTTTTCTGAAAGCAAATCAGCTACTTGTTCAGACCAACTAATGCCATGCCCTCCACCAGTCCGAGTCCGATAGTAATCCCTTATCGCTTCGTCATAAATTGCAATCGCCTCTTTATCACCGTCTTCGTTATATACTTCTTCTTTGATAATAACCGGCAGAGGTAGCCGCGGCTTTATTTCCGGATCTTGATCTGGATAGCCAAGACACAAACCGAATACCGGATATACGCCCTTTGGCAATTCGAGTAACTCAGAAACTAGGCCTGGATTATTGCGAATTCCACCAATATAACAAATGCCCAAACCCTCAGACTCTGCTGCAGTGACAAGACTCTGAGCCATTAAAGCAACATCAACGGTGGCGATAATAAAATGCTCTGTAAAATCTCCTTCAAAAGGCTTATCGTATGCATCACAATAATTTCCTGCGCGTTTTAAATCGGCGCAAAAAACCATAAATTCAGCTGCCTTCGCCACATATGGCTGATTGCCTGCAAGCTCTACGAATTTATGACGAGTTTCTTCTTTCTTAACTCGAACTATCGTTGTGCCTTGCAGAAAACTGGATGTAGCCGCTGCCTGACCAGCGACAAACAGTTCTTCCATAAGCTTAGCGTCAATAGGCCGATCTGCAAATTTTCGAATACTGCGATGGGATTTCAGTAAATCTATCACCGAGCTCATAGAATTTCCCTTAATTTGATTGAGAATAAGTCGACCATTAGATTGGTCTATATAAAATTCGGCCGTTACTTAAATTTGATCAGTGAGATTATTCAGGAATGTGGGTACTACGTCATTAGCGAGATTAGATTCTGCGTTAAATAATAGAATTACTCCAACATTAGCTTCTGGGATAAATGCCATTTCACTGCGAAAGCCACGAACTCCCCCTCCATGGTGTATCGCTCGCACATTTTTGAAGTCAAATACACGCCAGCCTGTTGCGTAATAGGCTTTCTCCAATCCAGTCCAACGATTAAAGTAGCTCCCATGGGGTGTGGAAATTATAGGGTTATGAAGTTCTGATAAGAAGTTATTCGATAGAACTTCAGGAAAGGCACCCAGATTTGCCCGAATCCACATAGTCATATCGAAAATGCTTGCATTGATTCCCGATGCTGGGGCAACGCTATAATAAGCAGGGTTGGTAGTTGTTGTGCGCCAATTCCCCCTTACTAGCCGATGAGGCGCTGTCGCATCTGGATTTTCTAGAAAAGAATCCATTCCGACTGATGCGGACAACATTCCCAATGGTTCAAATATTTCTTCTTCGATAAACCTTTCATAGCTCTTACCAGTGCTCTCCTCCACCACGTCAGCAATTAGTGAAAATACAACATTCTGATAACCGTAGCACTGGCCTGGTGAACATACCGTCGGAATCTCGTGAAATTTGCTCTTTATACTTTCATAGGCGACGCCATCATCGAGCATATTGGAATAGGAGTGAGGCATTAACCCAGTAGAATGACTCACTAAATGCTTTAGTGTAATTTCCCTAGAAGATGATTTCGTGCCAATCCTCATCTGTGGGAACAAATCAGTAACTCTGTTATCCCAGCTCTGTAGATTCTGGTCTACCAGCAATGACATTGCGGTGCCTGCAAAGGTTTTTGACATGGAAGCTATTCGAAACACTGAATCAGTGGTAACTGAATCACTCCCGGCTACATTGTTTTTTCCCCAAGTCTGCAAATGCATAATTCCTTCGCGAGAAACAATGGCTATAGCTGCGCCCGGTATTTTTTTCTCAGCTACAACGTCATCTACCCAACTAATAAAATCACCGAAATCATAGTTAAATTGCCCGACAGGCAAGTCGTCATCAGCCACAATACTCATAGACGATCCGGCACACACCAAGAGCAAGATGATGCTAAGTACTAATTGATTTAGTTTAAGCGTGGTCACAAGCGAAATATGTTGATTCTATTATTGAATTATTATCCGATTAATTTTTGAATGTTCAAGGAACGCTAATTTTCAACCCATCTAATCTACTTTCCTGAAACCTTCGAACTTTAGCCCATGCCTTAGACATGGCCCGCAACAGCTGACTTATTTTTACCTACTAACCAAGCGATATTTATCTGTTTTAACATAAGCAATGGAACATATGGTCTATGTCCGAGGATCTCAAAATGAGTATGAGTAACTATTATACTCAAGTTTTCGAGTCAGCCTAAGGTTCTATTGATACAATCAAAAGCCTATCAAGTAATAGGTCGGCCAATTGTGTTAACTTATTAATGACGAGAAGTTAAAAAAGGTTTTAAAATGACGCAAAATCGAGAGACAAAATAATAAGATATAGCGTATTTAAATACGGAAAAATTAATTTCGGATCCTAAATCATGTCAAATCCAATTGCCGCACTTTTCGGACGATCACCAATAAGACCGATACAAGAGCACATGGCGAACGCCCAAAGGTGCGTCATTCTTCTCGGTGACTTTCTAGATGCTTGTACATCAGATGACTGGCAGAAAGCTCAAGAGCATCAGCAAGCAATTCATGCTGCTGAAAACGAAGCGGATGAATTAAAAAGCAACGTCAGAACCAATCTTCCCAAAAGTTTACTGCTTCCTGTTGCCAGGTCAGATTTACTCGAGCTGCTTAGCATTCAAGATAGGCTCGCTAATCGCGCAAAGGATATCGCTGGCTTAATGCTAGGCAGAAAAATCGAGGTTCCAGGCAGCCTCACAGATTCACTTTTAAATTATTACAAGTTAAGCCTAAAAACCTCTGGTCAGGCTTTAAAAGCAATTAATGAACTAGATGAATTATTAGAAGCTGGATTTAGAGGTAAAGAAGTAGAGTTGGTAGAAGACCTTATTAAAGAATTGGATAATCTCGAGAATAAAAGTGACATTCATCAAGTCCAGTTAAGAGCTTCTTTATATCAGCTCGAGCCTAACTTACCGCCCGTGGACGTGATGTTTCTTTACAAGATAATCGACTTAATCGGTGAAATCGCTGATGACTCACAAAAAGTCGGAAGTCGACTACTAATTCTCATTGCGCATTAACAATAATTGAACCGATTAACAAAACTAAATCATTAACCATTAATTATGACAAAGGTAACTGGATTTTCAAATGTCTGAAATAATTTCTCAATACGGTATGGTTTTTCTCGCAATGGCGTGTTTGTTTGGATTTTTTATGGCATGGGGGGTCGGCGCTAATGATGTAGCCAATGCCATGGGGACTTCTGTAGGTGCTGGCGCAATTACAATAAAGCAAGCCATATTAATCGCAATGGTTTTTGAGTTCGCCGGCGCCTATCTTGCGGGAGGTGAAGTAACCTCTACCATCCGCTCTGGAATCATAGATATTGAGAAAGCAGGTTTTGCTGATTCTCCCGAGTTACTAGTTTACGGAATGCTCTCCTCTCTTCTCGCCGCTGGGATCTGGCTTCTTATCGCCTCCAATAGAGGGTGGCCGGTCTCTACTACGCATTCAATTATTGGGGCCATTGTTGGATTTGCTGTCGTTGGGATTTCTGTTGATGCGGTAGTTTGGTCAAAGATCTGGTCTATTATCGCAAGTTGGGTAGTGTCGCCAATGGTATCTGGATTTATCGCATTTTGTATTTTTCGAAGTGTACAAAAATTAGTTCTCGATACCGACGACCCATTTACAAATGCCAAAAAGTATGTGCCTTTCTATATTTTCTTAGTTGGGTTTGTTATAGCCATGGTTACCCTAGTTAAAGGTTTACGTTACGTAGGTTTGGACCTGTCTTATAATCAAAGTATCGTGATTGCAATCGGCATTGGCGGAATATTAAGTTTTCTCGGTGTGTTTATGCTCAGATCGATCAAGGAGCTTCCTGCCGGGGATAAAAAGTCTCATTTTGGGAGCGTTGAACGAGTCTTTGGCGTGTTAATGCTCTTCACTGCCTGTTCCATGGCATTTGCACACGGTTCAAATGATGTAGCTAATGCGATAGGGCCTTTAGCCGCGGTGAATGGAGTAGTTCAAAGCGGCGGTGTCTTCTTGGAGCAATCCCAGCTACCAATATGGATTCTACTTCTAGGCGGCGGTGGAATAGTCGCTGGATTGGCGACATGGGGCTATCGAGTAATTGCCACAATCGGTCGTAATATTACCGAGCTTACCCCGTCCCGAGGATTTGCCGCAGAATTGGCTGCGGCAACAACCGTCGTATTCGCCACAGGGACCGGCATTCCAGTATCAACGACTCACTGCTTGGTTGGTGGGGTGCTGGGAGTAGGTGTAGCACGCGGCATCGGTGCACTTAATTTGGGAGTTGTTGGTCGAATCTTCCTTTCTTGGGTCGTTACGCTGCCTGTGGGAGCCGCATTGTCTATTATGCTATTTTTCTTGTTTAAAGGTATTTTTGGCTAGGAGTTAGGCGCAAAAGCTAAACTTAAACCTAGATTTTATAATTAGTAAATTAGCCTGAAACTTACAATAGCAATCATCTATATTCGCTAGAACCAGAAAATTGTAGCCATAATTATGGCTTTCTATATTCAGCGTAAGCGTTAATCTTGTGTTGAATGTTATTAGAAATTTTTCTCAAGAAATTCAAACCTCACATTATAAAATTGACAGGATTAGATCTTCACATGGCATAGTCTGTTGGACCCACTATAGTTGATAAATAAGAAGTGACAATCAAGATAAATAGGGCAACAACAGACTCTACACGAATCGAGTTGCGCAAAGCTAATGCTCCGCCTTCATCATATAGACACGGAGTTAGCCTGAGCTTGTTGAATGCTGCGATGAAGATGATTGCCAGCACAAAAGTAAGTTTAACGAGTAAGGCTTGCCCATAAGACGTTGTAAATAATTCTGATAGCGAACTGAATAACTCAAAACACATTAAGACCCCAGCCCCGACCAGCACCAAAACAATTACCATGGCATTGTTACCAAACTTTCTCATCGAACGGTGCATAAAATCCAGATCCTTCCCAAAAGTAAGCTTATGGAGCGGATAAAGTGAACCTATCCAGGCTGCGAAGGAGAAGAAATGAAGTGCTATAGCAATTTTTGCGATGGGACTTAGCACGGAAATATGGCCTGAAAATCGAAAACTAAATACAATTAATAAAAATGCGAACAAGTTTATGATATTTAATAATTTATAGAATTCTTGCTTTGGCGGACGGTTTAAATTTCTAATGCGTTGCGAGTAAAACAAGCAGGCGAAAAAAATAATCACAAAGCCAGCCATTCGAAAAAAAGTAGTGTCACCTAGCTGGGTGTTTAAAAATATAGATGACATGCTCCAATCGAACATACCAAAAAATCCGCTATCAACTACTAATCCAATCTGCACTAGGAAGTTAAACAAGACGCCTTGAAAACCAATAAATGCACCAAGAGTAATATAACGAATATTCGATTGGACCGTGGAACGGCTACCATCATTGTAAAGCCGCAAAAAAAGACTACCGCCTACAACACTGGCAGCCCCAAAATAGAATAGGATTTTACAAACAAGGCTAGCTATTTCCCATGATGTTGGGAGCATAAACACCAGGATCTATCTAGTAATTATTACTTATTACAATAACCGTGGTCTTAAACACGGCCGCGCCGTTTTTTTGTGTATTATTCGGCGACATCAGGGTCTACCAAGAAACTAAATGAATTAGTTATTGTATGGCCATCTGCACCGATTGCAGCCCAATTCACAGTAAATTGACCCGGGTGCATCCCGGGTGTTTCGATACGGTAAGTGGCAATTGCATCTGTCTGAGCTTCAAAATTAGTTGGCATTTCATGACCAACGCCCATTAACTCAAGCTTGACTAGCTTAACTGGACCATTGAATACCAAATCTATGTGACCTGGCGCGGCTTTAATAGTCGCCTCATCATCTGGCGTCGACTCTTTCAAGGCAGTATGAGCACTGACGAGCACCGGAGTTGCCAATATAAGTAGGCAGGCAAAAGACTGGAAAAGTTTTAAGATTTTTATTAACTTCATAACAAAGCCTCCGCATGCCTGCAAAATTAACAGAATGCATACTTTTTTCATTGGGATTAAATTATCTCAGCTTTTACTCGCACTTACCTGCTATTTGCGACCAATAAAGGGGAATTCTGGAGTTCTGCGACAATTTGTCGCATTAAATCCTACTTCCTCTTCCAAACATGAGTTTGAGGAGACAAATTTATTTCATCGATTACAGTACCTGGACGAGCGTTTAGTATTGTTAATAAAACTTCCGCTACGTCATCAGCTTCAATAGCATTTTCGGAAGCACTACCTGGCTCGAAATGAAGATCATCGAAAAATGGAGTCCGCACTGCACCAGGATTTACAATTGAAACCCGTACCCTAGTTTTAGCACACTCTTCGCGAATAGCTTGAACAAAACCTCTTACAGCGAACTTACTGGCACAATAGATACTACCTTGTCTTGCTCCTTCCAGCGCAGCTTCAGAACCCGTAAATACGATATCCACTAATTGTTGTTGTCGTTTTAGCATTGGCAAAAATACTTTAGTAGTAATTGCATGACTTAGAAAATTAGTTTCCATTACAAGCCGCATATCTTTTACGGACAACTGTTCTAAAAACGCCATCCTTCCAATTCCAGCATTATTAACCAAGCCTCGTATCGGGTTATTAATCGAATTAACAACCCGCTCAAGTTCACCTGGAAGATTATCCAGGTCAGAATAATCAATTTCTACGGAGTTAAATTCTTTATGCTCTATTCTTTCCTGAGAAAAATCTTTTGCAATTCCTAGCACCGAATACCCTGTAGCCAACAATGACATAGACATAGCTCTACCAATTCCAGAAGATGCTCCGCTGACTATAATCAAACCTTTAGGATTATTATTCATGTTCTCACTTATTTAGTACTTTGGCAGAACCCACTAACTTTACTTAATTTACAAGCTCGCTTTGCTCATCTATTGCAATTACGCGCAGCGATAATATTGTTCTGGCTTTATGTATCTTAATAAAATCTGCTCTAACTGTCGCAGCGAATCTTCTTTATCAATCAACGTCACCAATCCATTATCAATGTGTGTTTCACGCGCAAACAGCTCTTCATCTGGGTAGAGCTTTACAATATTTTTATAAAAGCTAGTTGGCATACGAAATTCACCGATGCTAGCTGAATGCAAACCATCGATATCAATTCGATGAAATATTTCCATGAATAATTTATGGTAATTTTCTAACAACCCTGAATCCCAGATGATAGGTTCGAAACGCAGGGCAACTGACCAACCTGCTTGTTGTAGTTTTTGTAATACCTCAATACGTTTCTGAATTGCAGGAACCTTATGTTCATATCGTAAACTAGCCTCATCAGAGGTGAAGCTCATCGCAACTATACAGTTAGGCAATGGTTTAACATCTAACAAACTTCGTATCTGTGTACTTTTAGTCCTAATCTCCAATACTGCAGAAGTATGTTTTGAAAAAACTGGCAGAAAATAGTCGCAAAATTTACTAACAGGCTCGAATGCTAAACTGTCACAATCATAACCACTATAATAGATTGATGGCCCATCGGAAGCTTTAATAGATTCAATGATCTGGGATTCAAAGTCTTCATAGTTAACGAACAAAACGTAGTTAGCAGAGCGGTACATCCCTTGCAGAAAACAGTATCGGCAGTCGTATATGCAGTTAAGCATATGTGAAAAATAATAACTCTTACCCCCATCAAAACCATAGCCGTCGGGCGAAGGCAACACTAGATTTCCATATTTCTTTGCTAGTATAAGTGCGGGGAATTTTTTTTGTATTCGAAAGCTCTGTCTTTTACGATTAAATACTTCTCCATAACGCTGACAATCAATATGTGGAATGCTAGAAAACCGTTCGAGCAATTCTTTCACTCGATCATGCTCTCTAACTTCACTTTCTATATAAATTGCTGAAAACACGCTATGGCACTACCTTTCTGTTAGTCTGGTTTTTCGACTGGTTTTATCATTCTATTGACGAGATAAATGCTCACTTAATTCCTTAATTAACTCATTACTACTGCTAAAAGTTAGCTCCGTTATTTTCCTCAGTTGTGCGAATAGATCTATCGCGGAATAGCGCTGAACCAATCTCTTTAATTGGATTTTTTGAGTAACTGTAAAATGATATGACTCTAGGCAAGACTTTATTATTTCTATGCTAGCGACATCCAAACTGTAGGCTTTATCATACTCATTAACAAGAGATTGTAGTTGTGCACAACAATCACTAATCGTTTCTAATTTTCCCCTTATTAAATCTACAACTAATTCCTTTGTAACAGTATCTATTGATTGTTTTTTGTTATCCGAAACAATTTTTAAAACCTGTACAAACTCCAATGAAGTGTGCTCGATAGCTGACACCCAAAATCCTGCCGCTTCCATTTCGTAAACTGCATTTTCCGGATAGACCAACTCAGGTTTATCAACAGTTACTACTGTCGCATTCTCTAAACCCGAAAGAACAGGTACCGTAAAGTTCGTATCGCCACTATTTCGATGAATAATCTTGCTCGCTAGAAAACCAGTACCAATATCTGCTTCGGGATGACCAGCAATACCAATATTTAACCAGGCTCGTGCCGCAACCTGCATGTTCAGATCATTCTGTGTTCCGACCTCCAAAGTTCTTTCGCCAAGCTTCGCAGTCGCAGACTTCGCATTTTCAAAACCCATTCCAGTGATAACAGCTTGCATACCATTTTTATTCTGATAAATCTTAAATTCTTTATTGTCTACTAGTTCCAACGAGAAAAAATCGAGAACAGCCTGAGCTTCAAATTTGTGCGCAAAAACAAGATTGACATTCTGGAGCGACACCATAATTACACTCGATACATTGATAATAGCGCCTGATACTTATCTACCAACGCTTGATTCCCTCGCTTGTCTGCACCATTAATTAGTATTCGGCATTTGTTAATTAAAATTTCTCTCGCTGCTTTTGCTTGATCAGACTGTAAAACACCTTCTCGAATGATTCGATCAAGGGCATCAACGCGAAACCGATCCATACCCCAATGCTGTCGAGACAATTGGTCTTCGTGCCCACCATATTTGCGTAATAGCTTTTCGTTAACATACAGCACCGGATGGCTACTGCAAATTCGCAACCATAAATCATAATCCTCACAGGCTGGAAGTGATTCATTGAACAATCCAACTTCAAGCAACAACTCTCTTTGAATTATCGAAGCCGATGGAGAAATTACACACAAGGGTAAACAGCTTTCAAAGATATCCCCACCAGATTTTTTATGCTTATTCATTGCGTTAACTCGAACGCCATTACGTATCCATACTTCATCACAATGAATAAGTTTGTACATTGGTTGCCGTGTGAGCTCAAATAACTGCTTCTCTATCTTCTGGGGGAGCCACTCATCATCAGAATCCAGGAATGCTATCCATTGACTCTTGATCTTTCTAATACCTTTATTCCTTGCAGCACTAACACCCTTATTTTCCTGTCGAATATAGTGGATTTGAGGATAATTTGATTGAAGTAACTGTTGAGTGTCGTCCGTAGATCCATCGTCGATAACACATATTTTTTCAACCGGATGAGATTGAGCCAGAACCGAGTCGATAGCGCGAGAGAGACAATAGGCGCGATTATACGTAGGTATTATTACTGAAATTGATTCTGTCATTGTCTTATCAGCTTAGGGGTTTTACTTGGCCACATTCAAGTAATTGTAGCTATAAATGAAAATGGGAACCGAGGTTCCCATTTTCATTTAATCGATTTAAGAATTTAGGTGTATTTTGCTAGTTCCTTTCGAGCTATAACTCGGCGATGAACTTCATCTGGACCATCAGCCAATCGCAGAGTACGCTGACTCGTCCAGAGTGCTGCCAACGGAAAATCTTGCGAAACACCTGATGCCCCATGCATTTGAATAGCGCGATCGATAACTCGTAATGCCATATTAGGCACGGCAACTTTAATTTGTGATATTGCATCTCGGGCGGCCTTGTTTCCAATACTATCCATTAACCAAGCCGCGCGGTACACCAATAATCGACACATTTCTATTTCAATGCGGCTATCGGCAATAACATCATAGTTGCCGCCGAGTTCCGCCAAGGGTTTACCAAATGCCTCGCGACTCACCGCTCGCTCACACATAAGATCCAATGCTTTTTCTGCAGCCCCAATAGAGCGCATGCAATGATGAATGCGTCCGGGCCCCAGTCTCCCTTGCGAAATTTCAAACCCTCTACCACGACCTAAGATTATATTTCTTTCTGGAACGCGAACATTATGGAACTTAATATGCATATGCCCATGGGGCGCGTCATCTTTCCCAAATACCGTCATGGGCCGGACCACTTCGACTCCTGGTGTATCCATAGGAACCAAGATTTGTGACTGACGATTATGCTTCGGAGCATCTGGATCAGTAACCACCATACATATCATGATTTTGCAACGCTGATCACCGGCACCAGAGATATAAAATTTCTCTCCGCTGATCACCCAGTCATCGCCATCTAATACTGCTCGAGTAGCAATATTGGTAGCATCACTTGAGGCTACACCAGGCTCAGTCATTGCAAATGCCGATCGAATTTCACCAGCCAAAAGAGGTTCTAGCCATTGCTTCTTTTGTTCTTCAGAACCATAGCGCTCCAACACTTCCATGTTTCCTGTATCCGGGGCACTGCAGTTCATCGATTCAGAGGCTAAACGGCTGCGACCCATAATCTCGGCCATATGGGCATACTCTAAATTGGAGATTCCGCCGCCACCCTGACTTTCAGGTAGAAAGAAATTCCATAAGCCTTGAGCTCTTGCCTCGTCTTTTAGGCCATTAAGAATTTCCTCCTGTCGCGCTGTGTGAGACCAGCGATCGTCAATTGCAATTTCTGCAAGATATTCTGCCTCTATTGGCTCTACTTTATCTTCCACAAACGCACGAATCTTTTCTCTTACCTCAACCAGATTTTCTGATAAACCCAAATCCATTCTTAAAACCCCTATCTAATTCAATAATTTTATCCAGCTATTGTACCACCGCCATCGATAACTATGGTCTGACCTGTCGTAAAACTTCCGGCATCCGATGCCAATAAGACCGCGGTTCCTGCTATTTCATCAGGTTCTCCAATGCGCCGCAGCGGATACTTCGCTATCGTCGCTTCATATATTTGCGGGTTTTCCCACAATGCACGCGCAAAATCGGTACGCACCAAACCAGGAGCAATACAATTTACGCGGATGTTCTTCGGACCCCATTCAACAGCCAGATTTCTAGCAATTTGCATATCAGCCGCTTTTGAAATAGCGTAGGCCCCCAAGGCATCAGAGCCTTTTAGTCCGCCAATTGATGACACGATGATCACAGCCCCGCCACCATTCTCTGCCATGCCCGGGATAGCGAGCTGACACAAGCGATGCACGCTGCCAATATTGGCATGCATAACTTTGTCAAATGCAGAATCCGGAATTTCTTGAGACGATCCAAAATAAGGATTTATCGCGGCATTGCAAACTAAGGCGTTTATCTTGCCCAGCTGTTGTTCAGTTTGTAAAACTAGATTCTCTAACTGCTCTTTGTAGTTGATATTGCAAGATATCGCGATCGCAGCACCACCTTTTCCTTTAATTTCTGCTGCAACCTCATCACAGAGATCTTGATTGCGGCTAGAAATTACAACTTTTGCCCCCTGTTCAGCCATGCGAGTCGCTATAGCCTTGCCAATGCCTTTCGTTGACCCGGTAATTAGTGCAACCTTACCTTCGAGATTGAATAAACTCATACTTATTTTGCCCTTAGTCTCACTTCTCTAATATTGATAGTTTTAGCAAAAAACAACGCAATAGACCGCTACAACATACAGAATCTTTGAAATGGAGCGCTAAACTAGCAAGCGTCTGCAGCAAGAACAAGTGCTGAGGGACGAATAAAGATAAGGCCGCCTAGGGCATCCAATCACGCTGACCTTTTGAAATACTGGTACCTCCATCAACAGGAATCACCGCACCATTGGTATAGGATCCAGCTTTTGACGCTAAATAGGTAACAATGCCAACTATCTCTTGGGGCTGACCGACACGATGTAATGGGCAATCATCTTTGATGTCATTGAGATAATGTTCAAAAACGTAGTCAGTCATGCGCGATTCAAAAAAGCCAGGAGCGACCGCATTAACCGTAATCTGCTTGGGCGCCAATTCGACCGCCATTGCCTTGGTCAAATGATGCAAAGCTGCTTTACTTGCGGAGTAAGCAAAAGTTGGCACGCGCTGAACTATGGGAACATGTATTCCATCCATAGAGCCTATGTTAATGATTCGAGCTGGATCCTCGACAGACGCAGCTTTACTCAAGAGAGGAACCGCATCTCGGCTTAAGGAAAATACTGCATTGAGGTTAGTATCCATTACCTTGGCAAAACCTTCGTCGGGATAATCTTCTAGAGGTGCACCCCAATTAGCCCCAGCATTATTGAGCAAAATACTTAGACTGCCCAGCTTATCATCTATAAATTCAAGCAGCTTTTCTCGCGAATCTACCTGAGTGACGTCCGTTGCAAGGGCATACACCTCTCCATAAGCTTTAAGCTCTTTAAGAGCCAGATCACATTTTTTTTGCCTACGTGAAGCAATTACAACTTTAGCACCATTCTGCAATAACCCTTTCGCCATCACCAAACCCAGACCGCTACTTCCTCCAGTTATTAATGCTGTTTTACCGGAGAGTGAAAACAAATCCGCTATCTGAAAATTTTCATCAACCACTTTGGTCATTAGCTTTCTTCCGCAACTTTCACTAATTGCTTACCAAAATTTCTGCCTTTTAATAGACCGCGAAACAGTTCCGGCGCATTTTCCAGTCCTTCCCCGATGCTTTCTCGATATTTTAAGCGCCCTTCACTAACCCACCGACCCAATTGTTCTGTCGCTTCTTGGTAGCGCTCAAGCCATTCGAACACTACAAAAAACCGATGCTCAGGAACCTCGTCAAGTTTTTTCAAAATATGAAACGGTGATTCAGACTTCGAAATATCTTCATCGTTGTAATTTGAGATATATCCGCAGATTGGTACTCTCGCACCAGGATTAAGTAGCTGTGCTACCTCTTTTGTCACTGCCCCACCAACGTTTTCAAAATAAATATCTACGCCATCTGGACAAGCAGCTTTCAATTCTTTAGTAAAATTATCGGCCTTGTAATCGATACAGGCATCAAATCCTAATTCCTCAGTTACGTAGCGGCACTTTTCTAGCCCACCGGCGATTCCTACCGCTCGAAGTCCTAGAATTTTTGCGATCTGACCTACAGCGGAACCCACAGCTCCTGAAGCTGCAGCCACAACCAGAGTTTCGCCAACCTGAGGCTTGCCAACTTCGCTCAAACCAAAATAGGCCGTGCGTCCAGGCATTCCAACAACGCCTAGATGAGCTGACAGTGACCCGTTAGTGATATCGACCTTCATTAGTCTCTTATCATCAGCTCCGCAGACAACGTAAGACTGCCAGCCCTTATGCACTGCAACGCAATCTCCTACAGCAAATTTGTCAGAGGTAGATTTAATAACGATGCCTGATGACTCTCCTGTCATTACATCTCCTATCTGCATCGGATCTGCATAGGATTTTCCATCATTCATTCTTCCTCTCATATAGGGGTCAAGAGACAACCAGCAGACCTTTACCAGAATCTCATTATCTTTGAGTTCAGGCACATCAATCTCATCAAAGCGAAAACAGTCATCATCCGGCTCGCCCAAGGGGCGTTTCGCAAAGATTACGCGTTGATTCTTCATATTTAATTCCAAAGTTTCTAATTATTCCGGCGCTGAAGTCTATCTTAATTCACCAAGCGCGGACAGATCATAAAATACTTTGCGCAAGCTATTCGTGATAATTCCAATCCTCTACTATCTTTCCGACAAGAAAAATACGACTTAGTATCTTAATTCGCATTGGCGCAGCATTGGGCTAATTAGCTTAGACATGTAATTAGAGAAAACTAGCAACATCAACGAAATCTGATGCTCAGTATCAAACAGACCTAACTCGGTCCGATATGCTAGAATAGCGGGTCTAGTTCCAAAAATAACAGGATTAGGAACGAGATTCCGAGCATCTATAAACTAGATTTTTACTTCTATCGCTATGAGTCAAACACCTAAAAAAAACCCCTTGGAAGTTGTGATTGATAATTCAGCTATTGAGTCGGAAAAGGGCGCCAGTGAAACACCCGAAATAGATCTCAGCAGCCACGAATTTTATGAGAATCGCGAACTTAGCTATTTAAAATTTAACCTACGGGTCCTCGAACAGGCGAAGCACCGCAACCACCCCTTGATTGAGCGCTTGATCTTCCTCCTTATATTCAGTTCAAATTTGGATGAGTTTTATGAAATCCGTGTCGCTGGGTTAAAAAAACAATTGGATTTTGGTCGACAACGCCCTGGTGCCGACGGCCAATATCCTGAGCAAATCTTAAGGGAAATTCATGAACAAGTTCGATTAGCACTTGATGAGCAGTATCGAATACTGAACGATGATCTGCTGCCCTCCTTAGCCGATGAGAACATCCACTTTATTCATCGCTCAAAATGGAATAAAGAACTTACGGAATGGACAAAACAATATTTTTTTGAAGAAGTATTACCTGTTGTAAGCCCCTTAGGACTAGACCCAGCCCACCCGTTTCCGAGATTAGTGAATAAAAGTCTCAACTTTATTCTTTCTTTAGATGGCAAAGATGCCTTTGGTCGAGAAAGCGGTCTCGCCATTGTACCGGCACCTAGGTCTTTACCCAGGCTAATCAAAGTTCCTGAAAAAATCATTTCCGGCGGAGATAATTTCATTTTCCTTTCTTCTGTTATTCACTGCCATGTTGATGAATTTTTCCCAGGCATGTCGGTGACTGAGTGTCATCAGTTTCGCGTGACTCGAAATTCTGATTTGGAAATGTCAAAAGTCGAGGTGGAAGATGTTGCCAGTGCTTTACAAGGTGAGCTACATAGTCGCCGCTTTGGCGCTGCAACGAAATTGGAGGTTGGAAAAGAATGCCCCGAGGCGCTAACCAACTACTTGCTTGAACGTTTCAGTCTCTCGGATGAAGAGCTTTTTAGACTCGATGGGCCCGTGAACCTGCAACGATTAATGGCAGTGACCAGTATGATTGATCGTCCTGAACTTCTGTTTCCTAAATTTTCTCCGGTCGCTCCGAAAGCATTGGAAGAAAATAGCGATATATTCGCAGCTGTAGAAAAAGAAGATCGACTATTACTTCACCCCTATGAATCGTTTACGCCGATAATCGATTGGGTAAGACAGGCCGCAAAAGATCCTTGCGTACTCTCTATTAAGCAAACTTTATATCGTACCAATGCGTCATCCGAGTTAGTTGAAGCATTGGCTGAAGCAGCACTTAATGGCAAGGAAGTGACCGTAGTTATAGAGCTACGTGCTCGTTTCGACGAAGAGGAAAACATTAATTTTGCTAGCATATTGCAAGAAGCTGGCGCCGTAGTTGTTTACGGCGTAATGGGCTACAAGACCCATGCAAAAATGTTGCTGTTCGTGCGCAGGGAGGGGAGTCAGTTAATTCGCTACGCACACTTGGGAACTGGTAACTATCATCGAAAAACTTCCCTGCTGTATACCGACTACAGCCTCCTAACAGCTAATGAAACTCTTTGTACCGATGTACACAAGGTTTTTCAACAAATTACTGGCATGGGCAAAAAGTTACATCCAAAATTATTGGTACATGCGCCGTTTAATTTGCGCAAAGCTATCATTAAATTAATACAACAAGAAAAAATGGTAGCCTTAGAAGGCAAACCTGCCAGAATTATTGGCAAAATGAATGCACTGACAGATCCTGCAGTAATCAAAGAATTCTACGAAGCATCTCAAGCTGGCGTACAGATTGACTTGATTGTTCGGGGCACATGTTGTTTGAAACCGGGCATCACCAATGTAAGTGAAAACATTAGAGTGGTTTCAGTAGTGGGCAGATTTTTAGAGCACTCGCGAGTTTATCATTTTTTAAATGCTGAACATTCAGTTTATTGTTCATCTGCGGACCTGATGGAAAGAAATCTTTCAAATAGAATTGAAGTTTGCTTTCCAATATTAAAGAAAAAGCATGCTAATCGCATCATAGAAGAGTTGAAGGTGTATCTCGAGTCTCCAACACAAACCTGGGAGCTTAATTTCAAAGGAGAATACATTGAGCGCTCGCGGCAGGAAAACGACCAGCTAGATGTACAAACCGAGCTTCTAAACAAACTTACTCAGACTTAGCCAGCCGTTTTAGCCTTTTGCAAAACTAACTTCAGGCAATTGACTAGATTCCAGTGCCCGCAAGGTTTTCTCATTCTTCACCATAAAGTCCAGCATGCCTTCCCGCAATGCGGTAGCACTAAAATTTATAGTTTCGACTTTATAAGATTCCATCAGGCCAACCAAAATACACCAACCAGGCAGCAAAAGGTCTCTGCGACGTTGTTTCAATCCAGCAAGATTTGACCCGTCAGCAATGCATTTAGCAATTTTACCTTTAAGGTTATGGAGCGCAGTCAATTGAATCTGGTTCTCGCCATAACCATGGGCTTCACAGATAAAGGCTAGCATCTTTACGGTACCAGAAGATGCATACGCTTCATCCCATTCAGCCCTCTCTATGCTTGGAGAAATTGACTCAAAAACTTGTTTAGCGGCCGCAACCCCCAGGTCCATATGCTCCAATATAATTGCACTTTTCTGTTGAGCACTGCTAAAAAAACGATCACGCCAACTCACGCTTCCTATGATCAATGACTCTGTAAGCACACGGTCATGTTTTTGCCCGACAATGATTTCCGTGCTGCCCCCACCAATATCAATTATTAGTCTGCGGCGTTCCGAGAGGGGTAATGCCGTTATTACTCCCGCATAAATTAAAACTGCCTCTTGCGCTCCACTAATAACCGAGATATCGATACCTTTCACTTTTGCTGCCTGAATGAATTCTTCTGCGTTATCAGCTATACGAAAGGTATTAGTGCCGAGGGCCCAGTATCTTTTTACTGGATATTGTTTCATTAAAAGCTTAAATCTGCGCAAGCAAGACTGCCCCCGCTCAAAAGTTTCAGGAGCGATATAGCCATTGATATTCACATTTTCACCAAGTTGTACCTTTTCGCTCAAGCGTTCAATAATTTGTATGCGACCGTCTTCCCACTCGCCTATTAGCAAATGAAAACTGTTTGATCCTAAATCGATACACGCATACATAGAGCACTACTCAATGAGTGTCCGGAACCCAATAAATTTAGGCAATAATATAGAGCTTTTTAAAAAAGACTTATTAAAGATATCGTCAAGAGGAGAGGATTGTATAGCTTGGGTCAGCTGAAACTAGCAATAAAAAAACCGACACCATATCACTAGTTATTATGATTACATCATTGACTGCTGATAGTTTTCTAGTCCAACTTTGTCGATCAGAGAAAGCTGAGTTTCTAACCAATCTATGTGTTCTTCTTCGCTATCTAATATTGAAGAAAGTAAATTGCGGCTCGTGAAATCAGCAACTGATTCACAATAAGCGATGCCCTCTTTTAAATCGGGACACGCTATATGCTCCAACTGTAAGTCGCATTCGAGCATCTCTTTAGTATTTTCCCCGATAAAAAGCTTCCCTAGATCTTGCAAATTAGGCAGCCCCTCTAGAAATAAGATGCGCTTGGTGAGTTCATCGGCGTGTTTCATCTCATCGATCGATTCTTCGTATTCTTTCTCGGCAAGTTTAACCAGACCCCAATCTTCATAAATACGGGAATGAAGAAAATATTGGTTAATAGCAACTAGTTCATTCCCAAGAGCTTTATTGAGATATTTGATAACTTTAGGGTCAGATTGCATTTTATTTTCCACATCAATTAGTTCAGCGAAGGTTCGCTCTTTGTTATTAAGATGTCAAGAAAAATCCACGTAAGCTATTGATATTTATAATAAATCTAAATGATAAGCAATACCACTTCGATTTAAACGGACGCGCGCGAGCAAAACAATAGATACTGATAGCAATAAAACGAGAGAGAAATTATCCAGCGCTGGAGTCAGCGCCTGATTTACTGAATTCTTTAACGATAGTCTGAGCAAGTTTTCCGCATTTACCGCACTCACTGGCAATACCAGTTTGGGCCTGAATGTCAGTGAAATTACTCGAACCACCTCGACAGATATCTCGAATCTGGTGATCGGTAACTTGTCGGCAAATACAAACGTACATAGTATAGTTCCTAGGCTTTGCTAATTTAAATCTAAATGAGAATGATTGTCAAGTAGATTCAGATCTGTTAGGTTACCGGGCTAATAACTAGCTAGGCATTCCGCTGTAAGATTCTGAATTTAAATAGTTTTATCTATCAATATGAGTCAAACTCTTTTATCCAATACTGTTAGTGGCGACCGCTGCATCGTGTTAGAAATAGCTTCCGAACCTCCTGAGCTAAGAAGTAGGTTATATTCCCTGGGTGTTATTCCCGGTTCGACGCTCGAAATTTTACGTTTCGCACCTCTTGGAGACCCAATGCAGGTTAAGGTCGGAGGGAGCTCTATTAGTATAAGAAAAGCAGAGGCCAATATAATTCAAGTTGAGATTCAATAAACCCATGCGAAAAATAGCCCTTATTGGTAACCCGAACTGCGGTAAGACGACACTTTTTAACGTTCTTACCGGTGCCAACCAAAAAGTAGGCAATTGGCCTGGAGTTACTGTAGAAAAGAAGTTTGGCTACTTCTCAATCGGAGATGAAGCGGTCGAATTAGTTGACTTGCCCGGAATTTATTCACTCGAGCAGGATTACAAGGGCGTTGATGAAGAGATCGCCTTCGAATTTCTCGAGCAAGATGACATTGAGCTCATAATCAATATCATCGACGCAACTAATATGGAACGGAGTTTGGTACTGACGCAGCAGCTCATGGAAAAGTCGATTCCAATGATTGTCGCAGTTAATATGCTGGACGTTGCTAAGCAGCAAGGACTGAATATTAGCCCGCATTTACTTGAGAGCCAGTTACAAATTCCCATAATCTCTCTTATCGCTTCGCAGAAAAAAGGTGTTGAAGCGTTAAAAGCTGCGCTAGAGGAAGTCTTCATAGAGCCTAGTAAAGGCATTGGTGAATTAGGGGCAGAGCATGCTCCAAAAACCGACGACAAAATATTGCAACGCTATCATCAGTCCCGGCAACTAGTTAATGGCGTGGTTGAAGTTAGTCCAACAAGACATAGCTTATCGGAACAAATTGACGCAGTAGTACTAAATCGTTGGCTCGGTGTACCTTTCTTTCTATTGATGATTTATCTCATGTTTACCTTTGCGGTAAATCTAGGAGCAGTATTTATTGATTTTTTTGATATTTTGTTTGCTGCAGTTTTAGTGGACGGAACTACTTGGTTACTGGAGCAAGCTTCTGCGCCTGACATAATTATAACCTTGCTGGCTCAAGGAGTTGGTGGCGGAATAACTTTAGTTGCTACTTTTATCCCAGTTATCGGATTCCTTTATTTATGCCTATCTTTTCTTGAGGATTCTGGCTATATGTCCCGCGCAGCATTCGTTATCGATCGATTAATGAGCGGCATTGGTTTGCCAGGTAACGCATTTGTACCTTTAATTGTTGGTTTTGGGTGCAATGTACCTGCGGTCATGGCAGCGCGCACCTTGGGCCGAGATAGTGATCGCTTGATGACTATATCCATGGCTCCCTTTATGAGCTGTGGCGCAAGGTTAACAGTTTACGCACTATTCGCGGCTGCGTTCTTTCAACAAAACGGACAAAATATTGTATTTGCTTTGTATTTGTTAGGCATAGGTTTAGCAGTTTTTACCGGCTGGGTTTTTAGAAAGCAGTTGTTTACGGATGAAATTACTCCTTCGTTTCAAGAAATGCCTGCCTACCATATTCCAATCCCACGAAATATTTTGCTCACCACTTGGTTTCGCTTAAAAGGGTTTATTTTTCGAGCGGGTAAAACCATCGTTATTGTCGTGATTGCCTTAAGCTTTTTAAATTCAATCGGCACAGACGGCAGCTTCAATAACGAAGATTCTGAAAATTCAGTACTGAGCGTTATCGGCAAGTCTATTACTCCTGCATTTGCACCTTTAGGCATTGAAGAGGAAAACTGGCCTGCTACTGTAGGTCTATTCACTGGCATGTTTGCCAAAGAAGCAATCGTCGGGACACTCGACGCACTCTACAGCGAGCCAGCTGGCTCATCTGGGAACGGAGAACCGCCAGACCTGATTGCAGCTACAGGCGAGGCCTTCTATTCCATAGGTGCTGAACTTGCCTCACTGGGAACCGCGTTAACTGACCCATTAGGCATCTCAATCGGCGATGTATCAGATACCGCGGCTGTTGCTGAGGAACAGGAAGTAAGCGGAAGCACTCTCACCAATATGGCCAGTCTATTTTCAGGACCCTTCGCTGCATTCTGTTATTTGGTATTTATACTCTTGTATGCACCCTGTGTTGCAGTGTTAGGCGCAGTTAACAAAGAGGCCGGTTGGCGCTGGAC
This sequence comes from OM182 bacterium MED-G28, assembly GCA_002457215.1. GTDB lineage: Bacteria > Pseudomonadota > Gammaproteobacteria > Pseudomonadales > Pseudohongiellaceae > UBA9145. Next base: position 62,626 of record NTJZ01000004.1, on the reverse strand, counting down.
TCTGTTGATATTTAGCTGGTGCACGGGCCTGGCCTACATAACCGCGACAGTGATTTATCAGATAGGCACTTTTAGTATTAATCCACTCTTCTCTTCAATTTGGATTACGGCCATGCTGACAATATTGGCGGTGTTTATTCTCAACTTGAAGAGATTATCCAGTAAGATGGTGCCTAAGAATCTTATCCAGGCTGTCCAACTTTAATTGGAGCAAAATCTTGTCAGGCTCGAGTGAACTGGGGATAAAACAACCAGTCTTCAAACTATTCCTTGCAGGGTTCATCACAGTAACGCTGCTGAAGCTATTTTTCGCGGCGGTGCTCGACTTGTACAGTGACGAAGTATTTTACTGGCAGGCTTCCACTTATCCTGCACTCGCTTATAGCGACCTTCCTTTTATGACATCTTTCTTAGCCGGCATTGGTGCAATTCTTGATGAAGGCAATCCTTTCACTGTTCGCCTACCATTTATCGTCTTAGGCAGCGCCCTACCCTTTCTTGTATATTGGTTATCACTGCCCATAACCAACAGACAACAAGCCTTAGAATCAGCTGGTATCTGCTTATGTGTGCCTCTAGCAAGCTTCCTAGGACTACTTGCAGTCCCGGATGTTCCGCTATTGCTCTTTGGAGTTCTGTCGGTTGGCTTCTTCGACAGAGCCTTGCGTACAAATAAATTAAAATTTTGGATCGCAACCGGTGCCTTTACGGCGTTGGGACTTTGTACACACTACCGCTTTTTCCTTTATCCTACTGCTGCAATTCTTTTTCTATGCATCTTTAGCCCCGCCAGGCCACAATGGCAAAACCCGAAATTATGGTTAGCAATAGCTATAGCGAGTATTGGATTGGCTCCTATTTTATGGTTTAACTTAAGTAATGAGCTCAGTAGTGCTAGTTTTTATTTTATCGATCGTCACCCCTGGGAGTTTCAATTAACGGGACTCCTTCATTTTCTTAAACAAGCAGGATTGACCTCTCCTCCTCTTTATTTCTTATTTCTTTTTGCACTTTTTTTACTTTATAAAGAATCACAGTCTGGCAATATTAGCGCCGCGTTACTTTTAAGCGTCTCATTAACAAATCTATTAGTATATTTTCTATTAGCACCATGGACCGATGCCACTAGCACGAGTATACATTGGCCTCTTTCTGGCTATATGCCATTGGTTGTATTCGCTCCCTTAGCATTGAGAAAGTTTCATCAATGGGCTACCGAGCGTTGGAGTAAGTTAGCTGCATTTCGCTTGACGGCTATGATTCCAGCTATTGGTTTCCTAGGCACATTGACCGCGTTTCTGGGTGTCGGATCCCAGGCATTTCAAGAACCTCTGCAATCAATCCTAGGCACTGGTGTGCTTTCAAATAAGATGGCTGGCTGGAAATCTTTTTCTGCCCATACAGCAGCAATTCTAGATTCCAACTTCCCTTTGAGTGCCCCAATTATCGTGACTGATAATTATTACACTGCGGCGCAATTAGAATTTGCTGGCATTTCCACTGAGACATACACACTAGATCGTGACAAGGCGGTGAGAGACGGAAGACTAGCTCAATATGAAATATGGGGACGAGATGAAAAAGGACTTGCAGGAATTAACGATAGGGCAGTTCTCTATGTTAATGAAGATAGCGCTTTAACAGTGCTTGAAAAAAAGGAATTATTAGGAGTCATGTGCCATTATATAGATAATCTATCCCATCTCGGACAACTTTCACTCTTTAATAAAGATAAGATGTTTTCCTTCTATAAAGCTAACAGCTTAGTAAGTATTGACAAGGACTACAGAGCGCGTCCTTGCCCATTCCCAGCACAGGCTTGGATTGACCACCCACCGGCGAATCAAATATTGAATGGTCTAGTCACGGTTAGCGGATGGGCTTTTAATGAAGATATCGGTATCGATCAAGTAGATCTAATTATTGATGACACGATTATTGCGAGCGCACAATATGGAATCCCGAGACAGGACGTAGTGAATATCATGTCCGTAAGCACTGACCCCAATGCCCCGGGTTTAGGTTTCACCCTGCTTCTTGACAGCTCTCAATTCTCCGACGGAACTTCAGAATTGGCAATTGATTTAATCAATAAGCAAGGCACCAGAACACGTTATGGGAAAAGAACGATATATTTTCAAAACTAATCAAGTGGATTTAGTACCTCCACAGCAATCCGCCATTCATTATTATTACTGAAGCGCCATTGCCGCAAATAACTCGCTTGAAATCCACCATCTAACTCTATTATTTCTGGGAACTCTCCGGTGTCTGTTTCCATAATGCCGTAGGTATAACCAAATTCTTTTGACGTAGACAGAAACCCTCCTATATGAGTGAGACTAATAGGGTTCGTGGTCCTCAGCTCATTATCTAGATAGGCTCCATAAACTGAACTCGCTGCCCCAGCCCCAATCGCTGGAGCCATGCCCGGTAAATAGACACGAGTACTGTCGAGACCATAACGCAAAAGGGCTCTTTGTCCGCCTCGAAAATTAATTGAGAGACCGAATAAATTGTCTGCATCAATTAAACTCTGCATGGTGTTATCCTCAACTTCAGCCATCATAGAATGCGCTGTTTCATCCAGCACCGGTTGCGTATCTCCAAAATCTGGCTCAACACTCAAACTAAGAAACCCTGGTATACCGGCAGCCATATCCGCCATTAATTCCCACCGGCCATTATTTTTCTTCCATACTGATACCAAATGTCCAAAGGAATATTGTTCGTCGCCCAATGTTTGATCTGCAAGCTCAAACGGCCCAGCCGTTAGGCCTAGGTCTCCATCCCTTGAAACATCGATATAATGTGATTCCCAGGTGAGTTCATTTTGCGCAAAATCAGCGGTACGATACTCCTCCAGAGCATCTACCGGCCCGCTTTCTCGAAACACTATTGATCCTTCTCCGAGAAATACACGGAAAGCTTCAGTTCGGCCAATTTCGGCTGCAAGGTCAGCATAAGTTTGGTCTGCAGAGGATAATTCTAACCAATGCTGGAATTGATCAATCTCCTGAGCGTTTGAGGCGTTGAACCCAATCAATACAAAGGCGGAGAGTCCTTGCATGAGCGCAGCGTGTTTGAGTCGGTTGACCATCAGAATCGAGCATTTCCGCTTTTATACTGGATTTTTAAATCTTAATCCGAAAACTAATACATAATATAGAGGAAAACTATTAAAATCATATAAATTAGTCTAAGGCATTGAAATTAATATATAAATTGAGTCAAGTTGGTACAGTATTAAATTATTTATAAGAGCATGAATCGTTAAAATTTAATGCACCGACATAACTCTGAATAAAATTTGGTGGCGTCCTTGGACTACGATATTTTTGGCAATGAATCACAGTACCAAGCGCTGAAGCACTAGTTAAGCCTTCGGAAGAAAATAATAGTAGTTGCCTCTGCAAAGGGCAAACTAGCCGTAGATGAAAAACACCTTTAAAACGCTGAGAATGATGGAATGCCCAACCAATACAGAAAGCTCTTAAATAGATCTTATTAGCAAGTTAGAAGTTGCCTTACCGCTGTTGTATCAAAACAGACAGACCGTATAATTAATATTTTCCGGAATATTCGGCATGGCTAATGAAATTTGGCAAGAACTTAAGAAAGAAGCACAAGAAGTAATTCAACAAGAGCCATTGCTAGCGAGTTATGTCTATGCCTGTGTGCTGAATCATGACTCTTTAGAATCTGCCTTAAGTTTTATACTTGCAACGAAGTTATCCGACGATGTAATGCCTGTCGTAACAGTCCGCGAGCTTTTCGATAATGCTTTATCAGAATCACCGGAGATGGTTAAAAACGCAGCCTGCGATATTAAAGCAGTATTCACACGAGATCCTTCGATCTGTACATATCTGCCGGTCATCTTGCATTTAAAAGGGTTTCAATCCATTCAGGTGCATCGACTAGCAAATTTTTTATGGAAAAATGATCGCGCAGAATTGGCACGCTTTATACAAAGTCGTAATTCCGAAGTCTTTTCAGTCGACATTCATCCTGCCTGCGTTATTGGTGAGGGTATAATGTTCGATCATGCAACCGGAATTGTTATCGGCGAGACTTCAGTGATTGAAGACAATGTATCAATTTTACAGGGAGTTACCCTCGGCGGAACCGGAAATGAACAAGGAGACCGTCATCCAAAAATTCGCTCTGGTGTATTGATTTCAGCCGGTGCAAAGGTACTAGGCAATATTGAAGTAGGCGAAGGTGCAAAAATTGGAGCAGGCAGTGTTGTACTTAACGACGTGGCTGCTCATACCACAGTGGTAGGCGTCCCCGCTAGACGAGTTGGCAAGCCCGGCTCCGATACGCCGGCCGAAACCATGCAACAGAACGTCTTGGAAGATGAATCTGCCAGCACTAAATAGATTGCCTCGAAGCAAATAAAACTCTCTGAAAGAGAACGCTTAGCATTTGTTTTTACAAATTTCGCCAACGCTAACCTATGTTTTTTGAGAGATGCTCCAGCCTTGATTTGGTGTCAGGCAGGGGTGGGACTATCCTGTCGCAAATTGGATCAGAACACCAGCCGCAATCGTGGACCCTATTACTCCAGCAACATTAGGCCCCATAGCATGCATGATCAAAAAATTATCAGGGTCATTTTCTATACCAACCTTGTTGGCTACACGTGCCGCCATCGGCACTGCGGACACACCAGCCGCACCAATGAGAGGGTTAATTTTTCGAACAGAGAACAGGTTCATTACCTTAGCCATTAGTATGCCAGTCGCTGTTCCAATAGCAAATGCCACCATTCCTAGTGCAAGAATCCCCAAAGTTTCACCCACCAAAAATTCATCAGCAATAAGCTTCGAGCCAACCGACAATCCGAGAAAGATAGTAGCGGTATTAATCAATGCATTCTGCGCGGTATCCGATAGTCGCGCGACAACCCGACATTCTTTCATTAGGTTACCGAAGCAAAACATGCCTAATAATGGTGCTGCACCTGGCACAATAAGAGCAACCAAAATGAGAAGCACTAAAGGAAACAATATTTTTTCCGTTTGTGAAACTTCTCTTGTCTGTTTCATTCTAATTTTACGCTCTGCCTCAGAAGTAAGGGCACGCATAATTGGGGGTTGTATCAGAGGAACTAAAGCCATATAAGAATAAGCAGCTACTGCTATTGCTCCCAAAAGTTCTGGGGCCAATAAACCTGAAACATAGATCGCTGTTGGTCCATCGGCGCCACCTATAATTCCTATGGCTGCGGCTTGAGCAAGTGTAAAATCAAACACACCGATCTGCGTCATAAACAAAGCACCCAATAAGGTTGAAAATATACCAAACTGTGCTGCTGCTCCTAAAAGCATTGTACGGGGATTCCCAAGCAAAGGCCCGAATTCAGTCATGGCACCAATTCCCATAAACACCAATAATGGAAAAACACCAGTGTCCAATCCCATGCTTGAAAATTGTGCGAGTATTCCATTACCTACCGCAATATCAACCCCAGGAATATTTGAGAGAATTCCACCGAAACCAATGGGTATAAGTAATAGCGGCTCAAAACGTTTAGCAATTGCAAGATAGAGCAACAACAGACCTATCAAGATCATGACTAACTGCGCCAAACTAATTTGATAGATACCTGATGACTGCCAAAGCACTATTAGCTGGCTCATGATATTTTCCGATTAACTAAGAGTCAGCAAGACGTCGCCCACTTTAACCGCATCGCCGCTAGCGACGTAGATTTGAGTAACTACACCAGTGCTAGTTGATCGGATTTCAGTTTCCATTTTCATTGCCTCAAGCACTAAAATTATTTCCCCTTCAGAGACATTATCTCCCACTTCAACCGCGACATTAAAAACATTGCCTGCCAAAGGGGCCGCAACTTCAATAATTTCCCCACTCTTAGCTTGTACCCCGAAATTAGGTTTCGATTCGGATAATTCAGTTAGCTGAGAAATGTCGCCACCATCTGAAACTCTCACCATATAAGACTTTCCTTCAACCTCGACTGTATAGATTCCAGAATCAACTTCGGCTGAGTTGTTTCTTGCCGGCTTCAAGTCATCTTCAGAAGGAATAGCCTCGAAGGCTTCTGAATTATCGCGATTTTTTAAAAATTTCCAACCAACTTGAGGAAAGAGGGCGTATGTTAAGGTGTCATCTATCTCATTTTTAAGCATGATATTTTCAGCTTCGGCAAGGCCCATAAGGTCAGCTTTCTGTTTTTCGAATTCTGGCTCTAATAAATCCGCAGGTCGACAATGAATTGCTTCCTTGCCATTCAATACCTTAGCCTGCAGTTTTTGATTCATAGGCGCTGGTGTCGCACCATACTCCCCTTTCAATACCCCTTCGGTTTCCTTGGTTATATTGCGATAACGCTCACCGCTAATTACATTTAATACAGCCTGCGTTCCAACAATCTGTGATGTCGGAGTTACTAAAGGAATAAATCCTAAATCTTCTCTAACTTTCGGTATCTCTTCCAAGACCTCATCCAGTTTTTCAGCCGCATTCTGCTCTCTAAGCTGGTTCTCTAAATTAGTCAGCATGCCCCCAGGAACCTGTGCTACTAATATTCGAGAATCAATACCTTTAAGTGAGCCTTCAAATTTAACGTATTTCTTTCTCACTTCTCTAAAGTAGCTAGCAATTTCTTCAAGAAGATTAATATCCAATCCGGTATCCCAATCAGTCCTATCCAAGGAGGCAACAATGGTTTCCGTTGGCGAATGCCCATAGGTCATACTCATTGAAGATATTGCCGTATCGATATTATCTATTCCCGCTTCGATGGCCTTCAAGTAAGTAGGTGTAGAGAGGCCCGTGGTAGCATGACATTGCATATGTATAGGAATCTGGACTGTTTGCTTGAGCTTGGTAATAAGATCGAAGGCAACGTAGGGTTTCAACAATCCAGCCATGTCTTTTATACAAAGTGAATCTGCCCCCATGCTTTCGATAGTCCGAGCCATATCGAGCCAGCTATCAATCGTGTGAACGGGACTAATGGTATACGACATTGTTCCCTGTGCGTGTTTATTCTGTTTACGTACCGAGTTTATTGCAGTTTCCAAGTTACGTGGATCATTCATAGCATCAAAGACACGGAATACATCGACTCCATTTACTGATGCTCGTTCTACAAATTTATCAACTAGATCATCTGCATAGTGTCTGTAGCCTAAAATATTTTGGCCTCTGAATAACATCTGTTGCGGTGTATTTGGCATCGCTTCTTTGAAGCGACGTATTCTTTCCCAGGGGTCTTCACCAAGGTATCGAATACAAGAATCAAAAGTTGCTCCTCCCCAAGATTCCAAAGACCAAAAACCAACTTGATCGAGTTTTTCAGCGATTGGCAGCATGTCGTCAATTCGCATTCTAGTTGCAATCAGGGACTGATGTGCATCTCGCAACACAACATCGGTAATACCTAAAGGCTTTTTGTTAACGCTCATACGTTTGACTCATTACATCGTGATTAAAAATCAAAAAGTGCCAGCCGCACTCTTAACTATGCTTATTTTTATGCTGTGCTATTGCAGCAGAAATTATAGTCATAAGATGGTGGTCGTCGAGTTGTGTCACTGCCTGAACAGCTCGCTCCGATGCCTCGTGCTCAAATTTCTGCACCAGCAAAGACATGAAATGAGTAGCAAGGATTAACAGTGTGAGGAATACAAATACGGTGCCCATACCGAAAATAGCTAGTTCGAACCCCTGGCTTACTAAATTTTCCATAGCTCGGCTCATCGTCTCAGATCATGAAGAGGGGGCATCATACTAAAAGCAAATTGTAGACGCTAACCACACAAATTCTATCGAAGGATTCCCAAAATAGTTTAGATCAAGAACGCTTAAAATGAAGATCTACCGCTTTTAATTCGCGTAGTTAGCTCAGTTAATTGCTTAAAGCCTCAATGATTCCCTAATAGCGGTGTAATTTCCTGATACCTTGATTATACTCGGCCTCCAATATGAACAAATCCATTTACTCGGAGAATAATGTGAATAAACTGATAAAAACTTCTGCTATTTCCTTAGTTTCTTTAGCAATCGGACTAGGAGCTGGGATTTTCTTCAGCTCTGCAGCCCAAGATGAGAAGGTCTTCGAACTTCGCACTTATACGGCTACGCCTGGCAATCTAGACAATCTCCATGCTCGGTTTCGAGACCATACTACTCGGATTTTCCGTAAACATGGTATGGAGGTTGTTGGTTATTGGTCACCAACTAGCGAAGAGGAAAGAGAAGACACGCTAGTTTATCTTCTTGCTCACGACAACCAAGATGCCGCTAATGCGTCCTGGCAGGCTTTTATCGCAGATTCTGAGTGGGCTACTGTTGCCGAGGAATCAAATAGAAATGGACAAATTCTTGGCGGTATAGAAGCCAAATTTATGGTTGCGACTGACTACTCTCCAATGAAGTAGCGCTCTATCGAAAAAAGGCTGGCGTATGCCAGCCTTTTTTATTACAAACTTTATTTAGCCATAAGCCAGCTCGAGCAGTTCTCGCACTGACTGAATCTGCGCAAACCAATAAAAAGCAGAAAAAATAATAATGGCAGATGCAGCTACTAACGCGGAGGTTTGAGCATCCTTAAGCCCTGTATTTTGACCATCTGTTAAGCTCTGATTTTCTTCGTTCATTACTTTCTCCTGCTTTACCCACTAAATCCGATCCAGCGACCAGTCGCTGCTACTAAAAACCAAACTAAGATTGAAGCTATCGCAGTCATCTTTAAAACTATTGGATTAATTGCACCCAACTCATGCGCTACTAGTGGCCGACGAACATAATAGTGAAACAAAATACCACAAGCTAAACCGAGCATTTTGTACCAATAAACCGGCAGATAATATATCTTCATTGCTACACCGCAGGCCATAAAAACTCCTGTTACAAGCAGCGTAGCGAGCGCCCAACGAAATACCGCATCAGCACGATCGACAACAATTCTATGGGGCACATCTGTCAACACCACCCCTAATAACCTGCCATCGCTGACGAGCACACAACCCCCCAACACTGCTAAGCCGATTAGATGACCAGCCTGAATAGTTGCAAATGCAGCGCCCCAAGTCTTGCCTACATAACCGAACCAGGTTGTTTCCATCCATTCAAACAATGGCTGTATTTCAACATACACGCCATTTCGGGCATAGGTAAAAGAAAATACCAGTGCTGCCGCAATAACCGATACTGTTACTATTGTTCTAAAATAGGGTCCCAATATTGAAGTGGGCATCCGGTTAACTCCTACTGTATAAGTTAAGATGAAACCTTTATCTAATTAAAATCTCGTTTGTCCGTCAACACAACCAGCAACGAACTCAATAAAAGCAGACTGAGGGTAGTCGCAGTCAAACCAATCATAGGCGATAAAACGTCCACAAATAACAACAACTGTCCAGAATCCCAGGGATAACATTGCACCATTTCTAATTCGCTGGGGCGCTTTTGCCTCGTTATCCCAGCTGGAAACCGATTCATTCATTCTTTTATGGAATAAATAAGCATTGATAGCACACCCGACTAATAGCACCATCTTGATGCGGAACCAGACACTTTGAACTGAACGCACAGGAACTGCATAGAATAATAAAATTCCTGTGATGAACATCACCGTAAATCCAACCATCATTGGAATATTCAAACGGTCTGCAATCTTCGAGGCAGGGACGTCGGGGAATGCCCACCCAAGCATCCTCAAGTCAATCAGAAAAAGCATACCCAAACTGATCATCAGGGTGAGCACATGAGTGGACTCCACCCAATTATACATATAGTAAGACTCATGCAGCATTGCACTCCAAGGGGTATCGTCTACCCAAACTGCAAAGTTATAAATAAGTTCGCTCACTAAATGAACCTCCACCGCTTTATAGATTTAACTTTAAAACTTCAACTTCTACCTTATCGGCTAAATCTCGATTCTCTCGCCTATTGGCGAAGGCTATTACGAAAATGATCTTTCAGTTAGCGCTTTCTAACGTTAAAAACAAACGATAAGCCGAGATATCAAATTCGCTCAAAGTAACCTTCGCTTTTCGCCGATACGTTCTGTTTCTTTGACTTTTTGTTTTCTTTTGTACAACGAGATTAGTTTTAATACCACTCTCATTCAATTCTGAAGAAAGCAGCCAGCGCAAGAATAACTAAGGAATTGTCTAAAATCTACAAATCCCTGTGGTTCTTTGTAACGTTTTTTGGGTTTGAATAGCATTCGAGAAGTACAAACTAAGCCGGCTGATTTTTCTTCCGATATTCAGATGGGGTTACTCCTTTAATCTCTCGAAATGCATTATTGAAAGGTGTAATTGATTGATATCCAACAGAAAGAGCAATAGTTAATACTGGGACATTAAGATTCTGAGCATCAGAAAGCATATTACCAGCATCTCTAATCCTATATTGATGGAGCATTGCATTGAAGTTCCGGAATCCTAATTCTTTTTGGATAAACGCCCTCACGCGGTACTCTGGTATTTTAAGCTTTTTGGCAAGCATCGATATCGTAAGCCCGGCCTCACGATAGAGCAGGCCGCCATTGAAAGCTTCATCAAAGCTATCAACATCAAATGTAACCATTCCTTCAGTTTCGGGCTTCTCAGCTAATTCTGCCACTTTTCGAATAACATGGCTAAGAGAGACAAAATCAAAGCGAAGTGCGACTAAAAGCATACCAAAAGTGAGCAATGCGATCGCAAATACAATTAGCGCCTGCACATTCGGATTACTGTTGTACCCGCCTACAAGCAGAAAATTTTCTGCAAACACCACCGCGAAAATTAACGTCCCTTGAACACTGATAATAAACCAGCGAAGAATACGTCGATCAGCAACCAAATCTGCTCGCCAGCCTTTGATCGTCCAATAGATAGCGAAGCAGACAAAAAGTAGTTGCAATATATCCATGCTGATACTTAGTAAATTAAAGATGTCGCCAAGTTCAGCAGTGGCACGGGATAAATTGATTATTTCCAAAATAATTTCGAGAAGCATCTGAAAAGCAAACGCTACGCTAAGCGTAATAGGAAATTTTTCGCCTTCCTGAAAAATAAGGAAGCAATAGACCATAAAGAAACCAGAAACGGCGCTGGTTCCAATATCTATAATTAACTGCCACCGGCTAAGATCTATTTGGAATTGGGGGTCAATATGATCTGCTGTCATTCCATTGAGCAAATAGAGGATCACAAATACAGCCATTAGTGCAAAAACCCGGGCACTGCTGGCTCTGGGTTCAGTTTTGATGTACCCCGCGGCCAGAAGAAGAACGGAGAAAATAGCTACGATTTGAGCGGTGAATAACAGAAGTGGATTTGGCACGTGCTGCTTCTCTGAATTAAATCAAAAATCTTTGGCGACCATACTAGATCAACTTTGAAAATACAAAAATGACAGACCCTGTCCGAATTTAGACGAACGGAGAAGAAAGATCCTATATAAGGGAGAGTTTAATTAATAGCCGCCCTGCACAACAAGTTTATGAGCACACTTTTAAGTCGATCAAATACTTCTTCTCAGCATTGCAGTTTTTAACAGCCCTAATCAAACTGGCTTTTATTTTAAGAATATTTCTAACATACCCAAAGATTTATAATTCTATGTTATGCCTCTATTTTATTGTTTTATATGGCTTTTATTATTAATTATAGTAACCAAGCGAATTGATGCCTTTCCATGCCTTTTATGAGTAACTGCCACTGCAATGCAAGATTTCTGCATTTGGGTATTTAATGCTATAAATCAGCGCCAAGGTACCTTCATGACAAACGAGGAGGCAATTAAATGAGTTCGTTGGGCAAAAGAAAGATTGACACTACTGTCGCTCTACTGCTTCTCTCGTTCTTATTATTTTCTAGCTCTTTTCTGTTTGCCGCAGAAAATCCTTGGCGAATCAACGATGCAATAAACTTAGATGACGGATTTAGTTTTGGCATAGTCCAACGGACGCGTTTTGAAAACATTGCCGATAATGTGCAACTCGGTGCAAGTAAAAATGATCAGGTACTTGCAATTCGCACTTTGCTTAACGCCCAATACAGCAAAGGGAGTTTTACCTCTCAAATCGAATTTGCCGACATTCGTCAAGAATTGGCAGACAAAGACAGTATTCTCAAATCACGAACTGTTAACGCAGCCGATTTTTTACAAGCAAATGTCGGCTATAGATTTGGCACCCAACAAAATACTTGGGCAAGGTTAGGTCGATTCTCTGAAGATTGGGGAAGTCGAAGGCTAATGGCTAGAAATAGATTTCGAAATACCATTAATGCTTTTGACGGACTAGTCGTTCACCATGATGGTGACAACGGCGTTCACACACGATTTATGGCTACTCAGGTCGTACGTCGCTTACCCGGGGATTTTGCCAATTTATTAGATAACGAAATTGAGTCTGATGAATCCAGCGACGCACAACAATTTTATGGATTTCATACATCGTTCCCCAATTTATTTGACGCCTTTACCACCGAAGCCTTTTACTACTCAATAAAAGAAAAAGACACTAGCAAAGTAAGAACTCGCAACAAAAAATTTGATTCAATGGGGTTCAGACTCCGCAAACCACCCCGTGCGGGCGAGTTTGAATTCGAAATCGAAACAATTTTTCAAACTGGAGAACGTCGGGGATCAGCCGCTGCCACCGATACTACCAATTTAGACCATCGCGCTTATTTTCAGTATCTGATGCTTGGCTATACCTTCGATGTGCCGTCAAACTTACGACTGCAAATTGAAATTGACTATGCCAGTGGAGACAACGACCCCTTCGATCAGGATACCGAGAGATTTGATTCATTGTTTGGACCTACTACATTCGAATTTGCCGTTGTTGGGCTCTATGATCCGTTTAACCGCAGTAATATTCTAACGCCAGGTATCAGGTTATTCGCAGATTTCTCACCCGATGTAAGTTTAATGGCGTCTTATCGGCACTGGTGGCTGGCCGATGCACGAGACAGTTGGGGCAGAACGGGACTAAGAGACAGAAGCGGACAAAGCGGACGTTATCTGGGGCAGCACCTCCAACTCAGACTAAGATGGGATGTAATACCTGGTAACTTCCGCATAGAAACTGGGGGCGTTTATTTAGATTCTAAGAATCTAAGCAATAAAGAACCGAAATATTTTTATACTAGCGCCACCTTTACTTTTTGATAAAAAATAGTCTTATTCTATTGAGCTTTCTATATGAGCAAGCGATGCTGGCTCGATTGATTCCAGTTTAAAAGTGAAACCAGCATAAGCTTGTAATCTTTCAATAAATCTATCGCCAAAAATTGCAGCTGGCGTCCAGAAGCCACCTTCGCAGTCACTCTTATCTACATCTCTTCGAAGACTAATACCTGCTTGTGCCAACATTTTTGCACTAGAACCATAACCTGGATCGCGATCACCGGTAACCTTTACCCATATTTTATCACCCTTAACAGATGTACCCATGAAGCGTAAATCCCAAAAGCCTGCCTCTTGTTCTTCTGTCGACGGACCTTGACCAGGCTTGGGCAGAAAAAATCGCGTAATAATTGCCCGAATTGGCGGAATTCCTAAAAGCATCGGACCCACCCTTGAGAATCTAGCGCTACGTTTGGCTTTCTTCTCCCCAGCGACCCCATCGCCGGTTAAAGTTCCCTCGTCGTAATAGAACTGTTCAGCATAGGGGGTCTCATTTAGCGCATTGCTACGCAGAACCACTCGCGTATTGACTCCTGCCATTATAAAAGGACCAACCCAGGACTTAAAATCGGCGTCATATTCCAAATGTACATTTCTCTGCGCCGCCTTATTTCTATGCCTCTCAGGACAAAGCGAATAAAAGTCCCGCAGCTCTGCTCGAAGATCTGAATTTGCCGCCGCTTCTTTAAATATATTAATCGCACTCGCGATAGTGCCGCCCGATGCACCCCCTTTCACCGCCTTGACTCGCATCCGCACTTTATCGCAGTAATTATGGAAATTAAGCTGTGCTTGTTGCTGCAAGAATTTGACACCTAGGTCTGATGGGATTGAGTCAAATCCACAGCAATTCACTAGGCGCGCACCCGAAGACTTCGCAGCATCGCCATAGGCTAAAAACATTCTACGCACCCATTGTGTCTCTCCGGTTAAATCACAATAATCAGTTCCGTTTTCGGCACAGGTTTTGACTAGCATGTCGCCATAAAGTGCAAAAGGACCAACCGTAGATATAACAACATGAGTTTGTCTGCATAATTCTATAAGCGCGGGCTCATCAAATGAATCAGCAATAATCAGGGGAATGTCGCTAGCTTTTTCTCCCAACTCTAACCGAAAAGCTTGCAGTTTTGACTCCGATCGCGCCGCCATAGCCCAACTAAGATTTGGTTCGAGATGCTCACCAATCAAGTACTCGCATACTATTTTCCCAGCAAAGCTAGTAGCTCCAAATATAACCAGATCGAATTTTTTGTTTGTCATAATAGGCTAAAATGTTGCTCTTACTTTAAAGGTATACCTGATTCCATCTGTTACGTAAAATCTCTCGATCTCACTTAATAATTCATCCCGTAGATACCCATTAAATCGGCGGCGCTCTTGTTTCCGAACATGGTCTAATGCATTAATTGCTTCAAATCGAAATGTAAGGCCACGCCAACCAGCTTTCTCCACGAATACCATAAGATTACTAGGCGAGCCGATGAACAACACATTATCTATATCCCAGAATGGACGGTTACCGTCAATACCATCACGATAGTTAAAGCCATAATTGAGATTCCAGCGAGACACATCGTGTCTAAAGCCTAATCTAATATTGCCTCTATCATACGGCACAACCCTGCGTTTCTTTGCAATTAGGGGATCACTAATTTCTGCTTTTTGAAAAAGTACTCCACCTGTTAATAGGGCCTGCGGAAGCCCTAATACCCCTAAACGAATACTGGCATCTAGATTGAGGCCTAGCACCTTCCCATCACCCACATTACCATTGGCAGATTCCAGCTCCGTAAGCGATTTCGAGACGTCAATACGACCAATATCACCATCGAAATCATAATAAAATAAACGGGAGTTCAAGACCCCTCCATCGTTTGGTAATCTGTAATCAAAATTTGCTGTGTAGC
Organism: OM182 bacterium MED-G28; assembly: GCA_002457215.1. Lineage (GTDB taxonomy): Bacteria > Pseudomonadota > Gammaproteobacteria > Pseudomonadales > Pseudohongiellaceae > UBA9145. The sequence goes on along the minus strand of NTJZ01000004.1, from coordinate 47,543 downwards.
GCCAACTCTGTCTCTGTTCTAGCTCTGGATTACCAGCGATAGTGTCCTTATCCTCATCTTGCTGGTTTGTATTCCTTGAGAAATCTCCGAAACTTAATTGCGACACGAATTTTTCTAGAGAAAAACGAAATTGAAATGCATTGCTGATATCATAAATAAAATCCACTTTCGGTTTTAGAAAATCGAAATCTCTCTTATTATTTACATCTCCTTTTTGCTCAATTTCAGAATATTCTGCGACCAAAGAACTCTCCAGAGACATGCGAGAATTAATTCGCCAATTATGTACAGCGAACCCTTCGTAACGTATTTCTTCTACCGTCGAAATAGCATTAGGCAAATTTACCGGAGTTAAGCCACCAAACTCTTCAGAGGTGACCCCTCCTAAGGGCAAACCAAGTCGAAGCGCAGAATCTTGTGTCGTTTGCGCTCCCTCTATACCCAATTCCAAACCCTGGCTTGCCGCTGTATTCCAGGTATAAGACGTACGAACAATTTTTTCCTTATAACTACCGTTATTATCTAGAAATAAATTCTTATTTTCAGTGTCACCAAGACTTAGAAAATCAAAACGCTCTCTAGCGGCGCCCGCACTTTTATCATTAGCAATAAAAAGTAATTTGTACTTGGCGCCACTGTCAAAGTTACGTTCATAATCGCCCCCGATCTCCCAGTTTTCAGAATTAGCAGGAGTCCTTTCATGTTCATAGGAAGTTGCAGGACTAACCCCATTAAAATCAGTAATTTCTCTGAATAGTTTACTTGGCGGGTCATTCTGACTATAAAGCAAATTCAAGGCTAAACGATCGCTTTCACCAAAATTCCAACTGAGGCTTGAATTAAGGCTATAATTTGTTTGCTCAATTTGCCTTTCCAAGTTAATAACCTCATTGAGTCTAAGATCTGGATGCAGGCTCAGTTCTTGGGACTCTTCTACTCGATAGCCAGGCGCAATATCCGCACTCATCAAATAGTTGAATCTTCCTCGTTGGCCAGTTACAGAAAAAGTTCCCTCTGGTTCGATGGTACCGTCTTGAAAATGTCGCAGGCCGAGCTCAGCAGAGTAGCTGTTGCGCGAAATAGCTCGCAGCAACACAATATTTATTAGTTGCCCGGAGTTCTGAACATCTAATTCACTCGATGTTCCACGAACAATTTCAATATAATCCACTTCCTCCGCAGCTAACCGACTGAGCTGTATTCGAGCCTCATTTGTCTTTCCCGCCAATCGCTTCCCATCTATAAGAATTTGCGAACTTCCGCCGAGACCCCGATCACCTCCACCAAAACGTCGATCCAAGTCCGCGGTAGCACCATCCAATACCAAGCCGATACCGGGAATTCGGTCCAACATGTCACTTACCGACACCGGAGCAAACTGAATAAAGTAACTTGCAGGATAGGTAATAGTTGAATCTGAGCTAGTTATCTCTGATTCAGTTTGGCCTTGCGCGACTTCAGCCAATATCAAACCTGAGATTAGATAAAGCCATTTTAAGAAACTTTGAGAATTAATTTTCTTTCCCCAACCAATTGTCTATATCTATTTTGTTACACCCTAGCACACGCAATTAGAATCCCATTAAGAAATAATTTGTAAAGCCAAACATATTGAGCTTTGCTGTAGTTGATATGAAAAAAGATCACTTCAGGACCAAAAAACAGCAGTCAATTTAGCTCCTAAGCCAATTTTTTGATGAGGTATTCAGAATAAATTAACGGTTATACTTTTCCTTGAAAGTAGAAAATTTCAACTAATGAGGTTCTCAGCGTGCTAAATATTTATGGAAAACCTTAAAGTGACACCTGATTTTTTAAAGATCTGATCCTATCCACAGGTGAACTATCTCGAGAATGGCGATAACTCATCCAGATCATAAATTGTAAACCGAAAAGTAGAGCTGCCCCTAGGAGATGTGCAGGTTGCGCTAAAGCGGGCATTCCTAGGTGACCTAGAGTGGCACCTGAGAGCACGGAAAATCCGATGACAACAATCATGGCAAAGGTCAAACGCGTTAAAATATGCTGCCAGCCCAATGAATTCACTAAAAGCCTGGCTAGCCACAAGTTCGCCACCAAAACCACTGCCGAAAAAGAGCGATGCACAAAAAAGAACCACGGCATTGCTTCCACCCAAGAAGATCTCAATTCTTCTCCCTGAGCTTCCCGTATAAAATCAGTCATTTCTCGCACTTGAGTTCCCATCGCGACTTGCAGTATCGTCATTCCTAAAACAAGGTAAAGAAACAACTCAAATCGTGAGTCAATTCCGATGATAGGCTGTTTGGCCATATCACTTTTTCTTGCTTGGGCTAGAGCAAATAATAGAGTACCCACGATAGCGAGGGCCATTAACATATGAATGGTTATCATCCCTGGCTGCAAGTTTGAACTTACGACTTTCGACCCCAACCAACCCTGAAATCCAACCATCAAGAATGCCGCAACAGAGGCGACAAAAATCGAGTTGTTAAATCTACGCAGGGGCCAAGAAAATATTGCTGTCAGGAAAATTAAAAAACCTATAGTGACCCCAATTAATCGATTTGCGTATTCAGTCCAGGTCTTAACGACATTAAATTGCGTATCGCGATAACCTAATTCAGCATAGATTTCTTGATAATTTCCGGGGAGCTGCGCTTCATTGGTTGGCGGTATCCACTGACCAAAACAAGTAGGCCAATCAGGGCAACCCATGCCAGCACCAGACGCTCTTACGCTAGCACCGACCAAAATAAGAAAATAAACTGATGCCAGGGTGATCAATGCAATACGGCGATAACGCAGCAAAGACTGATCTGTCTGAGGTAGTAAATCCAAAAAAGGCATTTAATAATTTAAAATGATATTAGACCCGAGGGAAGCGGCGCAAGCATAAAACAGCAGCAAGAATAATTCAATAAATCTAGGTAAGAATGCCCTAGTTACGCAAGTTATTGAGTAACTGCGCAGAGGCGTAACCGTCCATGGGTAATTCTCTGCTCTCCTGAAAGTCTCTAATCGCAGATCTGGTTTGTCTTCCCACCCTCCCATCAGGCACTCCAGAATCAAAACCTGAGGCGTTCAGCAGTTCTTGCAACTCACGAACATCAGCCACACTCATAGCCTGTTCATTCTCAGGCATCCGCTGAATGGGGCCTGCGCCTGTATAACGATCAGCTAGATGGCCGACAGTCAATGCATAAAAGGTCGAGGGGTTGTAGGTCATGGTGGTACGGAAGTTTGTATAAGCAAGAAATGCTGGTCCTACAGCACCAGCTGGCAATATCAAAGAAGCATTCATGTTAGCTATTGGAATCGGGCTTCCATCGACTCGAGTAACACCTAAATCCTGCCATTCCTGTAACGATTTTCTGGTGCGAGTGCCCGTTAAACTAAAATCAAAATTTCGTGGTAGCAGAACCTCCCTGCCCCATCGCTCATCTCCTTGCCAACCAGACTGAGAAAGAAAATTTGCGGCTGAGTGAAATATATCCGGTAAACTATTCCAAATATCTACTCGACCATCATTATCACCATCAACACCATACTGATTAAATATGGAAGGCATAAATTGAAGTTGCCCCATAGCTCCGGCCCAGGAACCACTCATACTGCTAGCCGCTATATGTCCCTCATCGATAATACGTAGCGCCGTGAGAAGTTCTCTGCGGAAAAATTCTGCGCGGCGCGGATCATAGGCAAGCGTAGCCAACGCTTGCAACACCGAAAAACCGCCCGTTGATCTACCATAATTGCTTTCAACGGCCCAAAAAGAAACAAGGTAGTGTGGTTGAACACCATAGCGTTGTCGAACTTCTTCTAATAGTGTTGCGTGCTGCTGCAACAAACCTTGTCCTCGACTTATTTGGTTTGGCGTTATTCGCAAAGACAAGTAACGAGTGAAGGTCTGGACGAATTCAGGCTGACTATTATCGAGCTCAAGAACTCTTTCCAGTGGCGCTTCTAAATCATCAAGGGCAACTAAAGTCGATTCACTAATTCCCAGAGAACTCGCTTCAATACGTAGCTCTTCGATCCAATCCTCAAAAGATTTTTCTTGTGTATATACTGGCGTGCTAATGACTCCTGCAAGGAGGAAAGCCAAAAGCAAAGTACCGTCGAGTCTCATAGCTGTATAATAATAGATTACAAAGGGAATGGAAATCTGATCCGCACAGATTAAATTTACAGAATTTGGAGCAAACGCATACTTTGAAGAAACTCAATTTCGTTAGCTGTTAGTTTTCTATTCTTATTTAGTGCCAATCTAAGCAACACAGCATTTGTCTCTAAAATTTTCTTGCTATACAGTAATAATATGCAAAACCCTTCTAACAATAATCGCCTCAAGTTATTTTGGTTAGCTCCTTTAATATTGCTTATTCTCAGTGTAGACGGAGAGGCCACAGAAATTTCGGCAGTAAGGAAATACATCGAAACAGAAGAGATAAATCGCTTTAGTCAGTTGATCTCTGAATTTGGAGAAAACAAAGAGCTCCCACCAGGTTATGAGTTGCAGGCGCTCTTAGCCCTGAGCCACTACCCAGAACTTAAATCAGTTCGCATTAAGTTTATTATCGACGATGTAGGCATTCCCCTCTCTTCAAGACCTCACTGGCCATCGCTTTTACGCTCAGCGAAAAACCGCACTTATTTAGTAGTTATTGATTCTAATATTGATGGTCCCCGAGATGCTCTGCTGCTAAAAAATCAACCCTTTAACGCTCAGGTAGGGATTATTGGGCATGAACTTTCACATACGGTTTATTACCTTGATCGTTCTTTTTTTGGTATCGCTGCAGACGCGATCTGTCAGTTTAGTGATTGCCGAATTAACTTCGAACGAGCTACCGACCGAAGACTTATCTCCCATGGGCTAGGTTGGCAAAGATATGATCATGCACTTTTTGTTCGCCGACGTTTAGCGCCTGGCCAGGAAGCATCAGCTGTTCCTGAAGAAGGCGGAGGCGCGTACATGACTCCTACCGAAATTTTACACATTATTCAGGGCAGTGAGTCATATCCTAATTAGGACATGCGTGTTGCATGATGATCTGTTTAGCACCCTGGCGGAAATATTCATAAAAAATGCCTAACCCAATATTAAGGTTCAAGTAAGTAATTCATGCAAAAAACTAGTTACTTTAGTTTCGGAATTTTGTGAATCAGGTCAGGGTTTGCGGCAGATAAATACTCAATTTCTCCGAGCACTATCAGGCAGAAATTCCCATTGGTATTCCGTAACATCCGGTACGACTTTAACTCCGGAGGAAAACTTAAAGGGAGCGCCGATACCACTCGGGTAATGCATTTCTACGTAGTAAGCAGTATAACCCTTTTCCGGAGGATCAAGCTTAACCTGATAAACGCCAGATTCAATTTCTTCCAGTGGCGAGCTTGTGTAGGCTCTACCGATTACAGCTTGGGTAAAATTTCTGCTGTCGGGATTATGAGCCTGCCACAGCAATACCTCTATAGGCTCATCGAGAGAAAACACAGTAATGGTTCCATCGTCCGATAAATCCCAAGAATATCTAGGCATTCGCTCATTATGCACAATCGCGTGATACCAAGCGTCAACGCTGTCGAAAATATCAGTTCCGTCCATTCCATGGTTTGAATTTGGAACATAACGAACATGCTTTTCTCCAACCAAATCATCCCAATAAAATTGCGAGGAATCCGGTAGGAAAAATTCATCTCCGGTGGAATTTAACAAAAATTTTGGTAATTCCAACCGGTCTCGATATTCATAGGGCTCCACGATTTTCATGAGAGAATCCCACTCTGGCGTTCCAAGCCAGTTAACATTTCCACTGGTTACATAATCAATCACTGCCAGGGAATAAGAACCATAAACTGAGAAATGATGCTTAAAGGATTCGCTGACATTCAGCATGTCGATTACGATTGGCATAATTGCCACAACACGTTCGTCTACTATTGCCGTCGTCCATGTCGTCCAGCCACGCTTAGAACCTCCCGCTACAACAAACTGATCAACCTCAATACCACCACCCTGATCACTCATCATCAAATCAGTTACGGTATCCATAGCTCTAACAGCTGCTTTCGTCATAGGTAACCTTAGAGGCCATTTCTCATCTCCCGTTCTGAGATATTTATCCCAGGTATAGGCGATAATAGCGTCTTCAGTTCGTTGACGACCTTCATCATCCAAAAAAACTAATGGCTGATTCGGCACCATATATAAGGTGCTAACAACAGTGCCTGTTTCAAGTGCCCGTTTAACATCGCTTTGTTGAGGCTCAGTGGGCGCGCTGTTAGTTTTACTCCCGCCGGTAATTGTCAAAAAACCAATATCGCTTAGCACTTCGTCGGGAATGACTACCACCATAAAGTGTTCCCAAATTGGCAAATTAACTTCTCGCTCCGTTAACCATTGTTGCGAGGTCATTTCTAATATAAAGGTTTTGTGCCCATCGCCTTCGACGGTGTTTATAACCTGATAGGCATAATTAGAATCCGGCTGGTTTACATAGTGATCCAGTGCGGTAAGTTGCAATCCATGATTGGAGTCTGCAGCATTTGCAATTGAATAAAGGCCGAACAAATAAAACGACAAAACCAGTAGCCATAATCTTCGACAAATAGCCTTAATAGTCATTTAGGACACCTCAGAACATATAGGAGACAATTTTTAGCAATCAAACTTGTGCCAAGAAATAAATGCTATCTTCTTGGTGGCTCTGTGTCGACCTCGCACTTCCTTGGTTTTAGTGAGATTATCCACAAATCATCTTCTGTATTGCTGTATCGATTGGTACCATTCCCTAGGGCACCTCCACTACCCGCCAACAGAGATACGATGAATAAAACAAAAGAAAAGAAAATTATAATATTTATTGCGCTTTTACTTCCCAGTTCGATTTTAAGCGCGCAGCTTCCAGTAGGAGAGAAGCTAAGCAATGCACGCTCTGCAGATGGATCTTATATTAGCTGGAAAGAACACCTAATCGATGAGTCAATAAGTGCCGGTCTTCCACTTTCAGGTAGTGATGGTCTGGTTATGGCTGATATCGATTTAGATGGGTTCGAAGATGTTGTATCCGTGCATGAATCCGATGCCGAGTACGATTCAACCGCGGAATTGCCCAATTTTATACCTCCACCCGCTGGGCATGTAAGAATTGCTTTCGCCTCTGCGAACCCAGATAGCTGGACTAACATCACTATAGCAGAGGCAGAGGACTCCCCTGCTCCGGAAGATGTAGTCGTCGTCGATATTAATCTTGACGGATATCCCGATGTAGTCGTCGCCGCAGAACTCTCTCACTTAATCTATTTACAAAATCCAGGCAGTAGTGCCCGCGAGGCTGAATGGCAGCGACTCATTCTACCAATGACTCAAGGACGAGGTTCTTATATTAGGGTATTTGCAGGAGATTTTGACGGTGATGGTGTCGCAGAACTCACTGCGCCTAATAAGGGCGCGCAACGACCTGGTCCAAGTGACTATGCAAGATCAACACCGGTAGAATTATTTTCCTTGGACGGCGACCCTCTGAAGGGCGACAGCTGGACTAGAACAGAATTAGGTCACTACAGTATCCCCCAAAACGCCGAACCCATTGACCTTAATAATGACGGTAATCTCGATATCGTAATAGGAACCAGAGGAGAGAATAGGCTTGCTTTCTTTGAGAACCTTGGGGTAGGAAATCTAAATTTTCGCGAGCACGCCATTGGAATTAACGGCGCCCGAATGGCAGGTTTTAATCTTGAGTATGTCGATCTAAACCGAGACGGGCGGTTGGATATTATTGGGGCCAGTGACCAAGGATTTTCATGGATTGAGCAACCTGAAAACATAGACGATGCCTGGAATGCATATCAAATTGGAACGTTTGAACCTGACAGTATCACAGGCATGGAACACGCCGACATAGACCAAGATGGCGATATAGACTTTATTGTTGGCAGCTACAGCCGTGGTCCTCGAACTGGAGACGGTGATGTAGATGTCAATGATGCACTGGGTCGAATCGGATGGTTTGAAAATCCTGGGAACGCTAAGGAGACCTGGGTCCGCCATGATATATCACGCCGAAAAAGAGGTATGTTTGATAAATTCATCGCTCGTGACATAGATGGTGATGGTGATATGGATTTTGTTGGGACGCGAGGAAACAGCTACCCTTATGACGGAGTTTTCTGGATCGAACAAGTTAGAAGCCAAACACCAAATCTAGCTTTTACACGCGCTAGAGCAGAAGATAGCGATGAGATGCCGTTACCCTAAAATCCGAAGTTTTTGACAAAAAGATACAAACTTTCAAAGGTCAAACTCTGTAATATTTTGTGTTAACTCAATCTCTTGGGTAATTATTTCTTCTATTCAACAGTTTGATTTGCTAGATTCTTCCAACGTAAACAAATATCACCTGAGACTTTCGGTGGAGAAACGAAAATGATTCATTTAAAAGTACGCGCTGCCGCACTGCTATTTTTGATATTAATGAGTACCGTCAATGCACAAGACACCGGTGTAATTGGCCCGAGCCCCTACAACTTCACTACAGAATCCTGGATGCAGCCCTTTGCTCAGGACGGATTTACGTGGGGCGGCAATTCTGGGGTGTTGGTAGAATCCAAAGATAGAATTTTCTTTCTACAACGTGGTGAAACTGAACTACCTGACCCTCTTCCCAATGAATACACTACTTTTGCAGGTTCTTTAGGCTGGAATGTATTAAGGGGACGTGGTCGAATCTGGCGCAACTGCATCTATATTATTGATAGTGATGGCAATGTCTTGGAAGTGTGGGACCAGTGGGACCATTTATTTGTGGGCACCGATGGGCCCGGCCCACATCGTATTCGCCAAAGCCCTTATGATGATGAAAAACGAGTTTGGGTTATTGATGAAACTGGACACATTATTTACGTTTTCTCAAATGATGGCGAACAGCTATTAATGACTCTAGGAGAGAAAAATGTTGCTGGCAATGATGAAAGTCATTATCACCAACCTCAAGATGTTGCTTTTCTTCCAGATGGAAAATTCTTAATTGCAGATGGTCTAGGCGATAATAAGCGTATTGTGGTTCGCAATCCTGATGGCAGCTATCATTCTGAATTTGGCGAAGCAGGTGACGAAATTGATCAATTTGCCAGTGTTCATAGTTTAGCTATGGGTCCTGACGAACATCTTTATGCGCTGGATAGAGACCATCGCAATGTAAAGGTATTTCAACAGATCGCTCGTAGGAACTCTGAAAACTATCCTACGTACGAGTATGTGTCGACATGGGGTGATCTAGGCATGCCATTAGATATTACTGTTGGAGAAACTAGTGCCTGGGTAACAGACTTGAACCCTCCTAAAATTGTGCAATTTAATCTAGACGGCTCTAGAGAGTACACATGGCCCCTCCCTACTGAAGGGCCAGATTTTTGGATTGAAATGCACTCTCTATCTGTTGACGAGGATGGGAATCTATATGGTACAGACAATCAAGCTGGCCGACCTCAAAAACTAGAGCCACGGTCAGATGCAAATCCAGAGCACATTGTCAGAAGACCTTATGTTCCTCGTTAGTCTACGGCGAAGTTATACAAGAAGGCGAGTGCACGACTCGCCTTTTTTATAAATAATTATTTAGTTTGGCAGACGATAAGCAACGAGCGCACCAGGATAATCTGTTCTTGAGCTACCAATCTGGACCACAATATATTGTTTCCCTCTGTGCATATAAGTCATCATCCCATACTGACCTGGAGCGGGCATAGGTACCGACCCCACAATCTCCCCTGTCATTTTATCGCGCGCATTAAGAGTAAGCGGGGCATCTGGCTCTATTTGCGCCATACCTTCACTCAACGCTCTGGTTTGCACTAACAAATCACCAGAAACCATCTGGACAGACCAACCTGACCCGCCCACATTTGGAACCTCTATATTTTGTAATAAGGGATGGTTCTCATACTCGGCCGGTGTTTGCCCTACGGGCAGTGACCAGGCCTTTTCCCCAGAATTCATCTGGTACGCAGTCAGTTGGTTATTCATACGTTTATATATGGGAAGGCCATCAATGGTCGGAAGACCACCTCCACCTCCAGGCAGCCAGCCAACCGGTGTCACGCCAGTAGTTGGCGTGCTGTTTGGCGTTGCACCTCCGGCACCAGGTTCTGGGTAATTAGGATTATCTCGATCGACTCCGTTGGTTGGCCTCATAAATCCTGGAGCAAAACAGTTACGCCGATGGGAATTGAACATCATCCCATTCGTTGGATCCGCTGCAGGTGGATGATTAATAATGTTACCACCCCCTAGACAACCCACATTATTGACATACTCACCTTCATAGGTGTTCGGCAAAGCAGGGACGTATAATCCTCCCACCCTGTATCCATTAAGGATTGTTAAAGCCTGTTCCTTTAACTCCGGCGTGAAATCAACCACAAATTCATCTGTTATTCCGTCAAAAGTAATACGATCAACCGGTTCTGGCCAGGTTGGATAGGGTTGGGTTGCTGCCGTGTAATTACCCGGCACCTCGGTTTGAATAACCGGTCTATCTTCTATTGGCCAAATGGGTTCACCCGTTTCTCGATTAAAGGCGAATACTAATCCCTGTTTTGTATTCTGAACTGCCGCCGGTATCTGCTGGCCATCTACAGTCAGGTCCATAAGAAGCGGGGGCGTTGGTAAATCATAGTTCCATTGATCGCTGCGATGAATCTGGAAATGCCAACGTCGTTCACCGGTTTCAACGTCGATGGCCAGTAAACTGCCACCAAATAAATTATCTCCCGGTCGATGCCCCGCATAAGACTGGACCGTTGAGGCATTCGTAACCAAGTACACTAACCCCAATTCTGGGTCGGCAGATGCAGGTGCCCACGTAGACATATCACCAGAAAAACGCCAGGCATCGTTGTGCCATGTCTCATGACCAACTTCACCTGGACGTGGAACAACATGAAACTTCCAGAGCCTCTCCCCAGTCGACATATCAAATCCCATGATATCCCCGGGGACATTCTCTATGCGGGTTTGTCCATAACTGGGTTGATGCCCAACCAAAGCAACAAGCACACCATTAACTATAATCGGAGGGGCTGAAGCGGTAACCATACCTAACTCGCGCGGGATCCCGTAATCAGGATCATACTCACCCCCTGCAACTAAATAATCTTGCCAAGGCCCCCAGTCATCAACCAAATAGGGAATGAGGTCTATTACACCCGTCTCCGGAAAGCCGCCCACTGGAAAAGCACCGCCCCAATTCTCTAGAGGTCTACCCGTTTTTGCATCTAACGCCCACAAAAAGAATCCAGGGGTCGTAATATAAATAATACCTCGTCCATCGATCTCACCGTAAGTAACTCCCTTGCCATATGCTTGACGCGGAGATCGTTGATGCCGAATAGTTTCAGGCTCTCTAAACGTCCATAATGTTTCCCCTGTAGCGGGATCCATCGCAATTACCTGACGTCTTGGAGACGCGACCGTATATAAAATACCGTCCACATAAATTGGAGTTGAACGCGAAAAATAATCAACGTTGGGACCATAGTTATCAGTTCTCCAAATCCAAGCTTGTTCTAACTCATTAAAGTTTGAAGCATTGATCTGATCCAGCGGAGAGTATCGAGCGTGACCGATAGTCCCCCCGATATAACGCCATTCTCCATTTTCTGTACCTAGGGTTACTTGAGCATGCAATGTAGTGCAGAAAGCCATCACGCTAACGCCCAATCCAACCTTAAAAATCGATAGGCAGTACTTAAAATTCATTTTCTCATCCTCTTAAGAGGTTGTTTATTCTTAGAAAGCTATTAGAACTACTTCCATTCACTGGCCGGCTCATCAGGATCAGAAGTTAAAAATCGGACCAAGTCCGTATGAAACTGATCAGGAATTTCAATCTGAGGCGCATGGCCAATACCCGGATAAAGAAGGATAGCTGAATTTTGTAGTTGGTCTGCTACATTATGAGCAAGGGTTGGAAAATCAGCGACCAATCCGTCTTCTTCCCCTCCAAGAACCAAAGCTTTTGATTCGATATGTTGCCAGTCATAGACCACTGGATCGTTGTAGAGCATACCCCCCTGTAGCCGACGAACCATTGTTAGGCGCGGCCATTCCCCACTTAGCGTTTGACCATACTGCCGCCGCACAAACTCTAAATGGGCTGGCGGCCAATCTTCGGGAAAATAGCGTCTATGTCCAGCCAGAATGCCTCGATAAGAGGCAGGAGCAAGTTCAGCACCGTAAGGATCATTCCAGGGTCTTCCCTGCCGTTGATCTGTTAAACCAATTTGATTAACCATTACGACATGACTTGTCATATCTGGGTAAAGCATCGCAAAGCGGCTTACTACCATGCCACCCATTGAATGACCTACTATGGCAACCTCGTCTATACCAAGCTCGTCCAATAATGCTTTCATATTGGCAGCAACAAAGTTGAAATTGTAAGGAATTACGGGCTTAGAGGATTTGCCGTATCCAATTCGATCCACAGCGACAACCCTAAATCCTTCTGAGGTCAAAGCTTCAATTGTTGGCGTATAGGCTTCAGAATAGAAATTCATGCCGTGCTGCCAAAAAATGGTTTGACCATTGGCCGGACCGGAAGGTGGTACGTCCATATAGGCCATGTTCATATCCTGCTCGAAGCGACGTAATTTCAGAAAATTGACAGTAAATGGATAATCTATTTCCTCAAAATTTGCGGAAACTGGTCCCCAATCTGCTGGTGCCTCTGCCGGAGGTTCCGTCGGCCATGTGTCGGCGGCTAATGCCGAATTGGCAAATATGAAGAAAATTACTGCACCAAGGTTGGATAAAACCCGCTTAATAAGTATATTCATGAAAACTAAGCCTTTGTTTTTATTAATAAATAAATTCATCGGTAAAAATCGAGGATCAACAGTGTATTACACAACGAGCGGAAGCAAAAATAAATGTAAACCCAGCGAATTGATAGAATAGACGAAATGATTGAAATGAATCGGAATTGTATGAAAAGAAGCTTTTGATATCTTGATTAACGTAGACTTTTAGTTGAGCATTGTGTCTACCAGTCGATCAATACAATTTCTATCAAAAAGGTAACGCTTCATGAAAAATACAGTAAAAATTTGCAGCGCCTTTATTGCCACATCCATACTAGCAGTAGCAGCCTTCGCCCAAGATTCAAGTAACTATTCTATGCCGCGAACTATCGACGGGCATCCCGATTTACAGGGCGTTTGGGAGAACAATACCATCACTCCTGTTGAAAGACCGGAGGTCTTCGGAGATAAAGAATATTTGACTGACGAAGATGTTAATTTTTTGCAGACTCGCCTTACTGAGATTGAAAGCGCGGGGGAAGATGCGCTCTTCGGCGAAGGCGTACTCCAGGCTATCTTTGCTAATGAAATTACCTCCTATGACCCAACGACTGGCAATTATGATTCACAGTGGATGGCGGCTCGAACTATACATCGTCGTACTTCTCAAATTATCGATCCGCCCAATGGCCAATTTCCTCCTAGAACTGAAGAAGCGATCGCTGCCGCTAGAGACTTAGCAGAGCATCGTCGTTTACATCCGGCAGATACTTGGGAAGATCGTCCTTTAGGTGAGCGTTGCGTTTCTTTTGGTGCGCCGCGGCTATCCGCTGGTTACAACAGCTATTGGCAGATTGTCCAAACCAAACAAACTGTAGCGATTATCCAAGAGATGGCTCATGACGTTCGTATCGTTCCTTTAATAGACAACCCTCATGTCGATGCTAATGTAAAACTTTGGCACGGCGATTCTAGAGGTTGGTGGGAAGGAGACACCCTGGTCGTAGAAACTACTAACTATTCAGAAAGAAGCAGTACTAGCCCTCGTACAGTTGAAAAGGTCAACGTTGAGAGACTTACGCGAGTTGGCGACAATGCTTTGCAGTATCAACTTACATCTAAAGACCCAGGCAATTACACGGCTCCGTATACCAGAGAAATTATCTTTGATAAAACACCCGATAAAATCTACGAGTATGCTTGCCACGAAGGTAATTATGGAATGACTTACATTCTTTCTGGACACCGGGCTGAGGAAAATATGGCTGCAGAAGCAGCGGCCCAAAACTAAGGTTACCTTCCATTAGAAAGGGTCACCTAAGTGGCCCTTTTTTTATGCCTAGTTAATGTGCAGCTTAGAAAAAACCCCTGTGTTTATAAGGGTTTGCAGGGGTAAATTCATACTATGTATTCTCACGGCTAATATTGACCTGGAATAAAGGGAGGCTCTGAAACCCTCATAAAAACTGGGTTTCAGGGCTTCAATTTTCTAAATCTAAGTTTGCAGTTTATTGATATTATTGAGTTTGTGAAATGCGAACTACACAGATTACTGCACACTAAGGTGACTATTACCTGTCATAAGTCACTTGGAATTGAACCCCTCTCTTAACAAGATTTAGCTCAAAATGGCGATTCTTTTTTTGAGTAATACCATCAGAACAAATAAGAACCCATAACTAACCGCTGCCATTATAAAAATGTCGACTGTATCTATATTCTTTAAATTGAGAATCAAATAGTTCATCATTTCGCTTATCGGAGAGAGTAAGAGGAATAAGCCAGCCGTAATTAACAAGAGCCAAATCCACAGCTTTCTTTTAAATTTCCTAGATGCCTGTTCTTGATTGATTAGGGTAATTATGTAAAAGCGAAATAATTCTTTCTTTCTTTGAGGATAAGAAGTTCTCTTTTCTTTTTCTAGGATAGTTTCTAATTGGTTCATGTTAATTTCTCCACAGCTCGACTTAGCTTGGATTTTACTGTGCCTAATTTTTGGTTTAATAAATCCGCTATTTCATTAACTTGGTACTCGTAGACATACTTTAGTGTGAATAGAACCTTTTCATCTTCATTGAGGGGTTTAATGAGATTGAAGAAATCTGTATTGCCTTCAAGATGTGGCGTGTAATTTGGTTCATCTTTTATGTTTAGAGATAAGTATTGACTCTCTTTTTGAATCAAATCCTTATAACAATTTACTGCGATACCGGTAAGCCAGTGTTTAAACTTCTTCTGTGAATTAAAGCTTTTAAGATACGTAAAAGACCTCATAAAAGCTTGTTGAGAGATATCTTCGGCAAGCTCTTTATTGCCTGAAGTTAAGCGCATGCCCAATCCAAATAAATAATCAGCATATCTCTGTATTAAAACCCCAAAATGATGGCTTCCTTCAGAGAGAGTTCTTCTAACTAGCTCTTCATCTGACTCCATTAAGAAACGTCATTAACTTTCTTACCTTTGTCGTAAATACCATAAGCAAGATATGCAAAACCAGTAGATAAAACCATTAACCCAATTGCGACAAGCGAGGTCTCTGCAACACCAAATTGTCCAAATATACCTATCCCGAAGCCTGCTCCTATGGTTATGGTTCCAGTACGAATATCATCCCTTTTTACATTTTGCTTTTTATAACCCGGAATACTCTGCAATAATTCCGAGGAAACTTCTTGTCCACTTTTAATTAATTCTTGCAATGTTGAATGAAATTGTTCCGTAGTTCTATTTTCAAAGTAAGAGATAATCAAAACGATAAGAACTGGCATTGTAAAAACAGCAAATATCAGGAAAAAATTCTCAAATAAGGGTATTAAAGTTTCTATAATTGCTATTGATTCCATAAATATCTCCTTATTTTAAAGTATATACCTTCATTATTTAGAAAAGGTTGCAATTACCTTAGAAAAGGCAAGTAATTCACTACACACTGTGTAGTTAGAGCATAGTAAGTTATTGATAATGATGGAGGGGAGCAAATTGAAAATAACTTGTTTACAACACAGCCACAACACACTTTGTTTCAGATATCCTCAAAGCCAAGTAGCGTAAAGGTTTCAGAAATCCTTACTGTTGAGTGGGAATAGTTTCCGCGACACTGTACCAGGTACTTATCAATGCCTATTTTATAAGTTTTGAACTAATAGCTTTTTATGCTGACCCACAAAATCAATTAACCAATCAAAAATTATCTAGCCTAAAGTGTGGCTGTCATGCCGCCATCTGCCATATATATACCGCCAGTACAGAAAGTGGCTTCATCAGAAGCAAGAAAAGCAACCAGATTTGCGACTTCCTCATTTTTACCCCAACGAAGCATTGGAATATTCTGCTCAAAAGCGGCTCTTACTATACTTGGGTCCTCTGGGTTCATCGCCGCGGCTAGATCATTCATCATTCGATTGTCTATGGGGCCAGGTGCTGCAGCGTTAATTCGAATTCCAGAATTCGCTAATTCGGCAGCTCCGGTCTTTACCAAGCCATTTACTGCATGTTTTGATGCTATGTAAGGACCTCCCCCTTCATACCCTAATATTCCTGCGCCTGACGAAGTTACTATGATTGATGAATCTCCTTTATTCTTTCTCATAGCCTTGATCGCATACTTTATACACAACCAGACCCCTAGAACATTGACATTCAATACTGAGTTAAACTCATCTAATGTCTGCTCTTCCAGAGGCTTAGTGGTGCCTTCCGCTCCAGCATTTGCAAACATTACATCTACACGATCAAACCTAGCAAGCGTTGTATCTACCAAAGCCTTTACATCCAACTCACAACTTATATCTCCAGCAAAATATTGAACTTTTTCATTTTTATTTAGCTCGGCGACAAGAGCCTTAAGTTTGTCTTCTGACCGACCGGCCAACATGACCTTGGCGCCTTCATCTAGAAATTTTCTAGCAGTGCTGACCCCAATATCTCCAGTCGCCCCCGTTATGATAGCCACTCTGCCTTCTAGGTTCATAAGGATTCTATCTCCTAATAACTATGCACACATATTTCTCTATGGCCGCACACCCAACTGACCAATTTCATCAACCGGCGCTTAAACTTCTATCAAGAAGTCGCTAACGTAACTGCCTAGCCATTTCTTCAAGGTTTTGACTTAATAAAAGATATCTGGCTCTACTTCTTCCGCTTATGTCATTCCCCTGCTCTTCTAAATTTTCCGCTAGTTCGTTTAGTTGACTAGCAAGAGACCTATCGGAAGAGTTGCTTAAAAATGCTCTTTCAGCCTCACTTAAGACAGAGTCCAATTCTTGTAACTGATCATTACTGATTACATTACTGCGCTGTAACTGGTCGATATAAGCGCGGGCTACCACGGGCACTGCCGGCCAAACCGCTTGCACCTGAGTCTGTGCATTTACCGTTAAATTAGCCTCTTGCAGAGAAGCTGCAGCGATTTCATTTTCGGTTAAATAGTCACTAGGGTTCAATGCAAAAACGTCTAAACCCCTTGCAATCTCAGTACCGTAAATGTAACCACCATACCAATATGTAGACCAATAGCCTGCAGTGATTAATTCATCCTCATCCAGGGGGCCTCGGTCAAAAAAAGCTATCTCCACAGGATTGGTAGAATCAGTAAAATCCACTACTGACACACCTCCTTGATACCAGGCTTGAACAAAAATATCCCTGCCGGGAACCGGTATCAGGGAGCCGTTATGAGCAACACAGTTTTCAGTATCCGTTTGCGGCGCAGGCATTTTATAATGTGACCTAAATTCGAGCTTTCCATCAACTATGTCGTAAAAAGCATCGGCACCCCAATCAAGAGGATCCAAAGCACGACAGCGAGGCCTGCCCCCACCACCCCATTCATCGGTAAAGATTACCTTGGTTCCATCATTATTAAAGGTCGCTGAATGCCAATACGCAAAGCCTGGGTCTATTACCTGATCTAGTCTCTCCGGATTCGAAGGGTCGGAAATGTCCAATAATATACCGTTACCAGAGCAAGCCCCAGCCGCCAAGCCGATACCGGGGAAAGTAGTAATATCATGACATTGATTGGTTTCGCTGGTGCGCTGAGTTTCAGGGCCATGATCTCCACCCTCCCAAAGCCCTGCTAAGACGCCGCTCGTTGGATCAGAGAAAATAAAAGGTCTATTAACAATCCGCGCGTCTTGTGGGCGATCCATTGGGATCTCAATTACCTCGATTCGAAATAAAGCTGAATCTGGATTTTCGAAAGGTGAGTCATTAGAACACCCAGCCAGTTCCTCATCATCTCGAACTCTGGAAGTACCGGAAACGTATACATAGGCGTTATTACTTTCATCTGGCTGACCCACTACCGTATGAGTATGCGAACCACGACAAGTTTGCACTGCACCCACCTGAAGCGGCATGCTGAAATCACTGACGTCGAATATTCGAATTCCCTGGATCCGATCCTGACTAGTAGGCTCTGGAACACCTTCTAGACCACAATCTAGCCGGCCACGAGTTTCTTGTACTGACATTATTAATAGGTGGCCAATCAAAGACACGTCACCCTGCCCACCGGGACAAACCACAGAGCTTAAAAGCTCTGGTGCGCGAGGATTGCTGAGGTCATAAGTGTTAAATCCATGATAGTTTCCTGCAACCAAGTTAGTGCCACTGAACAACAAATCGGTATTAGAAAACTCCAACAAAGATGGACGAGGATCCGCATTTTCGTCTTCTTCCTCTTCTTCATCCGCAGGCGTCTCCGCAAGCGCACTAGTCACATCTTCGGAACTCACCTCCTCCTCTGTAGAATCTTCTTGCTCTTCATCTGGCTGCAAGGCGTCTTCAGATGCGGCTCTATTGGGTAAGCCTGAGGGATTATCAGGGTCGAAAAACCCATCAGGCTTAGGAAGAGAGGCTACTAACTGCATGTTTAATGCGGCTTCACCAGCATCACGAAATCCTGGCGAAAGATTAACTCGAGGATCAGGCGAAAACCCTGCAAGCATTAAGTCCATTCTATCTATTTCAGCACTCTGATCAGAAGTTACATCAGAAGTGAACGCATAAAGAATTGGCTCTTGGGCTGCACCTTGCTGATCCAGCAGGTTATCAACCATTTCCAAGGCGCCCTCATGATGCTCAATCATGAATTCGAGAAACAATCTATCAAATTCATTCCCATCTGACTGTTCCAACAAAGTCATATCTTCGGTACTAAGCATGCCGGGCATTAAATTAAAATCATCTGAGTGATGGGCCTCTGTCGTGGGGACATCGAGCCCTCGTTCTTCTAACCAATCTTGCATCATAGAAATTTCATCTTCTTGTGAAAGTGAAATACGCTGAGCCAACAATTGCATGGGCTCACGATTTGTGCGCGCATCAACCAACGCAGACATTTCCATTGCTTGCGCATGATGAGAAATCATGCCCTGTAAAAACATAACATCACCGGCTGAATATTGAATTGCAGCCAAATCTGCAGCTTCTTCAGCTGTAATTACTCTCCCTGGTTGCCCCGGTGCCCCTGGCTGAATAATTGGCACTTGGGCCAGACTCTGCACTGACATCACCCCTGAGAATACCAACAACAATGATGCAATTTTGGTGTAACTGAACCTCATAGCTTGCTCTCCTGATCGCTACTCTTTCTACAAATACTGAAACCCTGCATTCTACTCATACCAACAGAATTGTGGAGCGTTAATACGCAAACTTCGGAGATAAGTGGCAGATTGAATGAAATATTCACAGATAATTACTTCCGTCCAGTGCCTCTGTCCCTCAAGGACTACAAAGCTTCTCTGGACCCCGCCTAATTCCACGTACTAAACTTAGGCGACATTTACCTTCCAGGCACTCAATGGGCTGAGAAAATCGATGACATCAACTAAAAAACTTTTTGTTCTGCTTTGCGCCTTAATACCAATCTGGATAGTCATTGGGCAAGATTTCACTCCTAGTATCTTTGATCGCAATAATGGGAGCATTCCGCTGAACTCAAATGATCCAACTTATGATGTTTGGAGCCAATTGCGAGATCCTGCTAATGACCCCGATAGAGAACCAGGCCCTTTCTATCCTGGTAGACTCCGCAACTCAGGCGTACAAACATTCTTCGGGTTACCGATAGCGATTAACCCTGAAGATCTAACCGCAGGTGACGTCGACGTAGCGATATTGGGTGCGCCTCTAGACATGGGCGTGGGTATGCGTGGTGCAGCGTTTGGGCCCGATGCTATCCGGGAAAGTTTGGGAGTTGGTGGAGGCGGAGGCCTGCCCCACATGCACACAGGGGTTTCCTGGAAACGCGAGCTCAAAGCTGTGGACTATGGCAATTCACCGATCGATAGATTCAGTGTAGAACGCAGTATGCCACCAGTTCGAGAACTGGTTAGAGAGATAGCATCAACCGGGGCTATTCCAATTGTCATTGGCGGCGATCACTCTCTTGAATATCCAGATGTTGCCGGAGTGGCTGACATATACGGTAAGGAAAACGTTGGTGTCATTCATTTCGACGCACATTACGACGCTGCATCAGAGGGCTACAGTGGGCATTTGATTTCCCACGCTCAACCAGTCTTTAGATTAATTGAGGAAGGACATGTGCTGGGCCAAAACTACATCCAAGTCGGATTAAGGGGTTACTGGCCTGGTGAAGAAGGCTTTGAATGGATGCGAGAAAATAATTTCCGCTATCACACCATGGTAGAGATTGAACGCGACGGCTGGGACGTAGTTACGGAAAGGATTCTTGCCGAAGCTAATGATGGACCCGAACACTTATACATTTCTCTTGATATCGACGTTCTTGATCCAGCTTATGCCGCGGGCACAGGCACACCAGAACCCGGCGGACTTACAACCCGAGAGCTATACCCCTTAATACGCGGCCTATGTACTGAGAACAATTTAGTAGGTTTCGAATTGGTAGAAGTCAACCCACTAGTTGATCCTGGCTACACCACGGTTATGAATGCTAATCGCGCCGTACAGGAATGTTTGACTGGAATAGCTATGAGAAAAACTGGAATTACTGATGGTGCTTATTTAAACCCATTAACGGTTGAAGATGCCGTGCCAGATCCTTAATTACAGGCAATAGATCAACTAGCAAGAACCCTATAATGCTTTTATTAGAATTAATATCTTTATAGATTCTTATTGAACTATAACATTTAGCTCTGAATAAGTTGTGTAAGTAGAATCATCTGCATAGGCACGCAACACATACGTGCCACTTTGTGTAAAAGTTGCCGAGCTAACAACTTCCTCACCCAATGGGTTCAGCGCACTAATTGCGTTGTCAAAAAGGACGTGACCGGGGCCCCGGTATTTTATCCAAGTAAGCGCTAACCCAGTTTCATCCGCAGCAACATAATTTACCACGCCTTGCTCCTTCGGCGAGTTGCGGCCAATACCACCCCCTACTTCTGGTAGATTATTTGGCAACGGGTCCATTCTACCTCTACGGTCTCGCTCATAGGGGCCAGGCACACCATCATCAGAAGCAAATACGCGGAGATTAACTGGTCTGCCAACAGCAGCAGATATTTGGCCTTCGATACCTACTAAGCGCATCGCGGGGGGCTCATTTGCATATTCAATTTCAGTTCGACCGCCAGTACCTCTGCCTCTATTGGCGCTCCAGACTCCCTCATCTACAGCCCAAATATTTTCTCTTTCGAGAGTCCCGACAGCAGTGCGTGTTTCACCATTATGGGTGATTGACCAAACTAATTCGTTGCCTACAAAATCTGCGGGCAGGACTACCTCAAACACGAACTGTTGTCGGCGCGGATAGAAGTACGTTGGCTGTCCCCTGTCTTGAGGACCAGGATCACTTAGTAGCAAATTCTGATCGACAGGGCCGGCAGTATTCACACCATTGGCAGCAAAGAAGCCGTTTAAGTCTCCGACAGCAACGGTAGGAGTTTCATCATAGTTCCTGTTGAGATACCCAAACCACATAGTAAAAGTGCCATCGGTATTTCGCTCAAATCCTTCAAAAATCGGTTGAATGCTCTGACCAAACCTATGCAAAGTTTGCGCCGTCACATTGGGTGTATTGATTAGAAAAAGCAGCGCCAGAAAGGCGCTGCTAATTAATCGTATTTTTAACGTTAGAATTCGAACCAACATCGTTCGACGCCTCCTTCTTATTATTTTAGGCGTTATTAATCACTTCCTGCCGCTAACTGCCCATGGCGATCAGCAACAGCCGATTCATATTCCTCATCTGTGAGCTCATAATAGCTAATCCAGGAGAATGACATGTCGTCGGTAGATCTCTGACCGAATCCTACCCAATTTCTGGAATCTCCAGCCCACGGATTACTGGCAGAATTATTAAACCAACTTGTGACATGCATCATTGAACCTTTTGGAATCAGAGGCTGCACGTCCTCAGTATAGTTATAGGCGATATGCCAACCAAAATCCCAATCAGCACAACTTAAAGTTTGGCGTCGGTTGTCCTGGTAGATCACTTCAAGACACTGCCGTGTTCCCAAATTATGTAGGTGCGGTTGAAATGCTGTTATTCGAATATTTTTATCGAGGAACTCATATCCGTCAGTGCGAATAACTTCCTGACCACCTGGAAGATCAAGATCTTCATTGTCTGCCATATGAGAACGAATTAACTCATGCTCTGGATCTTCCCCTTCTGGCAAAAACCAGAGACCGAGTCTAGTGCGGTCAGTGCGATCAAGACCATCGGGACTGGCAGCATAATGCACGTTCCAATTCAATCGAGTACCGGCTTTAATTAATTGCCCGGTCCCAGGCGGATTAATATCAGCAGTTTTACCTAAGGCATACTCGCTTAGAAAGCCACCTCCACCCTCAGGAAACTCCATAGAAGTTACAGCATGGTGCACCACTGGAAAGCCTTCTGCCGAGGGTTTGGTTTCAAAAGCTTTTATCCAGCGATCCTCAGTGAGACCAGTCTCACTGTAAAAAGTCATCCACCAATTCGGACCGTCGGCAGGCACAGTGAATGGCTCTGGAATCGGTATGATCAAATCGGGCGGCCGACCCATCTCATCTGCGAGCGTCCAAGCTACGTTATCCTGAAATTGGGGAACTGCAGGCATATTGTTAATATCCCCTTGGGGAGCTCCTCCATCCACCCAAGCAGAAATGGTAGCTATTTCAGCATCGGTAAGGGACCGATCATCTTCGAAAGACTGCACCCCTACTGTTTTATCAATAAAATAAGGCGGCATTTTGCGCTGTTCTACCCGATCTTTGATGACCGGACCCCAAGCGCGCACGGTCTCATAATCAATGAGTGTCATGGGCGCAATCGATCCAGGCCGATGACATTCAACGCAGTTATCATAAATGATCGGTGCAACATGCTCAGCAAATGTAGGAGCGGGGGCTTGTTGTGCCAAGGCTGACGGGGCGAGTGATAACGTAAATATCGCGCTCACAAAAACAGAGACTTTCTTGTAAATTAACATCGGGCAATCTCCTGCTTGTTATCGACAATCTGTGCTAATTACAGCTTTCGAACAGTGCCGAGAATTGCTTTTAGGTTTTACTTATTTTTCGGTACCAAAAGGGTATTAACGATTCTACTCAACAGTCAAGTGATTCTGTGACTCTTTCATGTATTTATTGATGATTCAGCTCCCTGGAACCATTAAACTGTCACTCAAATCCAACACTAAATAACTGCACTAGTCTTTCTTGCTAATGACAACTATAACTGATCAGTCAACTCGAGCCTCCATTCGCTACCTTGTCCCTGGAGATGATAAACCCGTGTATTTTGCCTCCCAAGGTGGCGCCGATGCTCAACTTAGCGTTAATGCTGAATTTAAGGATGTAGAAGTGCCTATCCATGACGCTCGCGTTCTAGAAACATCCACGAGTCTAAATAGAGAAGGATTCGAACTCCATGAACACGAAAGCTCGATCACTAACTTCTATGACATAGAAAATCAGAAGACTGCTTATGAAAGAGAACTAGAGGAATTGGTCCTGCCGATTCTAGGCGGGAAAGCGATTCATATTTTTGATCATACTCTCAGATCAGATTCTGCAGAAATCAGAGCGACGCACAAAACTCGTGAAGCCGCCGCCATCGTCCACAATGACTATACGATTACGTCAGCTCACAAACGATTGAAAGATTTATTGGGTGATACCGCAGCAGAGGAGAAATTAAAAAATAGGTTTGCCATCATCAATGTATGGCGCTCAATAGCTGGCCCCGTTATAAAATCCCCGCTGACTTGCTGTGACGCACAATCTGTTAGCGAGGAAAACGTATTCTCCAGCGAGCGGCGAGCGAAGGATCGTATCGGAGAACTTGAACTAGTTAGTCATAACGCAGGGCATAAATGGTTTTACTTCCCAGAAATGAAAAATAATGAAGTACTCTTAATTAAAACCTTCGACTCAATGAATGATGGACGCGCAATCCGCTCTATTCATACCGCTTTTAACAATGTGTTAGCACCGAAAGATGCTCAACCGCGTGAAAGCATGGAGTCACGCATGTTGGTTTTTTATTAGTCAAGAATGAATTATCCTCGCAAATAATCGTCAGTTTTATCTAGCCAGTCTTCCCTCCTCGGCGCCCACATATCAATCTCTTCTACTTCTCCAATACAAGTTGCCTGATGCAGAATATTAGGTGGTATAACAACAACATCACCGGGAGTTAGAAGTAGCTCCTCAGGATCATCTCCACCAAAGACGAAATGCATTTGACCTTTAATTACCTGGGTAATTTGTTCATTATGATGACAATGCAAGGGCACCACAAAGCCATCGTCAAAATAGATCTTTGCAACGGTCATTTTTTCTCCGGTGACAATTCTCCGGCGCATACTTGCGTTGACCGTTTCCATCTCAATCTCGTCCCAGTTGATTGATTGAATTTTATTTACCATTGTTAAACTCTCGCACATTTCAGTGGGCAAAAAAAATGAAGCAATACTGACAACAGCAGTATTACTTCATTCTGATTCTTATCTAACTTACTAGCGAGTTGAATACTTGGTGAAAGCGCCACCTGCCCAACTGAGAGAGTTGGGTCCTTCGGCTGCAAACACATTACCACTCGCATCAACAGCAACCCCTTCACCTGCTGTACCTTGATATACGCGGTCAGGCCTTTCAAACGGAGGAATGAAGCCAGAAATTCTGTCTTCATCGATATGCCCTATGCGAACGCCATTACGCCAGCCAACATGATTTGTCGGACCTGACTCAGAATCAATCGCATAGACCAAGTCATTGTCAGTTATAAAAATGCCACTAATACGACCATAGGCATAGCGCGATTCAAGGTAATTACCGTCTTGATCAAACAGCTCTAGGCGATGATTGCCGCGATCTGCAACCCATAAACGACCTTTCGAATCAAATTCCATAGCATGTGGCGTCCGAAACTCACCATGGCGCACACCAATTTCTCCCCACTGCTTAATAAAAGTACCGTCTGGGGCAAATTTTAATATCCGCGCGGTGTCTCCTGCTGCACGTCCTTCGTCCATGGCTGCATTGCTCGTCATGCCTTGGCCATTATGGCCATCAGAGACATATATACTTCCATCCGGACCGACAATAACGTCGTTAGGCTGATTAAAAACTCCTGGGCCGCTGCCAGCTTGTCCTGGGGTGCCCAAGCTCATTAATAAGTCGCCATTTGCGCTGAATTTATGCACTTGATGACCTTTGGTTCCGTCAGCGTTTGCAGCAAAATCCGTCACCCACACATTTCCTTCAGCGTCAGCATGAATGCCATGAGGCGTTTGCATCAAGCCTCCACCAAAATTAGCGAGCACTTCACCTGTATTGCGGTCGAACTTAAAAATTGGATCTACAGGATTAGTGTCGCAGTTAATTGGCACTCCTCCTCCAAAACTGCTGGCTCCGCATCGCTCATAGGCCCAAACGTGGCCGTCGGTCGGGTCTATATCTACACCTGCGGTGGACCCCCACTCACGGCCTGCAGGCAAATCACCCCAATTTTGGGTTACGACAGGATTTGGATTAGGCAAACCCGTACCAGATATTGCATTACCTGTCTGGGCAGAAACTGCCCCAGAAATCAGGGCTGGCCCTAATAGGGCTAGAATCACTCTCTTGGATAACATGTCCACTCCTCACTCTCCTTATTGTTAGGTTCGAATAAGCATAATTGGGCTTGCTCCAAAAATACAGCTACACACGCTCCATTGCGCTAAAACTGGTCTTTTATCGTGTTTTTAGGTATTGGATCAGGCAAAATGTCGCCTCTTTTAAACAAGCTGAGGAGTGACAGTGCGGTGGCAGTGGTAACAAAAGAGGACATGGAGGCTTTTTTCGCGACAGAATTTCCGCAAACTTCACTCGAAATAGTGAATTTCGATAAAGATGGAATTACCATCCGACAGCAGACTGATGATTCTAATTTGCGCCCTGGCGGAACTATTTCTGGCCCTACTATGATGGCGCTTGCAGACTGTGCGATCTATGTTGCTGTATTGCGCAGGATTGGGCTCGTTGCTCTTGCGGTAACCACAAACTTCAATATTAATTTCCTCAAAAAGCCACAAGCAGGCAAGGATCTTCTTGCCCACTGCCATTTGCTTAAATTAGGCAAATCACTCGCAATAGGAGAGGTATCGATTTACTCCGCGGGCTCAGAAGAACTCGTCGCTCACGCCGTCGGAACCTATTCCATACCGCCAAACAAATCCTAGTAGGGCAACAAGTAGAGCGTAATAGCTATAAACGGTATCAGCAAAATCATCATGGTTATTGCATAACCAAACATATCACGCGCTCTTAACCCTGAAATAGCGAGTAATGGAATTGCCCAAAATGGATTCAGCAAGTTAGTGTGCGCATCTCCCACCGCATAAGCATCTATTATTTGTCCGTATGGGATCCCTAACTCCGATCCCACTACCATCATTGGTCCCCCGATAATGGCCCACTCGCCGCCAGCAGAAGGAACAAAGAGGTTTAAAATGCCTCCTGTAATCCAAGCTATGACAGGAAAGTTCTCTTCAGTGGCAATGGAAAGAAGAGATTCTGTCATGGTATCCACCAAGCCAGTACCCGTCATAATTCCAATAATACCAGCGTAAAAAGGAAATAATAGAATTACTCCGGCACTGCCCAACACGGCATCATAAAACTCTTTTTGGTACTTAGACGGGCTTAGATACAAAACCATCCCAATCATTAAAAAGCCAAAATTCAATACGTTCAAATCCAGCGCGCCCAACCCTTCGGTCAAGAACACACTGATAAAAAGTAATAACCCAGTAATCGCGATAATACCTCCTAACAAAAGGCTATTATCGATTCTGTCGGCCAATGTAGGGTTGTCCAGAACAACATTTTTGTCTGTCTCATCAATGGCGGCATCTTTAGTAACATCAACATAACGAGAAATCTGCCGACAATTTTCATCCGGCGGACACAAGAGGTACAGCATTAAAGATCCATAGACGATGCTTAAACCGGTCAAAGTTAGAGGGTAAGAATGAAACACCCATTCAGTAGCAGGAATAACTCTATCTAGAAATCCGAGCTGAATTAATGCGTTGTTTTCAGTTGCCTGTAGCAGTCCTGCTGAGCTGGATAAGCCCCACCCCCAAGTTAAGCTCATGCCCATATAACCGGCTACTGCAAGCAATGGATAGTGAATTTTTATTCCCGTTGTTTCTGCATGCTTACCCATTTCCCGAACAAGAATAGCGCCAAAAATTAAACCTAGCCCCCAAGAAATCCACCCAGTAATCATCGATGCTATTCCCACCAACACCACCGCCTGACGGCCATTTTTTGGTAATTTGACCAAAAACAGAATGCCTCTTCGCACTCGCGGATGATAAGCAACGACATTAGCAGTAACTAAAATGAGTACCATCTGCATAGCAAACTGAAGCAAGTCCCAAAAGCCACCATACCAAGACTGGGCTATTTCAATGGGGCCAGAACCTTCACTTATAAAGGCAGTTATAGCCGCAACATAAGTCAGCAAGATTGCGAACAAAAACGGATTAGGCATCCAGCGTTCCACTCGATCAGCAATCACCTCCCCCATTTTTTGCACTGGCGTCATGGGCGGATCACGATGCGGTTGTAACTCTTCTGCTTCTTTTGGTTCTACCTGCTCTTCATGGGCCATAAGCAATCCTATAATTATATTTCTTTTAAGATAAGTCGGTTTTATATGTCCAACTTACATTGTTTTGCGGAACCTAGCCTTTTGTCTTTTCACTCTCTACACAATATTTTGCTCTAAATATTTCGGGCATTTTTACAGGCTTACCGCTAACCAGATTAGTGCAGACAAACTTCATCTCGGCTCGCACTAGTGTTTTGCCTGTACCACCATTAATAATTTGAAAAGCACGAGACGCTCTCAATCTTCCATCATTAAATACTATCCAGTTTGCAATTTTTAAATTATCGTTTTTATAGGCAGAGCCTGATAACTCGGCTTTTATATCCTTCACCGCCATGCCTCTTTGCAATTCCACACATATTTCATCAGACAATCCTACGGCTGCTGAATGCGCGAACATGCAATCGGTCATCCAGGATATATAGAAATGATTTGATACATGACCATAACCATCTATACGATCGCTGCGAACAGCGGCATCAATGATAAATGGATTTGTTCTATCCCAGTTAAAATCATCCATAATAGAAAGCCTTTAAAACTGCGCCACTAATATTAAGGAATTCTTACGATTTGTAAAAGTATGAAAGAGATTAATCTAAAACCAATCGGCGTTGTCCATAGCCCCTATAAACAAAAATTTGCAATTCCCCGACAACCAAACCTGGTTCCCGCAGGTAAAGGCACCATCGAACTTTTTAGCGGTTATGCGGATTTAAATTGTTTAAGGGAAATCGATAAATTTTCCCATTTGTGGATCTTATTCTTTTTCCATGCAACCGCTGAAAGAGGGTGGTCACCGACTGTGCAGCCTCCAAGACTCGGTGGTCAGAAAAAAGTTGGGGTATTTGCCAGTCGGTCGCCTTTTCGCCCAAATCCTCTAGGCTTATCTGTCCTGAAATATATCGGTCACGAATCTGTTAATGGTAAAACAACTATAGAGGTACAAGGTATTGATATTCTTGATAAAACACCGATAATTGATATTAAGCCCTACATCCCTTATGCCGACTCGATCAACGATGCCAGAGGGGGCTATGCTAACGACCCACCCAGAGAAAATATTCTTATCGATTTCACTATAGAGGCGGAAGATCAATTACTTGCATTAAAGTTAACCTATCCAGAGCTTAGAGAATTAATTATTCAAATCCTCTGCCAGGACCCTAGGCCGGCGTGGCGCCCAAAAGACACTGATAAAAAGCAATATGGCATGGTTCTTTACGATCTGAATATTAAATGGAAAAAAGTGAAAAATGGAATATCAGTAATCGCTATAAGACCTATAGAGACAGATTTATTAATATCGGATTAATCTAATTAACCAAACCAGATCAGCTCTTTGATCTGCCCTAGGACTCTGTAAAATAGGGGCATTAACGAGATTGTTCGAAGCTCGTTATTATTTTTACCACAGTCGAGCAAGAAACCGGAAACATGGAAAACTAATGATCAAGCTACACTCATTTTACTTTCGACTATCCTACTGCTTTTTTTCCACTTTTTTAGTCACTGGGGTTTCCCAAGCACAGACTGCACTGGATGATTTTGAAAATATTAGCTTAGAAGAACTAGCAAAACCTCCAGCTGAAGATTGGTTAATGTGGCGACGGACAGCTAATCACTGGGGCTATAGTCCTTTAAATCAAATCAATAAAAATAATGTCTCTTCACTTAGATTAGCCTGGGCTTGGACAATGGAGCCAGGACTTCAAGAAACCACTCCATTGGTGAGAAACGGCGTAATGTTTCTTCCACAGGCATGCGATTTTATAGAAGCTGTGGATGCCAGAGATGGAACTTTATTGTGGGAATATCGCAGAGAGCAAGTTGATCATATCGCCTCGCTTTCTTGTGCTAACCGAAACGCCACTCTCTATAAAGACCAACTTATAATTACTACACGAGATGCCTATCTTGTCTCTCTCAGCGCACTGACCGGTGAAGTAACCTGGGAGCGACAAATTGGCGATTGGACTATAGGCCAGCATTATTCAGGCGGCCCTCAAGTTCTAGACGGTAAAATTATAGCTGGCATGTCTGGCTGCTACTACATCAACACTGGATGCTGGATTACTGCTCACGACCCAGACACCGGTGAGGAAATTTGGAGAACTAATACAGTACCAAAAATTGGTGAGCCTGGTGGAGAGACTTGGGGGGACGTTCCTAATGAGGAACGCCGGGGCGGCTCTGCATGGATGCCTGCAAGCTATGATTCCGACCTAGATCTTATTTACCAAGGAATCGCCGTACCAATTCCCTGGGGGTCAATTCAGCGAGATACTCGTGGCGGTGATGTGCTTTATACAAACTCTACGATAGCCATGAATGCAGACACAGGAGAAATTGAGTGGTACTTCCAGCATATTCCTGGAGGGAATTGGGATCAGGATCACCCATTTGAGCGCATTGTTGTTGAAACCGAAGTTACACCTAAAGCTGACCAAGTTTCTTGGATAAATCCTAACATCTTGTCTGCCGAGCGGCGCAAGGTAGTAACGGGAATACCTGGTAAACCCGGAATTATTTGGACAATGGACGCGGCGACTGGAGAATTTCTATGGGCCAAAGAAACCAACTACCAAAATGTCATTGTAGATGTCGATATTGAAAATCAAAAAGGTATTACTAATCCAGAAATCGATATCACCGAAATTCGACAACGCAAATTAGTTTGTCCGACAACCACTGGAGGAATTAACTGGAATTCCGTCGGCTACAGCCCACAAACCAATGCTCTATACGCTCCAACGAACAACACTTGCATGGATTACTACTTAAATCCAGTTAACCCGACAGTTGGTGGTTACCACAGTTCTGCTGTTTCATTAAAAATTCCTGTTCCTGAAGGCGATGGCCAGATCGGAATCTTTACGGCAGTCGACGTGGCGACAGGTGAAGCGTTATGGACATACCAGCAGCGAGCTGCAATTACCGGTTCAGTTTTAACTACGGGTGGAGGATTAGCATTCGTCACTGACGATGCTAGAAGATTTCGAGCATTCGATGTAGACACAGGCGAAATTCTCTGGGAGCAAATTCTAAATTCTTCAGCTGGTGGCTTTCCAACTACCTTTAGCGTCGATGACATACAATATCTTGCGATTGCCGCGGGTGGTGGAGTCAATCACAGGACATTGACTCCAGAAATTCGCCAGCGCAGTGGCGGCAATATGCTATTTGTGTTTCGATTGCCCTAGAAAAAATACAGCGAATACAAATCATAGGAGAGTTTAATTCGATGATTTACAGATTAGGCGAGCATGAGGTTCAAGTCAGTGGCGATGACTTTTTCGTCGCCGACAGTGCCACAGTGCTAGGCAAAGTCAAATTAGAAAAAAATGCTAGCATCTGGTTTGGCGCCGTACTCCGAGGGGATAACGAATGGATTATCATTGGTGAGAATAGCAACATTCAGGAATGCGCTGTTCTTCATACTGACCCGGGAATGCCATGCACAGTAGGTAGCAATGTTACCGTAGGTCATCAAGCAATGCTTCATGGCTGCAATATTGGTGATAATTCGCTTGTTGGCATTAACGCAGTGATCCTAAACGGTGCAAAAATAGGTAAGAATTGCCTTATAGGTGCAAACAGCTTGGTAACGGAGAATAAAGAAATTCCAGATGGCTCTTTAGTGATGGGCGCACCAGCAAAAATAATCAAGGAATTGACCAAAGAACAACAGAGAGGCTTAGTACAAAGTGCTGACCATTACGTGAAACGCGCCAAACGCTTTAAGAGCGAACTCGTTCCTGATCCACGATTTTCTTAAAGCAAATATATTTTTTTTCAACAAGCACTTCACAATATTTTAGTAAATATGCCATGTGGCATACTTTAATATAAATAAAACGACCTTACTTCTAATCTTCGTCAAACTAACCATACAGCAATATCACTTACCAGCTTGTTTCGCGCGCGCACCTAAGGGTTGCTACATCGGTACTACCAGAAGTATAACCGCGTCGGCAATTCTGATAAGGCGAAACTACGAAATAAAAAATAACTGCTAGGACAAAGATTAGTATTATACTTTTCATTACTTTTCCCAAATCACGGGGTGGCGTTACTTATATTTTCTCAGGCGGGCTTTTGGTCAACTCAAGATAATTCTGATCACATGTGAATAGAAACACTGCTCTTAATCCAATCGACCGCTAAAAGTATTGCTTTAGCAAGATCCTACATTGGTTTTTCGCACCGGATGAGCTCATCTTGAATCAGAAATATGCATTCACGAATTGCTAATCGTTACTCAACCCCTGTTCTTCCCGGTATTCCTTTTCGCGAATTCTTGCGCCCATGAGAGTGGCACTCATAGCATAATTACCTTCGTGACAGGCATACTCATAAGGAACCTGGTCAGACCTCGGCCATACTAATTCTCCGCCGTAACGATCTGTATAGTCAGCGTCTTCGACGGAAAAACTATAAAGTAATCCTCCTGCATTTATTGGGCTAAATCGTTCAACAACTAAGCGATCCGCCGGTTGCAAAGGTTGATCAAGAAAGTTTTTTGTCTCTACAACCAAAGTGTCACCTTCCCACCATGCAATTGAATCACCGTCATAGGTAGCCATATCTTCAGGTCTGTGGGCTTCATCGTTAATTCGAATAATACGCGCCCAATGCATCCACTCTACATAGATCATTAAGTAATCATCTGTTTGAACTATTGTTTTCAGGTTGTTGTAGACCAGCGGTCGAATTGGTATCGATGCTGCCCCTTGATATATGCAACGCACTCCTAATGTTTGATTTTCTGGCCCATCGTAAGGCTGATCGCCCGTTTCTAACCACCAAGCGCCGTCTCGTTCTGGCCAAGCAAACTTCGGTGCCGCTGCCGCCTTGGCCTGCCCTGTTGGCGTTCGAGCTGGCATCCGCCCGTCTTCAGGATAGGTCAGAATAGACGTAGGGTATTGCCCATTAATTGTGAAACCATCATTTCCGCGATCGAACCAAAAATCGTTGTAGGAACCAATATTGCCGCCGGCTTCAGGCGCGCCGCGTTCTGGATCACTTAATTCGTCATCTTCCGCCCTGATACCCATTTCTCTATCACGCAAAGCCTGCACTTCGTCCTCGTTGAGAAAGAGTCGATCACCATAAACCGCCGGTCGCTGAAACGGCGTAAGACTCGAAATATCGTAATTCCCATTAAAATCTGGCTTTCCAGAGGCCGTGCGTGGAAATTCGTCTTGTGCCAAGCCAAGCAGCGGCGCCAAACATAGAAAAATAGCCGAAACCAAGGATCTTGTGATGATGTTCATTATTTCCTCCTTTAGGAAGGGAAGGTGACCGAGAAGCACCCAGTCTTAATCCAACTCTGTTCTTGACGCTGATGATATTGACGCCTTATAGCTGGTTAAACTTCCCAGAGTTTAGCATAACCTTATTTTTAACTAGGAATAATTCAACTGTTACAGCTATTTTGAATTGAGTACACTGTGTCACTTTCTTACCACAAGGATAATTTAGAAATGATCTCAGTGAAGCGATTGAGCATAGAGGATGCGCGGATTTTAATCGATGGGGCTCGGGAGAAGGCTAAGGAAATAGGTGTGCCAATGTGTATCGCAGTGACAGATGATTCAGGCAACCTTATTGCCTTCGAACGCATGAATGGAGGCAAGGCTCATAGCATTGAAGTTGCACAAGACAAAGCGTTTACTGCAGGAGCTGCGCGTAAAGCGACTCATGAATACAATGCTGTTAATACGCCAGGGAATTTAGCCTTTGGAATTCATACGGAAGCTGGCGGGCACATCAGCACTGTCGGAGGCGGTCTTCCAGTAGTCATTGAGGGGGATTGTGTCGGAGGCATTGGCGCTAGTTCAGGCTCTCCACAACAAGATATGGAGGTATCCCAGGCTGGCTTAGATCATTTTCTTGCGTCTCATTAAGAAATAGTTTTACAGAGCCAGTCAGACGCTACTTGAATTAAAAATATGGATCTTATTAACCCTCTATGGACCCCCCGCGCAAAACAAGATTCAGCTCTGGAGACATTTCTTAACGATGTCAATTCACATTTTGGTCTTAAGCTGTCCAATTATCATGAGCTTTGGCGATGGTCGGTAGATGATATTGAACAATTTTGGGAGTATTGGTGGCAGCAAGCCAATCTGATTGTTAGTCATCAACCTAGCGACACACTGCGGAAAGCAAACTCATTCGAAAAACATGTTTGGTTTCCTGAGGCCAAACTTAATTTTGCTGAAAATCTTCTTCGTTATAGAGATGAAAACATCGCCATAGTTTTTCGTGGAGAAGACGGCAGTCGTGAAACCCTAAGCTATAAAAACCTGTACGAAAAAACAGCTAGCGTTGCAAACAAATTCCAGCAACTTGGAGTACAAAAAGGTGATCGTATTGCAGCCATAATGCCAAACCGTCCAGAAACCGTGATAGCCATGCTTGCAGCAAGTTGGCTTGGAGCTATCTGGTCGAGCTGTTCACCTGATTTTGGCTCTGATGGCATTCTCGAAAGATTCGAACAAATTCAACCAAAACTGTTAGTGGCAGTTGATGGGTATCAATTTAAAGGCAAAACATTTTCAATTTGCGAAAAAGTTAAAACAATAAAACAAAAACTCGCGTGTGACTGCATATTACTGAATTGGCAACAATGCGGGACAGTCTCAGAAACAATTGACTGGAATAAACTGATTAGCTCAGACATCTCTCTACCTTTCGAACAGCTTGCATTTAATGATCCCCTTTATATTCTGTTTTCATCAGGAACAACTGGCAAACCTAAATGCATAGTACACGGAGCAGGTGGCACCCTACTCCAACATCTCAAAGAACACCGATTACATACGGATATAAAACGGAAAGATGTTTTGTTTTATTTCACAACATGCGGGTGGATGATGTGGAATTGGTTGGTCTCTGGACTCGCTTCGGGCTGTACTCTACTCCTATTTGATGGCAACCCCTTTTATCCCAATGCAGATACATTAATGCAAGTAGCAGAAGAAGAGGCAATAACTGTATTTGGCACTTCTGCAAAATATATTTCTGCTTTAGCAAAAGAAGGTGTAAGTCCAGTTGAACGTTATAAGCTAGCAAAACTAAGGACGATTCTCTCTACTGGGTCTCCTTTAGTTCCAGAGTCTTATGATTATGTTTATCAGCGTGTCAAACCAACAGTCCAATTGAGCTCAATTTCTGGCGGGACAGATATCGTGTCGTGTTTTGCATTGGGGTGTCCAATTTTGCCTGTCTATAAAGGTGAACTACAATGTCGCGGCTTAGGCATGGCAGTCGACGTATGGAATCAAGATGGACATCCAATAAAAAATGAATCAGGAGAATTAGTTTGCACTAAGCCTTTCCCTTCGAAGCCAGTGGGATTTTGGAATGACACCGAAGGGACACGTTATCATGATGCTTACTTTAATCGCTTTACTAATGTCTGGTGTCATGGTGATTGGGCAGCGATTACTGACAGTGGGGGGCTCATTATTACAGGGCGTAGCGATGCGGTACTAAACCCCGGCGGTGTTCGAATAGGAACCGCTGAAATCTACCGTCAAGTAGAAAGGGTGCCCGCAGTTATTGAGTCCATCGCAATTAGTCAAGACTGGGAAGGGGATGCGCGAATTATTTTATTTGTTATATTGCGAGAAGAGGAGCAACTGACTGACGCTCTTCGAAGCAAAATTCGCGAAACCATAAGGAAACATGCTAGCCCTCGCCATATTCCAGAAATAATACTCCAAGTGAGAGACATCCCGAGAACACGTAGTGGAAAAATAACTGAGCTAGCTGTTAGAGATGTGGTAAACAAGCGTCCCGTAACAAATACAGAGTCTATAGCAAACCCTGAGTCGTTGGCAGAATTTAAAAACAGATACGAATTAACCGACCAATGAAAAAACTACAAAAACTATTACTCCTTGCTAGCAGCTTGTTGTTAACAGCATGCTCTAGCGCGCGTTATATCGATGTCACTTCGACTAACCAGAACAGTAGAGTAAATTTTCTGGTGATACACGCGACTTCAGGAAACTTTGCCGAATCTCTTAGACTACTAAGCACTAGAAATCCTAACCCAGTAAGTGCCCACTACCTTTTACCTTATTTAGATGATCCAACTTATTCCCCCAATCGTCTTAGTATTTATCGACTTGTGGACGAAAATCGCAGAGCATGGCATGCAGGAATTAGCCAGTGGGGAAATGAATCCTCTTTAAATAATCGATCTATTGGCATCGAAGTAGTTAATGATTTTGATTGCAATGATCTAAGCATCAAACCAGAAGAAGAATCAATCATTGAATTAGATTGCACCTTTCCATCCTACCCTCCTTCTCAAATAGAAAGTTTAGTTTCACTGATAAAAGAAATACTAGATCGACACCCTGCTATTGATCCAATCGATATTGTTGCGCACGCCGACATAGCTCCATCCCGCAAATCAGATCCAGGGCCTAAATTTCCATGGCGAGAACTCTATGAGGCAGGAATAGGGCCTTGGTACGACACAGCAACAGTAAATAAGTATTCAATGGAATTCACCGGTCTCCAACCTTCGATTCAAGAAGCACAATGTGCACTCTCTATTTACGGATACCCAATTATAATTTCAGGAACCCATGACCTACAGAGCCAATTTGCTTTTAGGGCCTTTCAGCTCCATTACCGACCATCTAATTACAGTGGATTATTGGATCAAGAAACCCTAGCAATTCTATATGCGCTTAACGAAAAGTACCGTGACACCTCGCGAGCCACATGCAATAGAAATAATGAAGTTTAGAATGCAATCTCTTAGCGCCCACCCATTATTAATTCCATCAAACCGCACAATCAGATAACCTTTACTCGTCAAATCGAATATCGAGAAAAATTGGATCATGAAAAATCAAAGCTTTATTTTGGTTACAGCAATCATAGCAGTTACTTCGAGTTCGAGTGTTGCTCAAATTGATAACTGGGAAGCTCCATTTACTGCTTTAGGACAACCTGACTTACAAGGCGTATGGGGAAATAACACAATTACGCCTGTTGAGCGGCCTGACAGGTTTGGTGAACGTTTGTTTCTTACTCAAGAAGAACAAATTTTACTAGAACGCAGGATGCGCGAAATCACAGAAGAGGATGGGGATGCGCTTTTTGGGGATGGCGTGTTTGAAGCCGCCCTCTCTGGGGAAATTAAATCCTATGATCCGTCTACTGGTAATTATGATCAGGCTTGGTTGGTAGAGCGCCAGGTACATAACCGGACTTCTCAGATTACTGATCCGCCAAATGGAAAATTCCCTGCCCTGTCAGAAGAAGCCACAGGGCTTACTTTTAATCGCCCTCAAAGAGGTAATACAAATCCGAATTCCTGGCTAGATCTCACGGTTGACGACCGCTGCATAAGTTACGGCGCGCCATACTTAAATTCTGGTTACAATAGTTACTGGCAAATTGTCCAATCAAAAGACCATGTAGTAATTGTGCAAGAAATGATGCATGACGCCAGGGTAATACCTCTTACCGATCAGCCACATGTAAGCAATAAAATAAAATTATGGCACGGCGATTCGCGTGGTTTTTTCGATGGCAGCACCCTCGTGGTTGAAACGACAAACTTTACGACTAAGAGCTCGTTTGGTCATAACAGGTCCATAAAAAATATCGAAAAATTTACCCGATTGAATGAATCTCAATTACTCTACCAAATTACTGTAGATCAACCTGACACCTACTCTACACCGTACACGCGAGAATTTATCCTAGATTATACACCCGACCCAATTTATGAATATGCGTGTCACGAAGGTAACTACTCGATGACTAATATCCTGAGCGGAGCAAGAGAACAAGAACGTCTGGCAGCGGAAAGCAATTAAAGACTACTCAACACTGGAAGAATTGCGCTCCCAATAGTGAGGGTCCAATAAAAAAGGGCAATAGACATACATCTACTGCCCTTGTAGCGATTAAAGAGGCTTGCTAGGGTCTGACCTTCACATATTTTTGTAGGTTTCTAGGTACCGGTTCGCCTCCGAACATGTTTCCAGCTGAATCCACCGCAACAAATTCAGCACCAGTACCCCTGATGACGAACGGATCTCCTGGCGCATACAAGACAAATTCATCCACCCAACCTAAATTTGCATCTCCGATTCTGATTCCCATCTCCCATCCGGGATTCTGTTCTACGTCTGATTCAGAATCAGCTACATAAATGTTGTCATACTCGTCAAAAAAGATACCACTCGGTCGACCAAATTGAGTCCATTGATTTATATAGGTACCATCTTGCTCGAATAGCTGTAGCCTATTGTTTGAACGGTCACCGACAAAAATTCTACCCCGCTGATCCATTGCTATTGTATGCAGGGCACGAAACTCGCTTGGCCCATAACCTGTTTGCCCCCAAGACATCAGAAATTGACCGTTTTGATCAAATTTCATTACTCGATTATTGCCGTTATTGTTATGGCCATCAGCAATAAAAATATCACCGTTGTCGGCTACTACGACGTCGGCAGGTGATGTAAATTGGTCATTCGCACTTCCTTGAACCCCAGGCGTACCTAAAACTAATAGCACATCGCCTGTGGGGCTAAATTTAATTACTTGATGCCCGCGAGTATCTCCATCTGGAATTGCTCCATCACTAACCGCATCCGTTACGTATATGTTGCCATCTCTATCAACATCAATACCATGCGGCCAAATAAACATGCCGCCACCAAAACTTTCGACGACCTCTCCATCCTTGTTAAATTTTAAAATTGAATCCAAATCTGAATCCAAGCATTCATTTCCAAATCGATCTAAGGCAGTTGCATCACAGCGGACCACTGCCCAAATATGCTCTCCATCTGGCGCGACATCCAAATCGCCTACCGCGCCCCATGTGCGCCCATCCGGTAGAGTCGCCCAATTCACATTTCGATAGGGATTGCTTTGTCCACTAACACCCATCGAAATCGATAATAAAAATATAGCACTCATTGCAAATAACAATGAAGAAACTTTCATACCGTGAGTCCTTTTTGGTCTTTATTTTTATTTAAATAATCTATGAGTCTACATTGATTGATTTAAGTTTGATTAATTAATTTGTAGTTAAACTCTAATCTTCCGACCCATTCTCTTCACGATATTCTTTTTCCCTAACCCGGGCGCCCATGAGAGTTGCAGACATCGCATAATTACCTTCATGACAAGCGTATTCATAAGGTACCTGATTCGATCGAGGCCATACCATTTCGCCGCTGTAAACATCAGAGTAATCTGCGTCCTCGACATTAAAACTATAGATTAACCCACCATTAACATCAGGACGGAATCGCTCAATTACTTTACGGTCGGCTAGCTGATGAGGTTGATCCATAAAATTAACTGTTTCCACTACCAGTGCATCTCCGTCCCACCAACCGATTGAGTCGCCATCGAAAGTGGCCAGAGTTTCGGTATTATGTTCTGCATCACCGATACGAATTATGCGGGCCCAATGCATCCATTCGATGTATAACATTAAATACTCATCTGTCTGCACGATAGTCTTCAGGTTATTATAAACCCGAGGTGTAATTGGAATTGTTGCCGGCTGGTGGTAAATACAACGTACTGCTAATGTTTGATTCTCAGGACCATCGTAAGGTGTATCACCAGTTTCTAACCACCAAGCTCCATCTCTTTCAGGCCAGGCAAATTTAGGCGCAGCATCAGCCTTCGTCTGACCTTCTGCTGTCCGAGCTGGCATCCGTCCATTTTCAGGATAGGTAAGAATAGAAGTACGGTACTGGCCATCAATCACAAAACCATCGTTGCCACGATCAAACCAGAAATCATTATAGGAGCCGATATTACCCCCTTCCTCTGGAGCCTCTCGGTCAGGGTCACTAAAAATAGCGTCTTGCGCTCGAATATTTAGCTCGCGATCTCGAAGCGCCTGAACTTCCTCTTCGTTGAGGAATAACCGATCTCCATATGAAGTAGGTCGCTCAAAAGGGGTCAAGGTCGAAATATCATAATGACCGTTAAAATCGGGTTTTCCAGAGGCAGTTCGAGGATAATCATCCTGTCCAAGAGTAAGCATTGGAATCAAAGAAATAGTTAGCACAGCAATAATAGAAACAAGTAATTTGTTCATTTTTTCTCCTAAATCGCATACTGCTGAATTGCTGGTTGTGTGAACTCTTCGTACTAAAGAATGGAACTATAAGTGTCATCAGTTGAAGTGACGAGAGCTATTACTCAGAGTTCTCCTCAAGCGGGTCAACAACATACACTTGTGTCATCTTAATATCCAAGGCAGTCGAAATGGCA
Source organism: OM182 bacterium MED-G28 (assembly GCA_002457215.1). Classification (GTDB taxonomy): domain Bacteria; phylum Pseudomonadota; class Gammaproteobacteria; order Pseudomonadales; family Pseudohongiellaceae; genus UBA9145. The sequence continues at coordinate 7,369 of NTJZ01000004.1, read as the reverse complement.
GTGTTATGACCTAAATCTGCATCGGGATAAGCATCCGCAAGTCGTCGCAAAGCTTTATAAAGTGAAATTCCTGAAATCTGTCCGTTGCTAAGATGATGCGTAGAATCATTGCGGATCAATTGATAGTACCATGTATCAACATCAGCATAACCGGCCAGCAGTCCCGTCGCTTGCTCAGAGCTGAGATTCAGTTGCAAACGCGCATCGCGAAAAATATGTACAGAAGGAACACTTAGGTTCATCCATGGTATCACGAGCTCATCAATCGGATCAGTCGTTAGGATGCCATCCTCTATTTTCCCAGTGGATTGACGAATGAGGCTTTCCCCCCAGCGTCTATCAATTCTTTGAGTCCCACCAGACATAGCTTTTTGGCCAGTCGCGTCAGTTAGCAGCCGATCCATACCTCGAAACCAATTTACGGTGACACTCTCATCATTCTCCAAACTATCAACATCAGCAAGTTGAATCATCATCCTGTTGTAAACTCGATCAATAATCGCTTTATTTTGAAATATATATTCAACACCGTCGGGGCCGCGGAAGCCGATGATACAGCCTACTGCGCGGTAGACCTCGTTATCAATACCTATGGAACCATCCGGATGGACAAAGTCATTCGGATCAACTTCGCCATCCAAATTTAGACCCCAGGACAACTCACCTTCAACTTCAAAAAACTCAAATTCTTCCGGGTCAGTATTTGGATGCCATGTAGCTATTTCTTGTTTGAGTTGGGTTTCTTCAACTGTCAGATACTCATGCGCTGGAAACAATTTCTCGAATTGTTCACGAGGGCCATCATTGTATCCCCGCGGGCATTCTTCACTACCTCCAGGAGTTTGATACACGGACCAAAATAGATCAGTCATCACGTAACCAATTTTGCCGTCACGCAAAATACTCTCATCAGCAATCACACTGATAGCAGTGCTCGAAAAGGTAAGAACCACGCTAATAGTTAAATATGCTAATCGGCTCATCACAAAATCCCATTCATAAAATCATCTCTAAGCCAAAAAGCTTTCAGGCCATTTCGCTGACCTCGCCATTCTCCTGTCCCTCCTCCATTTACATCACCAGGACGACTATCACCACCGAATAAATACACTGGTCTATCGCGATAAGACCAAACTCGTAAGCTGTCCTCTCCCTCATTACTTGTCAATCGACCAGTCTTTGGATCAATCGTGATAATGCGCCAACTTCGGTTTACACTAGTTTCATTCGCTCCTGCAATTAGGTAAGGCCAGTGTTGGAGGCATTTAGCTGGATTACCGGCACCGCACATTGCGAGTCGGTAGATTTGCGTATCTTCAGGGTGATCACAAGCAAGCTGATCGATGGAGTCTTCCCCACACCGATAAACATAAATTGTTCTTCCGTTGACATCTGCCAACACATCTCCTGCTATTGAGGATTGAACTGTAAAACTTTGAGGGAAACTAGGTGCCTGTTGAGTAAAGACATTTGTCCAACCCGGCACATCACTTCCTTGTTGACTCCAGGATTTTGTATCTAAAATATGCGTATAAAGAGGCTTTCCACGATAAACCCATTGTCGAACTCCAGGAGAGCGCTCCAGTAAATCCCATTCACCTTGAGCGCGTGCTAAAGCAGGAGCAACGACAGGCCGCCAATTATTTAAGCAAGCATCAATACAATTTATTATCGCGGCAGTGTCACCCTCAAATTCATAAATTGATTCATTTTTATCACTAGTGAGCATACGGCCAACAGTTGTTGTTCGTACTGCAAAACCTGGAGGAAGCTGAGATGGGGGACCTATGGGGACTCGGTATGCCGGTGAATCTCCACCATAGCGCTTAGTACTTCCACCAATCACATCACCTGCGAAGTGATCACGAACAGAAGTGTATAAAGGTTGTTCGTCATAAGCCCATTGCTTGCTGCCATCACGACGCTCAACAACAGTCCACTTCCCTATTTCCTCCGCATTATCTTTGGCTAAAACTGGAGGCCAGAGCTCAGTGCAACTTAATCGCTCTTCTGGTTCAGGTAATTTAATACCCGGGGGATAAGGACTCATAAAACCAGCGGTCACTGTTACTACCTCGTCATAACACATCGGAGTACCTGGCGGTTCTCCACTATAACCATTGCGCAATTTATGAAGTGGCCACTTGTAGAGAGTTTTGCCATTGGAGTTGGCAAAAACAGGACCATCTCGCTCTGTTATTTCGACATGAAATTCTGCCGGTCGAGGTATCTCTAGGAAGGCTTCAGTAGAAGAATCAATTTCAGCTGCATGAGAATTTAAAAAAACACCTGTGCTAACAAGTGCCATGTACATCTTTAAGATGTAAAAATAGAATTTTTTAAACCAGAATTTCACCAATCTCACTCGAAGTGGTATTGCTCTTGTCTCCCCAAGACTCTATGTCGAGACCCATTAGACGCTGGGCAGTATAGCCTAATCGACACCCTGGAGTTCCATTGCCATCGATATGCAAACCAGTTTTTATGCGCCCACCCGCAGTACCCGCGCTGAACATAGGGATGCCATCAATAGCATGCAATTTGGCGAAAGATTGGTCTGTGGTGGAATAGATAAAAGCATTATCCAGTAAAGATCCATCCCCTTCTTTGAAGTTTGCCAACGCACCAACATAGTATGCCCACTCCTCCATAGCACGTCGCGTATACCAAGAGGTCTTCGGTTGATAGCCAAGTTCTCTGTCGACCGCTTCTTCATGGGTCGATGTATGATGAGGTTTGTCATACCCTGGCTGAGTAGTCGCAGAGAATGCCGACGCATAAAACATATTAAATACCCGAGTCTGATCACAAGCTACAGCCATCAGCATCAAATCTGTCATCATTCGATGTCTAAGCGAAACGAGATCTGCATCCAGGCCGGTAGGAAGGTCCTCTGGTGCTTCGCTGACAATGCATGCTTCGCGAGGGTCTGGTTTAGAAAGCTGCAAATCAAAACGGCGCTCAAGATCTCTTAAACCGGTAAAGTACTGATCAAGACGTGCGCGATCATCAGACCCTAAAGAGCTTTCTAGCTTCTTTGCCTCATCCTGGACCGCGGATAGAGCGCTCTTTCTCACCATTACCTTCGGATCTGGTGTAAATGAATCCGCATTCGGATTTTGAAAATCTTCACCAAACAAACGTTGATAAAATCTCAAAGGGGACCATTCTGGAGCATTTACAGAATTGCCTCCTTCATAGCTAAAGCTATCACGCACATCACCAGTGGCAGTAGCGCTTAGACTTCGAAACCGCGTGGCATTGCCTAACTGCCTAGCAATAGAGACGTCAATTGTTTCGCCAGGTCGGTTTTCCGAAGTCATCGGAGCGATGCCTGAACGCAAAACTACCCAGCCAGAGTGGTGACAAAGGTTAGGCGCATCGTCTTTAAAAACATGAAAATTTGTAAACAGATTTATATGCTCTTGAATGGGTGCTAGTGCGGCTATCTCTTCTGGCAGATCGAAATTTGGGCCGGTTTTTTTAGGCACAAATATAGACTCACTCATTCCAAGCCCCCAAGACCAAGTACCAAACCGCAGGGGGATTTCGGAACCATCGGCAAAAGCAGTTCCGTTGTCGTTCAGAAAAACGTCCAATAGCGGAAGCCCAACAGTGATTGCGCCACCATTAAGTGCACCTTGCAAAAAGCGACGTCTATTAAACTTTCCCATCAGTTAGTCTCTGCGTTATTTATCCAATCTGGCTCAGCTAGCCGAAACGGGCGTGCAGGCTCTACTATACCTAGTTTACCCTGAGTTTTCTCTGATCTCACGGAAGAAAATGCCCTACTCAATGCTATATCCCGCAGTAAAGCGGGTAACTTGTACCCATTTGCGACAAACCGGCTTTCAAACCAGTTCAGGATATCTCGGTCATTACCAAGAGATAAGGGCCCTCCAGTGCCATAGGCATAGAGTCGATTGACCAGGCAAGTTGAGAGTTTTGGATGATTGCGCATTGCTGCAGCCAAACCACCAATATCATCATAAAACACCCCATCCAACTCTCCGCTTATGTCTAATTGTGCGCCAGATTCAGTCTCCCGGAAACGACCAGCGCCATCAAAATTTTCCAAAGAAAGTCCCATAGGATCAGTGATTAGATGGCAGCCTGCACAAGAAGGGTTAGTATTATGCACCTCTAGTCGCTCCCGAGCAGTGGATGCGTGTTCGTCCTCCTCCAACAGCGAGAAATCAACATTTGGGGGAGGAGATGGCACAACCTGACACAGAAATCGTTCTCTTAAGGCTTGACCCCGTAACGTGGGCGAACTACGCACAGCATGCGAATTTGCCGCAAGAAAACTCACCTGAGTCAGCAATCCTTGGCGAGGGCTGTCCTCTGGGAAAGTATGAGCCACCCATCCTTGATGGCTTGCCGTACCATAAACCACGGCAAGGGATGGAGACATGAATGTTTTTCGCGTTACAAATAAATCACGATAGTCCTGAGTATCATGAAGTAGGTGATTTATGATTGTGCGTAAAGTCTGCTCTCTTGCGTCTCGCAGCGTGGAGCCTGTCACCATTGGATATACCAAAGGATCTTTGGCAAGACTGTTAAACTCATCAAATCCGAGCATGTCGTCAAAAAAGGCGCGCATACCTCCTTCGAGTCTTACACTGTCTAACATCCGCTCAACAGCTACATTTAACCCAGACGTTGTATGAAGCTCTCCACTTTCAGCAGCTTCAAGTAAAGCAATATCCGGGGGGCCATTCCACAAGAAAAAACTGAGCCTCGAAGCTAAAGAATGCCCAGTGAGCCGCTCTTGACCAATTCGATTAGGATCTGCCTCACTGTGATCCACAATGAAAATAAACTCAGGACTGATAAGCATTGATTCAAGCGCTAAGGCCAGGCCTGCATAAAAATCCTCTGTTTGTTCTGCGGCATAAGCCGCAATATCAACTAGTTCAGATAACCGAATATCATCCACGGCCTGGCGCTGAAGAAGTCGACCCGTCTCTCTCAAAAATAACCCAGCACAGTTAGGATCTGGCTCTTCAATAGATTCCGGCCGACAAGGCACAAGAAAATCGCGATGTTCCTCATCAACAACTTTAGCCGCGATGAAAGCTGCTGTTTGCTGGATTTGAGAAATTTGATCTGACGTAACCCCAACAAAAGCGGAGCCTGACGCTAATAGACCATCGGTTCTTGCCATCGGAGGAATAGGAGGTAAAACACTATTACGTATATCCTCGCCAAATATTTGTGCGATCGTATTTCCATATTGTTCGCCAGTCATCAATCGAGTTCTCAATACTGAGGCGCTCTGATTTGGCTCTGCTAATGGAGGAACATTTTCGCTGCAACTTACGAGCAGCATCGCTGTTAGCACACTAACGCTTGTCATTTTTGAAAAATGAACTGCGAATGAATACAACACGTTAATTTGCCTCAATAGCTAATTGTAAAATATTTTTTGAAGCTGAGAATGTTATCGGACACTCGGCGTGAATTCTACAGAGCATTGAATAACAAACACTAGCAGGGCATTCAACAAGTAGCACTAGCGCTGCAGTGCTACTTGCTCTGAAGATACTAAACCTGCTCTGTTGCTCCAGGAATTACGAATATAACTCGTCACTGCCGCTACTTCTTCATCATCAAGTAAATATTGAAATTCTTCCATCGCTTCTCGCCATCTTGGAGTTAGCGGATGCCCCGGCGTTTCAGGGCTATACAGTATTGCGTTAATCATAGACGCTGGATTTTCTGCCTGAACAACTAAACTCCCAGCATTCAGTCTTGGTGCCATCTCCGGATCGCCCTCACCCGTCGGCAAATGACATGTTCCGCAATGGAGGTTATAAATAGTGCGTCCTCGACCCATAAGCTCAGAATCAGGCATAACACCTTCACGCTCATCAATTATTGGCAAAGATTTAAGATAGGTCGCCATCGCTGTTATATCGTTGCCACTTAAATAGCGCGTGCTATTCATAATAACTTCATTCATGGGTCCAAAAGATTCCAGAAAATCATTGCGCGCTGTTTTTAAATAGTCTTCAAGCGCGGATTGTGGCCACAAACCAAGCCCACGCTTTGAGGGAGTTAAGTTTGGCGCAGCCCAAGATCGAAAGCTTCCCGATCCAACCCGATCAAAATATTCACCTCCACTCATATGCTGCCTAGCCAATTCTGCACCTAAAAAATTACGCGGGGTGTGGCAGGCACTGCAATGAGCTAGGCCTTCTACAAGATAAGCGCCACGGTTCCACTCAGCCGATTCTTCTTTAATGAACTCGAATTCACCTTGATCAAAGTAAAATACCTTCCAAGCACCTAAAAGCGCTCTCATATTAAAGGGGAAAGAAAGTTCATTGGTGCGCGCATCTTTTTTTATTGGTGGAATACTACGCAGATAGGCAAACATCGCCGCGATATCTTCGTTAGGAACTTTGGTAAATGATGTATAGGGAAACGCCGGGTATAGGTGTTCACCATTTGGCCGAACACCATGCCGCATTGAATTTAGAAAGTCCCAGTCGCTCCAATTTCCTATTCCAGTTTCTGGGTCTGGAGTGATATTAGTTGAATAAAGCGTACCAAAAGGAGTAGCGAAAGAGAGACCACCGGCCATAAACTCTCCATCGGAAGTCGTATGACAGCTTGCGCAATTTCCCGCGACTGTAAGATATTCACCCCTAGCAATTAATTCCTCTTCGCTTAAATTCGTTGCAGCAATCGGCCCACTACCTCGAATTACATTAGGGCTAAACAATAAGAATGCAGCGCCTATCGCTAGCACCCCCAAAGCCAGTATCACAATGATTCGCATAGAAAGAGTCAGTTCAGATTCTCAATTTATTAAAGTACTAAATCGTTATTTATGTTACTAAATCCCGTTCAAAAATTACCAACCAGCATCACTGCTTAGAATAGGGCAGCAGGTTGGAGATTAAGCGTTATCAATTCCTCACTGTCAATGCTCTTCTATCGCATTTATTACGAAATATAAATGTTTTTCTGTCAGGTAGAAAAACCTAATTTTACGATACTTAAGAGTCGAATTTAAGGTAGCATCTAACTAGTTTTAAAATATTTTTGATGATGAAAAAGCTTAGGCAACACGAGACTTTAATGTTGGGGATTAAAAATTGAATTCCACCGATAATATAAGCAATTTTAAAAGATGGCTCTTTATCTTGTTCGCAGCTTGCCTCTTGCCGCTGTCAGCAAGCATTTATGGCCAGACACGCAATGAATCCGTCGAACTCCTAGCTATCGATCGGCCTATAGCTGCCGGTCAATCCTACTGGTTAGAAGAGCTAACTTTTCTGGAGATTCGTGATCTAATTTTAGCAGACACCACGACAGTGATTATCCCTACAGGCGGGATTGAAGAAAATGGCCCCTA
>NTJZ01000003.1 GCA_002457215.1 OM182 bacterium MED-G28 | reverse complement strand
TGCCTGAGGAATAGTATTGAAACGCCACTTGAATTGACCGGTGTAGGCATCATACGCACGGACATGTCCTGGCGGACTTCTGTTATACATGGGGTAGTCATAAATTTTTGACCCAACTACCACGGTTGACCCAACTGCAATTGGCGGCGCACCGTGAGTAATGTTGTTCATTTCAAACTCAAACCTGCCGAAGTTTTCTCGTAGATCGACATAACCATCATCACCAAAATTAGGATCAGGTTGACCAGTTTCAATATCAACGGAAACTAGTTGCTTCCCCGACGTTGCTATAAACAAACGTTCGATATTTCCATCAGTCCAGTATTCGATACCTCTGGTTTGCAGTGGGGAAAATAGCGGCGGGCCATATTCATAACTTTTGGGATCGAATACCCAATGCTCTTCACCAGTTACGGGATCAAGTGCAGAAATCAAACCGTGGTTGCTATTAACATACATGACCCCATTGATAACTAAGGGCATTGCACGATAGTCTCCAGTGGGATAGGCCAATTCTTCTGGTAATTCTAAATCGGGACTGCGGTAACGCCAGGCCACTTCCAACAGCCCGAAATTACTGCCATTAACCTGATCCAATGGAGAGTATTTTTCTGAGCGATGATTGCCGCCATGATGGCGCCAATCTCCGTCAGCAGCTGACATCTCAGATTGTTCTTGTCCGCATGCACTAACGAAAAGTGCAACGAGTAAAACCGAGATAAGTTTCTTCATGGTAGATACCCCTTTAATACTATCTACCGGCTTCAGCTATTCCCCTTTCTTCTACGCGGGCACCGCTTAAGCGGGTTTCCATTGCATAGTTTCCTTCGTGACAAGCGTACTCATACTGTTTGTATTCGGCATCTTTGAGGTAAGGAAAAGCAACTGTCCAAGGTGCTTCGTAAGTTAAAGGGTCATCGACAGTTAATGTATAGCGCAGTGTGTTCTCATCTTCGAAGGTAAAAGTTTCTATCATCTTGCGGCCTTCGTTCTGAGGTGGATTGCCTCTGCCAGGAGCACGGATATTTCGTACATACTTAAAATTGGTTGACTCAATAATAAGCGTATTGCCTTCCCAATGTCCGCGCGCATCTCCTTCCCACAATTTAATTCTTTCATCTAAATGATCGCCTGCATCGATGGGGATGATTCGGGCATTATGAATCATTTCGCTATGGATCATCACATAGCCTGGCGATTGTATGATCAGCTTTCCATTGTTGTAAGCAGTTGGCATCATCATGCCAAACACGCCGCGGGACAAACATCGGTCCCCAGCTTCAACGGTAGCTGCTGAATCATGCTCATGAACAACATTCAATCGAATCGCTTCTTGAGCTTCCGCTGTATAAGCAGGTAGCTGACCATTTGGTGGATCAACAATTAAGGCAGGGGCGTCGGCTACTGCGTCGGACCAGTACCAATCAAACCAATAATTTTCGTAGGCACCTACACCTTGGCTATTTTCAAATCCGTCCCAAACATTGCCCTTCCGAGCCTCATCGCGACGGGAAATAAGGTCCGCCACTTCATCAGCCGTAGGCACTTTGCCATCAAACTCTGCAGGCATTTCCAATGGAGTAGCTGTAGCACCAACGTTGTTCCACATGCCAGTAATGTTGGGTTGTCCATCACTCAGGATTTCCGGCTGCCAGTCTTGGGCACTTAAGAAGGTGGAAAAGCCAAGGGTGCAAACAACTGCACATATTTGATTTATAAGGGTTTTCGCAATTTCAGTGGGGTTTATTCTCATTATTAGCCTCCGCTGTTTTCGGTAAGGGTGTTGAAGATTGGAACTACACCCGACTATAGCAGAACCTTAGGGGCCATGGCTTCAAGATCCGAGAGAATCATAAGGAATTTATAGGGTTTATTCTAAAGGAGAGAGTCACCCTCTAGTTAAGGACTAGAATTAATGCTGAGTGAAATTGATCTAGGCTGGCTTAATCTCTAGGTAATATTAGGCGGCTAAGCAAAATCAATCACCCTGCTCTTTTAGTAACCCGTGGGCTGAAAGTCAGCTCTATTGATTCAACCGTACTATAAAGCCACTCAATTATTTGCTGGATAAACGCTTCAAAGGCTACACTGAGCGCACGGATTTTTTGTGAAGGCCTCCGAATTTTTCCTGTTATAAGGCTAACGTTGATCCTGACTGTTTGTTTGATTAATCCATCTTGCATTCACAGACAGTGATTTCTAGCAATAAACTCAGCATCTTGCGCTTCTAAATAGTAATAACAGAGCTAATCATGAAACTACTTAATTTAACTGAAACATTAATACTCACTCTCAGCTTAACTTTTGTCAGCGCTCTACAAGGACAAGATTCTAGACCTTCCGCTTTCTATATCGCTAATGAAGGAGTCATGGTGAGTGATGGCGAAACTAAGATTTTGTTTGACCCCCTGTTTCCAAATACCTACGGCCAATATTTGCTCCCAACAGAAGAAATGAAACGTGCCATGTTTGATGGCGAAGCCCCTTTTGACGACGTTGATGCTATTTTTATTAGCCATTACCATGGCGATCATTTTTCACCGGAAGAAATCTATGAACTCATGGAAGCGCAAGCGGATATTCGTCTCTATGCCCCCAATCAGGCTATTGTCGCAATGCGCTCGGCTGCTAGAGATAGCGGTGCATCGGTGTTCGATCGAGTAAATTCAGTAAGCCTTGGTTTTAACGACAACCCTGTTTCTTTTGATGGCGAGAATCTATTTGTTGAGGCCGTACGCATTCCGCACTCTGGTTGGCCGATGCGTATGCTCGATGTAGAAAATATTGCCTGGCGGGTGACACTTAACGATAATTCCACGGTGTTGCATCTTGGAGACTCTGACCCTAATGATGACCATTTCGCAATCGACGCGGAGTATTGGGAGCAGCGCGCACCAAATTTAGCGTTACCTCCTTATTGGTTTTTAAGCACAACCGCAGGAAGAAATATTCTAAATAATCGCATAAAACCACAACACAGCGTTGGCATTCATGTTCCAGATACAATTTCAGCAGACCCGATTCGAAGACCCAATGAATTGCGCGGCCAAGATATTTTCATTACTCCAGGTGAAACCCGCAGCATTCCCAACAATTAAGGACGTTTGTTTACTAGTCTTCATCATTAAAACGTTAATGAAAGGAACTAAGCAAAAATGACATCGGACAAATTCCGTTTCATCACCGTCACTGCAGTTATCGTCGCTAATATGATCGGCACTGGTGTGTTCACTAGTCTTGGTTTTCAGTTAGTTGATATTCGTTCTGGGTTCGCTTTACTACTCTTATGGGCAGTTGGCGGGCTCGCAGCTCTCTGTGGTGCGATTTCCTATGCAGAACTTGGCGCAGCATTCCCTCGATCCGGTGGCGAGTACAATTTTTTGTCTCGAATCTATCACCCATCGGCTGGATTTGTATCAGGCTGGATCTCTACAACTGTAGGATTCGCAGCTCCTACCGCACTTGCTGCAATGACGTTCGCCGCCTACTTTACGTCCTCCCTCTTTGGCGATGTTCACGAAATTTTAGAAAAAGCATTTGCTGTTGCTCTGTTGTTAATTCTGACGGCCGTACATGCGACGAATCATCGAAACAGTGGCAGCACTCAAGTCATATTCACGGCACTCAAAGTTGTAGTGATTATCATCTTTATTACAGCCTCCTTGATCGTTGTAGAATCTCCTCAACCAGTAATCTTTACCCCAGTTCAAGGTGATTTTGATATAATTACAAGTGGTACGTTTGCAGTAGCACTAATTTATGTCAGTTTCGCTTATTCCGGCTGGAATGCAGCAACCTATTTATCCAGTGAAATTGAGAACCCACAACGGATACTCCCTTGGGTTCTGATAACTGGAACCAGTATAGTTTCTATATTGTACCTCGCACTCAATTACTCATTTCTGACCGTAACTCCGATGGACAGCTTAGTTGGGGAAATAGAAGTTGGGGCCATTGCAGCTCAAGCTGCATTTGGCGAAAATGCTGGGAATATATTTGGAGTTGCCTTAGCCTTATTGTTGATTTCGACAGTCAGCGCTATGACTATGGCCGCTCCTCGTGTAATGCAGGTAATAGGTGAAGATTTTCCTCGCTTGAAATTTTTAGCGCGAACTAATTCTGCGGGAATACCAGCCACCGCGATTTATTTGCAATCATCTGTTGCAGTATTATTTATTTTATCTTCAACATTTGAGTCCATTCTTGTATTTGCCGGATTTACCATGGCACTTAACACCTTTGTTACCGTGTTAGGATTATTTGTTCTGCGATGGCGGCAACCAGATTTAGAAAGACCTTACCGCTCTTTTCTTTTTCCTCTACCACCTATTGTTTTTCTAACATTAACCGGCTGGACTTTGGGATTCACACTAATTATGAGACCAGTGGAAGCATTATTTAGTATAGGGATCATTGGGATTGGGCTAATATTCTACTATATTACTTCAAAGAACTCCGAGGGGGAGTGCAATACCTGACTCCCCCACTTCCCAGATAATGGCTATGGGTCACTACTAACTAAAACAGCGAGCTCAAAATGATCAGCTTCTCTTTAAAAATATTTACTAAATCATCTATGGTTGCAGTGCTTTCCTTGTTAAGTATCGCGGTAGTAAATCTCGCAGTTGCTGCAGATATTCCTCGCGCTGCACCAGAAGAAGTTGGAATGTCATCTGATCGATTAGAACAGATAAATACAGTTATGCAGCGTCATATCGATGCTGGTGACGTTCAAGGCGCTATTACGGTGGTTGCACGTCATGGAAAATTAGTGCACTTCGAAACCCATGGCTTAATGGATGTTGATAACAATCGAGCGATGGATCCCGAAGCAATTTTTATCATGATGAGCTCCACAAAGCCGGTTTTAGGAGTGGCTGCGATGATGATGGTGGAAGAAGGGCTCATTCGCCCCGAAGATCCTGTGTCGATGTATATTCCAGAATTTTCTGACATGCAGGTTGCTGTATTAAAGGAGTCTGTGAATGAAAACATAAGCCCTTACAATGTCGATCGCCAAAATATTCCTGAACATCGCCTAGTTCCTGCCCATCGAGACATTACAATCCACGATCTACTAACTCATACCTCGGGCTTAGCGAGCGGGGGATTAGGGAGCGCAATCCAAGGATTTTCACAACGCGATCCTGATGCCACACTTGAAAGTGAAATGCCACGATATGCCTCTTATGCTCTAGACTTTCAGCCTGGGTCTCGCTGGGCTTATAGCCCTGGAGTCGGCTTAGACGTCGTTGCACGAATTGTAGAAGTCGTCTCGGGACAAACATTCGAAGAGTTTTTGCAAGAACGGATTTTCGACCCCCTCGACATGAGCAATACTTACTTCAACGTGCCGTCTGAATACCAAAACCGCCGTGTGATAATTGCCGATAGGGATATGTCTCGATTTCTAGACCGACCGCCCACAAGTTATTTTTCGGCATCTGGAGGTTTGTCTAGTACCGCCGAGGATTATCTAAAGTTTGAACAAATGTTGGTAAATGGTGGTGAATTATTTGGCAATCGATTGCTAAGCCCTCGCTCTGTCAGAATGATGGGTAGTAATCAAATTGGTGATCTTTATCGGGGGTTCTCGCGCAACCAGGAAGGAATGGGGTTCGGGTATACCGTCGGAGTAACGGTTGATCCAATTACATCCAATGCCCGCCGCAGTGGGGGAGCATTTGGTTGGGGAGGTGCATTTGGCACTCGGTCATGGACAGACCCAGAGGAGGAACTAACTGCCGTATTGTTCCTGCAACAACCGCATAGTCGAACACAGTATGACTTTGAAAATGCTGTTCAACAGGCGATAGTTGAGTAACCTGCTTAAGCTATTTTAAGGGCCAGGTGTCTTTCCTACCTTTTGCCTGCTCCATCGCTAAAATGCCCTGGAGCAGGATTGATATTGCAGATTAGTGAGCGAAGAACTAACACATTCGAACATCTAACCAATGTCTCTTTTTCTATATATAACAATGGGCTTGTTACTCATCACCAATTCATTTTTCTGATTAAACACTTCATTTTGCATTTGTAAACTACCTAGATCTGGACGCGAACGGGAATTCGTTTTGCTAAGAACAGTAGTCTTAACACGCAGGGTGTCACCCGGAAACACTGGCTTCGTCCAGCGCAGCTCGTCAATCCCTGGCGAGCCAAGCGACTTGTTGCTCTCCGGCATATTATCCACAAGCATCCGCATCGCAATAGCACAGGTATGCCAACCGGAAGCACAAAGCCCTCCAAAAAGAGTAGCCTTTGCAGCCTCATCAGAAAGATGAAATGCTTGAGGATCATACTTCGAAGCAAACTCAAGAATCTCTTCTTCAGTTACCAAATACTCACCAAACTCCTCGGTTGTACCAACCTCAAAATCTTCAAAAAACATCGGACTGGTCATTCTATAGGGACTCCTGCTGTCTCTGCTTTGCTCGGAATATTGCCGGGGTTAGAGTATAAAGGCTGTAGGGTTTTTGCGCTTCCACTTATAATCATCTTATGGACTCCTTGCTACTATCTGAAGAACTTGAAAGCACTGTCTATCGGCCTCTAGCCGCTAGATTGCGCCCCACTTCGGTTAAGGAATTTATTGGGCAGCCCCATCTACTAAGTCCGGGTAGATCAATTTTTGAAGCGATCGAGCATCAACAACCCCACTCGATGATTCTTTGGGGGCCGCCAGGGGTCGGGAAAACAACCCTGGCAAAAATTATTGCCAATGCATGTGAGTGTCATTTTGAATCAATATCTGCAGTATTGGCAGGTGTAAAAGAAATTCGTTCCACCATCGAACAAGCCAGATTTCAGCAGTTAAATAGTGCGCGCAAAACGATTCTTTTTGTCGACGAGGTGCACCGATTCAACAAGGCGCAACAAGATGCTTTTCTTCCTCATATTGAAGATGGCACGATATTATTTATTGGCGCAACTACGGAAAACCCTTCTTTCGAATTGAATAATGCGCTCTTATCACGGGCACGCGTCTACTTATTAAAAGCACTAACAAAAGTAGACCTTATAGCCGTAATCGACAATGCTTTAACTGATGAAAGTAGAGGTTTGGGCAAACTTAAGCTGAAACTAACTGATGACCAGAAATCGACCCTTGCAAAAACTGGTGATGGCGATGCACGTCGCACCTTAAACTACCTTGAAGTGTTGAGCGATATGGCAGAGCCGATTAACGGAAAATGTCAAATTAATGATGAGCATATCTCACAAGTCATTGAAGAGTCCTATCGACGCTTCGACAAAGGTGGAGACAGTTTTTATGAACAGATTTCTGCGCTGCATAAATCGGTAAGAGGCTCATCACCTGATGGCACTCTTTACTGGCTCACCAGGATGCTAGATGGTGGTTGCGATCCGATCTATATCGCTAGACGCCTTACTCGAATGGCTACAGAAGATATAGGGCTTGCTGATCCGCGGGCTCTGCAGGTCACCTTGAATAGTTGGGATGCATACACAAGACTGGGCAGCCCTGAGGGAGATTTGGCCTTGGCTCAGGCCGCGGTGTATCTCGCTGTTGCACCAAAGAGTAATGCGATGTACACGGCCTTCGGGTCGGCTCGTAAAACAATTGCCGACCAGGGCACTTTGGAAGTGCCGCTTCATTTACGTAACGCTACAACCAATCTAAACAAGGAATTGGGTTACGGGGAAGAGTATCGTTATGCTCACGATGAAAATGATGCGTTTGCTGCTGGCGAAAAATATCTACCGGAAGAAATTCAGAAAGACCAATTCTATAACCCTAAACAAAGCGGTTTAGAAATTCGCATTAAAGAAAAAATGGACAAGTTTCGCCAATTAAACCAACAAGCAAAAAATAAACGCTATGAATGAACTTTTTGATAAAGCGGTAATTGTCCCAAAATCAGTAATCCAGTATTAAATTAAAAGGAAATAAGCATGCAAGAACAGACTTCAAGAGAAATAAGGTCAACTCTTACCACTGACGGGGATATAGAAATCTCCATTGCCAGCGTTCCAAAGCCCATTCCTGCAGAAAATGAAGTTTTAATTAGGGTAGAGGCATCACCGATTAATCCGTCAGATCTTGGACTTTTGATAAGTTTTGCGGCGGACCTGGATACCCTACAAATTTCAGGCACTGGTGATGAGACAGTAGCAAAACTAAAGATACATCCAGCTCTAATGGGCTCAATGAAGCCAAGAATCGGCCAATCTATGCCGGTTGGGAATGAAGGAGGTGGCGTGATTGAAGATGCTGGAGCTAACGCCAAAGAGCTTATAGGTAAGACAGTCGGTTTAGCAGGTGGTGCAATGTATTCTCAATATAGATGTGTTCCAGCGAACAGTTGCCTGGTCATGGATGACAATACGACTTCTGCGGAAGCCGCCTCCTCATTTGTGAATCCATTAACGGCGCTAGCTTTCATTGAAACTATGGAAATGGAAAATCATAGCGCCTTAGTCAACACAGCTGCTGCCTCGAATCTTGGGCAAATGCTGATTAAGATCTGCAAAGCTGACTCAGTTCCTCTTATTAACATTGTTAGAAAGCCCGAACAGGTGGAGTTTCTAAAAGGTTTGGGAGCAGAGTACGTATGTGACACGAGCAGCCCCGATTTTATGAAAGACTTGGTAGCAGCCCTAGTAACGACTGGTGCTACTTTAGGCTTTGATGCTACAGGTGGTGGAAATGAGGGAAAGCTTCCCGGACAATTACTCTCTGCGATGGAAATAGCAGCAAATAAAAAAGCCAAGGAATACAGCCGATATGGCTCAGACACTTACAAGCAGGTATATATCTACGGTGGTCTAGATCAATCACCAACAATTTTAAATAGATCCTATGGTTTGAATTGGGGGCTTGGCGGCTGGCTTTTAACGCCAATGATCGGAAGAATCGGTATGGAAAGGTTTCAAAAGATGAGAGAGCGAGTAGCTAGAGAAATCACAACCACATTCGCTAGTAAATATACGCAAGAAATATCGTTTGAAGAAATGCTTGATCCTGAGATACTCAAAAGCTACGCGAAACAGGCGACAGGGGAAAAGTATCTAGTTCTCCCGCATAAATAAGAAGATTAAGAAAGAGTGTTGATCATTAGCAATTTTATTTTCATTTTTGGTTACCGGATTACCAGTGGCTATAATGCTTAATTACAATTCCAAGATGAGCAACGCTTTACTCGCGGGATTAGCGATAGTTTTCTTACCGCTGCTTTCTCTCGCACAGGAATCAATGAATTACCGGACCCCACGTACCGAATATGGCGTACCCGATCTACAAGGACTCTGGGAAAAGCGCTTCGCTACACCGGTAGAAAGGCCCATCGCACTTGGCAACAAGCGAGCCTATACAGAAGTTGAAGCCGCGGATTTCAGAAGTCGAGCTATTGAACGACGCATAGCTCGCGAAGCTCCGGTGGACCCCAATCGAGGGCCACCTCCAGCCGGCGGTGATATAGAGTTTCGAACGGATACCAATTTTTTGCCCGATTCACCAGTAGACGTCGCTCGCATTAATGGCGAACTCCGAACTTCACTTATTATCGAACCTGAAAATGGACGTTTCCCGCTAAGAGATGAAAGTATCGAGTTTCGCACGCGCTATTTTGAATTAATGAATAACAATTTCGATGGCCCCGAGTCGCGACCCCCTGGCGAGCGCTGCCTTCACCTGGGACCGCCCTTACCAACTATGACAAATTCTGACGGTACTCATATTCAAATAGTGCAAAATCAAGAATACGTAGTCATTTTGAGTGAAGAAGCGATACAAGTTCGAATTATCCGGTTAGGCAAGTCTCACCCGGAAAAACTCATACCAAAATGGATGGGTGACTCCATTGGACATTGGGAAGATGAAACATTAGTCATACACACTAATAGTTTTCGGCCTGAACACACTGTCAGCCAGATAGCTTCTTCAGAGGTTTTCGAAGTTACCGAACGAATAACAGCAATCTCTGAGAACGAATTACTTTACACCTATCGAATTGTCGATCCAGAAACTTATACTGCACCTGTCGTAGCTGAGTTGCCTTTTCATCGTATGGTGCCAGAACATCAGCTTTATGAATCTGCCTGCCATGAAGGCAACCGCGCAGTAATCGACATACTTGCGGGAGCGAGAAGAATTGAAATGGATGAGCTAAATCGATAGAACTGCATTCTGCCTATGATCTCTAGCAAACAAAATTGAGATGGCACTTTTATTGTTCTAAAAACTGAGACGCACAATGAATCAAATACTTAAAACAATGTTGCCCGTACTAAGTTGCTTTTTGTTCAGTGGTGGAATGCATGCTGCGACTGGCGATTCCATCCTATCTATGAAGGAACGCGCCGAAACGATAGATCGATTGCTAGCTATCCGCTTCGACTCTTTGCCTGTAAAACTCATGCGAAGAGAGGGTATTGATATGTGGATTTTAGTTGCACGTGAGTACAATGAAGATCCTGTAGTCATGACAATGTTGCCTGGCGATTCTCATGCGGCTCGCCGAAGAACCATTCTAGTTTTTTCAGATGAAGGATCGGCTGGCGTAAAAGGTTATGCTGTCTCTCGCTACGCCGTAGGTGATTTTTTCCAAGCTCGGTGGGATCCTGAAGAACAGCCTGATCAATGGCAGGCTGTTTCGGATCTTATTGCTGAGAAAAATCCAAGGAGCATTGGCATAAATGTATCCAGTGATTTTGCGCTAGCTGATGGATTAACCCATGGTGAATACCAAGGATTGATCGGAGCACTTAGCAATGAACAAGAATCTCGAGTTGTCTCGGCAGAAAGGTTGGCGATCGCATGGTTGGAAGCAAGAACTGAAGAAGAAATGGAATTGTATCCCTCTATCGTGAAGATCGCCCACGACATCATTAAAGAAGGGTTTTCCAATACAGTCATTACACCTGGCAAAACAACCACTGAAGACGTAATGTGGTGGTACCGTGATAGAGTTAGAGAACTGCGCCTGGTAACTTGGTTCCACCCTTCGGTTAGTATTCAAAGAGATCAAAAAAATATAGAGGAATTCCTGGACCTATTTTCAGACACAGAAACGGAAGGTGTCATTTTACCCGGGGATCTTCTTCATGTGGATTTTGGAATCACCTATCTTAGGCTGAATACTGATACTCAGCAGCACGCGTATGTGTTGAAGCAAGGAGAATCTGATGCACCCGCTGGCATTCGAGCCGGGCTTGCAACAAGCAACAGGTTACAAGACATATTGACCGAAAATTTTGTCTTGAAACGAACGGGAAATGAAATCCTTCGCGCTGCCAGAGAGCAAGCAATAGATGAGGATATTCGTCCGTCTATCTACACACACCCAATTGGTTACCATGGTCATGGCGCTGGCCCAACTATTGGGATGTGGGACAATCAGGGCGATACAGCCGGTAGAGGCGACTATCCATTGTACGAAAATACCGCACATTCTATCGAGTTAAATTCCACAGTTAGTGTTCCCGAATGGGGCGGACAGGATGTGCGCTTCATGTTGGAAGAAGATGCATACTTCGACGGAGAGACAACTTTCTACATCGACGGAAGGCAGCAAGAATTGATTCTAATCCAATCTGAATGAGTTATTAGGCACTAGTAACTTCAGTCATCCGTTTCAGTGTATTCACAAACCCATAAGTCAGATCTGATTGCTGAAAGTAACCCCTTTCAGCCAAAAATAAGTGTGCGGTGTGCAAACGAAATATTGGTATTGCCGCATTTAAGTGGTGTTCTATATGGTAGCTAACGCCATGGGGACAGAACAGTAAGCGCACAAAAGGACCAACAAGGGTAGTGCGGGTATTTAATCTAGGATCATTTGAAGTAAGTTCAGGTACCGCCCCATGCTCTGAAACCTGCCGAAGGCGAGCAATCGCCGGATAAACAAAGATTAATGCCACTACCCACATTAAGAACAAATGAGGCACAGCGAAAGCAGATAAGATAGCAAACAACGCGAGATGCCAAATTAGCCCTCTAAGTAACGCTGCCCTGTTCTCGCTATCTAAGGAGGTTAATCTGCTAAAACCAATTAGTTTCCTGTACAAATCACGTGCACCTGTTTGACCAGTAATATCCCGCTTCAGCTTTCGCCAGAGCCTAGCACGGCTTATAGGATAGTCTCGGTAGTTAGTTATGTCGGGATCATCATCCGTACCCACTAAGCGATGATGGATTAAATGTTCTCGCACATAAGCGCGGCCATTCATGAAATCCATCGGCGCTGTAATCCATGAACTCACCTGGGCGTTCAACCAATTACTTTTAAACAAAGTCCTATGTCCTGCTTCATGAGTAAGAACGAAGAAACCCATCTGTCTGCCACCAAGTAGAATCGTTCCTATAATGAAAGTTGGTAGATTAGGCCACAGGCCTGCAAGAGCAAAACAAGACGCAGTAATTCCCAGCTGGCAACTTAATATCCACGAGCCCCGCAAATCACTTTTACGGGTTAGTTCCGTCACCTCACTTGCACTGAAAACATTAGTCACCTTCAATAACCTCTCTAAACAACTCGCGGACTTAGCTCTGCAACAGTTTCATCTTCAAAGGCAAAAACAATCAAAAAGGTTGCCACTAGAGCAACAAGGGACAAGGTAAACCACATCCCCGAGAAGTTAGTCACTATTCCCGCTTCACCAAAAACATTACCGAGCACAACAAGAAATGGTGCTGCCAGCATTGGGCCGAGTCCTAAAATAATAATGCCAAACACCGTTTGTGCAGAGTTTCGAATATCATCATCTGCTATGCGGTCGACGTACATAAAAGCCGAGGCAAAGAAGCAAGCGTAGCAAACCCCATGCAACACTTGACTGAAAACTCCAATCATTAATGGCAGGGTCCATACAAATTGTCCAGCGGCATCTACTGAAGGGCCGGATGGCTCCTGCAAACTAATTAATCCCCAAATCGCATATCGCGCAAAGTAGGCAAAAGCACCCAGAGCTATAGTCCAACGAAAACCCAACCGTATTAGAAATAAACCTAGAAATGCCATTATGCCAATTTCGGCGAATTGGCCGACTGTCATCGCAGGGGCTATATAGGTAACAAGCAAGCCAAGTTGATTCTCAAAGAATGGACCAGTCTGCATAAAATAAATCTGATGGATTACTGCGATAAGCAAACTCGCTGCTACCAAAATAGTAAATGATTTTTGAGTTAGTAAGCTAAATGCTTTTTTGAAGGCAAGCTTCTCAACTGCTTCCTTCTTAGGTGGCGTATTGGGTAATAGAAAACAATAAGCGGCATAAAGAATCGAGATGACACCCGAGACTTTCAATGTATCCACAAGCCTTGCAGTGGCATCTGGAACTTCAGAGCCGACAAAAAATGGTGGAAGAATTTGAAATTCTAAATTCGTTTGTAACCAAATCATTGGAAATAACCAGCTCGCAGCGATCCAACCAACCGTGCCCATTACACGAATACGCGGCCACTCACTGTCGGGATTGTTTAAATGAGCGAATGCCATGGAATTTGTTAAGGAAAGCGTTGGCATATAGAGCACGCTATAAACTACAGATAATACTAGCCAAGCAGTGAAACTAGTTTGAAATGACAAAATGATCTTAACTAGGCCACCACAAATCAAAAGAACAGCAAGAAATTTTTCAGTCGAGAAATAACGATCGGCAAATTGGCCTGCAATGAATGGCGCAAATACAGCACCAACAGAGGCCGCGACTCCAATAATCCAGCCAACCTCCCCAGACGTAAATCCCAAGCCGCCGCCAGTAATTGGAGATTGTAAATAAGTCGCCAATACAGGCAACCAGATTCCCCAGACTGCGTATTGGAGAAACATCATCATGCCAAGGCGGCTCTTAGTAGAACTCATTCATGCTCTCCTTCAATTCTCTCAAATCCAAAGTACTACTATTTGCAAAGTACTTTCTTTTAGAGCGTATTGTTCTTATCTTTTTATTTAGTTTCGTTTTTGCGGTAACCAAGTGTAGCAGGATTTGACGTCATCCTTCACATGCCAGTTTGCAATTGGCCTTGCCTAATACTGTGCAGAAATTCTGTTCGAATTACTCGTGTACCTGACAAGTTAGTGACTAAAAATAATTCGTTAGGTCGCGGTCCCCGCCTGAAATAGTCGTAGTCAGGGTCTATCGTTTTAATCTCTGAACCATCTCTTGGATCGAAAGGGCGCAGGTCATGCATTGCCTCTGCTGCCAGCAGTTTTCTCCGTTGAATCTCAGTATCAAGCAAATGCGAATAGATGCCAGTAATAAAAAGATTGTCTTCATCCCATGCAGGTAGACCAGTCATACCATCACGAGGCCCCAATGGGTATGCTTCATTGCCAACTGCATGATTCGTATAGAGTAGAACCGTAGTTTCTCGATCCCATCGATTCAGTGCTTCAAATAGCGCTATTGAAGCGAACTTATGGTCTGCATGCCGGTCAAGGTGAGGATGGGGTGCGATCACTATTTCAGGTTCAACTCGCTCAAGTTCACTAAATAGATCATTTACCAAAGATGGCCAATTAGATATGAATGGTCTGTGCCGCAGTTCACTATCGAAATTGAGCTTGCGAAAGAAGTCAGGGGCTTCCAGGTTCGCAAGAGGAGCGGGAACTCTACTCGGTCGCTGCTGCCATAAGCGCTGTAGAGTCGAATCGTAATATCCAAGATTTCTAACTTGTTCCGGTCCGAGCCCACCAAGAAAAGGAACGGTCAAACTATCGAGGGTTCTTATCCAGCCTTTTGCTCGATATTGCTCTCCAGGGTCGGGCCACAAATACTCAAAATTAGAGCCGCCAGCATCACCTGCGGTAATTGTGACTACATCAGCTTGCGTTGCTTGGTAGAATCCAAATGCAGCAATTTCAGCATCATCCGGATGAGGAGCTATCACTAAAGTTTTGCTCGAAAGATCAATATTGTTATTAAAGGTGGCAAGTGTTCCTTCTAAAGATGACCAGCTCGCGCCAATGGCTGCCATCTTTACAAAGTCACCGGACGAAATTCCCAATTGTAATAATGGCGTGAGATCCAAATAGCGCTTTCCAGCTCCACCTTCTTCGAAATATTGTAAAAACGATGCTGATCCATAGGAGATTTCAATAGCTGGATTGATACCCTGAGTGGCACTGACAACAAATTCCAACATCACCGTATCAGCTGCTTGTGACAAGGCCGGCCAAGAAAATCCAGTATTATTTAGCAATACTGGGTAAAGCTCAGCATCTTGGAGTAGCGGAATAAAGTAATCGTAATCGCTTTGACGATTAAAAGATTCCAGTTCGTTTTGTGTCGGAGCCCCAACACAAGCTGCAAGAAAGAGAACAATAAAAATGCCTAAGTGATTACAAACACTATTCGTAATTCTAAGGGCAGTTTTGAAAATGATCTTCATTCGTAATAGTTTGGATTCTCGATGGAATTTTTTTTGTTGCTGAAATTTAATACATTACAAAAGCAAATAGTCGTTCTCTAACAGCTACTAACAAGTGCTGCCTACCATCAACCAGAAAGGTCTGGGGTGGATTACTCATATTTCCTATTCGTGTGTTCCATAGCAATTCGCCATTAGAACCATCGAAAGCAACTAAATTGTTTCTGCCGTCGCCCGTAAAAACTAAGCCGGAGGCCGTAGTAAGTACCCCAGAATTTACTCCTCCTCCTCCTGGCCATTCATGCCGCCATACTGCTTCGCCAGTACGGTAATCGATAGCCTGAAAAGCGCTTTGGATTGAACCTACTTCGGACCTTGATTTCCCGCCTAACCCCATGGAACCGCGGGGGTCAGGGTCGGTAAGATAAAGCATATTGTAACCATTGTTTTCCTGAGTATAAAAAAGACCTGTATCAGGGTTAAAGGCAGGAGGTTGCCAATTCGCCACACCTCCTTCTACTGGGGAAACGAGAGTCCCGGGAATTGTCGCTTCTTTATCCGGATTAGGTTCTGGTTCGCCAGTTTCTCGCACATGGGATTCCCAATTCGCTGTTCGGGAATACTTATTAGTGATGATGTGCTCGCCGGTCACTCTATCAACAGTAAAAAAGAAACCATTGCGCGCTGCCGTGGAAACTAATTTACGTGGCTGCCCATCGATAACACCATCGATAAGAATAGGTGTTTGAGCTGAATCCCAGTCATGAGTGTCATGGGGCGAGGTTTGAAAATACCATTCCATTTCACCGGTGGTTACGTTTACCGCAACTAGCGAACAGGTAAAAAGGTTGTCTCCAGGTCTCGCAACACCGGTATAACCTGGCGTCGGGTTGCCAGTCCCAAAAATGTATAAATCTGTTTCAGGGTCATAAACTCCAGGAACCCAAGCATTACCACCCCCGTGACTAGCTGCATCCAAGTTAGGCCAAGTTTCAATACCTGGATCGTCTTCTTTCATTGGTACGGTATAGAACTTCCAGATTAATTCACCAGTCTCAGCGTCGAAGGCTTGAACGAATCCGGGTTGATCTAAATCGTTGCCGGTTCCTACAATAACCCGGTCACGAATTGCTATAGGCGCCATGGTGGAAAAGTATTGTAATTCGAAACTGGCAATTTCGGTGTGCCAGTTTTCTGCCCCAGTGTAGGCATTCAACGAAACTAGATAATTATCAGGCGTTTCGAAAATGACAGAGTCATTCCAGATAGCTACGCCACGATTAGCAATATGAGTTCCACCCCGGGTCTCCCAATGATAGTGCCAAATTTCACTGCCATCGCGCGCATCCATCGCCCATACATGGTCTGGAGCAGTCACATAAAGAATACCATTGATTTCTAAGATAGATCCTTTAATTGATCCGCTCCTGATATCAATATCGCCGCGGCCTTCTCCTCCAAGTTGGGTAACTATTCCATTGCCATCACGATTGCCTCGACGGACATTGAAATTAATTTCAGTAGTCCAGGCGAGAGTTAGATCAGAAACATTTTCTTTGTGAACTTGAGTTAGATTGCTATAGCGACGCCCTGAATAATCTCCCGAATAAGTATCCCAATCGCCATCCAATGTGTTGGCTAGCTCTGCAGGGTCAACCAGAAAATTCTGGGCAATTACTAGCCCTGGAATTAGGATACTAATAATAAAAAGAGTCATGTATCTCATTTTATCGTCTCCAGATAAGCTGTTACATCATGGATGTTGCTATCTGTTAGCTCTCCCCATAATTCTCGATGACGAGTTAGTGGGTCATCAAGCTCCACTGTGGGAGAATCTCCTCGTCGAGTAAAACTCCGATAGCTCCCATCCTCAGTTCGCAAACTAATAAAGAAATCGTCGTAGCGTAGAAGTCGACCCTCTACTAATTCGCCACCGGATAGAGTTACCGTCGCCCTGGTCAGCAATCCACCTTGACCGGCCTGCCGTCTACCCCCCGCGACCCAGGTATTCTGCATTGTGTAATCATCAATAATTCGGCTCGAGATACCTTCTAGATCGCCAGTTACCGAATGGCAACCTACACATTCTTGATTGAAGTAACGCTCGCCGGCAGCTGCATCGCCTACCAATATATCCAAATCATAATCTACTGGAGGTGTACTACCTTGTCCTTCTGAGGTGGCTTTTATAGAATGAATATAGCCAGCGATAGCGGCGATGTCGTTGTTACTGAAATTATCGAACGAAGGCATCCTACCTTGGCCGTTAAGTACTGCTACTCCAATCACTTCGCCTTCAATATCATTTAACACCGCCTCTGAACGCAGGAGGTTTGGACCGCCCTGATCGCCACCCCTAAGGTCTGGGCCATGACAAAGCCGACAATTCACTTGGTACAAATCATCACCCCTTCCGATCACTTCAGCGGACGGCAAAGCCCTTTGCTGTTGGATAAACATCGCGTTGGGATTCGCTATAACAAGTTCAGGCTCGCTGTCCTGCCCATAAGCACTTAAACAACCAAGCATAAAGGTGAATTTAAGAACTTTCTCTTTGAACTTCATCGATAATTACCTCACGAGAGATTTAATTCCTGTGCTTTCTCTATTAATTTTATTAATTCTACTGGTTTTCTTGTGAACCTTCTGCAAGGAAGTCTGCGACAGATTATAGTCTAGCCCTTTGTTTGCGTATTTAGGTCTGCTGCTACGTAATTAGAGGAAGATTTCGCCCTTCTTTCGCACTTTGAAATGCGGTATCAACAATTTGCTGGCCGATGCGGCTAATTTCTGGTGACAAAGGACCTTCAATTGGTAAGCCGTTCTCCAAGCAATGAATCACATACTGAATTGGATTCTGAAAAGGTGCTTCTATAACGTCAACATTTATTTCAAAGCCTTCGGGCTGTTCGTGAGATTGCACTCTTACCTTAGACTCATAATCATAATTGGAAATAGTTCCTTCGGTGCCTACAATTACAAATCCACATTTTGGTTGCGGCTGGTTTGACCAAGAATCAGAAAACGTACCCCAACGAGTTTCAAATTTTGAAAGTCCATGGTCATATCTGGCAATCGTGACACTATGCTCATCCACTTCAAGTCCTTTTGGCACATAAGTCATCGCCGTTACATCGGTTGGTGATTTTCCATCGTGAAACCAAGTTCCTAGCGTAGTCCCGTAACCAAGATAGTCTAGTAAAGAACCTCCCCCGAGCGCTGGCTTGTAAAACCAACTATCTGGTTTCCCAGCAGCCACCTCTTCGGCAGTAGTTTTTTCTTTGTCTGCCACATGCCAGAGCGGACCACGATTTCCATCATAATAATGCACTTCCAAGACGTCACCGATTTGGCCACCGTCAATAAGACGCTTTGCGGTAATATGGGAGGGATGCCAAGCCAGTGGCCAATTGATGGCGAGGCATTGCTCAGTAGATAGAGCGGCGAGCATTCTATCCGCTTCGGCGAGAGTCGAGGCGAAAGGCTTTTCCATTATTATGTGACAACCAAAATGAGCTATTTCTTCTACCGCTTCAGCATGCCTACCGGTGGCGGGACATAACAAAACGATGTCAGGTTGCGTGGACTCCACACATTCCCGAAAGTCCGAAAATACTTTCTCTACTGGAATATTGAAATTCTCAATACTCCATGCCATCTTCTCAATGCTTACATCACAGATGCCCACGACATCCACCTTAGGATGCTCAAATGCCATCCGCAAATTATCACCCATATGAAAGTGCTCAAAGTCGATGCCCGCGATACGCCAGGGTTTGCTCATTATTGCTTCCAGAATTATTCCAATAATTTATATGTATGTTGAACGATACTTGGAGTAAATAGCAAGCTTGCTGACCCGCATATTAATTCGCTGATGAATTACTTTGGCAAAGTTGTCAAGGGTAAGATAACGACGGCTTAATAATAGTGGCTCAAGAAAGAAGTTATGAATTTAACTCGTATACCCTTTATGTCACTAACGCCTCTTCCCCCTGGCTGCTTACTCACCGGTCACTTGAAAAACGCTTTCTCAATCGACAGATTGTCGTTTCATAGGGAAGAATATCGCTATCAAGTCTATCTAAACGCGAACTATAGTCCATCAGAAGTTTGATCTTGATCAGTGGTTCATTTTCTCCAAAGCGCAGAAGAACAGGGTCAGATTCGAATGAACCCAGTCATGCCGGATTAGGCCTCGCAAGTAGGTTCGGAATTGAATTCTTATTTTTTTAAAAAAACTCTGGAGGTTTCTAAGATTCTACATGGAATAACTTGTTATAAATGAACCACTGCTCATCGATTTTTAGCATCGACAACGTATCAAGAAAAGTCATTCCCAAATATTGATCTCTTACACGCGCTGCAGCGGTGTTGCCTGCAATTTCTAAGGACACAATTTCAAGAATTTCAGGGTCTCCTTTTACCTTTGGAGGAGGATTCTGCGCTGCAACAAAATCAGCAAAGTCTTCCACACTCATCTCGTAAAACCCATCAGGTAAGTAGCCTGTTATTTTTGCATTAGGATGAAATGCTCGTCTTGCTTTTTCTGGATCTGATTCAAACATGCAATCAAAATAAACGCGTATAACATTTTGAATTGCTTCCTGATCTGACATCTGCATTACCCCAAAGAAAAGAGAGAAAACTATACAATGTACTTTGCTTGATTTAAAAAAATACGAATACCCAAAAAATAGTAGCTAGCGATATTCATCATAGGCACGCAACAACCACTGGTTAGTGCTGTCGCCCACCGGCGCAAATCCATCTGCTGGTTCTGTATCCAGCATTTCCTGGGGTGACATGCCCTGAACTTTAGCGCGAGTTAGATTGCCGCGAATGGTTACAAGCATGTCGCGGTAATTCAACAAATCATTGCGGTTTGATAACTGCCCGTGACCAGGAATAATAATAGTTTCGTCATTAATAATACTGGCCAGCCTATCTGTCGCCTCAATCATCCCGTCAAGTGATCCACCATTGTTCTGATCAATAAATGGCAATACATATCGAACGAACATATCTCCAGTATGGATAACATTTGATTCACGGAAATAGACTTGTGCATCGCCATCCGTATGACCAGGGCCAGTGTGAATCAGATCAATAGGCTCATCATTAAAGTAGAAACGCATTGTGTCTGTGAAAGTAATCTTAGGGAGACCAACTTCATCATAGCGCTCTTGAGCACGGCCAGTCGCAAGCACTTGAGTGGATTCCATGCGACGCCGGGCATTTTCTTGCGCAACAATAAAAGCGCCAGCCTTACCAAAATTTTCGTTTCCATCAGTGTGATCATAATGAAAGTGAGAATTTACCGCGAAGGTTACAGGTAACTCCGACAAATCTGTTATTGCCGCTTCTATTTTGTTACTAAGAGGGGCAAATTGATTATCGACAATTAAGACACCATCATTTCCAACAATAACTCCAATGTTGCCGCCACTTCCTTCGAGATAATAGATATTGTCTTTAACGTGATTGGTGATGATTTCGATGTTATCGAAATCCTGCCCCGCTGCTTGCAGTGGCAGCAAAAGCCAACTTAGAAGAAACATAGAGATTAGGCTATCGCCTTTATTTGTGTGAACCATAGCAATCACCCTTATTTGTTATTTTTGATTAACTCTAAGCCTTTACTGTAGCGCGCTCCAATGGGAGAGTAAATATCTACCAGACTAAGGATTGCATTCCTATTTGTCTATGCAGAAGAAACTCGCTGTTGTGCAAGCAGGAATT
This sequence comes from OM182 bacterium MED-G28, assembly GCA_002457215.1. Taxonomy (GTDB): domain Bacteria; phylum Pseudomonadota; class Gammaproteobacteria; order Pseudomonadales; family Pseudohongiellaceae; genus UBA9145. The sequence continues at coordinate 275,236 of NTJZ01000003.1, read as the reverse complement.
CCTCTTTGAGTCGAGCCACGAGCTCTGCCGTTGGCTGCACTGCTTTAATTGCGTTAATGCCCTGGCCGCAGCCCCAAATATCTTTCCACGCCTTTGATTTATTACTTCCACCAGATCCAAACTGCATCTTTGAAGGGTCACTCTCAGGCAGATCATCCGGATCAAGCCCCGCATTCTCAATTGAAGTTTTCAGGTAGTTGCCATGTACACCAGTAAACAAATTCGTATAAACAATATCTGCAGCGGCATGCTCTACCAATGCTTCTTTATAGGCAGGATCCGCGTTAGCTTCTTCCGTAGCAATGAAAGCTGAACCAATGTAGCCAAGATCGGCGCCCATCGCCAATGCTGCCAAGATCCCATCGCCAGTCGAGATAGCGCCAGAAAGCAATAAAGGTCCATCGAACCATTCCCGCACTTCCTGAATAAAGGCCATGGGAGACAAAGTTCCAGCATGCCCGCCAGCGCCAGCTGCAACACAAATTAAGCCATCAGCTCCTTTTTCTATAGCCTTGTGAGCAAACCGATTATTGATAACATCATGCAAGCAAATTCCACCATAGGAATGAATTGCTTCAAATACTTCTGGCCGGGCGCCTAATGAAGTAATTACAACTGGTACCTTATGTTTTACACAAGCCTCTACATCATGCATCAGTCTGTCATTGGATCCATGGACAATCTGATTCACTGCATAGGGAGCGGCGGGATTATCCGGATTTTTCTGATTATGGGCGTCTAACTCTTCATTAATACGTACCAACCACTGATCAAGTACTTCTGCCGGTCTGGCGTTGAGGGCTGGAAACGAGCCAACTACCCCTGCTTTGCATTGGGCGATAACAAGATCTGGATTTGAAATGATAAAAAGAGGTGCACCTACGGCTGGCACTGATAGACGTCCTTGCATGGATTCGGGGATTGACACTTACACTTCCTCAAGACTATTAATGGATGATCAGAAAATTCGGAGGCTATTCTATACCATCAAATTTGCTATGCGCAGCATGAATTTCTCGTACCCTTGACTTTATTCTCTTAATTCGCTCATTTGGGCTTGAAAAACTAAGGATTTTTAGTGCCAAAAGAGTCACACTACTGTCAGCGGTATTCTTTTCGGCAAATGACAATGGCATTCTTTAATTACAGTAATGCGCCCTTCTCTATTCGAGAAGACATAAAAAAAGAATTCAGTGGGTTCTGGCGGCGACTTGCGCAGCCCGGCTCCTGGTGGTCTGGTGCCGATCGCGTGGCTATCGCCAAAGCTTCTCGCTCCGCGCTGTTATGTGATTTCTGCACAGACCGCAAATTAGCTTTATCTCCATATGCTTTGACTGGTAAGCACACTAGCGATAATTCATTGAAGGAAACTGCTGTCGATGCAGTACATAGAATTGTTACAGACCAAACTCGAATTACCCAAGCGTGGGTGGATTCTCTTCCTGAAAATGGCCTCAGCATAGAAGCCTATGTTGAACTGGCGGGCATCGTAGTTTGCATGTTCAGCATAGATGAATTCCATCGTGCATTGGGCCTTGATCTGGAAGATCTACCTGAACCCATAGGCGGTAATCCTTCGCATTACCGACCAGCCCAAGCAGAGTTCGGCACTGGCTTTGTGCCAATGTTACCCAAGGAAGGCCTAACAGGCCCCGAAGAGAGCCTATGGCCAGGAGGTCGTTCTGCAAATGTACTTCGTGCATTATCCTTAGTGCCAGATGCTCTCAAAGACTGGCTAGCTCTTTCAAGCGCACAATATCTTGCAGTAGAAGAAATGGGCAATATGGTGAGACATGAAGATAGAAGCATTAATCGCCTGCAAATGGAACTCATCGCAGCTCGGGTTTCCGCAATTAACGAATGCTTCTACTGAACTAACGCTCATTCCACGATGCTCCGTGCGAGCTCGCTTACAACTAACACCAACGTTGATCTACAAGCCGTTAAAGGTGATAAGAATGCCGCAGCTGTAGGTGTTGAATATGGACTAGAACTAATGCAATTTGCAGAAGCAGTCGCGAATCGCGATAACGTCCAACTCTCTAAGATGCGCCAGACCCTTTTAGCAAAAGCTGGAGAAAAAGTACTTGTTGACGCGGCGGGCGTCGCGGCTAATTTTCAACGCATGGTGCGTATCGCTGATTCTATGGGCATTCCTGTTGATGATATGGAGCAGGAGCTGGGACAGGCAGTAAGAGCGGAATTGGATCTTACAAGATTTGCTTCAGCCGCAAATACACTGGAGATCTAATACATAAATTAGACGCTAATCGTTTTACCCTCGCGCTTCGTTCGCCGGATGTTTCAACAAAAAACGATCTATAGATTCCAAGGGGTTATTGATCCTGAACTTCATGTGAGTCATGACTCATTGTCATTCTAGGGGCGAGTACAAAACCTTTTCGAATATAGTGAGCCCAGACCCAAAAATTTCCAATCAGAAGTACCAGAACTAAAGGCCAGAAAACCGGACTTAAGCCATTGACCAGACCAATTGGAGAGAACAGTAAATACAATCCGACCACACAAGAAAACAATGTCGTGGCGCAGGGGATAGAGAATCGCCAAGGTGTTAGGTCAACAAGCTCTTGCTTATGAAAAGTCCACTCTTCTTTTCTCGGCCGCAAGTGTCCGATCAGAAGCATGATGCTAATCTCAATAAAGAATAGTATGGCGTAAAGGTGTAAGAAATGAATATTAATGTAATCATTTAACAAAAATTGAAATACACCATAGGCAATTATGTGAAAAACAATCACGATCTTAGGGCCTATCGCAGGAACATGACGAGTGAACAAGCCAATCATAACTATCGCTATGACGGGAATATTATAAAAACCTGTAAAAATACGAACAATTTGCCAAAGCCCTTCCGTCGCATACTGTAATAGCGGAGCGACGATAAATGAGAATAATGCGATAGCTACACTAGCGATCTTTGCAATCTTTAACATATCGACTTCACTAACTTGATTGTCCTTAAGTGGTAAATAAACATCCAAGCAAAAAAGTGTGGCCGCACTATTCAGAAGCGAATTAAACGAACTAAAAACTGCCCCAAGTAATACCGCAAGAAAAAAACCCATGGCATAAACAGGCAGTACGTCTTTAATAAGCTGAGGATAAGCTAAATCTATAGACTCCATGCCTTCACCGTACAAATGAAAAGCTATGACACCAGGAATCATCATTAAAAATGGTACTAGGACTTTAAAAAAACCAGAAAAAAGCACACCTTTCTGTCCCTCGGCTAGATCTCGTGCTGCCAAGGTGCGCTGAATTACGTATTGATTGGTGCACCAATAAAATAAATTAGCGAATACCATGCCGGTAAATAGGGTGCCGAAAGGTGTAGGGTCTTCCGCTGAACCAATGGCATTCAGTTTATAGGTATCTGTGTTAACTATGATATCGAGACCGTTTCCAACACTACCTTCTCCTAAAGCAGAGAGGCCGAGTATTGGCACTGCTAACCCAATGATTAACAAACCTATCCCATTCAATGTGTCGGAAACTGCCACTGCCCGAAGGCCACCAAATATTGCGTACATAGCGCCAAGGCAACCAATACTGATAATGGTAATTAAGAGGCCTTGACTGTAAGTGACTGACAACAAAGTCGGCACATCAAATAACTGCAATACAGCGATAGAGCCCGAATAAAGAACACCAGGGATTGTTACCAGCCCATAACCAACCATAAAAAGAATCACTGTCATGCGGCGCAAGCCATCATCGAACCGATCACAAAGAAATTGTGGAAGTGTCGTAAAAGCTCCTGCCAAATAGCGCGGCAAGAATACAAATGCCATCGCAATTGTTGCGATAGCGGCAGTCACTTCCCACGCCATACTACTTAAATTGAATCCGTAGGCTGAACCGTTTAGGCCGATGAGTTGTTCGGCCGACAGATTAGTGAGTAACAATGAGCCTGCAATAAAAACGGCGCCCAAGCCTCGGCCAGCCAGAAAATATCCATCCTGGGTGCTGACTTCACCTCGGGTCTTGCGGTACGAGATGTAAGCCACCAAAGCCATAAAGAAAACGGCTGTAATCAATGTGATTGTAATATCTTCAGCGTTCATTCTAATGATGTGAGGTCTAAAAAAAATAATAGAGAGGCGGAAGCATATTGATATTTTTAGCCTAAAGATAGAGCGAAGAATGTCAGTTTGCGTCTAACTAACTGCTGCTTACCAGCTTTTGCTGCAACTCTCGCTTGCGCATTGATGCTTGGACTGCAGGCGCTCACATGTATTGGCACTACTTGGTCGGAGGCTATGCATTTCGGCGCTATTTTGGCTCTACCCCAAATGTTATCCGTTAATTTGAATGATTCTCGAAATTGTGGAGTTCTCTGCTGTATTAATTTACTGATATTCTTAGCACTACTTTAAAATGGAAAGGAATAAAAAATGTCGAGCTACCTTGTTGCCAATTATGATGTTACGAACCAAGAAGGCTATAACACATATCTTTCAGCCGTCGGCCCAACAATTGTTGCCCATCAGGGAAAAATCTTAGTGGCAGGCCCAAACAGCACACCTGTTGAAGGGGACCCTGGTGGGGTTACGGTAGTGCTAGAATTTCCAAGCCGAGAAGCATTAGAAGGTTGGTATAACTCATCTGAGTATCAGGAAATACTCAATCTGAGATTGGATAATACTTAAGGCGGTTTGGTATTCGCCGATGAATTTGTAGCGCCGACATAGATAGACCCAACAAAATCAATTCCATCATAAATTTGATGGACACAAATAATTGCAAAAACAGCGTGGTTGATTATTAATAATGTATGACCTACTTATTAAAAACGGTTTAGTAGTAGACGGCACTGGAGCCAATCCTGTTGAAGCTAACATCGGCATTCAAGATGGCGTAATTGTATACGTTGGAGATATAGATAGTGCCGCTAAGAACACGATTGATGCTAAAGGATTGATTGTGACTCCAGGATTTGTGGACATCCACACTCACTATGATGGTCAAGTGACCTGGTGTAGAGAGCTAACGCCTTCATCAAACCATGGCGTGACTACTGCAGTAATGGGTAACTGTGGCGTAGGCTTTGCACCCTGCCGACCGAATGACAAAGAGCGGCTGATTTCTCTTATGGAAGGCGTGGAAGATATTCCCCATCCTGTGCTGGCGGAAGGCCTGCCCTGGGATTGGGAAACCTTCCCCGAGTATTTAGACAGCTTATCCGAACACCAGTATGACATTGACTTCGCGGCACAGATTCCGCATGGGCCGCTTCGGGTTTATATCATGGGTGATCGCGGCGCCAATAGAGAGACCGCAACTGCATCTGACATTGAGAAAATGGCTGAACTAACCACCGAGGCAATTGAAGCAGGAGCGCTGGGCTTTTCAACCTCACGCACGCTCAATCATCAAACTTCAGAAGGCCAACCAACACCGACGCTGACCGCTGAGATCGACGAGATGGTAGGCATTGCTAATGGCGTTGGCGCAGCAGGGTCAGGTGTCATGCAGGTCGTAACTGATTTTAAAGGCAGCGACAGTGAGTTTGAAATACTTCGACAAATGGTAAAGCAATCCGGGCGACCTCTTTCGGTCTCAGTTGCTCAGCACCACCGAGTTACAGATGGCTGGAGAAAGATCCTCGAAACTATTGAAGACGCCAATAACGAAGGTATAGAACTAAAAGCGCAAGTGTGCGGACGGCCTGTTGGCGTTCTGTTTGGTCTCGAACTCACTAACAATCCTTTTAGTGCGCACGCACACTATCAGGCCATTGAATCACTTCCTTTAGAAGAAAAACTCATAAAACTGCGAGACCCATCAATCCGAAAGCAATTATTAGAAGAAGAACCTCAATTAGAAACTAATCCATTCATGCGCCAAGTACATTCTCGTTATCACGATATGTATGTCTTAGCTGATGAGCCCGACTATGAACCATCACCTATGAATAGCATAGCGGCTTTAGCGGAGAAACAGGGAGTCCACCCCCTTGAATTCTGCCTGGAAATTCTTACTCAAGACGACGGCAAGAATATGATCTATTACACCTTTCTTAATTATGGTGAAGGATCATTGGAACCTGCAAAAGAGATGATGGAACACCCCAATACGATCCTTGGCCTTGGCGATGGTGGCGCTCACTGTGGCAGCATTTGCGACGGTAGCTTTACCACGCACATGCTTACTCACTGGGTTCGCGATCGAAGTCGCGGTGAAAAACTTTCTCTACCTTGGGTAATAAAAGCCCATTGTCAGGACACGGCTCATGCAGTTGGTCTTAATGATCGGGGCATAATTGCAACCGGATACAAGGCTGACATTAATGTTATTGATCTGAAAAATATGAAATTGCATAAACCCGAAGTACATTATGACCTGCCAGCTGGAGGCCGTCGTCTAATGCAATATGCTGACGGCTACGTGGCAACAATTGTCAGTGGTGAAATCATTTACCGTAACGGTGAAGCAACGGGAGCCCGGCCAGGTAGATTAGTTCGCGGAAGTCAATTGGCCCCGAACGAGGAATCACTGCAGTGAGTTTTGGAATTACTAAAACCATACCAGCATCACGTGGCGATGAAGGTATCGACAAACTTTTTGATGAATCGATCAATGAGTTTGAGTTTCACATGGCGGGGAAACCATCCAGGCTGAAAGAGGGTGATTTTGTTTATACAATTTTTAACGATAAATTGAGGGGCCGGCTTGAGATTACACATATAATAAGCGGGGTGACCAATCCAAAGTCAGGAAGACCACGAACATTGATAATAGTGAAATGTCCTGGTGAGAAAATTAAGAAAATAATTCCACGAAAAGGCCATCGTGGTACACGATACTATGATGGTGCTGACTGGAAATAGTAACTAGGCTTTAGGACATCCTAAGCCCGCGGCGCAATTTCGAAAACCCAAACCTCTCCTGCTGCTATTAATTCATGATTAATAGGGTTACGATATTTTGAAGCTTTCTTTTCGATTACCCAGTCAAGTTCTGGACCCTCAGTGATTCGTTTGAGTGTGCGCTCATACCTGGCGTCACCTATTCTCAACTCAGCTGCACCATCGCCTTCTGCAGCTCGAACCGCCCACTGCTTCCACAAGCGACCAAGTGATGTACCCATATAGTCGCAGGTAACAAAAATTCGGCCGTTGCTCTCAATAATAAAAGTTGTTCTGGAATCTTGAGTTTCATTTAGTTGTAACTCCACCAGACGAATGTCGTCTGTAAAACTCCAGTTCGGTTCAGCACCCCGATATAACTCTCCACTTGTAAACATGCCTCCCCGAAAAACGACAGAAGGCCCATCATCACCTCGAGCATCTATCCATAGGGTTAAAACTACGACGAGGGGAATGAGTGCGACAAGACCGAGAAGCTGGCCGGCGATTGTTATTATTTTCATATCGATATTCATAAGACTCCCAAGGATAAGAGTAAGCATACCGCGGATTTAGCTCACATTGCCAAGATTTAAAATCAAAACAATATCTAGCAAGTACAATCTATTCAGGCTGTGCGAGCCAGAAATACTGTAGTGGATTTTACTCTCGCCAGCTAAATTGGCGGCTCAAAAACTGATGACTTACGATCGGATCGCTTTACGTTGACCCGCTTTGTTCTTGACCCCTTTGTTCTGTTACTCTGAGTGTCCCATATCATTTATCAATTTAGAGGATCTTTATTTTGTTTAGTCATGTCATGATCGGCGCAGATGACGTCGAAGCAGCAAAGGCATTTTACGATGCTACTTTAGGAACCTTGGGTGTCGAACCCGGATTTATCGACTCCTATGGAAGACTGTTTTATCGAACCAAGACCGGTATGTTTGGAATAACCAAGCCCATCAACGGTGAACCAACCACTAATGGAAACGGCAGCACGCTTGGGTTTGCAGCAGAAAGCCCGGAGCAGTGTGACGCCTGGCATGCAGCAGGTACGGAAAATGGTGGCTTAGCTATTGAAGACCCGCCAGGAGTCCGTGAGGGCGGAGGCATGAAGATGTACCTTGCTTATCTTCGTGACCCTGCAGGAAATAAAATCTGTACTCTCCATATGATGAACGCAGACTAACCTCTTCCTAAATCTCTTTCACAGAAGCTTCGATTAATCATTTTGATGATTGCTTGGAGTTTCTGTTTATATGGTTTTGCGCAAGAATAAATAAAACCTCGTCAGAAAACTCAATATTGATGAAGCGCTCAATTAACTATTTCTGCTGTGGAAACCTTGCTATTCCAAAACTACCGTAGATTCCACCTACCCAAATTTCATCATCAACATCTATAGCGACAGTGCCAAGCTTGAAGAAATTATTGCCATCATAATCAACTAACTGCTCAACACTTAAGGAATCCGGATTCACTTTCGCGACTCGCGCGGCAGATAATTCACAAGCGTTCTCATCAGGACAGCGGCTTATATGGCCTGCCGCGATTACACGCCCATCTGTCCCCCAGCGAACATTGTCCACATTAAAACCAACCTGGATATGGTCAATTTGCACCGGCGTCTTACCTCGAGAAATTCTGATTAAGGCACGGTCGCTCCATCCACCGACATAAAACCAGTCGCCATCTGCAGATGAAACCAAACCATTTGGCCCCAGCATGTCTGAACCAGGAACTTTTACCCAGTCGGTGGAAGGATGCCATTCCCATAGCTCACCACCTGCCGTATCAAAATTAGTCGCACCCAAATAACCGCCAGGTAATACGGTAATGGAGTTAATTCTGCGCGTCCCTTCTGGGGCGGGTATGCAGCCAATCCAAGTTAATGAAGGAACATCCCCTCTGACATCAAGGTTAAAGACTTCTACCGCTTCTCGAGCACCATGCCCTACAACATACAGAATATGTTGATCATCACTCCCTTGCCTGAGCGTTAAACCATGGGGCTGAAAAATTCTAATGGGGCCAGGGCACTCTTGGTAAGTCACGTTATTAAAGTTTGGTGTTGCCGCATTGACAGGATAAATATTTTCTACTTGGTGACTAGAAACATGCACCGCGTAAATCGGTCCTTCGGAATCTGAGATACGACCTGATGCAATCACCCAATCGGTATTCGGAATCCGATACAAGTCTTCAGGGTTCGCAACGCCACAAACAAATAAAGCGTTACTATCCACTTCACAAGCTGTTGTTTGTGGGGGATAAGACCCCTGACCCATCGCATTCCAAGACACGCACGCAGCTAATATAAATCCTAACAAGATCCTCAGCATCACTTATTCTCCAATAAGCCCCTACTAGACACGGTTAAATAATTTATGTTCCTAATCGCACTCTACCTTGATTCTAAATTGATCTATAAGTGATTTTTCAATTCAGTGAACCAAGAAATTCGATCAGCAATCGATTAGTATCTTCCGGTGCCTGTTGCTGATTACGGTGGCCTATACCTGGCTGCAGAACTACTCCTCGCAAATCTTCAAAATGTGGCTGTGCGCGAAGTTCTAATTCATCCTGAGTTGCACCGCGGTTAACAATGTCTAATTCACCGGCAATAAATAGCGCAGGTTGTTGAATTTTTGAACCATCAAGCTCTGGGGTAAGTTCCCAGTTTAATGCCCCATTGCGATAATAATTAATTCCACCTTCAAATCCAGACTTTCTAAATTCGCTCACATAATACTTCAAATCTCGTTCGCTCAGCCATGCAGGCAAGTGAACCGGTTCACCTAATCTTTTTATCCAACCCCCTGCGATAGCTCGAGCATCCGTTACTTCGGGTGGATGGACCGGGGTCCCAGGGGATCGCGATGCATAAAGACGTGCAATCAGCGCCTCTGGATCAGCATCGAACTCAGCTTCGGCTACACCTGGATCTTGAAAGTAACTGATGTAAAAGAATTCGTCTTCTGGGTCTTGTCGAACAGGCCGTTCCGGCTTGTTTTCTGAGCGACCACCATAGAGAACACTTAAACCGACAACCGCATCAATCTTTTCTGGGTATAACAATGCTGTGTGCCAAACTACAGGTGCACCCCAATCATGTCCGACGATAACAGCAGATTCTTCGTCTAACGCAGTTATTATTCCAGCAACATCGGCGGCTAATTCCTTAATATTGTAATCTTCTGTAGCAAAAGGGAGTGCAGAACCACCGTAGCCACGCATGTCAGGTGCAACCACTCTGTAACCTGCTTGGGCGAGAGCGGGTAATTGATGCCGCCAGGAATACCAAGATTCCGGCCAGCCATGGACAAGAATTACCAGCGGCCCTTCGCCCGACTCCACTATACGAATTTCAATTCCATTAGATTCAAGTGTTCTGACTTCAGCGCCAAATTCTGCTGCTAAATCAATTGTTTGGTTATCTATAGCATTACCCTCACTCAAATCTGCCTTAGGGTCAAATCGGAAAAAGTACCGGGGCGGGAATCCGGTCAAGACTCTAAAACTAAATGGTACAGCAAAATCGATGGCGCCCTGATCATGTTCTGCCCCTTCAAGAACGACAGCAGTGTAGTTCCAAGTTTCCCCTTGATAGGTTAATTGTACATCCGGATTTCGTTGGATTCTTCGAGCCCATGCTCGCGGCCAATGATTAACTGCAACATAGATTTGACCTTCGAGGTCAAGGCGAGCGACCACCCGATCGATTGCCTCACCATCTTCTTCAAAAGAAGTAATTATCATAGTGCCGTCATATGTCGGTTGGTTCGTGCCAAGCAGAGTCTCAAAAAGTATAACGATGAGTGCATAAAAAATAAGAAAGTAAATGCCGATCTTAATCGCCCTTTTTTTTGTCAAGACCGCCATGATTTAGCACCTTTTTTGGAAGGAAGAATTAGTGAATTGCATCAAATTACCTTGATTTTAAGCGCGCGGCACCCTCTTTCCAGCAAGAAGTGTTTCAAACGGAAATAATCTTTGAGTACCAGATCTAACATTTTCATAATTATCAATAAAATTGAAATTACCTTCTCGTAGTTCAAGAATTGCAATATCAGCTGGCGCACCCACATTGAGCGTGCCCTTGTCTCTGAGAAACGGAAACACCCTCGAGGGGTTCCAAGTTGAAGCGGCGACTACAGAATTAAGCGGCATACCAAAATTAAAAAATTTAGACATTATGTTTGGATAGTTTCGTACTCCTGGAGCACTCCGACTGGTAGAAAAGCCGTCGGTGGAAATTGTATCTGGCCAGAACCCTTCTGCCATAATCGCATCGAAAGTATCCCAACGAAGATGATCTACCCGACCATTAGCCACATCGAACCAGATTCCACGTCTTCTCGCCTCTAATATTTCTGGAAGGATTTTACCATCATCATCAATAATTGCATTTGGTGGAGGTGCATACATGTGAGTGACAACATCGCCTGGTTTTAATTCTGCTGCCAAGTCCGCCATCGACGAAGCTGATTGCCCCATATGTATCATGAGTGGCATATTGAAATAAGAAGCTACTTCTTGTGCACGACGAATTACAGTCAGGTCATTTGCGGTCACCCCTTCTGTCATGCGTGCTTTTACGCCGACAACATAATCGAGATTGCGAGCAATTGCTGCTTTCGCTACTTCCACATTCGCTAGAGAAAGATTGGCGGTATCGCCCTCTGGAATGACACCTTGTCGTCCAATATTCAGTAAAATTTTAGCCGGTTGCGGAGCAGCGCGCGCGACTGCAACAATTTCATCAACATTATCTGCACCGGCAGAGCCTGCGTCTACCCAGCCAGTAACACCATCGGACAAACAAATGTGAGGACCTTGATCATCTTGAGCGTAGTGTGCATGAATATCGAGCAAGCCTGGTATAACGATTCGATCAGATGCATCGATTTCCTCTGGAGCAGAACCCGTAATCGAGGAAGCTATGGAAGCGATTCGACTTCCAGAAATCGCAACATCAGCAACCGTATCAAGATTTAACGAAGGATCAATTACTCGGCCGCCCCGCACGATTAAGTCAAAAGACTGTGCCATGAAACTTTTAGGGCTAAAAAATAACGCGGCTCCTGCCATATTTTGAATAAACTGCCGCCTTTTCATGGGCTCTCCTGCGTGCGTCATGGGTTAGGGCATAAAGCATAAGAGTTAATTACTGCTTTAAGCAATCAATCTACGAAGTTGCTGCCAAACGCCATTCGCTATTGTCGATGCGAGACTTAAAAAGATGCCTATTTAGAAATAAATGGTATAGCAGAAAATTATCTTACAAAGCTTATTTGCCTCGTGCTAAAGAAACCAAAAGCGAGCAAAAACTAAATTGCCACCAAGAAAAAAGCCCTAGTTCACACCAGGGCTTTCTCAAAATCAGGTATCTATACTACTCAGGTTTCCGGAATACAAAAAAGAAGCGATCAGTCATGTTTGGAATCTGACCAACTTCTTGGGTTAAATCATCACTTTCCTGAAAGAACATATCAGACACACGATCTAAGACGAAGCCCGCCTGCTGCACTTGAAAGATTACCGATACGGGATCTTCTCTCCGACCGGTATCACCAGTTTCTTCTTTCATGTGACGACGAGTATGGTCAATAATTACGTATTCGCCTCCTGGCTTTAAGGTTGCGAAAACCTTTGCATTGATGCGTGCATTGTCGGCTTCATTAAAATTGTGATACTCGCGAACATAAAGAAATTTGTCAGCAGAGCCATCAGGGATCCCAAAGTTTAGTTCGCCAGGCACATAACGGCCTTCGGACCGACTGTAGTTATTTTCAATTGGAACAGGGTGAACCATAGCCATCTCTGGCATCTCTACCCAATCGCCCCAGCGATCGAAAGTGCCTTGGCTATCCACAGCCATCAAATGTCCGTTATCCCTCAAGACAGGGCCAAGAATCTTGGTGTAATAGGCTTGAGCTGCCGGAATGAATTCGACAACGGTCATGTCATCTTCCAATCCCATAAATTCTATTGCGTTTACAGGGTCACGATCTGTATCCCGCGCTAACTCAGCATCGGTGCGGTGATCCATTTGCATAACTGCCTGAACTTTCTGTTGTATGGAAGAAAGTTGAGCGCTTGCTAGCAATGGCGTCACGAGCAATGTGATAGCAAGGAGAATCTTAGTAATTTTCATCGTCATTCCACTCTTGTTTATTGGTTGATTGTGTAAAGACCGGAGTTAACCAACAACTCTTGTAAAAGTCTAGTGATACCGCGCTACGGAACACCGTTAAAGCAACGTTACTTAAAATGTGAGGCGATTAATGATCAAAATCACTAGCATCATGTCGTTCGCGTAGACGCAGTTCTTCCGGGCCCCAGCTTCGATTAACTCGACGCCCGCGGATCACCGCTGGTCGCTCTTCAATTTCCTTCGCCCAGCGAACTACATGAGTATAAGACTCGACATCTAAAAATTCAGCCGCGCCATAAATGTTGTGAAGCACCAACCCCCCATACCAGGGATACGTAGCCATGTCTGCGATGTTGAATTGATGACCACAGAGAAATTGGCGAGATGCAAGATTTTGATCCAATACATCAAGTTGACGTTTAACTTCCATAGCATAACGATTAATAGGGTATTCCAATCGATCCGGTGAGTAAGCATAGAAATGACCAAAACCACCACCCAAGAAAGGAGTAGCTCCCATCTGCCACATGAGCCAGGAGAAACACTCTGCCCGTTCGCTAGAATCTTGGGGTATGAAGGCATTAAATTTTTCGGCGAGGTAAATTAATATCGCTCCTGATTCAAAGACTCGGGTAGGGGGATTGGTACTCGTGTCAAGCAGAGCAGGAATTTTTGAGTTGGGGTTGATAGAAACAAATCCACTGCTGAATTGTTCGGCTTCATTAATTCTTACTAGGTAGGCGTCATATTCCGCTCCCTCATGTCCGAGCGCCAAGAGTTCTTCCAGTAATACAGTTACTTTGATGCCATTAGGAGTGGCGAGCGAATATAATTGCAATGGATGTTTGCCAATGGGAAGTTCTTTCTCTTCGAGTGCTCCTGCCGTTGGTCGATTGATTTTCTCAAACTTACCACCATTCGGGGCATCCCATTTCCAAACTTTGGGAGGAATATACTTCTTCATTACTCATTTCCTTTTTTACAAAGCTATCAACTAAATCAACTATAGAGTTAGGCTATATTCCCCTAAAGAGCTGGGTGTTTTAGGTGCCAGTTGTTCGCTTGCTCAAATGCATATCCGAGACGGAATAATGCTAACTCCGACAATTTCTTGCCTAATAATTGAATTGCGTAGGGGCGGTTGTCAGCGGAAAATCCGCAGGGCAAAACAAGTCCGGGGGTGCCTGCCAAATCTGCTGGAATAGTGAATTGTCCCTGAAAATGCTTAATTATATCGCTCATAGCTTTAGCATCTCCGTATTGCGCTTCTTTATTCGCCTCGAATACAAATCCGCCAGCTGGACAAATAACAGCATCTACTTTCGCAAGCTCATTTTCAAATTTTTGGCAGTATTGACGCCGCTTCTCCATAGCTAATGAATAATCAGAATCTTCCATCGACAAACCTAACTCTAAAATACCCTTCAAATAACCACCATATTCGCCTGCTCGCTCTGGAAAAGTTTGAGCATGTGCTTTAGCAGCTTCATAGCCGGTGATTGGTAACCAAAGGTTTCGTAACTCCATCGGATCTGAATCCGGCATTGAAACTTTTATAGTTTTTGCTCCAAGTCTTTCAAAGTCTGAAATAGCGCTTTCGATGGCACCAACTAAACCAGGGTCAGTTCCTTGTTTAAAATAAGATTCATCGATGCCTAATTTTAAGTTGGCAATATCGTTGTTCAGCTGTGGAATAATATTTGGGATTTCTTGTTTAAATGAAGTTGAATCTTTTTTATCTGGCCCTGCAATTGCGTCAAAGACTATAGCTGCATCTTTGACCGACCGAGTCATTGGCCCAACATGGTCTAGCGAGGCCGCAAGTTCCATCACTCCGTAACGAGAGACCCTGCCATAAGTAGGCTTCAACCCAACAGTGCCATTAGCCATTGAAGGGTAGCGAATTGAGCCACCAGTATCAGTCCCCAGTGAAGCAAAACAAAGTCCTGCCGCTGTTGCTACACCGGAACCAGAGGAGGAAACTCCCGCCCAAAGGTCCGAGCCCCATGGGTTGATTGGTATGTCGAAGTCCGGGTTGTACCCAGAAAGAGCGCCTTCCGTGAGATTCAACTTACCAAGTAATATTGCGCCTGCGTCAAGCAGTTTGTCTACGACAGTGGCATTGAAATCTGGTACAAAATTGCGTCGTACTTTCAAACCACCTGAGGTCGGCACGTTTTTGGTATAAAACAGATCTTTAACTGCAATAGGTACTCCATGCAGCGGTCCTTTATAATTCCCAGCAACTATTTCTTGCTCAGCTTTTAGCGCCGCTCCTATTGCAAGATCAGCACAAACATAGGCATAACTATTTAGACCTGCATCAACAGATTCGATCCGATTCAACATAAACTCTGTCAACTCAACTGGAGAGATTTCTTTACTCTTTAGTAAAGATGCAACAGAACTTATGTTGGCGTACTGAATTGATTCATTCATAATTTCATTCTTAGGAAGTGAAAAATAAAAAGGCAGTGTTATTTACTAATAACACTGCCTTTTTTCGTAGATCTCGTTCTTTTACAATGCCTTTCTTCTACGTTTCCTGTCTAACCTATTTTTCTCTCTCAATTACCACCAATCTGTATTCATCAATTATTCTGATTGACAACTTAAACCTTGTTGACGGCATCAGCCATAGCTTCTAAAACATCAGCTATAACCAAACGAGAAGAAGCAATATTCATACGCATGTGACCAGCACCACCTGTTCCATAATCAGCACCCGGGTTTAAATACACACCTGAATTATGAACTAGCCAATCTTGAAAGTAGTGTTCGGGGCTTGCTTTGTCATGAGACTTGTATTGTTCTTCAGCGCCAACTGCCGCCATAGTCTTAGTAAAATCAAGGAAAGTCATGTAAGTACCTTCATTGCGAATGTAACCAACCGTCGGCATATGCTGCTTCACATAATTTTCAATAAAGCTATGATTTTCATCCATGTACACATTAGCTTGTTCAAACCACTCACCGCCTTCGTTGTAGGCTGCCTCGTTAGCAACAACACCTAACGTACTTAATTCAGCACGGTGGTATTTATTTACTCTTTCCAACATTCTAGTACTTTTAGAATAGTAATAAGCATTCTTCATGCCTGCCAAATTAAATGTCTTACTAATAGCATTAAATGAAATGCTATTATTTACTACAGCCTCATCAGGCAGGCTGGCAAATGGAATGTACTTGTGTCCAGCACGAATTACATCAGAATGAATTTCATCTGATAGAACAACTATTTCGTGGTCTAAACAGAGTCGTCCAACACGCAATAACTCGTCTTCGGTCCACACATTCCCTGTTGGGTTTTGCGGATTACAAACAATCATTGCTCGGATATCTGAAGTCATCTTAGCTTCAAGATCTTCCCAGTTAATTTCGTAACGATCATTCTTATAAAGCATTGGGCTGTCGACTATTTCGATATTGGCTGCACGAGCCATAGAATAAAACCCTGAATATGCAGGAGTCGATAACAAAACCTTGCTGCCTCTAGGCACGAAAGAACGCATCGCTGCAATCATGCCTGGATAGACTCCATCAGAAATAGTGACCATGTCCGAGCTTAAATCAACTCCGTGACGCTCCCCGTTCCAACGCAGAATTCCATCTCGAAGGCCATCAGTAGAGCTCATATAGCCCCAACTGTGATGGCTAACTCGCTCATGCAAAGCTTCAGTAATACAAGGAGCGCATTCAAAATCCATGGACGCAACGCCCATACCATATTTGAATGTTCCTTCGGGATACCGCTTCGGCGGAGAGTCCCATCGCGCACAATTAAAGCCCACTCGATTGTATGGAGTGTCAAAATCATACTTGCCGTTGGAAAGCCTCGGGATAGCACTCGACGCCGACTCTTGTGCAGAAGCGACAGTCGCTACAGTGCCGGCGGCGCCTGCTAAGGCTGTCATTCCAGCACCTTTCATAAAGCTACGACGATTGAGTCCGTTTGCAAGTTTCTGAGATTTCGACATTTTTTCCCCCTCTTCTCAATTCTCTTCTGTGTTCTTCTCGCTGACCTTTAAGGCCTATTATTTAATAGCTTCTGTGGCTTACACAGAATTTTCTCTTACTTGCTAGGAGAATATGCCTATTAGAGGCAATGCGCAAAAGAAATCTATACAAATTGTCATCGATACAGCCACCTTTCAGCTAAGCTCCTGAAGGCTTATCGCGAGCTATTCCAGAGGGCTAGGGCCGGCAGGAAGACGGTAGTCAAGTGGTGGAGAACGGTCGCCCAGCAATGGTTGGTAGACCCAGTTTTCAGGTAATCGATTTTGGTGCTCGAATTTGGCTCTTTCCATTAAATTTTCGTTGGTAAAGAGATCGACAGCAGTTAATGCCAAAGTTTTAGCGGCAACCACCATACCCTTATTACCAATCGATGTACCCCCAGCTGCTACAGCTTGCCAAGAGTGCGATGAAGTTCCTGGAACCCAGGTCGCCGCTCGCATACCTCCAGTGGCAACTGCCCAGCTCACGTCAGCGACATCTGTAGAGCCGCCCCCTCCTCTTTCGCTCACTACCATAGGGCGAATGTTAGCTGCAGTTTCTACTGATGGAGCATTGGGCGGCAGTGCATTGCGCAGGGTAGTGGCAAATTGTCGTTCTTCGGCTGTGTACTCAACACCGCCAACGCGTGAAAGGTTTGAATGTATGGCTTCTTGTAAAGACACGTTGGGGAGGACGTTGTAGATGCCGTGAATAACTTCAAAATCCACATCGGTGTCAGTACCTAACGCTGCTCCATTTGCAGTTTGAACTACTCTATTAAAAATTTCATTTACCTGCGCAGGATCTGGATGCCTTACGTAGTAATAGACCTCAGCGAAATCTGGAACTACGTTTGGCGCTGAGCCACCAGAAGTGATCACATAATGAATACGCGTTTCCATTGGTACATGCTCGCGCATTAAATTCACCATGTGATTCATTGCCTCCACTCCATCGAGAGCAGAGCGGCCACGATGGGGCGCACCTGCGGCATGGGCGGAGAGCCCGGTAAAACGGAATTTCGCTGATTTATTAGCGAGCGAGCTGCGAGCGTCAGCAGAATTAGCGTCACTAGGGTGCCAATGCAAGACTGCATCCACATCATCGAATAAGCCGTCGCGAACCATGTAGACTTTTCCAGCACCACCTTCTTCAGCCGGCGTGCCATAGAGTCGGAGTTCTCCAACTTGCCCACTTTGTTGCATCCACATTTTCGTCGCTATAGCCGCTGCCACTGAGCCAGTCCCAAACAGATGATGCCCGCAAGCATGGCCAGCAGCTTTATGATCAATGACATCTCTCAAGGGATTGCGATTTTGGGTAATACCAGGCAATGCATCGTACTCTGCCAAAATACCTACCGTTGGTCCGCCATTACCACTTCGCCAAGTAGCAACAAAAGCTGTCGGAATACCTGCGACTCCATTAGAAACTTCAAATCCTGCGGTAACCAATTGTTGTTGTAATAGGTTTGAGCTTTTCGTTTCTAAATAGCCGACCTCTGCCCAATCCCAGATTTGTTGTGCAACTTCACCGTAAAGCGAGGCATTGTTATCTATGTACTGTAAGACTGTTTCCTTGCTGTCCTGGGCTAAGCCCGTCGAGGTAATGGCTAGCATTAGACCCGTGCTGATTATTCGTTGAATTCTTGATAGATAGTCCATTGCAAAAAACTCCGAGATCTATGTCCTAACAATAGTCCTACCAATTGTGGGTTTGAGTCTAGTTAATTTGAGTAGATTATCAAGAACAAGGGTGTTCGCTGCGCATTTGCAGACGATAAATTCACGCCATTTCTATAGTTTTAAAACAGCAGAAAATATAGCGAAAATATTAAGAACCCTAAACGGAAGGTTTCCAGTTTCCATGAAAACCAAACGGAACACGATGGTCCATCATCGCTTTCGCCAGCGGCCCTTGCTCAATATTTTCAGCGTCTAGTATCATTAGGTGGCTTTTGTCTATCTTGGAATCATAAGCAGTTGCCAACAAAAATCCTTCACCTTCTGGCGAGTCTTCTGAGCGGGGAACAAAAACTGGCTCTGATGTTGCTAAGTTTGGCGACATAGCAAATTGTTTTACAGAACCTGATTTCATATCAATGCGACTAATTCCGTTATACCGGTCACCGTCCGCACCTCCGCCTACCACACAGGCGAAGTATCCATAGCGATTCTCCAACCCCATATAGCGTTCATCTAGTCGAGGGAATTCGCTTTGACTATCTTCAATTTGCTCACACTTGTAGTCAGACGTGCCCGCGTCTAAATCTAAAGTCCAGCGAGTCAGTCTCGCCTTGCTCTTCTCTCTATCAGGGGGGCTCCCGTCCGCATGAGGAAACAAAGGGGCTTCCTCGTACTGGCATACATCACAAGTAACAACATTGCCGTTGCTATGTGCATTCATGGGATGAAAAACATAGGCCGGATCACCTTCAAACCATTGAATATCAGCAACAGATCCTCTGCGTGGCATGACGCCGATAAAACTGCGCTTTTCTGGCTCCCATGCATAAACAGGTTTACCTTGCATTGCTCTTTCCATAGAACCGGTCAATGGCATTATTGGAAAGATCACATGATCTCGCGTCGTGATAAAATCATGAACCATTGCGGCGTAAGGTGCTTCAAACTTCTCACTCTTTACTAAGTTTCCATTCTTATCTGCAACATGAAATGCCATTTTGGGAGATATGGTACCTCCCGCATTATAAGCAAAGAAAAGCATCTCCCCTGTTTCAGGGTCAATCTTGGGATGTGCTGTCATTGGACCAACTAGCTTTCCATCGAAGTTCCAACTGCCGATAGATTCTAATGTCACTGGATCTATTTCAAAGGGCGCGCTGGATTCAACCAGCGCTAGTAATTTTTCGCCGTGCCAGACAATATTGGTATTGGCAATTCCGTCGGTTTCTATTCCTTGAACTCTCGGATCGTTTTGGGTGGGATTGAATATCGCAAATAACGATTCGCCCGCTTCCCTCTCAAGCTGCCATTTTTTAGTCCTAACCCATTTATTGAGATAGGATACACGACCATTTTCCAGATTAAATCCATGGATCATGCCATCACCCCCAAACCAATGGTAATCACCTCGGGGAGCAAACTGCGGATTAGGTCCAATTCGATAAAGTGAACCCGATAGTTCCATTGGGATTTCACCTTCTATTACTAAATCAGGTGCCGCACATTCCATTTGAATTGGGGCATAACCGCCCGATAGATTCGGGTGTGAAGGAAATGGTTTTGCCATGGCATTAGCTCCTGTTTCTAAAAGTTCTGAGAAATTAAAAAAAAAGGGACTGAGAGTTGACTCAGTCCCTTTCGATTTTATGCTTAGATTAAGCCAGCGCTTTGCTGAACACTTCCAACGCTATTTTCATTTCTTCTCGGCTTCCTAATGAAATTCGGCAATGGGTTTGTTCAAGCGGCGGAAAGTCGCGCCCAACTAATACTTTATGTTCAAGACAGCCCTCTCTAAACTTCGCCGCTGGCATACCCAAGTTCACAAAGATGTGGTTAGTATTAGAATCAGGAACTTCATAGCCTCTGCTGCGGAAGAAGCCAATGACCTCATCGCGAATTTCAGCATTTTCTTGGGCTTCCCAAGCGATATGTTCTTTGTCTTCAAGGGCCGTAAGCGCAGCAACTGCTGCAAGCATATTCACATCACCCATACCCCAAGCATTACGGATTTTTTCAAGAGTTTGTTCTTGCCCAAGTGCGTACCCGACTCTTAAACCAGCCATGCCATGCGCTTTCGAAAATGAACGAGTTATAAATACTTTTTCAAATTCCATCGCCAGAGGAACTGCAGTTTCGATCGCCCCAGGTCGGCAATAGTTGATGTATGCCTCGTCAATGTGAACATAGGTATCTGGGTTTTCACGCATGACCCGGCGGACGAAACGCTCGACTACTTGTGGTCCGTGAACCGTTCCCGTGGGGTTATTTGGGTTACATAAGTAAAGTAAGCCAGCACCTGAAGCATTCGCAGCTAGAGTATCAAGATCTACTCCGAGCCCGCTATCCAATGACAGCTCAATTGCCCGCGCATCTATCTCGCGCGCGGTACTTAAACTAGTAGAATAAGTTGGCATCGGGGTAACGAACGCTTTCTCAGCATCGCAAAATGCTCTTACTGATCCCTGCAGTAAAGGTGTTGATCCCGTTGCAAGCTCCACATTAGCAGTACTGAGGCCATAGTAATTTGCAATTCCTTCTCTTAACTCATTCACATGATCAGGAGAATAACCTCGACCTACTCGCCTGGTAGTATGAGTACGAATTGCCTCCATGGTATTGGGCCCGGGCCCGCGAGCGCTTTCGTTTTGATTGAGCTGAATTATGCCATTGTCATATTCTCCCGCAGCATGCTGAGCACGGGTTTGCGCATTGACTTTTTGACTAAAAACAGTTGTTCCAGAAACGGCTCCAACAGCAGCTCCTAGCGCTATGGTTCCAAATCCACGTCGGGTAGTTTTCATGAGGTCCTCCCGCAGCCTGACAAGGGCTATCTTTTATTTAGGTGTTGCTCGCTTAATTGCTGATATTCGAAGCAACGCGTGTTCAATCTGCCTGCATCATAGCGCTTGCTTAACACTGAATTCAATAAAATGAGTCGGGAAGGGGTTATTTCCATAGATCCGGCGACCTATGGGTGCAAATATTTCAAGATTATCTGATCTGCTCGGTCGGATTTCAGGCATTTGGGAAGCTTGGTCAAAGCATGTAATCTGGAGGCGCCATTATTGCTGAGGGCCACAGCATGCTGGTCTTAGACTTTGAGCGAGTTTATTAGGCACTTTATTGCGGTTCTATAACAGGAAAAGCATTTTCTAATGCCTTTTTCACCGCTCCACGGGCACCATGGGTAATAAAAGTCCCATGGCCTGAAAGCAATTTATCAAAATCCAATTCCAGCAGGCGCTTAAATTCACTTTCCAAACTGCTACCCTCTGGCGTCATCAATTTCAACCAATAGGGTCCAATTATTGTGGATTTAGGAAACCCAATTCGAGGCATTAAGATCTTCGCTAACCAATTGTTATAACTGTAGTCACCATAGTGCTGGATTGCATCACAGGTAAATAAGATTCCCCTATCACGCTTTAGCAATAGAGCACATTCAGGTTCTTCTGTACCGCGAAACTCAAAAAATTCAGAGTCTTGAAGAGGTGTTAACCCGCCAATTCCAATTTCTATATCGATAGGGGGTTCTCTATAAATTTTTCCGCCAGGCTGACTCCAAAACTGTGCTTCAAATTTCTCCATGTAGTAGAGATCATCTACTCCATGAAATGCTCCCAATCTAATGATATTTTTTACTTCGCCCATAGAAGTGAGCTTTGCTTCAGTTTTGACATTAAGTTTAATGGGGTTAATTAGAGAAAGTTCAGTTCCTTCCCTGATAATTGCCATGTTCCGAGTAATTCGCATTAAGCGATTCATCTTGATACTTCCCCTCACCATAAAGGCGTCGGTTCCAATTTCCTCTATATCACCATGGGGATAAATCATATTCTTGAATTTCTTATCAGGCGGTTGCTTGTTCTTTCAACTTCAATTCTTTAGTACTTATCTCTCGCATCTTGTACTTCTGAACTTTCCCGGTGACGGTCATTGGGAAATCATCACTAAAACGAATATAACGTGGCACTTTATAATGAGCAATTTTTCCTTTGCAAAACTCTTTAACTTCATCTTCACTCATTTGACAGCCATCAGTTAGCTCAACCCAGGCGATAATCTCCTCCCCATATTTGGGGTCTGGCACGCCGGTAACTTGCACTGCTGCAATATTGACATGGGTCATGAGATATTCTTCGATTTCTCGTGGATAAACATTCTCGCCACCGCGCACAATCATATCTTTAATTCTTCCAACGATATTGACATAACCATCTTTATCCATGATGGCGGTATCGCCAGTATGCATCCATCCATAACTGTCTATTGCCATTGCAGTAGCTTCCGGATTTTTCCAATAGCCCAACATAACTGAGTAGCCCCGAGTACAAAGTTCTCCCATCTCGCCAAGCGCACATATACTGCCAGATTCCGGATTGATAATTTTTACCTCTACATGAGGATGCACGCGACCAACAGTGCTGACCTGTTTATCAAATGGGGAATCGACATGGGTTTGAAAACTTACCGGACTGGTTTCTGTCATCCCATAGGCAATTTCGACTTCTGTCATATGCATAAGATCATTGACCTGTTTCATTGTTTCGATTGGACAGGGTGCGCCAGCCATGATGCCGGTACGCAGACTAGATAACTCGAATTCAGAAAAATTAGGTAGGGCTAGCTCCGCAATAAACATA
This sequence comes from OM182 bacterium MED-G28, assembly GCA_002457215.1. Taxonomy (GTDB): domain Bacteria; phylum Pseudomonadota; class Gammaproteobacteria; order Pseudomonadales; family Pseudohongiellaceae; genus UBA9145. The sequence goes on along the minus strand of NTJZ01000003.1, from coordinate 251,883 downwards.
GTCGGTACTCCGTAAAGTGCGGTGGCCTTTTCGGCCTGTACTGCTTGCAACGCAGCCTCTGGCTCAAATCCTTCACTCGGATAAATTGCACAGGCGCCATGGGTTAAACAACCAAGATTACCCATCACCATGCCAAAACAATGATAAAGCGGGACCGGAATGACCAAGCGATCGACTTCAGTGAAGTTCATGGTTGCGGCAACAAAGTAACCATTATTCAGAATATTATGATGACTTAGGGTCGCACCTTTTGGAAAGCCGGTTGTACCACTTGTGTATTGAATGTTTATTGCGTCGTCCATTTCCTGACCGGACTGGCGTGTTTGCAACTGTTCATCACTCGAATCTTTTGCTAAATCTAAAAATTCATCCCAGCTATAAATGCCAGAAACCGCTGAGGATGTCATTGAAACTATAGTCTTCAGATTCGGGAATTTTGCCGAGTTCAATTTGCCAGGTCCTATCATATTCAGATTCGGACAAAGCTCTCCGACCATTGCTTCGTAATTAGATGTCTTAAATTGATTCTGGAGTACCAATCCTTTGCAGCCTGACTGCTCTAAAACATAAGCCAATTCATGAGTGCGGTAAGCGGGATTTATGGTAACTAAAACGGCTCCCACTTTTGCAGTCGCGTATTGAGTCACTAGCCATTCGATATTATTTGGCGACCAAACTCCTACGCGATCGCCTTTTTTAAAACCTGCGGCAATAAAAGCTTTTGCCAATTCATTAACGCGTTCTGCCAATTGTGAATAGTTAAGCCGGGTATTCTGATGAATAGAAACAACCGCCTCTCTTTTAGCAAACTGGTCAACTATTTGATCGAAAAGCTGGGAGATCGGTACGCCAAGCAATGGTTTATCAGAGACTCCACTAGCATAGCTAACAGTTAAGGACATCGGTATTTCCTTGTTGTCGAGTTTTATGATTTTGTTTTTTCTTGCCTTAAACGCCCAATTTAAAAGATAAGCGACCCGAGGGAAACTGTTGTCCGTGCATCTTAGACTGTTTTGCTCGGCGGGGTTATTAATTAATTATTTACGTTAACGTAAACGTAAGATAACCTCAAACCTGAGGCTCAAGAATGAAAGAAAAACCACTTATGCGAAGTGAATACAGTATCTCAGAGTTGGCGCGGGAGTTTGGCATAACCCCTCGTGCAATCCGCTTCTATGAAGAGAAAGGATTACTAACGCCTCAGCGCAACGGCAGCTCCAGAATTTTCAATGCTGCCGATCGGGTGCGGCTAGTCTTAATCCTAAGGGGTAAGCGCATTGGTTTTTCTTTGGAAGAAAGCCGCGACATTATTGATATGTATAAACCAGAAACTGCTAACACTCATCAGCTGGAAAACCTGCTAAATAAGCTCCATGGGAAGCGCTTGCTTCTAGAACGGCAGAAAAAAGAAATCAACATGATGATTAGTGACTTAAAAAAAACAGAAAACACTTGTCGCAAGGCATTAAAAACCTCAGAGAACAAATGAGTCCGCTGTCTGCTCGTAAGAAGGCAGAGCAAAAATGAAAACCAACGAATTTCCAGCCGGTCAATTTCTTCGGGATGCCAAGCTTTACGAGATCGGAGCAGGAACGTCTGAGAATTGCCGCATCCTTGTGGGACTAGAACTGTTTGAGGAATCCGCCTAACAAGCGGGCACTATTTGGAGTTACCGATGGCTGTTATCCAAACCAAAATTCAAGTTAAAAGCACCGCCTTCACAGAGAACCAAGCATCCATGCTGGCACAGATCGATGATTTGCGGATCACCTTGGCGAAGATCGAACTTGGCGGTCCAGAAGCTGCTAGAGAAAGACATGCCGCAAGAGGAAAATTACTCCCACGTGATCGAGTATTAAGGTTGGTAGATAAAGAAACCGAATTTCTGGAATTTTCACAACTCGCTGCTTATAACGTTTATGGAGAAGACGTTCCAGCATCCGGAATAATTACCGGCATTGGAAGGGTAAATGGCGTGGATTGTATAATCATTGTAAACGATGCTACGGTTAAAGGAGGGACCTACTATCCTATTACTGTGAAAAAGCACTTGCGCGCTCAAGATATAGCGGCTCAGAATAATCTTCCTTGTATTTATCTTGTTGATTCTGGTGGTGCTAACTTGCCTCGACAGGATCAAGTATTTCCAGACAAAGACCATTTTGGTCGAATATTTTTCAATCAAGCAAACATGTCAGCGAAAGGCATTCCCCAAATAGCAGTTGTTATGGGGTCTTGTACAGCTGGCGGGGCTTACGTACCAGCAATGTCAGATGAATGTGTCATGGTTCGAAATCAGGCTACTGTATTCCTGGCAGGCCCACCGTTAGTGAAAGCTGCCACTGGCGAAGTCGTTGGAGCTGAAGAGTTAGGTGGCGCAGATGTCCATTGCAGAAAATCGGGAGTTTCTGACTACTATGCCCAGAATGATGAGCACGCTTTGGAGATCACACGCAAGATTGTTGGTCACTTAAATCACACTAAAATCTTTGTCAGCAGAAATGATAATGCAGCACCTGCTTACGATATTGAAGAACTTAATGGCGTAGTGCCTGCAAACCCTGCTGTAGCGTATGACGCAAGAGAAATCATTGCCCGCATCGTTGATGGCTCCGACTTCGATGAATTTAAGGCTCTTTATGGAAAAACCCTGGTGTGCGGTTTCGGCCACATCGAAGGCCACCCTATCGGCATTATTGCTAACAACGGTATTCTATTTAGCGAGTCCGCCACCAAAGGGGCACACTTTATCGAACTGTGTTCCCAAAGAAAGATCCCACTTTTATTCTTACAAAACATAGTTGGGTTTATGGTGGGGAAAGCATTTGAAGCGGGCGGCATTGCCAAACATGGCGCTAAAATGGTAATGGCTGTAGCCTGCGCCAAAGTGCCAAAATTTACTGTGATCGTAGGTGGTTCATTTGGTGCCGGCAATTATGGTATGTGTGGTCGCGCCTATGATCCGCGGTTTATGTTTATGTGGCCCAACGCGAGGATTTCTGTCATGGGTGGCGAACAGGCGGCTGGAGTTCTCTCGACTCTCAAGAAAGATCAAATGGAGAAGAAAAACCGGCCGTGGACCGATGAACAAGATAAAGAATTCCGTGAGCCCGTCTTAGACACCTATCAGAAACAGGGTCATCCTTATTATGCCTCTGCACGCCTCTGGGATGATGGTGTGATAGAGCCCGCACAAACACGCAATGTAATTGCACGCTGCATGGAAATTGCTCGAAACACACCCATTGAAGAAACTAAGTTCGGCGTATTTAGAATGTAAATCGACTCGGCTTTCTTAGTTACGGTGCCAAAAATTAAACCGACTGCTTAATGGCTTACAGTGATATTTGACTACGCAACTAAGGAAGAGACAATGTCACCATTCGTGCATCCGAGCCGCCGCCACAACTAATAGCAATGTATTGTTTGCCATCAACCATGTAAGTCATAGGGGCACCTTGAGGAATCGCGGGTAAAGGAATGTCGGCAATGGTTTCGCCGGTAGCTTTATCCATCGCTCTTAACACCGGTATACCATCGGTAATCGCTTGAAACAGCAAAGTTTTAGTTACCATTAAGGGAGCGACTGTTGGCACACCTACCGGTCCTGGATCCGCAATGCCCATCTCGATAATTTGTTGACGAATTCCTTCTGCATTCGGTCGCACCCATTCGTACTCACCTGTATTTAGGTTTACTGCGCTAACCCTGCCATAGGGAGGCTTTGTGATGGGTAGACCTTGCGGTCCATTAATATTTCGAATGCCGTCACGACGATAGGCAAATTCTGTTTGCGCAGGATCGTTTTCTACTAATTGAATAACAATCGGGCTGGTTACTGACGGAATGTAATACATGGAAGTCTCGGGATCGAAGGCTGCACCACTCCACTCTGCACCACCCGTCCAGCCTGGGAGAGTAATGGTTCCTTTTAGCGAAGGAGGTGTATATAAACCCCCGTAGTCAAACTGACTAATTATCTCCAAAGCTTCTTGCCTTAACTCTGGTGTAAAATCGATTAAAGTATTTTGAGAAATTCCTTGCTGATCAAAAGCCGCTGGTTTAGTTGGAAATGGTTGCGTTGGTGATGCTCTCTCGCCTGGCACGGTGCTTGCGGGAACTGGGAGCTCTTCTATAGGCCACACTGGCTCACCTGTTAGTCGATCGAAAACATAAATAAAGGCCTGCTTAGTCACCATCGCAACAGCCTTGATATCGCGTCCATCTACTGTGATATCAACCAGCGTTGGGGCGGCAGGAGGATCGTAATCCCATAGCTCATGATGAACAATTTGATAATGCCAAACACGCTCCCCAGTTTCAGCATTCAAGGCGACGAGACTGGTGCCGAATAGATTGTCGCCCAAGCGTTGTCCGCCATAAAAATCGTTCCCAGGGTTTCCAACGGGAAGATAGACATAACCCAATTCTGGGTCTGCAGACAACATAGTCCAAATATTAGTGGCACCTGTCACTTTCCATGAATCATCCATCCATGTCTCATTACCATATTCGCCTTGTTTTGGAATTGTATGAAATATCCATTTCTGTTCTCCGGTAATTAGATCAAAACCACGGACATGACCCGGAGGGAGGTCGGTAAGCTTTTCTGGCAACATATCGAACATGGGTTGGTCATAGACAACAGAACCGATTATTACCGTGTCCCCAATAATAGGTACGGCAGCGGAATGGGCAATCATCGAGCGGTTAACCTCTCGACCAAGGCCGAGAGTCAAATCAGTTTTCCCATTTGTACCAAAACTCAGATCGGGCTCACCGGTTTCTGCGTCGATAGACCAGAGAAAAGCGTTAGCGGTGGTCATGATAATACGGGGTTCAATACCATTAGCTGTAGGCTTTTCCCAAAATGTGACACCGCGATGGTTAAAACCATTATTTGCTGGACGACCATGTTCCCAGGTATTTGTGCTGAATGCCCAATGTTGTTCGCCACTTTGTGCATCTATGGCTGCGATTTGGCCTAGTGGTGTACTGACATAAATAGTGCCATTTCGCGTAATAGGCGTTGCTTTGAATCCTGCAGGGACATGTTGCGGCCTCTCCTCCACCGCCTGGTTATCAATAGACTCCCATTCCCAATTAATTTCCAAATCAGTCACGTTGCTGGCATTAATCTGATCCAACGGGGCATATTTACTGTGACCAAGATCATTGCCATAGTGCAGCCAGTCATAGTTACCGTTGTCTTGCGCGAACGTTGGAAGGCAAAGAACTAGAGAAAGTAATAGCACGATTGGAGATGAGGCTTTTGAAGTAGAATCTGAAAGATGAGAAGTGGTAATGAACCGACACATAACAACCCCCTCCGAATTATTTCTGATGGTTTGGCTAGAATAATACAGCAGATTCATCGGGGCCAAAGTATAGATTGACGGGTAAACGATCTCTATATACTAGCCCATTGGATCACACTTGTTCCTGACAGGCAGTGACATCCACGAGATCTTAGATAGCACTTTAATCTATCCCTATGCCGCCGTTGGAACCCCCAAAGATCGGTGTGCCACCATAGTTAATTAGACCTATATCATAAGAATGATCATTCACCTGATCAATAATTTCCTGCAACGTCATACAGTATTTCTTCCGAATAAATGAACCAGTTCGTACATCTTCAAAACAGTACACATTATCTGCTAGTGCGACCGCAGCGTTATAGCTTAATAACTCCTCTTCTGTCATTTTCCGAAATGGAGCATGTTCGGGTACCTGGCAGGATGCCAGCCCAACCAAAAAAACCAGACCCGCAAGACAAACTTTAATGCTGTGCATAGAGAATTTGGAGTTCATATCGGGGCTCCTTGAGCCTCACCAAAGAATTAATTCTCAATCTTAGCAAAATAGTTAGGTGCCCGTAACAGAACTGCCGTTATCCAGTAACTTGACCCTTCTCCTGAGAGCGCTTATAGGCTGGCCGGTCATTAAGGCTCGCTAAATAACGTAGACAGTTTGGTTTGTATCGGTCACTTAGACCAAGCCTGTCACCAAATTGCAAAGCGTACCCTACGGCAATATCAGCGATGGTAAAGCGATCGCCCACAAGATACTGTTTATCCTCAAGTGCTGCTTCTACTGAACGTATTCGCGAGTGGAACCAGATAGCATAGTCTTGCGCAACTTGAGGTACACGGCGCTCTTCTCCTTCTAATTGTGTGTAGCGTAAAACAATTGCTAGAGGAAAAGTAAAGGTGGCATCAGATCGAAATAGCCAATTCAGATATTCTCCATATTCTGGCTCATCCTCGGTCATTCCCAATTTTGTTGGCCCATACCTTGAGACTAAATACTGACAGATACCGGTTGATTCCGTCATAACTAAGTCGCCATCAACAAAAGCAGGCACAGTACCCAAAGGATTAATATCCAAATAGCCCTCACGTTCAAAACGTGGCGGGAATGACATGATCTCCAACTCGTAATCTAAACCCAGTTCTTCTAGTGCCCATAAAGGCCGGACAGATCTGGCATTAGCGCAGTGATAAAGTTTCATATTGAGGTTCTAATAAGAATAGGTTGAATAATTAGCTTCATTGCTTATTTTTACGTTTTTATAGCTCACCTTCCCTTCCAGTTAGGTGATCGCTTTTCTGCGAACGCTTTAGGGCCTTCGATAAAATCTTCACTTTCCACCATAGTTCTTACTGCTGCATATTCTGTGCGCATGTCTCTCATAGAATCTTCAAGCGAGGCAAAATCTAGCGAACGATAAACCGCATCTTTACTAGCTCTAATTGATAGAGGTGAACAAGCCAAAATCTCGGCGGCAACTTCATTGGCTCTTTGCATTATTTGTTCATGAGGAACAACTTCATTCACAAAGCCCAAATGTTCACCTTCTTCAGCAGAAACATGGCGGGCGGTTAGTATCATACCCATTGCACGCTTGCTTCCAATGATTCGCGGCAAACGATTGAGACCGCCAGCAAGCGCAGCGAGTCCCACTTTTGGTTCTGGCAAAGCAAAAACCGCCTTATCTGAGGCGATAATTAAATCGCAGGCTAAAGCTATCTCAAAGCCGCCACCCATAGCCACACCATTAACCGCGGCGATCACTGGCTTGATTAAATCGAAGCGAGACGTAAGACCAGCAAAACCCAACGGCATCGGAGGTCTAACGTTTCCTTCTGCTTGCCAGCGCAAATCGTTACCTGCGCTAAAAGCTCTTCCTTCACCTGTTATGATGGCAACCCAAAGATCGTCATCTGCCGCATATTCATCAAATACTTCCGCCAACTCAAGATTTGCAGGTGGGTGCAAAGCATTGAGGCGCTCAGGACGGTTGATGGTTACTGTTAGGATATGGTCTTTTTTCTCAAGCCTACAAAATTCTGTCATCGTGAATTCCTATTCATACTCTCTAATCTTTGATTGTTATTCTAATTATGCTTTTTACTTAGACCGGCTAAAATCGATTCTCTTTAGAAAAACCTCCCAAGAGGTTCAGAGCATACCTCAGCTCGAGCTAAATTAAATTGATTGTTCTGGGGAGTTTTTTAGTCTGTGGTGATCAATTATACTCTTGGTCCTTCTTAAACATGAACCTACCCGAGACAATCTGAGACATAAACCGACATGCCTGCTGAAAATAGACCTCTTCTTGATGGAATAAAAGTTGTTGAACTTACCACGATGGTATTCGGGCCTGCCGCTGGCGTAGTGCTTAGTGATTTTGGCGCAGACGTCATTAAAGTTGAACCACCCGGACAGGGTGACCTCAATCGAAACTGGCACAAGATTGCAGGCTTACCCATTTCCGAAATGCCCTATGCGTTTCAGATGACTAACCGTAATAAAAAGAGTGTTGTACTCGATCTTAAAACTAAAGAAGGTCATGAAGCACTTTGTAGGCTAGCAGGAGATGCAGATGTACTAATTACCAATTATCGTCTTGATGCAATCAATAGATTAAAAATTGATTACGATACTCTACGCGCACTGAATCCCAAACTTATCTATGCTTTAGCAACAGGTTATGGAGAAAAAGGTGAAGAGAAAGACAAGCCTGGATACGATACGGTTTGTTACTGGACTCGCTCTGGGTTCGAGTCTCATATTTTCCCTTTCGATGGCTGGCTTAGTACTTTCCCTTTCGGTGCCGGCGATCACCCCAGCGCAATGACACTGTATGCATCGATAATGTCGGGTTTGTATCAACGCCAACATACAGGCAAAGGCTGCAAAGTATCCACTTCATTGCTAGCTAATGGCGCTTGGTCAAATTCCGTTATGATTCAAGCCCAATTAGCAAACGCAAAATTTCGACCTAAGCGACCTCGGGACAATGCTTACAATTTCATTTCTCTCAACTATAAATCAAAAGACGGGCTCTTGTTGAAACTGACTTTGGTTAACTCTCTTCGCGACTGGGAGCCATTTTGTCATGCCATAAAGCGAACTGGTTTTATGGCCGACGATAGATTTAGTACACCTGAAAAACGCATAGAAAACATGCCCACACTAATCTGGGAAATCAGCAATGCCTTCGCAGAAGAGACAATGGAATACTGGTTAAGCCGACTAACTGAATATGATATTCCCCATTCAAAAGTATTTGGCTATGAAGAAGCTGCTCAAGATCAGCAGAAGATCGATAACGAAATAGTCGTGCCGTTAGAACACCCAGAATTTGGCTCCATGCAGACAGTTAGCAGTCCATTTCAGGTGAGTGGTTTTGAGAAACGCATACCTGCGGTTGCACCTGAACTAGGAGAGCATACCGAGGAAGTACTTCGCGAACTTGGTTACACGGAAGGTGAGATCAAAAAATATCTGACTGTCTAACTTTCTAGCATTCAAACTCTTAGTTTTCGATTGCATATTTTTGAACTCTACGGCCTTCCTGTTCGGCAATATAAACATTGCCCTTCGAGTCAACGCCGATTCCATGGGGCAAAGTAAACTGGCCGCGGTATCGGCCCGGTCCACCACCAAATCTCGAAACGACTTGGCCACTGTCTCTCTCGAGCACATCAATCATGACGCTGTTTTGATTGATTACATACATATAACGCTGTGCTACATCAGAAGAAAAAGCAAGGACAACCGCTGTACCTCGGCTCCCACTGTTACGGCCTTCAATTGGTGACAGCGGGGCAAATGAAACGAATATATTTTTAATAAAATTACCTTGTTGGTCAAACACTTGAATTCGATCGGCCTCTCTATCGCAAACATAAACTAAACCATCATTAGAGAGCCGCAGACAATGAGGTAACGCAGTTATATCCCGATCAGAATTTGTTCTAAACAACGACCACTGACGCAAGAATTCTCCATCTCTATTAAGAACCGCTATCCTCGAATTGCCACCCGGCAACTCTCCATCAGCAACGTAGATCTCTCCAGTATTAATATCAACATCTAAAGAAGAGGGTAAAAAGAATTGCGCGGTTTCTGAATTAAGAGCTTGCCCTTGCCTAGATCCATCAGAAGAATCAAACGTCCCAGATTTTCCAATCTGCATAAGTAGCTCACTACCATCCGCGGAATATTTCTGTATGTACCCTGTACCAGCGGCAACGATCCAAATACTGCCGTCGGTTTCAACATGACAGTCGTGCAGGCGCGGCCCCAGCAATTCTGCATCACCCCAACCTCGAACTACGGCGCCTTCTGCGTCTAATTCGATAACTGGTGGTGCTAACCTCGCACCATCAAGATCATCTGCCACTATATTCTGACGATTCAGCAAGAAGACATGATCACGGCTGTCGATGCACATACCACCAATTCCGCCAGTTAGCCAATTATCCGCCATCGGTATTTGAGGCCAACCCAATTCAAGTTGAAATTGAGGTACTTGCGCTAAGCCTAATGGGGTGGCAAGTAGACACAGCAGAATGACAATTACGACATGTGCGTGGTCTCTCATAAGGCTTGCCTCCGGTGCTCGTCAGTATTGTTATGCTTTAACTATACAAATAAATTTTGATAAAACACAGTGGGAATAAACTGGAAAACACATAGGAGTAGTTCTGAAAGTAAATTACTATGTGAGCAGAAGGCTTTGTTTATGATGAGGACAAAATTAAGATAACGAGATATTATTGTAACTAGAGTCTACTAACAACAAAGTCCCAACAAGAAATACAGACAGGAAGGGCCAAGAGTCTAATGGATATAGATACAGGGCACTTCGCGCAGCACCTACTATAAAAAGCAAACCTAGCAATCCCTATAAATAGAAAAAAAACAATAGTGAAGATTTCCATGAAAGTTCAATTTCTTTTCGCCGCTCTACTAAGTGGTTTATTCATTTCAGAGTTAAGCAGTAGTCAAACTCCGGAATCCATGGAGGTAATCCTGGTCTCAAAATTTGGGGGGACGGATGTCCTTGAATTACAAAAAATTCCAGTACCAGTGCCAGCAGAAGACGAAATACTGATTCGTGTTCATGCTGCCGCGATCAACCCCGTTGATACTAGTATCCGGTCAGGGAGAGCTACAAGTCTTTCTGGCGCAACCTTGCCTTACGTGCCCGGCTTCGATGTCAGTGGTGTAGTTGAACGGAAAGGCTCAACAAGCAGTCCGTTCAACGTCGGCGATGAAGTTTTTGCCATGCTGGACTTGCGAAGGGGCGGAGGTTATAGCGAATATGCGATTGTTAAAATCAGCGAAGCGGCTTTAAAACCCGTTTCAATTTCTCATGACGAAGCAGCTTCAGTTCCCCTAGTAACCTTAACAGCATGGCAAGCTTTATTCGATACGGCCAACTTAGAACCTGGTCAAACTATACTAATTCATGCGGGAGCGGGCGGAGTCGGATCAGTAGCAGTGCAATTAGCGAAATGGCGAGGCGCCCAAATCATTGCCACGGCTTCCGAATATAACCATGATTTCCTTCGAGAATTAGGCGCTGATGTGACTGTGGACTACCGTACCCAGCGTTTTGAAGATTTTGTCAATGAGGTAGATGTCGTCCTGGATCCTATAGGTGGGGACACACAAGATCGATCGATTGGCTTGTTAAAAAACGGAGGCTCCCTCGTCTCGATAGTGGGATTGACATCAACAGGTCGAAATCCTCCGACAAATGTAAATGTATCGTCTATCCTTGTGGAGGCTCGCGGCGACCAATTGCAGCAAATTGCGGACTTAATTACTGAAGATCATTTAGATCCAGTCGTCTCTTATCGGTTTCCACTAGAAGATGCTCAATTGGCCCATGAACAAAGCGAAACAAGACGAACTCGAGGAAAGATCATTCTGAACATAGACTAATCAGCTTCTATATTATCTTAATCTCAATTTGAAATAATTTTTATGATCAGCACCAAACTTAAAATTATTGTAATCCCCCTGGTCATCCAGTGCAGCGGTGCTTTATTTGCCGCAGAAGAATACTTAACACCTGAAACCCAGTGGGGCCATCCAGATCTGCAAGGTGTTTGGAATTTCGCATCTAATGTGCCGATGGAACGTTCCGAAGAATTTGGTGATCGCCAGTTTCTTAACAAGGAAGAAGTGTTAGAGGCACAGCGGGAAAGATTTTCCATTGGAAGAAGACGCGAGCCCAGCCGAACATCAAACGGAATCGAAGCCTTTTACAACGACACTATGTGGATGGAGAGAGCACGAGTCGACGGTGTTGTGCGCACTTCGCTCTTGGTTTACCCATTAAACGGTCGTCTACCAGAACCGGTTGAAGGCATAAGCCATCAACCAGGTGGCGAGCGAGATGTCCCAGGTGAACGCCCAGTGCGATTCGCAGTAGGCGGTATTGGTCGAGACGGCCCTGAAGATCGCGGACTATCAGAGCGTTGTCTGGTCGGGTTCAATGCCGGACCACAATTAATGCCAAGTGTTTATAATAACAATGTTCAGATCGTGCAGAACAAAGATTATGTTGTCATCTTTGCTGAGATGGTGCATGACGCTCGGTTGATTAGACTGACGACAGGGCCTGAATTGGATCCAAAAGTTAGGCAGTGGTCAGGCGATTCTCGAGGTTATTGGGACGGGGATACTCTGGTAATAACAACTAAAAACTTTAATGGGTTAACTCAAAGCTTCGAGGGTTACGGCTCTTCAAAGAATAAAGTTCTTTATGAGAGACTAACTCGAATTGGTCCTGAAACTATTAATTATGAATTCACTATAGATGACCTATCCACGTTTACTGATAAGCTAACGGCAATAATCACGTTGGCAAAGGTTTCCGCTCAGCTCTACGAATACGCCTGTCATGAAGGTAATTATGGCATGGGTAACATGCTCCGCGCCTCTCGCAATCGAGATGCAACCGAACTTACAGATCGCGTAAGAGAAATGTTCCTTGATCGCTAATTCAACTAGTTCAGATCGAACTTAGGCCTCAATTTTGTCCCCAACAGACTGCCCGCAAAAGCCGCAGCAAACCAAAGCCAGCCGTGCATGCTGGTGGATCCTATTCCGCTGAAGTAAGCCCCGATGTTGCAACCAAACGCGATGCGAGCACCATAGCCTAGCAGGAGTCCGCCAATAATCGCAGCCAAAATATGACCCTTTGGCACTTTCTTCGAGGGCGCAAATTTTCTTGCTAATCCCGCCGCAATAAGTGCGCCCAGCATAATCCCAATATTCATAACCGATGTAATATCATTGAAAACACTTTGATCCAGAGATGCGGCTGGACCTGATCGAGACCAGTATGCCCAACTGGAAACATCCATACCTACACCCATAGCGAGCTTAGCCCCCCATAAGGCGAAGGCCGACGTAACTCCCCAAGGCCGGCCGGCCAGCATCATAGTAGCGGCCTGAACCAAGACTAATGCCAATGCCCCAGCGATCAAGGGCCAGGGGCCTCTCATCATCGAAAACCCCGAACGTGGCTCTGTCACTGCGGCACCATGCCGTTTTTTCTCATAGCCAATAGAGGCAAACCAGACTACCGAAAAAAGAAGAAGACTGATGACGATACCACCCAGCATTCCAAAATTTTGAGAAAGTGCAATTGGAGGAACACCTGGTACGTCTTGCCATAACTCCCATTGCCAAGTACCAATTAAAGAGCCTGAAATAAAAGCGGCAAGAGTAATTAGCATACGCGTGTTGCCGCCTCCAACAGTAAACAATGTTCCAGACGCACAACCACCTCCTAATTGCATGCCAAGACCAAACATGAAAGCGCCGCAGATTACTGAAATGTTGAGTGGTGCAACCGAACCACGGACTTGCACACCAAATAGCTCACCTTGAGCGATAAGTGGCGTGAATACAATGACCGTTAGAGCCAGCATTATCATCTGCGCGCGGAGGCCTGCACCTCTTCCAGTTTTTACAACATCTCGCCATGCTGCGGTAAACCCGAAAGCTGCGTGGTATAGAATAACCCCGGCCGCTAGCCCAACAATAAACAGTGCTGCCTGTCGCCAACCATAATTAATTTCCAGGAAAAGAAACAACACTAAGCTGATGATCGCGCCAGTGCCAAGGGTTCGACGATTGCGAGTCAGATCGGAAGGGTCGATTTCAGAGTTAGAAAGTGTTGTATTGAGGTTCATGGCTGGCCTATGTTTACTCTTGTTATTGAACAAAGTATACGAGTAATTGAGAGCTTGGGTAATTCTCTAAGCCCATTTACTCGCGGTTGATCGATTCTTGTTGACCCAAAAACACTTGCGAATAGAGCCAACGTTGGGTTTTTACGATACACTCATGGACCCTTATAAAAAGAAGCGGACGATCACGGCCCGGTGATCGCGGAAGGAGACAAATAATGCGCTTTTTCACCCCTATTGCTTTAGGTTTCTCGCTGGTTGCGCCCCTCGCTTTTGCACAAATTACACCCGAGGAAATTACCGTGGAAACTATGTCTGAACCCGGTGAAAACTGGTTTATCGGCAAGACAGGTAATGGTGGTTATATTTTTGATGCAACTACTGGTGAAATGCATGGCATGTTGTCCCTTTCGCGCTATACGCCGGCGGTGACACACTATGCTCCACGGCAAGAATTTTACGCGGCAGAATCTTATCTTGCACGCGGTTCCTATGGCGAACGAACCGACATCGTAGCTGTTTATGACTATGAAAATTTGCGCCCGATTGCTGAGATAGTAATTCCAAATTATATAGCTCGATTGGCAGTCCGCGGCCATTTAGGCTTGCTAAACAACGGACGCCACCTTGCTGTTTTAAATATGAATCCTGGACATTCGGTCACTGTAGTCGATGTCGAAGATCGTGTATTTGTTTATGAAGCATCGACTCCAGGTTGCGCTGTTATCATGCCAGTTGCAGAAAACGATTTTATGCAAGTTTGCGGTGACGGCACTTTGCAGCTTATCCAACTAGACTTAAGTGGTTTTGAAGCAAACCGGGTCCGTAGTGAGGTGTTTTTTAACGTCATCGAAGACGCAGTTTTCGATCGCGTAGCCTCCAGCGCTAACGGCTGGTTTCTTATTACTCATCGTGGAAGAATTTTCCACGTAACTACCGACGACGATGAAATCATGATTGAAGATGGCTGGAAGCCTCATCTTGAAGGAGAAGAAAGGTGGCAACCCGGTGGTCGTAATGAAGTTATTACTGCGCATCATGAGTCTGGCCTAATCTATGTTGCCATGCATGAAGGGCCAATTGATACACATCACGAACCTGGGACTGAAATCTGGGTTCTTGATTCCAACACTCAGCGCCGAGTAGGCAGAATTGAATTGGACACACCTGCTAACAGTATTCTTGTAACTCAGGAAGACGAGCCTAAACTATTAATTGCAGATTCTGCCGGAGGCACACACGTCTATAACGCAGTGACTTTTACTAAAGAACGTTCTATTCAAATTCCTGATTCAACTGCCTTCGAGGATTTTTAAAGTAACCCTAATGATTGATCCGGTAATTCAATTACTAATCTCACTCGGGTTCAGCCTGCTCTTTGTAGTTTCGGGCATTCACAAGTTGAGTAATAGATTACGATTTCAAGAAATCATCGATGCCTATCAGATAGTGCCCTTAGGCTGGGGTCCATTTGTTGTTGTTAAGATCGGGATTGTAGAATTAACACTCGGTGCTGCTTGGCTAATCGGCAATTCGGTTTTAATTCCTCTATTTAGTGCAGTGTTGTTAAATATCTACATCATAGCTATCTCCATAAACCTTTTTCGGGGAAGGACTTACATTGATTGTGGTTGCGGGTTCTCTGGATTTACCGGCGCGCAAGAGAATAATGACGGCATCCAACAATTATCGTTTAGTTTAGTTGGTAGAAATTTTTCCTTAGTAGGTCTTCTATTAATATCTGTACTGCCAATTTCCAACAGGGAAATTGGTGTTGTCGACTACTTAAGCATCATGCTGGGTTTGCTCAGCGCATTTTTCATCTATGCTGCGACGAATCAGCTACTAAGCAATCACAATGCAATAGGGGCATGGAGAAATGTCAGTGGTTGAAACACTCGTTATCTCCAATATTGTGCTCTGGGTACTCGTAGTTATTCTAAGCCTACTAGTTTTCGCATTAACACGACAAATCGGGATTTTGCACGAACGGGTCGCACCAGCTGGTGCTCTGCAACCCACTACCGGGCCTAAAGTTGGTGAACTCACCAAGCAAATGCCTCTAACAGCACTGAATGGCAGCATTCATAACATCGGTGGAGCAGAGGCCAATGGCCTTGCGACTTTTATCCTGTTTATCTCACCTACTTGTCCTGTATGCAAATCTCTAGTGCCAACTGCCAAATCGCTAATCAAATCTGAGAAAGGTCGAATGCGCTTACTCTTTGGAAGCGATGGTGAAGATCTAGAGCAACACAAAAATTATGTAAAAGATTTAAAAATTGAAAACTATCCTTACTTTGTATCTCAAGCTTTAGGAATGAGTTACCAAGTAAGCAAGTTACCCTTTGCAGTCTTGATAGGTGCAGATGGCACTTTGCAGAGCAAGGGTTTAGTTAACACTCGTGAACACCTTGAAAGTTTAATCGAATCAATGGACAGCGGAATTGCGACGGTTCAGGAATACGTCAACTCGCAGTTAGATTCTACCGATAAAGCTTATGAAGCATCAGAAGCGGAACAAACGTCATGAATATAGATAGAGTATTTGATAAGACTTATTACTGGATTGATGATAATGCTCGACGAAGTAGTCTGGCATTGGCGCGAAGACTGTCGCGTAGAAATTTTTTATCTAAATTAGGTATGTTCATCGCTGGTGCCGCTTCTTTCCCTTTATTGCCTGTTGCTCGTTCTTTTGCTCAGGAATCAGTTCAGGAAGTAGGTGATCCACAAACTTGCGAGTACTGGCGCTATTGCGCGATGAGTGGAACTCTATGTGCTTGTTGCGGAGGCACTTATACCTCGTGCCCACCTGGCTCTGAAGCTTCACCGATTACTTGGGTTGGCACCTGTACGAACCCAGTTGATGGACGTGATTACTTGATGTCTTACAATGACTGCTGTGGAAAAGCAGTTTGTGCCCGCTGTGGCTGTCATAATACTGAAGGTGACAAGCCCGTATATTTTAATAGTAATAGCAGCACAGTGCTCTGGTGTTTTGGGACCGAAAACACAAGCTATCACTGCACTGTTTCCCTCGTTCTGGGAGCGGCGGACGAAACTCAGTGAGAAAAAATTCGATGAGCAAACCAATTTTGATTTTAAGTTTGGTAATTGTTTTTTTTTCTACAAATTTATTTGCTGCCAGCCCCCGCATCAATTATTTACTTTATTGCAGTGGTTGTCATCGTCCTGCCGGTGAAGGTAATCCTCCCAATGTTCCTACCTTGCATGGCGAACTAGGTCGCATGATGAGTATTCAAAAAATGCGCGGTTATCTCGCAAGAGTACCAGGATCAGCACATGCGCCAATTACCAATACTGAATTGACAGAAGTATTAAATTGGATGCTTGAAGAATTTAGCGCAGACACCTTACCTGAGGATTTCAAAAAACTGAGTGTTGAAGAAGTTACTGCAGCCAGGTCACAAATATTAGCTGATCCCAATAAATATCGAGCGGACTATTGGAAAGCTTATGATTTTTCAGATATCGAAAAATAAATAAGAATAGAGAACTGAGGAAAAAAACATGGCCGATCAGAAAATTAATCGCCGCGCGGCAATCAAGAAAACAGTCAACTCAGGAGCAGCTTTAGGGGCCCTAGCTAGTATGCCCCATTGGGTTCTACCTGCGCTAGCTCAAGGCGAGCGGTTAGTGCCATTTACCGATATGCCTGAAGATTATAGTCGACCTCCTGCGCGCCAAGGCGGGACACATTATCTAGATACGCGCATGATCGATGACTTCTATACTGATAATGAAGATTTCTATGTGGTACAGCACTATGGCCAACCAGAATTAGATCTAGACAACTATCGGCTGCGTGTCACTGGCATGGTAGATCAAGAACTAGAGCTTTCTTTGAGCGACTTACAAGATATGGCCCAGTTTGAAATAGACGCAGGTTTTGAGTGTGGCGGAAATCGAGCAACACTTTTTCATGGTTTGATTGGAAACGCACGCTGGCGTGGTGTTGCTCTACGAAATATTTTAGGCGAAGCCAGGATATTGAATGGGGGCGAAGAAGTTGTATTTTTTGGCGGTGATATCGGCACAGAAGAAATTCGTGAGACTGAAGTAGAGCAAGCCTTTGCTCGCAGCTTGCCTGTTTCTGATGCGATGCGTTCTGAAAATATGTTAGCTATGGAAATGAATGGTGAAGTGCTTCCTCAGATTCACGGTCGACCAGTTCGTCTATTAGTGCCAGGTTATTATGGCGTTGCTAATGTTAAGTGGTTAGTTCAGATTCACGTGCAGGATCGGCGATATATGGGCAAATTTATGGGTCGTGATTATGTAACCTTGAAGAAGGAGACAATTGGAGGGCAAGACCGCTGGGTAGAAAATTCAGTTACTAAAATCCATTTAAAATCTTCCATCGTACGCGTTACAAAAAGTGGAGATCAACACAAAATCACAGGCTTCGCACTTAACGATGGCACTGCTATCAGAAATGTTGAAATCAAAATTGATGATGGCCCGTGGCAAGAGGCATCTATAGATTCTCGATCTAATCGTTATTCCTGGAAACTCTTTACTTTCGACTGGGATGCATCTCCAGGTGATCACTCAATTGTGTCTCGTGTTACAGATGCCGACGGCAACGTGCAGCTAACAGCAGAAGAAATGCCAGAGAAAATTAGTCGTTGGGAAAATTACGCGCAATTTCCTCGCACAATTAAAACGTCTTAGGAGCAAAGACGCTGAGATGAATCATAATTAAAGGAAAATATGCTGCAAATAAATCGAAAAGGTTCTGGCGCTGAAATATAATCCTGAAACGTCATTTACGATTTAGCTTAAAAAAAATGCAGCACAATTAAACTTTGTACTGCATCCTATTGTCACAACTTTTAAAAATGCGAAAGAAATCGTGATTAAAGTGCGACTATGTTTTCAGCCTGTGGGCCTTTCTGGCCATCAGTAACTACAAATTCTACTCGCTGACCTTCAGCTAATGACTTGTAACCTGCACTTTCAATTGAGCTAAAATGAGCAAATACATCTTTGCCCCCTTCTCTTTCAATAAATCCAAAACCCTTTTGTTCATCGAACCATTTAACGGTTCCAGTAATTTTGTCTGACATAATAGTTTCCTATAGAAAATAATAAAATGGTTCGCAACAATCTATATATGATGCGCGAACGGCATGCTAGAAATTGGGCCGATACTTATAAACTACAGGACGAAGTGTTTCAGAAAAGACGACGAAATGGGGAGAATAAATAGATCGCTTAGTTTCAAGCAAGGTGCAAGATACAGATTGTGAAGGTATGCGTCAACATCTAATTAAATAGATAATTGACATGTTACTTCCTCGAGAAGTCGTATGGGATTGTTCAGTCCTTACACGTTTCTATTAAACTGCAGGATCCTACCTTTAAATGCGTCAGGCTTAGTCTTTGGACTAATTGCATTCAATTGCTCAACACTAAATCCAAGTGCTTCCATTCTTTGAATGAAATTGTTTCGGTAACCCCTTCCAGCCTCGACGATAATTACTTCACATTTAGGTTTTGCAAAATATTCAATAAAAATTGAAAGGTTTTTTGAATGTTGTTGCTCATACAACAAATCACTGCCAATTATTAAATCAAATTTTTTGATTTCACCGTCTTGTTGATCTTCCCAAGCTGTTCGAAAAAATGGAATCTGTTTTCCATTGTTTAGCTGTGTGTTGTGTTCGAGGTAGTCTCCAGCGGAAGGATGTACGTCAGTAGCTGATATATCGGCTAATCTTTCGTTCAATACAAGGCTTGCCAAACCAACACCACAACCAATCTCCAGTATCCTTCGACTATTTATGTTGTAGTCGGTCATTAACTCTGCGAGCACTTCACCAGATTGCCAGACCATGCCAAATAATGGCCAGCTAGCAGAAGAAATCCCTAGTGATTCTGCTTCACCATAGTCATCATCAAACTGTTGTCTGTCGCGTAGGCTTCGGTAATGAATATCATGATGACCAAACTCAGTGGTCTGATATCGATACCTTATTGCGGCCATTGACGTTCCGGATGTGAGAAAAATAAGTAAGCTGGATTTAGTACCGGCTTACGTAACTCTATCGGCTGCGTACTAGAAATCCTTGCCATCTTCGTCTAATAACCAAAGAAAACAAATTATGCCAATAAGAAGTGGCAGAACCGAGAGCCTGCCTTCTGTCTAGAAAAAATGACCAATGACGCTGATTTCAATCTAATTATTTTTTAATAAAACTGGCCTTAAGATACAGAGCCTTATTCTCTTGAAAGAATAAATTCATTCGCAGATCAGCAACTAATCCCCCTGCAGCGCCGTCCAAGAGTGAGGCTATAACAAAATCAATGACATCCGATCCTTTGGTGAGGGAGAATTAATATGACAGCACGTGGCAGGGCTAATGCCAAATAAGCTAATTTACAATTCAGATGTTTTGATTTTCTTTCGTTACTCCATTTACTGAGCGTAGTTGTCAGCAAATAAGAATTTGATTCATCGACCTGATAGGTTGCAGTTTGGGTTAGGTTTACCGATATTCAACTCATTTTACCGGGAAAACTGTCCTAACACTAATAGGCAGCCTGCACAGATTATGTTAAAACGCTCTTTTAAACCACACTCTTCTATTGAGACTATGAACACGCAAAAACTAAAGCAAATAGCCCTAGTAGCACTTTCAACGCTAGTCCTTTCAGCCTGCAGTATATCTGCAGAAACGCAGGCAAAAATGGATGAATTTAACCGGACTATACCGACCTGTTCCAGCGAGGCCGATTGCAGCAGCAAGTGGAATGCTGCGCTAAACTGGGTTGAAGCGAACTCAGATTTCGCAGTGCGTGGACCGGCAGAGGACAGAATTAATGCTACCAGCAACATCCGTTCCCAAGGCGGGGTTGGTGTAGTGGTTACCCGAGTAGCTAGTGGCTCAGGCTATCAATTGGTTGTGGATACCGAATGTTTCAGTGCTTACGGCTGCCCTAATATCTGGGATCTGCAATTGGATTTTAATCGATCCGTCAATGGCGCTAGATGAGACCATCGCCGTCTAAAATTAGTTGGTGTAAAGTGAGGTATGTTTTCGGAAACATGCCAACTACACTATTTATCCAGCTCAGTGAAAAGAAATTACTGCACAGTTCCTGGAAGTATTTCAAAACCGGTCTGAAAATCTATAAGGACGGAAGCTAGCGACAACAGCACTGATGCATCTCCTTGCAACGTGCCATAACCATCTTGTAATTGTTCTGCCAGAGTTGCCTGACCCATAATAACGACATCCAAATCAGTGCGATCCATAGTTACAGTGGCATCAGGGTTATTCGATAAATAGCCTTCAATATTACTTAGTGTTCCTCCGCTCATTTCAACAACGAAAGTCTGCTCAGTATCAGGGGTAATAAAATTAATTACATAGTCATTACCATCCGCCCGAGAGCTATCCACCCGGGTCGCTACTGCGTCCCACCATTGAGAGGTAGTCATGGCTCTAGCAAGAGGGCTTGTTCCTCTAGGAGCAACAATAGTCTGGGTACCATTACGTAGTTCTTGTGCTGTTGCTAGAAACACATTACGCATACTCGCTGATTCATATTGATAGCCAAGTTGCTCAAACACATCTGCGAGAATTGTTTTGCCCTGCCGATTGTCTGGTTGTGCATAGATTAGTTTGTTTAAGATTTCCATAGCTAGACGGTATTCACCAGATTCATATAGTTCTTGGGCCTTAGCGACAATAGATGTCGCTCCCCCCATCATTTCTACAAACAGCGGCGCGCTGTCAGCAGGGGACAGAGGCGCAAGTGTTGCAGGATTCCCGTCCCAATAACCAAGATAACGATTAATTACTGCGCGAGAGTTATGAAATTCTGAACCATGATATTGGCGCACATTCCATTGCTTCTGAAGACTTTCAGGTACTACATATTCATTATGAATTTCATTAATGGTTACGCCCTGGTTTGCTAAGAATAAAACCTGATTGTTCAAGTTAGCATATGCGTCACGTTGTGCCCGCATAACTTCCTGAATTCGATCATTACCCCAGCGCGGCCAGTTATGCGAAGAAACCAAGACTTCCGCATCGCGACCAAATCGGTACAGCGCTTCATTAATTTGTTTTGACCAACTAAGAGCGTCTCGCACCAGTGCGCCTCTTAATGTGTAAACATTGTGCACTGTTGCCGTTATATTTTCGGCGGCCCAAAAAACTTTCTCTTGTGGGAACCAAGTATTCATTTCAGCCGGCGCTTCCGTACCAGGCGTATTCTGAAAAACCATAGTTACACCATCAACGGTGTGTTCTTCATAATCATTCTCAATAACAAGGGTCGGCGCAATTAAACCGGTAGTGCCCGCAGCTAATCCTTTCCCAATAGCCGAATCGACCTGTCCGAAGGGGCTTGATGGAATGTTCCTGCCATATTGAAATCCAGCGCGACGGGACATCGCATTACCGGCATACACATTTTCAGAGATGGCTTCAGCCATGAACCCTTTGGGTGCGATAATCTGAACTACACCCTCGGTAACCTTAGCCTCATCTACCACACCTCTTATGCCACCAAAATGATCGATATGTGAGTGAGAATAGACTACGGCCTTCACTGGTCGTTCACCAAGATGTTGGTTGGCCAAACTCAATGCTGCATTAGCTGTTTGTGATGACAGCAAAACATCGAAGATCAACCAACCACTGTCGCCCATTACTAAAGTCATATTCGCCAGGTCGAAGCCACGCACCTGATACATAAAATCAGGGACAATCTCGTACAGGCCGTAATTCATATTTAGAGTGGCTTGTCGTTGCAAGGAAGGATGAATGCTGTCATACGTTTGGCTATTTAGAAGAAAATCATAGCGAGTCATATCCCAAACGACTCTGCCATTCTCTGCGGTGATTTGTCGATAATCAGGCTCAGCGATAAATCCCCGGCGGGATTCCTCAAAATCGCGATCATCTGCAAATGGAAGTGACCTTCTCAGTTCTTGCTGAAGCTGGATCGTGTATTCACTAGCCTGATTGCCAGAACCATTAAAATGATCCTGTGCTGACGCATTTAGTGACAGGCTCAAAATACAAAACAGTAAGATGGCAGGAATTGCCGAAGACGGACGCTGCTGACTGATCATGATTTTCTCTTCTGATGCAAGTATCGAGATTAGACAGTATAACCGCAGAAGCTTGGCAACCTGTATTGCTCTTTGTATATGGTGAAAATTATCAATCTCTATTCATTAAACCCCTACTCAGACATAAATTTCTTTTAACTCTCTGATTTTAAGTAGATTATTAAGTAGTACGAGTCTCGCCTACCATTCTAATGAAAGCCCTAATAAATAAGTGAATTTAGATTAATTTTTTAAAGCGATTTGCTCATTTTGATAATGATATTGTCGTGGCCATTCGCTGCAGTTTTTGTTTCCCGATACATTTCCACATATCCTCTCGCTAAATAAAGAGGCTCCCCCGGCACAGTAGATCCTAATTCTATAGTCATAAATCCTGATTTCCGCGCAGATTGCTCACCAAGGTCCAACAATAGGGTACCGACTCCTTGACGGATCCATTCGGGATGGGTGTACATAGCTCTGATTCGGGCAGGCTCTGTCAAAGGGTCACTGTAGGAGTCGTCCCTCCCTTCTGTGTGATTACCACCGAAGAGGGTGCGACGCTTACCCCAACCGCCACAACCAACCATAATTATTTCACCTTCTTTCGCAGATTCGATAATAAAATAGGTACCATCATCGATCAGCGTTTGATCTACTCCCATGGATTCCTTATTCGCTTCAATTTCTTCAGCCGTTAGGAAAGCTTTCATGTTTTCTTCGATAGAGAGCTGCATGAGATTGATGATGTCAGGAATATCCCTCTGCCGAGCAATCCGATGTGTGAAGTGAGCTTTGTTTTTCATCTCTGTTGGTTTCATAGAGAAGTTTTCAATAATCTAAAATAAAATTTTATGCATAAGACTGTGAGCCATCTGAATTTCGTGTGCCGCCTACCAGCCGAGAAAGTATCGCTTGAAATTCTTCTTCACTAATGTCGATGTGCTCAATCACTCTTCCATACAAACTAATAGTTGGAACATTTCTTCCCTCAAAGTCTTTCTGTGCTTTCTCCAAGCAATAGAGAATTATTCGTTCTTTTTTATTAAGTCCGTCTCGAGCATCTGGAATATTTTCAAAAGGATCTATAGTGACCATACTATTAATTATCAGAACCCCTGTTGGAACCCTTATGTAGAAATGCTTCCTAGCCGAATACCATAGACATAGTATTTAACTAAACAACTGTATTTTACTATGATAGTTAGTGTCACTCGAAAGTATATAGAAAAAAGGCCAGAGCGAGACTGACCTTTTATCATCTTTATTGAATTACCAATTTTTAAAACTATTCAAAACGAAAATAACGCTTAATCGATCGGGGGCCGACTTCAGCACTGTAAATAATCCCATCTTTATCAGCAACAATCCCTTCACCGCCTGAGCTTGCTGCGTAAGGGCCATTGTTAGCATCGAATGGATCTGGAATGAAAAAATGAACTTCTCCAGTTCGCGCACTTCCTACTCGAATACCGCGTCGCCAATCACCCCGACCACGACTTTCATTAGACTCAGAGTCGACGGCGAAAAGCATGTCGTTATCATCGATATAGATACCGCTGTTGCGACTGAACTGATGCCAAGTATCTAACAAGTTGCCCTGTTGGTCGAAAATTTGAATTCGATTATTGCCTCGGTCAGATACAAACAATCTGCCCTGAGAATCCATGGCTAAACCATGAGGTGCGTCAAACTCGCTTGGCCCAGAACCTGGCTCGCCCCATTCCATTAAGTAATTGCCTTGAGAATCAAACTTCACGATACGTCCATTGCTGTCGCCGCCATGCCCATCAGCTACAAAAATGTCACCATTAGGTGCCACATGAACATCGGAAGGCATATTGAAATGACTCTCATCTGTTCCAGTAACTCCAGGTGTACCTAGTGTTAACAATCTGTCGCCCTGTGGTGAAAACTTAACGACGATATGCCCTTTTCCTTCAGTACCAGGAGGCAGAGTAAATGGCGCATCAGTCACCCAAATATTGCCGCTATCATCTACATGAAAGCCATGGGGAACTGCAAAAATGCCACCCCCAAAGCTGCGTACCATTTCGCCATCAGAATTAAACTTAAGTACGACAGGCAAGTTTGATTCAGCACAACCACGAATTGGATAACCGGCGCGGATGGAGTCAGACTCACAACGTTCTGCTATCCAAATTGATTTCCCATCAGGATCCACATCAATAGAGCTAGACGCACCCCACTCGCGACCAGCAGGCATGTTAAAAAAGCCGGTAATAATTTGATAAGGATTAGGTAACTCGTTTACAGGTTCTATGTTTGCTTGTGCAAATGTTAACGAAGCTGCCAAGGAAATGCCGAGAGCACTAATTAGTTTTGTAGGGAACTTCATGTGAACTCCTTCTATTTGTTATTTTCTATTCTTTCCCGTTTTCTGCGTATTTCAATATTAGGAGCTATAAAGACAGAAATGCAGAGCTAAGCTCTGCATTTCCAGTCTCTTACTAAAGCACATTGTTATTATAGTTTTGAACGCTCCAATTCAACATCAGCATTACGCCATAGTTCATCGAACTGCCGTTTAACGATAATAGCTTCTTGTTCTTTGCCCTGAGCTTCCAGCGCCTGATAAAGACCGAAAGTTGTCCAGCCGTTGCGTTGGTTCCACTCTAGGTCTTTTCGATAAACTTCTTCAGCTTCCGCTGCACGATCTGCATCGAGTAAAGCAGCGCCCAGATAGAGTCGAACAGATTGCGACCAATCCGGAGGCTCGGTGTAGTTCAAATTATCTTGAAACTCTACCGCATGACCGTAATGCAAAATAGCGCCATCAAGGTTGCCTTTCGCTTCTTCGATCTCGCCAAGTAAGCCATGCATCGCTAAACCAAGAACATGATCGGCAGGTGTTGGCCCGACTCCAGAATCATTAACTCCGTCTGCGGTCATTTGCTCGCGAATAACTGCAAGCTCTGCTTCCGCTGGAGCAATATGCCCGCGGGCGGCATGAGCACTTCCCATGACGTAAGCCCACATACCCTTCAAATAAGGGCTATCAGCAAGCTCTTTATTCTCAGCATTATCTGCATGAATTTTATCCCATTTGCCAAAGACCTTATCCATCATCCACGCATGAGCTGTGTTTTTATTACTACCTCTTAAAGCGCCCATTCCTTGTCCAGAGTTACGATAAGCTGCCTTACTCGCCTCTTCATAGTTGCCCTGGAGCATATTTGCATAGCGAACAAAATCTAGCGCGTGGGGCTTATGGATTTTGTGAGACAGAGGATAAGTCCCAATTAATGGAAAATTAGTATCGCCCCAAATCTCCGCAAATTGATCATCCACGATTTGCGATCTTTCATTAGACAAAATAGCTTTTTCGTATTCACCAACCCGAAGATAGATATGTCCAGGCATATGAACCATATGGCCGGATATAGGTAGAGTACCTTCCAGCTTCTGCGCTGCTGGCATCGCCAGTTCCGGTTGATTAGAGCCCTCCATCAAATGAATATACAAATGGTTAGCACCCGGATGGTCATGCTCTATAGCCATAGCTGCCTCCAAAGCAGCCTTACCTTCTGCGGTACCCGGTTTAGCTGACCCATCAGCCTCCCAGTAATCCCAGCGGGTCGTATTCATATAGGCTTCCCCAAAAACGGTAGCTATATCTGCATCACCCGGATATTTGTCATGCAGTTCACGCATAGCCGCTAGGAACGCAAAATCTCTCTCTCTGTCGTCTGATATGGCATCCTTGTTATAAAGTACAAAGGTAGCATTAATCAGATCACGCTCTAATTCAGTCCCGTTTCCTCCTAATTCCATTGCACGACGAATCGCTGCTAGGCCTGCGCCTTGCGGATCATCTGGCAAACCTTGATAACGACTGTTTGGATTCGGCCCAGCGGCATGAGCTATACCCCAATGTGGCATTGGGTTGTCAGGATCTAAACGCGCAGCTTCTTGATAAGAAGCTATCGATTCCGGAAAATAGAAACCCCAAGCCATACGGATGCCTTGATCGAAAAAAGCCTGTGCTTCGGCAGAATCTGTAGCTATTGATCGGCTATAAGTACCGCCGCCAGGAACAATTATAGCCAAAGCTTCATCAGAAGACTGAGCATAACTAATTGATATTATTGTAGTTAATATGGTTACAGCGCTAATTAGTGCAATTAGTTTGCGCATGGACCTCACCTCGCGTTCATTGAACTGTCTGTTATTGTCATAATAGTTTCATCAACCGCAGGCCGCTCACCAAGGTTGGCGCACCTACGGATCAGGAGGGCAGTATACTCCGATCAAAGGGGTCAGAATAGTTTGATCTAGACCTGACAAAGCTCGGGGCGCACAGAATTGCAATAATTCGACGGTTTGAGTATTTTGGCCTTGTTCAGCATATGGTTTCAGCATCTAGTTCTTTTCTCCTGCCGCTTGGAAACACGAGTAATAGAAAGAGGGCAATATAATGATAATAACCAAAATAACAAAAGCCCTATTCTTTATCAGCTCCATTGTCCCATTGCTTATCGTTTTGCTTCCTCCTATTAGTTATGCCCAAGATGAGGCAATCGCATACTCTGGAATCACCGAATCAAGAATGATGTTTCAAGATTACTGTGCAAGTTGCCATGGCGAAAATCTCGAAGGCTCCGCCCAAGGATCACCGCTGCGGGGAAACTTAACTTATGGTGAGTCAATGAATGACATTATTACCAGCATTACGAATGGTTTTGACACTGCTGGCATGCCAAGTTGGCGCGATATTTTCGCCCCTATAGAAATCCAAGGCCTGGCAATGTACATATTGGAGTCCCGGGATAATGTTGGTTACGTAACTTCAAACTACGATGCGCCGATGGTTGTTCCTAAAGAAGAATTTGAGACTTCCCTGCATAATTTCCGCATCGAAGCTTTAGTCACAGAATTAGATCCTTTGCCCTTTTCAATCGCGCCATTACCTGATGGCCGAGTGCTGGTCACAGAAAAGACAAAAGGTGTCCGTATTATTAGTAATGAAGGCGAAAAGTCAGAATTAATAGCAGGAACTCCTGCTGCCTTTGATGACATTTATCGATTGGAGTCTCGAATCGATATCGAACGAGGTATGGGTTGGCTATTCGATATCCTGTTACATCCAAACTATACAGAAAATGGTTGGATCTATTTATATCACAGTGACCGTTGTATAGATTGCAATGAGTTAAGCCGTGAAAGAGAGCGTCCCGTTTCAATGAATCGATTGGTGAGAGGACGCATCGAAGATAATCGATGGATTGATCAAGAAATTGTTTGGCAGGCACCCATAGAAGATTATGGCCTCGCCGGTGATGTTGGCGCCGGTGGTCGTGTTGCATTTGATAATAGGGGACATGTGTTTTTTACCATTGGCATGAAATGCGGTGGGGTTGGCGGAGGCATTCAAGACTTATCTACGCCTTGTGGAAAAACACATCGGGTAAATGATGACGGTAGTATTCCTCAAGATAACCCTTATTCTGATCGTGATAATGCTTACAAAAGTATATATACCTATGGACATCGCAGCCCGCAGGGTCTGGAATATGATTTTGTTAACAGCGAATTATGGGGAAGTGAGCATGGACCTCGGGGTGGTGATGAAATAAATCGCCTGCTCCCTGCAGAAAATTACGGTTGGCCTTTATACTCCATTGGCCTGCACTACGACGGCACTCGTGTTGATGGAAGTGGCCTAGGCATCGCTTTCGAACTGTCAGATATACAACAACCTACAGTAGACATGACACCTTCACCGGCTGTGTCAAGTTTTATCATTAGTAGCAGCGAACAGTTTCCAAACTGGAACGGTGACTTTATTGTCGGCTCACTAAAATCTCGCAGCCTCTTTAGAGTAGATATAGAAAATAACCGCTTTGTGGAACGAGAAACTTTGTTTGAAGGTATCGGTCGTATTCGAGATATTGAACAGAGTATTGACGGCACTATTTATTTACTTTTCGAACATAGTTCGGGTGGACAGATAGTAAAGCTCATTCCTACTGACTAAATAGTCTTTCTATAACAAAAAAGTAAATAGGCTTTGATAAGTTAGAATTCGTCAAAATAATTTTTCAACAACGACTCATCGAAATAGTAGTTAGCTTTTCGTACTAACTTTTTTATAATTTGAGTCTACGAATTCCCTAAAGATTTTATTGAGAAAACCTGCATGAAAGAAATAGAACTGGACGTATTCACGGACTACATCTGACCTTGGTGTTACCTCAGTACCGTGAGTATTGAAAAGTTGAAAAAAAACTATCCTGTAAAGATTCGTTGGATATACTTTCCGTTGCATCCAGAAACACCGCAAGAAGGGCTGTCGCTGGAAGATCTTTTCCCAGGTCGCGATTTAGCTCCCATGAAAGAACGCATGAAGAGTCTTATGGCAGAAGCGGGATTACCCTACGGTGATCGTTCCCATACATTCAACAGCCGCCTTGCACAGGAACTCGGAAAATGGGCAGACACCCAGGGGAGTGATGCCGACATACACGACTTACTTTATAAAGCCTACTTTGTCGACGGCATAAACATCGGTAATGTCAATGCATTAGCAAAAATTGCCGGGAGTGCTGGCTTAGATATTGATACTGCACACAAAGTCTTGGCTAAACGCGAATTTGAATTTGAAGTGGATAAAGACTGGCGGCGATCTCGAGAAATTGGTGTTACTGGAGTACCGACATTCTATAGTCACGATCTCGCGGTTGTAGGTTGTCAGCCTTATGAAACATTAGAGAAATTTGTTCAGCACTTAATAAAATTGCAAGAAGGAGAAAAATAATAAAATAGATTTCTCAACCTAGCTCATCATCATAAGCTCTAGGTATCCAGCTAGAGTGGCAACGCCATTATAAGCAATTCATATCTTTTCACTTAGTTTCATCTGCTCTTAAATTTGATCAGCTTACACTGACATGGGATATTTCGTTACTCGAAATTAATTAGTCACTGCCTCAGGATTTCACCATGACAATAATCAATTCAACAGAGAGAACAGCGCTTATAACATGTGCTGAACGCTATATGGGACCTGCCATTAAGGAAAAGTTTGAAGCTCTTGGAATTACCGTGGTGACAGGAAGTAATCCGATGACTTCCCAGATGGAATGCGAAGAATTAATTAAATCACTGGGACGAATCGATATTCTGGTGGCCAATCTGGCAGAACCACCCATGACCGGCCCAGTGCAGGACATCAAAAATGACGACTGGAACAAGCTATTTGATTCTCTCGTAGATCCCCTATTATATCTGACACGCGCAGTCATTCCGCAAATGGTCGCAAGGCAGTCAGGGAAGATCATTGCCGTTACTAGCGCGGCCCCATTAAAAGGCATTGCCAATAATGCAGCTTATTGCGCAGCACGAGGCGCACAGAATGGATTCATTAAAGCGGTAGGATTAGAGTTGGCTCGCAGCAATGTGCAGGTAAACGCAATTGCTCAAAATTATATTAACAACAATACATATTATCCTGATGACATTCTGGCTAGTGACAAATTTCTTGATCACATTAAGCGAAATGTACCGACCAATAAAGTCGGTGCAGCGGAAGAAACTGCGGAGCTAGCAGCTTATCTCGCCAGTGAGAATTGCAAACATATGGTGGGGCAGTTACTACCACTTGCAGGCGGTTGGACTACCTAAGTTTTATCGTTTCTTTGTCAGCTTTCGGCTCAAAATTAGGTGGTTGAGTGGCCTTAGGATGATGAGCAATAATTAGTCAATCCTGCATTAGAGCTCTGGCCATAATGTTGATTTTCGAATTTTTAATATACTCCGCCTACGATTCGATAAATTTTTCCGGTCTCAAACAATGAAACCCTTTTTAAGTACAAGTAGGGAATTTTTTTACGCATTATATCGAAGTTAAAACGTTAACTAGCGTGACGAAAAGCAGAGACATCTCTAGCTTCTGACAAGCTGCGAACCAACTGCACCCCCCTTAGGCAAAGTTTGCTATGTATAAACAGAGAATTTGCAAGGAGCTGAAAAAAGAAGAAAGAGTGACTGAACTAACACGCAGTTAAAAAACTGAGAACCTATACCAATTTGGAGTCCTTTCCGTCCCAAAACGGTTTACGCAATTCAGTTTTTAAAATCTTATTGATCGGTGAAAGAGGCATTGGCTCCTCTCGAAAGGAAATACTAACAGGACACTTGTAACTAGCGATTTGCTCTTTACAAAACTTTATTAGTTCTTCTTCTGAAATACTATACCCGTCTTTTAGTTTGACCACCGCATGCACTGCTTCACCCCAAGTTGCGTGAGGAATGCCTATGACTGCACATTGATAAATGGCTGGATGATCTTCCAGGACATTCTCTACTTCAATGGGATAAATATTCTCACCACCACTCACTATCATGTCTTTGACGCGACCTTCTAGGAATAGAAATCCTTCTTCATCCAGATAGCCTGCGTCTCCAGTATGGTACCAACCGCCTTTTAGTGCCTCGGCAGTTTGTTCTGGTAAGTGCCAATATCCCATCATGATATTGTCCCCTCTCGCCAGAATCTGACCGATGGTATTCGCCGGAACTTCTTTATCATTTTCATCAGCGATAATTAAGTCCACATGTTTCACTGAACGGCCCACCGAACCTAGCTTGCTGGTATTAGGTCCTTCCAAAACATGATACTTAGAATCAAGACTAGTTAAAATTGGCGCTGCTTCAGTCATGCCATAGGTCTGAAAAAACTCGGTCTTTGGAAATGATTTAATGATACGACTAAGCAACGCGATTGAAAGCGGCGCAGCGCCAGAGGCCAACATCTTCAGTGATGACAAGTCGTAATTGCCAAAATCAGAATGATCTAGAATCATCTGATACATAGTTGGAACCAAAGTAGCCGAGTTGACCTGATATTTTTCTACCGATTCCATTAGGGCCGCTACATCAAACTTCGGCAGTATCACCGCATGCCCACCCAAAGCAGTACAACTAAAAACTCTTGAGCCGGCTGCTAGATGAAATAAAGGCCCAATTACCAAAAAAGTCCAATGCTGTTGCATCCGGTATAAAGGAATCGAACACAATGTGTTGCACTGGAAGTTGTTATTACTCAACATCACTCCTTTTGAACGCCCGGTAGTGCCGCCAGTATAAAAGATAATTACTGTCTCATCGTCAACACTGGGGCTTATTTCGCAGTAGGCATTATTCCTAATAATCTCGTAAACATCTTGTTCGTAGGACAGCATGCCATCAGGCGCAGCGTTGTCACCACAAGCGATTAAAGTCTTGACGCTGTCGCAACTTTCTTGAAGCTGTCGGGCCTCGGTTAGATAGTTTTCATCTACTATCAGGACAGTCGGCGTACAATCTTGAACGCACTCAACCATTTCACGTACAGCGAGTCGATAATTAATTGGCACCATGGTGGCACCGAGAATTGCAGGCGAGTAGTAGGATTCGAAACAAGCGTTTGAATTCAATCCAAGAAATGCGACACGGTCACCAGGTTTAACGCCAGCCCGCTGTAAAATTGTTGCAGCAGCGTGGCAGCGGTTTTTAGTTTCCAGCCAGTTTTGAGTGCGCCCACGAAAACTAATCGCTGGATGTTCTGGCCATTTCTTAGCAGCAGTAAATAATAAATCACTAATTTTTGTTGGCTTGTTTTCACTATCCATAGAAAGATTTTATTCCCATCTGACATATATTGAGCACTTTATTGTTTCTGTGCTGCTTTTCTCTTGTTTTTTGGCTAGATTACTGAGGCCCTGCGATTATATTTTCATCATGTAGCTTGCTGATTTGCCCACTACTCATGCCCAGGACTTCTGTCAGAATCTCATCAGTGTGTTGCCCCAGCAAAGGCGCCGGTTTTGGTGGCTCACTTTCCAAACCTGTAAATTGAATGGCCTGTGACGGCACAAGATAGGTTCCTATGCCAGGCTGCTCGATCCGGGTAAACAAAGGATTAGCTTCTGTGCAATCCACATCATTACTGATTAGTTCTTCAATTGATTGATAAGGCCCCCAGCAAACACCTGCCATGTTTAAACCTTGTTTTACTTCGAGGTAAAGCTTGTCGGCAAACCAGGGTGCAAAAAGATCCTTAAGGCGTTCCCGCGCTATAAATCGATCCCCTTCCTTGGAAAAATCCAATTCTAACTCTTCTTCCAAAGAAATAATTTGTGGCTTCGTGTTGGTCACATTTATGATTGCATTCCATTGGTTGGGGCTAACGCCAACTATCATGACCCGGCGTCCATCTTTACACGCAAAATCATGACCAAAAGTCCCAAAGATATGATTGCCCATGGGTTGACGCGCTTCCTGATTTATTTCGGCTTCCGCGACATAACCCAGGTGACCCATTGTTGCTAGAGCAACATCCGCTAGCGCCAGTTGCACAAACTGTCCCGCTCCGCTTAAGCGCCTGTGCCTTTCTGCTGCCAACAAAGCAATGGCGATTTGCTGACCTGCAAGGACATCCCAAGCCGGAAAGGGATTATTAACAGGCGACTCTCCATCCCCACTTAAAAACGGCAAACCGATCTTACTATTTACTGTATAGTCTAATGCGTTGCCTCCATGGCGATCACCTACTAAATTGACGTAAATTAGATCTCCTCTAGCAGCACGTAATGTTTGATCTGCTAACCATCCTTTCGCTGGGAAATTAGTGACAAATAATCCATTATCTTCTCCTGGAGCGGCAATCAGGTTCTTGATAAGTTCTCGGCCAGCTTCGTTGCGAAAATTGACAGCGATTGACCGTTTACCTTTGTTTAGGCTGTGCCAGTACAAACTCTTGCCGTTTTCTGTCACAGGCCAACGGTGATAATCTATTCCGCCACCAATCTGATCAAAGCGAATCACATCTGCACCAAGCTGTGCCAAGGTCATGCCCCCAGAAGGGGCCGCGATAAATGCGCTGCCCTCAACAACTCTTAAGCCTTTGAGAATATGTTGCACTGACTACTCCAATTAGTCGATCAACAGGTAACCGTTATTGATTACTATCTTGTCCTGCTCTAAAGACTTACACCGAAAAGCAATCTCCTTGCCATTGCGCCAAATTTCAGTACGAATAGTTTCTCCTGGATAAACTGGTGCCGAGAAACGCAAACGCATACGTTTGAAGCGATTCGAATCATAGTCACAACAGGTTTTCACCAGTGCATGAGTCATCACACCAAAAGTACAAAGCCCATGTAAT
The DNA here is from genome assembly GCA_002457215.1 of OM182 bacterium MED-G28. Taxonomy (GTDB): domain Bacteria; phylum Pseudomonadota; class Gammaproteobacteria; order Pseudomonadales; family Pseudohongiellaceae; genus UBA9145. Next base: position 218,114 of record NTJZ01000003.1, on the reverse strand, counting down.
ATTGGTGCATTAAATCCCGCGTTTCGTGCAACACTGGGTGAAGCATGTAAAGGATTATAGTCGCCAGATAATCGATAGATTAATGCTTGCTGTGGCAAAGTTGATAAATCACATACTTCATCAGGTTCAGATGTTGGAATAGCATACGGTTTCGGTGCTGATGATTTTCTATTACCACCGTAACCACCATTACCTCGCGCCAAGATTGTAGTTACAGAAGTGCAAAGATCTTTGCCAGATTCAACATCTTTTATCAGTCTATCTGAAGTTATTAGCGCTCCAAACTTTTCACCCTTGTCAGCCACTTCGGTGATTCGAGTCGTCGCTTCTACAGTAGCCGCAGTAGGAAGTGGATTATGAAATATAATTTCTTGCCCTGCATGCAACACCTTTACCCAGTCTATACCCATGTCCTCTTCTTTTGCCCAAAAACCTGGATGCGCCATGACTACTGACTGACTAGGCAGAACTTTCAAACCATCTTCATAAACATAACGCAAGCAGTCTTCATTCAAAGGGTCTTGTCCCATGCCGACTCCCAGAGCATAGAGAATGCAATCCTTTTCGGTATAAGTTTGACGAATTATTCCGAATTCGCGCTTTAATAAATACTCTGGATTAAATGACATAATTAATTTCTTTTAATTTATGGAGCTTCTAATTATTGTAGGACGTTTCTTTTGGGAAGTAGGGTGTCAAAAAACTTAGATTGATTGATGATCTATGAACCATCTGTAACAGAAGCAGCTTCAGTAGGTATCATCCTATATAAATCGTATTTCATACCATCACATTGGATCCCAACTAAAAACATCACCTGATCTTTCAAGGGGGCAGAAATCGGATTTAAATGCCGGGATTACTCGATCCACCACTTTACCCGGTGTCCATCCTTCTGCTGTATGAGCAAATCGGATCGGTCGATTATGATTAAACAAAAATATTTCATTATTGCGCACACCAAAGATTTGTCCGCTAACATCTTGAGCTGCATCGCTGCACAATGCTATTGCTAGGGGGGCTATCTTATCTGGCGTCATCTGTTGAATTTTTTCAACTCGGGCTTTTTCTTCTTCGGTATTCGTTGGAATCGTCCCGATTAAACGGCTCCAAGCAAAGGGTGCAATACAATTTGAGCGAACACGAAAGCGACCCATATCCAAAGCCATGGATTTTGAAAGTCCGACAATTCCGAGCTTTGCGGCTGCATAATTGGCCTGGCCAAAGTTTCCGATCAAGCCAGAAGTTGAGGTCATGTTTACAAAACAACCACTCGTTTGCGCCCGGAAGTGCGTTGCTGCTGCGCGGCTTACATTGAATGTTCCTTTTAAGTGAACATTTATGACAGAATCGAAATCTTCTTCTGTCATTTTATGGAAGATTGCGTCACGAAGATTGCCAGCGTTGTTAATTACACAATCAATGCCGCCGAAAAAGTTCATTGCGGTTTCTACTATTTCGTGGGCGGCATCCCAATCTGTTACGCTGGCATAGGATGACACTGCCTCACCACCTGCTGCCTTTATTTCATTAACCACCTCATCCGCGGGACTGGCGTCAGCGCCTGATCCATCTTCAGCGCCGCCCAAGTCATTAACAACAACCTTGGCTCCATTGGCAGCCGCCATCATAGCGATACCACGACCAATTCCTCTTCCTGCGCCTGTTACGATGATAACTTTATCTTGTAGTAGTGGAGCATTCATTGTTTAGATTCTTCCTTATTTATACTGAGTTTGCTACGTGTGATTAAGCGCTTTCAATTAATCCTCTGGCGATTACTTTTAGGGCTAGCACTTCTTCAGCGCCTTCGAAAATCGACAAGACTCTAGCATCTACGAAATAGCGAGAAACTGAACTTTCTTCCGCATAACCCATCCCCCCATGAATCTGCATGGCTTCGCGAGTTATCCATTCTGCTGCCCGGCAGCTAAAGAGCTTAACTAAACTTGCTTCCATTTGACCGCCACCTTCGTCCATCTTTTCCGCTACCGAGTAAGAAAATTGCCGGCAGGCAGTTATTGTAGCGAGCATCCGCGTTAGTTTTATCTGGGTTAACTGAAACTCGCTCAATGCTTTATCAAATACTCTCCGTTGATTGGCATAGTTCACCGCTTTTTCAAATGCTGCTTGCATGAGTCCGGTGGCACGCGCCGCAGTTTGAATACGACCTCCGGAAAATCCGGCCATAGTGTAGTAAAAACCTTTGCCTTCGCCGGCTTCTTCACCCACTAGATTTTCAGCGGGAACAAAATAGTCTTCAAAGAACAAATCATAGGAATGCATGCCTCGATAACCGAGAGTAGCAATGGCTTTTCCTGTCAAGGCACCACCCCCGTTCTGCTGATGACTGAAACTATGCCCGGCAAAAGCAGGCTTTTCAATCAGGAACAAACTTAAACCTTTGTAGCCAAGAGATTTATCTGGATTGGTTCGACCCAGCACCACTATTAATTCTGAGCGACCAGCAAAGGTACACCAAGTCTTACTGCCATTAAGTATCCAACCTCCGCCCGTTGGTGTGGCTTTAAGAGCAACTGTTGCAACATCGGATCCAGTATTTGGCTCAGTAATTGAGATCGCACAAAGCATTTCACCATTGGCCAGAGATGGCAGCCACTTGTGCTTCTGCGCGTGTGTACCCCCTGCTAGAAGAGCTCGGGCAGCTATTTCAGGCCGAGTAATTAGGCTGCCAGCGGCACCTAATGAACCTCTGGAGAGCTCTTCAGTCACTACAATCATGCCGAGACTGTCTGGGTCATCATCTGGCTGCAATCCGCCAAAGCGCTCAGGGATACAAGTGCCAAAACATCCCAACTCTGCTGCTGCTCTAATTATTTTTTCAGGGATGTCTTGATCTTGGCGATGGACCTCCTCCGCAAGCGGAGCAACTACGTCGTTAGCAAACCGATAAAATGTTTCACGAACAAGTTCTTTCTCTGCGTTCAATATAGAAGGCAGCCGAACTATTTCGTCCTGTGCAATTTTACTGCCTAATGCCGCAAGTGTTCCGCCATTGCAATTTGTCAGCAATAGTTTTGCGTTATCGGTAGATTCAAGAGTGAATATATCTGCAGCATCTAACTGCACATCAACTGAAATTGATTTTAGCCGGGAGAGCACAGACTGAAATATTTCACCTGCAAATATAAGACTAAAGCTATGCTCGATTGCATTTTCATCAGCTCGATTCGCATATTCAAAAAAAGAATGTGCGGCAGAGATTTCTGCTACACAGAACGCAAGTTCATAACTAGCGAACTGATAGTTGTCGAGTAGTTCTGAGTTTAATTTACCATCTTCAGTACAAGCGATCTTAATATAGCGTAGCCCAGCATTTACTTGAACCTGCAGTGTTTCAAGTACACCCTTCGCCTTCTCCAGATCTATACTAGATGTTTGCACTAAAGAAACTGAATTCACCGGCATTATAATAATTTTCGTAGTCTAAATTTTTGGGACAAAGCATACCAAGCAAGAATTATGAAATAGCATAGAGCACAGTTATTTAGTTGTAGGGTCCGACAATTGAAATAGAACAAATATTCTGGTGAGGAAATCCACCCAGATTATGATTCAATCCCATTTTTGGATTTGATAATTGTCTGTCGCCAGCACGCCCATTTAGCTGCAAATAATTTTCATAAATCATCCGCAACCCTGACGCACCAATCGGATGGCCAAAACACTTGAGTCCGCCATCAATCTGACAAGGTGTCTTGCCGTCGGCATCAAAGTTACCATCAAGCACTTCGGTAACCCCCTTGCCTTCTTCTGCGAGCTGCAAGTCTTCCATAGTGACTAGTTCGGTGATTGAAAAACAATCATGAACTTCGGTCATGGTGATTTCTTCTTTTGGTTTACTTATCCCAGCTTCATCATAAGCCCTTTGAGACGCAATTCTTGTAGTTTTTAAATAAGAACCGTCCCAACTCTCATGACTAGACTCAGTACCATTGGATACGGCCAATTGCAGTGCTTTCACAGAGACTAAGTTTTCTTTGCCTAAGCTCTTCGCAATTTCAGGCGTGGTTACGATAGCGCAGGCAGATCCATCACTCACACCACAACAATCAAATAGACCAATTGGGTCAGCAATGTAGGGAGCACTTACGGCCTGATCCTCTGTGATTTCCCGGCGCAGGTGTGCTTTTGGATTCTTCACACCGTTAGCATGACTCTTTACAGAAACATGAGCCATGGCTCGCTTAAGGTCTTCTTTATTGAGCTTGTGTTTTGCTCGATAGCCTGTTGCCAGTTGTGCGAATGCGCCGGGCGCCGACAAATTTGGCCAATACATATCGTTTTCCAGGCCTCTGGAGCGCTGAGGTAAACCGCCGTAACCTGTGTCTTTGAGCTTTTCGACTCCCAGAGCGAGAGCAATATCACAGGCACCTGAAGCAACGGCATAGACAGCGCCGCGGAAGGCTTCGGTTCCGGTAGCACACATGTTCTCTACTTTAGTGACAGGGATATAGTTCAGGCGTAAAGCAATGGCCAACGGCATGGCGCTTGCTCCAACATTAAACGCGTCGATGCCCGCGCCAAACCAGGCTGCTTCTATTTGGTTTCGCTGAACCCCAGCGTCTTCGATACATTCCTCAAAGGCTTCAACCATTAGATCGGAAGGACTGGCGTCCCAGCGTTCACCGAACTTGCTGCAACCCATGCCTAAAATGACAACTTTATCTTTTATTCCACTCGCCATGGTTTAGTACCTGCTTTTAGTCATTAATTTTTATACTTAGGATTAATCGTTAATTTTTTCTTCTATTACAGCTTTCCAAAAATATTTTCTGAAGCCTCGTACTGGGTCAAACTGCCTTATTCGAAAATGCACTGAAACTTTGGAACCAGACTCGATACTACCTTCTTCAACTTCCGTGAAATCCATCATAATCTTACCGCCTCCATCGAACTGCACCATGCCAAAATAGGCAGGCGGACTCCAATCAAATGTTAAGCGATCAGCAGTCCAAGTGACGACATTGCCTTGTTTGTCAGCAAACGAGTAATCATCTTGACTGTTTAAGGCGTTACAATCAGGATTTACGCAGTACTTCTCTCTTGGGATTTGTACGGTGCCGCATTCGCGGCATTTGCCACCTAGAAAGCTTGTTAGAAAGTCTTTTCTTCGGTTATATCCAGAGAGGTAAGTCTGTTTGTCTGCTTCACCGCGCTTGCCAATGTCCCGCTCAATCAAATTATTAAAGCCCAGAAATTTATTGTAATTATTTTCTTCTCGACGACGCGCTAACGCTCCACTAACATTTAACGCAGGCTTGTAATTAGTAATCGCATCCGTTGCCTTCAATAAAATGGCATCACAGCCCTGCCCAAATCCAATTATCAGAATATGATCACCAGGATTTGATTCTTCCAACGCTTTTGCTAGTAGTAAGATTGGTTGAGCAGCGCCAGCTACACCGACTGTTGAAATTTGATTATCAACTAATGCAGTAACGTTTATGCCAAGTTTTTTCGCTAAGACTCCTGGTGTGCGAGACTGGTCAGTTGGAAGGATGAAGTGATTAATATCTGCAGTGCTCAGTGATGCTGACTGGAGCAATTTTTTAACAACAGCCGGCACAGTTTTCATAAATCCTTCATCGCGGATCCAACGCTCTTCCCAATCATAGTCAAAACTGGATTCTTCGCCACGATAATGATCCACAAAATCTACGGCTAAGGATTCGATGCCCACACACTCAGCAATCACATTCTCGGAGCCAATGAGAACTGAAGCAGCAGCATCGCCCCATAACATTTCTGCTCTGGAGCCTGCTTTGCTTCTTCGATGTTCGGAAGCTACCAGCAGCGAGTCTCCCTCCACTTTTGACTCTAACAATGAGATTAATGCAGAGGTAGCAGCCCGCTGAGAAGCCCCTATATCCATGGTGCGAATTTGATTGTCAATGTTCAGTGCTTCGCTAACCACGACAGAATTTTGTCTATCTAGAAAAGGAAACGTGGTCGAAGCTAAATACAATGAAGAAAGTTTGACATCTTGATTCGATGAAAGGCACTCACTAGCCGCTTCAACAGCCATGGTGATCACATCTTCATCCCAATTACAGATCGCCCGCTCACCTTTGCCGAGAGATTTTAAGCCTGCATCAAACCAAGCATTTGCATCGGCTACAGCTTTTTTGCTGAGCCTAGCGCGGGGGATGTATACGCCATAAGCGCTAATGCCAGTCATAATTTTCCTCTTAAATTGTTCGCCCTATTACTAACTTCATTATCTCTGACGTGCCGCCATAGATGCGCCTTACCCGGGAATCAACAAACAAGCGAGAAATAGGATACTCACTCATGTACCCGTATCCACCAAACAACTGCAGACAGGCATCAACAATTTTGTTGCCACTTTCCGTCGTCCAAAGTTTAGCCATTGCTCCTTCTTCCGGTGTAAGTTTACCTTCGGTTGTCTTAATCAGACACTGATCGATATAAGACCAACCAACAGCAAGATCTGTTTTCATCTCTGCCAGTTTGAACTGCGTATTTTGAAATTCGTAAACTTGCTTACCGAAGGCTTTTCTTTCTTTGACGTACTCCACGGTTAATTCATAGGCCCGTTGAGCCTCTGCTAGGGCACGGCAAGCAATAGTGATTCTTTCTCTGGGAAGTTCGTTCATTAATACTGCAAAGCCCCCACCTTCCTTCCCTAACACATTAGAAATTGGAACTCGAACATCGGCGAAAAACATTTCGGAAGTGTCTGCTGCTTTCTGGCCAATCTTTTCAAGATTCCGCCCACGACTGAACCCTTCCCTCTCGGTTTCCACGATTATTAGACTTACACCCTTGGCTCCGGCTTCAGGATCAGTTGAACATGCCAGCAGTACAAAGTCACAATTTTGTCCATTAGTAATGAATGTCTTCTGGCCATTGATTACGTAGTCGTCGCCATCTCTAACTGCAGAGGTTCGAACCGCTTTCAGATCGCTGCCACAACCAGGCTCGGTCATGCCAATAGCAGGGATGGATTCGCCCGTCACCATTCTCGGTAACCAGTATTTCTTTTGTTCTTCAGAGCCACTGTGTAATAAATAGTAAGCGACTATATCGGACGACACCGAAAACCCGACGCTAGCACCACCGATGGCATAACCCACTTCTTCCGAAAGTATCATGTTGTAGAGAAAGTCAGCGCCAGGGCCACCATATTCCTCGGGAATACCGCAGCAGTGGAAGCCATTCTTCCCTGCCTTAAGCCAAAATTCCTTCGGAAGCCTGCCCGCCTTCTCCCAACTTTCGATATTTGGCTCTAGTTCTTCCCGGAAAAAACGCCTGGCGTTACTGCGAAAGAGCTCATGATCACTATTGAAGATTGCACGATCGTGCATATTACTACGGTCCTCTTACTCTATTTGTGTGTCGCCTAAAATGGATCGCGAATTCTAATCGAAATAGACGATAATTGCGATCTAGGGCAGGGTAAAGCCATAGTCTAGCTAGCGCATAGATTGGGTTAAAGAACTCATGAGAAAAAGTACTTAACAACCAGAGTCCTGTGTTTTAGGAATATCAGATTCACTCGAAATGCATAAGACACCCAGCTAAAAACAGTGCCGGAAGAATTAGTGGATGGAAAGTCTGGCAGGTCACAAGTTACATATAGCGCTGTTAGCGCCTGTTAATGATTGCAGCGTCAATGAGTTGTGAAAAATTTTCCCGAAAGCCACCGCCGCTAGAGGGAGAAACTTGCGCCATAATCACGATAACAGTGTTTTGTACTGGATCGATAAAATAACGCGTTCCGGCTGAACCATCCCACCAAATAGTGCCTTCTGATACGGGAAAACTATAGGCATTAGGATCAAGCACGAGATTAAAACCACCCCAAGTCCAGCCCGACCCAGCCCAATATCCATTCGAACCAATAGGCATAGCCCGTTCCGGTACCGCATTTTCAAACATCAGATTGACGGTACTTTCTTGAAACAAACGCTCCCCTTGAAACAAACCACCATCGAGAAGCATCTGTGAGAAATTCACAAAATCCATGACAGATGACAACAGACCCACCCCTCCTTCAATCAATCGCGGTCGCATAGTGAAAGGAATTGATTCAATCTGATAACGGAGTAGTTCACCGTTGGTAGGGCGATAAACAGTAGCAAGACGGTCGCGATCAGAGCCACTAGCCCAAAACTTAGTTCCTTGCATGTTTAGCTGCTGCAACAATTCTTCTTGAAGAAATTCTTCAAAAGGTCGCTCCGCCCAGACTTCGATAAGTTTCCCGATGATGGTCGCATGAATTCCGTAACGAAATTCGGTTCCTGGATCGTGAAAAAGAGGAACACGAGCGGCGTTGTCGACCATTTGATCAAGAGTAATGTTTCTATCTCTGACAGAATTTTCACGATACAAACGAGAGCTGCGACTACCCAGTCCAGATGTGTGGGTGAGCAAATGTCTAACCGTGATATCTGCGGTTCTTTCTCTAGTTTGAGAAAGATCGGTGCTCTCTGCATCGAGCAAAACACGTTGAGATTCAAATTTCGGCAAGTACATACTTACTGGATCATCTAATTGAAACTTACCTTGCTCATAAAGCAGCAGTGCTGCAGCACTCGTGACTTGTCTCGCCATCGAATATATGCGAAACAGTGTGTCATCTTGCATTGGCTTCACTTGCTCTATGTCCATTAAGCCTAACGATTCAAAATAAATTACTTTGCCATCCCGTGCGACAGCAGCAACAACGCCAGCAATATCCCCTTCATCGATATGTTGTTGTAATCGCAAAGTTGCGCGATTTAAGCCATCAATCGACATACCTACACTAGCAGGGGTAGAAAATTCTAATTGCGCAAAAGCCGTGTTGGAAAAAATTAGGCTAAATAATCCAAAAAGAGCTGCCAGATATTTTTGAGACATAGTGATTCAGCTATTTAAAAGGCAGAGGGACTATTTCAGACCAGGCAGGAGTACGGACTGCCAGTCATAGGATATATCTGAAATCGCAATAAAGTGGGGATTCAACATTGATTCCTTCTGATTATATCGCAGCGCCTGGAATTCTGTATCTACAATATCTCCACCAGCGGCAGCTAATACTGCGTGGGCGGCGGCTGTATCCCACTCGGAGGTAGGTGCAAGTCGAGGGTAAATATCTGCCTTCCCTTCTGCCAGTAAGCAAATTTTTAGAGAACTCCCCATACTAACTACTTCAGCTTTACCTAATTCTGCTTCCATCGTGTTTATCAATTGATCTAACAAGTCGCCGCTATGGCTTCGGCTTGCTACGATCCGAACTTGGCCTGGGTTTAAATCGAAATTTGTGATTGAAATAGCATCAGCTTCACCAGTTGCTGCGACTTTCCATGCGCCGACCCCCGTTTTACCTAAATAGCTGATGTTGGTAACAGGTACGTGGACGATCCCTAACTCGGGAGCACCGTTATTAATCAAAGCGATGTTGACCGTGAATTCACCGTTGCGTTTTATAAATTCTTTAGTGCCATCTAGAGGGTCAACCAACCAGTATCGAGACCAGCTCAATCGCTCATCGACAGAGATGCCATCAGATTCTTCAGACAAGATTGGAATCGAAGGTGTAAATCTCTTCAACTCAGCAATGATGATTTCGTGTGCATCCCGGTCAGCTTCAGTTAGGGGCGAATTGTCATCTTTGATGGTGACATCGATATCACCGGCTCGCCGGTAAACCGACAAGATTGCATTGCCGGCAGTTTTTGCTATTCGTAATAGCGTATCTAGCTGATTATCATTCCACATGGTGATTTGGAGATATTCTGATTCTAATTCTTGAACTCATTCGATAAGCTTGACACATGTTGCATGACTCGAAAGAACATGCCAAGAAAAAGTTGTCAGGATTTTAGTATGCCACCATGGCCCGCCATAGATACAATTATGTTTGATATGGACGGCACTCTGTTGGATCTGCATTTTGACAATTATTTCTGGCTCAAACTAGTGCCAAAGAATTACGCAAATAAATTCAACATCAGCGAAGAAGAAGCCGCAAGTATAATTCTAGAAAAATATAAAAAGGTAAGGGGAACTCTGCAATGGTATTGCCTGGATTATTGGCAGAGCGAATTGAATTTAGACATCTTGCATCTTAAGGAAGAGATTAAAGAAAAAATCGCGATAAGGCCAAACATTGAAAATTTATTAAGTGAATTACAATTAACAAACAAAAGAGTTTTACTGATTACTAACGCACACCCAGCAAGCCTAGAGATAAAAATTAATCAAACTGGTATCTCTAGGTTTTTTCACCAATGTATTAGTTCCCACCAACTGCAACTGGCCAAAGAGAATCCTGGATTCTGGGGACAATTACAAACCATCGAACCTTATGACCCTCAACGTACGCTCCTTTTTGATGATTCTTTTACAGTACTTCAGCAGGCAAAGAGCGAAGGAATTCGCTATCTCTATGGGATTAAAAAACCTGATAGTAAACAACCTGATCTGAAGCATAATGACTTTCCTCTAGTGGAAGACTTTGAACACATTATGCCATCATGTAATAAAGTCTCGAACGCTGGAGACAATGACCATGGCTGAAAAAAAATTAGATAAAGTGCGCCTTGATAAATGGCTGTGGGCTGCTCGATTCTATAAAACCCGCGCACTTGCTAAGCAGGCTATCGATGGAGGCAAAGTTCAATGTAACGGATTGCGACCAAAACCAAGCAAGGAAATAGTGATAGGAACACAAATCAAGTTACGCCAAGGATTTGATGAAAAAGTTGTTGATGTCAATGCACTATCTGAACAAAGGCGGGGCGCACCAGAGGCACAAAGCCTTTATGAGGAAACGAAGGAAAGCGTTGATAAAAGAGAAAAGCTCTCAGAACAACGCAAAGCCCAACCCAAACATTGGCCCAGTGCCACCAAGCCAAACAAAAAGCAACGCCGACTAATTCAGCAATTTAAACAACAGAATTGACGAATCATCGCAGCATGCCGCCTTAATATTTCAAATACGGCCAGCGTTCGCATGCTTCAAAGATATTTGTCATAATGCGCGCAGCGCCAATTAGCATGATGGGGTAGATAGTCATAATTCGCCATATCCCTTAACTAGGAGTCACTTTGGCTAAGCAATTCAGCGACTGTCTGCAGCGTTATAATCTGCCAGAATTTGAGCGAGAATGGTTGACCGTTATTCGGGGAATTGAAAAAGAAAGCCTTCGAGTTTCACTGGACGGTCATATCTCTCTTTCAGATCATCCAGTTGCGCTAGGGTCTGCACTAACCAACCCTTATATCACAACGGATTTTTCTGAAGCGCTACTAGAATTCATCACGCCGGCGTTTCAAGATATCGACGAGTGTTTGCGAGTTCTTGAAAATATCCATCGCTTTAGTATTCAAAACCTTGAGAACGAGGAAATGCTTTGGGTTACGAGTATGCCCTGCCCCCTAGCAGCTGATGCTGAGATTCCCATCGCTCGATACGGCAATTCGAACATAGGCAAACTTAAAAATCTATACCGTCGCGGTTTACACAATCGCTATGGTAGTCTTATGCAAGCCATTTCCGGTATTCACTACAATTTTTCAATGCCGGATTCATTCTGGGAGCCCTATAAAAGTATCTGTCAGAATTCTGGAACGATGCAAGAGTTTCGTACAGATAAATATCTTCATTTAATTCGCAATTTTCATCGCTATTCCTGGTTGCTCATTTATCTCTTTGGTGCATCTCCGGCAGCTTGCAAATGTTTCGTGGAAGGGCGAGATCACAACTTAGAAAAATTCGATAAAACAAGTTTGTATCTGCCTGGTGCTACTTGTTTACGAATGGGAAATCTTGGCTATAAGAGTGAAGCGCAAGAATCGCTGTTTGTCTGTTACAACGATTTACCGAATTATGTGGAATCTCTCCATCGAGCCATGCACACAACCTATCCAGAGTACGCTGAAATCGGCCAGCAACGTGATGGCGAGCATCTTCAAATCAACACTAGTTTGTTACAACTTGAGAATGAATTTTATTCCACTATCAGGCCCAAACGTAATGCTAAAAACGGTGAGCGGCCTTTAGACGCTCTTACTAATAGTGGCATTGAATATGTTGAAGTTCGTGCTCTGGATCTGGACCCCTACTCGCCACTTGGAATATCTGCAGAACAAATTCGTTTTCTTGATACATTTCTTTTACATTGCCTATTAACCGACAGCCCTCAATGTGATGAAGTTGAGTATCTAGAAGTCGCTAGCAATCTATCTAAGGTAGTAGAGCATGGTCGAGACTCTAAACTTTTGCTGAACAAAGAATCCACTCCAATTACACTTAAAAAATGGTCGCTAGAATTACTGAGCGATATGGCTCATAGCGCGGGTTTGTTTGATGAAATGCATAGTGATAGTAAACACTCAGACGCATTGTCTCAGCAGCTCGCAAAAACAGAAGACCCATCACTAACCCCATCGGGAAGGATGTTGACTGAAATGACTGAAAGAGAGATGTCTTTCTTTGATTTTTCAATCCAGCAATCCAAAAAACACCAAGCCTACTTCAGCAATAATGGTTTAGACGAAAAAACTTTACACCACATGCATGCAACTGCTGCTGAATCTCTCGATAAACAATTGGAAATTGAAAAAACCGACGAAATTGATTTTGATCAATTCCTAAAAAAATGGAATGCTGCATAAGCTTTTTTGCCTTAATATATAACATCAATCAGAAACTATTTCTTTTGCTCCACTCTAGCTATCTAACTTCTTCTCCGGATCATTTAACTACTCCCTCTGCCAGCGAAAATACTTCTCGATCCATGGGAAATACTTTTCCGGTAGTCGAGCTTTTCTCCATACATTGGCAGTTAATTTGTTGGCTTCTAGTAGGGTTGGGTATACGTGAGTAACCGCAGAAATTTTTTTGAGCCCCAGGCTGTGAGTCATTGCGAACACAAATTCTCCTATGAGTTCCCCTGCATGATTACCAACAATAGTTACGCCTAAAATTTTATCTTTACCAGGAGCTGTCAGGACTTTGACAAAACCATGAGCCTCGCCATCTGTAAGAGCTCGATCAAGATTATCCATATCATAACGTGTTACTTCATAACTGATATTCCTTGTATTCGCTTCTTCTTCGTTTAAGCCAACCCTGGCTACTTCAGGGTCAGTAAAGGTTGCCCAAGGCACAACGTTGTATTTAGCATTCATGCGCCAGAGGCCACCAAGCATTGCATTAATAGATGCGAAAAACGCTTGGAATGACGCCATATGAGTGAATTGAAATGGACCAGCTACATCTCCACAGGCATAAATATTTGAATAGGAAGTTTGCATAGCCTCATTAGTTTCGATAGTTCCCTGTGGAGTTAATGATAGATGCAACCCCTCTAACCCAAATCCTTCGACATTAGCCTTACGACCAGTAGCTAGCAGGACTTGATCAAATTCAACCCGGACTGGCTGACCATGGTGTTCGGCTTCCATAAAATTCTGTCCTGAAGTTTTTTTAAACTTAATTAACCGATGATCTGTCAGAACAGTAATGCCATCTTTTTCAAAACGTGCTGACAAAGCGGCCGATACTTCTGAGTCTTCTCGGGGCATAATGCGAGAAGCGTTATCAAGCTGGATTACTTTGGAGCCAAGGTTATTAAAGGCTTGAGCCATCTCACAACCAATCGGGCCTCCGCCGACCACTAGCAGCCGCTTAGGTAGCTCACGCAATTCCCAAACAGTATCAGAAGTAAGATAGTCAATATCGTTCAGTCCCGGAATCTGTGGAACCAAAGGTCTTGCTCCAGTCGAAATGATGATTGCACGAGTATTAATTATTCGATCATTTACTTTGACAGTATAAGGCGACTCAATATAGGCCTCCCCCTGAACACACTCGACTCCTAAGGAAGTGAAACGCTCGATAGAGTCATGGGGTTCAATGGTTTTTACAACCTTTTGGACTCTCTCCATCACTTTTGCAAAATCAACTTCACCGGCACCATTATTGATACCAAATTCTTCTGCCCGTTTTATGTAAGACATAATGCGGCCGCTCCGAATTAGTGATTTGCTTGGAACGCAGCCTGTATTTAGACAATCTCCCCCCATCTTATGTTTCTCAATTAAAACTACTTTTGCTTTTGCTCCAGCTACTATCAATGAAGCTACTAGCCCCGCCGAACCAGCACCAATAACCACGACATTCGCATCAAACTTCTTCGGCTTCTGGTAGTTTTTCATAACCTTGTTACGTTGAATTTTACTAATGATAAGCTTGGCGATAAGTGGAAAGAAGCCGAGCAGTGCAAATGAAAAAATCACTGAGCCACTGACCACCCCAGACAAGGACGTGATTTGTGCTAATTCTGAGCCGGCATTGACATAGACCGCGGTACCTAAAAGCATGCCCAGCTGACTGACTAAGTAAAAAGGAACGACTTTAATTCCCGTTAAACCCATGAGGAGATTTACAATAAAGAATGGGAACAGCGGCACCATTCTTATGCTAAATAGATAGAAGCTACCATCCTTCTCTATGCCTTTATTAATTGGTGTTAGATAGTCGCCAAACCGGTTCTCTACCCAATCACGCAACAAATTTCTGGAAACTAAAAAAGCAAGGGTCGCACCGATGCTACTGGCGAAAGATGCTATAAAAGTACCCCAAAATAACCCAAAGATTGCTCCACCAATCAAAGTAAGAATCACGGCGCCTGGGATAGATAGAGCAGCAACAACTATATATATTGCGAAGTAGGCAAGAGCCGCGACGGTGAAGTTCTGGTTTTTATAATCTTGAATCGTATTTAATTGAGATTGTACATATTCGAGGGCCAGGAACTGGCCGAGATCAAGGATAAAATAGCTGCCAAAAGCTATTACAAATACTGTCAAAATGCCGCTTTTTGCTTTACTCATCAAACTTCCTTTATTAAGGTCAAATCTCTATGTTGGCGTTGCAATAAAGGCTTCTTTTAGGGGCATTTAATTTATGTTTTCGAATTTTGATATGCTATAAACCACTTGCGATCAAAACCCCTGAAGCCAAAGGTCGCGCAGACCAGCAATATAAACGTCAGGAACCCTTTGATCAATTTCATTGCTTAAGAGAATCCCAAGTGTCGAATTTTGATTTTAGTCGTGAATTTCCCGTAAGCCGAATGCGCAGGATGCGCAGGGACAGTTTTAGCCGGCGTTTAATGCGCGAAACATGCTTGAGTGCCGATGACCTGATTTTCCCAGTTTTTATCGTCGAGGGTAGCAATGAAAAACAAGCCATCAAATCTATGCCAGGGATATTTAGATTAAGTGTCGATAATCTCCTCAAAGAAGCTGCCGAACTAGTCGCTCTAAAAATTCCAGCGATTGCTCTATTCCCCTCACTTGATGATTCTGCCAAATCTTTGGATGGCAGAGAAGCATACAACCCTGAAGGCTTGGTTCAACGAGCCGTCAAGGCATTAAAAGAAACTCAACCTGAACTGGGCGTAATCACGGATGTTGCCCTAGATCCCTACACAACTCATGGCCAGGATGGAATTATCGATGACAGCGGCTATGTGCTGAACGACGAGACCGTTGAAGTGTTAACGAAACAGGCACTTTCTCACGCTCAAGCTGGAGCTGACATAGTTGCTCCCTCAGACATGATGGACGGCAGAGTCGGTGCAATTCGCTTTGGCTTAGAAGAGCATGGACTGATCTATACTCGTATTCTCGCCTATTCCGCAAAATTTGCCTCAAGCTACTACGGCCCGTTTAGAGATGCCGTAGGATCAAGTGCCAATTTAGGTAGCGGGAACAAATATAATTACCAAATGGATGTGGCAAACAGCGATGAAGCATTGCAAGAAGTCGCACTGGACCTCGCAGAAGGTGCCGACATGGTCATGGTTAAGCCAGGCCTGCCTTATCTGGATATCGTCTATAGAGTCAAACAAGAATTTGGCATCCCGACTTTTGTCTATCAAGTCAGCGGCGAATACGCAATGCATATGGCGGCCGCTCAAAATGGCTGGCTGGACGAGGATGCGGTAGCAATGGAATCTCTTATAGCCATTAAGCGCGCAGGTGCCAACGCCATTCTGACTTATTTTGCGAAGAAAGCGGCGAAGCTTTTATTGGAAAAATAAACTCAGCGAAACAAGTTAATTAGCGTTTCACCTATAGTAAAGCCACAATATCTTGAATCCTGAAAAATTAGCCTTATTATAGACCCATCGAGTGAGATCGAGAGCGAACTAATTAATTGAATCTCTAGTGAGTTTTTTCCCCTAACCAGGAAGGATTGTGTTTATGAGCGACAATATCGTTCACATTTCGGATAGTAGTTTTGATCAAGATGTATTGCAGGCAGAAGGCCCTGTACTTGTAGATTTTTGGGCAGAGTGGTGCGGGCCTTGCAAGATGATCGCGCCAGTTTTAGTAGAGCTCGCTGATGAATATGGCGAGAAGTTAAAGGTTTGCAAAATGGATGTCGATGCAAATCCAGATACGGCGCCAAAGTACGGGATCCGAGGCATACCAACTCTAATTCTGTTTAATAATGGTGAAGTGGCGGGCACTAAAGTAGGCGCCCTCTCGAAATCTCAGCTTTCCGCTTTTATTGACAGCGCCACTTAAATTGCGTTTAATGGGGTGTCTCGCTCATCTGCGGGGCGCCACAGGAAGCGGAATTTCCTACTTAAACCTAGTAAAAGCGCACTAAGAAAGTAATCGAATATTCCACGTTGACCTGAAAAATTCCTGGTAGTGACAGAGCACGCGCGTTGCGAAAATTTCTGCGTACCTAATTTACAATAGCGTAAAATTTCTGGACACATAAATAGAGTAGGCCTATAGTAAAAATAAGAACACCAATAAGCTTGTTAGATACTATAAAATTAGATCAAGAAAAAATATCTATAGAAATATTCTCCACTCAGCAAGATCAACGAGTTCTAACAACAATTCTTTTTAACCAATAATCAATTCTTTAGGCTTTATCCAAAACACTTATGACTTGAGTAATGCCTAGTTTCTTTGGCAGCACACTCACAATTCATCAAAGCAACCATCAACTCTCTTATAATAGAAACACAACTATGAACCTTACAGAACTGAAAGCAAAACCAATCGCCGAATTACTTGCAACTGCTCAAGATATGGGATTGGAAAACGTTTCTCGCTCAAGAAAACAAGACATAATCTTTGTCATATTAAAAAAGCATGCAAAGAATGGGGAGGATATTTACGGTGATGGGGTTTTGGAAATTCTGCAGGATGGATTTGGATTTTTAAGGTCAGCAGACTCTTCATATCTAGCCGGCCCCGATGATATTTATGTTTCCCCAAGTCAGATACGACGATTTAACTTACGAACTGGTGACACGGTCGCCGGAAAGATTAGACCACCAAAAGATGGCGAAAGATATTTTGCCTTGTTAAAGATTAGCGAAATTAACTTTAGCAAACCTGAAAGCTCTAAAAATAAAATCCTGTTTGAGAACCTCACTCCTTTATTTCCTAATGATCGATTGGCACTGCAACTAGGCAACGGCAGTACCGAAGATCTAAGTGCGCGTGTTATCGATTTAACAGCGCCAATTGGCAAGGGACAACGGGGATTAATTGTATCGCCCCCTAAAGCGGGTAAAACACTTATTCTGCAAAACATCGCACAATCGATTACTAGGAATAACCCAGAATGTCGATTGATCGTTTTACTGATCGATGAGAGGCCAGAAGAAGTAACTGAAATGCGACGTACGGTGAGGGGTGAAGTAGTAGCTAGTACGTTTGATGAGCCTCCTTCACGCCACGTCCAAGTGGCAGATATGGTTATCGAAAAGGCTAAGCGATTAACCGAGCATAAAGAAGATGTTGTCATTCTTCTCGATTCAATCACACGACTCGCCAGAGCATACAATACCGTGATTCCATCATCTGGAAAGGTGCTTACTGGCGGTGTCGATGCTCACGCCTTGGAACGCCCTAAGCGGTTTTTCGGTGCAGCACGGAATCTAGAAGAAGGCGGTTCGCTAACAATCATCGCAACCGCGCTTATTGAAACTGGTTCAAAAATGGATGAAGTGATTTATGAAGAATTCAAAGGAACCGGTAACATGGAATTGCAACTTGACCGTAAGATTGCCGAGAAAAGAGTTTATCCTGCTATCAACGTCCGTCGATCTGGTACTCGACGTGAAGATTTGCTGACCACCGAAGAAGAATTACAACGCATGTGGATACTCCGTAAGCTTCTCAGCTCCATGGAAGACGTGCAAGCTACCGAATTCATCTTGGATAAACTTAAAGATACCAAGACCAACGATGACTTCTTTAACGCGATGAAGAGAAAGTAATTCCTGACTTATTTCACTTTTAATTTAATTTATTCTTAGTTTCCCTCGCATCCTTAAAGAAGCTTTCTATGTCATTTAAAGATCTCCGCCACTTTATTGATCTACTTGAAAAAGAAGGCGAACTCAAACGAATTAAAATTGAGGTAGACCCCTACCTTGAAATAACCGAGATATCTGACCGCATTTTACGTCATGGCGGGCCTGCACTTCTTTTTGAAAACGTCAAGGGCTCTTCCCTTCCTTTGCTAGCGAATTTATTTGGCAATACTCGTCGCATTGCTTTAGCGATGGGTCAGGAAGATCTGGAGGGCCTGAGGGACGTCGGTAAATTACTCGCTTTCTTAAAAGAGCCCACACCACCATCAGGCTGGAAAGATCTTTGGCAAAGTCTGCCAAGTTATAAAAGCGTTCTAAATATTGCCCCAAATGTAAAAAAAACTGCGGCTTGTCAAGAAATCGTCATTGAAGAAAGCGACGTAGATCTATCAAAGTTTCCAATACAAACCTGTTGGCCAGGTGATGCTGCCCCATTAGTTACCTGGCCATTAGTTATTACTAAAGGCCCAGAAAAAGAGCGCCAAAATCTTGGAATTTACCGGATGCAATTAATTGGACGCAATAAACTAATCATGCGTTGGTTATCTCATCGTGGGGGAGCTTTGGATTTTAGGGATTGGAACTTAAAACATCCTAATGAAGCATTTCCGGTATCAATCGCATTAGGGGCTGATCCGGCTACTATCCTCGCCACGGTGACTCCAGTTCCAGATACTTTATCTGAATATGCGTTCGCGGGCTTATTGCGGGGCGGAAAAACTGATGTAGTATCTTCACAAACGAATGATTTGCAAGTGCCAGCCAGTGCAGAAATTGTGCTCGAGGGTGTGATTGAGGCTGATGAAGTTGCAGATGAAGGACCTTATGGTGATCATACCGGTTACTACAACGAAGTAGAAAAGTTTCCGGTTTTTACCGTGAAGCGCATTACTCATCGCAAAGATCCAATTTATCATAGCACTTACACAGGTCGACCACCTGATGAGCCGGCGATGCTAGGTGTCGCACTGAACGAAGTATTTGTTCCGCTGTTGCAGAAACAATATCCTGAAATTTCCGATTTTTATCTGCCGCCGGAAGGATGTTCCTATCGTATGGCCTTAGTTAGCATTAAGAAACAATATGCCGGCCATGCCAAACGGGTAATGATGGGTGTCTGGTCATTTTTACGACAATTTATGTACACCAAATTTGTGGTAGTAGTAGATGACGATATTGATATACGCAAATGGGACGATGTTATTTGGGCAATTACTACTCGTATGGATCCAAGTCGCGATACTGTAATTATTGAGAATACACCGATTGATTATCTAGATTTCGCGTCACCGGTATCAGGCCTCGGCTCCAAGATGGGACTGGATGCAACCAATAAATGGCCTGAGGAAACCACCCGGGAATGGGGTACAACTATTGAAATGAGCACCTCAATTAAGCAGCGTATTGACGATATCTGGCAGGAGCTGGGAATCGACTAGCTAGTGTGTAAACTTGTTCTGCGCCGGAAGTGGTAATTTAGGAAGCTCACTACCAATTAAGTCCCCATAACTTTGCAAATAAGTTTCGCTCGCCTGTACTTCACCAAGATGTTTCAGCAGGCGGCTTAGTTCACCATATGCTTCCGCAGATGGAGATATTTTAATACTTGCTTGGTAATACTCTTTGGCTTTCCCCCACAACTCATTGCGCATGGAAATTCGTCCCAAGCAAAGCAGTAGGTTCGCATTTTTCGGCCTTGACTTTAACCAATTTTCAGCAACCAATAATTGTTGTTGGCTCTCACCAAAATCTTGCTCACCGTATCGTAGTATCAATGCCTCATTCCAATTTTTACTTAGGGCCACTTCGATCACTTTTACAGACTCTCCTTGAGCATCGCATTGATTTAGCAGCTCCACATAGTGCTTAACTACTTTTTCATCCTCACGATACCTGGCCGGTGCTTTGTTCCAAAGCCTCATAAGCTGAGTAAGTGCGTCCTGATTTGATAAATTCTTTCTTTTAGCACAACTCGCGTAAAGTTCTTCCATAAAGATGCGCATCTGAATCTGCTCGATGTCATCAGGTTCAATCACTTCATTCTTTTCTAAAGTTGGTATTAGTTCTTTCAACGCTTGCCAATCTTCTAGCTTTACATAGACGTCTTTGAGAAGGTGAAGTAGAGAAGGGTCATTAAGTGAGTTCTTCTTCAACTGTTCTAGCACCGCTACGGATTGTTCAAGTTTTCCAGACTTAAACAAAAGCTGAGCTTTTAGTAAATTAATAGTAGATCTAGTTTTGGGATATTTTTCTTCAGCTTGCTCAAGACACTTTATCCAATCATCCTTTTGCCCAATTTTATGGGCCGCATAGGCAGCAGCAAGATAATTCACTACACTAGCATCTGTATCGCCAGCGCTTTTAGTAAGTAAGTTGTAACTTGACTGCCAGTTACCTCTTGTAAAATATAATAATCCTTCAATAGTATCGCTACGAGCCCTAGCTCGCCGTCTTTTTCTTACCGATCGACCTAGCTGAAAGAGTAGTTTCGGATTTATCCACTGCAATAATACGAATACTAATCTAGCCATTAAATAAACAACACCGCTAGCAACGAGCAATGCAAAGAGACTTGTTTCGAAGGTATAACTGCCAAAAGCGATAAGAAGGTACCCAGGGTCGCTGGGAAAACCAAGATAAAGGGTTACCCAAAGAGCCACCATAATGGCAAAAAGGCTAAAAATGAATAGGCGAATCATATATATGTCACTAAAAATTTAGATGATAGTTATTAACCCATAATCATCAAGCAAACTTAGTCTTGGGTTAATTGCGCAATCAGAGACAACGAGCCTTCCAGAGTGGGCAGTAAAGGATTTATGTTAATACTGCTTAATTCATTGAGCTCAATTAACATTGTCTGACCCACTGCTGTATCAGTTACCGCATAGCGCTCTAGCCAAGCTTTGCTGTTATCAAGACTAAAGCTATATAATTCTTGATCTAGAGAGAACAAAGCATACTGTGCCTGCTCCAATGTTAAGCGCAAACTTTGTTTAATGTTAGTTTCTTGACCAGGTACTAACGTAGCCGCAGGATTTTCTTCCCATTTCTGCCAAACAAAAATGGAACTTAGAAAGTCATAAGTTAACTCCACAAAACTACTAGAGTTAGGCTTGATTTCAACAGCTGTGGATTCTTCGCTACGACGGCTCTCAAAATTTTTTCGCATTGACCCCATTAAATCTATCCCCTCAACTCTATTAGTCAGATTAGAAAGGCGTATATAGATGCCTTCAGTATCGACTATCTCGATGCCTCTCAGCATTGATAAATCATTAGTTAGTGATCGCCTTAACCTTAGAACCGAGTTGTTACCTGATTTGATTAGTGATTCTTCTGCGTCTTCTAATAATAAGATAGCAGATTTAATGTCTGCTTCTAGTTGCAACTTTTGATTTGCCATACGCATTAAGAATTCAGCTTCCAGAATTTTCCAGTCAAGGTTTACCTGTTCTGCAGCTGGAGGTTCCTGAGTCTGTATTTGAACTAACTGTTGTTGCAGTTTCTCGATTTCAGAATTCAACGTTGCTTCAACTTCGCGCACCATAGAATCATCTATTTCTATGGATGGTGTTGGTGCAGAAAATTCTTCACGCAATTGACTTAGTTCGGAATCTTGATTAGAAACTATTTGGCTAAGCTCTTGGTTTTCATTGGTAAGTTTGGCAAGACTTTGTTGCAGTAAATACTGTTGGTACCCCAGATATACCGTGCCCCCAAGCAGTGGCACGAACAGGGCAACGACTACCAAAAACCGGCGTCTTGCGTTTTGTTGCTGCCTAGAACTATGGCCTCCAGCTTTGGCGCTGCCTTGAGATAGCTCTTCAAGTATCTTCGGCGTTTTGGGCTTTTCTGCCACTAGAGACCTCTATAATTTGGTGGCTAGGATTGCTTTGAGAAATTACTTAGGTTCACTATCTAATTTTTCGGCTCAATTAGCAATTTCTTGTAGCGCATTTATTATCGCTTCATCATCCGCGCCCAGCGCCAATTTAACCCCAGTATAGCCTAATTGCACGGCGTCCTTGGCAACTCGGTTTGATGGAACGATAATTGGAATTGATCTAATAGTATGTGCGCGCTGAGCAGCGTCTTTTATAAGCCAATCTAATCTTGCCAATGACTCCCCACTAGTCACTACTAAAATATTAATATTTTCTTGTGTGAGCACATTGACAAGCTCTTCACCCGATTTCTGTGTCGGCATTCTCCGATACACTTCAATGTAATCAACTTCAGCACCGCGCTGTCGTAAGCTTTCGGCTAATAATTCTCGGCCACCAATGCCTCGCACGATCGCGACTTTCCCCCCACTGATATCCCCTAATTCATCAAGTAACAAAATGTCTTCACTGCTTGCACCGGCATCAGAATTAACCACAGTACAATTGAGTTCAATGGATACTTTTCTTGCTGTACTTGGACCTATTGCTAATACGCGGACACCCAGTGGAAACCTCTGCCAATAATCATTAATCCATAGTGCGCCAAACTTTACCGCATTAGTGCTTATAAAAATGACAAGCTTATAGTTATCAAGATTTTCAACTTTTGTTTTTATTTGTTGAACTAAAATAGGCTCGCTAACAGCTTCAATAGCAAAAAGTGGAAAATGTTTTGCCTCACCACCATGATCTTCAATAGCAGAACAAAGCGACGCGTGCTGATGTTGCGGCCTGGTGATCAAGACGCGCAACTCTGATAATTTAGACGGCAGTTTCGAAGAGCCCATGTTTGTTTAAGGCTATTCCTTTAAGTCTTCCAATATTTCAGCAGCTCCCTGAGATAGAAGATCTTCCGCCACTGAAATTCCGAGTTGTTCGGCAAGGTGCAAATCACCGATTAATTGGCTGCGGAGGAGTCGGGTACCGTCTAGGCTGCCAACTAAGGCCCTCAGTGAAAGTTTTTTGTTATCGATTTCTGCAAAGCTGGCGATAGGAACCTGACATCCGCCTTGCAATCTGGCATTTACTGCCCGCTCCGCAATAACACAGCTCGATGTTGCTTGATGCTGCAAGCAGTCAATAAGCTGCAAGGTTTCGATATCTTCTTTGCGACATTCAATACCGACAGCACCTTGCCCACCTGCAGGCAAACATTCTTCAGTACTAAGACGTTGCCTAATGCGCTCAACCAAGCCTAAGCGAGTCAGCCCTGCCGACGCTAATATGATCGCTTCATAATTATCTGCATCAAGCTTTTCTAAACGAGTGCCCACATTTCCCCGTAGGTCCAAGATTTTTAGATCAGGCCTTAAGTTACTAATTTGACACTGCCGCCGAAAACTTGAAGTACCGACTCTTGCGCCTTTCGGCAACGCGTCGAGTGAGGCGAAATTATTTGAGACGAAGGCATCACTGGGGTCTTCCCGCTGGCAGATTACGGCAAGGCCAAGTGCTGGAGGAAACTCCATTGGCACATCCTTCATAGAATGAACCGCAATATCAGCTTTGTTCTCTAACATCGCTCTCTCCAGTTCTTTTACGAACAACCCTTTGCCGCCTACTTTAGCCAAGGGAGCATCAAGTATCTTATCACCACGGGTGGTCATTGGAACTAAGTCCACTTGCAGCATACTGTGTTCAGCCTCAAGAGCCGCCTTGACATAACGGGCTTGCCAAAGTGCAAGCGGGCTTTTCCGTGTCGCGATTCTGATTTCTGTCCGAGCCATTTATATTAAACTACGCTCTACCTTTGAATAGACGCATTCTACGGTAAATACCTAAGATTGTCCGTTACTCTAAATGGATGATGTCCTGTTATAATGAAGAACTTTTTTGTGATGCCGCGGGTCAGAAATACCAAATAACAGATTGTCACTATGTTGGCTAGGCGCAATGAATAAGAATGAAGAAACATAAAGATCACCAAAATAAAACCAGTAAACTTTGGGGTGGACGCTTCACCGAACCTACGGAAGCATTTGTCCAAAGATTTACCGCATCTGTAACATTTGATCAACGGCTTTATCAATATGATATTGATGGATCGATAGCACATGCCAAGATGTTGGCCAAGGTAAAGGTCCTCACTGAAGACGAATTGACACAAATAGTGAATGGCTTAGAGATCATTCGTAGCGAAATATCAAGAGGCGAATTCAAGTGGTCTATCGAACTCGAAGATGTACACATGAACATTGAATCGGCATTAACTAACAAGATTGGCGAGGTTGGCAAGAAACTTCATACTGGTCGTTCTCGTAATGATCAAGTTGCAACAGATATTCGTTTGTTTGTAAGAGACGAGATCGACCAAATTTGTGAAATTCTCACGAAGGTCCAATCTGCTCTTGTAGCATTCGCAGAAAGAGAAGCAGCTACTATCTTTCCGGGCTTTACCCATTTGCAAACAGCACAACCGGTCAGTTTTGGTCATCATATGCTTGCGTGGTTCGAAATGTTAGGACGGGATTATGATCGTTTAGCAGATTGTAGAAAAAGAGTAAACCTGTCGCCTTTAGGATCTGCCGCACTAGCGGGTACAACTTATCCTATTGATAGGGAATACACCGCAGAACTATTAGGGTTCTACTCACCTACAAATAATTCTCTCGATTCAGTCAGTGATAGAGATTTTGTCATCGAGTTTGCCGCAACAGCTAGTTTGCTAATGACCCACCTATCAAGATTTTCTGAAGAACTAGTGCTCTGGACTTCTTTACAATTTAACTTCATTGATTTGCCAGATCGATTTTGCACTGGCTCATCGATTATGCCCCAGAAGAAAAATCCGGATGTACCAGAACTGATTAGAGGAAAATCAGGAAGAGTTGTCGGTCATTTGGTTTCGTTACTCAACCTAATGAAATCTCAACCCCTTGCCTACAACAAAGATAATCAGGAAGATAAAGAATCTCTATTCGATTTGATCGATACTGTAAAAGATTGTCTATTCGCTTACAGTGAAATGATCCCAGCAATTCGATGCAATAAGGAAGCAATGGAAGAGGCGGCAAGCAAAGGATTCGCAACCGCTACAGATCTAGCGGACTATTTGGTTAAGAAAGGATTGCCATTTCGAGATGCCCATGAAGTGGTTGGAAAATCTGTTTCCTATGCAATCGAACAGCAAGCTGACCTATCAGATTTATCGCTGGAACAGTTAAGCCAATTTTCGGATCTCATTGACGCTGATGTCTTTGACGTGTTAACCCTAGCAGGCTCGCTCAAAGCAAGAAACCACAAAGGCGGAACGGCTCCTGAGCAAGTACTTCAAGCAGTCACAGAAGCTAAAGCAACGCTGGCAAATCGATCCGGCTTCAAAAATGGGCCTGTCGGGTCGTTTAGCGCGTAATCGGTGCTTGCAATTGGATATCATATTCAAGGCGACGATTGTCACGTAAAGTTTTCACTGTTACTACATCACCGGGTTTGTGTTGTTCCATAATATTGGCAAAGTCATCCTCATCACCCACTGCCTGCCCCGCTATCTCGACAATTACATCACCCAGTTGGATTTGACCTCTCTGGGCTCTTTGCAGCCCACGCATGCCAAGACGCTGTGGGTCAGAACCTTCAATAACATCCAATACAATGACTCCTTCGATGCCCCATAGCTGACGGTAATAGTCCGGTTGCGGTATAGGCGTAATGCCAAGGATGGGAGTTTGGACTCTACCATAGGCAATTAATTCTGGGACAATGCGCTTTACGGTGTTTACAGGAATAGCAAAACCGATGCCTGACGAAGCACCACTGGGACTATAAATAGCAGTATTCACTCCGACTAATTGACCGAGAGAGTTCAATAAGGGGCCACCTGAATTACCAGGATTTATTGCAGCGTCAGTTTGAATGACATCACGGATTTTACGACGACTTATAGAATCGATTTCTCTACCTAAAGCGCTGACAACTCCAACCGTCATGGTGTTGTCGAGCCCAAAAGGGTTGCCAATGGCTATTACTTTTCGCCCTACTTCCAGTAAAGATGAATCACCGAGATTCACTGGCACAAAATTAACTTCAGGCGCGTCGATCCGCAAAACAGCGAGGTCCTTGTCTGGATCCAAACCCACAGGAATAGCCTCATAACTGGATCCATCTTGCAGCGTTACAGTCACTCTGTTTGCTTGTTGCACAACATGAAAATTGGTCACTATTAGGCCATCTTCACTCCAAACAAATCCAGTGCCCGTACCTTGCGGTACTTCTTGTGGATTCAAGGAAGTAAAAGACCTGACTAGTCGCGAGTTGGTTATGTGGACAACAGACGGACTAGCAAGCTTAAAGATATCGATGTTGTTTTCTTCATCGCTAGTCTTAAATTGGGTGTAGTCTATTTCTTGGCTAAAACCAAAATTAGGTATGGTGATAACGACCAGACCGATTATTAGGTGCTGTAGCGTTTTCATTCCGGTAAAACCTCAATCTGTATAGGCGGTACAATTCTCTTGCTGCTACTCTCATAAATAAGATCAATTTATCTCGTTTCAAGGCCTAGATCCCCTGAATAACTTCCACTAAAAGCTAAATCTCAAACCCAAGCCACTGATTTTCCCATCAGGCAGCATATAGTCGGCTTGCTAGCACTTCTGCCTCAATCTAGTTTTCTAGATATTAATGCTAGTACTGTAAATCGCAGCTGTCGTCTCACGAAGAATTGCCATAGCGTTGAAGCGGCGGGACCTTTGATGGATAAAATGTTTTTTTATTCGAATAAACAAATAGCCATTTAGCTAGTTTCCAATTCCTGCTGAACTGAGAACCATTCCAACTCTTTCTCTTCAAGCTCAGACTTTAGCAGCCCCTCCCTTTGTAAAACTTCAGTCAGCTTGTTTTTGTTGCCTTCCTGATAAAGGCCCTCGTTGGCTAAATCTTGCTTTATATTCTCGAGATCCATGTGAATCTTCTCGATTGCCTTCTCTAATTTTTCCTCTTTGTGTTTTATTGGTGCTAGCTTTTTTCGCTTAGCAGCGGCAAGCTGTCTCTGTTCTTTCTTGTCTAACTTAGGTTTCTCTGTGCGAGAGTTATAGTCGTTTGAGCTTGAGGCTTTGTTAACACCATCTAGCTGGCCAGTTTTCTTTAACCAGCTTTCGTAGTCATGAATAGAGCCACTAAACTCGGCAAACACACCGTCATGAATTGAATAAAACTCATCGACAGTATTAGAAAGTAAATGGCGGTCATGGGAAACGATGATCATCGCTCCGCTGTAATCTTGCAGAGCCATTTCCAAGGCATGACACATTTCGATATCTAAATGATTAGTTGGCTCATCCATCAATAATAAATTTGGTTTTAGCCAAGCAACCTTAGCCAATGCCAAACGTGCTTTTTCGCCACCAGAAAAATTGGTAATAGTTTCATCAACTCTGCTTCCGTGAAAATCGAAACCTCCAAGAAAATTTCGAATTTCTTGGTCGGTAACTGGAGTCCTATCACCTTTCCCATCGCAGGCCTTAAATAAAATTTGCATTGGGGTCAAATGAATATCCAAGGCATCTACCTGATGCTGTGCGTAGTAACCTATTCGCAGTTTTTTAGCCTTTATCAGTTCACCCTGGATTTTCTCGAGTTCGCCAGCCAGCACTTTAAGAAAAGTGGATTTGCCGCTACCGTTAAAACCTAGCAAGCCAATTCTCGAATCGCAGCGTATTCCTAAGTTCATGTCTTCTACCAGTGGCTCATCAAAGCCGATAGAGAGTTTCTCAATTTGCATGAGAAAGGTTGGCAAATAATTAAGGCTTGGAAATACAAACCCAAAGGGTGAGTCGACATGTGCAGGCGCTATGGCCTGCATACGCTGGAGTTCTTTTAGTCTAGATTGTGCTTGCTTAGCTTTCGATGCTTTAGCTCGAAAGCGCCTGACAAAGTCCTCGATGTCATCTTTGCGACGTTGCTGCTTTGCATACATCGCTTTTTGTTGAGCCATTTTTTCCGCACGCTGTTTTTCATAAGAACTGTAGTTACCTAAGTAGCTGTCTAAACCTTCGTTATCAAAACTCACTACATTATCAATAATCGAATCAAGGAAAGTTCTGTCATGTGAAATTAGCAAGATCGTTCCCTGGTATCGAAGCAACCATTGTTCCAGCCAGACAGTAGCTTCGAGGTCCAAATGATTAGTTGGTTCATCGAGCATCAGCAGATCAGATGGGCACATTAATGCAGCAGCGAGATTCAATCTAACTCGCCATCCCCCCGAAAAGGTCTTTACCGAATTGCCAAATTTATCAACTTCAAACCCAAGCCCTGACAGCAATCTTTCGCCACGACTCTTAATATCGTAGCCATTTATGATTTCGATTTCTCCATGAATTTTGGCCAGCGCGTTATCGTCTCCCCTCTCTTCTGCTTCCTTTAACTGTGATTCTAGAGCGCGATAATCTTTGTGAGCGTCGATAACAAAATCCAGAGCTGATCTGTCAACTCCCGGGGTCTCCTGCGCCATAGTTGACCAGCGCAAATCGTTTGGTAGATTGATGTCGCCCTGTTCCAGAGGAATTTCTCCAGCAAGAGCACGGAATAGACTGGTTTTCCCACAACCGTTTCTACCAATTACTCCAGTGCGCTGCCCCTTATGCAGCACAAGACTCACATCTTGTAATAACATCTGGTTACCGCGCATTAAACTGACATTATCTAATGAAATCATTGCTATAGTAGATATTTGATCAAATTATGACGCCGCACATAATACTACATAATTGATTTCATCAGATTGAATTCGTACTATTGGAAACCACCTGTTAGAAAGCAATGATATAAGTCCTGCCCATGAAGCAAATCTTGATTATCGATGACGACGAAAAACTAGGCCAGCTACTGACCCAGTATCTTGATCGTTATGATATGAAGACCCATGTCGCCATGACTCCTGCCAAAGGTTTCGAGCTCATTAAGAAGGTAAAGCCCAATCTATTAATTCTTGATGTAATGTTGCCAGAAAAAGATGGATTTGAAATTTGTCGTGAAATTCGTGCCAAATCCTCGATATTTGGACAATTACCAATTCTAATGTTGACTGCCCATGCTGAAGTCACCGACAGAATCGTTGGGCTGGAATTGGGCGCTGATGACTATTTGCCAAAACCGTTTGAACCACGAGAGTTGGTGGCGCGGATTCATAATATTTTAAGGCGCAGCAACGACGATGATGGTATTCGTGATATCAAACCGATTAATGGATTAGAAGTTGAAACTTCACGCCGTGAAGTCAGGCTCGATGGCGATAACCTCGACTTAACAACGATGGAATATGAATTGCTAATTCTGTTTATGAAGTTCCCCAACAAAACGTTTACACGTGACGAGCTTATGAATCGATTACGTGGAATTGATGCTGAACTCTTTTCAAGAGCAGTGGATACTTTAGTTAGCCGCTTACGACATAAGTTAAAGGACACTTCCAAAACACCACGGTTTATCAAAACTGTTTGGGGTCGTGGCTATACTTTTGTCGGTGAGCGATTATGACGACAATTGTTCAGCATTTAAAAAAATCTCTTTTCTTTCGCTTACTTGCCATCTTCGGCGTAACAGTGGTGTTATTCTTTATCATTATTTCCATTTCACTGCAGACTATTAATGATGAGAGTGATGCGCTAGAGACTATTCCAGACTATTTCACCAGAAATATCGAATCGATAATTGAAGACATTGGCACACCTCCTAATTTGGGTAACGCCATGCGACTCGCCAGCGAGCTAGACTGGACCATTAACATTCGAAATCCGATCATGCAGTGGAGCTCAGATTCTGAAAATCGATTGAATGTTGACTCTGCTACCTACTCTGAATCTTTAACTGACGACGCCGAACTTCGATCAATTAATAGTGAAGACATTATTAAAGTACAACGGGGCGGTTACGATTTTTATATGTATCGTCAAGCACGGAACAGCGATATAGATTTAGTTGTGCTTTATGCTGGCCTCACGCTAGCGGCTGTAATACTTTTCATTAATTATTTAATGGTTAACAAAATGTTGGACCCAGTGAGGCTGCTGCGAAAAGGTGCTGAACGAATTCGCCAAGGTGACTTAGGGTATCGCGTAAAGAGTAATCGTCAGGACGAGTTAGGAGAATTGACAGATAGTATAAATCACATGGCTGATTCATTACAGTCAATGCTGGAAGCAAAGAGACAATTATTAATGGCGATAAGCCATGAATTACGTACGCCAATTACCCGAGCTAAACTTCGCATGGAATTTATGGAAGACTCCAAAGAGAAGGCGCAGCTAAAAGAAGATATAGACGAAATTGATTTATTAATCTCAGACTTATTAGAGGCGGAACGGCTGAATAACGAACATGCTGTGCTTGCTCCGGAAGTCGCAGAATTAGCTGACTTCGTTCATTCTATAGTCAATCAGTTCGAGCACTATGAAGGCGGGCTAACCATCGAAGCCCCCAACGCAGACCAGCTATTCGAGTTTGATAAGTTACGGATTAGATTACTCCTTACCAACTTATTAAATAACGCAATTCGCCATGGTGAAAGAAATCCAATTATAGTAAAAGTTAGCTTTGGAAAGGATCTTGGAATTATCGAAGTTATCGATAATGGCGAAGGAATTTCAGAAGACCACCTTCCTCAAATCAGTGAGCCGTTTTATCGCGCTGATAGCGCTCGTCAGCGCAATACTGGAGGCTTTGGTTTGGGGTTGTACCTGTGCCGGCTCATCGCCCAAGCTCACGGCGGTCAGTTGATTATTACGAGCAAAATCGGCGAAGGCACCCAAATGACTGTGAGTCTTCCTCGCCGCCCACCCCACTTAGAGGCTGAGTAACCTTTTACCTAGTCACCTTGCGCCGCTGCACTCTTAAAAAATTTGCAATCAATATAAAAATCGTTAGTAATATTGGAATCAATGCCGTATTAGCAGCTTTGAGATTAGTGCCGAGTTGTTCGATATCCTCGGTTAATTGAAAACGAACATCTCTTAAACGTCGACGGGTTTCCAGCATCTCTTCATTAAATCTATCTATTTCAGTTTGAATCTCAGGCGTGAGTTGTCCGATAGGGTTGCCATCCTCGTCTTGATTCAACTGGGCCAATGCAGCTTCCGACTCAGCTAGACGCTCTAATAGTTCCGCCTCTTCTTCGCGCAAGCGATCGTCTGCTTGACGCTGTAAGTCGAGTACGCGAATGAAAGGACGGGAATAACGACCGCGGCTTCGGATACCAGAAAGATCAGCATCTCCACTTAAATTATCTAGAGTATTGATAACGATGTCTCCATTATTGGCGAATGGTTGCGGAATCCGTTGCCCAAGAAACTGACTGACCTGAACCCACAGACGATCGGTCAACACATCACTATCTGCATAAGCAACGATGTTTACGGAACCGTTAGAACTGGCAATATGTTCTACCGCTCGCTCAATTTCTTCCTCAGCATCATCCATGGTCGCATCGGTGTCTGCTGGATTCCCAGCAGAACCGCCTGGATCTGTAGATTCTGCCTCCGAAACCTCCTCAGTTGGCTCTTCAATTAGCTCAGGGCGACCTTCCGGAAATGCGCTCTCAACTATGCCGCTAACTCGAGCCGCAATTACAAAACTCTGATTGGCAGATTCAAATTCGTCAAACAACACTGATGGATCTGTCACTGACTCAACAAAGGTACGCTCCATTAGCATAGCGTCAGACGAAGAAACAATTAAGGGCTCAAATGTTGTACCCGCGCCTTCGGCCTGGCTTATAGCTCCCGCTGATGACATGTTTATAGTTTCTAGTCGATTAGTAATGATGTCATCTTGGGTTAAGAAATTTCTTTGTACCCCTAACATGCCCAAATGTGGAACCGGTCTCTGTCCTTGACCCATCATTACACGCAAGGCCTGTTCGTTGTCTGCCAGGACTTTACTATTATCAAAGTCGATTCCCCAGGCCGCGAGTAAGCCTGGCAATTCTGAGCTCATGCCAGCAGGGATCAAATTTCCCTGGACAGATCTAGACACCATAGAATCGGCATTAGGATCGAGAAAGAGCATAGTATTTCCACCACGCATTACGTGTTGATCGATAGCATATAGGATTTGGTCCGACAGCCCCTGGGGATGGACAATCATTAAGATATCGATCTCTCCATCGATGCTATCTCCTGTGATATCGACACGGCGAACTTCATACAACTGCCGAATAAGATCCATGATCATCCACTGCTGAGTGCCTTGACCCGATACTGGGTCAAAACCACCATCAATATCCAATTGGGTAAGCAGCCCAATTACGGTTCGGTCAGGATTAGCGACTTTAGTAATCAGTTTCATGAATTCATATTCAAGAAACTCTTCCTGGTCTGGCCGAATCAATTGCATTGTTTCTGAAGCTTGCATTAGCAGCGGCACTTCAGATGCGGAGTCTTGGGTAACTACAAGCCCAAAATAGACACCTTCCCCACCTTGAGTCACGGGAACGGCCCGAATACCATATTGCGTGGCCAAATCCTCTTCTTCCGAGAATGGTTCAGGGTCAATCATATTTAGCCTAAGATTGCCGTTACTGGCGATAACAATTTCTCTCAGGAGCTCTTGTACTCGAGTACCGTAGCTACGAATTTGTGGAATATCTTCCGTGGCAGAATCTGAGTAAAAAAACATAATCTCGATAGGTTCTTCTAAGCTGGAAACGATACTCCGCGTCCCTTCCGAGAGTGAATATAGATTGTCTTCCGTTAAATCGACACGCAAGCTTGGCAAGAGGCTAATGAATAACACACTAAATAGAAGCCCGACCGCAATTGCTACCAGGCCGAAGGACGAAAAGAGTGATTTAGAATTCATTGCTTTCCTCCCTCAATTTGCTTTCTTCATTTCTATCACGATAGCACTAGCGAATAACCAGGCTGTGATAAAAACAGTGAAGTAAAGAATGTCTCGAATGTCTAATACTCCTTTCGATATAGAATCGAAATGAGTCAAGAATCCAAGTGCCGTGAATGCATCTACCAAAAATTGTGGAACCCACTCTGGAAATGCGTTGAGCAAAATAGGCGAACCCATGATGACAAAAGTAAAGCAGATAGCAACGGTTAATATAAAAGCAATGACTGAGTTTTTTGTACAAGCTGACATACAAGACCCAATGGCCAAGAACCCGCCAGCCATAAACCAGCTGCCAAGATACCCCGCAACGATGACGCCGTTATCTGGATCACCCAAATAGTTTACCGTAATCCAGATTGGGAAAGTTAACGCTAGAGCGATCCCCATTAAAATCCAAGCAGCTAAAAACTTCCCAATTACTGCTTCAGATAGTTTTATTGGCAATGTTAACAGCAATTCAATCGTCCCAGTCTTTCTTTCATCTGCCCAAAGAGTCATAGCAATTGCCGGCACCATGAACAAATAGAGCCATGGATGAAAACTAAAGAAAGGCAGCAAGTCTGCTTGTCCTCGCAAATAGAAACCACCCATATCGAAGGTAAATATTCCATTAGTGATTAAAAAGATAACAATAAAAATATAAGCCAGAGGAGTTGCAAAATAACTGGATAGTTCTCTTCTAAAAATAATTCCTAAGTTGCCCATTATTCACCTCCTTGTGTTTGTGCCGTAACTGCACGAAAAACATCTTCTAATTGCCCACGATTCACATGAAACTCTGTAACAGGCCATTGCTTCGATTGAGCTATCTCAGAGACCTGAGCAAATATGGGTGTTGCATTATTAGCAAGAATGACAAAGCTATTTACTTCTTCTTTCTCAACAGCACCGATATCTGGAACGCCGGCAAGGTCTGCGGCGAGATCATACTCTTGATTTAGGCGGACGCTTACAGCGTGATGATATTTCGACTGCGATTCCAGTTTTGATGGGGTGCCATCGGCTACAATTTTCCCATCTGCAATGATAATCGCTCGACTGCAAACCGCTGTTACTTCTTCTAAAATATGAGTAGAGATAATGACAATCTTGTCCTTGGCCAGGTTCTTAATCAGTTCTCGTACATGGTGTTTTTGATTCGGATCTAGACCATCGGTTGGTTCATCTAGAATAAGTACTTTAGGATCATGCATTATTGCCTGCGCCAAACCAACTCTGCGCTTAAATCCTTTAGATAGTGTTTCGATAGTTTGTTGGGCGACAGATTCAAGCACCACTTCTTTAATCACGTGCTGCACTCGCAGAGTTTTTTGTTCCCCCCGAAAACCACGAATTTCCGCAATAAAATTCAGAAACTCGATGGTGGTCATATCGCCATAAGAGGGCGCACCCTCAGGCAAATACCCAATAAGCGCTTTGGCTTCTATTGGGTTCCTAGTAATATCATAACCATCTACAGTCACAGATCCTCCAGAAGGAGAGAGAAATCCGGTAATGACCTTCATGGTGGTAGATTTGCCGGCTCCATTAGGCCCCAAGAAGCCTAGCACCTCGCCTTCTTCTACGTTAAAGCTTAGATTATCTACGGCCGCAAACTGCTCGAATTTTTTAGTTAACTGAATAATCTCGATCATCTAGCTGTTATTCCTTCCAACAATTAAACCAGCAAAAATTGAAAAAGGCGCCCCGACAAAGGCACTGTTTTCACGTGCAAAATGAGTGGAGCAAATATAAGGCCCTTATTTAGAATTTTCAAGATAGGTCACAATTAGTGACAGGGCATGAATTTAACGGGCTGCAGACTACATAATCTAACTTTAAAAAAACAATAGGCTGTGTTTATTAGGCCTGCAACGGTATAATCGGCCGCTTTCCAAGTCCCCGCATCGGTGATCATCATGCAGAAGCTCTTAGGCATAATACTAATTCTGCTAATTAGCTTCCCTCTTACCAATTGTGGGCAGAAGGGTGGACTTACTCGGCCGGAACAAACTTCCTTCAGATATTTCAACACATAACACGCTTCTCAAAAATAAGACGTGGCGGGTTTCTGAGAACATGGACTATTTTAACTATCAGGGCGATAGCCTATATGCAGAAGAAGTTGCTGTCAGTGATATCGCTGAACAGTTTGGTACTCCATGTTTCATTTACTCCCGTTCAACGTTAGAAAGACACTACCGTGCTTACGCGAAAGCGCTTGCTGATCACGCTCATTTAATTTGCTTTGCGGTTAAGGCAAATTCTAATTTGGCAGTACTCAATGTGCTCGCAAAATTGGGCGCCGGCTTCGACATCGTCTCGGGCGGTGAGCTCGATCGGGTGCTTGCCGCAGGTGGTGAAGCAAGCAAAGTGATTTTTTCAGGGCTAGGAAAAACAACTGCTGAAATCCGGCAAGGTCTTGCCGCTGGTATTCACTGTTTTAATGTGGAATCTGAGGCAGAGCTTAATCGACTTAATGAAGTCGCATTAGATGAAGGTACTATTGCGCCTATTTCTGTTCGCGTAAATCCAGATGTGGATGCAGGAACCCATCCGTATATTTCGACTGGCTTAAAAGAAAATAAATTTGGCATTTCAACTAATCTAGCACTTGAAGTATATAAAAAAGCTGCTGCAATGCCCGGAATAAAAATCGAAGGAATAGATTTTCATATAGGCTCGCAGCTAACCAGCGTCGATCCTTTTCTTGATGCCATCGATAGGCTCTTGGTTATGGTGGACCAACTTACAAAAGAAGGAATTTTTCTACGTCACTTTGACATCGGCGGCGGCCTAGGTATTACCTATGGCGATGAAGAACCACCTCACCCTTCAGAGCTAATTGCCGTCGTAAAAGAAAAATTCGTTGGTCGTGATATGACTATTCTAGTGGAGCCGGGTCGATCGATTGCCGCAAATGCAGGCATCTTCGTAACGCGAGTGGAATATCTAAAGAGCAATGAGCACAAAAACTTTGCTATTGTTGACGGTGCTATGAATGATTTACTGCGCCCTGCACTATACAGCGCCTGGCAGGAAATAATTCCAGTTGAAAGATCAACTGACGAATCAGCTTCCTTTGATGTGGTTGGCCCCATTTGTGAATCAGCTGATTTTCTAGGCAAGGATCGGGAGTTAAGTATTTCTGCTGGTGATTTATTAGCAGTAAGATCCGCTGGTGCTTATGGCTTTGTTATGAGCTCCAACTATAATACACGACCACGTGCAACAGAAATTATGGTTGACGGACCAAAGGTTACTGTCATTCGAGAGAGAGAAAATGTTACAGATTTGTTTGCTAATGAACACTTACTAGCTGAATAAATACGATTAAAGATCATGAATATCCCCTTTACAAAAATGCATGGCTTCGGTAATGACTTCATGGTGTTGGATCAAACCGCCAACAAGATCGATCTCTCGGCCGAGAAAATTAGACAGCTGTCCAATCGGCACACTGGAATTGGTTTTGATCAAGTTTTACAAATTGAGCAGGCAAGTTCCTCAGAAGTTGATTTCGATTACCGCATTTTTAATGCTGATGGTGTGGAAGTCGAACACTGTGGCAATGGCGCACGTTGTTTTGCGAAGTATGTACATGATAAAGGGTTATCAAGTAAAAACCCTTTGCGGGTTAAAACCGTTAATCGCGTTCTTATTTTACACGCTAACAAGAATGGTGAAGTCACCGTAAACATGGGAATGCCGGAATTCAAGCACGCTGCTATCCCCTTCCTTGCCAAAACCAATGGTGAGAGCGATACAGAAAAAACTGGTTATCTTCACTCAAGAAATCTTGAGGTACGTGGCATTTCTAAAACTTTTGAATTTATTCCATTATCCATGGGAAATCCTCATGCCGTGATTTGTGTTGAAGACCTGGCGAATACGGCCGTAAAAGATATTGGGGAGGCAGTGGGAAGCCATCTTGACTTTCCACTAGGCGTTAATGTGGGTTTTATGCAAATTAGTAGTCGCAGCGAGATCAGTTTGCGGGTATACGAGCGGGGTGCTGGAGAAACGATGGCCTGCGGCACAGGTGCCTGCGCGGCTGTAGTGGCTGGCTGCCTACTCGAACAATTAGATGCTACCGTCAGAGTAAATTTAATCGGTGGCCAGCTGTCCATACAATGGCCACAAAAAGACCAGAATGTACTCATGACTGGACCTGCGACAACCGTTTATGAGGGGACTATTGAGATATGAGTAATGATGTCTCCGCGGTGGAACAAGTTACTGATGTTCCTGAAAGTGATATTTCTGAAAAACAAATAGCAGATTATTTGCGAAATCACCCCAAGTTTTTTGCCAATCAAGAAGATTTGCTCGCAAATCTTTCTTTACCCCATGAAAGTGGCAAAGCAATTTCTCTCGTGGAACGCCAAGTCGCTATATTGAGAGATCGCGGAATTGAAGCGCGTCAAAAACTAAATAATCTGCTCGAAAATGCTCGAAATAATGACCAGCTGTTTGATACGACTCGGAATTTAGTGCTGGCATTACTGCGAGCTGACTCTATTACCGAAGTGGCTGATGTAACTCAAGATCAACTATCTAATCATGGAAACATCGATGCTTGTGAAATTATTATAGTTGCACATCCTGATTTGCGCGTTGCACACTCTATTCGAATCGAATCAGTCGCCAAGCTAAGAACAGATTTTAGTGACGTATTCCGATTAAAAAGAACCCACTGTGGCCAATTAGATACCGAACAAATAGCCTACCTCTTCCCTGGGGCTAAAAATATAATTCGTTCCACTGCGCTCTGCCCAGTTCTTAACAATAGCGAAGTCTTGGCGATGTTGGCTTTCGGTAATCAAGCCGAAAATTTCTTCAATGTTAACTTGGACACCCTCTTCCTAGACTTCATAGGTCATGTGGTTGGCGCTGTACTTAATCGACACCTTGGCGACATAAATGCTTAGTTCTGCATTTTTCGCTTAATGAATCCTCAATAAAACAGTATCCTTTGCTCCATGTTGACTGATAATGCTGATGGCTCTGGTAATCTCGTTTCTATCATTTGCCGTACCATAGGCCGCGAAGAACTTTCTCAAGCGCTGGATTCAATAACCATTCAGTCACACTCAAATATTGAACTGGTGCTGGTCAACTCGACTACGAAAAAGCTAGATCAATTCGACCTTAGCCAGCTTAATGCTAAAGTCGTAAATCCTCCTAAAAAACTATCCCGCGCCCAGGCAGCCAATGCTGGGTTGGATGCCGCAAGTGGTAGCTATTTAATGTTTCTCGATGATGATGATTGGATTGCCAGCAATCACGTTGAGTCTTTATTAGATGCACTGGGCGCTGCAGGAATAGCAAAAGTGGCTTATAGCAGCACTATTAAAACCCTCGCCAATGGTTCTTTAACAGACGAAATATTCGAAAATGATTTCGACCCGCATTTGCTCATGCATGATAACTATATACCTATCCATGCTGTTCTTTTCAGTAGAGAGCTTCTAGAGCAAGGATGTAGATTCGATGAATCATTCGATATTTATGAAGACTGGGATTTCTGGCTGCAGTTGTCTCAGCACACTGAATTTATTCATTTGACGCAAGTTTCAGCCTATTACCGCTCCGGCGGAGGTTCGGATACTGCTACAGATGATGACAAAGTAAGATTTCAATCAGATCATTTAATTGGCAAGGCTAGAGCAGCACTCTTTTCTAAATGGAAAGACCGTTGGGATGGAAATGAGATAAACCAAATGCTAGGTAGCGCGAGGCAGAGCGACTTATCCCGTGAATTGGAGGCGGTTGCGGATCGTCTCAATGAAGAATTTAGTAAGAATGGCTTATTAGCCGATGAGTTGCTGACAGTTTCGAATCGTCTCAGTGAAGAATATAGTAAGAATGCCTTATTGGAAGGGCAAGTTCACAAACTGAATGAAAAATTGATAGAAGCAGATGAAGTCATTCAGGAGAAGAGCGAAAAAAATTACCAAATAAAAGCTCGTATTACTCAAATAGAGAATAAATTGGACAGCACAGAGAATAAACTGAGCAACACAGAGAATAAACTGAGTAATAAAATGGAAGTGGAGAGGCACTTACAAGCACATATAAGTCAATTAGAAGCTGCTTTCCATCAAGTACTGCACTCAACAACGTGGCGCCTGCTGGGCCCGCTTAGGCGCATCGGCAGGATAATCGGGATTTCGTCCGGTTCGGTAGAGCACAAGGCGAAGGCAGCAACTCAAAGTATGGCGGAAATTACTCAAGTGGACCCTGTTGTAGCACCTAAGAATGAACCTCCCCCACCTATTAACGAGTCCGATAAAACAAGCTATGATGCTAAAGCTGAAAAAGATCTAACAAGATTTCTTCAATCTGGTGATCACCTCGGATTCAAAAAGCAAGATCAACCCACGATCTCTATTATTCTTATTTTTTACAATCAAGCTCATCTAAGTTTGCTCTGCTTACAATCCCTGATTAAGTTCGCCGACGTACCTTTTGAATTAATTATTGTAGACAACGGCTCCAGTGATTCGACTACAGACTTACTCGCAGTATTAGACAACTGTGTGGTCCTCAGTAATGTAGAAAATCTCGGTTTTGTTAAGGCCGTTAATCAAGGCGCTAAGCATGCACGAGGAGAATATATCCTTTTGCTTAATAATGATGCGGTAATTCATCAACAAACCTTGTCTTCTGCCTTGAGCTCGATACATGAGCGCGAATCTGTAGGGGCTGTAGGCGGGAAAATTTCTCTGATAGATGGATCACTGCAGGAGGCTGGCAGTATTATCTGGAGCGATGGTTCTTGCTTAGGTTATGGGCGTGGCGATGACCCCATGGCAAGCGACTATATGTTTGAAAGAGATGTAGACTATTGCTCAGGCGCATTCTTGCTGTTTCGTCGCAAACATTTTGAAGAGCTTGATGGATTCGACTTGGATTATGCACCCGCTTACTATGAAGAGTCAGATTTCTGTATCCGCCTACACAAAAAAGGCCTGCGTGTTGTTTATAACCCAACGATCAAGATCACTCACTATGAATTTGCCAGCTCTGGTGGAATGAGCAGTGCTTCGAAGTTACAGCAAGAACATCAACAAATACTATGTGAAAAACATAGCGACTGGCTGCGCAATCAATCGCAGAACAATCCTGCACTCATTATTCAAGCTCGTACTGCCAATAAGTTCCCAAATGTTTTATTAATTGATGATCGAGTTCCACATCCGAGTTTGGGTTCAGGTTATCCTCGCTCTGCTCATATGCTGAATAGCATGGACAAGCTGGATTTGAATGTCACGTTCTTTCCATTGCAATTTCCAATTGATGACTGGAAGACAACTTACTCTACGCTTTCTAAATCAATCGAGGTTGTTCTAGAAAAGGGCCGGAGTGGGCTTTATCATTTTTTAAATTCAAGAAAAGGTTTTTTCCAATACATCGTAGTAAGTCGCATTCATAATATGAAATTCTTTAGAGATATTTTCGAAACCAACCCCAGTCTAATCGAAGGAAGCAAAATCATCTATGATGCTGAAGCTCTCACGGCATCACGAGAAATATTGCATAGACAGCTTTTATGTCAGCCAGTAACAGAGATAGAAAAAGAAGACTTAATCACCGAAGAGATGCAACAGTCGAAAATAGCAGAAACAGTCATTGCCGTATCAGCTAGAGAGGCGGATGTCTATCGCCAACATGGGATAAATAATGTTTGCATATTGGGTCATACATTATCTGTTATGCCAGGCGATAAGGAATTTTCTAGCCGAGAAGGAATACTCTTTGTAGGCGCACTACGAGATGAAGGCTCCCCAAACGTTGATTCACTTTTATGGTTTGTTATAAATGTTTTACCAATAATTGAGGTTGCCATACCTGAGATTAAACTTTATATCGTAGGTGATAAAGCTGCTTCATCGTTAGCTTCAATTGAAAAAGAAAATATCTCATTTCTCGGCCGCTTGGATTGTGTCGCTGGCGTTTACAATAGTAGTCGGATTTTTGTCGCACCAACTCGCTTTGCTGCAGGTATTCCTCATAAAGTTCACGAAGCAGCCTCGATGGGAATACCTTGTGTCACTACCCCTCTCTTAGCCATGCAGTTGCAATGGCAACACGAGAAAGAGCTATTGATAGGCGAAGATGCTAAATGCTTTGCTGAGCAATGTGTCAGACTATATCAAGATGAAGCTTTGTGGCAATCGGTACAAGAAGCTGGGCTAACAGCGGTTGAGAAAGACTGTTCAGATTCTAAGTTTCAAGAAGAACTAAAAGCCCTTTTTAATTAGCGGTACGTCTATATATCTAGACTAAAAACACCGAGCTAGTCGGTACAATACTCGCTGAATAATTCCAACCTGCGCAGACATACCCGCAGATAGCCACAAATACAAATTTTCTCGTGTGCTTAGCTGTGCCCCAAATCTTTGCCTAAATTCATTTGCCTGGCGGGCAACTTCGATTAGGTGATCATTCGATTTACGGTCGAATAGTTGCTGCCAGAAGGGTTGAGAAATTAGCGTAGGTTTAACAAATTCCTTGGCGCCTATGGTATTACTATCATGTTGCCGATAGTGAACCAATGGCGTTGCCAAAAAAATTACTCTACCGAAGGCGGAAGCTACCAAGGCCAACCACCAGTCATGCATGATCGCTTGATTGGACACAGGCACTGCCTTGACCGCTAGTGCTTCATTTATCAGTGCCGTGCAGCCTGTTACGAGGTTGCTTATGACCATGTTGGTAAAACGATTTCTTTCTATTTCGAGCCCCTGATAGTCGATCAAAGAATTGGCAATAGGTTGCTTCTGTTCCGATACAACTTGCAAGTCGGAATGAATGAGTAGCGGAGTCTTACTACCCTCCGTTTCTTCTTCAGCGATTAGCATTGCTGCGACTTGTTGCTCGATTTTATCTTGAAACCAAATATCGTCTTGGTCGCACAACATCATATAAGCTGCATCTAGCTTCAATGATACTTTATTCGCCAATACGTACTCGATAAGATAAGAAAAGCTGTCTCTGGCGCCTCTATTTTCATTGTCACTGCAAACCTGATGGATCTTATTTCCATGTTTAAGAGCATAGAGGGAGATGAGCTCACGTGTGGCGTCTGTTGACCCATCATCTCGAATGACAATAACTATGTTCGTATAACTTTGTTCTAGCAATGAATCTAACTGTTCTGCAAGATATTTTGCACCATTGTAGGTGGATAAAAGAATGGAGATCTTCGGAGTAAGGTTCATATATTTTTTATTTACCTATTTTTCACTAACTAAGTGATTTCGCGTCCTTAATTCCGGATCGAATATTTTGCCAATATTTTTTACGGTCATCTGATGAAATAAGCAACCAAACCACTTTTATAAAAAATCGAACTATGTCTCTGAGTTTCCAGCCTATCGGTGAGTAGGCTGCACCATAGAGGTGAACTCTGTTCCGTGAAGAGTAATAAGTTCGTGCGGGATTGTGTTGCGCAATAATCCCAGCTCTAACAAGAGGATCTGGGCTACGCTCGCCAATAGCATGGTAGAGAAGGGCTTCATTAGTTCCTATCAAATCAAAGCCTTTGGATTTCGCTCGGAAACACCATTCTAAATCTATGTTGTCGATAAAATAGTTGTCTTTCATACTGCCTATCGTACCGATATGTTTAGCTATCAATAGAGTCCCAGAAGTAATTAAAAAATCTGCAACAAAATGCATCCTGCTAGCCGCATAAAGACGATCTGTTCTAAACACTAACCGGTTAAATACCTTGAAGGGCGTTTGTCGCATCGTCTGAGGATTGATAATTCTCGGTCCAACAGCAGCTATTTCTTTTTTACTGAATTTATTGGCTTCGGTATAAGCAGCTATCATCCGACTGATAAACAAATCACACAGACTGCTATCTTGGTCGAAAAGAAATATATAGTCACTGTTGTTTTCGAGGGCAAAGTTAATGCCGATATTGAGAGCTTTTGCCAAGCCTTGATTGTTATTCAACCGCAAAAGTTTCTGAGAGCGCTCATAGACCGTAATTGACTCTGATAGTCGATCGATCTCAGGAGAGCTATTATCAATAACAATAAAATCTGTTTCTTTATTGAGCTGACCCAATAGCTTTAATAATGCGGTAATATCTGGCTTATGAGTAACTACAATAGCGCAGCTTTTTATTTTCTCTTCGATAGCCATTACTTTAACAATAAGTTCTTCTAATCTGGACTCTGTAGCTAAGAAGGTACCAAATGAGATCTTTCTCCAGGCACGTCGAGTGAAACAGCAATCAATTCAGGCTTACGAATAGCTACGTAAACAAAATACAAAATTGAGCTAATACCTATACTCAAACCAACTACAACACCAGCATCAAGTATTCCTCTCCATGGTTGCGGGAGCATACGAGCAACCATGATAAAACATATAATCATGATGGTTAGACCAATGGACAGTAATTTTCTTCTCTTGGTAGCATGGATATACCCCATACAAAAAATAGGCGCGAGAATGACATGGCTTACACGGGGATTTTCTTTCAGGTAATTTGCGCGCAGAACAACGCGCGGCGCAAAGCCCAAGTGAAAGCCTTTATAGCCCTCAGCATAAGCCATGTAGACAATGCTGAATATTAGTGCCAACCAATGCAGTAAATTCATTGGAAAACTTCCCAAAGCCAGTGCCATTGGTGCTAATCGATAGATCGCAAACAGCAAGAGCCAAATCACGCCAACGATACCCCACGTATAGCCTATTGCTTTCACAGTTTCTTTTCGCCCAAATAGAAAGTTAGCATTATAAACGGTTTATAGCGCTAGCGAAAAACTTGTTTAAGATCGAAAGCTTACGAGTTATAGCATCGCTTATAGAGGAAAAGTGAGATATGATTTTGCCATCGAGAAGTGCGGCATTTGCACTATTACTGGCTTTGCCCATTGAAACAGGTGTAGGGAATGACCATTAATTTAGGCGTTGTGATGGACCCAATCGAATCCATCACAGTAAAAAAAGATACTACCTTAGCTATGCTGCTAGCAGCTCAAAAACGCGGCTGGATTATCCATTATATGTCGCAATCAGATCTATGCATGGATCAAGGTACACCCCGAGCCACTATGCAAACAATGTCTGTCATGGACAATCAAGAAAAATGGTATGAACTAGGTAGCAAAACCGATCGAGCCCTGTCCGAACTCGATGTCATTCTCATGCGCAAAGACCCTCCATTTAATCTAGACTACATCTATACAACTTATTTACTAGAACAAGCTCAGCGGGACGGTACCTTTATAGTAAATGATCCAAAGAGCTTGCGGGATTGCAATGAGAAACTGTTTGCTACTCAGTTTCCGCAATGTTGCCCACCATTGCTTGTGGCGTGTT
The DNA here is from genome assembly GCA_002457215.1 of OM182 bacterium MED-G28. Classification (GTDB taxonomy): domain Bacteria; phylum Pseudomonadota; class Gammaproteobacteria; order Pseudomonadales; family Pseudohongiellaceae; genus UBA9145. The sequence goes on along the minus strand of NTJZ01000003.1, from coordinate 173,611 downwards.
GTGAGAATAGACTGAAGGAGTTCCACGAAGAGCACGAAGACGTAATATATAAACCTCTCGATGGTATGGGTGGCACATCGATATTCAGAGTTACGAAGGACGACGCTAACCTCTCCGTAGTGATCGAGACTTTAACCAATAGTGGTCAACGTCAAATAATGGCGCAGAAGTACATTCCCGAAATTACCAATGGTGATAAACGAATTTTACTAATTAATGGAAAACCCGTTGATTATGCTTTAGCTAGAGTGCCAGCAATAGGTGAATCTCGAGGAAATCTTGCGGCCGGCGGCAATGGCAAAGCGCAAGAATTAAGTGATCGAGATCGTTGGATTTGCGATGAAGTTGGCCCCGCACTGATAGAAAAAGGATTAATATTTGTAGGATTAGATGTTATCGGTGACTATTTGACAGAAATAAATGTTACCAGCCCAACCTGTCTACGAGAGATTGATGCGGCTTTTAGTTTAGATATTGCTGGCGATTTAATGGATTGTATTCAGCAAAAACTCTGAGAAGCTAAGCCTAATTGTTGTTTCATCATTAACCTGATGAAAAAAGCATAATAACATATGATGATTTCTACCACCGACGAACTATCGAAAGAACGTTTCGGTTTTACATTCTTTCTCTCAGCCTGTGTTCACGCCATCATTATTCTCGGTGTCGGCTTCACTTACCTTGAAGAATTAAAGAGTGAGCCAGCGCTGGAAATTACAATGGCTCAATATCGCAGCGAGCTAGAATCTGACGAAGCCGATTTTCTTGCTCAAGAAAATCAAATTGGCAGTGGCATCCTGGAAGAGCGAGCTGCACCGAGCACACCGTTCGAATCTGATTTTAATGACGACGTCATTCAAGAAGTCGTTCCTGTTCCTTCTTCACCCGAAATTTTTAATGAATTAGAACCGCAAGATATTGCACTGATCTCTTCTGTTAACAGTGATGCTCAGATCCAGACATTACTACAAGAATTAGATACTGAAAATGAGAAACGGATTACAGAAGAAGTCACTCCCGAAGATTTAAGCCTGGAAATAGCAAGCCTGCAGACCCAACTGGATCGTCAGCGGCAAGCCTATGCGAAGCGACCTCGCAAATATACTATTTCATCTGCTTCGACCAAGAAAAGCCATGACGCGCTTTATTTAGATAATTGGCGCAGACGCATTGAAGCGGTCGGAAATATTAATTACCCAGATCAGGCACGTCGGCAACAAATCTACGGTAGCTTAAGAATGCTAGTTGCTCTGCTACCAGATGGACAAGTGGAGGGAATTCAGATCTTACAATCTTCCAAACACGGCCTACTCGATAGCGCCGCCATCGAAATCATTCACCTCGCCGCGCCGTTTGATCCATTTCCGGAGGCAATGCGCGCCGAAGCTGATATACTCGAAATCATTCGAACTTGGCGCTTTCATGAAGGGAATGCGCTTAGTAGTTTCTGATCAGCGTTTGGTTACTTTAATGACCGAAAGTCATCTTAGCAACAACCTTGAAAATCAATTCCTTATCGCGATGCCTCAGCTAGGGGGTTCTTATTTCGCAAACACAGTTACCTATCTCTGGAAACACAACGAAGAAGGCGCTTTAGGCATTGTAATTAATAAACCCCTACGAGCATGTATTGCGGACATTTTTGATGAGCTTGATATTATTTGTGATATCGAGGGCGATCGATTCCATATGCAACATGTTCTAGCAGGCGGTCCTGTTGAACGAGATAAGGGGTTTATAATTCACGATTCAGGTAATCAATGGGAATCATCAATTTCATTGGCACCGAATATTACCATCTGCACTTCAAAAACCATTCTAAAAGACATAGCTGCAGGCTGTGGTCCAAATAATTTCTTAGTTGCACTAGGATGTGCAGGCTGGGAAGCAGGTCAGTTAGAACAGGAAATAGTCGAGAACGCCTGGTTAACTGCTCCCGCGAATTCGGAAGTCATCTTCTCCAGCAATTATGGGTCCAAAGCCCGTGAGGCCGCAGCCTTACTCGGCATAGACTTACAACAAATCTCCCCCGAGGCAGGCCATTCCTAGTTATTAATCGAATACGAATCTCCATGACAATTAAATTATTCCCCAGTGATTGCTCAAAACCGGTTGCTGCGCTTGCATTCGATTACGGAACTCAACGTATCGGTGTCTCCTTTGGCCAGAGTATTTCTGCCACGGCAAAAGCCATTGCCGTTATAAAAGCAAAAGATGGAATTCCAGATTGGGATGAAATTGAGGCTTTATTAATTGAGTGGAAACCTGACCTCTGTGTTGTTGGCTTGCCCTACAATTTCGACGGCAGCGAAAGTGTATTACTCGTTCGTGCTATAAAATTTGCTCACCGAATCAATGGTCGTTTTAACTTACCCTGCTTCGGCATAGATGAACGTCTTTCATCAAAAGCAGCAATCGAAAAAGTCGTTGCAAAAAATAAGAATAAACAGCAGATGGCTATCGATGACATTGCCGCTCAAATCATTCTTGAAAACTGGTTCGCAGAATTTAATTCGCAAACTAAGTAGAGGTTTTATTTTTTAGCACTAAAGTATTAGGTATAAACTATAAATCCTTTTTTTTGGGGAATACTTTAGACCAACAATCTGTTTAAAGACTCGAAGCGTGACACAAATAGCAAAAAATATATCAGTTACAGCCCAGATGATTCGGAGTCTAGAAGCGAAGTATAGTCGCCCTGAGTCGAGTGTGAAGCTATTAGCTGTTAGCAAGCGCCACTCCGCAGCAAGCATTCGTCAGGCCGCGAAAACAGGGATTACTGATTTCGGGGAAAATTTCGTGCAAGAAGCTGAAGGAAAAATCGCAGAACTGGTTGACCTTCAATTGAACTGGCATTTTATTGGGCCTATTCAATCCAATAAAACACGACGCATTGCCGAGAATTTTGATTGGGTACAAAGCCTGGACCGAAAAAAACTCGCTTACCGCTTAAATGAGCAACGCTCAATTGAAAAAACAGCCCTAAATGTCTGTGTCCAGGTCAACTTATCCCAAGAATTCTCTAAATCCGGGATAAGTTTAGAGAGTGCTGAGACCTTGGGAAAGCTAGTAAATGACCTACCTAACCTTTGTTTAAGGGGGCTGATGGCGATTCCAGCACCGGAAAAAAATCTTGATCGACAACGAAAAAGCTTCGCTGAACTTGCCCTAGAGTTCTATCGTATGCGGGAGTTGTTTCCCACGATGGATACGCTTTCAATGGGTATGAGTAAAGATTTTGAAGCCGCCATCGCCGAAGGCTCAACTATGGTTAGGATAGGCACGGCCCTATTCGGGAAAAGGGTCTAATTACTCCAATGCGCTTGAATGGGATAGAATAGCTATTAATCGCAGGATGGCCAAAAAACTGCAACAGAATTTTAATTTGGAGTGAAATTGGAAAACACCACGATCGGCTTTGTTGGCGCTGGAAATATGGCAAATAGCCTTATCCGTGGTTTATTGGTGAAGGGCTGCAATCCTTCATCGATAATTGTTGCAGACGTCGACCAAGCAAAACTTCAAATTCTAGTTACGGAATGCGGAGTTCGCCGCGGCGATAACCAATCTATTGCTGATGAAGCAGATATCATTGTGCTAGCGGTAAAACCTCAAGTTATGGAGACCGTCTGCAGCCAAATTTCCCTGAGTATCAGCGCGCCTCTGGTTGTCTCGATTGCGGCGGGCATTACCATCGAACAGATGCTGAACTGGTTCGGAAGAGCCACTGCAGTTGTCCGCTGTATGCCAAATACTCCAGCTCTCATAGGTAAAGGAGCCAGCGGGCTCTATGCGAACAAACATGTAACGGATGTGCAAAAACAACTAGCGCAGTCACTAATGGAAGCAGTTGGAATAATTGTATGGGTTGATGATGAAAACGATATAGACACTGTGACTGCTGTATCAGGAAGCGGTCCAGCTTATTTCTTCTTGTTTATGGAAGCTATGCAAGATGCTGCAAAAGAATTAGGGTTACCAGAAGATCTAGCAAAGCAATTAGTTTATCAAACTGCTTCCGGCGCGGCGGACTTGGCTATACAAAGCAAGGACTCAACAGCTGAACTAAGAAGAAAAGTAACTTCACCTGGTGGTACCACCGAACGCGCAATCAAAAAATTCGAAGCAGGTGAAATCAGAAAACTTGTAAATAGCGCATTGGTAGAGGCAAAAACAAGATCCATTGAGTTATCTAAAGAATTGAAAAGTTAACGAGTACGAGTTATGGAAGTCATGGGAAGTTCTGCTGCACTTATTTTTAATACACTAACAGGTATCTATCTACTGGCCATATTATTACGCTTCCTGCTCCAAGTTGCCCGTGCGGATTTCTACAACCCTATGTCGCAAGCTGTCTTTAGAATTACCGATCCGATGGTAAGAATTTTTCGCGGTTTTATCCCAGGGTATAAAGGCATTGATTTTTCTAGTTTTATTCTCGCTTTGGTGGTTGAGGCAATAGCAATTTGCGTATTAATTATCCTGTATGGGGGTAGCATTCCCTCGGTGGGGTTCATCGTCACCTGGGCTTTTGTCGGTGTATTGCATTTCATGGTCATGATTTATTACTACGCTATTATCGGCTCAATCATAATGTCATTCGTGATGATGTTTTCTGGCAACATGAATCCTCACCCAATTCTCAGGTTGGTTTGGCAATTAACGGAACCTGTTATGGCACCTATTCGAAAAATCATCCCATCTATGGGTGGCTTGGATTTTTCACCGATATTCATTTTCATTTCAATTGGTTTGATTCGTAATTTTATTTATCAAACATTTGGCGTAAGTGAACAAATAGCGCTGGTCGTTATTGGCCTCTAATATGGATTAGAGCAAGGATAGTAACAATCCCTTTCTCAACTGCTTTATTCAACCTAAAGCGAATATCTTGTTAAGTTGTTGCAGTTGGTGATGCACTTAAGATATGACGTTCTGTATCGCCTATGGGCGGCAAAACCAATAAACAATTAATCAGATTTTTGACAAAAGAGTTTCAAGTAAAACAAAGTACCATTACTATTATTAGTTATTTAAGTAATACACTGAAAAGAATAGCTGGTTGGACAGCCTAAGAGCTCACCAATGTCTTTCACGATTAGTAAAATCTAGAGAGTTATGACAATTACATTACCTGAAGATTCTGTGGGGATTGTTGAGCCACAACAACTCCATTTTGATGAACCGCTAAGCCTGCGGAGCGGTAAGGTCTTACCTGCATACGATATCGTCTTTGAGACTTATGGCGAACTAAACACTAAAAAATCTAATGCTATCCTTATTTGTCATGCCTTAAGCGGAGACCATCACGCGGCCGGATACCATAACGGCGATACAAAGAAACCTGGCTGGTGGGATTCATGCATTGGGGCCGGTAAGGCAATTGATACAAATTTATTCTTTGTAGTCTGCATGAACAACTTAGGCGGTTGTGGTGGGAGCACCGGACCTGCCTCGAAAGATCCCGAGACCGGAAAATATTTTGGCCCAGACTTTCCAGTAGTAACAGTTAGAGATTGGGTGAAAAGCCAGGTAATGCTGATGGATCGGCTCGAAATTCCTAAATGGGCAGCAGTGGTAGGTGGCAGCCTAGGGGGAATGCAAGCACTGCGGTGGGCCATTAGTTATCCAGAAAGAATAGCTCACGCAATTTGTATTGCTGCTGCGCCTAAACTGTCAGCACAAAATATCGCGTTCAATGAAGTTGCACGACAATCCATAACTTCAGATCCCGATTTTCACCAGGGATACTATTTGGAACATGGAACATATCCAAAGCAAGGATTAACCTTGGCGCGGATGGTTGGGCATATCACCTATTTATCTGATAGCGCAATGCGTGCAAAGTTTGGGAAAACAGTGTCTGATTTTGAGACTGAGAAGACGAATTTTGGACGCGACCTCCGTTCTGGAAAACTCAGTTTTGGTTTTGATGTAGATTTTCAGGTTGAAAGTTATCTTCACTATCAGGGGGAGCGCTTCTCTGAGAACTTTGATGCGAATACATATTTACTAATGACCAAAGCTTTGGATTATTTTGACCCATCAGTTGATTTCGAAGGCGATCTTAGTAAGGCGTTCCTAAACAGTGACTGCAAATTTATGCTTGTTTCGTTCACTACAGATTGGCGGTTTCCCCCAGAGCGTTCACGAGAGCTTGTTAACGATCTTTTAAAAGCAGGAAGAGAAGTAACTTATCTGGAAGTAGAAGCAGATCAAGGTCACGATGCCTTTCTGTTACCAATTCCGCGCTACATAAGTGCGTTTCGCTCTTATCTATGCCGGGTGCATAAGGAGATTTGCCAAGATGCGCCCTGATTTGGAAATAATTCAACAATGGATAGAACCGGAAAGTCGTGTGCTAGACCTAGGTTGTGGTAATGGCACGCTACTCAATTATCTGAAAAGTACCAAACAAGTCCGAGGGATTGGATTAGAGATAGATGAGGAAAATATTCAATGTTGCATCCAAAATGGCGTAAATGTTATCGAACAAAACCTCGATGAGGGATTATCAAATTTTCAGTCAGGCAGTTTTGAAACTGTTCTATTAGCGCAGACCCTTCAAGCCTTAAGTAATCCAGACAAACTCATCGATGAGATGTTACGTATTGGTGAAAGAGGGATTGTTACATTTCCAAATTTTGGTAATTGGAAAAGTCGGCTATATCTTGCCACAAAGGGTCGTATGCCTGTCTCAAAATTCATGCCTCATCAATGGTATGACACCCCTAATATTCATTTCTGTACAGTTAAAGATTTTGATGCGCTTTGCAAAACTAAGAATATTCACGTGTTAACACGCACTGTTGTCGACTCTCAACATCAGGGCAGTTGGGCGGTAAAATCCTGGCCAAATTTTCTGGGTGAAATCGCCATCTATCACATAACTAAGGGCTAAAGGGTTAGAGCCTCAATATGCAAAAAGTCGTCCTAGCAAGCGGTAACCAAGGAAAGCTTATTGAGTTACAAGCGATACTTTCTGCGAATGACGTAGAACTAATTCCTCAGGCATATTTCAATATTAGTGAGGTGGAAGAAACTGGGCTAAGTTTCGTCGAAAATGCGTTGATTAAAGCAAGACATGCCTGTGTTAAGACAGGCCTACCCTGCATAGCGGATGACTCCGGGATTGAAGTAGACGCTTTAGATGGGGAGCCTGGAATCTACTCTGCAAGATATTCTAATACCTATGGCAGCTCAGCGGATACAGAAAATAACGCCAAATTGTTACAAGAGCTCAAGCAGATTCCTGACCTTGATCGCACTGCCCGATTTCAATGTGTTATTGTGTTTCTCCGTCATGAAAAAGATCCAATGCCGCTGATTTGCCAGGGCTCTTGGAAAGGCAGAATTACATTCAAAGAAAGTGGGGAAAATGGCTTTGGCTATGACCCTTTATTCTATGTTCCAACTCATCAATGTACTTCGGCTGAGCTGCAGCCGGAAGTAAAAAATTCATTGAGTCATCGTGGTCAGGCTTTACGCCAACTCCTGAAATGCTGGCAAGACCTCCCTTAAGTCTCTACATTCATATTCCCTGGTGCATTCGAAAATGCCCTTACTGTGATTTTAATTCTCATGAATCAAATTCCCCGTTACCAGAACATGAATATATAGAGGCACTTTTAGAAGATCTAGCTCATGAGTTTTCGAGGTTTGGACAAAATCAGCGAGAGCTAATTTCTATTTTCATAGGCGGTGGAACACCAAGTTTATTTAGTGGTGATTCTTATAGAGCATTGTTACATCGAATTTCTGAGCTAGTAAATTTTTCTTCGAAAATAGAAATAACTTTGGAGGCAAATCCAGGAACCGTAGAGGCAGAAAGATTTTCGAGCTATCGTGACGCTGGTATAAACCGCTTATCACTCGGCATACAAAGTTTTAATAATGATTGTTTGCTTAAGTTAGGGCGTATTCATAATTCTGAAGAATCACTACAAGCGATTGAAATTGCCAAGGGAGTTGGTTTTAAAAATTTCAATCTTGATCTTATGCATGGACTGCCTGGTCAAGAATCAGAACAAGCATTGAACGATTTACAAATAGCTATTAGCGTTGCACCTACCCATATCAGCTGGTATCAATTAACAATAGAGCCCAATACTGCATTCTATCGATATCCTCCCCAACTTCCCCATGAAGCTATACTCGAAAAAATTCAAGAAGACGGTCAAAACCTATTAGAAAGTCATGGTTATGTGCAATATGAAGTTTCTGCTTTTGCGAAAAATGGATTTACTTCTTTACATAATCATAATTATTGGAGTTTTGGGGATTATTTAGGAGTTGGTGCCGGAGCTCATGGGAAACTAACCTTGCCCAATGAAAACAAATTGATTCGTATCAGAAAACAGAAGCAACCAAATAGCTATCTCCAAGGACAAGCTCGCAGAGAAGCAGAGCTTAAAGATATTCCTAAACAAGAACGAACAGTAGAATTTCTGATGAATGCTCTACGATTAAAAGACGGTTTCAATCAAATCCAATTTGAAAGCAGGACTGGGTTGGCTTTCAGCGTCATCTCAAAGAGAGTAGAATACCAAATTGAAAATGGCTTAATGCAGCGCACAGAGAAAGATGGCGAAGAATTTTTTTCAACCACAACTATTGGCTATCGATTTTTAAACAGCGTACTGGAGGAATTTCTCTAATGAAAGCCTTATATGAAAAACATTGTGAAGCATGTCAACTCGGTGCGCCCTTAGTGACCGAGGAGGAAGCAACTGAACTGCTGTTAAGTGTACCAGCCTGGAAGAGAGAATTTAACGATGGCGTAGAAAAATTGGTTCGAGAATTTCATTTCGTCGAATTCAAAGATGCATTTAACTTTACCTATAAAATAGCCAGCCTGACAGAAAGAGAAAATCATCACCCAACAATCATCACCGAGTGGGGAAAAGTTACTGTCTTCTGGTGGACTCATAAGATAAATGGTTTACACGTTAACGACTTTATCATGGCAGCAAAAACTGACATGATTGCTAAGATCTCAGCATCTTCATAAACAATTCAACAACCCGCTTATGTCAATGGTAATGCCAGGTCTACTCTCACAACTCGATACGCTTATAAGTATGCCCAGCGTAAGTTCGGCACATTCAAATCTAGATATGAGCAATAAGGAAGTTATCTATTTCCTTGCAGAAGCGTTTGAGTCCATGGGGTTTAGCTGCGAAATTATTACCTGCAACAACAACAACAAATTTAATCTAATCGCGACGTTGGGTAGTGGTCCTGGCGGCTTAGTATTGGCTGGCCATACCGACACAGTTCCTTTCGACCAAGAACTCTGGTCGGTCGACCCTTTCCAACTTACAGAAAAAGATGGAAAAGTATTTGGATTGGGTATTACTGATATGAAAGGCTTTTTCCCCATTGCGATGGAAGCGATAAAACCCATATCAGAAGCAGATTTTGTAGAACCACTAATAATTCTTGCGACTGCTGATGAAGAAACTTCCATGCAGGGGGCTAGAACGCTAGCCGAGCTTGGTCGCCCAAAAGCTAGATCAGCAATCATTGGAGAGCCAACTGGTTTGCGACCGGTAAAAGCCCACAAGGGAATTATGATGGACTGCATTCGTTTATTTGGTGAGAGCGGCCACTCATCTGATCCCTCCCTTGGAAAGAATGCACTTGATGCAATGCATCAGGTAATTTCTCAATTGATCGATTATCGCGACCAATTAAAAGATCGCTATAAGTCTGAATTATTTACTATCCCTTATCCAACCTTAAATTTGGGAAGTATTCATGGAGGCGACAACCCTAATCGTATCTGTGGAAATTGTGCGCTCGAGTTTGATGTACGTTTAACTCCTGGAATGCACATAGATACAGTGAGAGCCGAAATTCGCGATAAAGTTAGAAGCGTAACAGAACCGTTAAAAATTCAATTTGAAATGACAGAAATCTTCAGTGGTGTACCTGCATTTTTTACACAGGAAAACAGCGCACTACTTAAAGCTGCAGAGGAGTTGACTGGTCATAACGGTATCAGTGTCGCATTTGCCACCGAAGGGCCTTTTTTACAACAACTTGGCATGGACACTATTATTATGGGTCCGGGAAATATAGATCAGGCCCATCAACCTGATGAATATATGTCTCTAGATATGATTAATCCTAGCATTGACGTACTCACCAGACTCATCATTAAACACTGCATACGGCAATAGTTAGATTATGTCTGTAAATAAACAAATGATCGAGTTGTTTAGAGCTTCTTCCACTTATATCAATGCTCACAGAAACAAAGTATTCGTGGTATCTCTGAGCGGTGAAGCTCAAGCAGATAATAATCTAGCAAATATAGTCTACGATATTTCGCTATTACACAGCCTTGGTGTAAAAATCGTTCTCATACATGGTTCGCGACCACAAATCACAGAAGCACTTGCCGCCCAGGGCAAACAATCAGACTACCATCGCAACCTTCGCGTGACCGAGCCAGATTGCATAAAAACAATCAAACAAGTCGTGGGAGGCCTAAGTGTCGATCTCGAAGCATTATTTTCTATGGGCACAAGTAACTCACCTATGCACGGTGCCGACGTCCGTCTATGCCGAGGAAATTTTATAACCGCAAAGCCCATCGGAGTGCATGACGGTATTGATTTTCAATACACAGGTGCCGTGAGAAAAGTCCAAACTTTAGCGATCGAAAAAGAGCTTGTAAACAACAACATCGTTATGCTCTCTAATTTAGGATACTCATCAACTGGCGAAGTCTTTAACCTTTCCGCTGAAGAGATTGCAACGGAGGTAGCCATCTCCTTAGGCGCCGATAAGCTAATTTTAATGATACCGGCTGATGGAGTCTTAGATGCATCGGGCGAATTAATTAAATCGCTTAATGAAAAAGAGGCCAAGAATCACGCAAGTAAATTGTCATTATCTGGAGATCCAGTGGAACTTTGCATAGGTAATGCTATTGAAGCGGCCTTGCGCGCTTATTCACACGATGTTCATCGATCACATTTAATCAGCTTTAAAAAAAATGGTGCGCTTTTGCAGGAATTATTTACCCGAGATGGAAATGGCTCCCTAATTAGTAATGATAATTTCGATCAATTAAGACCAGCTTCTATTAATGATATAGCAGGAATTTTGGCCTTGATTAAGCCTTTGGAGGAAACTGGCATTTTAGTTGAACGGTCCCGCGAGCTGCTTGAAATAGAGATTAAAAACTTTGTCGTGATCGAATTAGAAGATTCAATAATCGCTTGTGCTGCGCTTTATCCAATTAGCAAAGATTCGGGTGAAGTAGCTTGTATTGCCATCCATCCTGATTATCAAAGAGATGGATTGGGAGATCGACTTTTAATTAATCTTGAGAAAACTGCATTTGGAAAAGGATTCAGCTTTTTATTTGTCCTGACTACAGTAGCATCTCATTGGTTTCTTGAAAAAGGGTTTGAACAGAGCGAAGTGGACGCTTTACCAGCCCGGCGTAAAAATCTTTACAATCTGCAACGAAAATCTAAAGTACTAAAAAAAGCTATAAGCTAATTGATTACTCAATTAGCCGATTGGCGCTGCAATAAGCAGATAGTATAGTCATAGGGATTCGTTTCTGACTTCCTAAAATACTCTCTGGACACTTCTTCCCACTCGTCTTCATTGAATTCAGCGAGGAATATATCACCCTCAACTTCTGCGTGAACGCGAGTTAGGTAGAATCGTTCTGCTAACGGCAGTGCTTCTTTATACAGACCTGCCCCCCCAATTATAAAAGCCTCTTTTGAGCCATCAGTAGCAGCAAGGTTTTCTGCAAAATTTATAGCTGCCCCGAGTGAATTGACAACCTTAGCTCCTTCCGCTTCGTAATTTGAATCTCTGCTTATGACAATATTGGTTCGCCCTGGCAATGGCCTACCTATAGACTCCCAAGTTTTTCTGCCCATAATGATACTTTTCCCCATGGTAGTCCGCTTAAAGTATTTAAGATCCTCTGGAAGCCTCCAAGGCAAACTATTGTTACGACCAATAGTTCTGTTTTCTGCCATTGCACAAATCAATGCGAGGTTCATTTATATTTTCGCTCTACTGAGTCTTATGTCGAAGTTCACACAGAGAATGGATAAACAATTGGATCATGGTGCTGATAACCCTCTACGGAGAAATCATCAAGCGTGACCCATGTCTCAATGTCCTCCAAAGTTTTTATATCAGGATTGATATGCAAACTTGGTGGTGGAAAGGGTTTGCGGACTAACTGTACGTCTCTCATTAACTTGATCTGATCTTCGTAAATATGTGCATTTACAATCTTATGATAGGCCTTCCCTGCTTTATGACCTGTTATTTGTGCCATGAGTGCAAGAAAGGCAAACACCTGAATCTGATTAAAATTTAGACCTAAAGGAACATCGCAAGAGCGCTGATAGCTGGTTAAGTAAAGAGTATCTCCCAATAAGGAAAAAGTATGGGTGTGCATGCAAGGACGCAAACAACCAAGCTCAAATTCCCCGGGATTATAGAAACTTAGAATTTCACTGCGATCGTCGAGGCCCTTAGACAAATTGTCTACGATCTTCCGTAACTGATCCAGATGCTTGCCATCGGGCTTTAGCCAACTTCGACCTTGCACCCCATAAACTCGACCCATATCGTCTTCACCCTTACGAACAGGATTATTTAACCAGGCTTCGTTGTCATTTGCGTTGGCATCCCAGGTTTTGGCACCAAGGGCTCGAAAATCTGCGGCATTATCATAGCCTCGCAAGTAACCTAAAAATTCTGCGATGGCAGCCTTCCAGAAACTTTTACGGGTAGTTATTAATGGAAATTCATTACTAGCAAGATCATAGGTAAGGTCCGCATCGACAACTGTCAGGCATTTTTTCCCCGTACGCTTATTTTCAATCCAAGTGCCCTCGCTGATAATGCGCTGACATAGGGAAAGATATTGCTTCATAGTTTTAGTATCCGAAAAACTAAATTAATTGACGTTGCGGATAGAATCGTTACTGTAGGCAAAGAAAATGAGTGCGAGGCCAATAAAAATCATCGGTATGCATAATAATTGTCCCATCGTCATCCAATCAAAGGCAATAAAACCGAGGTGCGAATCTGGTTCTCGGAAAAATTCTACAAAAAAGCGGAAACAGCCATAGCATAGTGAGAATAAGCCAGTAACGGCCATACGTGGTTTAGTGGAAGATGAGAACCACCAAACGATAATAAATAAAAGAACCCCTTCAAGCATTACCTGATAAAGCTGAGAAGGGTGACGAGCTAAATTATCAACATGAGGGAAAACCATTCCCCAGGCGACCTCGGTAGGCCTTCCCCAAAGTTCGCCGCCAATAAAATTGCCCAAGCGTCCTGCTCCTAACCCGAATGGAACAAGTGGGGCAATAAAGTCCATGGTCTTCCAGAAGTCTTTCTCAATAGACTTAGAATAGAAATAAAAGGCAAATAATACACCAAATAGCCCACCATGAAATGACATGCCGCCTTCCCAAACTCGAAACAGCCATGTGGGATCATCGAGAAATCGATCAAAATTATAGAAAAAGACAGAACCAAAGCGACCACCAAATACAGCGCCTAAGGCGCCATAAAAAACTAGGTCTGAGATTTGTTCCTCACTCCACTGGTCTGGAATCTTTTTGCGGCGATAGCTAGCAAGAACCCATGCCCCACCAAAGGCGATTATGTACATGACTCCGTACCAGTGAATACTGATAGGGCCAATAGCAATTAGGACTGGGTCAAATTGAGGGAAGTTTAACACTACTTTAATTATCCACTGTTGAGAGAAGCTTGTTGTAAGATTTACTGAGAAGTTGATCCGCTAAGTATATCAAGATTGCACCTATTCGCAGAGATTTGCGGTAACATTTAAGAAAGGGAATAGAAGAATCTATGTGTCTTATTATTTTTGCCCACCAGGCTGCGCCTAGTTACCCCCTGGTTATGGCAGCTAATCGGGATGAGTTTTTCTCCCGTCCCACTCAACATGCAACACTCTGGAAATCTTCTTGCCACCACAAGGCTATCTTGGCAGGCAAAGACCTTGTTTCCGGAGGCACCTGGTTAGGAATTACTCGAAATGGTCGATTCAGCGCAGTTACAAACATAAAATACCCCTCTGAATCAGAACAAAAACCTCGATCTCGTGGCGAACTGACGATTAACTTTTTACAAAGTGACATCAGTGTTGACGAATATACTAGCAGTCTCGCTGGACAATTTGATCAATTTGCGGGTTTTAACCTTCTTTTGGGTGATGGGCATAACATGTTTTACATCAATAACTTCGAAAGAGTGGTGACCAAATTAGAACCCGGTTTTTATGGATTATCAAACGGTAGATTAAACTCTGATTGGCCTAAAGTTAATCGAGGTAGAGAAGGTTTACAGCAGCTTTTAAAGAAGGAAAGGCCCATAAGTACGGATCAACTTATCGCTATGATGAAAGACCGCGAGCTATCGCCTGCTACTAATTTAACTGATACCAGAAAAACTGCGGAGCTTGAAACAGAGACCTCTTCAGCTTTCATCATGAACACCGGCCACGGTTACGGAACTTTATGCTCGACGGCAATAATAAAGGAAGCAAACGGAAACACACATTTCAACGAACAAAATTACGATGTGGCGGGAATAGCAGTAGATAGCCATTACTACAGGTTTTTAAAAAACTCTTAAGATCTATTCAACACACTTAAAATAGAGAATTGAAATTTATATTCCTACGCTATGCTCAATCGTAAGCTAAATAGAGAGAGATCATGCTAGCATTCCACTCTAATAGAATCGCCGTAAAGGCACTGCTCTTAATAAGAAATCTAAAGGTTTGCTACTTACCGATAAGCCGAGCGCGCGCCAATAACTTTATCTCAACTTAACTGAGTCTCTATATGATAGATGCCAATACCGCTCTGTTACGCCTTAAAGAAGGCAATAAGAAGTTTCGTAATGGAACAACACTTATCGAGGTAGATGAAGCTAGCCGGTTCGATGTCGTGGAGAAACAATCTCCCTTTGCCATTATTCTAGGCTGCTCCGATTCTCGGGTGCCTTTAGAACTTATTTTTTGTCAAGGATTAGGTGATTTATTTGTTATTCGTGTAGCCGGGAACATCGCCACTCCTTCCCAAATAGGTAGTATTGAATTCGCTGCTGAAAAATTTGGAACGAAACTTGTTGTAGTTCTTGGCCACACTTCTTGTGGCGCGGTAAAAGCTGCTCTCGAAGATTTAGGCCAAGAAAACAGTATCCAATCACCAAACCTAAAAGCCATAGTTGACAGTATCAAACCAGGAATCGAAGATTCTATAAGTGACTTAGATTCATATGACGAAAAAATTCAAAAAGCTGTTAGAGCGAATGTACAGACTTCAATCAACAATCTTATTAATGAGTCAGAAATTCTACGCCAATTAAGATCAGAGAGCGGGCTTAAGATTATCGGTGCAGATTATTGCCTCGAGAGCGGCACTGTGGAGTTTTTATAAGTCTAACTAACTGCAATTCACGACTGCAGGAAATAATATCCACTGTAGGGAAATGATAGAAAAACTCGGTATGTTTGATTCTGGAGGAAGCTTTGAATATACAAGAATATGAGCGGCATCTAGTTTAAAAGAACAAGCTCTTTACGATATTAGCAAAGAATGTTTCTTAGTAAGTATTAATTAGTTCGAGAAGATCGTAACAATCGATCGACTCCCGCGTTATATAAAGTAAGGTCGACCGCACTTCTAATCGTTTGCGCATCTTCCATTTGCATAACCTGGTCCAGCAAATCTTGGGCCGTATCCAAACTCACACTACGTATTACAGATTTTACTTTCAGTAAAGCTGATGCATTCATCGACAGTGTATCGAAACCCATGGCGAGTAAGAGCACTGCAGCGCCCGGATCACCCGCCATTTCACCACAGATACTCACGGGTTTCTTTTGTCCCTGAGCCTGCAAAACTACCTGATAGAGCGCATTAAGAATTGCAGGATGAAAAGCACTGTAGAGATTCGCGACTCTAGGATTGTTTCTATCCACTGCAAGCAAATACTGGGTCAAATCGTTACTTCCCACGGAAATAAAATCTACTAACTTGGCTAAAGCTCTGGTTTGGTAAACCGCCGCAGGGAGTTCGATCATCACACCGATTGGTGGATATTTGACGTCTAGATTCTCTTGCAAGAGCTCGCGGTGAGCTCGCTTAATTAATTGTGTTGCTGAGTTAACTTCATTCACATTACTAATCATTGGCAACATGATCTGTAAATTCTCAAGACCGATACTAGCTCGAAGCATTGCTCTTACTTGTGCCATGAAAATTTCCGGATGGTCGAGAGTAACTCGAATTCCGCGCCATCCAAGAAATGGATTTTCCTCTTCAATTGGAAAGTAAGGTAAGTCTTTATCACCACCAACGTCTAAGGTACGCATGGTAACAAGCTTCGGAGCAAAAGCTTCGAGCTGCTCGCGATAGATTTTGGTTTGCTCTTGTTCCGAAGGAAAACGTTCACTGAGAAGAAAGGGGACTTCGGTCCGAAAAAGTCCAATTCCCTCTGCACCCTGGTCTAATGAATGCATTACATCCGACATTAAACCGGTATTTACCCAAAGATGAACCCGGTGATTATCAGCGGTTTCACAGGGTAAGTCTTTTAGGTTTTCAAGGCCCGCTACTAGCTGGTCTTGCTCCTTAATAGTATTTTCATAACGAGTAAGTAATTGCACAGAAGGGTTACTAATTACCTCCCCTCGATAGCCGTCCAAGATAATCTGCTTTCCATCTAGCTGGTTAAAAGGCAAATCAACTGCACCCATGACAGTAGGCACACCCATTGTTCGAGCAAGAATAGCGACATGAGAGTTGCCGGAGCCCTTTGCAGATATGAGGCCTTTTAATTTCTCCGTGGGAACTTCTGCTAGCATGGCAGGCGTTAATTCCTCACTTACCAAAATAGTATCATCGAGGTACTCGGTAGTAACCGGATCTTCTTCTTGTAAGTAGAAAAGAACCCGACTACACAAATCTCGAATGTCTGCGGCCCGCTCGCGAAGATATTCGTCACTCATCATTTCAAATGTACGAACATGCTCTTTAGCAACGTAGGCGAGCGCGCCTTGAGCCCAAGATCCTGTTTTTATTCTTTCTACAACTTCATTACCTAATGCATCGTCATCTAGCATTCGTACATAGACATCAAAGAGCTGTCTTTCCTCTTCAGCAACTTGTCCAGCCAATTGATTATGTAGCTCACGCATATCGTCCTGTACTGCATTTAGGCATGCATTAAAGAACTCAATTTCTTTTTCAATATTTTTCGTGTGACGATCAGGTATTTGGTTTAAATCAGCCGGTGGAAAAACAACTACAGCCTGGCCGATAGCAACCCCTGATGAACCCGAGATGCCAGGAAATACAGTATCAGAAACTTTATGACCCGACGGGCTGAGACCCTCGATCGCGCCTGTCGCTTCTGCATGGGCGATTACACCAGCTAATTGAGCTGAGAGAGTAATTAAAAATGCTTCTTCTCCTTCATCAAAACGGCGCCGGTCTTCATGCTGAACAACGAGTACGCCAAGGACAGCGCGATGGTGAATAATTGGTACGCCGAGAAAGGCATGGAAGACTTCTTCACCGGTTTCTTCGACATAGTAATAACTGGGGTGATTGGATGCGTCTTGCAAGTTGATAGGTTCAGCGTGCTTTGCGACCAAGCCTACTAAACCTTCGCCTAGCTCGAGGCTGACATGTCCAATCGCTTCCTCTTTTAATCCTTCGGAAGCCATTAAGACATGGCTGTTGATATCAGTGTCTAGCAGATAAACAGAACAGACTTGAGTAGAGAGAGCTTCGCGAACCCGATGAACAATAATGTTCAATGCGGATTGCAGATCTTTCGCCGCATTGACCTTTTGAACGATGCCTCGTAGTTGTTCGAGCATACCTCATCCCGGCAACACCGATTCAATTATTCCAAACTATACAGTGAGTACTCTCGCATTATCAGAGAAAGGTTTCCCCAGCACAGCTTAATCGGTGGATATTCTAATTAGTTAAAAGAATTTTGTTGTTGTTGATTTACGTAGTTATTAAGCGGAGCTTCTAATTCTGTAAGAGCCCGGCGATAAACATCTCTCTTAAATTCAATAACTTGTCCAACAGGATACCAGTATTTCACCCATCGCCAGTCATCAAATTCTGGGCGCCCAGTCCGGCTTAGTTCCACCTTACTGTCTTTGCCCTCCAAGCTTAATAAGAACCACTTTTGTTTTTGTCCGATGCATAGCGGACCTTTTTTATAGCGAATGAAATTTTTTGGCAGACGGTAATGTAACCAGTCTGTAGTTTGATAAAGAATTCTGACATCCTTTTCTGTCAGCCCAACCTCTTCATCTAACTCACGATAGAGGGCTTGTTCCAGAGATTCATTTTCTTTTATGCCGCCTTGAGGAAATTGCCAAGCCGACTGCCCGATTCGTTTTGCCCACAGCAAATTACCGTGCTTGTTACAAATTACAATTCCCACATTTGGGCGGAAGCCCTCTGAATCAATCATACATATCAATTATTAGACAAATGTTTTTCACTATTGTTTCACACTATTTCTAAATGGACCAATGGCGAAAGCACTAAGAAAATTTGTTTTTATTAGGCTTGTCAGGTATTTAGACCTTATCTATGTATCTCGGTAATGAATAATTTTCTAGAAATTTAGTGCGAGTTCGGAAGGTCCTCACTATATAATGCGGTTTTTGGACGGAATCGACATGCGACAGCGCCTCGCTCTCTTTGATTTAGACAACACTCTGCTTGCTGGAGATAGCGACAATGCCTGGGGAGAATTCTTAATAGTAGAGGGTTTGGTTGATGATATTGAACACCGGAAAATCAACACTAAATTCTATAAAGATTATTTGGAAGGTGTCCTGGATATTCATGCCTATGTCGCTTTTGCTTTGTCGCCAATACTCGACTATACAGAATCAGAACGAAACGCATTGCATGCCAAGTATATGCAGAATGCTATAAATCCAATTTTATTGGAATCAGCATTTGGCTTAGTTGCTAAGCATAAAGCTGCTGGAGATTTTTGTTCAATAATTACAGCGACGAATAATTTTCTGACGAAACCAATTGCGCAGTTATTTACAATAGATCTATTGCTTGCAACAGAAGCGGAAGTTATTGACGGCAGACTAACCGGCCGTATTGACGGGACTCCCTGTTTTCAAGAAGGTAAGGTAAGGAAGCTAGAACAGTGGCTGACCCAATCAAATTCGACACTTTCCCTTAAAGACAGTGTGTTCTATACAGATTCAATTAATGACCTACCATTGATGCAGAGGGTGTCAGAGCCAATTGCGGTTGACCCAGATCAGAAACTTGCTGCAATTTCACAAAAAAACGGTTGGCAAATACTAAGCTTGCGTGAATAAATGTGTATCGAGAGCATAAATTTATCAGCAAACATAATCGATGATTTCGAGTGGCAAAAATAAGACTCTCAATACTACTCTAGCTTATTTGAATCTCTACCATTAAATCATCTGCTATTTGCTCAATCCTCCGTTGCAACATTTCCGGCTCTAAATCTACTGGTACTCTTAAATTTGCTTTTGCCTTAAACAATACATCATTAGACATTGGCGCTGGCGCACACTCTGTGGAAAGTTGTTCCACATTGATTGACAGACTCGTGAGGACATGAGAAATCTCCCGAATTATTCCAGGTCTATCATTGCCAATCAAATTGAGCTTAACAGCTTGTTGAAGCTCTATATCGCCGTCAGCTTCAGCTCGCTCAATCACTAACTTTAATTGATCTGAAATATTTTCTAACGCATGTATAAGCTTATCCGCATTATTGTCGTTAACACTAACACGGAGAATTCCTGCGAATTTTCCCGCTAACTGCGACATGCTGCTTTCCAGCCAATTTCCTGAGTTATCTGAAATTATTCGAGCGAGGGACTCAACCAGCCCCGGCTTATCTTCGCCAATTGCCGTGAGTACTAAATAAGTGGTCATCGTTTACCTCTCGAAAAAAATAAAAACCAAACTAACCAACTAAAATAATGGACCTAAAGTTTAGAATAAGCCAATTTGCTGATTAATAATGTCATTCATAGAAGACGATTTAAAGATAAGAATTGCATCAGCAATAGGTGTCAACTGTTTATCAATGTAAAAGTTAAAGTCAATTGATGCTTGGCGATACTGACGGGGCTCTGGACCATTGGTTGTCATGAGGTATTCAATCCAACCTCCTGACTTATAGAGGCTGGGTAGTTTTTTCTCGTCGCGAATTACTTCTGCTTTGCGTGCAGCCTGCACGTGAGGAGGCACGTTCTTTACATAGTCATCCAATTTTCGGCGCAAGCGCTTTCGAAGCACTAATTCGTCTTCAAACTCTCCATTCAACAATTTCTCGACGATATTTTTTACATAGTCATCAAACGGTTCATCAAGGAATACTTTTTTATACAATACTCTTTGAAACTCACGGGCTAAAGGAGACCAGTCACTGCGGACGGTTTCTAAGCCTTTAAATTGAACTTTATTATCTGCAAGTAGACCTGCGTAACGTTTTTTGCTTCCCGCATCAGAGCCTCTTATTGTAGGGATTAAAAATTTTTGATAGTGAGTTTCAAACTGAATTTCTAGAAAACTAGTAACACTATGTTCTTTTTCTAATTTTTCATTCCACCAATTGTTTAAATCTTTAGCTATGCAATCACCAATTGATGCAATTTTATCCTTTTGAACGTTTCCTAGAAGTACAAATACAGAATCCGTATCTCCATAGATAACCTGGTAACCTTTATCTTCTATATATTCTTTGCTCTGGATAATAATTTCACGGCCACGTTTCGTAATTGAACTGACTAGGCGCGAATCAAAAAATCGACACCCGATAGTGCCTAGTACGCCATAAAATGAATTCATGATTATCTTTATTGCTTGAGAGAGCACCTCATTACTATTTGCTTTTGCTCTGTCTCGAGCTACCCAAAGATCTTCTATAAGGTCAGGCAATATATATTTGTCACGGGAGAAAAGACCACCGTCGTAACCCTCGATAGCATTATCTTCACTTAACCCCTCAATCAGCGCCAGTGGATCCACATGGAAACTTCGAATGATGCTCGGATACAAACTTTTGAAGTCAAGGACAATAACGTTATCGTGGATTCCGGGCATCGACCCCATAACATGTCCTCCCGGGCTTATATTCGAGGTCTCTAGCTGGTCCAGTGCCGGTGCGACAAAACCTTTACGATGTAATCGCGGCAAATAGAGGAAATCGATAGCTGCTACTGATCCGCCATAACGATCTAGTTCCAAGCCTGTTAATTGACTCCGTTCTATGGCAAAACTAAGTAAATTCTCTTTCTCAAAAATATCCCAAACTAGACGACAGTCTTCAAGATTGTAACTAGCTAATGCTAACTTGTTTTTTAGAAATAATTTGCCTATTTCCTCGCTTCTTTGCTCAACATCTTCTACTAGCTTGCCTCTTTTGAGCAGGCGACGAGACACATATTCTAAAGAAAAATTTTCAAACTGATACGTGGCGGAGCGCATCAGTTCTATTCCATCAAGAATCACGCGGCCAGGAACTAAAGCGTAAAATCGCTGATCGCTGTCTCTTGATTGCCGCCAATTAATTGGTTCATTATTCCTACCAAGTGTTAATTTAACACTCGCTCTATCAGCGAAATCTTGCAAGCATTTCAAATCGAAATTAACAACATTCCAACCGATCAACACATCTGGATCCAGTTCAGCAATAATTCGTAGGAAGGCTTTAAGCAAATTTTTTTCATTGGCATAAAACTGCAAGTCAATAGATGGCTTTTGGCCAGATTGAATTGCTATACTTTTTGCCTCTCCTTCCCCAATCATAAGAACTTTAGCAATGTCATCTGAATACAAGGCAATCGAGTAAAGTTTGCTAACGTCGTAATCAGTTTCTATATCTATTGAAATAGCACTTAATGTTGGTCGATAGTCCGTTGCTTTCAGACGTACATTAACGAGGTTTTTGTAGGATTCTTTGTCTTGTTGCTCAGCTTGAACTTCAACTGCACCTTTAATGAATCTTTCCATCAAGAAACGATCTGTAGGTTTAATATCTGATTCAAGTAATCGAATATTTCTTATTGCCAATCGGTCACGATTGTCGAATAGTTGTCGTTGGCTGGAGAAGTACAAAGCCGATACTTTTTGCCTCGTGAAATCTAGAAGCTCAGTCGAGTTTATGCGCCAGTTATTTTGGCCTTTTAGAATTTTCTTCACTTTATCTGTTTGGCTCGAGGGAAAGAAACAGATAGCTTCTTGCCTAGGCAAATGAAAACGAAGTGGCCCCTGGCTCGAGGCGAACCAAAAAATTAATTCCAATCCAGTATCAGATTCTTTCCACTGCCGAGTTAGAAGAAAGGCACTTAAGGGAAGGGGTTGGTTAGAGGCTGCAATCACACCTGCAGACTACTAAGGGACCTTTACAAATAAGATGAATTGGCATGCAAAAATCCCTCAGACAATAGTGATCGAAATCTTTTCTCAGATAGTTACCTGGCGGGGGAACTGCCCAAAATCTTCCCAAAAACTAACTTTCTCAGGAAGTTCCTCATTAGTCGCTTGGACATTTCCATTTATATCGGTGACTCGAGAGACAATAGTATGCTCTCCAGCGCCAGGGTTACTCCAATCGAAACTAAACAATTTCCAAGAATACTTAGTATTTCGTGGATTCAATTCAGCTCTTTGCCATGGTCCATTATCTATTTTGATCTCGACGCTTTCGAGAGGTGTACCATCATTAAGCACGAACCCTTGTATTGAATATTGTCCGCTACTTTCTATCACTCGAACTATGGAAGATTTGAGATTAAGGGTTGTCACCGAATTTTCTACCCAACGCTCGACCCCGCCTACGTTTGTTTTCTTCAAAGTGACATAATCACGACCCATAAAGCGCCCCATGTAACGGGTATCTTGGACATGAATTTGGGTTAGCCATTTAACGTTAGCAACTCCATACCAGCCAGGAACGACTAGCCTTAGTGGTTTTCCGTGATAATGTGGAAGAGGTTCCCCATTCATTTCAAATGCGAGCATGTTTTCGCTACGCAGTGCATCTGGAATAGATAGGCTCCGCGCAAAGGCTTTTTCAACTTCTCTGCCCCGAATCTCTTCAGTTGCAGTATCAGCAGCAAAAAATACGACTTCCTTAGCGCCTTCCTGAATGCCGGCTCTCTCCAAAATACTGCTCAATGTGACACCTCGCCAATTCGCATTCCCGATCAGTCCGTACAATAATCTCTGGCTGTTTCCACCGCATTCGAAACCTACTTGTTGCTCGATAATATCGCCATTCATTAAATCATTTAGTGAAAGGTCAAGTTCATTATCAACCATGCCAGTTACTTTTAGCCGATAAGAGCTATTGTCGACCTCTGGCTGACCGTAGTGTTGAACCAGATAGAAATCATCATTGCTTGTGAAGAATGAGGTGATTTCTCGAGTGTCCTGCCAGTGAGTGGTGTTGGGTTCGATGGGGCGCCATTGAAAAGCTTCAGAAGCATCATCAGTGAAAGGCACTAAGTTTTCGCCTTGTGCCAGTGCTGGAAAAAGAAAGCCAGGAGCAGTCACTGCACCTGCAGCTATTACGCCAGTGCCTAGAGCACCTTTAAGGACATCGCGTCGACCTTTATCTTCAGGGTTCATTGTTGTTATCTCTCTTATTTTTGGCCCATTACGACTATTTAAATTTGGGCGGTTATAGTTTCAAAGTAGCAGGCGATTAACTCTATCACAACAATACTAGTTGGTCCCAATGCGAGCTCTCATCTTAAAGAATCTAATTCCTCATTTAAGACATAGCCCTTTAGTGCTGATGTCCACCTGCGCCGTGTACATGGCCCTGAGCTATTTCCTCAACAGTAGCATCTCGAACCGTATCAACTTCGATTTCATAGTGCAAAGTACGACCCGCAAATGGATGATTAAAATCAACGTCAGCTGTGAATTTTCCTGCTTTTAGTATTATTGCGTTATGCCAGCCTCTTTCTGACCTTGCTCTAGCAAGGCCCCCAACTGCAGCTTTCTTAATTCCATCGGGTAGTTGCAAGTGTTTTAAAGGAATGCGTTGAAGATGCTCTGGATTGCGCTGACCATAGGCTTCGTCAGGCTCCAATGTAATTTGGATCTTGTCACCTTTTTGTTTTCCATCTAGCGCTTTTTCAACACCGACAATGACGTTATGGAAACCATGGAGGTAATACAGAGGTTCTCGATTATTGGATTGCTCCAACCACTCGCTATGTTCGCCTTGCTCATTGACCTCGCATAATCGAAAGTGAAACGCGACTACCTTATTCGAAGTTATACGGTCATCCGATGTTTCAGCCGGTTCAGAAGCTTCATCTTGTGTATTTTCAGATTCAGTCATGGGTAATCGTCATGTTGTGATTTATTTTTCAGGATTCTATCAAATAGTTCAATAGACTCACTATAAATTTAGATTTTCTGTTGACTACTTTGATTAATCAATAGAAATTTCACAGTTGAATTAAAGACTTATTTATCATAGCAAAACAATTGTTTTGGCTTAAATCTACTCTATTTGAATAACCATTCAGTAATTACTAATTATCAAAAAATAAATCGAATACAAGGGAGCAATTATTAATTCCTAGACGATCCTTAAGTCTCAATGCTTGTATCAAATATTATCGGTTACCCACGGTACTCAGGATTTTGTCCATCGCGTTAAGTGTTAAGGAAAAGGTCAGCCAGCTGTAATTAAAGGCTAGTTATTCGACAAATGAAAGAGCTTGATTACTCGATGTCTCAGGAAAGCAATTGGAAGATTTCGAGACTGTTCGCGACTACGGTTGTCACTCGGATCTGAAACTCTTGGCTAAGATTAAAGTGATCTATAAAACCAGCATGGATTGATTGATAGGTCAGCTACCTGGCGATTACGACTCTGACTATTTTGTTAGGCGAAGAAAACAGTCTGGTTTAAAGACTCGCTGAGTAAAACTTTGAACCTGTTTTATTTTGGTTGTCTCGTAAATTGAAAATCTAACTTAACGGCATCCAGAATTACGTATTTCGAGCGAAGTATTCAAAAGCTTCGTTCACTATTCAATTCATAGCGAGGAAAGAATTAGGATGAAGCTCGGCAAATTCAGCATCAAACCACCTGCCCAACCCATATTACAATCCTCCATTGCACTCGTTGAAAGCACCCTCAATTAGCGGAAATACGCGGTTTCATGTATACTTGCCCGCTTTTGAAATAATGAGATACTGATCTATGGCTAGCAAAGCATCAAAAAAAGACGCCGTGGTTAACACCCGCGCTGACCTCGCAGAGCATATCGAAGCGTTCTTGAAAGCCGGAGGTAAAGTGCAACAAATTCCGTCAGGTGTTAGTGGTCAGACCTCCACTAGTGGCCCACGACAGATAGTGCTAAGCCATAAAACTAGTTGAGGCGGATTATTTTAAAAAAAAACAGAGAGATAGCTAAGTCTATCTGTTTTTGCAGATTCCGGAGTTTATGATTAAGCAGTTTATAGTTGCGTAACTTGATACCCTTTCGCTTCTAATAGCTTCAACAAGCCCTCGTCTCCGACTAAGTGCGCCGCGCCTACTAAAACAAATTCGGTGCCATTATCTCTCAGCATCTGATCAATCTGAGGGATCCAATTGAGATTTCGCTGCCTTAGCAGGCTATTGTAGAGTTCCGGCGCCTCACTTTTCATTTCCTTAACAAACAAATCTGCTAGCTCGCTATTATTACCTGATCTCCAGGCTGCAATCATGTCATCCATCAGGTCAGCTGTTTCTTCAAGATCTCGCAAGGATAGAAGGATAAATTCGCTCTCGTTACCCTCGCCCATTGATGCAAGAAACCCTATCTGCTCCATAACAGTTTCCAGCTGGCCGATGAATTTAGCATCGCTAATTGCCCGCGCATTAAAATAAGCATCGACTCCTTCCGGGGTAAATCCTATCCGGTAAAATTCCATTACTTGGAGCGTACTCACAACCATACCTGGTTTAAATTTCTCCATCATCATTAAAGGCGCTCCGACCTCATTAGTGTAATCTGATAATGCAGCGTAGGCTTCGTTTGACAGAACACCTTTTAGCGAACGTCCATCTTGATAAGTAAGCTGTTGTAACATCTGCGTTTGCACCGATAAGTCTGACATTGCACTTAAATCAGTTTCAAAATATATCCGCGAAGAATTTTGATAGGCTTGTTCGTATTCTTCAGGCAGTGGATAGTCACTTGGGCGCAGCAGATGGACTGTGCCACCCAAATAGACTGAGTTCGAACCTGAGGTAATTTGCCAAACCGCGGAATCTGCAGTTACTCTATTGGTTATTGAAAATGCAAGCAAAAAAGACAATATTAAGTAAGTCATTCTCATGCTTCTCGACACTCTCTGCGCTTTAAAAATGCTCAGTTCTTGCTTTACGCTACATACTTTCTGTATTTTGCACACTTTCTATTTTCCCAATATTCTATTTATTCTCATAGCTGAGACCTTACCAGTTTTTGTCGCAATAAATTTGAATTAAGCTAGTATGCGCGAGATCCTATAAAAAGCCAATTTGAGCCATTATTAGCCATGTCAAAGCTTCTATTCAAAATGCACCATGTCCCTGAAGATGAAGCTCGGGAAGTTCGTGAATTGTTGGCTAGTAATAAAATTGAGTTTTTTGAAACTTTTGCTGGAAACTGGGGTGTCTCAATGCCAGCACTTTGGCTAAAAAAAAAGGGACAATATAAGCACGCACGGAGACTCATCGATGACTACCAGCAACAAAGATCTTTAAAAATGCGTGAAGAATATGAGCAAGAAAAACAAAGTGGCGAAGCTAAAACTTTATGGCACAGTTTTACCGAAAATCCATCTCGTTTTATTCTTTATATGGGTTTAGCCATCGCGATCCTATATTTTTCTTTAAAGTTCTTTTTATCGTTCTAACCAGGAACGATTAATTAGGCAAGTACTAGAAATCATTCCTTTCATAAGTACGTTCATTGCCTTGAATAATTAACGCGTAATCTTTTTCTGTTTAATTGCAGTGGCAAGCTAACGATAACTTAGAATCAACTCGTGTGCATGAAACCAATCCATATAAGCCATTAAAAAGCTAGGTTAAAGAATGCAGAATTTACTTTCTAGAAATGCGAGCCGATGCTCAATAATTGATCAGTAATAGAACCTTTACTCTTAGTATTAGTTGTTATATAAGAAACGCAGAAACGTGTTGGAAGTTCTAACAGGGGGAGCTTTCTGACATCCATGGCTACCCTGGTATTCAAAGGAGGTGATCCCATCAATAGTCAATCTATTAAGGGAGCCTCCGGTTATTTCTACGCTTAGTCAGTGTTGGAATGCTGGAGGGGAATACTTAACAATTTTGATATTCCTTAGCTCCCATAAGTAGTAGATCCCGTTGTTGCTTCGGCAGCAGCGGGATTTTTTTGTCTCTCAAGTATGTTTTGGTCGAGTTGGGTTGAATTATTCAAAGACTACCTAAATAATTTCGTAAACGTATTGGGAAATTTCTTTTAAGCAACATTTGATGAGTATTCCATTCCTGCTCTGCGTCTACTTCTCGCAGATAATGGACTTCTCCACTATCTAACACTGCAATTGGAATACCGCCTTGATAGAGGACTCGGTTCTTAAGGAGTCGCGGTAGTTTGCGATTAGGTAAAGTAAGGTTGAGTAAATTAAGTGGGTCAGTAGCTGACAGACAATAAAATGGCTTATTAGAAGAAGTTGGAGTTTTCTTCTTAAACTTACGCAAATCATCAATAGTTTCAGGAAAAGCAAACTGCTCCCCACCAACTCCAGCAACAAATCGGCCACCTCTCAAGACACCACGTAACTCTAATTTGCGCAAATGCATTAACAGAACACGCCAAGGTGGTGCGAAAGATTCTCTTTCTAACAATGACCGAATTAGTACTCCCCATCGTTGCAGATAGATACTAATTAGTCGCTCCATTTGCTCATCATCTAATGCTTCCCATTTGTATGATATCTTTTTCCTACTTTCAATCGGAGTCTCGAGCTTTGCCGTTGCTCGCTGATAAGTATCAAGCAAACTCCAGCGGCCTGCATCTTCGATACCGAACATTGCTTTACGGCCACGCCGTCTATGCGCACTCGGTTTTTTATTAGCAGGTGTTAGCAGTGCGCGCAATCCAGTGTAACTATCACTGCAAATTCGGCCATAGCTTACGAGTTCCGCCAAACCTTCTTCCAACTGCGTTTTTAATAATCTAGTACGGTTTTGAATTTGATCAAAAAAACTAGCACCGAATTGTTTTACGTCTTGCTCAATTCGAGTAGCGACCACGCTGTATTCAATTACTTCTTCTCTTATCTGTGATTGCGCTAATGCTTGCCAAATATCCAAATTCTGCCTAGTAGCCATAGTGATCGGCGTGCTCTTAACGGGACCTGAAGATTTCCGTTTGCCAGACCTATGTAAATTTAAAGGCAAACTGTAACGACCCCAAGCAACTTTGCCGCTAATGCATAGGACATCGAGCCAGCTAGGATCATAATTTTTTATACGTGCAGGGTAGATGTCTGCTTCCCAAGCTCCAGCAGGAGACGCGACACCATCCAAAAGATTTAGCGTGTTCTGCAGCTGTGTCTGTCCATCCAAAGCGGGAGCTGTATCTACTGTTTTTTCTGATAACGATAACAACTGATGATGATCGAATAAAAACTCTGTGTAGGCTTCCAATGAAACAGGCTTAATCGTCTTGCGATGTGCATCAATGGTATAGCGATGAATTCTTTGTAGTAGGCGGCGCTCACACCATTCCATTTTTTGATTCTTCTCTGACCCTTCTCTAGCTACCAATTGTTGGGAGCTAATTGGAGTAAAGTTTCCTTGAAAGGCAAACCCTTCTACTTCCAATGCTATGAGTGCTGCTTCGATTTTTCTTAAACTGAGATTAAGCTCACTTGCAATCCGTGGAGCAGTCACAGGACCTAAACCTTGCAGCCTACCTCTAACTATTTCGATTAATGCTGTTTCGGGCGTCCACTCTTTAGTTAGGAGCGAATCTGGTAAATTTACTTTTTCGTCAAACTCAATGAATAGGGTTTTAAATTGCGGCGATAATTCAGTAGCGATCCACAATTTTTTAGGGTGGCTTTGTAATTGCAACAAACGACCGTCACTGGCGAGCTGTTCTTGCCAGCGCTGGTATTTCTGTTGCTCAAATTCCTGGTCAGTGATGTAAGCTAATGATAAGAGTCCATCATGAAGCTCTTCTGCACTTCTAACAAATGGCCATGCCTCTTCTTGAACTCGAACTATTGCATCAACGTCGAGCAAACTATAATCTTTTGCCTCGGCTGGATCCGCCCAACTTCTATTACGGATTGCATTGGTTCTTCTTTCTTCGAAAGGTGCGTCATCTAAAAACGCATAAGGTCTGGCGTTAATGATTTCCTGTGCAAATGGAGATGGTTCTCTTAAATCTTTTGCAATCAACGTTAATTCATTGTTTTCAATACTGACGATAAGCTGTTCTAACTCGACTATATCCATAGCTTCCGTAAGACAATCGTTAATTGTTTGATTAACTAAAGGGTGATCTGGTACGTTTCGCCTACCAGTGATATTTTCCTGGCAAGCGATTTGATCTGGAAAAACATGAGCCACAAGATCTTCAGCGTCCATGCGTTGAAACTGTGGCGGAACCCGTTTGCCGTTTCTATTACGTTGAATCGCCAATGAGCGAGTCGCATTCCAACGCCATCGTACTTCGAACATGGGAGCATCTAATATGGCCTGAATTAATACTTCTCGAACAGTAGCACTTTGCAGATACTTAAAAACGTCGTCTAAAGGAAAACTATGTACTGAGCCCAATGAAATAACTATGCTGTCTTCATTAGCTGCTGCTTGTAGCTCGAAATTAAATGATTTACAAAATCGCTTCCTTAGAGCAAGACCCCACGCACGATTTAGTCTGCTGCCGAAAGGCGAATGAATAACAACATGCATGTCACCAACTTCATCAAAAAACCGCTCCATAACAATTGACTCACGTGTTGGCATTACGCCCAGAGCATTTAAGCCAGACTGTAAGTACTCAGTAAGTTGCACTGCTGCTGATCGAGGGAGGCTTATCTCATCTGCCAAGAATTGAATTGCCCCATTGGCCGAATCGCTTATAAGCAAATCAGAGATTGACTGTTTAAGATCGGAAACTGCCAGCGAGAGTTCTTGAGTGCGGCCCAGTCCTTCGCCAAACCAAAAAGGAATAGTTGGTTGCGTGCCCTCCGCATCTCTGACTCTTACTTTAAGACCATCAATGCGTAACATTTGCCAGGCATGTGTGCCCAAAGTAAATACATCACCAGGTAGCGCTTCAAGCGCGAAGTCCTCATTAAGGCTTCCGACTACAATATCTTCTGGGTCCAGTACTACCTGATAATCAAACATATCAGGTATGGCGCCGCCATTAGTTATCGCAACAAGATTTGCGCCACGGCGCGCCCTGATTTTATCGTTAATTGCATCCAAATGAAGATGAGTGCCGCGCCGGCCACGTCGAGTAGTATAGCCTTCAGATAGCATATGAATCACTGTGTCAAATTCATCCCTCGATAAATGTCGGTAAGGATAGGCTCTGACAAAAAGAAAATAGAGTTTATCTAGGCTCCAACCTTCAGTCTTGTCACCGCCGCTATTTGCAGCGGATGGATTTGATGAAACTTCTGCAACTATTTGTTGAGCCAGAATATCCATTGGTTGCTCTGGCATTATTATGCGATCTAGTTTGCCTTGCTTAACACTTTGCAATAAAGCGGCTGCTTCAACTAAATCATCTCGCGTTAAGGGAAATAAAATTCCTTTCGGAGTTCCATGAATAGAGTGACCACTGCGACCCACACGTTGTAAGAATGTCGCTATACTCTTAGGTGATGAAAACTGTACAACCAAGTCCACCGATCCTATATCAATTCCTAGTTCCATAGATGCTGTAGCAACTAAGACTTTTAAATTACCTGCTTTAAGTTTTTGCTCAGCATCATGACGAAGATCTTTACTCATACTCCCATGGTGTGAACAAACAGATTTGTTACCAAGACGTTCAGAAAGTGCGAGTGCGAGTCTTTCTGATAAGCGCCGAGTATTTACAAAAACTAAGGTGGTTTCATGCTGTTGAATTAGTTCAACTAGGCGCTGGTAAAGCTCCTCCCAAACTTCATTACTCATTAAAGCCGTCAGCGGAGAGCCGGGCACCTCTAGGCTAATTTCAATCTCCCGTCGGAAACCGGCATTAACAATTTCACATTCAACATTGGATTTTACCCCGCCTTTTTCATCTTTCTCATCCGTTATACTCCCGTTGCCAACTAAATATCTCGCTACCATGTCAATGGGGTTCTGGGTTGCAGAAAGCCCAATTCGTTGCAAATGCTGACCCGAGTCAACACGTATCAGGTTTTGTAGACGCTCGATAGAGAGTGCAAGATGAGAACCGCGCTTGTCCCCTAGCATGGCATGAATCTCATCCACGATTAAGGTGGAAACCGTAGAAAGCATCGTCCGGCCGCCGGCACTGGTGAGCAGTAAATAAAGTGATTCAGGCGTTGTCACCAAGATATGGGGAGGGTTCTTTACCATTTTTTGGCGTTCACTTGCCGGTGTATCCCCAGTCCGAACTGCTATAGAGATATCCACCGGCGCCTGACCTAGCAGGTGCATATGTTCAGCAATTCCATCCAGCGGAAGTTCTAGGTTCTTATGGATGTCGTTACTAAGGGCTTTTAGCGGCGAAACATAAAGGATTTGCACACCAACACTTAATTGTCTCTTTACTCCGCGCTGCACTAGGCTATCAATAGCCGCATAGAAAGCAGCCAAGGTTTTACCGCTGCCGGTAGGGGCTGCTATAAGAGTGTGTTTACCACTCTGAATCGCAGGCCAGGCCTGGGCTTGAGCCTGAGTGGCCTGACCAAACTGAGATTCAAACCAATTTGCACTTGCAGGATGAAAAGTTATTAAGGACATGTCTTGAACCGACCGCACCAGATAGCACTAAAATACTGTATGGATATACAGCTTATTGGACTCAAAAGGAGTTTGCAAGAACAAGCTCCAATAGCATAAACCCTATTATAATTGGGTCTAAGGGAAGCGACAGTATCCTGAAATTTGTTAGAAAAAAGTTATAGGACTTGCAGGAAATGAGCCCCAAATTGCTTCCGATGGTCTTAATTGAGAGCTGGTTACATTGACACAGGGCTTAGGCAACGCTAATTTAAATACTCGACACTAGAGAAACTTTTTGTGAATGACATAAATAATCACAAACTTCCTAAACGGATGCAGGGTTATATGCGCATTTTCTGGAAAGAAAATCGACAATTCTTTGCCCTGCTTTTTTGCATTGTATTCTTTAAAAGCGCCATTGCTGATCTAAGTTCCATTTCAGGAGCATCCATGCTGCCAACACTGCTGGATGGCGACAAAGTGTGGGTAAACAAACTCGCTTATGATGTAAAAATTCCTTTTACGGAAATTTCTCTGGCTGAAGTTTCTGACCCCATTCGTGGTGACATCGTCATCATAGATTCCAAAGTCGCAGATAAGCGTTTAGTGAAACGCATCGTTGGAATTCCTGGCGATACTGTTTATATGCAAAACAATGCTTTGGTCATTAATGGCGTCGCAGCTGATTACGATGTGTTGTCACGAGAAGGAAATTCTGTAATTATCGAAGAGCACTTGCCAGACAAAGTTCATCGAGCCAGGCTAGCTAATGGCTTCGCTAATCGGGGTCGCCGCAGTTATGGACCAACAGTTGTGCCTAGTGATCAGTACTTTGTGTTAGGTGACAACCGTGACAATAGTGCTGATAGCCGCACCTACAGTTTTGTACCAAGAGAAGAAATTATCGGCCGCTCTTCCTCTGTTGTATTCTCACTAGACAGTGATAAGAGTTATCTGCCTCGCGGTGAACGCTTCTTGGCAGAACTAGATTAAGACTCACCGTTTCAATAACAACCCAATCTAGTAATGCCGTCTACCACCAATCTTTCCGGACTTTTTAATAAATTACCGCTAAGTCAGGAATTATTACTCGTAACTTTAACTATTTCGATAATGTTGTTTGACGAGGAAATGCAATGCACTTGTTCCGCCACCGAATTGTGCGGCTAAGTAAGATACTTCTTGCCCTAACGTTTCTGAACGCTATTCAATTATCAAATGCGCAGGACTATGACTGGGCTTCAGATTTTTCTGTTGGCTCATCGATTATTGATATATCAGCTCAAGACCAAAATGGCATGGTTCAAACCTTTGATGGCCTAGTAGGTGAAAAAGGTCTGCTCTTTATGCTAAGTCGTTCGTTTGATTGGTGACCCTTTTGTAAATCCCAGCTCGTGCAGCTGGTAGAGGTAAGTGATCAATTAAAAACTATGGGCGTTAATATTGCTGCAATGACTTATGATTCAGTAGAAATATTGAAGTCCGTAGAAGAAGATGAAGGAATTAGTTTTTCGTTACTACGTGATGCTGGCATCACTCACGTAAATGCGCTTGGAATTCTTAATGAAGATTATGAACCTGACTCTCGAGCTTATGGAGTTCCTCACCCGGGGATGTTTCTTATTACTCCAGACGGCGTAATTCGACACAAGTTTGCTGAAGAAGGTTATCGAATTCGACCTGACCTCGGCAATGTCTTGGAGGCCGCTGCTAATTTGTGATCACTAGTCCACAACTAAGTAGATCGATCAAAAAATCAAAGACAGGAAGATTAAAAGCTTCTTGTCTACTTTGTTGGTTAACAGTTACAAATTGCCAAACACTAATACAGCAATGTCGATTAAACTGTAGGAATCTTAATCACGCTCTCATTAGTTCTTGATAGCGGAGTAGCCCCCGTGCCTGCATTACTTAGTATCCAATTCCTTTTTGCTTTTATTGTCAGTTCTATTGCACTGTTATATTGCAGTTTGGTAGCTGCTCAATCTCCGCAAACATTCACAATTCCTCGAACTAATCAGGTACCGACCATCAATGGAGTGCTTGAGGAAAACGAATGGGCACAAGCTTCTAGCGTACTCATCAATATTGAAGTAGACCCTGGAGATAACATTGAAGCGGAAGTCTTAGCCGAAGCGCTCCTTATGGAGGACGGCGAGGTACTCTACGTTGCTTACATTGCGCAAGATCCAGACCCAAGCCAGATTCGAGGCTTTTATCAAGATCGTGACCGCGCCTGGGAAGATGACTGGATCGCTATTATTCTGGATACGTTTAATGATGAGCGGAGAGCGTTTGAGTTCATCGTAAATCCGTTGGGTGTGCAAATGGATGCTATTTTTGATGACGTTAATGGCAGAGAGGACGACTCCTGGAATGCGATTTGGGACAGTGTTGGCCAAATAACAGAGTCTGGCTATAACGTAGAACTTGCAATACCGCTCAAACAATTACGATTCACAGCTACCGATTCACTCCAAACTTGGGGTATAGATATTGCTCGGTACTATCCTCGCGATCGCAGTACTCTAATAACGATTCAAGAAGTGGATCGTGATGTCTCTTGCTATCTTTGTCAGATAAGCAAACTTCAAGGCTTTGAAGAACTCGAGCCAAGTCGCAACCTGGAAATCATTCCAACAGTAACCATGTCTTCAATCGAAAACCGTGATCCCGCTGTAGATGATTGGAGGCGAGAAGATTTTGATCCACAAGGTAGCCTGGATCTGCGCTGGGGAATTACTCAGGATCTTTATCTAAACGCGACAATCAATCCTGATTTTTCTCAAGTAGAAGCGGACAGTACACAACTAGACATTAATAATACCTTTAGTTTGTTTTTCCCTGAACGTCGAACCTTCTTTCTCGATGGCGCCGACTATTTTGATTCCTATGAAAATTTGGTGCATACGCGGAATATTGCTTCGCCAGAATATGGATTAAAGCTCACCGGAAAAACGGGTGATCACACCTATGGGATTATGGCTGCTAATGACGAGACCACCAGTTTCATCATTCCTAAAAATTTAAGTTCGCGAATTGCCTCCATCGATGATATGCAGAGCAAAGTGGCTATAGGTCGTTATCGAATGGATATCTTTGAAAATTCTACTATCGGTGCCTTAGTAACAGATCGTAGAGGCAATGGTTATAATAATACTGTTTTCAGTCTTGATGCGTCATTAAGACCGACTGATTCCGATACCATATCCATTCAGAGTATGCATTCGAGTTCAGACTATCCATTGATGGTTCAAAACCAGTATGCACAGAAGTCCAGTCTTGGCGATAATAGTCATGTCATTGAATATAATCACAACGATCGGCGCTGGGATTGGCGCCTTGGCTACTATGACTGGGGTGATGATTTCCGTGCTGATCTCGGTTTTATCAATCGCGTTGACTACAAACACATTGTGGGTACTCTCGGTCACACTTGGCGCTCCGATGGCGATAGTTTCTTTAGCCGAATCCGTATCGCGCTGGATTATGATCGCACCGAGGATCAATCTGGGTTACAGCTGGAGGAAGAAACAGAAATTTTTCTAAATATGAGTGGGCCGAAGCAATCATACTTGAACGGTTTATTTGGCGGCAGCGAGACCTATTGGAATGGAAAATATTTTGACGAACAATTCAACATGATAAATATTGGTTTTCAACCAACACCGAATTTGAACATAAGCTCACTAATTCGCTTTGAAGACGTAGTGGATTTTTCCAACACTAGACTCGGCTATTCGAAACGTTGGGGCCCACGAGTTGGATATCGATTCGGTCGTCATTTTTTACTTGATGTCTCACATCAATATCAAGATTTCGAATCAGATGGAAGAGATTTATTTACTGCTAACCTCACTGATTTAAGGACTACTTACCAATTCAATGCCCGGAGTTTTCTTAGATTAACGTTGCAGTACTCTGACCGCGAGCGTAATCAGGAAAACTATCTGTTTCC
Source organism: OM182 bacterium MED-G28 (assembly GCA_002457215.1). Lineage (GTDB taxonomy): Bacteria > Pseudomonadota > Gammaproteobacteria > Pseudomonadales > Pseudohongiellaceae > UBA9145. The sequence continues at coordinate 137,604 of NTJZ01000003.1, read as the reverse complement.
TGTCGACAAACAATCCCGTGACCTAGGTGCTCAGCTCCTTTATAGCTATAAAGTGAATGCAGCCACGCGTTTTTTCGTTGGCTATTCAGATTCTGGCTTTCAAGATGATGTTTATGATTCCATTGAATACACCAATAGAACCTTCTTCGCGAAGTTTAGCTATGCCTGGCAGCCCTGAGGCTGCCCAAATCGCAAACATAAAAATGCACTCTTTTCCGATTCAGATGCTCGCATTTACTCCATAAATGCCCAGAATTCACCTCAAGGAACCTGCTCCAAATAAACCCTCGAGGATCCATAAGATAATGTCTTCTGATCTCAGTCAGCAGCTCTAAGCGCTGTCAAATACCATGGCTAATAGGTAGAATTACGGTCTCCTAATTTCTTAAATTTGTAGTACATGTCGGTGGGCCAACAAACCACTCTTTATCAAAAACATCTCGATGCCGGCGCCAAGATGGTGGATTTTTCCGGGTGGGATATGCCTATTAATTATGGCTCGCAGATCGAGGAGCATAATCAGGTTCGCTTGGCTGCGGGCGTATTCGATGTCTCTCATATGACCGTCATTGATGTGGGGGGAGATGATGCTGAAAAGTATCTACGTTACCTCCTGGCAAACGATGTCGCGAAACTAGATCAGGTAGGTCGCGCACTCTATAGCGCCATGCTCAATCACGACGCCGGCATACTCGATGATCTAATCGTTTACCGCATGAGCTTTGGATACCGGCTAGTCGTGAACTGTGCAACCCGCGGTAAAGACATACGTTGGATGATTCAAAACACGGATGGCTTTAGAGTCTCACTGGAAGAAAAGCCTCGCTTAGCGATTTTGGCGGTACATGGGCCTGAGTCCATTGGGAAGGTTTGTGAAGTCGTTGCAGACAGCCAAGCAACCCAAATTCGGGAACTGAAAAGCTTCCGTGGCATCGAGATGGACAGTTGGTTTGTGGCGCGCACCGGTTATACGGGAGAAAAAGGTCTAGAATTCATATTCCCAGCAGAAGAAGCGCCCGAGCTTTGGGAAAAGCTACTAGCTGTGGGTGTGCTACCCATAGGTCTGGGTGCACGCGATACCCTGCGGCTTGAGGCCGGCATGAATCTTTATGGCCATGAAATGGATGAATCCATTTCGCCATTAGCGTCGAATATGGATCAAACTATTGCCTATGAACCAACAGACCGCGAATTTATCGGCCGACCAGCCTTGATCGCCCACAAGCATTTGTATGAATCCGGTGAAGTGCCAAAATTAGTGGGCTTGGTGCTCGAAGGTCGTGGTGTGCTAAGAAAAGGACAAAAGTTGGTAACAGATAAAGGCGAGGGAGTAATTACTAGCGGGAGTTTCTCTCCTACATTGAAGCATTCAATTGCATTAGCTAGAATCCCGATTAGCAGTCAATCCTGCGAAGTTGACCTTCGAGGTAAACTGACCGGCGTACGAATTGTGAAACCCAATTTCGTTCGTTTCGGTAAAAAGGTTTTCGAATAAAAACAAACGAGCCAGACACGCTCGCCCTGTAAAGGACTGAAAGAGGGTTCATTTTGTGAGTAATATTCCTGACGAATTAAGATATGCAACAAGCCATGAGTGGATTCGGATTGAAGACGATGGCAATGCCAGCGTCGGCATTAGTGATCATGCTCAGGATGCCTTAGGCGACATCGTTTTCGTTGAATTGCCAGAGCCTGGGACTAGCGTGAATGCAAAAGATGAAGTGGCCGTTGTGGAATCCGTAAAAGCTGCTTCAGATATTTACAGCCCAGTCTCAGGTTCAATAATCGCAATAAACGAAACGCTGCTGGATGCCCCTGAAACGGTTAATTCATCGCCTTATGAGAATGGTTGGTTCTTCAAAATTAAAGTTAGCGACGCCGCTGAACTAGAAGAACTTATGGATACCGAAGGCTACTCCGAACATTGCGAAGAAGAATAACCCCTGGAACCTATTTAATCGAACAATAGTTATCACACGAAAGACAGAGAATTTATTCTGCTTTCCAGACTTCACATTTGCTTAATTAAGCCAGTGCTTTTTTGAGTGAATTGAAAAACTCATCAAAGGAATCTATGCAGACCCCAGCGAAATCCTCATCCGTGCCATCAAATTCTGCTCAAAATGATTCTGCCCCAACCTTGGAAACACTCCAGTATTGGGATGAATTTATAGACCGTCATATCGGACCCTGCAACGCCCAAGTTGCCAGCATGCTAGAGGCTTTGGAGCTGAATTCTCTTGAACAGCTAATCGAGAAAGTTGTGCCAAGTTCGATTTTATCGAGCAAGCCAATGGCGCTAGCTTACCCGTTACCAGAGAATGATGCGTTAGAAAAACTTAAAAGTATGGCTGCTAAAAACAAACAGACTCGATCATTTATCGGTTTAGGTTACTACGATACACATACTCCTAATGTGATTCTGCGGAATGTGTTGGAAAACCCTGGCTGGTACACCGCTTATACGCCCTATCAACCAGAAATATCTCAGGGAAGGCTAGAGTGTCTGCTTAATTTCCAGCAAGTTACGCTGGATCTCACGGGAATGGATTTAGCCAATGCCTCCTTGCTTGATGAAGCCACGGCAGCAGCAGAAGCGATGGCCCTCGCAAAACGGGTTAGTAAAAATCGGGAGGCAAATAAGTTTTTTGTCCATGAGCATTGTTTCCCTCAAACTATTGAAGTGATTAAGACTCGCGCGGAATGCTTTGGTTTCGAGCTCGTCATTGGTAGCACTGACGAGATAAAAGCCGAAGAATTATTTGGTGCCATCTTTCAATACCCTTCAATGCTTGGGGATGCCACGGACCTTACTAAAGTGATCGCAGGTCTGCATGAGCACAAAGCCATAGCTGCTGTCGCTGCAGACTTAATGAGCCTGGCATTGTTAAAACCACCAGGAGAAATGGGTGCCGACGTCGTAACTGGAAGCACACAGCGCTTCGGTGTTCCTATGGGCTATGGCGGACCTCATGCTGCCTATTTTGCAACCAAAGAAGAATATAAACGTGCGGTGCCTGGTCGCATCATTGGAGTATCTGTAGACACCAGAGGAAAACAGGCTTATCGCATGGCCTTGCAGACCAGGGAACAACATATCCGTCGTGAGAAAGCCAATAGCAATATTTGCACAGCTCAAGTTCTACTGGCCAATATCGCAGCACTCTACGCCATGTATCATGGCCCCATCGGCATAGAAAAAATTGCTAAACGAATCCATCGACTAACCACAATTCTAGCGAAAGGTTTGAGCGAAACTGGATTATCGATCCTTAACGAAAACTATTTCGACACTCTCACTGTTTCAATTGGCGCCGAACAAGTCCAGGCGCTATCGGAGCGCGCAATGCTTGCTGGCATTAATTTGCGTATGGACCGTCTCGAAAAGTATGGTAGCGTTGGTATAAGTCTAGATGAGTGTACAACTGAACAAGATATCGAACGCCTTTGGCAAGTTTTATTAGGCAAAGATGGAGAGAATCTTTCAGTAACTACAATCGATACCGCAATCACGCAAGGTAAAATAGCGCCAGTTATCTCAGATAAACTGATTCGTCAGAGTGAATATTTACAACATCCTATATTTAGTCGCTATCATAGTGAAACTGAAATGATGCGCTACATAAAGAGATTGGAGAACAAAGATATCTCTTTGACCCATACCATGATCCCCTTAGGTTCCTGCACCATGAAACTCAATGCAGCGGCCGAAATGATTCCCATTAGCTGGCCCGAGTTTGCAAAACCGCACCCTTTTACTCCGTTGGATCAAATGGCTGGTTACCAACAAATGATTGCTGAATTAGAAGATATGCTAGCGGAAATAACCGGCTTTGATGCAATCAGCATGCAACCAAATTCAGGTGCTCAAGGAGAGTATGCAGGGCTGTTAGCAATTAAAAAATATCTCGAAAGTCTAAATGGATCAGCTAGAAATGTTTGTTTAATTCCTAGCTCAGCCCACGGAACCAATCCTGCCAGTGCTCACATGATTGGGATGAAAGTTGTTCTGGTTGCCTGTGATGAAAATGGCAATATCGACGTTGCAGACCTCAAAACCAAAGCTCAGTCCCACAAAGACGATCTTGCTGCACTAATGATTACCTATCCTTCTACTCACGGCGTCTATGAAACTGCTGTAAAAGAAATCTGTCAGATTATCCATGACAATGGGGGCCAGGTTTACATGGATGGGGCCAATCTCAATGCTCAAGTTGGAGTAGCCAAACCTGCGGAAATCGGAGCCGATGTCTCTCATGTAAATCTGCATAAGACCTTCTGTATACCCCATGGTGGTGGAGGCCCCGGAATGGGGCCCATTGGCGTAAAAGCCCATCTTGCACCCTATCTCGCTAACCATTCAATTATTAAAATTAGAAGTACAGAAAAAGAAAATACTGCTGTCTCAGCTGCCCCCTGGGGAAGTTCTAGCATCTTGCCCATTTCTTGGATGTATATCACCATGATGGGTGGGCAAGGCCTGCTAAAAGCAACCCAAGTAGCCATTCTTAATGCTAACTATCTCGCTGTAAAATTAAGTGAGCACTATCCCGTCTTGTATACGGGGAACAGCGGAATGGTAGCCCATGAATGCATTATCGACATGCGCCCCCTTAAGCAAGCTTCGGGAGTTAGTGAAGAAGATATCGCCAAACGGTTAATGGATTTTGGTTTTCATGCACCAACAATGTCTTTTCCTGTTGCCGGAACTTTAATGATCGAACCAACTGAAAGTGAATCAAAAGAAGAATTAGATCGCTTTATCGAAGCAATGATTCAAATCCGTCGAGAAATTGATCAGGTTGAAAGCGGCAAGGTTGATGTAGAGAACAACCCATTAAAAAATGCACCACACACCATGCATGACATGGTCGATGAAAATTGGGAAAGGCCCTATACCAAGTTGCAAGCGGCTTTCCCGATGGGCGGCAGTATGGACAGTAAATACTGGCCAGCCGTCAATCGTATCGATAACGTCTATGGTGATAGAAACCTGTTCTGTGCTTGCCCAGCGATTGAAAATTATGAAGAGTAAAGCGAAGTTAACCTAGCATTTTTCCATTGGAGCGACGTGCGAGCTGTGTGTCTCTCACAATAAAGATTCACTGTGATTGAACAACAGAAAATATACTTCCCATTCTACCTAATTGTGTTTGTGAGGCCGTCAGGAGACCGTCAATTAATTTAATTGAACCTACTATATTACATAATTATCCGGTATTTCTTGGTTGCAGGCCATGTACAAGTGTTAGAGAATTCAAATGGGTGCCAGCGCGTCTAAATTCAGATAACGCTTGATACTCGTCGTCGTTGTACCAATCTTTGGCAGCCTGCTCGGAAGGAAATTTGAATAGAATTATTCGCCCTTTTATTGGCTCAGAACCCTCCAAGATTTCATGACTGTCGTCATAGGTGAAAAATTCACCACCAAAACGTTTCAGAATTGGAAAAAACCCTTTTTCATATTTTCGATACTCGTCCGTATCACGCACAACGAGATTAGCAATCATATAAGCCGGTATCTCAGACATAAGTGTCTCCATAATCATTTAGTCTAAAAGTAATTTAAATAAATTAAGAGTGCAATTATAAAAGCTTAATTTATTCGGCTGCTGCTATTAATATTGAAATCGATACTGTAAGTACACACAAATTACTTAAGCCAAATACTCTTTTTCAATGAGCTAAATTGTTGTAGCTTAAATGAATAAGTGTCGGCAGCACTGGCTTTTAAAACCGAAGCAATCCACATCTGAAGTTTTAGTGAAAGAACTGTAAAGATCAGCATTATCAGCAAAAGCATGAGATAAAGCTTAAATCTTTCCTACTAAATTTGTTTGTCTTTATTCAGTGAAGAAGCAGTATAATTCGAAGCCTCACCGAACAATAAACAAGTGCCCGGCTTTGACTAAAGATCTTTTTACACAACATATTGCAACTCTCGTAATTAACTATGAGGCAGCTCTTTCCAACTGTATCGAAAAGGGCGGAGGTCTGCGAGCTTTGCTCGTGCACAGTGGTTGCGAAGGCCATTACTATGGTGATGATCGAGGTATTGCCTTTCAGTCCTTTGGGCACTTAATCCACTGGTTGCCCGTAAATAGGCCAGATCAATTTGTTTATTTCCGCTCGGGCGAACAGCCGATTTACTTCCAAATCGTCCCTGAAGACTATTGGTATGATCAAGGAATCGAGAACAACAGTTGGTGGGCCGACTGTTTTCGCATTATCCGTTTAAGTACTGCACAGGAAATCGCCAAGCATTTGCCTAAGAACATAATTGGGCAGCTCGGTTATCTTGGGCCTAATGAATCGTTGGCGACTGATTTAGGTATCAAAACAGAATGGCTAAATCCCCAAACCGTAATCCGCTATCTGGACTTTCAACGAGCCTACAAGACAGCTTATGAGGTCGAACAACTTAAAGCCGCAAATCGATTAGCGCTTACTGGGCACAATGCCGCACGCCAGAAGTTTCTTGATGGTGGCAATGAATATGAAATTCACATGGCGTATTTACAAGCCTGTACTTTGCTCGAAGACGAAAGCCCCTACACCAATATCGTTGCACTGGATGAAAAGGCAGCTATTTTGCATTATCAGCACAAAAGACGCATACCCGCCGACGGCAGTAAAGTTTTATTGATCGATGCTGGCTATCGCGTAAATGGTTATGGCTCCGATATAACTCGCACATCAGTTAAGCCAAGTGTACATAAAGCATTTAAGGCTTTATTGACTGGAATCGAGCGCATAGAGCAGCAATTAGTCGCCATGGTCAAACCCGGCGTCAACTATCCGGACATTCACCTCGCTGCACTAGCCCAAATAGCTCAGCTCCTAATCGATCTCGAGATTTGTCGAGGGTCTTTGCTGGATTTAATCGAATTAAAAATACCGCATTTGTTTATGCCCCATGGTGTTGGCCATTTGTTAGGTATACAAGTTCATGACGTAGGTGGACATCAACAAGATATTGCTGGATCAATACAGACGCCTCCGACCGACATCTCAACACTTCGCAATACTCGACAGCTTGACGTCAATATGGTGTTTACTATCGAGCCAGGTTGCTACTTTATACCACTCTTATTGGAGCCAGTAAGGAGTGAATCAAGAAGTAAATTTATCAATTGGAAGCTGGTAGAAGAGCTCTACTGTTGCGGCGGTATAAGAGTCGAAGACAATGTGCTTGTTACGAATGATGGAGTAGAGAATCTAACTCGTCAATTCGAGTAAGCTAGCCTCGATTAGCTAATTAGCTTGTCTATTATATGGAGCAATGCAGGCAATGCCTGCTGGTTTGCTTCGACGACTGACTTCGAAGCAGCTCCCATTTGCCTACGTAAAGCTTCATTTTCAACCAGTTGGTTAAGAGACGCAGTGAGCCCCCTTTCATCACTTACTGTTAGCATACCTCCAGCAGATTCAAGCTGATTACAAATCTGCGCAAAATTAAATTGAGATGGCCCTACTAATATTGGTAAAGCGAATGCAGCTGGTTCTAAGACGTTTTGGCAGCCGGTGTTAACGAGACTGCCTCCAACAAATGCAATATTAGCGACAGAATAATATCTCGCCATTTCTCCCATGCTGTCACCAACAATAATTTTCATATCATTTATTGCAGGTTGAGGTAATGATCGCCGCATGGTTTGCAATTGCGATCGCTCACACAAAGCCGCAACCTCATCAAATCTTTCTGGATGCCTGGGTACCAATAATAAAAGTACATTGGAGTTTTTACTTTGCACATCTTTGTAAGCTTCTAGTACTTTTTCTTCTTCGCCCTCACGAGTACTCGCTGCAATTATTACAACACGATTTGATGCCTTAATAGCATCGAAGAAAGGTTCGTCAGAATTTAGACCTGCGTTTTTTTGTACATGAAATTTTAAGCTACCAGTCACTTTGAGCTCTTCAATATCTGCTCCCAATGCTTGAAGTCTATCCGCATCCTCTTTTGATTGTGCAGCAATCGCATCAAAGGATTGCAGCATTTTGTACATGAGGCCTGAAATTTTCTCATAGCCCAACGCCGATTTTTCTGACAATCTAGCATTTGCCAGAAGGATTTTCATATCACGCTGCTTGCAGTGATAAATTAAGTTAGGCCATAGCTCTGTTTCCATAATGATTAGCAGATCGGGGTTAATAGTATCCAGGAAGCGCCTGATCGCCATGGGCAGATCATATGGTAGATAAGCGTGAAATACAGAGCCATTAAAGAGCGTCTTAACACTTTCAGAGCCTGTCGGCGTCATGGATGTTATTAAGAATTGAGAATCTGGGTAAGATTGTTGCAGGGCCTTAACTAGAGGCTGTGCTGCATAGGTTTCCCCAACTGACACGGCATGAATCCAAATCGTTGTTTTCTGTCGATCAAAATCCGCCGGGGGTGTAAAGTGGCCAAATCTCTCTAAGATTCTTTGCCTATAACCAGGAGCGCGAATACCCCGGTAATATAATCGCACAATTATCAGTGGCACAGATAGATACAAAATAAGGCTATAAAGAACTCTCAACATAGTTAAATAAGTGTTAGGTCTGCGCCTTCGTCTCTAGTTGGGAAAATAAGATTGATGTCGATATACTCTAGTCGGTTTGAGCAAAGCATCTTGTCGACTTGTAAAGGTAACCAATGACATTACGCTATTCAACAGACATAGTTATATTTGGCGGCGGTATAGCCGGCCTGTGGTTACTGAATCGGCTGAAAAATGAAGGATATCATCCTCTTCTCGTTGAAACTGAGTTCCTTGGAGGGGGCCAGACTTTTGCATCCCAAGGAATTATACATGGCGGCCTAAAATATGCCCTGGGTGGCTCATTCACTGAGGCGGCAAATGCAATCGCCTCCATGCCCAAAGCTTGGCAACAATGCTTAAAGGGAAATGGTGACGTGGATTTAACTGGAGTTTTAATTCTAAGCGACAATTACTATATGTGGTCAGATGGTAGCCTTCGCTCTAAGCTAAAAACATTTCTTGGCAGTAAGAGTCTAGCCGGTCGAGTTCATTCGCTTGAACCAGAACGGTATCCGGAATTCTTCAAAAATAATGTAATTGATGGAACATTATACGAACTGCCTGATTTTGTAATTGATTCTTCTTCTTTGGTAAAAAAGCTTCGCGATAATGTATCTACAGTCTCGCCTCCTATCTTCTCTATTGAAAAGGATAATTATCATTTTACCAAGGGCGGAGACATATCAAACTATTCCCTGGTTTTGAATTCTGATAATCAAGAAATTGTCATTGAAGCGGAGCGATTTATTTTTTGTGCCGGTGAAGGAAACGCCGAACTCATTGCACAAACTAACATTCAGTCCGTTAAGGCTCAAGTTAGGCCACTGCATATGGTCTATTTAAAAAGCTCACAACTGCCTAGAGTTTTTGTACACTGTGTTGGTGATAATTTTAGTCTTACACCAAAACTGACAATAACTTCTCATGCAGATCAACAAGGGCAAACCGTCTGGTATTTGGGAGGCGAATTGGCTGAGGCAGGCGTGCGTAAAAATCAGTCTGAGCAATTAAAGGTAGCAAAGAACTTAGTACGTAAATTGTTTCCAAGGCTTGATACTTCTGCTGCAGAATGGGACAGCTTTATAATCAATCGAGCGGAGGCGAATATTGGCAATAATTATCGCCCTGATGATGCTTACCTATTGTCAGAAGCTAATATTATAACTGCATGGCCAACCAAACTTACTCTTACACCTTCTTTGGCCGATAAAGTAGTCAACGCGCTACGTAGAGACTCCGTTACTGCTTCTACAAGCAATGGCGCAATAAATGCGCTTAGTGAGCTGTTAGCACAGCCAGGATTAGCACAGAACTATTGGGATTAGTTGTTAATGTCTTTAGAGCATCGCGAGCTAGGTCAGTCAGGTATCTCTGTTTCTTGTGTTGGTTTGGGGACGGTTAAATTTGGCCGTAATCAGGAGGTTAAGTACCCTTCGAATTTTGCTCTGCCTTCCGATGAAGAAATCGTTTCGCTGATAGACCAGGCAAAATCTCTCGGCATCAACTTATTGGACACCGCACCAGCTTACGGCAGCAGTGAACAACGTCTTGGCCGATTACTAAGTGATCGTAAGGATTGGGTAATCTGTACTAAGGTTGGCGAAGAGTTTGTTACAGGTAAGTCTTTTTATGATTATTCTGCGACTCATATACGAAAGAGCGTCGAAAGAAGCTTGCTCAACCTAAACACAGATTATTTGGATTTAGTTTTGATACATTCTGATGGTAATGACGTAGCAATTATTGAATCAACAGATTGTTTGGAGGCCTTATCCAAGCTTAAAGAACGCGGGCTTATCAGAGCAATTGGGATGTCCACCAAGAGCATCGAGGGCGGTCAAAAAGCGGTAGATTTAACTGATGCTGTCATGGTGACTTACAATCCCACCTGTAGCAAAGACGAGATAGTAATAGACCACGCGCTGACAAATAGAAAGGGTGTGTTAATTAAGAAAGCTCTCAATAGTGGTCATAATTGTAAAGGTGGTGTCGAGAAAAACTTTGAGTTTTCACTAAATCACCCAGGCGTCACAAGTATAATATTCGGTACAATTAGCTCAGCGCATTTGGAAGCTAATGTGCAAACTGCAATAAAAGTTTTGGCTTAGTTTGTTGGAAATAAAAACTATTACTCACCAACTTCTTTCATCTTCTCAACGATAGCTGATGTCGAGCAATTATCAAGAAACTCAAGTGCTTTTACTATACCACCATAAGATTGGACAAACTCTCCACCAACTACCTGATCGAGCGTATAGTCGCCGCCTTTAACCAATACTTCAGGCTGAAGTTTCTGTAATAGTTTTTCTGGAGTATCTTCTGAGAAATTAACTACCCAGTCTACGGCTTCGAGTCCTGCTAAAACAGCCATACGTCTTTCTACAGGATTAATTGGCCGACCTGGCCCTTTAACTCTACGAACAGATTCATCGTTGTTAATCGCAACAATGAGTCGATCACCAAATCCTTTCGCCTCTGCTAGGTAGCCAACATGACCGGCATGAATTATATCGAAGCAACCATTAGTAAATACTATTTTTTCACCGTGCGCTTTTGCATCTTGGACTGCGAACAATAATTGCTCAGAAGTCATTACACCTCGCCCAGAATTCTGCTCCGCTAGTATTGCACGACGCAGCTCAGGGCCACTTATCGCAGCAGTACCTAACTTGCCCACTACCAATCCTGCGGATAGATTGGCCAAAGCTGTTGCGTCAGCTAAATTATCACCTGCTGCCATTGCTGCCGCTAGAACACCAATAACGGTGTCGCCAGCACCGGTTACATCAAAAACTTCTTGTGCGCGCGCTGGCAAATGTAATTCCGGTGAATCTGGTCTGATCAAAGTCATACCATGTTCACCACGTGTGATTAGCATCGCTTCCAAATCCAAGTCACTGACAAGCCTTAAGCCTTTATTGACTAATTCTTCTTCGTTTTGGCAATGGCCTACTACTTCTTCGAATTCAGTTAGATTAGGGGTAATTAAAGTAGCACCTCGATACTTTTCAAAATTAGAGCCTTTAGGGTCGACAATGATTGGTATGCCATGACTGCGACCCAATTCAATTAGTTGCTGTATTTCCTGCAATGCGCCTTTGTCATAGTCTGAGAGAACGAGTACCTGCGTGTCGTCAATTAAGGCCTTCGCCTTTTCAAACAATCCATGTATATCCGCCGGCTCGAAAGGTTGTTCAAAGTCGAGTCGGATAAGCTGTTGATGCTGGCTGATTACCCGCAGTTTGGTAATCGTTGGCTTATCATCCGATTTTATAAAGTCGCAGTAGACCCCAGCGGCGCTCAACCGGGAATGTAATTCGCTCCCAGTTTCGTCTTCTCCGACAATACCTATCAAGCGGGTAGCTGACCCTAAGGCTGCAATGTTCAAGGCAACGTTACCTGCTCCACCAGGTCTGTCTTCCCGATTCCCGACCCTGACCACTGCCACCGGCGCTTCGGGCGAGACACGGGAAGCAGCGCCGTGCCAATAGCGGTCTAGCATGACATCGCCAATTACTAATAGCCGCGCCTCTTGAAAGGCCGGCATCTCAAGCTTCATCTTTTTTCTCCAATTAGGACGAACAGCTCGAATCTTGGGGGGTGATCATACCACAGCGATACTAGTTGTTTAGAGGTGTTGGCTAATCAATAGATCCCCCTTTTTTTCTAGAAAGTGGGATATTTATCGAAAATATAGGCATTAATTTTTAAAATGTGGGAAATAAGTCGTGTGTTTTGTCCTTTTTGTACCAACCATCCCTAAAATGAGGTTGAGAAGAGCATCTGCTACAATTCGAACTCGCACAATATGGATTTAGAGCTAAGTGGCGATGTCTGAGCCTGAACTGCACCCAGAATACCGACCCATGAGCCAATATTTGGCTCCTCGCTATTGGCCTACCTGGATGGGACTGGGTCTAATGTGGGCTGTTGCCCGATTGCCATTCGCTATCCAAATCAAAGTCGGACAGTTACTAGGAGTTATTACTTATTTCTTGGCACTTGAACGTAAACACATTTGCGAAGTGAACCTACGCTTGTGTTTCCCTGAGTTGAATGAAAAAGCGCTGAACCAGTTAGTTCGAAAAACCTTTATCTCCAATGCTATTGGTCTAATTGAAATAGCCATCGCCTGGCACAGGGAGCCAGAAGAATTCAGAGATCGAGTAACTGTGTCGGGGCTGGAAAATTTAGAAACTGCTGTAGCAAAAAGAAAAGGTGTGCTCTTACTATGTGCGCATTTTACGACACTTGAATTTGGTGGTTTTCTATTCAACCTTAACGGCAGAATGGATGTCACTTACCGCCCTAACAATAATCTACTGTTCGATGCTGCCATGTACAATGGTCGGATTCGACATCATCCGGCTGTCCTCGATCGCAAGGACATTCGCGGTGCAATGCGCGGTCTTAAGCAAGGTCATATTCTCTGGTATGCACCAGACCAGGATTACGGTGCCAAGCATTCAGTTTTTGTTCCGTTCTTCGGCAACCAAGCAGCAACGATAACAGCTACGAGCCGGTTTGCAGCTTTTAATGATTCGGAAGTTGTGTTTTATAGTCATTATCGTAATGCAGATAATTCAGGTTATCATTTAGACTTCTCTCCAGCGCTTAAGAATTATCCGACCGGCGATAAGGAGCGTGATGCGATAATCATTAACAAAATAATAGAAGAAGCGATCAGAAAAAAGCCTGATCAATATTTATGGTTACACAAACGATTTAAAACTCAAGAAGCGGGAAAATCAGCACGGCCTTATTAACATGTTGGATGAGAAATCATTGTGAGTAGTTACAACTGGCAACGAATAGATATCCGCTTAATAGCGGTAGGCGCTAGCCTCTTGGTCTCATTGATAAGTCTATTCATTAGCAACATGCCTAACGACGACGCTTATGCTTATATTCGAACCGCTGACATAGCCCTCAATGAGGGAATCACCGCTGCCATTCAACATTATGCCTGGGTAAGTTACTCTTTAACAATTGCTGCCATCAGTTTACTCGGCTTCGACCTCTTTGCTTCAGCTTATCTTATTAATTCCCTGTTCTATGCGCTATTGGTATATTCGTTCCTCAGTATTGTAAGACTTATCGATAGCACTGCACTCGTCTCCGTTCTCGCAGCATTTTGTATATTGCTCTACCCACAACTAAATGAGTTTCGGTTTGATATTATTCGAGATGTTGGCTATTGGGCATTGTGCCTGTTTGCACTTTGGCAATTCCTGCTTTATTACGAACAACAGAGGAATCGGAACTTAATCGCCTTTGGAGTAGGTCTTTTAATTGCTACCAGTTTTCGCCCCGAAGCCGTCGTGTATCTTATAGTTATCCCATTCGCATTGCTCTTCGATAAACGCCATGAGATTTCAAACACTCGTCGCCACTTTGCTAGAGCCATTGGAATGTCAATTAGTATCTTAGGGTTTTCATTTTTAGTGCTGGCTTTAATGGGGATTAGTTTTGCAGGGATGCTTATAGATTTTCTTACGGTTTATGAACCTTTTATAGAGACCACGTTAAATCCAAGTGAAGCCAATAATTCGGCAATGAGTACGGCAGTGTTCGGAGAACATGCATCTTCTTATTCTGGACCTTACCTGAATTTGTTCCTTATCACTGGCATTTTAGCCATTCTGATAGCAAAGTTATTTTCAGGTATCGGCGGCCCATTCTTCTGGCTGCTGACCTATGGCGCTTATAAACGTTTTCTAGATCTAGAAAGAAATCTCTGCGTACCAATAGTATTTTTCTTATTAGCTAATTTTTTTATCGTATTTATATTCATACTGGTAACTCGCTATACATCTAGTCGTTACGCAATGCTATTCTGTCTGCTCTTAGCTCTATTCGTGCCCATAGTGCTCGCCAATATTGTTAAGCAATTCAGTCAATCATCATTCAAAAACATAGGTATGCGGATACTTATTTTATTTTTTGGCTATTGTGCATTCGACTCGTTTATCAGCTTTGGTGAATCGAAAGCATTTGTGTATAACTCAATCGATTGGATCAACACAGAATCGAATAGCTCAAACGGCTTAGTAACAAACAATCACACAATAGCCTATTACAGCGGTAGGGTAGAAGACTATGATCAAGTTGGAAGGTTCCTAAATGAAACAGATATAACTAGCGCTCGACCTGGTGATTTGATTGTAATTGAAATGCATTATGAAATGACAGAGCTGGTAGCGCGTGAAGGAGTAAAAGACTTGCTGGAATTCCAAACCGCCTTCCCCAGTCTAGACAACCGACAACTCGCGGTTTACAAAAAAATTAGGCCTTAATCATTAAGATAAAAGTTAAGTGCTACTTAACAGAAGCTCCTCATTACCAGGTCTCCGATTCCTCGCGCTTCGTGACTAATACGTTCTCCATGATCATATAGTTAAGATCAGTTCCCATGAACATATTAACTGCATCTTCCGGGGTACAGACTAAAGCTTCACCTGGCCGATTCAAGCTGGCATTAATCAGTAAGCCGTGTCCAGTCCTAGCTTGAAAGGCTTCTAGTAGACGATAAAAATCTTCGTTAGCCTTTTCTGTCACTACTTGAGCCCTCGTCGTTCCGTCTTCATAAACAACGACAGGGTAACGCTCTTGCCAATGAGAGCTTACTGGCAAGCTCACACTCATGTATTCATCTTGCTGACCTTTAGGGAGAAAATCTTTTGCAAATGAATCAATGATACTAGGTGAAAAAGGTCTCCAGTGTTCACGAAATTTCACTTGGTGATTAATTGCATCGATAATCCCTATTTGATTCGGGTTAGCCAAAATACTACGGTTTCCTAGAGCGCGAGGGCCAAACTCCATCTTACCCCGAAACCAGGCTAGTAATTGCCCGTTTGCCAATAGCTCTGCTGCTTTCTCATAGGGAGATGCTAGAACCTCCCACTCAGGCTTCTCCCGATGCAATAGGCATGCTTCGATGCATTGATCGCTGTCATAGCTCGGGCCCAGGTACATATTCGTGACTGGCTCGATTTTCTTACCAAGCGCTCGGACCGAATAAGAGGCAGCACCAATCGCCGTTCCTGCATCAGAACAAGCGGGATGCACAGTGTATTCTTTTACTAGGGGTAAGGAGCTCAAGCGCCGATTGAGCCGAATGTTCATTGAGCCAGTTCCAGCTACTGCCAATCGGCCAGTTTCTTCCAATACATCTTTCAGATAATAGGTAATGAGTCCTACTGAAATATCTTCATATAGTTTCTGAATCGCGGCAGCATAATGAACATAAGGATCTTCCATCAAATTGCCAGCTCGGCGTGGGCCTAACATCTCTACTAGCTTTTTACTGAAGTAGTGCCCCTTTGACTTCGCTTTGTAGCGACGCAACCCAATTGTGCTAATAAGTTTATTATTTACTTTGAAATTCTTTCCATCGAAATGAGCGAGCGAAGAAAGGTCATATTTATAAGGATCTCCGAAAGGAGCGATTCCCATAACTTTAAATTCTCCGTCAAGAATCTCGAACCCAAGATAATCGGTTAATGCCGCATACATGCCACAGAGGGAATCTGGATTATAGAACTCTTTTATTTTTACAATCTTACCTTCGTGTCCATAGCCAAGAAAAATATTAGAGTATTCGCCTTTAGAATCCACACAAAAAATAGCAGTTTTTTCACTACTTTCGTTTAGGTGATAACAACTGCTCGCATGAGCTAGCTGATGCTCTATAGGCACCAGCCGAGTTTCAGATGTTGAAATATGCAGTTGTTCCATCAACATGCGTAGATCGATTAAGTAGCGACGGTAGCGCCTATTGCCATTGAATAAACTATCAATACTCCGATCTGGGGCATACCAATGCCGATAAGCATAGTGCCAACGAGCTTTACTAAAAAACGAGATCGGAGCATAAGGAATTGCTATATGGGTAACATCAGAACCACGCAAGCCTGCAATTTGTAAGCACTGCCGAGCAGCATGATAAGGCAATTCACCTTTCGCATGTTTACGACGGACTAGGCGCTCTTCCTCCACTGCCGCAATTAGTTTCTCATTAATAAATAGCGCGGCTGCGGGGTCATGGCCTATTGCTCCAGATAAGCCTAATGTAACAACTGTCATTCTTAGTTCGTTAGCTCTTCAATTATTTAAGTATTTACTACAAAAAAAATCATTAGTTATGGGTTGAATTCCAGATCATCAATTAGCTTCTTAAACTTACTTTCAAAAACAGTCCCTTGCCAATTTTTCATAAATCGAGTTAGATCTTTTTTTATAGCCCGCAGAAATACCTCTTCATTTACATGTCTCTTCATTGCATCAAGATCTAATACATATAATCGGTCACTATCAAAGATAAAATTGCTTGCTTTCATGTCGCCATGGCTAATACGATAAGTACACATAGTGTCAAATAAATATTTAAATTCCAGCACAAGCCTCTCAATTGGAAATGACTGTTCTCTTTTTGATTGCATTTGTTCGAGCAATGTTGGCGCATCCAAGTTTTCACTCAAGAAAAAAGCACGGCGACGAAAAATTCTAAAAATCCGTTCCTCGTAAAAAAGGTATGGATGGGGAGTCGCAACTCCTAACATTTCTAAAACGGAAGCATTCAACCAACTATGGTGTGCTCTGCTTGGTTTAAACAAATATTTAATACTATGCCATAGAGACTTTAAATTGTAGCGCTTCAAAACATAAGGTTTACTCGCCAAAGTGATAGATGCAACTGTTGATGCATTTCCCGCTTTTAAAAGATTATTTTTATTGATATAGGTATCTGGATCGGCAATAAATTGCTTCAGCTCTTCGGAGTGTATATTGCGATTGTAAACCACGAATTTGTTAGCCGTATGAACACTGCGATTTGCTGTAGTAGAACGGAATAGCTTTCTCTCATACTGGCTCAAACGTTGTTTGCGCTGTGAAATAACTCGAGATGTCATGCTGGTAGTTTCTATTTGAGGCAAACTATCATTGTGCTCCCGATAATATTCTAGTAGTTGGGGAATATGTCTATCCATCGACACGCTGAATTGCGCAAAAAATAATGCCAGATTGTCGAGCGCTATTTGCAGATCAATGTCATTATCGACTGCGCTAATGTCGCCACCATCAAGTAAGTATAAGCTCTCGCCTACGAGCATAAAGTTGTCGAGGTGAATGTCATCCTGCCAAAGCCCAGTGCGATGACACTTAGCAATGGTGGCAACTGCCATCTTTATAATAGATAGCTTTTCGGCGCAATTATTTGTCTCTTCTATAAGGAGATTGAGGTTCTTGCCCTGTTCAAGGTAATCAATTAATAGTACTGCGCCGCGTCCATCTACCATATTGGTTTGGTGAACTATATCCGGGGTGGGTATATGCCGCTGCTTTAACAAATTAATGCCTCGAAGATCACTTAATAGATTTCGCCTCCAACGACCGGGACCAAAGAAAAGTTTCACGATGACAGACTGATTCTGCCAATTTGATAGCCCAATTAAGCGTTTGCCAGGTACGATTCTAAGAATTTTTTCAATCTTTATTGCTTTTTCGGATGATTCTTCTGCTACGGAGACATAGAAAGGCGTAGGGATGTGCCTTCCCATTGCGATCAAATGTTCACAATCAAACTTGTTCATTGCCTAATGATATCTACCAAGCTATTTTCTAATCAATTAGCCAAATAATTCATATAATTATACCGCTGGCCCCAACTTCTTAAACATTGCGTCGCTTCTTTGTTTAACATCCACCCAAAATTTTTTATGGTCCGTTACTGCGCTTCGAAGATCTCTACTGTGGTAGTGCCGCATAAATCGCAATAAATCTCTATTACTTAGGCCTATTTGCTTTGCTGAATAAAACAATCCAGCAATGTCTTTAACAATCCAGCGCCTGGCAAGGTTTTTACTGATAAGCGCTCGATGCAAGTCGATTAATGACAACTTTGGAAAAGGCTCAGATTCTGGATGCAATAAAAAGTGGCAAAGATAAAAATCTCGATGACAGACATTATTCTTATGCAGTGCACTTGCAATAGACGCAACTTGCTCAATTAGTTTGCGTCGAGTTCGCTCCGGAGGAGGCGATGATTTCCAATCTTTGCAATAATCTTCAAGACTTATTGTTTCACTTAACTCTTCAGTAATTATAAAAGACTCTCTGCTTGCAGGATTCCATCCGCGTTCGCCATAAGCAACTATGTTCATGGTGGCTATATTGAGTTCTTGCAGACGATGGACTGCCTCCCATTCATTCCTAGCACCGATAATTGGGAATTTAAGCTGGGTGAGATTCTTAAATATCTCTCTCCAACCAATACCAGAATGGAGCTTCGCAAAATAGCTCTTGCCATTAAGTACAAACTGAAAAGTTTTGCGTCCTTTGACTTGACGATAGATATTGCCTTCCTTCGCCTTAAGCGCTTCATAAGGATCAGATGCTCCAAAATTCTTTGCTAATTCTTTATTCAAATGGAACATGTGCTAATCAACTCTTTACTGCAAATTCTTCGATTAAGTCTGCAGCGGTCTGTGGCATCGAATACAGATCTGCTTGCTTGCCATAATTCAACCCATTCTCGGACCAATCGGCATCCTTTATGGAATCTAACATAGAGGCTAATTTCTCATTTAGTTCTAGCTGCTGAAATGGATTAGCGCAGACTTTTCCGGACTGCGCTTTTTCAATATGAAAAGAGTATCCGCAACTAGCAGTAGTGAGTACGGGCAACCCAGCGATAGTAGATTCTAATAAAACGTAACCAGCGCTTTCTACGTAGGCGGGGTGAACCAGCAGATCCGCACCAGCCAAAAAACGAGGAATATCATCACGACCGGGAAGTATGGTTAGTTTCTTAGCCAGACCTAAACGACGAGCAAGTCGACTTACAGTCGCAGTTTTGTCTTGACCAACTAGCATAAATTTAGTCCGTTCTAACAAGTGCTCTGGCAAGGAAGCCATCGCTGCCAGTGATCTATCAACTCCTTTTACCTTGAATCCCGAACCGATCTGCAATAACAACAGGTCATCATCACCTATGTTGAATTCTTTCCTAAACTGTTGACGTGTGGCCAATTCCCGGCTCTCTACTTTGCGATCAATTGCGATGCCTGGCGGCAAATTATGCAGCCGATCATCACAACCAGGATAGTGCCTTTCGAATGCTTCTCGTTGTTGGGGAGATAAAATTAGCGTCTGCGTAGTTTCTTTAGGGCCGAATATTGCTTTTTCGTAGCTGTAAAAGTGTCGGTAACGAGGGGTTAGTTTGTAATAATACCCCCGCTGGGTTTTTGCTTTTTCCGCAAAACAAGGGTCTGCTGCAAAATAAATGTCTAGCAACGGCATTTTATTGAAGCCGACAATTGTTGACGGTTCTGCATCAGCAATGGCCTTAGCGACCCATTTTGTATAATTTTGGTAAAGCTTGACGCGGGTCCACGCGTTAACTGGCACCTTAATTAGATTCAAATTTTCTGGGACTTCTCCCTGCCAGCGCAAGACATAGACGTCAACTTGGTGGCCGCGATTAACACATTCGTTGGCGATTCGAAGAAAGTCTCTCTGTTGGCCTCCGAAGGGAAAGTAGGAATAAATCAGAAAGCTAAACTTCATTTAAGAATCCGATCCTTTATCCGCTTCGCATAAGTTATTGCATTCTTGCGGATGAGTAAGAATTATTGATTTTGTATCAGCTTTTCGAACCTCTGCCAAACTTGTTCTGGTTTATGCGCAGAGAAGCAAGGTGGTGTTACAGCAAACTGTTGGTCCGAAAATTCATCCATAATTCCTGGACCACTGTAAGTACATACTTTTTTAACACAGGGGGCACAATTGAAATTGGAATTTAGATGAAGTTGATTCTCACCAAATGTTCCAGAAAGCCCAGGGTTGGTAGAACCGTACAAGGATACTGTGGGTTTCGCTAAAGCTGCGGCTAAATGTCCTAGGCCTGTGTCAACAGCGATTACGCCACTGGAGTTATTAATATGTTGTGCCAGGCTAGAGAGAGATTGCTTATCCAGGACTTTGATCCGCTCATTGTCTTTAGCAATAAACTCTGCTCGTTGCTTCTCTCTATTATCTCCCCAGGGAACTAGTACTTTATATCCGGCCTCTGTAGCAATATGCGCAAGATGGCGCCAATAAGTTTCTGGCCAATGTTTGGTTGCCCATGTGGTCCCATGAAGAAAGAGTAACTGTTTTTTGCTTGTCGTTTCCCCATTACTATCAATTCGCTTTATATCGATCCCATAGTCTATGGAATCTTTATCATAGCGATACTTTAGAGCACGAGAAAAGAGTTCGCGCACTCTATCTACGGCATGCTCAGTCCAAGGCACTGAGTAAACTTTATTATAGAAAAGTGTAGCCAAGGGTTCACGGATAGTTCTATTGCTAAGCCCAATTGTTAAACCGCGGGACAATCTGCTGATGAAGCCACTCTTGATTAAGCCCTGAGCATCGATTATGAGATCATAGTGAACGTCTTGGAGCGCCCGTTTAAAAGATCTAAATTCGTGATTTAAGTAAGACTGGAATAGATTGCGTCGCCAACGACGCATTGCGACTGGTATGACTTTTTCGACCGCCGGATGCCAAGAAGGGACTTCTGAAAAGCTTTCCTCAACTACCCAATCAAATGCAAGATTTGCATGGGCCCTCTTGGCGTCAGTTACGGCTGGGAGCGTATGGATAATATCCCCTAGCGAAGATACTTTTACAATCAGAACTCGCAATGAATGGTCTTCCTATTTACTTGCTTTCCGTGAGAAGTCTTACTGCATCTATAGCGAGCGCAGGTTTCAACTCAGTTAGGCAGCGCAGATGCCCAAACGGGCATTTTCTCTTAAAACAGGGTCTGCACTCTATGTCCGTTGCCAATAATTTTAACTTATCTGCCAAAGGCGGCGTAAAGTCAGGTGACGTAGGTCCATAAATGCCGACTACTGGTTTTTCCAATGCTGCCGCCACATGCATTAGTCCCGAGTCATTTGATACGACTACAGATGCAAGTGACATCAAGTCTATGGCTTCAGCCAAACTAGTCCTACCTGCTAGATTTTTGCATCGATCCAAAAGATTACTATCGATGTCTGCCAGTATGGACTCAGCTATTAGCACATCGTTAACAGAGCCAAAAATCCAAACCTGCCAACCCTGTTGCAGAACTGCATTCATCAGCTCTGCATAGTACTCTGATGGCCATTGTTTTGCTTCTCCAAATTCTGCGCCAGGAGAAATCGCTAATATTTTTAGTTCCTTCGTCAGCTCAAATTTCGACAAGGAAGAATTTACATCTGATTGTTGGGTGCTAAGTTTAGGTTTAGGTATATTTTCAGGTGGCAGCGAATAACTTGGATTGGCGAGAGCTGCGAAGCGTTGCACCATTAATGGGAAATTCTCATCCTGAGTTGGGCGGCAATCATTAAGCAAAATATTCCGCCATTCTCCTCGCCAACCGGTGCGGGTTTTTATGTTTGCGTGAAAAGGCACTAATGCTGATTTGAAAGAAAGTGGCAAGACTATTGCTTGGGTAAAATTTGAATCTCTTAGTGATTTTCCTAAGCTGCGCCTGGCACCTAAATTGAGTTCACCGTGTTTTAAATCAAACTTTAGCTTGGCATCGACTTCAGGCATTCGATCCAATAAGGGGCGTGTCCAACTTGGCGCCATCACAGTAATGCGGTTGTCTGGATTGTTCTGTTTTATGCACATGTAAAGAGATTGGGACATTACCATGTCTCCAACCCATGATGGCCCAATCACTAAAATATTTTGTTTAGCTTTTCCAGCCATAACCAGAACCAGAGACTGTTACCATGGTCTCTGGTTTTCTCAATTAGTTGTTGAGTTTAGCAGTCCCGAATCTATAGAAGCGCTTGTTAGTATTTTCCTGTCTCAGCTATAGCTCGCCGCACTCCAAGGGCTGTTGTGTGACCTGAAGTTACTTTTTGCATATCCTTCAGTCATAAGCATAACATGCCTTTTTCATAAATCCCCTAGCCCCTTCTAAAACCTTTTTCATGAAGATGGGGGCAACCTTTGATAAGCCATATTTCCCTAGGACTCATACTTTCCACGTTTTAAATAGAGTTTCCCAGCCTTCATCAGGGTTCTCCACCTTTCGCTAATCAACTAGCTTAATCCATGTACCTTCCTCTGGAGACCCTGTCGGATAATAGCCATTAAGAAGACGAAGTGTTTCTTCGGGAAAATTAGGGATTTTGCTAGATTGAGCTACTACGGAAAAATCAAAAAACTCGCTTGCCTGCACGTACTTGATTTTCAACTCACTACCAGCGACAACTTCTCCTTGCTGTATTGATCGGAAAGACCTAATTGCGGCCAAAAGCATTTCGTCGGTTGCCTCAGACTCGGCACCTTCACCAATTTCTCCGCGAAATGTAAACGCTCGGGGCCCTAAGTAAATAGTCGCCACTCGCTCCATTTTTTCAGTATCCGGGTTTACTGCCACACCAGTATGACCTAGCAATCGAAATTGAGAGAGAACCTCAGATTCTTGCAAATTTTCAATACCCATGTTGTCTCTAATAAAAACACGTGGTTCGATATTTTCCTGCAAGCGTTGGGCTTCAATTTTCAAGCTGCCAACATTGCCTCCGCTAGCAGTCACAGTTGTAGTAGTCTCTGCAACATTCCAGCCATCGGGGAGCACCAGTGTGTAGCCTAATAAATCCTGATAATAGCGATTGCGCTGATCGGTTCGTTGGGAGGCATTGCTCTGTCCAACGATAAGCCCATCGAGCTCTTCTCTAAAAGTATCATTGTCGGTTTTTGCTACGCCAGTTTCTTCTAACTGGCCAACTTCAGAAATAGCCTCCTGAAGACGTCGATCATTCCGTGGGTGCGTCGCAAACAAGCCGTGGTAACTTCCGCCACCACCAGTAACACGGCGGTTGAAGTCTTCCTGATTTTTGAGAACAGTGATAACTTCAATCATTGCTGCAGGATCGTATCCTGCATTCACTAAATATTCCGCTGCTAAACTATCAGCCTCTAATTCTTGCTCCCGGCCAAAACCGCTAAGCCCCGTTTGTGCCCAGATAGAGGCGACCTCGCTGATTTGTGAAGCCGCATAGCCGCTACCGGTTGCTATACCGGCGACCAGTCCGCCTGCGACTGCGGCTCCGCGAGCGAGCGCGCCTCTAGCCTGCTGCTGAACTGCATGCCGCGCAGTAATATGGGCGATTTCATGGGCAAGTACTGCTGCTAGGTCGGCCTCTGAGTTCATGTAAGTTAACAAGCCGCGATTCACATAAACATAACCTCCAGGTAATGCGAACGCATTAATTTCCGGGCTATCTATCACATGGAAATGATATTCAAGATCGGGGCGATGACTAACCCTGGCCATCTTATTACCAATTTCTTTTACATAGGCAACGAGTTCTTCATCATCAAAAAGCGACATGGAGCTCATTACTTTTTCATGTTCTTCCAGGCCTATTTCCTTTTCTCGATTTTCTGTCATCAATACTAAGTTGGCTCCACCAGTAGCTGGATTGACAGCACAGCCAGCAAGAAAAGGTAATAATAATACCGATACGATTAGCGCGACGGGAAAGCTATGGTGTATTTTGGTCATCAGTAAATCCAAATATCAGAAAGACTCAATATTTTTGATAGTGCCAATTATCTTTCTTTAATGCAGTTTGCATATCTAACTACCATTTACAAAATCTTTGAGTTGAATTGCTAAACGGCTACACGCATTTGCCTCAACCCGGGCTAACAATGGAATTGGTATTACAAGTGCCGGCAGATAGGATTGCCCAGTAGCATCAGCATTTATTGTTCCAACGTTTTTCAGAGAACCGACATCCCATACGCGCGCATTGAAATTAGCATCGTCTTCCCACGTGCCAAATCCAAAGCATCCGCCACCAGCCGGACCAACAGTGCAAGAAATTGAACCGGTGCGGCCGGAGGTTTCTGTAACACCATCAACCCATACAATGTAACGAATTCCATAGTCATTCATTTTGTTTGCGACTACATCTTCAGCCATGAGCTGCTCTAAATCGCGTGTTCTTAGTGGTGCCGTACGAGGTTCGAACCAAGGAAACATCGAATCGATAAATTCCTGCTCAGGAACTACGCTTATCGCATTCTCGCCGCGCTGCATGCGATCACCAACACACTCAACGAATCCTGAATCAGTTTCGTAGTCGCTAGCCTGCCTACGCCCTAAGATTACAATAGATTCGTCAGTTTCAATTCCGGTTTCGCCTTGGCGAAATTCATCAACTGTAGTGCTAGTGCATGTAGCAAGTAGACTCGCAATGAAAAATGCGGCACCGACATTTGCAGTTTGCGCTTTTTTTATAGTGCTCATATTGATGTCCTCTCGAGTACCCCGGTCTAGAGGTTTCTTAGCCATTCACTCACTTCCGGGACTTGAGAAAAGCTCAATGAGAAACTAGAAGCAAGGTCTCGTAATGCCACAACGGTAGCTCCATTAATCCCGTCCTGTACTGAGCGAAAAGTTGCCGTCGGTGTCTTCCCATAAGATGTTAAGACCCAATCCGCAATATAGTCACCTTCGGTCGTAACCAAGCGCATATTGTATTTTATCCAGACTTCATACACATCAAGCTTGGTCTTTGCTGGCAGTGCTAGTTGAAATTCCTCAATTACGGGAGCAAACACTGCGTCAACTTTTTGTTCGACGGCGTCTTCCATAGTATCCACGTTAACGACCCGATCAAACATCGCGGGAAGCACAGCGTCGAACAATCGAATATGAGATTGACCGCTCTCTATATTTATTTCTTCGCGCCCAGTTTCGCTGTACTCCATATATGCGAATTCCCGCAGAGCGTCTTCATAAATAACCGCTACGGACAAAGGCATTTTGTTTACGTTCGGAGTGGGGAAGTTGCCTTCTATGACAACATTGCTAGCGCCACAAGCGGAAACTAGCAGGAGTAGTAACGCAGCGCCAAACCTGTATGGGAGCGCTTGTATTGTCATGTTCGGCTGATTCATCGCCATTTCCTTGAAATTCTTATACCGTATAATTCTAATACGCCAAATCACTGATAATCGTTCAACCCTACAAATGTACCACCATTTCGCTGCGTCATCTCCCGCATTAGAGTGGAATATCGGTAAACACTTTGCTGAAATCGTCTAGGGCCCGCGAAAATGACAGGAAAGCCTATCCCATGAATTCTTACCAAGCGATCACCATTCTCATCTTCAACATTAATGCGATCAATGGTTTGAAGAACATTTTGGATCGATCCGCCCGGCTGAAAATCATCTCCGAGCACATAAATACTTATGTTTTTATCATATTCATAAAACGTGTCTATGGCCCGTGTCACACCTTCTACAGGGCTGCTGTTGCTGTAAGGGTTCCAAGACCTTAAAGTCTGAATAATCTGACTGCGCCTACCTGGGGTATCTGGGATCCAGTCTCCGCGGTAAGATTCGAACATGTAGTCACCCATGTCATTCATTACCTGGATTCCTTTTACTTCAGGATATACATCCAAGGTATCTCTAATGACACCAAGCATTTTGTCCCAACTTGGGTTTTGAAACATGCTGCCAGAGGTATCGATTACAAAAATTATGTACTCGCTGTCGACGGGAACACCGCCGATAGCATTGTTCTCGGGGGCTCGCGTGTTAGCGAGCAAACGTTGCATTTCTTGAGTGAGAGATTGTTGGGCCAGAACCAGGCGGCCAAATTCATCAGTGGTTTCATCAGACAACTCTTTAGTTGTAGTGAATTGACCCTCAATGTCGTTCAAGTCACGGCGCAACCTGGCTATCCGATCCTCCATTGCAGAGAGTTGCTCATGCTTGGCATTGAGCTCACGGTTTAAGATCGTAGTTTCTCCTCTAATATCAAACAGTTGCTCCTGCAGTTCAGCAACCACGCCCGCTGGCATAATATTTTCTACAGACTCCAAGGTTGTTGGTGCCGAAGACTTGGTGATCATTAAAAGAATAATCATCGCTCCAAACCCACAGGATGCGACATCTAAGAATGAGACTGTAAAGGAGTCGGTTTCTCTGTTCTTGCGATTTGCCATATTTATTTTTTAACGCAATCGTTGAGTCAATTTACAAACATTATTCAGCCCATTGCTGCCGGCGCTTATCGCCCTTCCACCTAAGGCCAATCTTTTGAAGGCGTCAAAAAAGAGCCTTTCGTATATTGCGCCAACTGCCAATAAATAGCCGCAGCACTTGGATCCCCTTCCAAGGGCATCAATATTACATTGACCGGAATCGACTGAGGTAATTCTTCAACTGCTTCCTCAAATAATTCCGCCCGATCTGCGGGGGTTATCAGAGAACCTCTGGCGCCCCGATCATCGAGGGTAGGTAAGCCGTCGGTAATTAGAAAAATATTATCTGGCCTAGGGGACATATTGGCTACTGCTCGAAATACCTGGGCCATATTTGTGCCATTGTTCGGCACTATACCTTTTACGTTATCAATTACCTGATTAAGTTGGTCTCGATCCGCAACCTCTAACCACCTATCTTCTGTACCAGGCAGCGCGGCTTCGTATTCAGTGTTGAAATTCCACATTTGATATTGGCTGGTGATGGGTAACTGGGTACTCACCCAGTCCACAGTATTGACAACACGTTGCCATTTTGGCGAATTACGCTTGCGCTCGTCATCCATATTGCGTGTGCGAATGATATTTACGATCGTGCTATCCAGCATACTGGCCGAGCTGTCTATGAGCACAAGAATTCTCTGGCCTCCGAGAAATAAGCCAGAGAGATACTGACGATTCCCATCCCCTAGAAATTGACGAACACTATTGCCTTCCTGTTCGAAGGCGCTTGCCTGCAATCGCAATAATTCATTTTCCAGAGTCTCTATATCTGAACGAAGTTGCGCCACGTCTTCGACGCTGGCCATACTATTGTTTTCAAGTGCAGCGAGTTCCTGTAAGAACGTGTCTATTTGCTCCATGATCTGGCGAGCAAGACCTTCCGCCGCGACTACCTCAAAATCGACATCAGAAAGAATATTGCGAACCCGAACCAAACCAAGCTGACCTTCCAGAATTTCTTCTTCCAACAAATTTATTTCTGCAGTCAGATCTGGGCTGGTTGCTTCTGGAGAGACGGAGCTAGCATGATCCAAGATTAGAAAAATAAGAATCACAGCACCAAAGCCACAAAACATGACGTCAAGAAAGGCTAAGCTTAATGGATTAACTTTGCGTCTATTTGATTTACTGTTGCTAGCCATCGTTAACCTGAATCAGATTTATTTCGTCACCATTGCTTTCAAATTGGATACAGTCGCCCAGCTTCAGTAATTGTTCACCTGTTACTGGATTATCGTTCAAAAATACTTTTTGCACCCCACTATTGAGGTAAACACCCTCCTCGCGCAGCTCAATTCGACCTAGAGACTCCGGTAAATTTTCTATGTCCATGACTAGCGTATTTGTGTCCATCGACTTTCCATTCGGTACTGGCTTGTTCTTAATTTCAAGCTTATCAATTGCAATAGCGCGATTAGAATAAAGTGCATGAGTTGGGTTATCGCCTCTATCGCTATTTATTTTTTCTTTTTGCTTCGTTAGTTTAATTTGAGCTAATTTTGCTAACGGCAGTCTGCTAACGAGGTGAATGCCTCCCTCCGCAGTAACGATATGAGCTTGGTTCTGATGACAAGCTTCATTAACTAAATGATTTTTAACTACAACGACATTTCCCGTAGTATCGGTAGACGCTAAAAAGCCAGGAAGGTCTGCGATGGCCTGACTGAGTAAGATGTCAACATTGCTGCTATCAGCTAATGAATTAATCTGTTCATTGATCTTTTTATAATATTCATTGAGATTCCTTATTAAGCTTTCTCTTGGAAGTTTAGCAGTATGTATAGCGCTTTCACTTTTAAGCTCCAGTAAGAGTGTTTTCTCTTTCTCGTCCTGCAATAACCACGAAGGTAGCTCATTATAGAGCTGTTGCTCAGATGCAGCGTTATGTTGAGGGTTAAAACGACACTGCTGAATAAACATGTCCGTTGCAATTTGCATCATTAAATTCATAAAGTTCTGACTGCCAACTCCAGGAATCTGAATAACACCATCGGTACTAAGATGCTCATCAACAAGTTTCAGTTTCGAAATTACTACCTGATGCAATTGGATATCAGCATAGACAATTTGTTCTCTTTTGGAGGATACCAATGCCGCTGCTAACGCAGAATCAACAACACCGATCGGCGTAAAAGGACACTGCTGTGCAAGGCCTAGTAGAATGGCTAACTGTGGTCGAGTAAAGTTACCTGGCACTGCAAAAATAACATCTGCATCAATCTCGCCGACATCGGCCAGGTGCATTAATTGAGCATATGCCAGATCAGCATAGTGTCTAACTTTTTTGCTGTGGGAAATGGGCTCCAGGCTCAGGTCGCGCCAATACTTGCTAAAGCTGTTGGTTGGTCGCAATCGTGCTTGTCGTTCCGCAGATTCCCCCACCTCGAGCTTGTCATCTGCTGCCAATGCAAATCCGGGGCTCTCTAAGATGATGCCACTCTCATCACCGACCCTAATCTCGCGGTCATTTAGCTCTATTACTTTTAATGACATGTATTGCTTGCAACCATTTTAGCTATTCGCCTTTTCTGGAACTTGCATATGGCGAATCAATCGTTCATCACAATAGTTTTGACAGTCGAGCACCAATCTATCCTGTTGCAATTGCAATTGATGCAGAAGAAACATTAGGAAAATACTTACGACAAGAGCTACGAATGTGGAATTAAAGGCAACTCCTAAGCTTTGGGTTACTCCCGCAATATCCCCTGCAACGGCCTGATAAGCCTGCCCCAAAGCAGTGCCAATACCTCGAACAGTGCCCAAGAATCCGATTGAAGGAATTGCCCAAGCAATATAGCGGACAATAGAAAGTTCAGTTTCCATTCGGTCTGCTTCAGTTTCACATGTATCCTTAATGATTGAGGAAACAGCGTGAATGTTTTGTGTACTTTGAAATCGATGTAACCCTGCCAACAAAGCACGCGGCAGCAGAAATTCCTTTTCTTTGGGCGCAAGCGCCTGAACTGGTCTGGCGTAGTTGCGAGAATCCTCTGGCAAGATACTCATGCCATCTTGCAGTTTCACCAGCGTCCTTTCAAGTAGAGCTCGTTGTCGCAAGGTGTGTTGAGTCTTCATGCCGATGATAGTAACGGCCCAAAGAAAGAAAATTATGCAAAACTCTTGTTCATAATCACGAATAATTATGAATACGGAACGCTCCGGTACTATGTCTGGATTTTGTTCCTGCATTAATTGTTGCTGTTCTTGAATTAGCTCTGCATTGGGCCTGATCACCGTCACATAGGTGGCATGCACAATGATAATCACGAAAATCAAAGTACCGATTTGGAAGAGCGCTTCATACAATGAGCCTTGCTTCATAAACTTTTCCTTTTTTACTCGAGCAATCAGGTTTTAGATATCAACCGGAAATGAAACACCCAAGTCCTGGGATATTTGCTCAGTTGGGATGAAACGAGAGTTTGAGTTTTCTTCTTCGCTTTCCTCGCCTCCTTCGTCTGCCCCCAGGATCAATTCATCATTTTCAGCGACGTTCAATTCTTCGAGGGTTAATTCTGGATCAATAACCTGCTGTTCAGTTTGAGCTTCCTGTTCTGTATCAGCCGATTGACTGTCCTGAGCCGCGGCACTTAAGGAAAGCAGTCCAGCAAATAGCAGAATTGTTTTTTTCACGTAATAGCTCTCTTTAGCTAGTGGGCTCATAGGTCACTCCAAATAGCGCGCTACTCGGAAACCTACATCATCGCGCGGCTCTTCCCCAAAATCTCGAAAAGACAAACGCATTTCCGTAACCGCACCGTGCGCCCAGCTGGAACCACGAATAGTATGAAACTGTCCCAACTCTGGCCCAAGAGGATCAATTTCAATACCTATCGAACCAACTGCACCATAAAAGTCATGCACCCACTCCGATACGTTTCCTGCCATATCAAAAATTGCGTACTGATTTGGAGTGAATGATCCAACTGGCGCTGAGGCAAAATAATTGTCATTGTAGTTAAACATGATTTCGCCTAAATAGTTTTGGGCTGTAATATCAGCAAAGTTACCAGCATTTTCTGGAGGCGGAAGCTCATCACCCCAAGAATATTTTAGTTGATTACCACTGCCATCAGTTCGAGCAGTCCATGCCCATTCTGCTTCAGTAGGCAACCTATAGCCGGTTGTGTTGGAGTTAAATCCAACTACATCTTCTCCTTCTATTTCATAAAAGAGCGGCAGGCTTTCCTGTTCACTAAGCCAATTACAATAACGGGCTGCCTGGGACCAACTGATTTGCACAACTGGTTGTTCTTCATTATTCAAAGTAACACCTGAGACAGTGCCGGACGAATGCTCTGGATCAAACTGACGATACTCCGTATTTCTTACTTCACGGAAACTAATATAAAAAGGACGCTCTAGCTCTATATCACGCAAATTCTCATTGGGGCGACGCCCAGCTTCTCGGCGCGAAGCTCCCATGGTAAATGCGCCAGGATAAAAAAGCTTTAGTTGTTGCCCCGTTGCAGTAGTAATCACCGGTTGAATTTGGTCCAGTCGGGCCTGCTCTAAAGATTTCAAAGTAACCCTAATCGCCTGGTCTAAACCTGGCCTAGAGATAAACTCGCTAGCGTAAGGTACGAAGCCTTCTTTACGAATTTCGATCTTTTGACTCGCTGCCATTAACGCAATAGTTTGATTGGCCAAGCCTCTAAATTCGCCGTTAACGTAAAGCTCTGCATCTTCGGGATGGGCAATCACACTAACATTGGTCAACTCTGGATCTAGATCAATGCTTAGTTCTCTTTCTTGGTTTGGTTCGGTACGAATTGAGGTTCTAACGGATCGATAACCATTCTTCAAAAATGTCAGGTCATGATTTTGGCCAGGAGGCAAGGCTACCTCCAACGGAGTGAGGCCCTTGTATTCTCCACCGATGGTTACAGCGGCTGCAGAGGGGTTGCTGCGGATAAATACCAATCCATCCGCCGGCTCTAGTTCAACCTGAGGTACCGTGAAGTCTTCGCCGGCGATGACATCAAAATCTTCCTGCCAGGCTTTGTGGCCTGCTAGCTTGAAAGTAAGGTCTCGACGACCCTGAATAATCTCGGAATTAACTGGGGTAGTCCCAATCACAACACCATCTAGAAAGACATCTGCCCCAGGCGGGGTCGTTGATAAACTAACCACTGCCCAGGCCGGTTCCAGACTGGACTGATAACGTTGCTCGACTTCTCTTCCTTCGATATCAATGGTTTCGCCATAATCAAGATATCGGTCCATAGAAATGGTCATCTGATGCTGACCAGGCTCAATAGGAATGTCGACTAAAGGAGTAACCCCAATATCTACGCCATCAATTTGTACTCGGGCACCATTTAATTCCATAGTCGCAATTGAAACAATACCCGGAAGTCTTCGCATTTCAAAGGGAACAGTTTGTGACTGCTCATTAGTAACTAAGAGTTGAGTATTTGTTTCATGATAGCCTTCGTTGGTGAGTTTTATTTCGTAAGACCCAGTCCTGATAAGGTACCTTTGCCCTAAACGAACTCTCAACCCGCCACTAATTTCTATTTGCGCAGTAATTGGATTAACTTCCACAAATACAGATCTCGCAGTTAGAACAAACCAGCCCGCAATGCCTGATAACAAAAAAAATACACCAACGACAAAGTGTACTGGCTTAGGTTTAAATGTGACTCGCGGCCCTTTTTCATCATGAGGCGTAAAGTCAATCGGAATTATCGGGCTGGTTGGCCCACTATTCTCATTAATTTCGATATCGTCCACTTTCGCATCACCTATTTGTAGCAACTACACGTTCAACACATTGAACAAGAACTGAATCTGGCGTTTGATTAAATCCAACTACAAATTCTTCGCGAACTTCCCTATAGCCTATACGTTTTCCTACAGCAACGTATCTGCCCGGCTTTAAAGATACAACGGTTTGTTCAAACAATCCTAGATTTCCGATTCTCAAAATAGTCACATCTGTCAGGTTGTCAGAAACCATTTGTATATCAAGAGGCACCTGCGAAGTCTCTAATAGTAGCTGCAACTTCTGGAGTTGTTCGGATATTCGAGCACCAGGATTTTCGATTGCTCTCCCTGTGTAGTAAACGTCTAAGGTTTGTTGGAAAACATCTTGCTCATAGAATCTATCAGGAGTTTCGATAGCACTAACCAACAGATCATCGAGTTGCGCCCGCTTACTGGCATAATCACGGCCATTAATTGCAAACACGAGGTTTGCATCTATTACCAAAGCATTGTCATACTCAGCCACTGCCGTATGCCATTGCTCTTGGCTTTCAGCTTCTGTGATTCTTAATTGGATTACTGAAATTTCTACATTCGCTATTTCATTCTCAGTTTGTGCTATTGCTGCACGTGCTTGTTCTTGATTGATTCCCAAACTCGCGGCTCGCTCAAATTCTGCAATGGCTTGATCCGGGTTATCACTTTCCAAAAAGGCATAGCCTGATGACATTATGAAAGAAAACTCCCGCTGTAAAATTAAACCTGCAACTTCAGAAATTCTCTGCTGAGCATCCTGACTATAACTATCTAAACTGACTATTTGTCGATAAATAACTTGCGCCGCCTCTAACTCATTATCCTCTAACAAGCTATCTGCCTCCGCTAATAGTCCAGATACTTCGTCTAGCACGCGTGCCCTTTCTAGGCCAATTTGCGCAACCTCACTGTCGGGGTCTAAGAGAAGCGCTAGTAAAAACTTGTTTTGAGCCACGAACGAGTCCTGCGCATCAAGGGCGCTCTGAGCATCTACCAAGTTTTGATTCAGCACCACGGGAACCATAGCTTGTATCTCAACTAAATCGTCTCGCCCTTGGGTATAAGATTCAGTTGCTAATTGAAAATCTTGAGTTCGGTAATATTCATCTCCAATACTTGCAACTTCCAACGCGGCGGTATATTCGTCCTGTGCCCATTGCTCTACGTCGATAAGCTCCAGAACTTCTTGCTGGGTCAAGAGTTCTGCCAGGACGTCTTGTGCTTCTTTCCTTTGTCGCGAAAGTTGTGCTTCTTCGAAAGGAGAAATCGTTGGCACCGTCTCTGCTGGCAATGGCTGAAACTCTGTGACATCAACTCTGAGCTCTAAGGGTAATTCATATTCAGTGACGAGAGCTGGCAATACGAAAATAACAAGCAGGGCAGCAAGCAGTAAACCTGCCACACTAACCCAAATCCAAATAGGGGGACTTTTAGACTCTAACGCTGCAGAGGAATTGACATAAATCTGGTTCTCAGTAAATCCAGATTGCTGCGACTCTTGCTTGTTCTTTTCGACATCTTTCTCTGACATATCTATTTTTGAAGATGGAACAGACCAGTTATTGACGCCCGCTTACAGTTGTCCTACTTCCGCCGCATAAAGATCTGCCAAGATTTCACGCCATTGCTCATACTGCTCTTCCACTGACCCAGTGAGAGTAATTGTACGGTCGTCTAAGTTTATAACTTGAGGTGCCACTTCATTTTCAAGAGACTGGCCGAGTTCTTCAAGCGCTTCCATATGAATTCTTGCTTCAGCTCGTTTATCGAATCCACTTCTAATCAAATAAGCGCCAGCCCCGACTCCAAACGCCCCGCCAGCTTGTGTTGCATAGTTACTGCCTTGAGTTGCGGCAGCCAAGCCACCAACAACAGCGACAGCACCAGCAATAAATCGACGCTTAGCAGATGCCTCTAATTCTCGTAGTGTTATCGTTTCGTGATAACTCTGCTCACGCCACGAATCGTAAGGCAGGCGCATCTGCCGAACATATGTTGCGTAATAATCTTGAATCGTATCAATAAACATAAAGTCTCGTTCACGAATATCTCGAATTCTTTCCAGCACTGGGTCAGAATCCGCAGGCAACGAGTTAATCTGATAAATCCCATTACGACTGGTTGTTAAGTAGGGGTCAAATACATCTGGCGAGAAACGTCGCGCAAACAATATTTCAGAAATTGTTCGGATCTCAACTACCTCTTCGTCAGTAATATTATTTTTTTTCCAGACCAACAAATCATTGGCTATATTGTTGTACAAAATCTGAAAAGGGTCGCTCTGCTGACGCTGAGATGGGTCGTAACTGAACTGGCTAATTTCTTGATCATAAACTTTGGTGTACCAATCTTTGCCCGTTGAGTCTGCAACGTGCACCCGCATTCTCATTGATTCGCCATTTGATTCCAAAATAGTGCCCGTAATGTAAACATCCATTGGACTGGAGTGATTAGGCATTAGGCGGACAATGCCCCAATTTGCAGAGCGCTGCAGCGTCTCTGCTAATAAATAAGGCGCATAACGTGATTCCGCGACTCTTACCTGATGATTGGTAAGTTCTTCCTGATCACCATCCAACTCATCCAGCCCCGGATCAAACATTGCCACACCAACATCCAACAGCAAATCCTCAGGCACGCCCTGGCTGTCTCGAACAACCGGTGTGTAAGAAGTTGTTTTGACAGTATGCGTTGCACAGGCGCTCAAAAAAACAGCGACCGCTAGCAAGCCAATTGCATTTTTAGCAAGGAATCTCATTGCTCTTCACCTTCACCAATACCTGTATAGTTTCTGTACTCATCCCAAAGCGCCTCACGCAATTCCAGGTCAGGCTCACTCATTGCCGCCTCTCTTAGCTGTCGAGCAACCACATCATCATCTCTCCCACTGGGAATATCTTCCGGTGGTGGAAAAGTTTCAGTCGGTGGCGGTGGAGAGGAAGAAGGGCGCGATACAGCAACGCCCGAGGGGGCTCCAGCTTCAGGGAGAGTTTGTGGTTGCGCAGAAGTATTACCGCCACCGGCTTCTCCTCCCGGCTGCGCGCTGCCTGCAGCATTACTTTCATTCTGGGCTTGTTCTCTTTCACTGAGAATGAAGCCATCAAAGGTCTCATAGCCTCGACGCAGTCTTTCGTCCAATACTTTTGCTCTTTCAACAGAGGTCATTGGTCCAGTGTTCTGAGTTCGCATGGAGCTATTTCCACTTAAAACATTATTTGGCAGCGTATCTAAGCTATAATCCCCACTAGGGTTCCCTAAAAGCCCGCCGTTTGAACCAGAATTCCCACCTTGACCTGAATTTAGGTCTCCAGTAGAAATGTCTCTATTGCCATTATTATCACCAGGCTGCTCTTTGCGGGGAAATCCAGATTGAGCACCTGCACCCTGATCAGAAATGTCGCCACTGGCATTGCCAGAGCCAGAGATTGGAGCGCTTCTCCGGCCTTGCTGTCCTGCCGGACTATCTTGGCCCTGTTGACTTTGCTGTGCTGATTGCTGCCCCCCACCGGAAGCCTGACTTGCAGAATCGCTTGAAGGCACAGAGCTATCACGCGCACCTTGACCCCTAGATTGACTATTCGCCGAACCTTGCCCACTTGTTTGTGGAAAATTCGATGAAGTCTGCGGCATCGGGTTATCCCTATTGGCTTGCGCTTGAGAGCTGCTTTGGGCTCCCTGCGAGCGCTGGGAAGAGCTGCCGGAAGGCGATGGGTTCGCTTGAGAGCGGCTGCTACTGCTCGAAGATGGCATTGACTGCGATGATTGTGAGCTAGAGCTAGAGCTACTTGATGATGGCATCGATTGTGAGCTTCGTGAGCTCGGGCTCGAAGAAGAGGGCATCGACGGCATACTCGCAGAGGATGAGCTCTGACTCGAGCTTTGACATGCCAGAAAGCTTAAGCTGATTCCGCTTAGCAAAACTATCTTGGGTATTATCATATAAAACTTTTTCATAGATATAACTTGAATTTGAAGCAACTCTAAATTGCGCTCCATTTTTCGTGATTTTAGCTACTTTTTCTCGACATTTGTGATTTATGGACACATCTCAAAACAAATAATTGAAATTTATAACTCACTGAAAATGCATAGCTTAATTGTAATACAGTCCCCTTTTACCTTTACTCAACAATAGAACAGCCAGTCATTGGATGCTACATCTTACTACTGAAAATTAGTACCAATACCGGTAGCGAAACAACTGTCCATCAGTACGTTCCAGTTTGCCTTCGACCAGCATCGGTCGAAACGTCGAAGCCCGGATCTCCCGGCGTAATTGGGAAAGCCTATATGCGTTTTCTTCTGTTTCTTCAGATAGGATTTCTATATTTCTGGGGCTGCCAGCCTCAGTAACATCAAGAGAAATATCCGCGTAAGCATGGCTTAAAGTATTCCGACTCTTAGCATCGCCAGAGCTCATCTTCAAATTGCGGGGATCTTCTATAAAAGTCGGCAGCACCACTACCTGGCCAAATAGCTTCTTAATTAGCTCGTCGCCATTTTCTTCAGAAGCTAACAATTCCCATGCCTGCAGATAAAAGTCATCTGCCGTTCGGCGCCGATCGAACATCAAGAACCAGTCAGCTAAGTGAGTAATCGCTTCGGCTATTTCGTATGTATTGTAAGGCTTAGTGGATTGGTAACTTACGATATTTTGCAAGGCAACTACACCGATATTATAGCCTTGTGGGAAGATGGACTTGCGCTCGTTTAATTTTTGTCGCAACACTTCCTGGTCGTTTCTATATTCGGGGCGATCAACTTCCATTGTGTAATGAGGATACCGCGAGACCTGATACGCAGAGATAGCGAGATTTCGAAGGTAGCGGGTGAAACGCTCATCATCCCTGCCGAAATGAACCTCTACCATGCGTACCGCAGTACTAAAGAGCATTTGGGCGCTGCTTAAGCGCACTCCCAAGGCAGCGCCGTAGCCAATATTAAAAGCTTGCATGTTCCATGACGCTAAACGGTCAAGCACTGGGATAATGCGAGGATCATTTGTTCCGTAAGCCTTCTGTTGCACAAAAAATAAATAATTGTTGTAGAGATCTGTGTTTTCCCAGTCTCCAAGCGCCAAATAGCTCTCGACCATTTCCTCAACCATTGGAATTTGATCAAGCGTGTAAAGACCATTAGAAATGCGATTGATATGAACCGCACGATCAAATGCTTCGATCGCCCCTATATGATTTCCTTGTTGTTGTTCGAGACCCCCAATGGAGGCAAGTTGCTCGGTTAAACCGCTGTCCCACACCCCCCCAAACCCTTCCAAAGAATCCACGTTTGCCGAGTATTCGCGAATACTATTCATTCGCTCGATAAAATCAGGATCATCTTCCGGGTCGAACTCTTCAACTTTTGGCGGTAACTCCGGAAATTGAGGGTCTATACCCGACTCGATAGGGACCGGAACTTCAATGTAGTGCAAGTTAGCTGGCGCTGGCTCTTCTGCAGAAGAAGATGGGGCATCTTCTACTTGGCTATAAAGCTCTTGGGCGCTGATGCTGACGAGCACAGCACAGAGGCGAAGGCTTAATTTGAATGAAATTCTGCGCATGATATTTAGCTTGAACCCGTGATGGATTTTCCTAATTTGTGACGAGATTCGTTCCTGAATACTTGCACCGGCGTTAGGAAATGTAATCCTTTTCCCCCACGATAAGTAAAATCCAAGGGTCAAAGGGCGATGATGTTATATCACCAGTGAATTTCACGTGTAAACATCCACAAGCCTATTTAAAGCATTTCCTTAAGGCATTAGCAGTAAAAATCGACACAATGGGCTTTTTTCATTCAATCGCTTTGTTTGAGAGCAACAAATTACCGTACTGATCTACCCGCGCAGTCCAACCTGGGGCGACAAAAATCGTTGCTGCATACTCACTGACCACCGCGGGGCCCTCAAACTCTGTACCTGTCTGCAATTGATCCCGGTTAAAAACTTTCGCAGGCTCTGAAGAACCATAGACCTTAATGGATTCACACTTGTCGTATTCTCCCTTTGAGCAATGTAGCGGAAGCGAAAGCGATTTAGTGGCAGCAATAACGTTTACGCGAATATTGACTATTTCAATGCCTGCGCTCAAATCATAACCGTAGCGTTGTTTATGAAGCACCGCGAAGGCGGTGCAACAAGTTTGCAAATTGCTCCATGGGATATTTAACGTATATGATTGTCCACGGTAGCGACAATCAGCAGAATATTTCACCTGCAGTTTCGAACGTGATAATCCTTCATTTACTAATTCACAGCGCCCCAGTTCCGCCAACTCAAGAAACTGTTCTTCAAGGTTCTTAGCCACTCCATCCTCTGCATATAAGGCTACGGTCCTAGTGAATTGCCGTCCGCGGTCTGCAACCGTCATTCCTAAGGCTGACAATACCCCTGCATAAACTGGCACTATCGCTTGCTTCATTTGCATAGCTTCAGCGATTGAGCAGACGTGCAAACCACCCGCTCCACCAAAACTCGCAAGGACAAATTCTGACGGGTCATACCCTCGGTTGACAGAAATGAGTCGAATAGCTTTCGCCATATGCTCATTAGCAATTGTGATAATACCCAATGCAGTTTCTTCAATGCACATGCCCAATACTTCGCCCAATGCCTTAATTGCAGACTTAGACTTCGCTAAACTGAGAGTGAGACTTCCTGCCAGTGCGGAGCTCACTAGCAATCGGCCCAACACTAAATTTGCATCTGTAACTGTGGCGACCTCACCACCTTTCGCGTAACAAGCAGGGCCAGGGTCCGCCCCAGCGGAATGGGGCCCAACTTTTAGCATCCCGCCACTATCCACAAAAGCAATCGAACCTCCTCCTGCACCAATCGTGTGCATGTCCACCATGGGGACACCAATTGGGTAGCGTTCTATTTGTCCTTCGATCGTCGTGTTGATTTTTCCGTCAATAAGAGCGACATCAGTAGACGTGCCTCCCATGTCAAAGCTGATTAATTTCTCGTTTCCAATCTGTCGGCCTAAAAATTGAATTGCAGTTAAACCACCAGCAGGGCCTGACAGTAAGAGATTAACAGCTAAATCTGAGGCCTTATCTGCAGCGATTGTTTCTCCACTGGATTGCATAATTTGTAATGAACATCCCCTCAATTGGTCTCTCAGTATGCTCAAATATCTACTTACAATTGGTGCCAGTGAAGCGTTCAACCAAGTCGCTATTCCCCGCTCGTATTCCTTATAAACTGGCAAGACAGCAGATGACCGACTGATAAAAACTGCTAAATCAGAATTCTTTATAGCTGCTTCAAGTTTTCGTTCAAAGGCATCATCCATAAATGAGAAGAGAAGGTTAATTGCTACCGCTTGTGGTTGCAGGTTTGCGATTTCTGCCAATAGTCGGGACACGTCTTCTTCAGTTAATGTATCGACTATCATTCCGTCGGCAGCTATTCGGCCACCGGTTTCCAAACAAAACTCGGGCGGCACCGGTGGTTGAATGGGTTCAAATTCCAAAGCGTACAATGCAGGGCGCGCTTGTCGGGCAAGGCGCAACATATCTTTGAAGCCATGATTGGTTATAAATACGGTCTTTGCGACTTTGCCCTCTAGAACTGCATTGGTGGCCACGGTGCTGCCGTGTATGACATGAAGGTCGCCACTATCAAGCTTCCCTGTCAGCCCCAACCCTCGAATTCCAGCTAGAATTGCACGTTCTGGGGCCTCTGGAGTTGATAGAGTTTTATAGATCCTAAATGACGCTTCTGCTCCCGCGTCAATGCAAACGAAGTCAGTGAAAGTACCCCCTGCATCTACGCCCAAGATTGTCATGTCTCTTGCTGTTCCCATCACTGCTATCACTTAACTCGATGTGTTTACTGCTGATACTTTCATTCTCGCAGAGGAAAGATTATAACTGCTGACCTCTCTTTGACTAGCAACGACCAATAATCTTATTGGTCCTACCTGGAACCTAAGTGCCAGAATTACCCGAAGTAGAAACGACAAAACGAGGTATCTCTCCCCACATTGAAAATAGGAGGGTAAAAGAAATTATTGTCCGTCAAAAAAAATTGCGATGGGAAGTACCGAATAATCTCAATCGAGATCTTGTTGGAAAAATAATCTTCACAGTAAAGCGCCGGGGGAAATACCTACTGTTGGCCAGCGACAACGGCACTCTGATAATTCACTTGGGGATGAGTGGCCGTCTCCGTATTGTCAATAAAGATTTAATCGCAGAAAAACATGATCATGTAGATGTGGTGTTGGAGAACGGGAAAGCATTACGCTTTACCGACCCTCGTCGCTTTGGTTGTGTTCTCTGGGAAGCTTCTGACATTGATTCACATCCTCTTCTCAAGAATCTAGGGACTGAACCCCTCCATGATGAATTCGAAAGTGACTATTTATTTAAAGCGAGTCGTGGCAGGTCTATCGCTATCAAAACATTTATTATGGATAGCAAGATTGTAGTTGGTGTAGGCAACATTTATGCGAATGAATCTTTGTTTCTGGCAGGTATTAATCCAAAACGTCCCGCTGGGAAAATTTCCAAGGCTAAGTATGACAAGCTTGTACCGAGCATCAAAAAAATCTTGAGAGAGGCAATTGCGGTCGGCGGGACAACATTACGAGACTTCACCAATAGTAGCGGTGAACCAGGTTATTTTAAACAATCTCTTAATGTATACGGAAGAGGAGGCGAAAATTGTATACGCTGTGGCAACGGGTTAAAGGAAATTCGACTCGGCCAGCGAAGCACGGTCTATTGCACCCAGTGTCAAAATTAAGAAATTTTTATTTAGCATTTATCGCCTTAGCCACAGCCGGATGAACAAAATTAGAGATGTCACCTCCAAGCAATGCAATTTCTCTAACCAAAGTAGAAGAGATATAAGAGAGGTGTTCAGCAGGAGCTAGGAACACAGTTTCAATAGAAGGGTCTAGCACTCTGTTCATTGCTACTAGTTGGAACTCATATTCAAAGTCGGCGACAGTTCTTAATCCACGAAGAATTATGTTTGCTCCTCGTTGACTAACAAACTCCGTTAATAAGCCTTCAAATGATGTGACTTCAACATTCTCCAAACCAGCTAATACTTCTTTTGCTAATTCAACTCGTTGGTCCGTTGGCAGTGTATTGCCTTTTTGTGTGTTAGTTCCTACGGCCACAATAATTTTGTCAAAGAGACCTGCGGCCCTCTGAACAAGATCGGTGTGCCCATTAGTAATAGGGTTGAAAGTCCCCGGGTATATAGCAATTTTGATACTTTTCATTCAATTCGTTTCTCTAGTTTGAAACGCATAATAACGAATTGATATAGCTTGCTCAATCAGCTGACCAAATAGTTTAACAATTGGGTTTCAAGCCACCTCTCTCGGTATCCAGCGATAAAGCCTACATGGCCTCCTGCGCTATTAAGCTGCAGTTGAATATTGCTGTTTAATGATTCAGGGCGGGGAACAGATTTGAACGGAATCAACGGGTCATCTTTGCTTTGAATTAACAAGGTCTGTGTTTTTATACTAGACAAAAAGTTCAGGCTGCTACATTTTTCATAATAATCTAGGGCGTTGTTAAATCCATTGAGTGGAGCTGTCACCAGTTCGTCAAATTCCCAAATAGTGCGTACGCGTGAAAAATCACCAAGATTTTCAAGCAAGGATAGCTCCTCAACTTGCTTTCTTTTTCGGAACAATTCCATTTTAGTTTTCAAATCATTGACCAGGCGTCGAACGAAGTATTTCCCGTATAATTGGCTCATTCCCGAAAGCGTTTCTTTAGAGCATTCGCTCAATGAAAAAGGAGTAGAGATTGCAGCCGCTTTGACTACTTTATGATGCCTTTGAATCTCCCCTAACCATTTTAATAATACGTTTGCCCCCAGGGAATAGCCAATACATACGAATCTTTTATCGAAATACTTTTCACACAGTTTTGAAAATACCTCGTTCACGTCTGCTGATTCGCCCGAATGGTAAGCCTTTGCCTTTCTATTTATTTCGCCACTGCACCCCCTGAAATTCATCGCTACAGACGAAATATTGTTTTTTGACAGAAGCCGTTGTAACGACAATACATAGGACGACTTTGAGCAACCACACAGGCCATGGAGAATAAAAACGGTAATATAACTTGCCTCATATCTGTTTGGTGCATCGGCTGACCAGTCCAAGTCAATAAAATCTCCATCGTCCAATTCGATTCTTTCTCTTGATTGCTTTACTACATCAGATGGAGAATATTTTCTATAAAGTGTCTGAGAATGCCCTCCGGGAAGCCACCATGCAGGGTGAAATTTATTTAACACTACGCCATGTGTCATTCTTTGTTCAATCCCTTCTGATAAAAAGATAGAAGTAAACATTGCCTGCTTTCTTTTCTTTTGCCCGAATCCAGTTTTTAGGAATTTGTATTTTAGAAATCGTAATAGAGGATTCCATATACACGCAGCAGCCTTTGGCAAGCAATTTCGATTCCTCAAGCGCAGCACAACTCGAAGCCAGTAGTTCTTCCGTGAAAGGCGGATCAAGAAATACGATATTGAAAGGTGGCATTGCTTTTGCCGTTGCTATCCAATCCAGCGCGTTCGCATGGCAAACTATACCTTGGGGCAGGTTTAGCAATCCCAGATTTTCTTCTAAGGCCTTAGCAATTCCTCGATCTCTTTCGACGAAAAAAACTTTACTCGCCCCGCGCGATAATGCCTCCAGCCCCAAGACGCCACTCCCAGCAAATAAATCCAAACAGCTTGAATTTAGGACTTCATTTTGCAACCAGTTAAATAAGGTCTCTCTAACTCGGTCTCCCGTGGGGCGAATTGCTTCATTTGCAGGAAATGAGAACTTGCGCCGGCGTAAGTGGCCTGAAATTATTCGAACTGAATTGGCAGATTTTTTCATTGCTCGCAATCCAAGCACAATCTATCTCTTGAATCAAAGAAACAATTCCTCTTTAAACAGCTTGGAACTTATGCTACCCGTTGCTATCTGTTATCGCATAACATAAGTAGGTGTTAGCATAGCCCCCTAAAAGGTTAGCTGTAACTTCAGTAGTAGTTAAAAAATGTCTATGTTTGGATTAAGCAAAAAAGAAAAAGATGTGAGCAGGGCCGAAGCACGCCCGATGCCGGAGAAACCCGCTGAGACTGGGCTTTTGGGTCGACTAAAACAGGGTCTTGCAAGAACCAGGGTCAAGTTGGGTAATGGGCTAGGTACGCTGGTGCTTGGAGAAAAAGTGATCGATGCCAATCTATTTGATGAAATAGAAACTCAACTTCTATCTGCAGATATTGGTATTGATGCAAGCAATCAAATTATTGGCAATCTAAAACTAAAGCTTGCCCGTAAACAACTTGCAGACCCTGCGATATTAATGATTGCACTTCAGGAAGAACTTGCTGCAATATTGAAACCTAGTTCTTTGCCATTAGAAGTTGATCTCGCAACTAAACCCTTTGTGATTCTGACAGTCGGAGTTAACGGCGTTGGAAAAACTACTACCATTGGTAAGCTTACCAAAATATTTCAAAGCCAAGGTTTAAATGTGATGCTGGCTGCTGGAGACACTTTTAGGGCTGCAGCGGTGGAACAATTGCAAGCATGGGGAGAGCATAATAACGTTCCAGTTATCGCTCAGTCTTCTGGAGCCGACAGTGCATCGGTCATATTCGATGCATTCCAATCTGCTAAAGCACGGCGGATTGATGTGCTAATTGCGGATACTGCGGGAAGGCTCCACACAAAAGACAACTTAATGAATGAGCTTGAAAAGATTGTACGTGTTCTGAAAAAACAAGATGAACGATTGCCTGACGAAATTTTACTTGTATTGGATGCAACGACTGGCCAGAACGCTTTAAGTCAGGCAGAAAG
This sequence comes from OM182 bacterium MED-G28, assembly GCA_002457215.1. Taxonomy (GTDB): domain Bacteria; phylum Pseudomonadota; class Gammaproteobacteria; order Pseudomonadales; family Pseudohongiellaceae; genus UBA9145. The sequence goes on along the minus strand of NTJZ01000003.1, from coordinate 93,423 downwards.
CTTTCATGCTGCGACTAATTTAACTGGCCTAGTTCTTACTAAACTTGATGGCACCGCAAAGGGTGGAGTTGTGTTTGCCATTGCAAAAAAAATGCAGTTGCCGATTCGATTCATAGGCATCGGTGAGCAGGTGGATGATTTAAAGCCCTTTGATGCGACACAATTTATTTCTGCACTTTTTTCTGAATAGCAGTGTGCACCAAGATCAAATCTGACTGTGATTAGCTTTGATAAAGTCTCTAAGCAGTATATCTCTGGGCAATACGCTTTGGCGGGCGTATCTTTCGAAATTGCAAAAGGACAAATGGCTTTCGTCACGGGTCACTCTGGTGCAGGCAAAAGCACCTTGTTAAAGTTGATCTTGGCAACAGAAAAATGTTCCTCTGGAAATGTGGTTGTGAATGGCACGGACCTAAATCACATTCCTAGACGTGAAATACCCTCTTTCCGCCGACGTATTGGCATGGTATTTCAGGATCATCAATTACTGAATGATCGCAGTGTCGCAGATAATGTCGCTCTACCCCTCGACATCAGCGGCTTCAGTAGAAGAGATGCGCTGCGGCGCGTACGTGCTGCTTTGGACAAGGTGGGCTTACTCAGCAAGGAGAAACAATTCCCAGCTGCACTTTCTGGCGGAGAACAGCAAAGAGTTGGGATAGCCCGAGCTGTAGTTAACAGACCAAGCATTATCCTGGCGGATGAGCCAACGGGGAATTTAGACCCGGAGCTTTCTATGGAGACTATGGAGGTTTTCGAGCAATTTAAAAATGTAGGTGTAAGCCTTCTGATTGCCAGCCATGATATCTCTCTAATTAATCGCATGGAGTACAGGACGCTGATTCTAAAAGGGGGCACACTGATAGACGACACAGGACTTGGAGAACTATCTTGAGCGACAAGGCTTCGAGCAAAAGACGTCACGAAAATCCATCAAACTTCATAAAGCTGTTGCGAAGTCATCGAAAAGATGCCCTAAAAAGCTTAACTCGCATGTTTTTCTCACCCCTTTCAAGTACGATGACCGTAATTGTAATCGCAGCCGCATTGCTTCTGCCTTCTCTGCTTTTTGCCTTCAACACTAACATCACAGCACTACTAGGTGAGTTTCAAAATAATGCGCGCATCGTTTTGTACCTTACTAGAGACACAAGTGACACCCAAGCATTACAAGTTAGTAATAACTTACTAACTAGTAGTGTCATAGATAGCGTGGATTTCATATCAAATGAAGAGGCTTTACTAAGCTTCAGCGATGCCGCTGGGTTTTCTCAAATTGTGGCGGACTTCGACGCTAATCCATTGCCAGCGAGTATTGTAATTACCCCTAATCTTGCTGGGCTGGCGGGCCTAGACCAGCTAGCGGCGAGTCTAGATCAAATGCCAGAAGTTGAACTGGTTCAAGTTGATAGTTTGTGGTTAAGAAGGCTCGCCGCAATTTCCGAACTAATCGGACTTGCGGCCCGGGTTTTGGGGCTTATAGTCCTGCTGAGCCTTTGTTTTATCATCGGAAATACAGTGCGCTCGCATATTGAAAACCGCAGAGACGAAATTAAAATCATAAAACTGTTTGGTGGTACCCACAGCTATATAGCCAGGCCTTTTCTCTACACAGGGTTATTCTATGGTTTGCTGGGTGGACTTCTTGCCAGCCTGCTGCAGGCATTGATATTCCTGAGCTTCCGTGATCCCTTGAATGAAATCTTTAGTCTTTACGACAGTAGTTTTACCTTGCCATTGCTCGCCCCTGCCATGCTAATTACACTAGCTTTCAGCGGTGCATCAATTGGCTGGCTTGCAGCTATCATCTCCGCATATCGATATGTTAATGCGATAATTACGTGATCTGGGGCTTTACAATTTTTCTCAATACTGGAAAATGCGCTTCCCACGTTAATATTTCGACTTGAAAAGCGAATTTGGTGCCCCAATCTATAGGGCAGCGGAGAGAAAAGATTTCTGCAGGCACTCGCGCCATACTCAGAGCTCCGGGAAAGATTCCCATAGCCCACTAAATCCGGGCATAAGCATTGACCGATAAATGGCGAAATTAGCAACAAAGTGCTAAAATGGGCCTTATAAAATGCATCAAACTGGTAAAGCGTTAAAAAAATCGAGGTTTAGCTAAAGCAGCTATAGACAAAGATATGAGCACTGGAAAGAATTTACAAGCTATAGGTCCAACCACTCCGGGTCGCGATTTAACAGCGTACATTTCGTCTGTTAACAGCATTGCTATGCTGACTCCTGAGCTGGAAAGAGAGCTTGCTAAACAGTACTACTACGATGATGATGTCGATGCTGCTCGCCAATTAGTAATGGCTCACTTGCGCTTTGTTGTGCACATGGCCAAAACTTACTCCGGCTATGGACTCTCTCAAGCTGACCTGATTCAGGAAGGTAATGTTGGGTTGATGAAGGCTGTTAAGCGCTTTAATCCAGAAGTCGGTGTGCGTCTTGTATCTTTTGCAGTCCACTGGATTAAAGCAGAGATGCACGAGTATATTTTACGCAACTGGCGCATAGTAAAAATTGCAACTACCAAAGCTCAAAGGAAACTTTTCTTTAATTTGCGTAGCTCTAAGAAGCGCCTTGGTTGGTTAAACAATGCTGAAGCAGAAGCGGTTGCCGAAGATCTAGGTGTAGATGCCAAAGTAGTTCGGCAGATGGAGGGACGTATGAGTTCTTACGACACTTCTTTCGATGCCGAACTAGACAGTGATGATGAGGCAATTTATCGCGCTCCAGCTTACTATCTGGAAGACCAAGGTTCTGATATATCAGCTAATATAGAAGATGCTCAGTGGGAGAAGGTTACTAATCATAGCTTAAGTTTAGCAATGAATACGCTTGATGAGCGTAGCCAAGATATTCTTAAAAGCCGATGGTTAGGGGATGAAAAATCAACTCTGCACGATCTGGCTGGAAAATACGGAGTGTCGGCTGAACGCATTCGTCAATTAGAAAAGAATGCAATGAACAAGATTAAGGCTCACATGACAGCATGAGAGTGAATTAAGAATACAAAAGCCGCGCAAAGGTCGCGGCTTTTTTTTGTCAATGAATTACCTACAATGCCTAGTTATGCCGAAACTCTTACTAATACTTGCCGCCGCAAACGGATTTATCGCTGTCAGTCTCGGCGCTTTTGGTGCCCATGGTCTGGAACAAATGTTAACTGAAGACTCGCTGGACACATTTCAAACTGGAGTCGAATACCATATGTATCACTCACTCGCGCTAATCGGAACAGCAGCGCTGGCAATTCAATTCCCCAAAGAAAAATTACTCAGACTAAGCGGCTTTCTTTTTTTGCTAGGTATACTCTTCTTCTCCGGGAGCCTATATACACTTGTGCTATCTGAGTTTCGTTGGTTGGGGGCTATAACGCCAATAGGTGGAGTATTCTTTCTCGCTGCTTGGGCAAGCTTGTTACGCTGTGCCTTTAAGCTAAAAGTTAACCCTTAAGGTCTTTCCCATGGCTGTCATCAGTAAAGATAATCCGCAAGTGATGAAACATTTTCTAGAATAGTTAAAAAACTCTAAAGATATCCACGGTGAGCCTGATGGCTTCGAATTCTTCCGACAACAAATATCGCCGCCCCGTTCGTAGCTACGTTATTCGCTCTGGGCGGCTGACAGAGTCTCAGCGCAAAGCTATTACATCCTATTGGGCTGACTATGTTGTTGAATTTTTACCTCAGCCCTTAGATCTTAATTCTCTATTTCCACAGATTGCCCCCGTGAGCTTGGAAATCGGCTTTGGAATGGGGTCTTCTTTGTTAACTATGGCGCAGCAAGCGCCCGAAAAAAATTTTCTCGGTATAGAAGTTCACAGACCTGGCATCGGCAAAGTACTTCATGAAATAGAAAACCTGGGGATAAAAAATTTGAAATTGATTTGCCAAGACGCGAAAGAGGTAATCGACGAAAACATACCTGATAGCACCATCGAACGTATTCTTATGCTTTTCCCAGACCCCTGGCCTAAGAAACGTCACAATAAACGGCGCTTGGTCCAACCTGAGTTTATTGAAAAGCTGTCCACCAAATTGCAACCAGATGGGCTTCTTCATTTGGCGACTGACTGGCAGCCCTATGCGGAGCATATGATGGAAGTCCTTGAAGCTAACGCTAGCTTACAAAACCAAAATGGAGCGGGAAATTATTCGCAAAGCCCTGAAAGACCACGGACAAAGTTTGAAGCCCGAGGCGAACGCCTCGGGCATGGGGTATGGGATCTTTTATATCGTAAATCTGTCGCTTAGTGCTTAATCAAACCAGAATCGATGCTCGTGGTCTTTTAACCACTGGATGTAGTCCTCATAATTTGGACAAATAGATTCAACTAAGTTCCAGAATCGTCGTGAGTGATCCATGTGAATCAAATGACAGACTTCATGGGTAATCATGTAGTCGATGATGCTATAAGGAGCTAGCATAATTAACCAATTGTACTGAATAATTCCTTGAGAAGTGCAGTGGCCCCACTTTGATTTCGTTTTTCTTAGTTTTATTTCAGTGATTTTCTGGTCAACTCCGATAACTTGGGCCAAGCCTCTGGCTCGAGGCAAAATGTACTCACTGGCTTTGTCAATTAGATATTCTTCCACTTGAATTTTTGCCTTAGCGGCATTGAGCTTATGCCCTTGAATAATGAACTTATCACCATTAACCAGTATTCGCTTTTTACGTCCTTCTTTAAATACAATTGTAAGTTCCCGGGCGCGATAGAAGATTGTGGCACCTTTCTCAATTCTGAGAATTTCCTGTTCCAAGAGTCTTTCTTCGTGCAAGCGTTCCTGAATCCAATCATGATTATTTCCAATGAATTCGTTAACTTCAGCTGTAGAGGCTCGAATTGGACAACGTACCACTACTTTTTGCTTTTTGATGTAGAGAGCCAGGGTTTTGCGCTTGCTCCGCAACACTTCGCATTGAAGCGGCTCGCTAATTTTCGTCGTTCCAACGCCAATATTTAAAGGGACAACCTTTGATCTTGCCATTTTGGCTTATTTTTTCCTTGCGATGAGGCTCGCAATCGCTCTATCAGGAGAGCTTTTTAAGCCTTCAAAATAATTAATTACTTCCCAATCATTAAATACTTCCAGAAGTTCGTTCTTCCTAAGAAGGTAATCTGGATTGGTTGGTCTCCCGTATTTCGGCTGTTGCACTGTGAATGTCTCGTAAAAAATAAGCCCCGCTTTAGGAATTATTTGTTTTATTTCGGGCATTAATGGACGATGTAAGTAATTGAACACGAGCACTATATCAAAGCAATGACCCCGTAACGGGCTTGCTTCAACCCGCTCTAAGTCCAATTTCCAACATTTCGCACCTGCCATGGAATTTTTATTATTTAAATTCTCTTGTTTTAAGCATTTAATAGACTGGGCAACGCTTTCTATTGCTACTTCATCCTTGTCTACAAACATCACTGGGATGCTATTTTGAAGTAAATATAGACCGTTTCTACCTTTGCCGCAGGCTAAATCAAGTACACCATTACCTCTGATCGAGTTTTTAATCAGAGGCAAATTTTTAACCAATAGCTCTGAAGCGCTGGCGATTGAATGTGGCATAGATTACCGGATAATAAGCAGAAAGACTGCAGCTAAAGCAATGCGTAAAATAAGTGAATCTTTTTCAGTGCACAATATCTTTAGGAGAAATATCTTTCAGTTACTGCACATAAAGCAACATTTATGTAAACACCATGATTAACTTCTTATTTTTTACTCTACATGACAAAGAAACCCCAAGCTAAAGACCACATCTTTGCGAAAAACATGCTGCCGGGAGATTTCATTTTTGATGAAAAAGTTGCTGGCGTCTTCGAAGATATGATTAACAGATCAGTGCCGGGCTATAGCACCATCATCGCCATGATCGGAGTATTAGCAGAGCGTTACTATCGGAAGGATTCAATCATTTACGATCTTGGTTGCAGCTTGGGAGGAGCAACCTTCTCAGTATTCGAGCGATTGAAAGATCAAGGGTGTTCAATAATCGCTATTGATAACTCTATTGCCATGCTAGAAAGATTGGTTACTAAGCAACAGAAATTCGAAGGAGCACATTACTGCATTGAAAGTCGCTGCGAAAACATTCAGGTAGCGCAAATAGAAAATGCCTCTGTGGTAATTCTAAATTTTACACTGCAGTTCGTCCCACTTGCAGACAGAGCGGCACTAATCGAGAAAGTTTTCAAGGGCATGAATAGCGGGGGAGTTCTTATCATATCAGAAAAAATTATTTCGCCAGATAATCATCTCAACGAGTTGATTATAGAGCTATATCATCAATTCAAAGAGAATATGGGTTACAGCAAGTTAGAAATTAGCCAAAAAAGATCCGCTTTAGAAAATGTCCTCATTCCTGAAACTCTCGACTCGCATAGAGCGCGAATTTTACAAACAGGTTTTAGCTCGTTTGAAGTTTGGTTTCAGAGTTTAAATTTCGCTTCAATGATCGCAATAAAGTAATCACTATTTATGGACTACAGCGCCCTCAAGGACCTAATCACCGAAACCAAATTAGAGCCGCTAACAGGCTTCACTGAAACGGATTATCTCGATCAACTAAAATACGGGGATTTTCCAAGGTGGCGAGAACTACTAGGAAAATTTCCAGCGGTAAATATTACTTCTGTTCAGCTTGGCGATATCGTCAAGTTTGGAGCCAATAACGATTTAGACCCCGAAAAACATGCTGTAATTAAATCTTTGCTGCAAGAAATGATTCCATGGCGCAAAGGCCCTTTCAATGTGTGCGGAATCCCCATTGATTCAGAATGGCTTTCAAACCTGAAATGGGCCCGGCTTACAGAAGCGCTGCCTTCCTTGGAAGGTAAAAAGATTCTGGATATAGGCTGCGGAAATGCTTACTACGGGTTTCGCATGTTGGACCAAAAGCCTGAATTTGTGATCGGAATAGACCCTCACCTAGCCTATGTTGCTCAGTTCTGGGCTTTAAAGCATTTCGCGCCCAATTTGCCGATTTATGCACTTCCCTGTGGATTAGAGCAATTTCCTCGGTCTCTGCATGGGTTCGATGTTGTTTTTTCGATGGGCATTATATATCACCGTCGCTCGCCTATTGATCACCTGCAACAGTGCAAACAATGCCTGAAGCCTGGTGGCGAGCTGGTGCTTGAAACTCTGTATGTTGACGGTCCTGCCGGTTATTCACTCACTCCCCAGAAAAAATATGCTCGCATGTCGAATATATGGTTTATTCCCAGCATTGGTACATTAGAAAATTGGTTGACTCGATGTGGCTTTAAAAATGTAAGAATAATTAACAAATCAATTACAACAACCAAAGAACAACGTAAAACTGAATGGATGCCATTTGAGTCACTTAAAGACGCTATTGATATAGTCGACACTTCGAAAACAATCGAGGGGTTGCCAGCACCAAAGAGAGTTGTGATTATTGCAAAATCGCCTTCATAATATTTATTAAAAGGGGTCAAACGTCCTTTAATTAGTCACCAAATAATCATTAAAACTAATTGCATTCGCAGTGACACAATTTTTGAATTCACTCTCTAACTTTCGGTTTAAAATAATTTAAAAACCATCAACCTTAATTGAGTTGACGTGCCCCCCTAATTGCGTTAGTTATACTTATAGCACTTATATAGTGTCAGCTATAATTCTATACACTAAAAATTAATAGAGAAAAAAGATGGCCAGACCTCTTCGAATTGAATTCCCAGATGCCGTTTATCACGTTTCTAATTACAGCTTGGATAATAGGCGTGTATTTCCTTCAGCTAAATATTACGATGCCTTTCTTGAAGGCTTAGGTGAAACCTGCTCTAGACTAAACGTTGAAGTTCATGCGTTTTGTTTGCTGCGAGATCAGTATCACTTAGTAGTTAAAACTCCTGAAGCAAACTTATCACGCTTCATGCGCCAGGTTGATGGTTTGTATACTCAACAATACCAGCGAATGAAGCGAAGTGAAGGCTCATTGTTTAGGGGTAGGTATAAGGCCGTTTTAGTCCAGCCTGAAAAGTATTTGTTGCCACTTTCTCGTTACATTCATTCAAAAGTTAAATCCTCGGATTTGAATCACTATCCTTATAGTAGCTATACATACTTTACTCGGAAAGCGCAGCCCGCAAGCTGGTTTAACCGTAACGATACACTTAAGCAGCTTAGGGTTGCTCATGCTAAGCGGGGCGCGACGTACAAAAAATATATCGCTGCTGGAGTTGATGATGAATTAGCGCATTTTTATGGAAAGAAAAATCTTTCCTCGGTCATGGGCGATACCAAATTCAAGAAAAGCGCGCAACGAAAAAAATCTGCGACTGCAGTGCGAGGGGTATCTCGTGGTGCGAATGCTAAGTGGAGACCATCATGCAAACAAATTATTTCAGCAGTAGCGAAGCAGTTTAAAGTTTCCGAAGCTAGTATTTACAAAGCTGCCCGTGGCCCGGGCTCTAAGAATGTCCCTCGCTGGGTCGCGATGTACCTTTGTCAGGAATTGTCGGCGGTTACTCTGCAGTCGATTGCAAAACTGTTTAAGTTAAAACGTTATGGAACAGTTTCTACTACGGTAGGAAAGCTTAAAAATGAGTTTGAGGAAGATCCAGAAGTATTAGCCATTGCCGAAAAGCTCACCAGACGCTTGAGCAAAGGCAAATAAATAGTCCCTCTAAAAACGCTACACAATAAAAAAGCCGGTATCTTAGAAATACCGGCTTTTTTATTGAATTACTTCAAACTATTTAATCTTGGATTCTTTGTAGACAACATGCTTACGAACTACTGGGTCGTATTTCTTGATTTCCATTTTGTCTGGCGTGGTGCGCTTATTTTTGTCTGTGGTGTAGTAATGGCCTGTGCCAGCGCTCGATACCAATTTAATTTTATCTCTCATTGCTTGCTACCTACTATCTCTTAGACTTGAGCGCCTTTAGCCCGGATATCTGCTAGCACAGCGTCAATCCCTAATTTGTCGATGATACGCATCCCCTTTGTGGATAGGCGCAATTTTACAAAGCGTTTCTCGGATTCCACCCAAAAACGATGAGAATGAATATTTGGCGAAAATCTACGACGCGTCCTATTGTTCGCGTGTGAAACATTATTTCCTGTAACAGGCTTTTTGCCGGTTACCATACAAACCCTAGACATTTTCCTGCCTCGTACTTTCGAATTGCTTAAACCTGGGAGCAATTAACGAAATCTATCCCGGGCAAAAAAGAGCTGCGTTTTATACCAAAACACCCCTCAAAAAGCAAGGTACTATCAAAATGCTCACTTCAAAACATGCTGGATCATTCCACTCCCATCCCGCTATTTACGCCTTGTCCAAGCGCTTACACAAGAGCGCGATCAAACAGTAAATCTGATTCGTTCGTGCCAATAACTATATGACCCAGCAAACACATTAATCAAAGCTAATACTAGTTAGAATCTGTTAGTAATAACCGTATCTGGCTCGGTTCCAACCGGCTAGAAAGGTGGCTGCTAACGAAGATTATTGCCACCCCATTTAGGATAATATAGCGATTAAACCTTCTCGGAGCAGACAGCAACATTATCAATCGCGCATTTAAATAATTCTTCAAACCCTAAAGCCGCGTGCTTAGAATTAAGAAAGTTCACTCTGCAAACATCAAGATCGTAATAACAAAAACGAGAATTTACCTAGTTCTTTACTTTAGCAGCTAATGTGAGCGCTTACTTACACGTAAAGAACTGTAAATGATCGCTTCAGTTAAGTTTGTTAATTGCTTTAAAGTATCCTAAGTTCGCTGGTAACGTTAAATAAATGCACTGATTCTCTCGCTTTTAGGTATGAATTTAATCGACAAAAGGTGCTCTTTTACAAGTCACTTTCTTTATGTGATCGCTATTAAAAGCAGTCTCTTGCACAGAAAGTGCCCTAATTTGTCTGCAAATTGATTCAATCTAAGCTTGCTGCTAGTCTAGCTCTCCCACTAAGAAACCAGATCTTTCAGCGGTTCCCATGTTAAGCCTCACTAACAAACGCATACTCCTTGGTATCACGGGCGGCATAGCTGCCTATAAATGCGCCGAGCTAACACGACTTTTTTCAAAAGCGGGCGCCGAGGTAAGAGTGGCGATGACAAAAGCAGCAACCGAATTTATTACGCCATTAACTATGCAGGCGCTGTCAGGCAATCGAGTTTCACTAGATTTGCTCGATACTGATGCTGAGGCCGCAATGGGGCATATCGAGTTAGCTCGTTGGGCTGACCTAGTTATCATTGCGCCAGCAACTGCCGACTTTATTGCGCGAGTCAGTCATGGCCAGGCAGACGATATCCTTACTACTTTAGTCCTTGCAACTGCAGCACCAATCGCTATCGCACCAGCAATGAATCAAGCGATGTGGTCAGATTCTGGTACCCAAGAGAACCTCAGCGCACTTTCTGATCGCGGTTACCACATTTTTGGCCCAGCATCAGGTGAGCAAGCCTGCGGAGATGTTGGCCCCGGCCGAATGCTGGAACCTCAACAACTACTGCAACACTGTGGAAATCTCTTTGATGTTGGTCGGTTTGCTAGTCTGCGATTGCTGATTACCGGCGGTCCAACCCGAGAAGCCATCGACCCGGTTAGGTTCATAAGCAATCACAGTTCCGGAAAAATGGCCTTTGCCTTAGCACAAGAGGCTGCGGCAGCGGGTGCGCAAGTTACGCTTGTAAGTGGTCCAGTAAATTTAGCGACACCAGATTCTGTATCCAGAATTGATGTAGAAAGCGCCGAAGATATGTTAGATGCCGTTATGGGCAACATTAGCGGGACAAATGTATTTATTGGAGTAGCTGCCGTTGCAGACTACCGACCCAAACAATTAGCACATGAAAAGATTAAAAAGGACGATGAGGGTTTAACTCTTTCCCTAATTAAGAACCCAGACATTATTAGTGAAGTCGCGAAGTTGAGTAAAGGCCCATTTACAGTCGGATTTGCTGCTGAAACAAATTCTATAATCGAGAATGGCAAACAAAAGCTTCTAAGTAAAAAACTTGACCTCCTTTTCGCGAATAACGCGACCCAATCTTTCAATAGCGATTCCATATCATTGACAGCAATTACTTCTGAAAACGAATTCGAAATTGCTACTGCAAACAAAAATGTTGTTGCGCAAGAAATTTTAAAGCTAATTTCTGAAAGAATAAATTCTAAATCAGCAGAATGAACGCTATATGTCATTAACAATAAGCAGTGCAGAAAATATAGCGAAAGTTTTGACTGAAGCTCTTCCTTATATTCAAAAATTTACTGGAAAAACTATTATCGTCAAATATGGTGGCAATGCCATGGTTGACGAAGCTTTAAAACACAGCTTTGCTCGCGACATCGTGTTGATGAAATTGGTAGGAATGAACCCAATAGTCGTCCATGGAGGCGGGCCACAAATTGGAATGGTGTTAGACCAATTGAATATTGAATCCAAATTCATTGATGGCTTGCGGGTTACCGATAGTCAGACGATGGATGTTGTCGAAATGGTACTCGGCGGCCTAGTCAACAAAGAAATTGTCACTCTGCTGAACAAGAATCAAGGCAAGGCCGTTGGAGTTACTGGCAAAGACGGTAATTTGATCACGGCGAAGAAGCTCAAACTGTGCCAAAAAGGAACGAAACTAACAGATGAAATTGTAGACATTGGCCATGTAGGTGAAGTTGTCACTATTAACACTGAAGTATTGGAGGTCATGAAGGATAGTGACTTCATTCCTGTCATTGCGCCAATAGGTACTGATGAGACAGGTGCTAGCTACAATATCAACGCAGATTCTGTGGCCGGAGAAATTGCCAAAGTACTAGGAGCTGAAAAACTAATTCTGTTAACCAATGTTGAAGGCATTAAAGACAAAAAAGACAACGTGCTTACTGGTCTGAGTGTTAAGCAAGTTGCCAAGTTAATTGCCGATAAAACCTTACATGGTGGCATGCTACCGAAAGTTCAATGTGCCATTGACGCAATCAAAGGTGGAGTTAACAGTGCACACATTATTGACGGCAGAATTGAACATGCGGTTTTGTTAGAAATCTTCACTGACCAAGGAATAGGGACGTTAATTACTGGTAATGGATTTAAGGAGAAGAAAGCGGTAATTTAAAAATCAGCAATAATGTAAAAGCGTAAAACCTAACCACAAACAGAAAAAATGGATACTACTCTCGATGGAAACTAGCGGCAAAAAATCACGTAAAGACCAAATCCTCCAGGCTTTGGCTCGCATGCTAGAAACTTGTCCCGGCGGGCGTATTACGACTGCGGCACTCGCGAAAGAGGTTGGTGTATCGGAGGCTGCGCTCTATAGACATTTCCCGAGCAAAGCAAGAATGTTTGAGGGCTTAATAAAATTTATCGAAGAGACACTTTTCCAGCGGATTTCTCGTATCTTAATTGAAGAGTCAGGGGCAGAAATTCGTTGCCAAAAAATTCTAGCATTGTTGCTAACCTTTTCTGACAAAAACCCTGGTATGACTCGCTTGCTTACCGGCGACGCATTAACGGGGGAGACTGAACGCCTGCGGGAACGAATCGCGCAGTTCTATAGCCGGATCGAGGCGCAATTAAAGCAGGTATTGCGAGAAGCGCAGATTCGCGAAAACTTAAAACCAACCACTTCGCCTGCAGCCCTAGCGAATTTATTGTTAGCTTCTGCGGAAGGCAGGCTAGTGCAATTCGTACGTAGTGAATTTAAACAATCGCCGCTAGAAAATTGGGACACTCAATGGGAGTTCCTAAGTAAAGATCTACTAGCACCTTTTACGGCAACGACTTCTTCAACTATTGTTTGATATTCTGACAACTCTTAATTATTTCAAAAAGTCTGGGAATCTTTTACCACTCAGACCTAAATACACAGACTTACCTTCAAATTCCAAATTCTTGTCGATACTTTGTAACTGCGACTAAATGTTGTTGCAGTAAATTATCACTCGCTGCTTCGAGAAAATCGATAATATTTTGTAGGTTAATTATATTTACAACTTTGATCTGATGGTTTTCTTCAATTTCTTGTATAGCCGAAAGCTCTCCAGTTCCTTTTTCCTGTCGATCCATTGCTACTGCTACCCCACTTAGCTCGGCCCCATTGGCATGTAAAATTTCCATAGCCTCTTTGATTGCGGTTCCGGCCGTGATGACATCATCAATAATCAAAACTCTACCTGAAAGTTCCGCGCCGACGATAAGGCCGCCCTCACCATGACCTTTTACTTCCTTTCGATTAAAACAAAAAGGTTTGTCTTCCCCATGATTATCAGCAAGGGCTATCGATGTAGCTGCAGCTAAGGGAATTCCTTTGTAAGCAGGCCCAAACAAGACATCAAATTGTTGATTGGAATTAGCGATTGCGGCGGCATAGCACTTAGCTAAGAACGCTAACTTGCGACCAGTATTGAAAAGCCCAGCATTAAAAAAATAGGGGCTCACTCTCCCAGACTTTAAAGTAAATTCGCCGAATCGCAGAATCTTATCTTTAATAACAAATTCTAAAAACTCTGATTGGAAATCTTGCATCACATTTCCTAATGAAATTAAACTGCAGTAGTTAATGCTACGTGCTGCTTACCAATTAGTATTTGAATTCCTGCATCTGCGAGACCTATCATTTCCTGCAATTGGCTATAAGAAAAATCGCCGTCTTCACCAGTACCTTGAATCTCAATGAACCCACCAGATTCTGTCATAACAACATTCATGTCAGTTTCAGCGGAAGAATCTTCAATATAGTCTAGGTCGAGTATCGCTTTGCCCTGCCGAACTCCTACAGATATCGAGGCGATCATTTGCTTAAATGGAGATTCCATAACCATGCTCTTCGACAGCATATAACTTATCGCATCATGCAAGGCAACACAGCCACCCGTTATTGACGCCGTGCGTGTTCCACCATCAGCCTGAATTACATCACAATCGACTTTGATCGTATGTTCTCCGAGGGCTTTTAAATCAACAGCAGCTCGCAGAGAGCGTCCAATTAGGCGCTGAATTTCCAAACTACGGCCAGTTTGCTTTCCACGGGCCGCTTCTCTATCCATCCGAGTGTTGGTGGAGCGAGGCAGCATGCCATACTCTGCAGTTACCCACCCCCGTCCCGTACCTTTTAAAAATCGAGGAACAGACGTCTCAACGCTGGCGTTACAGAGGACCTTGGTCGCTCCGAATTCTACTAATACCGAACCTTCCGCGTGCTTGGTATAGCTCCGGGTTATGTTAACGGTCCGCAAATCATTGGCGCTGCGATTACTTGGGCGAGAAGGCTCTGACATCAGCTTATTAGATTCCACAAAAAAAGATGATGCGGATTATCCTTGAAAAGAGTTACGGTTGCGAGCGCAGCAGGATTTAGATTGGTAACTGTGTTTAGGCACGTAATAAGTTAGAATGAAGGCTCTTCGAATTTGAGCTACAAATTATGACTTTCAGTATGACTGCTTTCTCCAGGCAGCAAATAGATAAGGAATGGGGCTCCCTTGCTTGGGAAATACGTTCCGTAAATCATCGATATTTAGAAACCAGTGTCAGGCTTCCGGAATCTCTCCGCGGATTAGAAAATTCAGTTCGGGAAGCTATCCGCAAAAAATTGAATCGCGGCAAAGTTGAGTGCCAATTGCGATTTCAATCAGCCGAAGCTGGTCAAACAGATTTACAAATAAACAAGGGACTCATCGAGATGCTGGTTCAGGCGAATGCTGAAATTCAAAAACTGGCCAGCACTGAATCACAACTCAGTTCTGCAGAGATCTTACGCTGGCCTGGAGTCATTGTAGATCAAAATTTCGATAGTGAAATAATCACCGCTGAAGCACTAGCTCTTTTTAAAATAGCTCTAGACGAGTTAATTAGCTCGCGCCAAAGAGAAGGGGATGCACTTAAAGGATTTGTAATCCAGAGAATCGAGTCGATACGAGCAATAGTTTCAAGTATCCGAGAAAAAATGCCTGAAATCATAAATGGTCAACGAAAAAACTTATTAGGCCGACTGGCTGATCTTAAAGCAGAGCTAGAACCGACGCGCCTAGAGCAGGAGGTAGCGATACTTGCACAAAAAGCTGACGTCGACGAAGAGCTGGATCGGCTCGACTCTCACCTAAGCGAAGTTGAAAGGGTTGTTGCATCTGCTGGGCAAAAAGGCCGTCGTCTCGACTTTCTGATGCAGGAGCTAAATAGAGAAGCAAATACTCTTTCTTCAAAATCAATTGTTGTAGATACAACCCTTGGTGCTGTCGAGCTGAAAGTGCTGATAGAGCAAATGCGTGAACAGATTCAGAACATAGAATAAATTTATAAAAATATGAATTTAGGAAAACTATTCATAATAACCGCGCCTTCCGGAGCTGGGAAAACTACGCTTGTTCACGCACTAGTAAGCCAAGATAAAAAACTATGCGTATCAATTTCGCATACGACGCGGCCTGCTAGAGTAGGTGAAGAAAATGGCGTTAATTACCATTTCATCGAAAAATCAGAATTCACAACGAGGCTATCGGAAGGCGATTTTTTGGAATCGGCAGAGGTCTATGGTTATCATTATGGCACATCCAAGCTTTGGGTTAGTGAACAACTAAATAAAGGGCTCGATGTCATCCTAGAAATCGATTGGCAAGGCGCACAACAAATTCGCAAGCTCTATCCTGACACTTGTTCAATTTTCATTTTACCCCCGTCCATAGAAGCTTTAACGGAGCGATTAACAGAAAGAGCCCAAGACGATAGCGAAACCATCGATAACCGCATGCAGCAAGCCCAAGGTGTGATGGAGCACGTTGCCGAGGCTAACTTCGTCGTGGTAAATGATGATTTTCAGGCGGCACTTCAAGATATTCGCGCAATAATTAGGTCCCAGCGACTGGTAGTCACTTCTCAGCAAAGAAATTTGAGCGAACTACTTAGCAGCCTAGTAAAAGGCTAACCAGAACCTTCGCTCGCTTACGCCTGGAAGTGATGCAATTTTGAAAGGAATTCTGTAGAATCCCGGGTCCTTCGAGGTAGGAACCAAGAGGGGCTAGTAAGGTTGCAAGCGAGCGAGCTCAATTCAAGTAGTCATTATTTTTGCGATTATTTCGCCCAAACTTATACTAGTTAACAATTACCCAATGGTGTTTTTAAGGTTCGGATATGGCAAGAATTACGGTAGAAGATTGTTTAGACAAAGTAGACAACCGATTTGAGTTAGTTATGGTTTCTAGCAAACGAGCCCGTCAGCTTCAAATTGAAGGTAAGGATCCCTTGGTATCAGTAGATAATGACAAGCCAACTGTCATTGCCCTTCGAGAAATCGCTGATGGTTTTGTTAACGCGGCTATTCTTGTAGAAAAGCCAAGCGTTGAGCTGGATGACGTCGAAGAAGAGTTGGAAGAAGCTGCTGCTGCTGTCGCCGCGGTTGACAAAAAGGCTGAAATTGAAAAGGCTACTGCTGAAGATTCTGCTGGCGAAAAGGACGAACTGCCTCCATCTGAAAGCTAACCTTAAGGATTCGAGTCTTGCACGTTGCTACTATAGACAACATTGACTCCCTTGCCGATGGTCTTTCTAACTATCTTGGGAATGATCAAGTAAACAGCGTCCGCCGTGCTTATTTTTATGCCCAGCAGGCCCATGACGGACAATTTCGTCGAAGCGGCGATCCTTATGTTACTCACCCTCTAGCTGTTGCCTCAATTCTTAGTGAAATGCATATGGACCATCAGAGCTTGATGGCAGCCATGCTACATGACGTGATTGAAGATACCGGAATCACTAAGACAGCCATTAAATCTCAATTTGGCAACACAGTTGCTGACCTAGTCGATGGTGTAAGCAAGCTTAATAAAATCACTTTTAGTTCGCGAGCAGAGGCGCAAGCGGAAAATTTCCAGAAAATGGCCATGGCTATGGCTAAAGATCTGCGAGTGATTTTGGTGAAAATTGCTGATCGGCTACATAACATGCGTACTTTGGATGTGTTGGCACCAGATAAGCGTCGTCGTATCGCACGAGAAACCCTCGACATATATGCGCCAATTGCAAACCGTTTAGGTATGAATAATGTCAGGGTGGAGTTTGAAGAATTGGGGTTTAGTGCTTTGTATCCTATGCGGGCTAATCGAATTAGTGCGGCAGTTAAGCGCATCCGTGGAAATCGTAAGGAGATAGTTAGTCAGATTCAGACATCATTAGAAGCGTGTCTTGAACGCGAGGAACTACCTGGCTGGACAACCGGCCGCGAGAAACATCTTTATAGCATTTATGAAAAAATGCGCAGCAAGCGTAAATCTTTTTCCGAGATAATGGATGTTTATGCTTTTCGAATTATTGTTGATCGTGTTGACACGTGCTATCGAGTGTTAGGCGCTGTTCACAGCTTGTACAAACCGGTTCCCGGACGCTTTAAAGACTATATCGCAATCCCTAAAGCGAACGGCTATCAATCGTTGCATACAACCCTTTTCGGAATGCATGGTGTACCCATTGAAATCCAAATTCGCACCGAAGAGATGGAAGCGATGGCAAACAATGGCATCTCCTCCCATTGGCTCTATAAGTCCAGTGATGATCTGCCGAGTAACGCACATATACGCGCAAGGGAATGGGTGAATGGCTTATTGGAAATGCAAAAACATGCAGGCAACTCACTAGAGTTTATTGAAAACGTAAAGATTGATTTGTTTCCGGATGAAATCTATTTGTTCACGCCTAAGGGACAAATTTTTGAATTACCAGCTGGTTCAACCGCCGTAGATTTTGCTTATGCTATTCACACAGACGTTGGTAATTCTTGTGTTGCCTGTCGTATAAGTCGTCGTCTCGCTCCATTAAGCGAACCTTTACAAAGTGGCCAAACCGTGGAGATTATTACTGCGCCGGGTACTCAGCCGAATCCTGCCTGGCTAAGTTTCGTAGTAACCGGCAAAGCTCGAAGTAATATCCGCCATTATCTGAAGAATCAAAAACAATCCGAATCTGTGGCATTGGGAAGAAGATTACTCAATAAGGCTTTGGCTGGGCTCGGAGCCCAGATCGCTTCGGTTCCAAAAGAAAATATCGACGCAGTTTTACAGCAAACCAATTTGAAATCAGTAGAACAATTACTGGAAGAAATTGGGCTAGGCAATCGCATGTCTTACATGATCGCTCAAAGGCTCGCTGCACATGGCAATGTCTCTTCTTCTGACGAACAAACCGACTCGGGAACCCAGGACACTCTGGCTATTCGAGGCTCTGAAGGCATGGTCATGAATTACGCGAAATGCTGCCATCCCATTCCTGGCGACCCTATTGTTGGCCACATTAGTTCCGGGCGTGGCATGGTAATTCATACTGACGATTGTAATAACATCTCAGACATCCGAGACAATCCAGAGAAATGCCTTGAAGTGACTTGGGATACAGAAGTTGAGGGAGAGTTTTCTGTCGAACTTCAAGTCGAATTAGAGAATCAGCGAGGCATCATTGCAACACTGGCCACAACCATCACAGGGGCAGAAGCAAATATTGAGAAAATAAGCACGCTCGAACGAGATGCTCGCTTTAGTATTGTTAATTTGTCGTTAAACGTAAAAAATCGTGTGCATCTAGCGAGAGTAATGAAGCGTGTGCGACTTATCAAACCTGTTAGCCGTGTTACTCGAGTTAAAAGTCGCAAAGTAAAAAAGACTATAAAGAGTGCTTTAGGAGCCCATTAATGAAAGAGAAAAAAGCCATTCAAACATCTAATGCTCCGGCTGCAATTGGGCCGTACTCACAGGCTATTAAGAGTGGTTCTTTAGTGTTTATCTCTGGTCAAATTCCTCTAGACCCATCCTCTATGGAGCTAGTCGATAGCAGCATTAGTGAACAGTCCGAGCAAGTTTTTAAAAATTTAAGTGCGGTTGCAGAAGCAGCTGGCGGATCACTAAACGATATTGTGAAGCTTACAATTTTTCTTACTGACTTAAATGAGTTTGGTGTTGTAAATGAAATAATGGCTGCGCACTTCAACAAACCGTATCCTGCACGAGCAACAATTGAAGTAAGCGCGTTGCCGAAAGGCGCGGCCATCGAGGTAGAGGCGATCTTGTCAACCTAGATTGTCTATTCAATTCTTTTGTGCTTATTCTTTAAACTAGTCTCGGGTGAGAGAAGTATCTCCTTTTAAATATTTTCATTTCTAGCGGAGCTTAATAAAAGCCCATATACTCTGCTGTAGGCCTTTTCGTTTTCAGACCTCCTTCACTGCTACTCTGACTATGACCGATCCTTCTCTGGACAAAATTCCTATAACACAATTAAAAGGAGTTGGTCCCGCTCTAGAAAAAAAGTTTAATCAGATAGGTATCTACAATGTTCAAGATCTTTTGTTCCATCTGCCTTTTCGTTATGAGGATCGAACTCGCGTTCATCAAATCGAAAATATTGAAGTAGGTGATCATGTACAGCTTCAAGGCGAAGTCCTTTCCAATAACATTCAATTTGGACGTCGCAGAAGCCTGCAATGCATATTGCAAGACAAAACTGGCTTTATCAGCCTGCGGTTTTTTCATTTTAGTGCGGCACAGAAAAAATCTCTCGCCCCCGGCCAATTGATTCGCTGTTATGGGGAGGCAAGGCGCGGCAGGTCCGGGCTGGAGATCTATCACCCGGAATATAAAATTATGCCAGATTTTAATTCCATTCCTGTTGCAGAATCATTGACTCCAGTTTACCCAACCACAGAAGGGTTGCAGCAAGCCAGGTTACGAAACGTGATTTATCAAGCCTTGTCTTTGATGGAACATTCCCCTGCTGTTCAAGATTATTTACCAACTGCTATAGTTAAAAATCTGGCACTAGATAATCTTACTGATGCAGTCAAATTTCTGCATAAGCCACCAATCGGGGCGCCTCTAAGCTGGACTAGCTCAGAGACTAATTCCGGCCAGAAACGTTTAGCATTTGAGGAGTTACTGGCACACCGCCTATGTATGCGGCGATTTCGGAACGTATCCGATGAACAAAAAGCGCCTATGCTAAAAGCCGAAGATGGGTTGTTATCCACCTTTCTCAAAAGTTTGCCCTTTACGCTGACTAATGCTCAACAAAAGACCTACCGAGAGATTTCAGATGACCTAAATGGCACCTGTCCAATGTTACGCTTACTACAAGGAGATGTTGGGTCGGGTAAAACCGTAGTCGCTGCTCTAACAGCTCTTCATGCAATCAGTTGTGGTTATCAAGTTGCCTTAATGGCTCCCACAGAAATTCTTGCTGAGCAGCACTTAACTAATTTTGGACAGTGGTTCACTCCATTAGGAATTAATGTTGGCTGGTTAAGCGGAAAAACCAAAGGCGCATCTAGAACACAGCAGTTACTTGAATTGACGAATGGTGAGTGTCAGCTACTTATAGGAACACACGCTTTGTTTCAAGATGAAGTAATCTACAAGAAGTTAGGGCTAATCATTATTGATGAACAACATCGCTTTGGTGTTCATCAACGCCTAGCGCTTCGAGACAAAGCTGCCGCTGGTGCGGTTAATCCGCATCAGTTAGTGATGACTGCAACACCGATACCTCGTACTTTGGCAATGAGCGCCTACGCCGACCTTGATAGTTCAGTAATTAATGAGTTGCCGCCTGGACGGACACCAGTGAACACCGCGATTATTTCAAGCACTAAGCGTGAAGAGGTTATTCAGCGGATAAAAATGGCGTGCGGGAAAGGGAATCAAGCCTACTGGGTGTGCACCCTTATTGAGGAATCTGATGCGCTTCAATGTGAAGCTGCGGAAGCTACTACAGAAAAGTTGCACCGCTTGTTGCCTCTCATTAGCGTTGGTCTTATACATGGAAGAATGAAGCCGAAAGAGAAAATGGCAGTAATGGCCAAATTTAAGCTTGGTGAAATTCAATTATTGGTAGCAACAACCGTCATTGAAGTGGGCGTCGATGTACCAAATGCGAGCTTAATGGTAATCGAAAACCCGGAACGATTGGGGCTGGCGCAGCTACATCAATTACGAGGTCGCATTGGACGCGGCAGTATTCAAAGTCACTGCATTCTCTTATATCAAACTCCGCTGTCCAATGTGGGCAAACAGAGACTGTCCGTTATGCGGGATAGCACCGATGGGTTTTATATTGCAGAAAAAGATTTGGAGCTTAGAGGGCCAGGCCAAGTGCTCGGAACGCAGCAGACAGGGCTAATGAGCTTTCGCGTCGCGGACATAGCACGGGACGCACCTTTGCTGGATATCGTCAAAGACGCGTCAGAAACTATTCTACAAAACCATGAGGAAATAGTGGAACCCCTTATATCGCGGTGGCTGGGGGAGCGAGAACATTATGCGAATGTATAAGGCATCTAACGCCATCGAAACCCTAAATAAATTCCCAAAATGGCCAGCCTGCGATTTTTATCTGCAGGCGGTTTGATTTATGCCCACAGGAAGGAATGAGATAGTAAAGCAAATTATCGATATTGGGATTGCGATAGATACAGTGTCATCTGATTTTCTTAGTTAAGGAAGTATCGCAGCTCGACTTTATTGGAAAGGGAAAATTCAATTTAGGATTTCTACTTATCCCAAAATCTTTTATGCTACAGATTAAAACCGGATAGTGGCTTCCCTGTAGTAGCAATCATGAAATCTTTTAGGCCAATATGGTCAAAGTTTATTAAGCGTTTCCGAGCTCAATTTCCTGAGTTCTATGAGAAGCTTCCAGCACTTATAGATCTGACTAGACTGAATCGGCCGGTTGGCATATATCTATTACTATGGCCGACAATTACTGCGCTGTGGATCGCATCAGAAGAATTTCCAAGTTTTTCTCTCTTAATAATCTTTGTGCTTGGGACAGCAGTAATGCGTTCTGCTGGGTGTTGTGTCAATGACTTTGCCGATTACAATATTGATGGACAAGTACTAAGAACTAAGCAACGGCCTCTTCCTAGAGGAGTGCTAAAGCGCCAAGACGCATTTTTATGTTTTTTTGTGTTATCCGCGATAGGCTTTTTATTAGTACTTCTAACTAATTGGAAAACTGTGCTGCTATCATTTGGAGCAGTCGCACTTATCGCGATTTATCCATTTATGAAACGCTATTCGAATTTGCCACAACTGGTTTTGGGTTTGGCATTCTCTTGGGGCATTCTTATGGCATTTACCGCGAAAACAAACGAAATCCCACAAGCTGCTTACTTATTGTTTATTGCAAATGTCTTATGGACGATTGCCTATGACACACAATACGCAATGGTAGATCGAGAATTTGATGTAAAAATAGGAGTTAAGTCTACTGCTATATTATTTGGTGACGCAGACCGCTTAATTATTGGCGTGCTACAAGGTATGTTCATCATTACATTGTGGCTGGCCGCCAGGCAGTTTCAAATGGGAACCGTATTTTATGCATCATTGGGCGTGGCATCTTTATTGCTAATTTACCAACAATATCTGATTCGTCATCGATTGCCAGGACCTTGCTTCAAGGCTTTTATCAATAATAACTGGGTTGGTGCTGTTATTTTTACCGGGACCTTTCTAAATTACTTGCGAATTAACAACTGGAGTTAATTAAGAATTTCTGAGCGGTACTAGATTAATCACAAAAGGTTTCAGCGATAGTCTTGCTTGGTTTTGAGTGACGAGCTGAGAGTCTCTCGGTAAAACCTGCTTCCTGTCGGGTTACCCGCCTGTAAATGCTTGAATCCCTGTTTGGGTTCGTCCAAGTATCAATGCATGGATATCCTGAGTGCCTTCATAGGTATTCACCACTTCAAGATTCTGCGAATGTCGCATAATCGGAAACTCATCTGAAATCCCGTTACCCCCCAGCATATCTCTTGACTCCCTGGCTGCGTCTAGAGCCTTTAAGCAAGAATTACGTTTAAGTAGAGAAATCAGCGCTGGTGCAAGTTTGCCCTCATCTTTCAGACGAGAGGCTTGCAAGCAGCCCTGCAACCCAAGAGAAATATCCGTTTGCATTTGAGCCAGTTTTTTCTGGATGAGCTGATTTGCCGCAAGTGGTCGGCCAAACTGTTTACGATCGAGCGTATATTGCAATGCAGTATGCCAACAAGTTTCTGCGGCACCAAGCGAACCCCAGGCTATGCCAAGGCGAGCCGAGTTTAGACAACTGAACGGTCCGTTAAGGCCTTTTGCTAGGGGCAGTCTGTTGGCTTCCGGAACAAATACATCATCCATTACAATTTCACCAGTAATCGATGCCCGTAGCGCTAATTTACCTTCAATTTTCGGCGCACTTAGCCCTTCCATTCCTTTTTCGAGAATAAAACCACAAATGACACCATCGTCGTTCTTTGCCCAAACTATGAAAACATCAGAGATCGGCGAATTACTGATCCAATTCTTTGCGCCTGAAACGCTGTAGCCTCCGTCAACGGATTTAGCGCGTGTGTTCATGCTACCGGGATCTGAACCATGATCAGGCTCTGTAAGCCCAAAACACCCAATGAGCTCACCAGATGCAAGCTTGGGTAAGTATTTTTGTTTCTGCTCCTCAGTTCCAAATGTGTTAATTGGATGCATAACCAGGCTGGACTGTACCGACATCATTGAGCGGTAGCCGGAATCAATGGCTTCAATTTCTCGGGCAATTAGCCCATAACAAACATAGTTCATGCCTGCACAACCATAGCCTTCAATCATGGGTCCGAGTAAACCCAATTCACCCATCTCTCTAAAAATTGCTGGATCTGTTTGCTCATTGCGATAAGCTTCACGAACACGTGGTAACAACTTATTTTGAGCATACTGCTTAGCAGTATCTCTCACCATGCGCTCTTCTTCGCTCAACTGCTCTTCTAAAAGAAAAGGATCTTGCCAATTAAATGGCACATCGTCCGCTCTGACAGACATAAGTGTCTCCTAAATACATCCAAATTCTGGTCGTTGCTATGCACATCACTCTTAATGCCTTGCCTGCATAAGAGGGCGCGTCATTCTAGCAAATAAACAGCCCATTCTCTAAGGGTCGAATCCAACTAAACTCAAGCACCAGATCCGTATTTTTAATAGAATAGGCCGCCATGGACGTATCACACATTCTTGACTCTCTTAACGACGAACAGCGCAATGCTGTTGCGAGCCCGGCGAAAAATCTTCTAGTGCTGGCTGGCGCTGGAAGTGGCAAAACGAGAGTGTTAGTCCATCGCATTGCCTGGTTAATTGAGGCGGAGCATGTTTCTCCTTTTGCAGTGCTCGCGGTCACTTTTACTAACAAAGCAGCAAGGGAAATGCGAGGGAGAATCGAAGAGCTATTGGGCCACTCTTATAGCGGAATGTGGGTGGGGACGTTTCATGGCCTAGCCCATCGACTCTTGCGTTCTCACTGGCAGGAAGCAGGCCTCATTGAAGATTTCCATATTCTTGATGCTGATGATCAATTACGGTTAATTAAACGAATAATCCGATCACTACGAATTGATGAAGAAAAGTGGCATGCAAAACAATGTCAGTGGTACATCAATAGCCAAAAAGACGAAGGCCTGCGGGCTATCAATATCGAGCACTTCGAGGATGATTACACCAAAACCATGTTGGAGGTATATAAAGCATACGAGGCTGCCTGCGAACGTGGCGGCATGATCGACTTCGGCGAGATTCTCCTGCGAGCTCATGAACTTTGGCTTAAAAAACCCCAAATCCTGGCCCATTACCAGAATCGCTTTCAATTCATTTTAGTTGATGAGTTTCAAGACACTAATTCAATTCAATACGCTTGGCTTAGGGTGCTTGCGGGAAGCAAAAACCAGCTGATGGTAGTTGGTGATGATGACCAGTCTATTTATGGCTGGCGCGGCGCTAAAATAGAAAATATTCAGAAGTTTAATGTAGACTTTCCAGATACCGACACTATCCGCCTTGAACAAAACTATCGATCAACCTCGACCATTCTTAATGCCGCCAACAATCTAATTGCTAATAACCAAGGCAGGCTAGGTAAGCATTTGTGGACAGATGGCGCTGAAGGCGAGCCCATTAGTTTATACGAAGCCTTTAATGAACAGGATGAAGCACGTTTCATTGTAGACCGCCTACAAGATTGGTTTAATCATGGCAATCGCCGTGCTGAATCTGCTGTCCTCTACCGCTCGAATGCTCAGTCCAGAGAACTGGAAGATGCATTACTGCGGGTGGGAATGCCTTATCGAATTTATGGTGGCCACCGATTCTACGAGCGTCTTGAAATTAAGAACGCACTTTCGTATTTAAGATTACTAATCAATAGAGATGATGACACGGCAGTGGAGCGCGTCATCAATGTACCAACCAGAGGAATTGGCGGAAGGACTATCGATACTGTTCGGGCCGTCGCAAGAGAACAAAGTTGCTCCCTATGGCAGGCATGCGAAAAATGTATCAATGAGTCAATTTTAACATCTCGCGCTGCAAATGCCGTTCTCGCTTTTATGGAGTTAATCGATAAGATTGACGCAGAATGTGCCACTATGGAGCTTCATGAAAAAGCTGAACAGGTAATTACCCAAAGCGGCCTTGTGCAGCATCATGAAAAAGAAGGCGGGGAGAAAGCAAGAAGTCGCATTGAAAACTTAGAAGAATTGGTTAACGCTTGTGGAAACTTTGATGATGCAGATATCGAAGTCGAAGAGGGTGAGGGCCTGGATCTAACTTCAAAAGTATTTTTAACAGCTTTTCTTGATCAGGCGTCCCTGGACGCAGGTGACACTCAAGCGGATGAATCTGATGACGCTGTGCAATTAATGACGTTACACTCCGCCAAAGGACTAGAATTTCAGCTAGTTTTTCTTGCTGGAATGGAAGAAGGTCTTTTTCCTCACAAGATGTCTATGGAAAATTTAGCGGGTTTGGAGGAAGAGCGACGTCTTTGCTATGTGGGTATTACTCGCGCAAAAAGTAAATTATATTTTAGCCACGCCGAGTCGAGACGGCTCCATGGTGACGTTGCTTTATGCAGACCTTCTCGCTTTATAAAAGAGGTGCCGAAAGGGCTTATTGAAGAGATTCGGCTAAAGACCACAATAAGTCGTTTAGGTAGTCAGCGCCACAAGGCCGGCTTGAGTATAGGTATCAAAACCGACATTGAAGTGCCAAACACAGATATATCATTAGGTCAGCGTGTAGCCCATGGGAAATTCGGTGAAGGGGTCATATTAAACTACGAAGGCCAAGGCTCTAATGCTAGAGTGCAAGTAAACTTCGACGCAGTAGGCAGCAAATGGTTAGTGCTGTCTTATGCCAAGCTGGAAGTCCTTGGATAAATTTATTGGTTAGAAGAGCCAGAAATGAACATAATAACAACTAGATTTTTTAAAAAAAATAGCCGGCATTTTGTATCAGTTTGTCTAATAATCTTCGCGAGTTGCAGTGATCAAGAACCGGTTGGCAGCCCCGATGCCCAAGTAACAACTGAACAAACCGTTTATGAGTGGAAGATGATTACTTCCTGGCCTAAAAATTTACCTGCCCTTGGTACTTCGCCTGAATATTTTGCAGACATAGTGGAAACTATGAGTAACGGGCGCATGAAAATTCGTGTCTATGGCGCCAACGAATTAGTAGGTGGTTTAGAAGTTTTTGATGCCGTATCCCAAGGTGTTGCCGAAATTGGTCATTCAGGCGCTTATTACTGGCAAGGAAAGATACCTGGCACTCCTTTCTTCTCTTCAATTCCTTTTGGTTTAACAAGTTATGAACAAGACGCTTGGCTACGGTATGGTGGAGGCAATGAGCTATGGAAAGAGCTCTATGCGCCTTTCAATTTAATTCCAGCACGTGGTGGTAATTCGGGCGTACAGATGTTTGGCTGGTTCAACAAAGAAATAAACTCGCTTGAAGACCTGCAGGGACTAAAAATGAGAATCCCTAGCCTTGGCGGCGAGGTTTTTAGGAGAGCTGGTGGTGTGCCAGTAACCATGCAGGTCAGCGAAGTATTTACCGCACTGCAAACTGGCGCTCTGGATGCAACCGAATTTGTTAGCCCTTATAACGACCTCGCTGCAGGCTATCACACCGTAGCTGACTACTATTACTACCCTGGGTGGCATGAGCCTGGCTCTACTCTCGAAGCAATTTTCAATAAAGAACGGTTTGAAGCATTGCCGGAAGATCTCCAGGCTATCTTGATCACTGGAACAGAGATGATGAACCAATTGCTATTGGACGAGCTAACCGCGAAAAACAATGAGGCTCTTAGGGTTTTGGTTGAAGATCATGGGGTACAACTCAGACGCCTGCCGGACGATGTTCTAATTGAGCTCAGGACCATTTCTGATGAAGTCGTAGAAGAAATGGCACAAGCCGACGAGGCTACTGCAGAAGTCTACGCTTCATGGAAAACCTTCAAAGAAGGCGTGATGAATTACAACAGTATTGCCGAAGAAGCATTTATCGAAGCGCGCAAGCTATCGAGCAACTGAACGGCTTAAGTTCCTTTGGTATTAGTTCAGAATCGAAGGCAGCCATGTCACAAGCCCTGGTTGAAACGCCAATACCAAAAGCAATAGTAACTGAATCGCAACAAAAGGAAGCACACCTTTATAAATATCACTGGTCGCCACAGATTCTGGCGCAACGCTTCGTAAATAAAACAATGAAAAGCCAAAAGGCGGGGTAAGAAATGAAGTTTGCAGATTAATTGCAATCATTACCCCAAGCCAAATCGGATCCAGTCCCATGGTTAAAAGCACGGGGCCTACCAAGGGCACGACCATAAATGTAATTTCAATGAAATCTAAAATAAAGCCCAATAAGAAAATAAGTAGCATTACAATAACAGTTGCTGTCACGACCCCTCCAGGCAGGCCAAACAACAGGCTTTCAATCAATTCTTCGCCACCAAAACCACGGAATACCGATGAGAAAATAGTTGCCCCAACAAGGATTAGGTAAACCATAGAGGTAATGCGCGTGGTCTCAAGTGCTACTTCATGAACAATATTAAGTCTCAGCTTCCCTCTACTCAGTGCCAATAGCATTGCCCCTAATGCGCCAACACTGGCTGCTTCTGTTGGGGTCGCTATTCCTAACAGAATAGATCCGAGCACGGCCACCATTAAAAGCACTGGTGGTAATAGTCCTTTAAACAATGCCTTTAGCAATTCGAAGGCTGAAATGTCTGCGGCAACTTCTTTAACAGATGGCGCGTCATCTGGTCTTACTATTGCAACTACAAATACATACAAGCCATAAGAAAATACTAGTAAAAAACCTGGAATTATTGCCCCTGCAAACAGATCTCCAATGGAAACGAAATCTGGTGCAAAAACACCAGCATTTAATTGCGATTGCTGATAAGCGTTGGAGATTACTTCGCCCAGCAGCACCAGGCAGATTGAAGGCGGTATAATTTGACCCAAAGTTCCGGTGGCACATAGAGTCCCGCAAGCCAGAGAAGGGCGATAACCTGCGTTGAGCATGGTGGGTAAAGACAGAATCCCCATTGTCACGACAGTCGCACCAACAATACCGGTGCTGGCTGCCAGCAACATGCCTACAAGAATAACTGCAATTCCTAGGCCCCCCGGAAGCCTGCCGAAAACCAATTCCATGTTCTTAAGTAAATCTTCTGCGATACGTGATTTTTCTAACATCGAACCCATAAACACAAACAGGGGTACTGCAAATAGGTTTGGGTTTACCAATATTCCAAATATCCGATTCGGTATTAGCGCGATAAACGCTGAATCGAATACACCTGCGAATGCGCCGATGGCTGCAAACAGCAGTGACACACCTGACAAAGTTAACGCGACGGGGTAGCCAACCATAAGAAACGCACAGATTATGGCGAAGAGAAGAAGTGGCAACAGTTCTAACACAGCTAACCTTTTCTGAATTTTTTAAACGATTTTAAAAATTCGGCGATACCTTGAATTGCTATCAAACTTGGTATGGCAAGAATGGTTGATTTTAAAAGATAGACAAAGGGTAAACCGCTGGACTCAGCTGAACCTTCTCGGATGCGCCAAGAGACACCAACATAGTCATAGCTGGACCAGATAATAAAGCCAGATGTAAGCATTAAGAAGACAATACACCCAAACATATCCACCATTGCTTGGCCTTTGTTACTGAGTCGATTGTAAAAAACATCTACCCGAACATGGCCTTGTTCTTTCAAAGTGTAGGCCACACCAACAGTAAAAATAATCGCATTGATATACATAACTGATTCTTGCAGGGCGATCGAGCCAACCTGAAACGCATAACGCAGCAATACGATGGCTACCATTACTATTACCATTACAAGAGCCATCCAAGACCCCAGCCGCCCCAGCCTTTCGGTCCAGTAATCAATAATTTTAATAACACGATCTAGCATTTCTTGATTATCCCATAGACCAGGCCCGCAGGAGCTGATAAGTCAACATTAGAAGCGCACTGCTTAGTGCTACAAATGCAGCACCAGCGAGCCCGTAAGCGCCGCGCCGAAATGAGTTAGAGAGTCTCTTACGCCAAGGTGAAGTCTTATCAACTTTATCTGGTATCCGTTGAAACAGGCTCAACAAACTAAACAAAGCCAGGGACCAACAGAGCAATAATAAACTGGGGATTAGCCAAACATTGCCGTCAATCCAAGGGTTGTTAAACATGCTTAAGGAAAAAACGCCAAAGCTAGTGATCCCCAGAAAGGTAATCAGCGCCCGAAATCGATGCAAAATAGTAGCAATTCGCTGGAGGCGCTCTATCATAACGTTTCTCAAATTAGCCGGTTCTTTCGAGTCTGGCCCAAGCTTAACCTTTACCAAGGCTCATAGACTAATCAGGTTTGTCGTTGCAAAACTCGCAAAAAACAGAATTGCCCTTTTTGGCTGGTCTCGGTAGTTCTGGCGAGCCAGTCTTCGAAAGCCTGGAGGTCGAAATTCTACTGGATAACCCAGACCTCGTTCGATTGATGAAGTCCCCCCTACTAACGCGCAGCCTAGCTGCTGGCGATACCTTGAAGGTCTTAAACCCCGAGACCGCTGAGTACGAAATCATATCGCGGAGCGGAAATTTATGTATTCGGGTATTTGACGCGACAGAAAAACTGGAAATGGAACAAAACCTGACTTCAAATTTGGAAAAACTCGGTGGAAGTCTAGATTTACAAACCGAAAGAGCGCTAGTTTACAGTATTCACGTTTCAATTGGATTTCAAACTATTGAAAAGCTCTTTAATGATGCCTGTGGCGATAATCCTGACACTGTTTGGTACTATGGCAATGTCTATGACCCTGAAGACGGCATTACACCCTTGGAGTGGTGGCTAGATTTTGATCCACAGAAATAATTTTTTATAATAATTGATTATCAGAGAAGTGTCCCTGCATGTTAACCATTGTTTCCCCTGCTAAATCTTTGGATTATTCAAGTCCAGTTAAAACCAAAAAACATACTGAGCCAACTTTCTTAAATGAGGCCGAGCAGCTTATTGGTAAGTTACGAACCCTCAAGCCGGCAGACTTGTCTTCACTAATGAATATTAGTGATGCCTTGGCACAAGAAAATTTTCACCGTTATGAGAATTGGGAGCGACCTTTTAATTTAAAAAATGCCAGGCAAGCTATCTACGCTTTCAAAGGTGACGTATACCTTGGGCTTAAAGCAGAAGAGTTCGGTGCGGCTGATTTAAATTTTGCCCAAAAGCACCTGCGCATTCTATCTGGGCTTTATGGGTTGCTGCGCCCGCTGGATCTGATGCAAGCCTATCGCTTGGAAATGGGGCGGCAGTTTGGTGTAAACGGCTCTAAAAACCTTTATGAATTTTGGGGATCAAAGATCACTAAAGCCCTTGATAATGAGCTTGATAGTCAAGCCTATAAACGGAAAGTGTTAATCAATCTCGCCAGTAATGAGTACTTTAGCTCAGTGCAATCCCAAAATCTCGATGCGGAAATAATTACTCCGCAATTTAAAGACTGGGCTAGAGGTGAATTTCGTGTTCTAAGTTTCTTTGCAAAAAAAGCCAGAGGTGAAATGGCTGCTTTCATAATAAAAGAGAGAATTAATTCACCAAGCAAGCTTAAAGAATTCAATATTGATGGCTATAGGTTCAGCAAGGAAGAATCGAGTGACACGAAGTTAGTCTTTAAGCGCAAACGAGCGGCGTAGTTGACTCGTGCAATTAAGTAGTACGCTCCCATTCAGCCAGGCCAGCGAAAACAATAAGCTTCCAATTCTTGAAATCTTGCGGCCCCATTTGACCGAAGTTCACTCAGTACTAGAAATCGGCAGCGGAACAGGACAACATGGGGAATTTTTTGTAGACCAGTTCCCAGCACTTAATTGGAACTGTTCCGACATTCCCTCCAATATAAGCCTTACTAATCAAAGGATTACAGCTCGAGGCTTAGCAAACTTTCCTGAAGCTATTGCTCTCGATGTGAATGAGCCAATCTGGAATTGTGGTTTTCATGACTGCGTGTTTAGTGCAAACAGTTTGCACATAATGTCAGAAATTTCTGTGACTAGCTTCTTTCGAGGCCTCTATCAGTGTTTGACTAAAAATGGCTTGTTGTTTCTTTACGGGCCATTTAAGTATGGTGGCGAATTCACTACCGAAAGTAATGCTCATTTCGATGATTGGTTGAAACAGAAAGACCCACTCAGTGGAATTCGAGATTTTGAAACTATTATGAAATTAGCTACGGATGCCGGATTAATGTTTTTAGAAGATAATCCCATGCCAGCAAACAACCAGCTTCTATTATTCAAGTTGCTTTAGGCGGGCGGCTCTACGAGCAAAATATGCATATTCTCGAACGTAGGCCTCTCCCATTCTGGGTATTTCTCTCCCAACGTCTCATATACCGGCTTTCTGATTGATTCATCTGCTACGTAGCTGACAGTTTGGTCAAAAAG
This sequence comes from OM182 bacterium MED-G28, assembly GCA_002457215.1. Classification (GTDB taxonomy): domain Bacteria; phylum Pseudomonadota; class Gammaproteobacteria; order Pseudomonadales; family Pseudohongiellaceae; genus UBA9145. Next base: position 61,624 of record NTJZ01000003.1, on the reverse strand, counting down.
TTGATCGCCTATCTTCAGCCTTACCCTAGGGTCTCGAACTATATTGCGGTTCCAGGAACGCATCTCAGGGTAGGTGCCTCCCGTGTAATAGGCCGACAACAAGTACAGTTCGCCATTATAGCTCGCACAATAAACAGTCACCGAATGGGGCATCAGGTAAGGGGTTTTGGTTTGAAGATGAATCTCCCCATAATTATCTGTGAAAGACCAGTCATTTACAGGCTCCGTGGCTAACTCACCAGTCAACCAAAGTCCTGGTCGTTGATCTTTAGGTTCGAGCCCAAAAAAGCGCAAGGTGCCAAGGCTAATGACGACCATGACGACAATACTAACGACTGAATATTTAATGAGCCTTTTCATTGTAGGGTCTCCTTTGTGGCTGATCATATGGCTTCGCGTTAACTTCAAATCTGAAAGTGGCTTTTCTTATTCCAAGCGCGCATATTCGATTAAGCCTGTTTTTTGAATGGCAATAAAGATTCAGCTTCTGCTCGATACCGGTCGATGTGGCCGCGCTCATCGGTTAAGAAATTTTTGATAGCCTCAGAAAAACTTTTATTCGCAATCCAGTGATTCGAATAAGTATACATCGGCTCAAAGCCTCTTTGAATTTTGTGTTCTCCTTGAGCGCCGGAATCGAATGATTTCAATTTATTTCGAATAGCATATTCCTGGCCCTGGTAGTAGCAGGTCTCAAAATGTAGAAATTGATAATCCCTTCTACTACCCCAGTAACGCCCAAAAAGTTTTTCTTCATTCTTAAAAAACAAGGCAGCAGCAATATCTTGACCCTCTTGCACTGCGTTAACTAATAACAGTTGCTCTGGCATAGAAATAGCAATGGCTTCAAAAAAATCCCTTTCTAAGTATGCCTCCATACCCCTCATTAAATAAGTAGACTGGTAAAATAAATAAAAATCTGCCCATTGTTGTTCTAAAATTTCTGCACCCTCTGTAATGCGAAAGGAGATCCCTTGCTCAATGACATGTTTGCGTTCTTTTCGAATCGATTTCCTTTTACGAGAATTAAACGTACTAAGAAAATCATCGAAGTCAGTATAGTTCCTGTTATGCCAATGAAACTGAGTTCCTATTCTTGCTTGTGCTCCTAGCTTCAATAATTCCTCATGTTCTTTTTGCGTTGGGAAAAGCACATGCCACGAAGAGGCGCCAATAGCTTCTGCTTTCTCTTTTATCTTTTCTATAATTATTCGAATGATTTCTTGGCGATCAAGATCTGGCTCGATAAAAAGCCTGTTTCCAACAGAAGGTGTGAATGGAGAGGCTGTTACGAATTTAGGATAGTAGTTTAGCCCGTGGCTCTGGTAAGCATTTGCCCACGACCAGTCAAATACATATTCACCCCATGAATTGGTCTTCAGGTATAGCACCATTACAGCCACAGTTTTAACTGCATCGCCATCCGAACCCCTGTTCTCGGATTTTTGCCTTAAGCAAACATGTTGTGGTTTCCAGCCCGTTTCGAAGGTAGTGCATGCCGTTGACTCTAGCGCATACAGAAACTCATAACGCATGAAAGGGTTTTTGGTGCCGGCAAGCCTATTCCAATCCTTGTTTCCAATCTCAGCAATGGAGTCGACAAAAACTAATTCTAACTCTGGCATTAGATTTCTATTGGCCTGGGTTTGCTAAATTCAGTAGCATGGTATCTGCAATCAATGTTACAGGTGTCAAATGGATTCACCTAATCTGATTCGACGTATGGCAGATAACCTACAATCGCTTCGTAAATCTGAAGCGAAAGTAGCTACTTATGTGCTTGCTCATGCTAATGATGTCATTAAAATGCGGATAGTCGATTTAGCAGCACAGTCGGAAGTAAGTGAACCTACAGTCATTAGATTCTGCCGTGCACTTGGCTTCGATGGTTTCCAGTCTTTTAAGTTACAACTAGCACAGCAACTTGGATTAGGTTCTGTTTATACTCAGTTCGCGGTGGATGATAACGATACCGTTGCTGATCTTGGCAACAAAGTGTTCGATACTACGATAGGGTCCTTGCTTACTGTTAGAGACGAACTAAACCCTGAGGTATTAGAACAGGCTATCAACACTATCAGTAATGCACGTCGTGTTGAGTTTTATGGCTTTGGCGCATCTGGGTCTGTGGCTGCCGATGCCCAACACAAATTTTTTAGATTACAACTTTCTACGGCTGCCTACACCGATCCTCATATTCAGCATATGTCTGCAATTTCCTTGAGTACCGAGGATGTAGTAGTGGCAATTTCGCAATCAGGAGAAACCCAAGCCTTGCTGCAAAGCGTAACCCTTGCCCGCGAAGCAGGCGCTAAGGTAATTGGAGTAGCACCTCAAAACACTTCGCTTTCACATCAGTGCAGCATTCCCATCTATGTAAATATGGAAGAAGATCTGCAGTCCTTTACGCCGGTGTCGTCTCGTATAGCACATTTGGTGGTTATTGATGTATTGGCAACAGGAGTTGCCAGACACCGTAAGCCTTTATTGAAGGAGCATTTAAAGCGCTTAGAAAAAAGTCAAAGAGCGTTGCGTACGCCCGGTGCCGAGTAGATTATTATATAATCGGCAGTCGCTAATAAGTCTCAGGCCGATCGTGAAAGGTTCTAATCCAAATTCCTAAAAGCTCAAAAATTATGCAACTATACTGAGAGAATTTTTCTCTAAAAAAATGGCGTAAACTCCCATAAAGCAGCTGTAACAAGCGCGTAAACTAAAAAGTGGTACACTGACAATCCTTCAATAACATGGTTGCGTACTCAGGGTTTCCGTAACTAACTTAGGAGATATTTTTATGATTCTTGTTAATTTACAGTTAAAGATTAAACCAGAAGTTCACAAAGAATTTCTAGAATGGTTCCATTCTATTCTACCCGACACTCGCTCATATCAAGGCTGTTCAGGATTATACTGTTGTTCATTAGAAGGAGACGCTGATGCAATTGAAGTCGTAAGTAAGTGGGAGAGCAAGTCTCACTATGATGATTATTTGAATTGGAGGGATGAGTCAGGAGACTTAGTTACTTTAGGCGATTTTCTGGCCGCCGATCCAGTCTTCAGGTTTCTCTCTGTGAATCTTGAACTTTAGATTTTGCTTTGACTCTAGATTACAGTGGCGCGAGACATCAGTGACTTAATTTAAGTCGTCTAGCGCCTATTTGCCATTTTCTTTATCGCTTTTGTAATGGGCCTTATTCCAAAGTTAAGGAGTGGAATAAGGCATTAGAAGCAAAATTATGTATTGTCTTTAATCAAACTTGTTTCCATATGATAAATCTGCCCATCGCGCCAGAGCTGCACTATAGAGACTTGTCCGCCAAAGAATTGTCCAGCAATTCTTTCACGAGTTACTGCGCATTCATCATTTTCGTATATGATTCTGAATTCAGACGATACAGTATCTTCATCGAGAACCATTGCAGTAAGCTCTTCCTCGACTTCTACTCCCCTTAAGGTTCTGTTCTCATGAAGCATTATCATTACTGCGTCTTCCGTAAACATGGCTTTCACGCCATCTAAGTCCTTGGCATCCCACGCTGCCTGCAATTTTTCCATATTAGTCATAATTCCACCTTCTTTATTGGATTTGTATGATCGTTTACATTGATATTGGAATCTAGCAAGTAAACTATGTTTGAAGCTAATTCAATAGCATTAACTTTGCTTAGATAAAGTCTTTTTATTCCACCGTGATGGATTTATTTTGTATGTAACGGTTTTCTTATTCATCATTTTTTAGTCTTTGATATAAAGATATTGAACCTTTTAAAAACCAAACAACAACCAAACCCCACCAAAGAACAAAAAACCAGTCATTCTTGTTTGTACCATTCCATTCCAACCATTCAAATACAAAACCTTCTACAAATAAATCAAAAGATAGGAGAACAAAAAAACCAAAAACCCAAATTAAAAAAATATTAAGGTTACTCAATTTATTCATAAAGTTTTACATACAAAATCATTCCACCGTAACGGAGTATTTTGGAACAGTGAATAAAACTTCATTATCTTTTAACCCAATCAAGCATATCTTCAACGTACATATCTCCTTTTGGTTCAAAATCTTGTGGCTTATCTAGGCTACAAATTGTGATATAGACATACTTAGGGTACTCATCAAGAAGACAAGTTAAGTGAGTTCCACATTCTTTACAAAAGTATCTGGTTCCATGATCAGAGGAAACTAGTTTTTTAGGCTCTCCTTTATTGAATTTAAAGCTAGTTACTGGAATAGCCATCCAAGAAACAAAAGCAGCCCCTGAGGTACGTCTGCACATCGAACAGTGGCAATTTGAAGAAGGATAATTGTTGGATTCAAAACTGTAACGAACTGTGCCACAGAAACAACCTCCATCTACGATATTATTCACTGTTCTGAATTACTCCACCGTGACCGACTTGGCTAGGTTTCGGGGATGGTCGACATCTGTGCCCTTCGTAATCGCCACGTGATAGGACAAGAGCTGTAACGGTACGGTAAAGACAATGGGAGCCAGAATTTCAGGACAATTTGGGACATTTATTACTTTGCAGCTTTTATCGCTTTCAAAGCTAATACTTTCATGCGCAAATACATATAGCTTCCCACCCCGTGCACTTACCTCAGAGAGGTTTGCTCTAAGCTTTCCCAGCAAATCATTGTTAGGGGCAACAGCAATAACAGGCATTTTGCTGTCCACCAAAGCCAAGGGGCCATGTTTAAGCTCTCCGGCAGGATAGGCTTCGGCGTGAATATAAGAAATTTCTTTGAGCTTTAATGCACCTTCTTTTGCTACCGGGTATTGAATACCTCTGCCCAGAAAAAGGCTATGGCTCTTGTTGGAAAATTGCTTAGCAATATTCTTGATTTCTTTGTTAAGGTTCAGTGCCTTATCAATTAAAGTTGGAAGCTTGCCTAATTCCTTAACTAGCTTAGCTTCGTGGCTTGGCTTAAGCCCAGTTCTGCGCGCCAATACAATGGCTAGTATTAAAAGAAGAGCAAGCTGGGTGGTAAATGCTTTAGTTGAGGCAACACCAATTTCCCGGCCGGCCATAGTGAGTAAACAGAAATTCGATTCTCTAACTAGGGAGCTAGTGGCGACGTTACAGATAGCAAGATTGGCTACATATTGTTTCTTCTTAGCATAGCGCAACGCAGCTAAAGTATCAGCAGTTTCACCTGACTGGGAAATTGTGACAAATAGGGTGCCAGGTTGAACGATTATATTACGATATCTATAGTCACTTGCTATATCGACTGCACAAGGAATTTTAGCAATCGTCTCTAGCCAATATTTAGCTATCTGACCGGCATGAAAGCTTGTACCGCAGGCAACTATTTGCACATTCTTAACATTATCAAATATTTCGTCTGCATTTACACCAAATGCCTGCTCCAAAACTTTAGTTTTGCTTACACGGCCATCTAAAGTGTCTTTGATCACTTTTCCCTGCTCGTAAATTTCCTTGAGCATAAAATGTTTATACTCGCCCTTCTCTGCATCTTTAGTACGAGACTTTACAGTTGTAACTGAGCGTGAAACTTTTTCACCGTCATGCCAAATTTCTATATTGTCTAGGGTAACTTTAGCGACGTCTCCTTCTTCAAGATAAATAAATCTGTCAGTAACCTGGCCTAGAGCCAACGGATCGGATGCCACAAAGTTCTCTCCAATACCGATACCAATCACCAAGGGCGAACCGCTTCGCGCAACAACGATTTGGTCTGGGAGAGTTTTATCAATGACGCACAGACCATAGGCGCCCTCGAGTTTTCTAATGGTTTTTCTGGTGGCATCTACCAAACTTACCTTGCCGCCTTTGCGCTCTTTATGAATTAAATGAGCAACCGTTTCGCTGTCTGTTTCCGTTTTAAAGCTGTAGCCGTCTTTTTTTAATATAGCTCTAAGTCTTTGATAGTTCTCTATAATTCCGTTATGGGCAATGAATAATTCTTTTGCTGAATTGTGAGGATGGGCGTTCGCGACCGTTGGTTTGCCATGAGTGGCCCAACGAGTATGTGCGATGCCTAGATTGCCTCTCAGCTTTGCTTTAGTCGCAGACTTAACAAGCTTCTCAACTTTTCCAACAGTTTTTAAATCACTCAGTTTCTCACTATTGCTATTTAGCAAAGCGATACCCGCCGAATCGTAGCCGCGATATTCAAGACGCTTCAGACCTTCAAGCAAAATGTCTGACACATTCCTTTCTGCGATTGCACCTACGATTCCACACATAATGTTGTTCTGAATTAATTAGTAGTAGTTAGTTTTTCTTCGTTGGTCTTTTCCAACCGGCGATGTTGCGTTGTTTGCCACGGGCTAGCGCTAAGCTATCATTTGGTACATCACAATTAATTGCTGATCCTGCTGCGACAAAAGCATTATCTGCGATATTTAATGGAGCCACCAAAACAGTGTTAGAGCCTATAAAAACATTATTGCCTAGAATTGTTTTATGTTTATTTGCGCCATCATAGTTACAAAATATTGTGCCCGCCCCAATGTTACAGCCTTCACCAATTTCAGCATCTCCAATATAGGCGAGATGATTTGCTTTAGAACCTTCGCCGATTAACGCATTTTTAGTTTCAACAAAATTTCCTATCTTCACATTATTATTTAATACTGTGCCAGGTCTAATTCTTGCACTAGGACCAATTAAAGTGCTTTTTTTAATTTCTGCGCCATCAATATTAGTGCCTGCAAGTATTTTAGAGCCGTCGCCAATAGAGCTATCTTTGACTATCACATTCGCACCGATCGAGACGTTATCGCCAATGAAAACACGGCCTTCAAAAATAACATTAACATCAATTACGACATCTTTGCCGCAGCTTAGTTCGCCACGAACGTCTACTCGAGCTGGATCTCGCAGCGTAACGCCCTGTTCCAACAGTTTTGCATTATTTGTCATCTGTAAATGCCTTTCCAATAGGGCCAACTGAGTTTTATCATTAACTCCCTGCACTTCGAATTCATCGTCAATAGCCAGCGGATTTATTCTACATCCTTCTTTAGCAGCAAGAGCAACGATATCTGTTAAATAATATTCTGATTGATTATTTGCTTTATTTAGGTTCTGTAACCATTCTTTAAGTTTAAGAGCAGGTACCGCCATTATGCCGCTATTCACTTCAGTTATTTGTTTTTGTTGTTCGGTGGCATCCCTCTCTTCGACTATAGCGATAACACTATTCAATTCATTTCGGATGATTCTACCCAGGCCACGGTTGTTGGCAGTCAAAAGGGTCAGCAATGACAAGCTGCTCTTGTCAGCGCGATCTAGCAGTTTTGTTAATGTTTCTGGTGTAATTAGAGGTACATCGCCATACAAAACCATTACCGTATTATTCGGATCCTCAGTATTGAGCGATGAAATGGCCTTCTGAACAGCATGGCCAGTGCCTAATTGCTCTTCCTGCAAGACCCAGTTAATTGGTGTTTCGCTTGAATCTATTGGAAATTCTGTTTTTATTTGTTCAGCGCCATAGCCAATCACAACGTGCACGCCATCTGCATTGACAGCTCTAGCTGCTTCAACAACTCGATGCAGCATAGGTCTTCCGCCAAGGGTATGCATTACTTTGGGTTTGGTGGAAAACATTCTAGTGCCTTTACCGGCTGCCAGAATTACGACTTCCATGAATATTCCCTTTTTGTTGAAGAGTCAGTTGGTGAAAAGATTACCAAAAAAAAAGGTAGCAAGTGCTACCTTTTTCGAAATCTGTGCATTCTGCTTAGCGGATGTCGTATTGCTACTTCTTTATTTGTCGCAGCGCTCGTAATTGAGCTGCTGCTTCGGCTAACTGTGCTGCGGCAGCGCTGTATTCAAACTCTGCACCCTGATTTGCAATGGCCTTCTCTGCGTCCTCTACAGCTTTAACTGCAGCGACTTCATCTACGTCATCTGCACGAATAGCAGTATCAGATAATAAGGTTACAACTTCGCGCTGTATTTCCAGAAAGCCTCCAGAAACATAGAAGACTTCCTCTTCGCCGCTTTCCAGTATCAGCTTTACTGGACCAGGAATAATTGCAGTGAGTAGGGGTGCATGGCCTGGAGCAATTCCAAGATCCCCTAAGGAGCCAGCAGCGATAACCATTTGCACCCGGCCAGAGAAGATACTCTTTTCAGCGCTTACGATGTCGCAGTGCATTGTTGTGGCCATGTTTGTTTGCCTCGTTAACCTATGACTCTTTCATTACTAAAGAGTTTTCGCTTTCTCTATTGCTTCTTCTATAGTACCTACCATACTGAATGCTTGCTCAGGCAGGTGGTCATATTCACCATCTAGAATCGCCTTGAATCCAGCGATTGTGTCTTTAAGGGACACATACTTTCCTGGCGCATTAGTAAATATCTCAGCTACTGTAAACGGCTGTGATAAGAATTGGGAAATTCGACGAGCGCGATAAACCGTTTGCTTGTCATCATCTGACAGTTCATCCATACCCAAAATAGCAATAATATCTTTTAGTTCTTTATAACGCTGCAATACAGTTTGAACACCGTTGGCAACATCATAGTGCTCCTGGCCAATTACCAATGGGTCTAGTTGCCGCGATGTAGAATCCAATGGATCAACAGCTGGATAGATGCCAAGCGAGGCAATATCACGAGAAAGGACAACTTTTGCGTCCAAGTGGGCGAACGTTGTTGCCGGTGATGGGTCAGTCAAGTCATCTGCCGGTACATAGACCGCCTGAATTGAAGTAATTGAACCATCCTTCGTTGATGTGATTCTTTCTTGTAAGGCGCCCATTTCTTCTGCCAATGTTGGCTGATATCCCACCGCTGATGGCATACGCCCCAACAATGCTGATACTTCAGTGCCTGCCAATGTGTAACGATAAATGTTGTCGATAAAAAGAAGTACATCTTTGCCATCATCACGGAATTTTTCTGCCATGGTTAAACCTGATAAAGCAACACGAAGGCGGTTGCCAGGCGGCTCATTCATCTGCCCATAAACCATGGAAACCTTACTTTCGCCCTCTAGGTCGATAACCTTAGATTCTTGCATCTCGTGGTAAAAATCGTTCCCCTCACGAGTACGTTCACCCACACCGGCAAAAACTGATAATCCACTGTGCTCCGTAGCGATATTGTTAATCAATTCCATCATGTTTACGGTTTTACCTACACCCGCGCCACCGAACAACCCCACTTTACCGCCTTTAGCGAAAGGGCAAATCAAATCGATAACTTTAATACCAGTTTCGAGCAGCTCGTTAGTGGTTGCGAGCTCTTCATACGTTGGGGCTTTACGATGAATGGGCATGCGTTCTTGCTCGCCGATTGGACCTCGTTCATCAATTGGTCGACCTAACACATCCATGATTCGGCCCAATGTTTCAGTGCCAACTGGGACTGATACTGGTGCACCAGTATCCTGCACCACAAGTCCACGGCTCAACCCTTCAGTACTTCCTAAGGCAATCGTGCGCACGACACCATCGCCCAGTTGTTGCTGGACTTCCAATGTAATCTCTGTGTCGTCGACAGTTAGAGCGTCATAAACCTGAGGCACATTCTCTCGCTCAAACTCTACGTCTATAACCGCTCCGATAATTTCTACGATTCGACCGCTGCTCATCTTCGGTTCCTCAATCTCTTCTATTCAAATGTTCAATGTTATAAAACTAAGTTCGTTAAACTGCCGCTGCACCACCAGCAATTTCAGAAAGCTCCTGAGTAATCGCTGCCTGTCTAGCTTTGTTATAAACAAGCCCAAGCTCTTCAATAAGATCACCAGCATTATCTGATGCGCTCTTCATAGCGATCATTCTTGCCGCTTGCTCACAGGCATTATTTTCAACTACTGCCTGATAAACCTGGGATTCAATAAAGCGGAGCAATAGACCGTCCAGCAGTTCTTTTGCGTCGGGCTCATAAAGGTAATCCCAATGATGATGCAAACCTTCATCTTCCGATGCCTGCAAGGGCAATAACTGATTGACGACCGGCGTATGCGTCATAGTGTTTACGAAATCATTACTAACTATCATCAGCTGATCAATGTCGCCGTTATCAAACTTGTCTAGCATGATTTTCACCGCGCCAATTACATCTTCAACTTCAGCAGAATCACCTATGTCTCGCACTGACGCGACTACATTGCCACCAAAGTTATTAAAAAATGTTGCCGCTCGCGCACCAATTGAGCAAATATCAATCTCAACATTTTTCTCTGACCATTCCCGCATCGATGCCACAGTTGTTTTAAATGCGTTAATGTTGAGGCCACCACATAAGCCACGGTCAGTTGAAATAACGATGTAGCCTACTCTTTTGACGTCACGAGTATTAAAGTATTGGTGACGGTATTCAGGCGATGAATTCGCAATGTGGCCAATAACGGAACGAATCCGATGGGCATAAGGTTTACCCAGTTTCATTCTGTCCTGGGCTTTACGCATCTTGCTCGCCGAAACCATTTCCATGGCTTTAGTGATCTTCTGAGTATTTTTAATACTCGCGATCTTGGTGCGTATTTCTTTTCCACCAGCCATATACTAGCTCTCTTTAATCTCTGAATTAATTAGCATACTTAAAAGTGCTATCCGGCACCTACCAAGTCTGCGTCGCCTTAAATTCCTCTAACGAAGATTTGAATTCAGCTTCGATCTCATCATCGTATCCGCCAGTATCGTTAATCTTAGCCAATAGGTCTCCGTGCTCGCTGTTCATATACGCGAGTAAAGCAGCCTCAAAATCGAGTACTTTGTTGAGTTCGATATCTTCTAAATAGCCTTCGTTAGCCGCATAAAGAGAAACTCCCATCTCCGCAATAGAAAGCGGTGCATACTGCTTTTGCTTCATTAATTCTGTAACTCGTTGGCCGTGCTCTAACTGCGCGCGAGTGGCATCATCAAGATCAGAAGCAAATGCCGCAAACGCTGCTAGCTCCCGATAGCTCGCTAGTGCTATACGAATCCCGCCACCTAGCTTCTTAATAATCTTGGTCTGCGCTGCACCACCTACCCTAGATACTGAGATACCCGGGTTCATAGCAGGGCGGATGCCTGAATTGAATAAATCAGTTTCGAGGAATATTTGCCCGTCAGTAATGGAAATTACGTTAGTCGGTACGAACGCCGAAACATCACCGGCCTGGGTTTCAATGACTGGCAAAGCAGTTAGAGATCCGGTCTTTCCTTTAACTTTACCTTCAGTAAATTTTTCTACGTAGTCAGCGCTCACTCTCGCGGAGCGCTCTAAAAGACGGGAGTGCAAGTAGAAAACATCTCCTGGATAAGCTTCACGGCCTGGGGGCCTACGAAGTAAAAGAGAGATTTGGCGATAGGCCCAAGCCTGTTTGGTTAAGTCGTCATAGATAATCAAGGCATCCTCGCCGCGATCACGATAATACTCACCCATGGAACAGCCGGAATAAGGCGCAATGAATTGCATAGAAGCTGGGTCAGATGCTGACGCTGCAACCACAATTGTGTATTCCATCGCACCATGTTCTTCCAGCTTCTGCACAACGTTGGCAATGGAGCTGGCTTTTTGCCCTACAGCGACATAAACACATTTAACGCCCTTGCCTTTTTGGTTAATGATGGTATCGATGGCGACGGCTGTTTTACCAACTTCTCGGTCACCAATAATTAATTCTCTCTGGCCACGCCCGATTGGCGTCATGGAATCGATAGACTTTAGTCCCGTTTGCACAGGCTCCGCCACACCCTGCCTAGCAATTACGCCAGGTGCCACTTTTTCTACAGCGTCCGTTAGTTTAGCTTCAACTGGTCCTTTTCCATCGATTGGTTTGCCGAGGGCATCGACAACCCTGCCTTCTAATTCTGGTCCAACTGGCACTTCCAAGATTCTGCCAGTACATTTACAAGATTGTCCTTCCTTTAATGCCAGGTAGTCGCCAAGCACTACAGCACCAACGGAATCTCTTTCAAGGTTCAAGGCCATCCCATAAATCCCGCCCTCGAACTCAATCATCTCGCCATACATTACGTCAGCGAGTCCATGAATTCGGATAATTCCGTCCATAACACTGACGATAGTGCCTTCGTTTTTTGCTTGAACAGACACATCGAGACTCTCGATACGCTGTTTAATGATTTCACTGATTTCAGATGGGTTCAGTTGTTGCATCTTTATTTCCTATTCTCCCAGCAGTTCAGGACTGCTTCCTGACCCGTTCAGGAATTAATTGATTCTGCTAACTTGGTCAACTTCCCGCGCACAGAACTATCTATTACTGTGTCACCGGCTCTTATAACTGCGCCGCCCAGTAATGACTGATCGACTTTTGTTGCCAGATTTATTTCGCGCTCTAATCTTGACCGAAGAGAATTCGCCAGCTTTTCTGCAATGTCTGAACTGATCTCGAAAGCTGTCGTGATCTCGACGTCTACTGATTTTTCCTGATTGGCTTTCAGGATTTCATAAAGTGCAGCGATCTCTGGAAGCAAAACTAAGCGCTTGTTTTCTGCCAATAATCGAATAAAATTTTGTCCCTTGCTGTTTAAATCATCACCACAAACTTCGATCAAGGCTTTAGCTATTTGCTCATTAGAGAGAGAGGGGTCAGATAACACTGAGCTCACTGACGCTTGCCCTGCAACTGCAGCTGATAAGCCAAGCATTGCCGACCATTCTTCTAAAGCGCTGTCCTGACGAGCCGTTTGGAAAGCAGCTTTGGCATAAGGTCTAGCTAGTGTGGTTGATTCGGCCATAACAATTCTTGGTTAGTGGTTATTAAAGCTCGGAAGCAAGTTTGTTTAACATCTCTTCGTTTGCCGCCTGATCTATAGAGCCTTCAAGAATTTTCTCTGCGCCAGCGATAGCAATCGCAGAAACTTGAGCACGTAAGGCCTCTTTTGCTCTATTAACTTCTTGCTCGATTTCTGCGTTAGCACCGGCAATGATGCGCTGGCCTTCTTCACGCGCTTGCACTTTTGCCTCATCAACAATTTGAGCAGCACGTTTGTTGGCTTGATCGATAATCGACGCAGCGTCACCTTTTGCTTCGGTAAGCTGTTCCGCAGATTTTGCTTGAGCTGACTCTAAATCTTTTTGTGCTCGATTTGCAGCTTCAAGACCATCGGCTATTTTCTTTTTGCGCTCTTCGAGCACATTAGCAAATAGAGGCCAAACGTAGTTCTTACAGAACCAAAGGAAGAAGCCCATTGCGATAATTTGGCCAATGAATGTAGCATTAAAATTCACGTTGTTCTCTCCCTCTTAAGCATTCTTCAGCCAGCTAGCGTGGCTAAGAAGGGGTTGGCAAATGTAAACCACATGCCAATGCCAATGCCAATCATGGTTACGGCATCGATAAGGCCGGCCACAAGGAACATCGATCCCTGTAATTTGGGTGCCAACTCGGGCTGACGCGCGGAACCTTCTAGGAATTTTCCTCCTAAAATACCAAAACCAATCGCCGTGCCTAATGCACCCATGCCCAACACAAGCAATACGCCTAGTGCTGTGAAAGCCAATATCATTTCCATCATTTCCTCCAGGTTTTCTTCAGTTCAGAGTGTTTAGCAAAATTAGTGATGCGGTTTATCATGTGCTGCATTGAGATACACAATGGTTAACATCATGAATACAAAAGCTTGCAGCGGAATAACCAATATATGGAAAACCGCCCAAACAAAGTGTGCTGGTAGTTGCCAATATCCCAACATTGACGCGATTAGCAGGAATAATAATTCTCCTGCATAAAGATTTCCAAAAAGCCGCAAACCAAGCGAAATAGGTTTTGCAAATAGTGTTGGTACTTCGATAATTAGATTGAATGGCATCATCCATTTCCCAAATGGATGAAAAGCGAGTTCGCTCAAAAAACCACCAATTCCCTTGTTCTTAATGCTGTAATAAATAATAAGCAAAAAAACAAACACCGACATGCCCATTGTGATATTTGGGTCTGTGGTAGGGACGATCTTGAAAGGAGCATGCTCAAAACCAAACACTACCGCGGCGAAAATTTCGAATCCTTTTGTGATTAAGTCGACAGGCACCAAGTCCATGGTGTTCATCAAAAGAATCCAGAAAAATAAAGTAAGACACAGAGGCCCTATTAAGTCATTTTTATAATTAAATCCTTCCGAAACGCGGGCATCGACAAATTCGAAAACAGCCTCGACAAAATTCTGTATTCCAGAAGGAGCGTCAACTGTCGCTCTTTTGCCAACAGACCGGAAAAAAAGCAGGAAAGCTGCACCAAGAAAAATTGACCAACCGAGAGTGTCAACATTCACTGCCCAGAAACCCATCTCCATAGCTTCTTCAGGCGTATGGGCAAAACCCCAATGACCGTCAACCTTGCCAAAGGTTAAAAAAGACAAATGGTGGTTGATGTATTCTTGAACTGTCTGTTCTGCGGCTGCTTCTGCCATTTAATATTCGCTCTAACTCGCGTTATAAACTAATCAGTAAACTTACTTCAGTTCTACTGATTTTTCGTTGCTTTTTTCACTGGTTGGACTATAGCTAATAAGTCCAGACATCATCACGCCGACAAAGTGGGTTGTAATAAACCCAAGTATCAGTGCGAGTTCACTTAAATTAGTAATCAATGTGAAGCTTAGGGCAAAAAGCACAATGGTTATTGCAATCTTGCCGAGCTCCCCTTTTATAAAACTCTTTACAACCTTATCTGCATTCCGGGCACCCTGATACTTGAATGCTTGTAATACAAAATAGCTGTTAGGCAAAGCACTTATCAGACCCCCCAGCAAAGCTGAATAGGCCGTGACGCTGCCTGAAAACAACAGAGAAATGGCGGTAATAAAGGCTGTCGCGATTAACTGTGCGACTATAACTTTATAAACTGGAGGGGGTCTTAGATTATTCACGAAGATCGCTTTCTAAATTAGCTTCTCGTTCCAGCCCAGAACCCTAAAAACACCCATTATAAACTTCTGTTGTTATGGCGGTGATCACCAAAGCACGCGCATTATAGGGGCTTTGCAAGGCTGGATCAACCGCCCTTCAATAACAATTAAAACAGAGCGAAAAGAGGAAAAATTCTCGAGGGGAAGTCGAATAGCTTCCACTGATTTGGCTTACTTTATATGGGATAAAATTCCATCTAGCTCATCCAGGCTATTATATTTAACCACCAATTTGCCTTTGCCCTTGGCCGTATGCTGAATCATTACTTTCGTGCCGAGCTTTCCCTCGAGATTTTCTTCAAGGTTTTTGATGTCTGCGTCGATAGCCCCGCCCTTATTTGTAGTCCCACCACCAGCGACCAAGCGCCGAACTAGCGACTCTGTCTGCCGCACAGATAAACCACGTCCAACAACTGTCCGGGCAGCAGCTGCTTGTTGTAGGTCTGGCAATGACAATAAAGCTCTAGCATGTCCCATTTCAAGGTCGCCATGCTCCAGCATTCTCCGTGCGTCAATATGCAGCCCAATAAGTCTAAGCAAGTTTGTAACCGTAGCGCGAGACTTACCTACCGCATCAGCAACCTCTTGCTGGGTAAGTTCAAACTCATCCTGCAGACGCTTCAACGCCATGGCCTCTTCAATTGGGTTTAGGTTCTCCCGCTGGATATTTTCAATCAACGACATGGCGATAGCCGCTTCATCGCCAACCGGCTTAATAATGGCCGGAATTTTATCAAGCCCAGCTATTTGGCTTGCCCTCCAACGTCGTTCGCCAGCTATTATTTCGTATTTATCCGAAGAAAGAGGGCGAATGACAATTGGTTGCATAACGCCTTGGCTCTTAATTGATGCTGCAAGTTCTTGGAGCGCTTCCTCATGCATATCAGTTCGAGGCTGGTATTTACCGCGCTGGATAAGGTCAATTGGAATATTTTTAAGGTCGCCGTCTTTATCTTCTGACGCTGGCGCTGACTGCTGGTGTTCGGTCTGCTTTCCCAGCAAATTGGCCATTGCCTGGGTACTGCCAGTGGATAAAAGCGCATCTAGGCCTTTGCCTAGCTTCTTTTTATCGTTCATTTTTCACCTGAGCTCTAATCCTGCGATGCCTGTTTGGTTTTAACTCGATACCGCAGCAGCAGCTTCGTCGTGTCTTCTCAATAGCTCACCAGCCAATGCTAGATAGGCAATTGCACCGCGTGACTGTTTATCGTATTTAATCGCAGGCTTTCCATAACTGGGTGCTTCTGCAAGGCGAATGTTGCGAGGTACTACCGTTCGATAAACAATATCACCGAAATAGTTAAAAAGCTGACCATTCACTTCGCTTGTAAGCTTGCTACGAGGATCGTACATGGTGCGCAATATACCCTCAATTTTTAGGCTTGGGTTTAGACGGTCTCTAATTGCACTAATGGTGTCCATTAAAGCGGACAATCCTTCTAAGGCGTAATACTCGCATTGCATAGGAATCACTACACCATCAGCAGCCACGAGGGCATTAACTGTGAGCATGTTCAGTGAGGGCGGGCAATCCACTACAATATAATCATAGGTGTCTCTAACACTGTCGATAATAGATCGTAGTCGTACTTCGCGGTCATCCCCGGTCATCAGGTCAATTTCAGCCGCTACTAAATCGCCGTTAGCAGGCAATAAGTCATACCCAGCATCTGGACGTAATAGAACGTTCTCTATTTTTTCACTCTCTGAAAGCAAATCATAGACGGAGAGCGACAAGTTCGATTTATCAACACCTGATCCTGTAGTCGCATTTCCCTGTGGATCTAAATCGATCAACAAGACATTCTTTCGTGTGACGTTTAACGATGCAGCTAGGTTGACGGAGGTGGTAGTTTTTCCCACTCCTCCTTTTTGATTGGCAATTGCTAATACTTTGCCCACGGCGTTAATCCACTAATTTGAGTTGACTTCAAAAAGACCTATCATTGTTGATCAGCTTTTGCGTTACTTTTTCCGACCCACTTGAATGAGGTGGCGTTCGGAACTCTCGCCAGGTACAGGAAGTTTAACACTATCCAACACGATAAATTCTTCTGGTAAACGGCTAATTTCTTCGTCAGGAAACTTTCCCTTCATAGCTAAGAGTTTACACTCTTGTGATAGTAAATGCTGAGATTTGATTACAATATCTTCTAAAGAACCAAAAGCTCTGCAAGTCACCATATCAATTCGGTAGGGGCTTTGGTAGTTCTCTATGCGACAATTTTCAATCACTACGTTATTCAAGTCGAGCTTGGTTTTTACCTGGAACAAAAACCTAGTTTTCTTGCCATTACTGTCAAGTAATGTGAATTTTTGATGAGGCTTGAAAATTGCGAGTGGTATGCCGGGAAATCCTGCACCGGTCCCAATATCTAAAGTTTGTTTTAGGTTAACAAAATTGAAAATTAACAGGCTATCAAGGACATGTTTTTCAACTAAAACATCAATATCCGAATCAGCAACTAAATTGTATTTTTGATTCCATTTTTTTAAGAGACCCAGATAAATCTTAGTTTTTTCAAGTTGAGAAGATTGATACTCGATTTCTAATTTATCTAAGCCGCGCTGCAGGATGTTTAGGTAGTCGGAGTCCACGATGGTCAAATTAGAAAAAAGAACGCTAGCTAGCTTTTCTCTTAAGGACCTGGTGTTTTTTAAGATAAATTAGTAGCAAGGAGATAGCGGCAGGAGTCATGCCGGGTATACGCGATGCCCTGCCTATGTTTTCCGGTCTTGCTGCATTGAGTTTTTGACGCAACTCATTCGACAATCCTGGCATTTCTGAATAATCGAAACCTTCTGGAAGTGCCGTGTTTTCTTGCTTCTTGAGACGCTGTATCTCTTCTTCCTGGCGATCAATATAGCCTTGGTATTTTAATTGGATTTCAACTTGTTGTTTTGCCTGATATTCCACAGAGTTTATTTCAACATCAGTTGCTGTTTTCTTCGTTGCTTGCATCAATGGTTTATAACTGACCCCTGGTCTGGCTAATAAATCAGCAAGAGAGTATTCGCGAGATATAGGTTTTTCTAACAACCGGTTCACCCGCTCTGCTTCAGATGTATTTGGTTGTATCCATTGGGTTCTGAGCACGTTTAGTTCTTTTTCAATGCGTTCTCGTTTCTCACAATGTTGGCGCCACCTTTTTTCACACACCAATCCTAAGCCATATCCTATTTCGGTTAGTCGCAAGTCTGCATTGTCCTCTCGTAAGGTAAGTCGATATTCAGCTCGAGAAGTAAACATACGGTAGGGTTCATTTGTCCCTGACGTAATTAGGTCATCAACCAAAACACCTAGGTAGGCTTGATCTCTGCGAGGGCACCACGAATCTTTTCCTTGAACCGATAGGCCAGCGTTTAAGCCTGCCAATAAACCCTGAGCCGCCGCTTCTTCATAGCCTGTAGTGCCATTAATTTGCCCAGCGAAGTAAAGGCCATTTACAAATTTAGTTTCTAGAGAATAGTGCAGGTCTCTTGGGTCGAAGAAATCATATTCGATCGCATAGCCTGGCCTAGTAATGTGAGCATTTTCAAAACCCTTGATATGACGGACCATATCGATCTGCGTATCGTAAGGTAAGCTGGTTGATATACCGTTTGGGTAAAGCTCATTCGTTTCAAGCCCTTCCGGTTCAACAAAAATTTGGTGCGATTTTTTGTCTGCAAAGCGCATCACCTTATCCTCTATAGAAGGACAATACCGTGGGCCCATTCCTTCGATCACCCCGGTGTACATTGGCGAACGATCCAGGCCACGACGAATGATGTCGTGGCATCTCTCATTGGTTGAAGTGATATGACAATTTATTTGCTTGGGGTGATCAGATTGAGAACCTAAAAACGACATCACTGGGACAGGAGTATCTCCCGCTTGTGTTTGCATTACAGAAAAATCAACTGATCTCGCATCAATACGCGGCGGTGTTCCAGTTTTTAGTCGATCAACTCGAAAAGGTAATTCTCGCAATCGGTTAGCAAGTGCGATTGAAGGTGGATCACCCGCCCTGCCGCCGGCACTGTTTTTCATGCCAATGTGAATTTTACCACCAAGAAATGTACCAGTGGTTAAAACAACTTTAGATGCTCTTACCTCAAGGCCCATTTGTGTTTTAACACCACAAACGCTTCCCGACTCAATTATTAAATCATCAACTGCCTGTTGGAATATGCTTAGGTTGTTTTGCTGTTCCAAAACTTTGCGAATGGCAGCTTTATAGAGAACTCTGTCAGCCTGAGCGCGAGTTGCTCGCACTGCCGGCCCTTTGCTTGCATTTAAAATGCGAAATTGAATCCCCGCGTAATCTACAGCCTGAGCCATAGCGCCACCCAGTGCATCTATTTCTTTTACCAAGTGACTTTTACCAATTCCTCCTATGGCTGGATTACAAGACATCTGCCCCAAAGTTTCAATACTGTGAGTAATCAACAAGGTTTTTACCCCTTGGCGAGCAGCAGCAAGTGCTGCCTCGGTACCGGCATGGCCGCCGCCGACTACGATGACTTCATATTGTGATTGATGGTCCATAGTTGCTCTATTGATTCGTTGTTGTTACTCATCTGACTTAAATGGTTTTAGCCTTTAGCTCAGAGGGAGAGCAGTATATAGGGATCTCAATAAATGTGTATGACAGGATTTAATAACATTTATTTAATGTTTTATTATATATATGTATATAAAAAGTATTAATGTTGTTGTTATAGGGGAAGGAAAAATCTGTTTATAAGCGACTTTTAGCCATATAGATCAGATGGTTATGAGTTTATAACTCGGTTAGTAAGCACTGATTATAACGCTCACAACAGGTGTAGTGTCTGTAGACTAATTTTTGATATAAATTCCGCCTAATACGGTTTGCTAATTAGAGGCTCTTTTATCCCTTTTTTATACAGAATTTATACAAATGCACCAATATTGACAATACAATGTCATATTTGAAAAGAAGGTTCTTAGAGCAAAACGATGCCCCTATTTTCCGACACAGAAACTTGAAAAAATCTCTCCTAATAAATCATCACTGGTGAATTCGCCAGTTATAGCGCCAAGGCATTGCTGGGCAAGGCGAAGATCTTCAGCAATTATTTCTAATTGTGAGTGCTTACTTAGGTTCTCAGACGCTGAAATTATAGCCTTTTTTGATTCTTCTAAAGAATGTATATGTCGTGCTCTTGCCACAAAACTACCGTTGTTAGAAGGTTGATACCCAATAATTTGCGTTAAGTGAGTACGTAGTAATCCAATACCCTCACCCGTTTTCGCAGACAACGAGATTTTTTCAAATTCGTTATTATCTGAGGCTAGTGTTGAGTGGCTTGGAAACGTATCCTTTAAAAGGTCTATCTTGTTAAAAACCATCGTCACTTTTTTCAGTAGATTTTGGGTTAGTGACAACTCACTTACTTGGTTTTGGAATTCTGCTAACAGACTATTAACATCCTGTTCTCTTTGTGCTGTGTCAATGACTAAAAGAACCTGATCCGCATTCTCAATAGCCTGTCGGGCACGTTTTATGCCCTCTTTTTCTATTATATCGTCACTGTCTCTAAGCCCAGCGGTATCTATGACATGAACAGGCATGCCCTCTACTGTAATTTCGATACGTAGCAAGTCCCTGGTTGTGCCAGGAATATCGCTGACAATTGCGCTTTCTTCCCCAGCGAGCGCATTCAACAAGCTAGATTTTCCAGCGTTGGGTTTACCAGCAATAACTACATTCATCCCTTCTCTAAGGATGACACCCTGCTCTGCCTCAGCAAATACTCTATTTAGTTCAGCGAGGATATTATCAACCGCAGTACTGACCCCTGTGTCTGAGAGAATATCAATATCTTCGTCTGAAAAATCGATAGCCGCTTCTACATTCACTCGTGCCGCTGTTAGTTGATTTTGTAATTCAACAACTCGTTTGGAGAATTCACCTTGTAACGTCCGCACAGCAGAACGAGCAGCTTGCTTGGAACTCGCGTCGATTAAATCGGCGATAGCTTCAGCTTGCACCAAATCTATTTTGTTATTTAAGAATGCTCGTTCAGAAAATTCTCCCGGGCGAGATTGACGCGCACCAAGGCTGATGACGCGATCAAGAACTGCTCGCATGATTTGGGAGCCACCATGACCCTGGAGTTCCAATATATCTTCGCCGGTAAAGGAATTGGGCCCGGCATAATAGATTGCGACCCCACTATCAATGATACTCTTGTCATTATTGAGAAAATTGCTTGAGTAAGCGTGTCTTGGAGTTGGCTCGAAACCTAGTACTTTTAGTGCTATACGCTTGGTTTTAGGGCCAGATACTCGAATTATGCCAATACCGCCTCGACCTGTTGAAGTGGCGATAGAGCATATTGTTTCAGAGGCTTCTATAGGCATTTATTGGATAGCCTAGAGTTTTGGCTAGGATGCAATATGGTTTATCGTAATCTTATCTTTTTCCAGCCTCGTAAGCTGCTTCAATTTTCCGAGTAATATACCACTGTTGAAGGATACCTAGCACAGCATTAGTTAACCAATAAAGCACAAGCCCCGCAGGAAAAAACAAAAATAACCCAGTCATCATAATAGGCATAATTTGCATTACTTTAGCCTGCATTGGATCAGGTGGCGCTGGACTAAGTTTCATTTGCAGAAACATAGTGGCGCCCATGAGCAATGGAAGAATGAAAAAAGGGTCTCGAACAGAGAGGTCCGTTAACCAAAGCATAAAAGGAGCATGTCGCAGTTCAACACTTTCAAGAAGCACCCAATAGATACCAATGAAAATTGGCATTTGTGCCAACATAGGAAGACAACCGCCGAGGGGGTTAACCTTTTCCTTTTTGTATAATTCCATCATGGCTTTCTGCATACCCATTTTGTCATCGCCATAACGATCTTTTAGTTGTTGCATCTTTGGCGCTGCACGCCGCATGCCCGCCATCGATTTATATTGAGATTCTGACAATTTATAAAACAGGCCCTTTATCACGACGGTAAGCAAAATAATTGAGACACCGAAATTGCCAATGGAAGAGTCTATGAGATTTAGTAACCAGAAAATTGGAGCAGCTAGAAAATAAAGGAAACCGTAGTCGATGGTAAGTTCAAGGTTTGGAGATATTTCAGCCAGCGCATATTGGTCTTTGGGGCCCGCATAAAACTGGAGGTTGTGACTAGCCTGAGTTCCTGGAGCTACTGAAAAGGCGGTACTAGTGAATTCACCAAAATACTGATTGATGTCATTGCGCCGAGTTGTAAATCTGTTTGGAGAATCAGGAACCGGGATCCAAGCAGACAGAAAATAATGTTGGCTGAAACCGATCCACCCACCATTCATATCAAATGTTTCTGTTCCGTCCTCAATATCACCGAAGTCAACTTTTATATAAGGGTCATCATCGGAGGTGGTGACAAATCCTAAAAATGTTCTAGTAAAACCGCCAGCATTGCTTGGATCATCAAATCCATCCCTTTTGATTTGACCAAAGGCATTCGCTTGCCAAGTTTGCGAAGACCGATTGTCTACGATGAAGCTTACATCTATTAAGTAACTATTTCGGGTAAAGGAAAAACGCTTAGTAACAGTTACCCCTGGAACCGCGGTTGATGTAACTAGGTCCACGGTAAGCGTATTCTCTCCATCTTCCATTTGATAATAAGATGCGCTGGTTTGATAGTCTGCTCTTCCAGCGTTGTCTATTCCGTTCGTTCCAATTAACCCGCTTTGAGCAACATAATTTCTACCCTGAGACATCTCTAAAACCAAAAAGGGATCATCTGTCACATTTATTTGTTTTAAATATTTTGGAAGCGCAAGTTGCACTATATCTCCACCGCTTAAATCAATATTCAGCTCAAGTGTGTCTGTTTCAATTAAAATCAACCTGGATGGGTCTGGCGCATTGTTTTGAGAGCTAGAGGTCTGGCTGACCGTTAGGCTATCGCCATTACTTGGTGCTGATGAGGGAACTTCCGTCGGGATATCTGTAGCCGAAGTTGCAGCAGTTTCTGGAATCTGTAAACCTGAAGGCTCCGGAGTGGGACTGTTATCAACCAGTGGAGGATAATCATCTTGCCAAGCCAACAACATCAAATAGGTAATGGCTGCTAGAGAGGTGTATAAGAAAAATTTAGTTAAATCCATTATCTATTTTTCCGAGAGGCAGGAAGAAATTTCCTTGGTTTCTGGTATGGGGTCGTAGCCACCCTCATGCCATGGGTGACAGTTGCAGATACGACGTATTCCAAGCAGCGAGCCTTTTGCACTGCCATGTTTTTCGATTGCTTCTTTGGTGTACTGAGAACAAGTTGGATAAAAACGGCACTGATTTCCGATTAGAAAGCTTAAGCTAAATTGATAGAGGGTAATCAGACGGATTAATAGTACTTTTATCATTGCTCGGCTGTCCTGGTTATCTGATGATTATTTTTTTACAACCCATTTGTTTTCTAAATCTACCCACAACCCATTCAAAAATTTCGATAGCTGTGCCTTGCTCAGTTTAGCAGCATCTCTTCGAGCCAGCACCACTACATCCAGGGATGGAAATTGCGCGTTTGTATGCCGAAAGGTCTCTCGAATTTGGCGTTTAATTCTATTGCGTTGGGCAGCCTTCCCAATGTTTTTCTTGGCCAACACCATACCTAGTCGTTTCGTTTGGTGTTGGCTCAGAGTGGCTAACATTAAGAAGTGGCGGCAGGAAACTTTGTACTGAGAATTGTCGAATACAACCTTATAGTCGGCGGCAGTCAGTAGCCGAGATTCTTTAGGAAAGCTAAACTCAGCCACACTAGTTCTCTATTGTTAAAAAGGGAGAAAAGCGAATTAAGCGGAGAGTTTAGCGCGTCCTTTTGCGCGCCTTCTTTTAAGAACAAGGCGCCCGCCTTTAGTTGCCATGCGCGCTCTAAAGCCATGGGTACGAGCCCGTTTCAAGACGCTTGGTTGAAAAGTTCTTTTCATAACAGGAATTCCAGTTTGGCATAACAATTGAGCCTGTGTAGGCTCAAAAAAGAGGGCGAATTCTAGAGCTTTTGCTGCAAAATTTCAATGTAAAAACCAAGCCCACTGATTAGTTTTCTTGAAATTGAAAGACTAGCCCGAGTTTAAACTGGGCAGCCGTCAATATAAAACTTAGCCACAAGTTATCCACAGAATAATTATCAACAGCCTTGTTGAATTTTTGTTTATTTGTGTCTAATTTCGACTCGATAATTATCAGCAAAAAAGAGGTAGGTAATTGAAAAATATGGATAAAAAAGGCACTGAAAAAACCACTTTTCTGCTTTCAAGGCAGTGGATAACTTGCTAGCCAATCGCTAGAATCGAAGCATTGAATTAAAACCTACCCCCCTCGGACAGTAAAAGTGGTATCAACAAGTTGGCAACATTGCATTGATTGTTTAAAAGTAGAGCTTCCCGCTCAACAATATAACACCTGGATCAGGCCTTTGAAGGCAAATATCGACGCAGATGTGTTACAAATTTCTGCGCCTAATCGTTTTATCCTGGATTGGGTTAAAGGCAAGTTTCTTCGCCGCATCGAAGAGCTTGTGACCGAGTCAAGTGGCGAACCACTGCAAATCAACTTGGAAGTATTCGACCTAAGGCAACAAGAAGTCGCGACCCCACCCACTAGAGCACAATCAGCAATTCAACAATCTTCAGTCCAACCCCTGGCAAAGCAAATAGTAAAAACAGCTACTGAAACTGGGGGTTTGGAGGAACAGCAGCCCCTGCTTGAAAAAATTCAAAAAAATGGTCAGCAAGAGCGGCGCAATATGGGAATTGTGATTGAAGGAAAACTCAGGCACCGGGGCGCCTTAAATACAGAGAACAATTTCGAAAATTTTGTTGTTGGAAAATCCAATCAACTAGCGCGTGCGGCAGCGATGCAAGTCGCTGAGAACCCTGGCTATGCCTACAATCCGCTCTTTATTTATGGGGGTGTAGGGTTAGGAAAGACTCACCTAATGCATGCGATTGGTAACTATTTAGTAGACAAAAAGCCGGGCGCTAAAGTGGTTTATCTGCACTCAGAGACGTTTGTCGCTACTATGGTTTCAGCATTGCAACTTAATGCTATAAGTGAGTTCAAACGATTCTATCGTTCTGTGGATGCGCTATTAATTGATGATATTCAGTTTTTCGCCGGCAAAGAGCGTTCCCAAGAAGAGTTTTTCCATACTTTTAATGCTTTACTTGAAGGTGGGCAGCAGATCATATTGACTTGTGATCGTTACCATAAAGAGATCAAGGGCCTTGAAGAACGCCTTAAATCTCGCTTTGGCTGGGGCCTAACGGTCGCCGTTGAACCGCCTGAATTGGAAACCCGAGCTGCGATTTTGATGAACAAGGCTGAGCTTTCTAATATTGAGCTTCCGTATGATGCAGCACTTTTTATAGCGCAGCGTCTCCGATCAAATGTTCGAGAATTGGAAGGTGCGTTAAAGCGCGTAATCGCCCACTCAAATTTTAAGGGTGAGCCGATTAATTTAGAGCTCATAAAAGAAGCATTGCGAGATCTGTTTGCGCTGCAAGACAAGCTAGTCACCATTGATAATATTCAACGTTCAGTTGCTGAGTACTACAAAATTAAGATGGCAGACATGCTTTCGAAACGTAGGAATAGATCCGTGGCTAGGCCGAGACAAGTGGCAATGACCTTGTCTAAAGAGCTGACTAACCACAGCCTGCCGGAAATCGGTGATGCTTTCGGCGGCAGGGACCACACAACCGTTTTGCATGCCTGTAAGCAAATCAAGAAATTGCGACATAGCTCCATCGATATTCAGGAAGATTACAATAACCTTCTACGCTCATTATCCAGCTAAGAAGTAACATATTGATAATTAAAGGGAAAATTTAATCAATGCAATTTTCAATTTCTCGAGAAGCGCTTTTAAAACCACTACAAATGGTAAGCGGCGTTGTAGAGAGGCGTCAGACATTGCCAGTGCTCTCCAATGTTCTTCTAGTCTTAAAGGAGAGTGAGCTTTCACTAACAGGAACGGACCTTGAAGTCGAACTTATTGGTCGAGTTCAAGTTCACGGGCCCTCCGAAGCTGGAGAGATTACTGTCCCTGCCCGAAAGTTATTGGATATCTGCAAGTCCTTATCCGACGACTCTTCAATAGAAATCTCCGTAGTTGATAATAAACTGAAGTTGAAATCCGGTCGCAGCCGGTTCTCGCTTGCGACTCTGCCCGCTGCCGAGTTTCCAGACGTCGACGAAGAACCTGATACATTTTCATTGGTCATAACCCAGGTTCGGCTTCGCGAACTCTTAGAAGCAACTAGTTTTGCGATGGCTCAGCAAGATGTTCGCTATTACTTGAATGGAATGCTTTTTGAGGTAGGTGCTGATTATTTGCGAGTAGTCGCTACAGATGGCCATCGCTTAGCAATGGAAACTCTAAAAATTGCATCCTCTGCGAAAGATACTCAACAACTTATTTTGCCAAGAAAGGGCATTATGGAATTGGCGCGGCTGTTGTCTGATGAAGGTGGAGATATCGAGCTGACCTTTGGCCAGAACCACATAAGAGCAGCAATTCCTGAATTTACCTTTACGTCCAAACTAGTCGATGGAAAGTTTCCTGATTACAACCGTGTGTTACCTAAAGGTGGTGATAGGGTATTGTCTGGAGCATGCCAAGAACTTCGCCAGGCATTTTCCAGGGCGTCGATCTTATCTAATGAAAAATACCGCGGTGTCAGAGTAATGCTGTCGGATGGCGAAATGCGAATCTTTGCCAATAACCCCGAGCAGGAAGAAGCCGAAGAGCTAGTTTCTGTAGATTATGACTCAGAAGCATTGGAAATAGGATTCAATGTCAGCTATCTCATTGATGTACTTTCTACGCTCACGAGCGAAAGAGTAAAAATCACTCTTTCAGACCCCAATAGTAGTGCATTACTTGAGGCGGAAGAGGGAAGTGAAGCCCTTTACGTAGTAATGCCTATGCGCCTGTAGTTTCATCTGTCCAACGCCGCTCTTCTTCCATGAGCTCTCTAACAATGCTCAGAATATGTTCAATCCGAAACATCGAGTATGCGGAGCTATGCTTGGGTCCAAAATTGAATTTAATCTATGGGGAAAACGGCAGCGGCAAGACCAGCATCCTTGAAGCGATTAATTTACTAGCAATGGGCCGATCCTTTCGGAGTAGTAAAACTGGGACTGTAACTTCACAAGGCAAGCAAGAGCTCTCGATCTATGCAGAAACACAGGCAGGTAACCGGGTAGGATTAGTTAAATCAAGGCGACAAAACTATAAACTTAAACTAGACGCTGAAAACCAAAAAAACTGGGATAGCGTGGCAAGACGCCTCCCGATCCAGGTTTTGGATTCCAGCTCTTTTTTACTCCTTGAGGGCGGGCCAAAAGCGAGAAGACGATTTTTAGATTGGGGTGTGTTTCACGTGGAACATAGTTTCCTTAATGAATGGCGAAGAAGCCGAAAATGTATTGCCAATAGAAATTTGCTTCTGAAAGAGAAGAGCCCGGATGAATCTCAAATGCGCGCTTGGGACAGTGAGCTATGCGAAGCGGCGCAAGCGGTTGATGACGCAAGAAAGCATTATTTTCAGCAGTTTATTCCCGCCTTTAAAAAAGTCTATGGCTCCCTCGTTGGCCAAGACGGATTAGCAGTAGATCTAGAATATCACAGAGGCTGGGACTTAGATTTGGAGCTCACTGATTTGCTCGCTGCCGGCCGGCAGCAAGATTTAAAATATGGCTCAACCCAAATTGGGCCACATCGGGCTGATATAGTCGTCAAGGCCGGTTCTGTCCCAGCAATAGATCTGCTTTCCCGAGGCCAGCAAAAAGTACTTGTAAGCGCATTGAAGATTACTCAAGGCATGCTCTTTGCGTCAGCGATAGGTGAGCAGTGTATTTACCTTGTAGATGATCTTCCGGCTGAGCTTGATTGTGATAATCGCGCTAAAATTCTTGATCTCTTAATAAGTCTGGATGGTCAATTATTTGTAACTTGTGTGGAAAGGTCTTCCGTCGAAAGTTGCCTCCAATGCCCTCCTGAAATGAGCACGTTCCACGTGGAACGTGGTACAATAACGGATTGATATTTAGTTAATTTATCCGATATTCTGGTGGATAAATTAGGTGGGAAATAGCAAGTTTTTTGCCTGGAGTTTCCGTATGACCGATGAGTCTCAATCTGACTACAATTCCGATAGCATTAAGGTCCTAAAAGGGCTCGATGCCGTGAGAAAGCGTCCTGGAATGTACATAGGTGACACGGACGATGGAACTGGCCTTCATCATATGGTGTTTGAGCTTGTCGACAACTCTATCGACGAAGCTTTAGCCGGCTTTTGTGATGAAATCCATGTCACGATTCATGTTGGCGAAACAATCACTGTTACAGACAATGGCCGCGGGGTCCCCACCGAAATGCACAAAGAGGGCGTTTCGGCTGCCGAAGTAATTATGACTGTGCTCCACGCTGGCGGGAAGTTTGATGACAATAGTTACAAAGTTTCTGGTGGCCTCCATGGTGTGGGGGTGTCTGTAGTTAATGCTCTGTCAGAGGAGTTAAAACTCACTATCCGTAGAGAAGGCGAGGTTCATGAACAATATTATGAGCATGGGGTACCCCAGTCGCCACTTGCTGTGGTTGGAGAAACCGCAAGCACTGGCACGGAGTGCCACTTTAAGCCGTCTGCAGACACATTTTCCAACGTGGAATTCCATTTTGACATTCTTGCTAAAAAGCTGCGTGAGTTAGCATTTCTTAACGCGGGAGTGGCGATCAAGCTTAAAGATGAGCGCACTGGCAAAGAAGATGTCTACAAGTACGAAGGTGGACTAATGGCCTTTGTTGACTATCTAAACAAGAACAAGAACACTGTGAACAAGCTCTTTCATTTTGTCTCCTTCCGCGAAGCAGATGGGATTACTGTTGAAGTTGCTCTTCAGTGGAATGATTCCTATCAGGAGAACATATTTCCCTACACAAATAACATCCCCCAAAGAGATGGGGGAACTCACCTTGCTGGATTTCGTGGAGCCTTAACAAGAGTCTTAAAAAGCTACATTGACAAAGAGTTGGCAAACAAAAAAGGGAAAGAAGTTGTCACAACTGGAGATGATGCTCGAGAAGGGCTTACAGCGATTATTTCGGTAAAGGTCCCTGACCCTAAATTTTCCTCCCAGACTAAAGATAAACTGGTTTCATCAGAGGTTAAGGGTGTCGTAGAGCAAGAAATGGCGGCACACTTCAATGATTTTTTAATGGAAAACCCTCAAGACGCAAAACTGATTGTAAGCAAGATGATTGATGCTGCCCGAGCAAGGGAAGCGGCAAGAAAAGCGCGGGAAATGACGCGTCGGAAAGGAGCTTTGGATGTAGCAGGACTGCCGGGAAAACTGGCTGATTGCCAGGAAAAAGATCCAGCATTATCAGAAATCTACATAGTGGAGGGCGATTCTGCGGGCGGTTCAGCAAAACAGGGGAGAAACCGCAAAAATCAGGCAGTGCTACCCTTAAAGGGTAAAATTTTGAATGTTGAAAAGGCTCGCTTTGACAAGATGTTGAGCTCCGCGGAAATTGGCACTCTCATTAAGGCCCTGGGCTGTGGGATTGGCAATGAAGAATTTGCACCAGAGAATCTGCGCTACCACAGCATTATTATTATGACTGACGCGGATGTGGATGGGTCTCACATAAGAACCCTGTTATTAACGTTCTTTTTTCGCCAGATGCGCGAACTAGTAGAGAGGGGACATATTTTTATAGCCCAACCCCCACTCTATAAGATCCGTAAAGGTAAACAGGAACAATATTTAAAGGATGACGGTGAGCTTGCAAAATACCAAACTCAAATTGCATTAGAAAATGCGAGCCTTCATGTGAACAAAGATGCCCCAGGCATCGCAGATGACTCCTTGGAATCTCTGGTTAAACAATTTAATGAGGCTTATGCCATCATTAGTCGCTTAGCACGCCTCTACCCAACAGAGATTTTGGAAGCAATGATCTTCACCAAGCCCCTATTGGAAGACGACCTGAAAATCAAAGAAAAAGTCGAAGGCTGGGTCCAAAAGCTAAGTGAGAGTCTGCATTCCCTCCACCCCGGAGTTAGCGCTAACTATACCCTACACACTTTGGAAGACCTGGAGCGACACACTTATTTGCCTGAAGCTATCCTAAGCTTGCATGGATTGGAAAGACACTATGCATTCAGTGGGGATTTCTTTCATTCCGGCGAATACGGGGCATTAGCAGAGCTTGGTAAAACCCTTGATGGTCTTATTGAGCCAGGGGCGTACATAAAGAGGGGCGAGCGTACCGAAGAAATAGCTAGTTTCGCGGAAGCTATTGAGTGGCTAACGAATGACGCTATGAAAGGTCATTACTTGCAGCGCTATAAGGGGTTGGGAGAAATGAACCCTGACCAATTATGGGACACTACAATGAACCCAGAAACTAGAAGGATGCTTCAGGTAACAATTGATGATGCCATTGGCGCCGACCAGCTTTTTAATACCCTGATGGGTGATCAAGTTGAACCGAGGAGGGAATTTATAGAAGATAATGCATTAGCGGCGGAAAATTTAGATATTTAAGCGCTGGCCTGGTGTAACTGTTCACTTATCCATTGTTCTACTTCAGTAGTTAAATCGCCGGCATCACGCCCATCCACTGCAATTGGTTTCCCAACAGTGACTGTTATAAACCCAGGCCGCTTAATGAATTGACGTGATGGCCAACAATCCCCGGCATTGTGGGCAATCGGGACTATGGCTACATCAGCCGCTAAGGCAAGTTTCGCTCCACCACGTGAAAAGCGTTTAACTGTTCCGGCAACAGACCGTGTCCCTTCTGGAAATACGATCACAGAATTACCGTTTTCAAGCCGGTCCACTCCCTGAACCAGGACTGATTTTCCAGCTTCCCTAGGTTTGCTCCGATCTATAGCAATAGGATTTTGTAATCGCATAGCCCATCCCCAAAAAGGGATTCTCATTAACTCTTTTTTTAGAATAGGTGAAACTGGACAGAGTAAGCTATAGAAAAATATTGTCTCCCAACTGCTTTGATGATTTGCAAGAAATACTGTTGGTGTATTTGGTAGATTTTCGATCCCAACTACTTCGTAGCGAACACCACAGACTAATCGCAACCAGCTTAGTACGCTGTCACACCAACCGGCTGTTAGCTTATAGCGGGCATTCTTAGAAAGGCAGGGAAATAACAAAATAAACATCGTACACGTAACAATTGTTAGGGGTATAAAACCACTATAAAAAACCACTGTGCGAATAAATATTAACAATTGGTTATTCGATGATAGAGAGTATATTTTGAGTTGCACTAGATAAATCGTCAAAAATCGGGACATCCTCTAAGTCTGTTCCTTTTAACTCCCTTATTGTAGCAAGCCCATTTCCAGTACGAACAAGCACAGGCCTCATACCAAACGCCTTGCCAGCCAAAAGGTCCCTTAAACTATCACCTATAAAATAAGAGCCTGTTAAAGAACAGCCGAATTCTTTTTCTGCCTGCGCGAGCAATCCTGTTCTGGGTTTTCTACAATCACAGTTATCATCAGGCGAATGGGGGCAATAGAAAATACCGGATACAAAACCACCGGCCTCTTCAACAATAGTGCAAAGCTTCTGATGAATTTTTGCCAGACTGTATTCATCAAATAGCCGTCTGGCGAGGCCAGATTGATTAGTAGCAATAAGCACTCTGTAGCCTGCCAAATGCAATGAGACTATAGCTTCAATGCTCCCAGCTATGGGAATCCATTCTTCATAAGACTTAACATATTTAACTGAATCCTGATTTATAACTCCATCTCTATCAAGCACGATTGTTTTTAAAGGCGCCAAAGCCATCCTCTAAAACTCAGTTACTATGTAAATAAGAAATATCAGCAGTACGCAAAAACAAGGCTCTTAATTCTTGCAGTAAAGCCAGCCTGTTTGCTCGGATTCTCTCGTCTTCATGCATAACAAGAACATTATCAAAAAACACATCAACAGCTTGTTTTAACGTAGAAAGAGATTGGAGCCCAGCAGTGTAATTCCCTTCCTCAAACATCGGAGCCACCTCTAGTATTTTATCTTGTATGGCTTCATACAGAACCTTTTCAGAAGGCTCTACCAATAAATCCACGTTACAGATTCCAGACTCCGAAACTCTTTCCTGTTTTGACAACAAGTTTGATACGCGTTTATTTGCAGCCGATAATGCAACTGCTTCTGATAATTTGTTAAAGCTATTAACGGCTTGAATGCGATGATAAAAATCCAAGGGCCGCTGCGGCTTAATGACAAATACAGATTGAAAAACGCCACTGCTGATTCCTGATTCCTGGTACCAGGCTCTAAACCTCTCTAATAAGAAATCAAATACAAGCTCGTCAGTATCGACCTGAAAGTCAGTATCTCCATGAGCTGAAATAGATGCGCTAATGGCTTTCATGATATTTAGATCAAGCTCTCTCTCGACAAGTATTCTTAAGATTCCGATAGCCGAACGCCGCAATGCAAAAGGGTCTTTTGAGCCAGTAGGCGGTTGCCCGATGCCAAACAGACCCACCATCGTATCCAGCTTGTCTGCAATAGCGAGGATAGCGCCTGTAGTGGATTCTGGTAACTTATCTCCGGCAAATCTGGGTAGATATTGCTCATGAAGAGCTTCACATACTTCAATTGGCTCGCCATCGTTTCTGGCATAGTAAGCGCCCATAAGACCTTGAAGGTCGGCAAACTCACCAACCATATTGGTAATTAAATCGCATTTCGAAAGTAAAGCAGCGCGTTCACACAGTGCTTCTTCAGCATCTAATTCAATAGCAATCTCTTTAGCAAGAGATGCCACTCTTTTTGACTTATCGAAAACAGAGCCTAATTTATCCTGAAACACGATCGCCCCAAGAGGCTCCATTCGTGAAGCAAGAGTCGATTCTTTGTCTTTCTCAAAGAAGAATCTGGCGTCAGCTAGTCTCGGTCTAATTACCCTTTCATTGCCTTTAATGACCTGGGCCGGGTCTTTAGAGATGATATTGCTAATAGCGACAAACTTAGGTAAAAGTTTGTTATTGGCATCAACCAAATAAAAGCATTTCTGATGGGACTTCATCGCTAGAATTAGGGCCTCTGCAGGAACTTCGAGAAATTCTGGATCAAAGTTTCCGGTTAGAGCTACAGGATATTCAATAAGGCTTGATACTTCTTCAAGCAATTCTTCATCGATAATGGTTGTTGCATTCGCTTTAACGCCCTCTTCTCGTAACAATGTTCGAATAAGTTCTTTGCGTTTTTCAAAATTTGGAATAACGTGACCGGTTACTTCCAGTCGGTTTTCGTAATCCGCAGCATCGTCAATGGGAATTTCAAAATTATGGTGGAACCGATGCCCAAATGTTTTATTGCTGCTGCAGACCCCATAAGCAGAGAGATTAAGCACCTTATTTCCAAACAATATGATTATCCAATGGACGGGGCGCACAAACTCTTCTCGAGATTCACCCCACCGCATGCGTTTTGGTACCGGTAGTTTATTCATTGCTTGAGTCACAATGTCAGGAATTAGGTCTTTTGTTTCGCTGCCTTTTTCAGAAGATAAAAATGAGAGCTTTTCAACACCCTCTTTTTTGGTTTTACCAAGTTGGTTAACTTCTACACCACAAGATCTAGCGAAGCCTAAAGCAGCGGGGGTGGCCTCGCCATTAGTTTCGAAAGCAGCTGATAGCGCGGGCCCTATTCTTTTTATCTGTTTATCTTTCTGGGCAACATCTAATTCGGTAACGAGCAACGCTAGGCGTCTTGGTGTCGCAAATCGTTTTACAGACTTTGAATGTAAGCCAGCACTTTTCAGGCTATTTTTAATTAGCTCTTCAAGCGCATGTGACAAAAAGCTTAACGCTTTCGGCGGAAGCTCCTCGGTACCAATTTCTATTAAAAGATCTTGAGTTGACATTGTGATTAACTTTCTAAAAATTCCTTTCGCAATTCCTCGGTCGCCAATGGAAAACCCAGTTGTTTTCGGCTCTCGAAATAGACTTCAGCGACAAGCCGGGCAAGGGTTCTAACACGAAGAATAAATCGTTGTCGTTCAGTGACCGAGATGGCCTTGCGTGCATCGAGCAGATTAAAATAGTGGGATGCTTTCAATACTTGTTCGTAAGCAGGAAGGGCAAGGCTCTCATTAATCAGTTTGTTACATTGAGCTTCACAGTCATCAAAATAGGAGAATAGAAGCCCTGTATCTGCGTGTTCAAAATTATAGGCGGACATTTCAACTTCGTTTTGCTTAAACACGTCTCCATAAGTCACCACATCGTTGGCACCGTTTGTCCAAACAATGTCATAGATACTGTCGACGCCTTGCAAATACATTGCGATTCTTTCAATGCCATAGGTAATCTCACCGCTTACCGGATGACATTCGAGCCCGCCAACTTGCTGAAAGTAGGTAAATTGGGTCACCTCCATGCCATTCAACCAAACTTCCCAGCCTAGGCCCCATGCACCTAAAGTAGGCGATTCCCAGTTATCTTCAACGAAGCGAATATCATGCACGGTCATATCGATACCGAGACTTTCCAGGGATTCTAGGTAAATTGATTGGATGTCTTTTGGTGATGGCTTCAAGATCACCTGGAACTGATAATAATGCTGTAAGCGGTTTGGGTTCTCGCCGTAACGGCCATCTGTTGGTCTTCGACAGGGCTGAACATAGGCTGTATTCCAGCTTTCAGGGCCAATCGCTCGTAGAAAAGTAGCGGGATGGAATGTTCCCGCACCAACCTCCAAATCTAAAGGCTGCAAGACAACACACCCTCTGTCGGCCCAGAATTGTTGCAACGCAAATACTAAACCTTGGAATGTTTTGAGATCGTAATTCTGGCTCACAATTTTGCCGAATTTCCCTGAAAATCAAAGGGCTACAATTATCCTTGATTCTATGTCAGTAATCTATAGCCCTCAAAACTCGGCAATGTCCGGAATTATATTTCCCCGGACTAGAAATTCAATGCAGAAGTTAAATTGCCTTTCCATATTGTGTCTCTACAATATGGCCTTCTATCAACGCGCGGGATCATCAAGATTCAAACTCTTAGCTACTTAATCTTCAGGAGCTTTCTTTCAATCACCGCCTGGCTTCCTCTGTCTGTTCTGAATTTAATGGGAGAGGCATGGGGCTATCTGCTCTATCACTTGCCGAATAGAAGTAGAAGCACGACAGACAAAAATTTAAGAACCTGCTTTCCGGAGAAGACAGAGTCGGAAATCACACAACTTACGAAATGCAGCCTAGTTAACACGGCTAGAACAGCTTTAGAAATGGGTAAGACTTGGCTCCCACCTATGGAAAAAAGCTTGTCAATGGTGGCAGAATGTCGGGGCAAAGAACTAATCATAGAAGCGCAAAATTCGGGGAGAGGAATAATTTTACTAGCTCCTCATCTCGGTAACTGGGAAATCTTCGGGTTCTATGTGTGTCATGGTCTTGATTCCACTTGGCTCTATCAGCGACCCAACTTGCCTGCTTTAGATCGACTAATTACTCGAACACGATCCCGTAGTGGCATAAAAATGGTACCAGCTAACCACTCAGGTGTTTCAAAGGTCTTGAAGTCTCTTAAGCAAGGTAAAATTGTAGGTGTGTTACCGGACCAGGTACCCCCCGAGGGAGGAGGAACCTTTGCACCTTTTTACACCGAACAAGCACTCACCATGACTTTGGTTAGCAAACTATTGCAAAAAACTGACGCAAAAGTGTTTTGTGGATTTGCCAAAAGGTTATCAAAAAACAAGGGCTATCAAATTATAGTCGAGGCTGCAGATAAGCAAATCTACAGTGAAAATATTGATGAATCGGTGGCTGCATTAAACCGGACTGTTGAAAATAGCGTTAACAAGGCAGTAGAACAGTATCAATGGGAGTACAAACGTTTTCGCAAGCGGCCAGATGGGAAAAAATTTTACTAGAACGAAAGATTAAATATTGCTTGCGCTAGCGCCGCCAAAACATCGGCGTGAACAACACCAACAATGTAAACACCTCCAAACGACCTAAGAGCATCGCTACACAGAGAATCCATTTCGCAGCGCTTGGTAAGTGCCCATAATTTTCAGCAACATTGGCGAGGCCAGGTCCCAGGTTATTTATACAAGCACCTACGGCGCTGAAAGCAGTGATGATGTCTAAGCCGGACGCAAGTAATGCCAGCAACATCAACATAAATGCCATTACGTAAAC
This sequence comes from OM182 bacterium MED-G28, assembly GCA_002457215.1. Classification (GTDB taxonomy): domain Bacteria; phylum Pseudomonadota; class Gammaproteobacteria; order Pseudomonadales; family Pseudohongiellaceae; genus UBA9145. The sequence continues at coordinate 25,549 of NTJZ01000003.1, read as the reverse complement.
CGCGAAAAACCCCCAGACCGATTCAATGATACGGTCTGGCACAGGGTTGCGACCAAGTTTGACTGGAATGACTGCTTTCGGATGAATCAGGCGTTGAACTTCTCTAAATCCTTGTTTAAAGATTAATAAAATACGTATGACCTTCATACCGCCGCCGGTAGAACCTGCGCAAGCCCCTATGATCGCTGCGTACAATAATATATAGGGGAGAAAAAGCGGCCAAGAATTGAAATCAGCAGTTGTAAAGCCGGTTGTAGTTGCAAATGAGACAACCTGAAAAACACCCTTGATAGTGGATTCAAACACACCTGAGTAAATATCTGAGAAATAGAGCACACTGATTGTTACCAAAGAAATAACTAAAAGAATAAATGCATAGAAAAGAAACTCTGGGTCCAATACATAATGACGAATACTCCGCCGTTGCCAAGCAGTGAAATGCAGCGCGAAATTAATACCGGCAATGAACATAAAAACAATTGCGACAATATCAATGGCGGGATTATCAAAGTAGCCCAGGCTTGCATCATGAGTTGAAAAGCCGCCAATGGCTATAGTAGAAAAGCTATGACTTATAGCATCAAAAGGATCCATGCCAAAAACCCAGTAGGCTAAGGCGCAAGCGATTGTTAATGACAAGTAGATAAACCAAAGCGCTTTAGCGGTTTCTGCCAACCTAGGCACTAATTTATTGTCCTTAACTGGCCCAGGACTTTCGGCTCTGTAGAGTTGCATGCCTCCGATGCCTAGCATTGGTAACAAAGAAATCGCTAAAACAATAATTCCCATGCCACCCAGCCACTGCAATTCTTGGCGATAAAACAAAATGGATTTAGGCAGGCCATCAAGCCCAGAGATTACTGTTGCACCCGTAGTTGTGAGTCCAGAGAGCGATTCAAAAATGGCATCAGTAATTGATAAATCAAGAGCCGAGGAGAAAATAAAAGGAAGGCAGCCCGCAGTTCCTAATACCGCCCAAAAAAGAGTCACAATGAGAAAGCCGTCTCGCGTGCCCAGATCCTTTTTAGTACGTGAAGTTGATAAGAACATCAGCATTCCAAGGATGAAAATAATCAACAAGGAATAGAGAAACGCAGAGAATGAGCCATCATCATAAATTAACGACACCAACATGGGAGGAAGGTTGCCCAATACACTAAACAGCATAAGTAAGCTGCCTAGAATTTTAATAATTATGGATGTATGCATTAGTGTCTAGAAAAAACTGAACCCTACTTGGAACAATCGTTCTACCTCAGGAATATTTCTTCGATTGACAAGAAACAGAATAACGTGATCGTCAGATTCGACTACAATGTCATCATGTGCAATCAATACTTCATTGTTGCGGACAATCGCTCCAATAGTAGTGCCCTCTGGCAATTCGATGTCTTCGATCGCCTTTCCAACAACTTTTGAGGAGGCCTGGTCACCACGCGCAACTGCCTCCATTGCTTCTGCTGCGCCCCTTCTTAGTGAGTGGACCTTGACCACATCACCTCGACGCACATGAGCTAAAACGCTGCCTATGGTTGCTTGCTGTGGAGAAATCGCAATATCAATTTCTGTGCCTTGACCTTGCACGAGGTCGACATAGGCCGGATTATTTATGATCGCCATTACTTTTTTAGCGCCGAGTCGTTTTGCTAACAAAGATGACATAATGTTTGCTTCATCATCATTGGTAAGCGCCAGGAAAACATCGGTATCTTCAATATTTTCGTCCAGCAGTAATTCCTGATGGGACGCCTCACCGTTTAGAACAATTGCATTATTCAAATTTTCAGATAAGTAGGTGCAGCGATCTGGATTGTGTTCGATAACTTTTATTTGATAGCGTCCTTCGAGTTTCTCTGCCAACCTCATCCCAATGTTGCCGCCACCGGCTATGATCAATCTTTTATAAGGCTTATCAAGACGCCTTAATTCACCCATGCATGCTCGAATATTTTCCCGCGCAGCTACGAAAAAAACTTCATCGTCTGCCTCAATCACGGTCGAGCCTTCTGGGATTATGGGTCTGTCTTTTCGAAAGATTGCTGCAACGCGAGTTTCTACATTAGGCATGTGTTGGCGCAGAAGCCTTATCTCTTGTCCTACTAATGGGCCGCCATAGAATGCTTTCACTGCAACAAGTTGAACGCGACCATCAGCAAAATCTAAAACCTGCAAAGAACCCGGTAAGTCAATTAACTGAGAAATATAAGAAGAAACAATTAACTCTGGACTAACGAGATCGTCCACCGCAATGCCATGCTTTTTGCTTAATAATTTGTCACTACTTAAATAGGAGGATGAACGAATACGGCAGATTTTTGTCTGCGTCTGAAAAAGAGAATAGGCGACCCGGCACGCCACCATGTTTACTTCATCGTTCTCTGTGACAGCGATAATCATGTCGGCATCTTCGCCACCGGCTCGTATCAATACATCTGGATGAGAAGCTTGGCCAGTGATTGTGCCGATATCAATGTGATCTTTGAGGACTCGTAGGCGCTCGTTATCGGCATCGACAACGGTGATGTCATTAGCCTCGTTAGCCAAGGTCTCTGCCAATGCGCTGCCGACTTGATTCGCTCCGAGTATAATTATTTTCATGACGCGACTACTCTAAAGCCGTTGCTAAACAACGTACTAAATTTTTCGAAGTAAAGAGTAAAAGAATCCATCAGGGCCATTGTCAGCGCCAGTGAGGAGCTGTCTTCCGTAGCGACATTCTACTCCCCAATCGGCCACTATGCCCTCATATTTAGCGTTATCCATCCGGTTGAGAAAGTTGTGGATTTGGAGATCATTTTCCTGGGGCAGTAGTGAACAAGTCGTATACAACAAAAAACCATCCGATTTTAAACAGGGCCATAAAGACATAAGCATCTGCTGCTGCAAAACCACTAAACGCCGCACTTCATCAGCGGAACGCAATAATTTGATGTCTGGGTGCCGTCGAATCACCCCCGTCGCGGAACAGGGAGCGTCTAGGAGAATTCGATCAAACGGATTTCCATCCCACCAATTAGGTAAATCCAAGATGTCAGCGCAGCACAAGGAGGCGTCTAGGCCCAGCCTTTCAAGGTTCTCTTTAATTTGAACGACTCGTTTCTCGGCTATGTCTACTGATACTAATTCCGATAGTGAGTGCTCACTTTCAAGTATGTGACAGGTTTTCCCCCCGGGAGCAGCGCAAGCATCTAGAACTCGTTGCCCAGATTCCAGCTGCAGCAATTCAGGAACTAGTTGAGAAGCTTCGTCTTGCACACTCACCATGCCTTCTATGAATCCGGGGATATCTATAATAGGTTTGGGCTGCTCCAAATAGAGTGCTTGTTTAGACAGCTCTGATGGTTTGGCGATAACATCAGAAAGTTGCATTTTAGCGAGCTGATCCTTGTTGTTGGTTTTTAATCCATTAACGCGCAGAGTCATCGGTGGCCGTCGATTGCTGTTATCTAAAATTTCCTTTGTATTTGCTGGCCAGGCCTCACATAGCTGATGGTAAAGCCATTCAGGAAACGCGTATTGAACATGTAAAGGAGCAGAATTCATCAATTCAGTTAAGTCATCGTGATTTTGCTGATAGCTGCGCTGAAAGTTACGCAAAATTGCATTTACCAACGGCTTTGCCCAGGGCTTTTTTAAATCTTTAGCGGCCGTAACAGATTCGTTTAGCACTGCATGATCAGGAATTGATAATTCACACAGTTGATAGAGTCCGATTAACAATAAACAATGTATGTCTTTGTCTTTGCTCTTTAAAGGCTTCTCTAGTAAATAATTTAATACGTAGTCAAGATAAAAAAACCAACGGCAAGTGCCAAAACAAAGCTCTTGCAGTAGGGCATATTCTTTAATTTCTTTATGGTCTGCGAGACAAGTAGAGAGAGATCCTTGTCTTTCAAGAAGTTTGACAAGAATCTGAGCCGCTAAGGCTCGAACGTTTCTAGACTTCATACGTTAGAGTGTTCAGTTGTCGAGAATCGCTGACCAATTGCAAAGGTACGAGATTGAGAATTCTGTGCATCTCGAACTAACGTTGGTTTTTTTCCAGGAAATTGTATTTGTAAAACCTCGAGCAATGAATCTTTGCAAGCGACAACAAAAGACTCTTTTGTACTTTCTACTATCGTGCCGGCTTGAAGAGAGTCTTTACTGTTCAGCGGAATCCCTGAGAGCAAGCGCACGCGTTGACCATTTAAAAAAGAATAAGCTGGGAACCTTCCTATACCAGCTCTGAGCTGACAATTTATTGTTTCAGCACTCGCTTCCCAATTGATCAGCGCCTCTGATTTGTGCAGTTTTTCAGCGTAGCAGGCTTGGTAATTATCTTGTTTTTCGCAGTTTTTTTGGAATTCTTGTAAGTTATCTAGCACCGCAATTAATGAATGTTGTCCTGCCAGAGACAAATTATTTTCGAGATCATCTCTCGAATCAGTCTCTTCAATCATGATCTCTGATTTAAGTAACATACACCCGGTATCAAGACCCTCATCCATTTGCATAATAGTGATACCTGATACCTTGTCGCCCGCAAGTAATGCGCGCTCAATCGGTGCCGCACCTCGCCAACGTGGCAACAAGGAGGCATGAGCGTTGATGCAACCATATTTTGGAATATCTAAAATCTCTTTAGGGAGAATCAAACCATACGCTACAACTACTAAAACATCAGCACCAAATTCTTTCAGCCTATTTTGTGCTTCACTATTTCTTAAGGATGCGGGCTGACAAATGGTTAGCTTCTCCGCGAGTGCTAATTCTTTTACCGGACTAGGCAATACTTTTTTCCCTCGCCCAGCTCGTCTATCAGGCTGCGAGTAGACAGCAACCACTTCATGTTGTGATTTTAAAATTGCTGATAAGTGGGCAGCTGCAAATGTGGGTGTGCCCGCGAATACGATTCGTTTTTCGGTCATGATTTGGGCTATGCAGACTGCTTATGCTCTTTCTCGAGCTTACTGCGAATTCGATCGCGTTTTAATGTGCTGATATAATCGACAAATAATTTGCCATTCAGATGATCTATCTCATGTTGAATACAGGTGGACATTAACCCCTCTGCCTCTATTTCGAACTTTTCGCCCGCCTTATCTTGTGCAACGACTTTTATTACTCTTGGTCGTGAGACAGTCTCATAAAACCCCGGAACCGAGAGGCAGCCTTCGTCGTATTCTGACAGTTCGTTCTCAATTACTTCAAAACTTGGATTAATGAAAACTTGAGGGTTGTCTCTCTCTTCTGATACATCTATAACCAAAAAACGTTGGTGAATATTGACTTGTGTAGCAGCGAGCCCTATTCCCTGTGCTTCATACATGGTCGCAAGCAAATCTTCTATCAAGGCTCCTAGTTTATCGTCGAAAATAGTTACCGGGGCTGCTATTTTTCGCAGTCTGGGATCGGGGAATTCCAGAATTTGTAAAATTGCCATTGTATTGAAGAGTCCTAAAAAACCAATTTTAGCGAAAGAAGCAGTCTACAACCTACCTATCTAGATAATTATATCGTATTGATAAGATAACCACGCTCTCTAAGTGTCGAATTACCAATGAAAAGGTCATATCTTCGTAGCTATGCTTCCTTGGTCAGTGGTATTAATCCCGGAACTATTATTAAAACAGGGTATGCTGGTTAGCCACACCGCAGTTAATGGCGCCACAATATCGAACATTATCAATTATTTCTCGAAATTTCGCGTATTTTAGCTGGAGGTCTGGGAACTAGTATTCGAGCAAGACAAAGACTGAACTAGATTTTACTATTATATTGCGTTTACCAAGATGGGTAACGCTGCAACAATTTAGATTTGGAATTTCTAAAACCAAAAATAGATCAGGCGGAAGCATTTCATAAATTGGTTAGAAATTTAAACCAGTTTTTCGAAGGAAGCTTGCATCAAAATCAGGTCTACGGTAATTTCCCCGTTTCGCATTTTTAAGCTGGAAATTTAATCAATGAGTGAACCATTTGTTGCGATTTTAATGGGATCAGAATCTGACCTGCCCATCATGCAAGCTGGTGCTGATATCTTGCGTCTACTAGAGATTAAGCATGAGATAAAGATTACCTCAGCGCACAGAACACCGTCCATTACCCAACAGTTTATTAGCGAAGCAGAAGCGCGGGGCTGTCAGGTATTTATTGCAGGAGCTGGGTTAGCGGCTCATCTCGCCGGTGCGACTGCCGCCCAGACAACAAAGCCCGTCATTGGAGTTCCTATTGATGCGGGTCCTTTAAGTGGGCTTGATGCTCTACTCTCAACAGTGCAGATGCCAGGCGGTATCCCAGTTGCTACTGTTGCTATCGGAAAGGCTGGTGCTAAGAATGCCGCTTATCTAGCTGCGCAAATTTTATCCTTAGCTGATCCTGATCTAGCTGAGCGGGTGAAGTCAGAAAGAGTGGCGAATGCTGAAAAGGTGCAGGCACAGGATCAAGCATTGCAGGATTCTCTCTAGTCTTTCAAATAGGGTCGCCCAATGGGCAATCTCGAACTTAACACTGCGATTGATTTTCTGAACCAGGGAAAGCTTGTTGCCTACCCGACTGAAGCAGTCTGGGGTATTGGATGCGACCCATTCAATCAATCCGCAGTGCGAAAAATATTAGCAATCAAACAAAGACCGGCAAAGAAAGGCCTTATTCTGGTTGCTGCGGATATCTCTCAAATATCCGACCTGGTCAGCAGTTTGACGTTAGCCCAAATGGAGCTATTAAATTCAACTTGGCCCGGACCAACGACTTGGTTGATTCCTGATGAGCGGGACCTCTATCCAGCCTGGGTAAAAGGAGAGCACGCATCAATAGCAATTCGAGTAAGCGCCCACCCCTTGATTCAGTCCTTGTGTGAGCGTTTTGGTAGGCCAATAGTTTCGACATCTGCGAATGCTAGCGGTCAAACAGAAATTAGATCTCAATCAATGGTTGAACAACAATTTGCAGATAATATTGATTACATACTCCCAGGGCACATTGGTGAACAAAGATCTCCATCGCAAATAAGAGATTTAATAAGTGGAGACATTCTGCGCTAATATTAGAATGGGGCTAGATTCTGTAATACCTTTGGTTTTAAAAACCCCTTTGAAACGCGCTTAAGAAAAAAGAACGGATATTGGAGATTACTGCTTGAATTCCGCTGATACGCAACTAGTAAAAGAATTTTTGCTGCAATTACAACAGGCTATTTGCATGGGTATCGAGAGTTTGGATTCCCAAGCCCAATTTAAAACAGACCAATGGGATAGAGAAGAGGGAGGCACCGGTATATCACGTGTTATCAGCAATGGAGATGTGATCGAGAAGGGAGGTGTAAATTTCTCGCATGTGTTTGGTAAATCCATGCCCGCTTCTGCTACTGCACTTCGGCCAGAGTTGGCAGGCAGGGCTTTCCAAGCCATGGGCGTTTCCTTGGTTATTCATCCTCTTAATCCTCATGCTCCAACCTCCCATGCAAACTTTAGAATGTTTGTAGCAGAAAAAGAAAACGAAGACAGCGTTTGGTGGTTTGGCGGGGGTTATGACTTAACGCCTTATTATGGAAATGACGAAGATTGTATTCATTGGCACGAGACGGCCAAAGGGGCCTGTGACGCATTTGGTGAAAACTACTACCCCCTATTTAAACAGCAGTGTGATGAGTATTTTTATATAAAACATCGAGATGAACCACGCGGAATCGGTGGATTATTTTTTGACGATTTTAATGAGCTGGGTTTCGATAACTCATTCCAATTCGTTCAAGCGCTGGCGAATAGTTACTTACTCGCTTACCTGCCCATTGTTAAAAAGCGGCGATTTCTAGCTTTTACAGATAGCCAAAAAGAATTTCAGGAATATCGCCGTGGTCGTTATGCAGAATTCAATTTGGTTTATGATAGAGGAACACTATTTGGCTTACAATCTGGTGTAGGCAGAATAGAATCAATACTTATGTCACTCCCTCCGACAGTTAGGTGGACTTATGATTGGCACCCCAACCCTGGCAGTGAAGAAGAAAAACTTTACACGCACTTTTTGAAACCCAAGGATTGGGTTTAATCAAAGGATAAAAAATGTCACGTTACGCGGTATTGGGCTCGCCCGTTGCCCACAGTAAATCGCCAATAATACATTCAATGTTTGCAAAGCAAACTGAGCAAGATGTTCAGTATGAAGCGATTCAAGTCGAAGCAAATGAATTTGATTCTTTTGTTCTCAAATTCTTTGCTGGCGGCGGCCAGGGTCTTAACATAACTGTGCCCCACAAGGAGCGCGCATTCGCATTGGCTAGCAAGCTGGAGCCAAGAGCGGCGCGTGCGGGTGCCGTTAATACCCTATTTCAAAACAACGCTAAAGAATTATGTGGCGACAACACCGACGGGCCTGGCTTAGTAAGAGATCTAAAAGCCAATCACGGCATAAACATCCTAGGGAAAAATGTGCTTATTGTTGGAGCTGGGGGTGCTGCAAGAGGAGCACTCGCTTCTCTAGTTGAAGCCAAACCGGGCGCTATAACGATAGTGAACCGAACGCTGAATAATGCCAAGCTTTTACAGCAAACTTTTGTAAATGAGTTTGATATCTCAGTTGCTGAGTTCGATAAGCTAGAAGGGAATTTCGATCTTATAATTAATGGCACTTCATTGAGTTTAGATAATGAGATTCCTGCGCTTTCATCAAGCCATCTGAGTAAAAGTTGCTGTTGTTATGACATGATGTATAAAAATGAAGACACCAGCTTTGTTCAATGGGCAAAAAAAAATGGAGCCATACTGGCTGTCGATGGCCTTGGCATGTTAGTTGAGCAGGCGGCAGAATCATTTTTCTGTTGGCGAGGCGTTAGACCAGAAACGGGTTCAGTAATTACGCATCTTAAAAATCAGAAAGAACCCTATTTGCCAATTGGAGGTTCAGAAAACAGGCTATTGAATTAACTATAGCCCTTTTTCCAGGTACGAGAAGAAAAACTAATGCTCTTCTTCACCTCCGTGGCCGCCCTCTTCGCCATGCAAGTCTGCGGGTGTTAATGCTACCGCGTCGCGGTCATGACCCATATAAGCAAAACGCAACTCTTCGGTATATATTCCTTCAATCGACATTAGTCCGATAAAAAGCAAAAGAACAGTGGGCGGGCCAAGTATCGTTAATACTAGAGCCATTCGTTCCCATACTGCGTGCATGAAAATAGCAACAATGAAGCCGGCCTTTAAAAACATAAAAGTAATCACTAAGGTCCAGCGCATTGCCCCTTGTACGTTGTAATAATCAACCGCATAAGAGAAACCACTGAGTACGAATAGCAGTATCCAGATTTTGTAATAAATCCCTAAGGGATGTTGTTGTCCTTCAGCAGAAGCCATTGATGTCTGTCCTTACAATAAATAGAAAAATGCGAAGATAAATACCCAAACGAGGTCAACAAAGTGCCAGTAAAGACCGGCAATTTCTACGATCTCGAAACCCTTTTCGTCGTAATATCCTTTTTTCACGCGAAAGGCTACCCAGAGCAAATAAATTACTCCAGCCGACACGTGAAGTCCGTGAAAGCCCGTTACCATAAAAAAGACCGATCCAAATTGTGGCGCACCAAATGGATTACCCCAAGGCCGAACACCCTCATCAATAATTAGTTTTGACCACTCGAACGCCTGCATTCCAACGAATGAAGCACCAAATGCAGCAGTAGCGCATATTAGCCAAAAAGTCTTCGCTTTATCTTTTCGATAACCGAAATTGACTGCGAGAGCCATAGTTCCGGAGCTGGTAATCAAGATAAAGGTCATGATCGCAATCAAAATCAGTGGAATCGGATCGCCACCGAAAGAAAGTGCGAAAATCTCACTCTGCACTGGCCACGGCTCTGTGGTTGTGATGCGGACATTGAGATAGCCAATCAAAAAGCAAGAGAAGATGAAAGTATCACTTACAAGGAAGATCCACATCATGGCCTTACCCCAGGGCACATGATAAGCCTGCTTGTCAGCAGCCCAGTCATCCACTAGGCCAGTTACCCCATCGTGAGGTCCCACCTCATTTACTGTTGCTTCACTCATTAATATCTCTCACTAAATTTCACGTAATCTTAATTTTTTAGGTATTCGATAAAATTGCAAATAGCACTAGCCAAACTACCAACAGGAAGTGCCAATAAAGAGTGCAAAGTTCGATGCTCAACTTAACATCACTCTTTTCTCTACCCGCTAGCAAACGAATTGAGCTCTTGCTCCAAACCCAGAGACCGCCAAGTAGATGCGCAGCATGCAAGCCAGTCATTAAATAATAGAAGGCATTTGCAGGGTTTGACGTCATGTAAAACCCTGCATCTTGCAAACTATCCCATGTTACTAGTTGTCCAGCTATGAACAAAATGGCGAAAATACCACCGCCGATAAAGACAGCAGTGAGATGTTTATCATTAGCGCTGTTGGCAATATTTCGTGCCCATTGAAACAGCACACTACTGATAATAAGCAAACCGGTGTTAAACCAAAGTTGGGCCGGCTCAGATAATGGCTGCCAATCTGGCAATTCCATGCGAACAAAGTAGCCAACGGTAAATAGAGAAAAAACCACCGAGGCAACCACTAGGAAAACTGACAGCGCAATTTTTTCGGAAGGTGCATCGAAGGCGCCTTCGGGCTTTAATCCGCCGATTATCCCCTTACGCTCCCAGGGTTTGTCGGTTATCGTTTTAAATAAACTCATGCGTCAGCCAGCGATTTATCTTGATCAGGGTCGAAGTGCTGCTCATCCACAGTTGGTTCTTCGGTCTCAGGAGTATTTTGAGCAATAAAGTCTTCTCGGGCGCCAGGTACACTGTAGTCATAAGCCCAGCGATAAACTGTTGGTAATGAATCACCCCAGTTCCCATGCGATGGCGGTGTGTCTGGCGTATGCCATTCTAAAGACGCCGCCCCCCAAGGATTTGGGTCAGCCTTAGGGCCATAGCGCAGACTCCAAATTATATTGATAAAAAACAATAGCTGCGAAGCACCAACAAAAAGAGCCGCGATTGTAATCGTAGTATTTAAGTCTTGGGCAGATTGCGGAATGAAATCTGTCGTACCGAGCGCGTAATAACGACGTGGAACACCCAAGAATCCCAGGTAATGCATTGGTAGGTAGATCGCATAGGTACCAAGGAATGTGCACCAGAAGTGAAGTTTAGCCATACCCGAATGAAACATACGACCAGACATCTTGGGATACCAGTGGTAAATTGCGGCAAACACTACGAGTACGGGAGAAACACCCATCACCATGTGGAAGTGAGCAACTACAAAATAAGTATCTGATAACGGCAAATCGATGACTACGTTACCTAAAAATAATCCGGTGATTCCGCCATGGATAAAGGTAAAGATAAAACCGATAGCAAAATACATTGGCGCATTTAATCGAATATCGCCTTCCCATAAAGTTAGTACCCAGTTGTAGACCTTGAGTGCTGTCGGTACCGCAATAATTAAAGTAGTAGTGGCAAAGAAGAACCCGAAATACGGATGCATGCCACTGACATACATGTGGTGAGCCCAGACAATAAAGCTCAAACCACCAATGGCTATAATTGCCCAAACCATCATGCGATAACCAAAGATGTTTTTCCGTGCATGCACACTTAATACATCTGATACCAATCCGAATGCTGGCAATGCAACGATATAGACTTCCGGGTGGCCAAAGAACCAGAACAAGTGCTGGAATAAAACAGGTGAACCGCCATTGTGATCTAGCGGAGTCCCAGATTCGATAATTGCGGGCATAAAGAAACTCGTGCCTGCCAAAATATCAAATAGCATCATGATTGCTGCGACTAATAGTGCTGGGAAAGCAAAAAGGGCCAAAATAGTTGCAACGAAAATACCCCACACAGACAGAGGCAGTCGCATCATGGTTAAACCGCGACAACGATACTGAAGAACGGTAACAACATAGTTCAAGCCACCCATAGTAGTCGCAACGATGAACACCCCCAGCGAGATAAGCATTAATACAATGCCCATGTCATGCCCCGGTGTACCGGCTAAATTTGTCTGCGGCGGATAAAGCGTCCAGCCGCCTCCGGTAGGGCCGCCGCCTACGAAAAAGCTGGCCATTAGAATAATCACTGAGACCAGGAACACCCAGACCGACAGCATATTCATAAATGGAAACACCATATCTCGTGCGCCGCACATCAGTGGAATTAAATAGTTTCCGAAGCCGCCAAGAAATAGAGCTGTAAGAAGGTATACCACCATGATCATGCCGTGCATGGTCACTGCCTGATAGTAGAAACTAGGATCTATAAAGGTGGCGGTATCTGGAAAACCAAGCTGCATACGAAAAAGCAAAGACAAAGCTAATCCTACAATACCTGTAAAAACAGCGATGCTGCCATATTGGATTGCAATGACCTTATGGTCTTGGCTCCATACATACTTTTCCACCCAGCTGTGTGGATGGTGCATCTCCATTTCGTGATCGCGATCCGCTAATGGTACGTAAGCCATTAATTCCTCCTAAAATTTCTGTTTCATTGCGGCCAGTGAGCGGCCTAAACAAATTCTTATTTACTGTTAGTTAAATTCTGTTATCGCAGCGTGTTGATATAGGCAGCGACATCATTGATTTCTTCGACGCTATCCATCGCTGTGGCCATCGCGACCATTTGCTCCCCAAAATTATCATTGGGATGAAGCCCGCGGATACCCGCACCGAAATTGCTAATCTGCCTAACGAAATACCAATCACTCATACCGGCGAGAGCAGGAGCATCGGTGTACCACGTGCCAGCGCCATCATCTAAGTGACACGCGGCGCAGTTTCGGTCGTATATATCCGCACCATTTTCGATATCTCCTGCAATTGTTGTGGGTGCTGGCGTATCGGTAAATGTTTCGATATAAGCCGCTACGTTTCTAATTGCATTATCGTCGGCCAGCGTCATAGCCATCGGTACCATAGCAGAGCCGATAGTATCCCCTTCACCACCACGAACCCCTTCTTTAAAATACTTAAGTTGTCGTTCAAGATACCAGGCGTCTTGGCCAGCAAGCTTCGGGCCATTTAGCGCTGAATTACCCTCGCCTTGCGCACCATGGCAGGTTGCACAGATTGCGTACGCGGTTTGCCCCGCAGCAATATTTGGCGCTGCCATGGATTGGGTTTCAGCAAAAGTAGGCTGTGATGAAATCCAGGCATCAAATTCTGCTTGTGATTCAACTTTTACAGAGCCGCGCATAATGAAATGCCCGATTCCACAGAGCTCTTCACACAGAATATCGTAAGTCCCTTCTTTAGTGGGGTCGAACCAGAGATAGGAAACAAGTCCAGGGACCAAATCCATCTTTACCCGAAATTGAGGCACTGTGTAGTTATGCAGCACATCATTTGAACGTAGTAGAGCATGAACTGGCTGGTTAACTGCAAGATGCATGTTTGGGTCATTAACCACGACATCATCCTGGCCAGCAGGGTCTTCGGGGTTAATACCGAAAGGGTTAGATTCTGAGACATGTGATACGTCAGCAAAACCCAGCTGGCCATCTGCTCCAGGGTATCGGAATTGCCACTGCCATTGTTGGCCTAGCACTTCGTATTCAATAGCCTCTTCCGGAACTGTAACAAATTGGGCCCAAACGAATAGACCCGGTGCCAACATCGCGATAACTCCAATGGTAGTAAAAGCTGTCAAGCCAACCTCGAGCTTGTGATTTTCAGGCTCATATACCGCTTTGTGGCCATCTTTCTGACGATATTTATAGACACACCAAGCCATAAATAGATTCACGACAACAAAGACGAAACCTGTGACCCAGAAGGTTATATTTATGGTGAGATCAATAGTTCCCCAATCCGCGGCGATGTCAGTGAAATACCAAGGACCGCCATATAACTGGGTAAAATGGAAAATTACTGAACCAACGACTAGGAGAACAACAACGACCGCTAAAGCCATATACCCGAATTCCTTTTAAAAATTACAAACGTATTTCAGCTGGCTTGAGGACTTTAAGTGTCATCACGCCATGCTAGAAAAATTAGTCTTGTTTTGCTCATTATGTTCCAGGGAGCCAGGATCTCGCGATTTCAGACGCTGCACTTTCGATAGTGAGTGAGCTCAATGAATCACTCAAATTAAATGCTATTGCCCCAGTTAGTTCCCTAGTAATTATTTTAGTCTAAAAGGGGCTGTTTCGTTTCCTCAAGTATTTGAATTTCTCCATAATAATCAAGAATTCTTCGCACCCCTCATGCGCAACGGAATGCTATAGAAAATCGCTTTCTATCGCAAGTGATTCTAGTCGAGAAACGCCCAGTTTCCTGCGCTAAATAAGCATTTTTGACAGCCTTTTGTCAGCTTAAAAATAGTGCGTAGATAATCGCTAACATTCGCTCAGAAAAAGTGTAAAAATGGACTCAAGCACTTTAGCAATCACCTTGAGATTCAAAAGGAAACATGGTTGAATGCCCGCGCTCGAAAGTAGCCCGCCGATGTTAGCTGGATTTGTGATTCTTACTCATTTTCGAGAGCCTTTTAAAAATTAGGCTCTTCAATAGGCTCAATACTAAATACCTGTGACTGAAATAACCTCAAATATCGCGGCCAGTTGGCGAGATTTTTATGAGATGTGCAAACCGCGCGTTGTGATGCTGATGATACTCACTTCACTGGTTGGCATGTTCTTGGCTGTGCCAGGCATGGTGCCAATCGACATCTTAATACTGGGGAATTTAGGCATTGCTTTGGTTGCAGCCTCCGGAGCCGTAGTGAATCATCTTATCGATCGCAAGATCGATATCATGATGAAACGGACCCATAATCGACCGTTACCACAAGGCCGCGTTGATGCAAGGCAAACTATTGTTTTCGCAATTGCTCTCGGCGTTACCGGTATGGGCATTTTGCTTTATTGGGTTAATCCCATAAGCGCCTGGCTAACGCTAGCCTCATTCGTCGGTTATGCGTTTATCTATACCGGTTATTTAAAGCATGCAACTCCCCAGAATATTGTGATCGGGGGCCTATCAGGCGCTATGCCTCCGCTACTTGGATGGTCGGCCGTAACCGGCACAATAGAGCCTGACGCATTGGTTTTGGTATTGATCATCTTCGCTTGGACGCCTCCGCATTTTTGGGCGTTGGCCATTCATAGAAAAGATGAGTACGCCAAAAGTGGAGTGCCAATGCTGCCAGTAACTCACGGTGAGTTTGTTACCAAAGTCCATATCATCGTTTACACGGTAGTGTTGGTCATCGTGAGCGTATTTCCCTATTTTTCTGGTATGAGTGGTTTACTCTACCTTGCCTCGGCACTTGTTCTAGGTTTTGGCTTTTTAATTTGGTCCGGACTTCTTATGTTTAAACCGAAAGCAACGACGGCCATGGATACTTTCAAATACTCTATTGTGTATTTGACAGTCTTATTTGTAGCTCTGGTAGCAGATCATTATCTATTCTGATTCTTCTGTCTTGCTGCGTTTTTATTGAAACTAAAGAACTGTGCAATTATCCTCATCAACCAAATTAGGCCTCATTGCATTCCTTGCAGTCGATGTTGCACTTGCAGTAATTTTTGTATCTCTGTATTTGCTGCGATCAGATCGCTCTACCGAAGCAGAACTTCGAGAAATAGGCGCCACGATCTTCCCGCAGCCTTTCGAGATTTCGGGTTTTGATCTGACCGATCAAAATGGTGATGAATTTAGTGATGAAAATCTATTAGAGAATTGGAATTTACTATTTTTTGGTTTCACTTCTTGCCCAGACATATGCCCAATTACAATGGCAGAGCTAGGTCGCTTTACAAATTTGTGGCGGGAAGAAACAAGGAAACCACCACCACAAATAATTTTAGCAACAGTCGATCCCACTAAAGACACACCAGACCAACTAAAAGATTACCTAGCAAGGTTTAATTCTGAATTTTTCGGATTAACTGGCGAGCCAAATGACCTGACGGCATTGGCAGAAAACTTATTTGTTGCATATGGTGAACCTACTACCGAGGGAGTACAACCATCAGGGCACAATAATCACGAATCGCGAATTAATCCAGATGACTTTGCAATTGACCACAGCAGCCATATTTCAGTAATTGATCCAAATGGAGATTTGTTTGCCGTGATTAGGCCACCACATCGTGCTAGAGACTTGGTAGACGCAATGAAAATTATTAGCGAATAATTCGTTTCGATTATTCTTTTTGCGCGCGAGTAAAAACAGATAATACGAGGAAGAAAATTGTCGCAACAACCACGATCGTAGGCCCTACCGGGGCATCAACATAAAAGGCCAACAAGAGCCCAAGTACGACAGCAGCCGAACCGATCAAACTTGCCAGAATAGCCATTTTCTCTGGGCTTTGGGCGAACTTTCTTGCTGCAGCAGGCGGAATAATCAGCAGTGAGGTTATTAATAAAACACCAACTATTTTCATTGAAACCGCAATTGTTAGCGCTATTAGCAACACTAGAAATAAATGCATTCTCTCAACGTTAATGCCTTCAGTTTTTGCTAACTCCGCATGCACAGTGACCGACAGAAAGTCATTCCAAAAGTAATAAAGTGTAGAGATCACAATCAACATAATCGCAATTACCCAAATTAGGTCGATTACATTGATAGTTAGCAGAGCGCCGAATAAGTAGGCTTCTAAATTTATCCTCACTGATTCTGTTAGCGCCAAAATGACAACGCCTATAGCTAATGTACTATGGGCTAAAATTCCAAGAACTGTGTCGGTGGAAATTTTGGGATTTTTGTCTAGATAGACTAATAAAACCCCAACCAGTAAACAACTAATGATAATAGCCATTTGTGGGTTGCTATTGGTAATCAGGCCAACAGCGATCCCTAATAATGCCGAGTGTGCTAAAGTATCGCCAAAATAAGACATGCGGCGCCATACGATTAATGAGCCAAGTGGCCCTGCGATAAGCGCAAGACTCAGGCCAGCCACCAAGGCGAATAAGAAAAAATCTGTTGTAACAAGCTCAGTTATTGTGATCATGATTCAGAAGTTTTTACTTCGCCAGTTATGTCATGTTCATGATTATGGTGATGAGTATAGACTGCGAGATTGGTTGAAACATGAGCGCCAAATAATTCGAGAAAAGCAGGATCAGTACTAACTTGATCAGGCTTTCCATGGCAGCAAACATGATGGTTCAGACAAACTACTTCATCAGTTGACGACATTACCAGGTGCAAGTCATGAGATATCATTAGAACCCCGCAGCCATTCTGATTGCGAATCTTGCCAATTAATGCGTAGAGTTTTGCTTGGCCGGCAATATCGACCCCTTGAGCAGGTTCGTCCAGAATTAATAGATGGGGGTTTCTAAGCAATGCCCTGGCGAGAAGCACTCGCTGTAGTTCGCCTCCAGAAACAGAAATCAGTTGTTGCTCGGCAAGTTGACTGATTTCCAGCTGTTGTAACGTCGCGTCAATTCGATCGTTAAACGAGGGGGTTGCTAGCCGCAGAAAACGGCGGACAGTAATTGGCAGTGTGCTCTCAATCATGAGTCGTTGGGGCATGTAGCCTATGCGCAACTTAGGCCGATGGTAGATGTTCCCTAAATCTGCAGTGAGTAGCCCCAACAATACTCTCACAAGAGTTGTTTTTCCGGCTCCATTGGGCCCAATTAAACTTATAATTTGCCCTTCTTGGATTTCTAGATCGATGTTTTGCAGGATATGACGATCAGCTAAAGTTTTACTTATTCCCTTTGCAGAAAGCAGTAATTTCCCGCTGTTAGTTCTGATAGCACTCGAAGCTTCCACAGTGACAATAGACCCTGTTCTAAAAAATTAGTAGAAGCCAAATCTTGAGCATAAGTATCTGCCTGCAGGCCAATGGTATATCATACCACCGTTGCCATAGTTCGTTCGCTTTTCAGCATCATGCGCTTATACACTTCATTGGTTCTTATAATCTCCCTATCAATTTCTCTAGTAGGGATCGAAAGATCTTATGGGGAAGTTTCTGTTACGGTCTCTATTCGCCCTTTGCGATTGATCGCCCAAGCCATTGTCGAAGATCGCGGTACTGTTCATTCGATTGTTGATTTCCAGGGTTCACCTCACAACTATTCATTAACACCGACAGATCGGATTAACATGCAGCAGGCAGATTTGTTGTTAAGGGTGAGTCCCGAATTTGAAATTTTCCTGGCGGATATCTTCGCTTCACAGTCGCGTTCGAAGCCATTAATCACAGCCGCCAGTATTTCTGGGATTAGCTTACACAACTTGGATGACGGCAATGCTGATCTGCATCTTTGGCTAAACACAGAAAATGCTATTTCTATAGCTCAACAGCTAGCTATCAGCCTAATCGGGTTAGACCCGGAGAACGAAAAAGAGTATCAAGAAGCTTTAAACCAATTTGAGTCTGATGTAGCCCTATTAAATCGATCTCTGCAAAACAGACTTTCCCAATACCAGCAGCCTGATTATCTGGTTTATCATGATGCCTACCAGTATTTTGAGCGTCAGTTTGGCTTACCAGGCGGGCTTGCACTTGTTCATGACCCAGAAGTTCAACCGAGTATGCGTGATTTGCTTGCGTTAAGAAACAAACTCCAGGTGAGATCACCTTCCTGTATTCTGCTAGAGGCCGACAGCGATGAAGAACTGGTGAACACAGCGCTCGAAAATCAGGCGATTAAAAGTGAAGTAGTTGACTTATTTGGATATGAAATTGACGATGGAACTCGCGGATATAGAAGACTTATATTAAGTGTCGCCAACTCATTTACGAGCTGCTTCAACTACTAAAGATTGGACATAAACTTTGGCAAACGTTAAAGAACTTTTACTCGTAGACGGCT
The DNA here is from genome assembly GCA_002457215.1 of OM182 bacterium MED-G28. GTDB lineage: Bacteria > Pseudomonadota > Gammaproteobacteria > Pseudomonadales > Pseudohongiellaceae > UBA9145. Next base: position 6,760 of record NTJZ01000003.1, on the reverse strand, counting down.
CCTCTTATTTGTTTAGGGCTTTTCACGCATTACCTCCCTTGGTAAACAGTAAGCAACAACCTACTGGCGCAATTAAGGGTGTAATAAATATGATACGGGCTCTGCTAAAAAGCCATGATCACTCTAACATTGCCATCGTTTTCGATGCCAAGGGTAAAACCTTTCGCAATGATGTTTACAAAGAATACAAAGCACATCGCCCGCCAATGCCCGATGACCTCCGCAGCCAAATTCAACCTATACACGACATAATTCAAGCGATGGGGCTGCCTCTCCTAATAATAGAGGGAGTGGAAGCTGACGATGTGATCGGCACACTTTCAAACCAAGCAAGTGAAGACGGCATAAGCACACTTATTTCTACTGGAGATAAGGACCTCGCTCAGCTGGTTAATGATAAAGTCACTTTGTTAAACACAATGACAAACGAAATATTGGACACTGTTGGAGTTTCCAACAAGTTTGGCATTGGTCCGAACAGAATTATTGATTATCTTGCCCTCATGGGAGATAAATCAGACAACATTCCAGGCGTGCCTAACGTTGGGCCAAAGACCGCAGTCAAATGGTTGTCGGAATATGATTCTATGGAAGGCATCATTGAAAACGCAAAGGCTATTGGCGGTAAGGTTGGTGAACGACTGAGAGAAAATATCGATCTACTTCGGCTATCTTATGACTTGGCAACTATAAAGCTAGACGTTGCATTGGACGTCTCGCTAAAAGACTTAACGAAACAGGACGATGACCAAAAAGCACTTTATGATTTATATTCAGACTTAGAGTTTAAGACCTGGGTTCGAGAATTAGAAGAAAAAGGGATAAACGGAACCTTTAAAAAATCTGGGTCAAAGAGCGACGAGGTAAGCAGTTATAATGAAGAGGAGGATATACTCTCCCTAATTCCAGAAAGTGTCAGCTACGAAACTGTTACCAGGAGTGAAGAGTTAGAAGCCTTGGTTAAATCCTTGGGCTCCCTAGATGCATTCGCTTTCAATCTTGAACTTGAAGAAGCACATTTCCTCGAAGCCAATATCATTGGCATCAGCCTAAGCCCAGATTTGGGAAAGGCTTACTATGTCCCACTCGCACATGATTATGAAGGCGCACCTGGCCAGTTAGCCATTGAGGAGGCCTTGGGTCAATTAAAGCCCTTGTTAGAAAATCCTAATATCAATAAGTTAGGTTATGATCTAAAACGCTTAAGTCATGTTTTACAAAATAATGACATAAGCCTCGCACCGATAAAGTCCGACGTTCTGCTCGCTTCCTATGTACTCAATTCAGTGGCGACTAAACACCAATTAGGCAATATCGCCAAACACTATCTCGATACGAGTTTGATTGAATTAGAAAGCTTGTTAGGCAAAGGCCGTAACAAGTTGATAATGAAACAAGTACAAATCGAAAAGTTTTCTGGTTATGCAAATGAGCAAATTGACTACATTCATCGCTTAGCTATTTTTCTTGAAAACGAGCTTGCGGCACACGGCCACTTACTTGGGCTATATAAGTATTATGAATTACCGCTAGTGGAGGTGTTGAAACACGTAGAAAGAAATGGAATTCGTCTTGATAAAAAGGCCTTATCACAGCAGAGTGGGGAGTTGGGTAACAAGCTAGAAGAGCTACAAAATGAAATCTACGAGATCGCTGGCGAAGAGTTTAACATTGGCTCTCCAAAACAACTGCAAAGCATCTTTTTTGAAAAGCTCAAATTGCCAGTCATAAAAAAAACACCAACGGGCCAACCGTCAACGGCTGAACCGGTATTACAAGAACTAGCCCAAGATTACGAAATTCCTAAACTTATCTTAGAACAGCGATCCTTATCGAAACTAAAATCCACGTATACCGACAAACTTCCCATAGAGGTAAACAACGGCACTGCTCGTATTCATTCTTCTTTTCAGCAAGCCGTTGCGGCAACTGGCCGTCTTTCCTCAACGGAACCTAACTTGCAAAATATCCCGATTCGAACTGCAGAGGGAAGAAAAATACGCAAAGCTTTTGTTTCTGAGAAGGGCTACAAATTAATGGCGGCAGACTATTCTCAAGTTGAGCTTCGCATTATGGCGCACTTGTCGGGTGACCCAGGGCTCCTGACCGCATTTTCCAGTGACCAGGATGTGCACAAGGCGACCGCCGCCGATGTCTTTAATACATCACTTGATGAAGTATCTGCTGATCAGCGACGCAGTGCCAAAGCAATTAATTTTGGCCTCATTTATGGAATGAGTGCTTTTGGATTGGCGAACCAACTTAATGTGAGTCGCAGTGATGCTCAGCAGTATGTAGATCGATATTTTGAGAAGTATCCTGGTGTCAGAAATTACATGGACGAAACCCAGGCACTCGCGGATGAGAAAGGTTTCGTTGAAACTATTTTTGGGCGGAGGCTGTATTTACCTGATATCCATGCAGGCAACGCGATGATTAGAAAAGCCGCGCAACGCACAGCGATTAACGCGCCTATGCAGGGGTCAGCCGCAGATATTATTAAGCGGGCAATGATAGACATTGATCACTGGTTAGCGTTGGGAGACATTGATGCACGGATGTTGCTGCAGGTTCATGATGAATTAGTATTTGAAGTTAAAGAAGAAGACATCGAACTGCTCGCCGAAGGAGTGAGGTTTCGGATGATGACGGCGGCATCACTAGATGTACCTCTCGTCGTCGATATAGGCACTGGCAGCAATTGGGATCAAGCCCACTAGCCAGCATCTTTTGATCCTCTCGCCTCATTAATCTCAATATCGACAGTTTCATCGACTGACAGCCACGAAGAAATTTTGTTACGAGCTTCATCAACCCCAGAATTTTTTAGTGAAGAAAATAACTGCAAGGAAACATTAGGCAATACTTCCAGCTCTCTGCTGATTTTGAGCAAGGTATTTTGTGCTGCACCTCGTTTTAGTTTGTCTGATTTTGTTAACAGTAGATGTAAAGGTAGTTCTGATTGGATAGCCCATTCAATCATCATCCTGTCAAAGTCTTTTAAAGGGTGGCGTACATCGCTAAGCAATATAAGGCCCACTAGAGATTCGCGCTTTCTTAAATACTGCTCCAACTCAAACTGCCATTTGTTTTTGACCGCTAATGGAACTTTTGCAAAGCCATAACCGGGTAAATCGACTAGGTATTTTTTATCAACAAGTTGGAAAAAATTGATAAGTTGCGTCCTTCCGGGAGTCTTACTGATCCTGGCTAAACGCGTTTGATTGCACAGCGTATTAATGGCACTGGATTTTCCCGCGTTTGAACGCCCGGCAAAGGCAATCTCGGCTGAACTGTCCTGGGGGCAGGCAGCTAGCGTTGCTGCGCTAGTAACAAAGTGAGTTTGATTGAAATCCATGAATTAGCCTGAAAATTCGTGAGTCTGATTGTTGGTGCTGGTTATTGGAGTCAATAGTGCATTAGGGTCGCTGTCGGATTTACGCTATAATATGCGGCCGCGATTTCTTGAAAACTAAACCTTTGTGTGGTGCTGGTATCATTGCTGCCCTAAGGAAGTTTAGAATTTCGATTAGAAACCAAGTTAGAAGTGTCTATTGTACGAGATAGCGAGCCAAGAAACCGCTAGGAATTTTTCAAAAGCAAAAGAATTCGTTTTAAGTTAGTCATTATTGAAGAAGTAACCCCAGGAAATTTCATGAAGAAACTAGCCAGCGTCATTTTACCCATTTTCCTTAGTAGCATTGCGCCTCAACTCCTATTTGCCCAAGGTGATGCTGCTGCAGGTCAGGCAAAGTCAGCGCTCTGTGCAACCTGTCATGGAGCCGACGGCAATAGCCAACTTTCTATCAACCCGAAATTGGCCGGCCAAAATGCCAGTTACCTTGTAAAACAATTAAAGGACTACAAGTCAGGTGCGCGAGTAAACCCGACTATGACGGCCATGGTTGCCGCACTGACTGATCAAGACGTACTCGATATAGCTGCCTGGTATTCTTCTCAGCAAGTGAGCTTGCTGGGTGCTGACCCGGAAACTTTGGAATTGGGCGAAACTCTCTATAGAGCCGGCATTAAAGACTTATCGGTTGCAGCCTGCTCAGCATGTCATTCACCTACCGGGAATGGCAATGGGCCTGCTGGATTCCCTTCTTTGAGCGGTCAGCACTCCGAATACACACTGCTTCAACTAAAGGCTTTTCGCGCCGGTGAGCGCCAGAACGACTCGAGTGCAATGATGCGCTCAGTTGTTGAGCGACTTACGGACAAAGAATTAGAAGCGTTGGCTAGTTATGTTTCTGGATTAAATTAGTCACTGAATCACTAACGCACCCTAAGTGCAAAATTTCCAATCTGAGACCAGCAGAGAAAAACTAACTCGAAAACCAGCCAGCTTGATTTGTTTAGACCTAATTTTTTGCGCGCTAAGATGGCAAGCCGCAATTCCCTGTGGTAACGTTTTTCGCCATTGTCCTGCTAAACTGGATTAAAGAAGGTGGAGTCCAAAAGATGACCAAGAATACATTGATCAAAAGAACGCTAAAGACCTTGGTAATACTGCTATTGTTGCCTTTCGCGCTGTCAAGTTATGGACAGATAGAGCGCTTCGTCGCTGGCACTCATTATGCCGAACTTCCCAACCCCGTTAACACCAACGATACTTCTAAAGTGGAAGTGATTGAGGCGTTTTGGTACGGCTGTTCGCATTGTTTTCGTTTTGAGCCACTAATCGTTAATTGGGAAGAAAATGCGCCTGCGGATGTTGAGTTTATGCGTTTCCCCGCGATGTGGAACGGTTTAATGAAAACTCATGCTCAGGTCTACTACACCGCAGAGGCTCTTGGTGCCCTCGAGGTTCTGCATGAGCAAATCTTTAATGCGATCAATGTTGAGCGCAATATTCTGCAAGATGAGCGGGCAATTGGTGAATTGTTTGAGACTCATGGGGTCAGCCAAGAAGATTTTGAAAGGACCTTTAATTCTTTCTCAGTACGCACCAAAGTAAATCAGGCTGAAAAAAGAATGGATGATTATGGAATTCGGTCAACCCCAAACATGATCGTTAACGGGAAGTACCTGATCGCTACCAATGACAACGTACGTACTCAGCAAGAAATGCTGGATGTTGTTGATTTTCTTGTAGAAAAAGAAAGGCAAGCTATCCGTGGTTCTGGCGATTAAGTCTTCCTCTAAAACTCTATAAACTCTCGCCCCGGGCCTTAAAACCTGGGGCGACGTCGTTCAGGAGGCTCGATAATTAGCTATCCGTAAAATTTTTGTTTTTATTTAGAACTATTTTTCTCTCATATCAGTCTTAAACTTCAGAATTAATCAATTATTCAGGAACTTAGCGCGCAAATTAGGAATCAGTGAAGTAAGAGATTCCAATTTGCTAGACGAAGCCATGGGCAGCTTTCAACAACAGCTTTTCGACCGCGTAACTGCTCCAATCAAAAAAGCTTTGGAGGGCAGCTCGCGCAAAGAACTCCTAAACGCAATCAATACCACTTTAATGGTGTTCGACGATGAGTTAGTGCATGTTGAATCTGGTAATGTCGCAAGCCTGGAATCTAAAAATGCAGATGCTATTGCTACAGCTGCCAAGCAGCTTATCGTAACCGCTGCAGACGAAATTGCGGTGTTGTTGCTTCTTCCTTCGCCCGAGTTTATTTCTTCGGCTCATGCGTTCCCGGGTCTATCAAAGGAGAATTTGATTTCGGCGCTACGATTGCAAACCGAAACCATTCTACCTTCCTATGGTAAGAGTCTTTCTTTAGCCATAGATGCAAATAGCAGCGATGGAGGCATGGAGTCCATAGCCTTGTGGATGCCGCAATCAAAGCTCAACGCATTGTTCGAAGCCTTTAACGCAGAAAACCTTTTTCTCGCGGCAATAAAACCGAGAATACTCAATGCCACCATCGATAATCTCGATGAGTGTGTACTGGACGAAGATTCGACCGATGTTTCGTTCGTTACTTTTAAAGATGGATTCCTAAGATCTTGGCAGCAAGTCAATAAACAAGATTTTAAACAACAAGACTTTTCTGAGCAGTGGGAAAGCGCAGTAAAAAAAAATTCAACTGGCGTAGTTAAGGAATATAGTAATTTCCAACACTATTTAGCGCCTTTAAATAAAAGTATAAATAGCGAGTACAACTTTTTCCCAATTGATGCATTGAATGCGCGAAAAAAAATAGAGAATAGCAGAAAAGTATTAGCAGGCGTAATCGTGCTAGCAGTATTACTCTTTGTCTCAGTAATTCCGTTCCTGCAACAGTCATTAGAGTTTCGCAGTGCTGCCGCAACTCTAGAATCAAACAGATTAATGTCTACTGATGCCCGCCAAGATCAACAAATGGTGGTGAATTTTGAAAATGAGTGGGGGGCACTGAGTGACTTTCCAGATCAGCGCATACGTGAAGCCATGTTTACATTGCAAAATGTACTCAGCCCGGAAAGATTAACTTCTTTAGAAATCTCTGAAGGGTTGGTCAAAATTCAAGGGACCAGCTCTGATCCACAGGCAATACTGCAGCGCTTAGAACAAGATCCGCTTTTCACCGAAGTGATTTTTTCCCGTGCGACAAATAACACGAGGTACTACATAGATTTACGGCTAAGCCCAGTCAACTTCGAAGCCTATATGGTGAGACATTTTCCAGATGATTAGTCATAAGGGCAAAGCCTAATGCAAGTATCAGCGCGCGAAAGAAACATATTAACTCTCGCCGGCATAGTTGCTGTTATATTCATTGGGACTGCGGTATTGCCAATGATTCGCGCTGCGTATGAAGAACGTCAA
>NTJZ01000025.1 GCA_002457215.1 OM182 bacterium MED-G28 | reverse complement strand
TTAAACATCCACTCCAACTCGCCTGTTTCCGGATTAAAAGCGCGTATATGGCCTGGGGGTGTTTGCAGACTGCTGGGTCCATCTGTAACGATTGAATTCACAATTGCTTTGTCATTAGTCACCAAAACAGGCGAAACCACGCCGTACTCTCCTTTATCAATCTCCCTACCCAACCCAATACTGAGGTCTATCCTACCAGCATTACCAAAACCGGGGTCTGGTTGGCCTGTATGAGCATTTAAGGACCATAAGTACGAATCATTAGTTGCAAACAATATCCTTTCTTTGCCATTACCACCCCAATAAGCGACTCCGCGAGTGTTATACCCTAGGTTAGCTGGGCGGCCTCCTTCCCAAGCTCGCGTATCGAATACCCAGCGCTCGGAACCACTCTGAGCGTCCAGTGCAACGACACGACCTAGAGATGTAGGCACATACATAACGCCACCAACAACAATCGGCGTGGCCTTATAAGATCCTGGGACAGCCCGCGAATTTCCATCGGCTATATTCTGAGCGACCGTAACGTTGTCAACACTTTCCCATGCCCATGCTGCAGAGAGTTGACTGATATTCTCAGTATTAATTTGATCAAATGGTACATATTTTCGAGAGCCGTTATCACCCCCATAACTTGGCCAATCAACATTCTGAGCCGAAACAGTAGTCGTAGTTGCATAGGCAAAAAATACAACCAGATAAAACGACATTGATTTCATAATAAGCGCCAAATCCAATTTAAACAGGAAGAAAGATATTAGCGCATTGGTTATAAATGAAAAGAAATTTAGGACATGGAGAGTAATTGTGGCGGTGAGGGTGGGATTCGAACCCACGAAGCCTTGCGGCTTACACACTTTCCAGGCGTGCTCCTTCGACCACTCGGACACCTCACCATATTCTATTTTCAAGAATTCAGAAAATCACACTTGGACTCTCCAAAAAAACGCGCGTACTCTAAAATAAAGCATGCTTTTATACAAGCATCTATTGTCTCTTCATCCTTGGCAGCACTATATCTGACGTTATTGTTTGAGAACTGCGATAAACATTGATATCCAACCCCCCTCGCCTGAGAAAATTGAGAGATAGATTTAATTCTTTTGGCCTGCAGATTAAAGAAATATCATGAAATATCCGTTCACAACATTCCTCATGATAACCCTGATGATTTCGATAAGAACATAAATAATCAAGCAAACTTGCCGGATCGATTTTTGGCCCTGAATATTTCACTTGAAAACTTGCCCAATCTGGCTGACTAGTTACCGGACAATTAGATCGAAAGAGATCCGAATAAAGCTCTTCATCAAAAACTAAATCGCCACATGTTTTTAGTAATGATTCATCAGGGCCATCACCCTTTATAGAAATCGATTCTTTATCGATTGAACTGCCAGGCCGTTTTATTAATTCTCCAGATTCAGATTCACCAGCTGAGAAAATAAGCACTTTTACATCTGAGTGACTAATTTTTGATAAATCATCTCTAATTCTTTGCTGAACATCTGACACACCGAGAAATATTTCATTATTTAGGGAGTTCAAATAAAGCTTTAAGGACTTAGATTCAATTATATTTTTCGACTCAGCGCTGAAAAAAAATTCACCGATCCCAACATTAGGTTTTCTGTTGCTATCTAACCATGAAATTTCGTAGGCATGCCAATGATCGAAGCCATGCATCTTAATTTTTTTATCGATATCTAGAAGTAACCGCGCAGGTAAGCGTGGAATTTGATGTAAAATATCTGGCTCATATTGCAGGGGGTAAGCTGTACTTTCACCTAAAGGGTTTTTACTCATAGCTTTAATCTAAGTCCTGATTCCTTTCCCATTGCGAAGCAACCAAATGCAACTACTATAAAGACCCACTATAAACACACCTAAAATAAGAAACGCCCAGTATACGTCAACATCAGAACTGCCAAGAATTCCATAGCGGAATGTGTTCACCATATAGAAGATAGGATTGAGCCCAGAAACAACTTGCCAAAATGTTGGGAGTAGCTGTACAGAATAGAAAACACCTCCAAGATAAATTAATGGCGTCAACACAAAAGTCGGGATAATTGAAATATCATCGAAACTATTTGCAAACACAGCATTGATAAAACCCGCAAGCGAAAATACAGCAGACGTTAACAATACTACAGCAACCGTGATGAGGGGGTGTTCTATCCGCAAGTCCGAGAAGAACAATGCCAGCATAGTAACAATTGCGCCTACAGCTAGCCCTCTTGCCATTCCTCCCACGATTACGCCTGAAAGAATTACATAGTTTGGCACCGGTGCTACTAATACCTCCTCAACGGTTTTTTGGAATTTTTGACTAAAGAAACTGGACACTACGTTGGAGTAAGAGTTTTGAATAACACTCATCATTATCAAACCTGGCATTATGAAATCCATATACTGAAAACCACCCATTTCACCGATGCGTCGACCAACCAAGTTGCCAAAAATCACGAAATACAGCGCAATCGTTATTGCGGGCGGGACTAGGGTTTGCAACCAAATACGCGAAAAACGTCTTATTTCTTTAATTACGATAGTTTCGAAAGCTATATACTTATGATTAGCAAACATTATTATTTGAGACCATTTTCATTCAAGCGGGACATAAACAATTGCTCTAGACGGTTAGTCTTGTTTCTCATACTAGAAACCTCTATACCCAAACGGTCTAATTCTGCAAACACCTCATTAACATTTCGGCCAGCCGCAATAGTAACTTCTATACACTTATTATCGACTTTGCACACACTTACATCTTTAAAATTAAAGTTCGGTACAGTCCCGATTTCAACAGGAGAATCTAATATAAAGGTTTGTGAATCTAATTCTTCAAGCAAGTTTCGCATACTAGTATTTTCGATAATCAGTCCTTCGTCGATTATTGCAATATTTCTACAAAGCTGTTCAGCTTCTTCAAGATAATGAGTAGTTAGGATTATAGTGGTGCCACCCTCATTTATCTCAGTCAAAAATTCCCACATTGACCTTCGGAGCTCTATGTCGACGCCCGCAGTAGGTTCATCCAAAATCAGCAAGCGCGGCTCATGAGCCAATGCCCGAGCAATCATTAATCGACGCTTCATTCCTCCCGACAATAACCGTGACCGATCATTTCGTTTTTCCCATAGCCCTAACTTTCGCAGATATTTTTCAGCTCGCTCACGAGCTAGCGTTCGAGGGAGTCCGTAATACCCTGCTTGAGTGATCACAATGTCCTGAACTTTTTCGAATTGATTGAAATTTATTTCTTGCGGTACTACACCGAGATCAAGCTTTGTGTCATATACATGAGTATCCACATTCTTTCCAAAAACTTTGACACTACCTGAAGACCTTTTAACCAGGGTAGAAATGACACCAATTGTCGTAGACTTTCCCGCGCCATTAGGTCCAAGCAAGGCAAAAAAATCTCCTTGCTGGACTTCTAGTGAAATTCCTTTTAGCGCTTCAAACCCATTGACATAAGTTTTTTTCAAATCTGTAATGGATATTGCGGTGGTCATACTATCTACCTTTAAATACGAAAAACTAGAGGAGTATCCTCCGCGTAAAATTTACAATCAAATCATCTTTCCGCGCATAAAAAACTCAGGTTATACCGAGCATTAAATTAACGTCCTCTAAAGACTTTTAAACCCCTATCGCCACGAATCAGCTAAAGTTTGCGCATCACTCAATTATCTGGAATTAAGTCAAAGAAAACTGGTGTGCTCGAGTAGTATAGCTCCTCAGGATTAACTAGCGTGTCATAAGCGAAATAAAAATAGAGCATGGAAGACAGCTGCATTCCAGCCGGACCAAGCGCTACATCTTCAAATATATTGATTCGATTAATCGTACTAAAGGTTTTCCCATTAACAGCAGGTTTTAACGTACCAAGGGTCCCGTTCCAAATTTGAAATCCTTGATTTTCGACAAGCTGATAGAACTGATCATAATACTTTGCCACTACATAAAGATTCCCCGTAGTATTCACGTGACTTGATTCCACCTTTATTTCTGCTATTAGGTCAACTGGGTCAGCGTATTTGAAACTTGGAGGACTATCCGAGGTGCCAAATACATCATCATAAGCTCTCGCTCCACCAAAGAATTGGGCACTTGTACTCACGCCTGTTAGAGTGGCCGCACCCGCAAGCTCAGGTATATCAGGAACGCCATCGTTGTCATCATCTGGGTCTTCATTATCTCCAAAACCATCGTTGTCCGAGTCAGCTGTCTCTAATGAATTAAGTGGAAATGCATCGTTTTCATCTAGCACTCCATCATTATCGTTATCAGGATCATCGTTATTGGGTATGCCGTCGTTATCAGTATCGACATCGGCTATAGACATCTGGATTCGATCTATTTTAGCTCGCATCGTCTGCAAAATCGCGAGGTCATAATTAGCAAGAAAATAGTTCCACCTTCCTTCCGAGCCAGTTGTACTTTTAAGCTTATTAATCACAGCCGTATATTCATCTTGATTTGCAGGTATAAGGTTCCGATAGTTAGCCAACCGCTCTTTAAAAGCATAAGCGGCTGGCAGATTAGACAATTCGGAAGCAACAGAAACGCTAGCGGGAACCCCCCAAAATTCAAATACCGGAACGAGGTTTATATTTAACGCTTCCGAAGCCGTTTTAATGAAGTCATCATCAGATAATCCATAATTAACCGCCTTTCCATTGGCAAGTCCCCGAAGATAAAACTCTTTATGAATCGCCCCCACAGCGTCCCACCCATACAAGCTGGCTATCTCAACTAAACGAGCCCAACTTCGGGTTTGGTAACGAACCTCATTGTCCCAAGAATCAAGGCATAATCGATTGTCGATCTGCCAATTTGGAGAAAACATTGTGTCAAGTGCTGCATCGTTCCGATCATAATCTTGAAACCCTGAATACCGAAGTGCAGTATCAATATCCACTCCTAGAACTTTATTAGCCAAGATCACGTAAAGTAAATGAACATTGGACTCAGCCTCTTGGCATCCTAGAGTAGGCAAGTTATGCAAATGCCCCCACTCATGCCACAAGGTAAACGCATCTTTCCTTTGCGCAACTCTTGTTTCGGTTACCTCAGCAGAGTAATAATCATTTTTGATATATTGAAGCGGAGACCAATATTTTTCATCTACAGACTCCATAAGAGAGGGGTCGCCGCTATCTATATCCCCATGTATTGGGTAACTAGCAGCCATTGCTGTCCCGGCAACCGGGATCATTCTATCCCCAGCGAGCCATTCTGCTCTTATTCCAATCGTTGGCCGCCCAGTCATAATACTTATCGCGTCGAAAAAACTATCCATCTTTTCCAGCAAGGCCTGAGGCTCGGAATACAGAAGTCCAAATCTATTTGGATGCGTAAAATTGAATTTCTTTCCTATAAGTTCAAAATAGGGAACATAAGCGTTATTAACGGCATTCAAAAAATCTGTGACAGAATGATTAAGACCAGCATGCTCGTTCATAGCATAGGTGGGCATCTCGACTGCTCCCGTAACTACAAAGCTGACTTCTCCAAGTGAAGAACCGTCAGGGATCTCTATATAGAGCCCCCCTCCGAATGGGTTTGCTATCTGTATTTCTTGATCCTGAAACGAAAAACTATTTCCTATTCTCGGAAAACGGTTGTAGACCGTCCAAGTGGACTCTAGGTCAATAAAAGATATCCCGATGCGTGCTTTCCAATTAGTTAAAGGCTGATTTTCAGGGCTAGAAATCGTGATAATTTCACCTGGCGGAACATAAAGCCCCGTAGGTCTCAGGACAGTTTCTTGACCATTTAACATATAACCTGGATCTGTTTGATAATTTCCGTTAATTAATATCTCCTTAGTGATACGGGGAGCGATTTCTGAGACTGGCCCTGGATAAATAGCGGCATCGGGAAATAGTGGCAGATCAGGAGTTTTACTTAAATTCACTTCAGTAAATAGATTGTCAAACACCCACTGCTGAAGATAATAAGCGAGTTTTTTTGAAGGAAAGAAATCTTGTACTTTTAGTTGCTCCTCCGTTACGAATATTGCCCCTCTCTTTTTAAAATACTGTATTAAAAAATTCTTAGCATTGATTTCGATCGGATCCCAATTATCTGAAAATGTCTGCAAGAATTCTTGCACCAAGGAAGTTGATACTGAGACATCACTCTCTACATCGGCAGTAATCAAATCCAAAATCTGATTGAGCCTGTAAGAGTCTTGCTCACCTTTTATTATCTGGATTCCAATTTTATCAATTGATAAGGATATGCCTTGATTAATTGGATCACCATAAGGGAACCCCCCTATAAACAGGCCCGCCGGGCTATCAGAAAGCCCAGCACTGTATGTCGAGGCGTAACTACCCCCAGAGAAAAATGCGCTCAATAGAGCATTATCAACCCTATTACTTTCTGTTAAATATAAACTAGTAGGGGCTCCGTTAAAGATTATATCGATACGAGGTTTTGCTACCTGCAATTTGAAAATCAAGCTCAACTCATGCCAATGATTTTCCGAAATATCGCTGGCTATCCAAGAGAGATAACCTTCTCGACCAGATCCTTCACCAACCATCAAAGCTAATGAACTGTCACCATCAACTTTTTCGACAAAGATATTAAAACCAAGTGCGTTCCGGGAGCCTTCGTTAGTTCCTAGAATATTTCGCCAAGTATCAGGATTGTTAGGGTCAAGATATTTATGTGGATTATCTTCATTAAACCTGAAACGAATGTCTATTTGGAATGTGTTTGATGATTTCAATTCTTGTTCAACAAAGGAAGGTAGTCGTAAATAGCTATCCCATGCCAGTGTTATAAAATCGACGCCATCTTGAGATACAAATTGCGGAGATGTTAGTGGATAGTTAGCATACGAATCATTAAACTTATCCGAACCCATCGCACTATAACTTGCTATGCTAGACGCTAGTGATGAGTCTGATAAACCACCAGAAAAATCATACGTAATTCCGTCAGCCAAGCTTTTTGTGTTGAAAACAAGAAATAGCCAAAAAATTGGTATAAAACTGGCACATTTATAACGTCCCGAGGACATTGAGTTAAATGGATATAGAATGGGCATGAGCTAAGAATTAGGTCCAGTCATTGATTACTACACGGACTGCAATCCAGCAATCCTCAATATAGAAGATAATCTTACATTTTGGAGCAAGGGAAATACATCTCGCTCACACATATAGTTGTAATCTAACCTATGGTTAAATTAATATCCAAGAGCAATAAACGGGAGTATAAAAGTATGTGCCCCATTTTATTAGCAGAATTAGCTAACAAAAAATTCTGGCAATTATTAATTGTATTGCTTTTCCAATACCCGATTTCCTCAGCTCTTGCCCAAAACTTTGACCTAGACCCCTATTTCGGACAATTCGATTTAGAATCAGGCTTTGTAGATGATCCTCATATTGTATCCATCGCAGCAGGCGGGAGCCTGGATGCAAGTGATCTAAGCAGCGACTGCGTAGGGTTTATTTCAGAAGCACCTGATGTCTCTATTAATTATGATAGCTCCTCTTTCTCTTTGAATTTCGCGGCGTTTAGTGAAGAAGATATCACTTTAGTGATAAATGACCCTCTCGGCAGGTGGGTATGTAATGATGATTTTGCAGAAAGCGAGGAACTTAATCCTGGAGTGAACTTTGAAGACCCCGAGAGCGGAAAATATGATATTTGGTTAGGAGTATATTCTTCTGACGAAGACGACTTGATAGATGCAAACCTATTGATTTCTGAATTATCGCTGGATTTAATATTTGAAACCTATGAAGGGGAAGGCTCAGGAACCATCGAGGAATCAAGCGTTTCAGGTCAATCGGGAACTGGATTCATAGTAAATGAAGAAGGTCATATTTTGACAAATCATCATGTGATTGACGGCTGTACAGATATTATATTTCAAATTCGCGGCTCTGAAATACAAAGAGCAGTCTTAATATCAACTAACCTTCCTTCTGATTTGGCTTTATTAAAGCTCCCCAGTTTTGAGAGGCAGCCAGCTATTTTTGCACCTGCTTCTGCTGTAAAAATGGGTGCTGAATTAGTCGTGTATGGTTTTCCTTTGTCTGATGATTTGTCCGCACAAGGTAACTTTACTAGTGGTATTGTAAGTGCTATGAGTGGTTTGAATGATGATTTAACACTTTTCCAAATGACCGCCCCTGTTCAGCCTGGAAACAGTGGAGGGCCTGTATTAAGTACCGCAGGAAGAGTCATTGGTGTAGTTGTTTCTACAGCGGATCAGCAATTTTTTAGAGATCAGCGTGGTACCGATGCGCAAAATATCAACTTTGCAATTCATAGCGCCATCGCGATGAGGTTTTTAGATACCAATAACGTTAGTTATGAAGTAGAAAGCCCCGGAATGAATACTCTTAGTCTTGCAGATATCGCAAGCATGTCGCAAGAATTTACCGGAATTGTAAGATGCAGTAATTAATATCTAGTCTTAAGATCCACAGCTGCACCAACGACCAGACTTTTTCAAACGACACCCAAGACTTTGATAAGTTGCATCAAGCAAGCCCTATCTCCTCGAATTCAATGCCGTCCCCTGCCTCACCTTGTTCAAGCAATGTCCAAAAGACATCTCAGTGCTTAAATTAACTTGCGAATAAATGAGAAGCCATTGTCTTTAGATCATCGAGCAGGTTATAAATAGTATCTTTCGTGTCACAAATCAAGCCAAGTAAAGGTCAATATCATGATAAAAATTATTATAGCTGGAATTATGTTGCTATTAGGTGTCACTGCCTCAGCCAATGAAGAAATTAAGGAAATAATCGAAGAACATTACGGCTACATAAATGTTGCTGATTATGCAGGTGCATCTACGCACCATAGAAGTGACTTTACTATGTACTTTCCTGATGGTGGCCCTTTATGGGAGTCCGATTACGAGTCTGTCGCAAACCGAATGAACGCAACTCCAAATTTCCCGGAGAGCATGAATCTATTGATGAGTAATTACGATGCTGTGACCTACGATGATTGGGCAATTGTTACATTTTACCTATCGGGCACTCATACAATAAATGGCGAGGTACACAACGTCGTTAATCGCGTGAGCGCAGTTTGGATCAAAGAAGCAGGGGAATGGCGCGAGGCCCACCATCACGAAAGCCCTCTATTGCCGAACTAGTGGCTCAGTTAAACTATGTAGTCCAAATCGAGTATTAAGTAAAGGGTCAGCGCAAAGAGGAGCCTCGAAGCTCCTCTTTGCGTCAGGAAAATTAAAACGAAACTCATCCAGAAAGGGGTAGTTTTTGATCGGCCTCCATGCCTTCTATTGCTATCCTGGCTCCCATTGATGAGAAATGAACTGGCTAATAGCCTCGCATTATAAGCGACACTCTAAGATAGAGATTCAGCTTGCACTAGGGTTTATGTGTTAATTTATCAAAACCCCTTGCCCACAAGCCACTTCCTTATTTTACGTAATAGAAAGAGTGCAAAGCACCTTGAGATGAAAAACGATAATCCTAACCAAAGTCGCCGCGAATTCCTGCACAAGATAGGCGAAATTGGCGGCACTGCTGCCGTCTATCAAGCTATGGTCAGTATGGGCCTGTTAGTGAGTGGCGAAGCGCAAGCCGGTTCTACCCGATTACGGTGGAATGAAAGATCCGCGCAACTTGGAAATATTACAAAACCTACTGTAGCAATTCTTGGCGCAGGCATTTCAGGCCTTTGCGCTGCTTATGAACTAAAGAAAGCTGGCTTTCCTTTTTATCTTATTGAAGCAAGGGATAGGCCTGGTGGCAGAAGCCATACTATTAGATCAGGCTCGGTTGTTAATGAAATAGACAGTCAACAGGTCTGTAGCTTTGATAGCAGTCAAGAACTCTATTTTAATGCAGGTCCTGCTCGCATCTCACAGACTCATAGTAATTTGCTTAGCTACTGTCGTGAGTTAAGCGTACCGATGCAGGCTTTAGTGAATGACAATCGCGGCGCCTTTATTCATAATTCTGCAGCTTTCGGCGGTATGCCGGTTCGAGCCAGAGAAGTCATTACCGCCATGCGAGGCAATATAGCAGAGTTACTGGCGAAAGCAGTTAATTCTGGAGCACTTGATTCTGACATCGGTTTCTCTGAGCAGAGCGCAGTTGTTAATGTGCTGCGCGACTATGGTGATCTAAATGTGGGCAATTTTTTTAACGGCTCAACTCGTGGAGGGTTGACAGATGGCACCGGAGGCTTGACACCAGGTTCTTCAAAAACCTCATTGAATCTTGATGATTTCTTCTTCAATACTAATGTTCCTTTTACACCAAATTTCAGCGAGAGCATCAATCAATCAGCGACGATGATGCAGCCCGTTGGAGGCATGGACAAGATAGCCTCCGCTTTTTCCAATGAGGTGAACGAGGAAGCTTATTACGGAGTAGAAATCACCGGAATCTATCGCGCGGGTAATCGTGTACGAATTGAGGGTAGCGCTAATGGAGCTAGCGGTGCATTAGAAATTGATTACGCCATTATTGCTATTCCGCCGAGTGTACTGCGCAACATCCCTAATGATTTTAGCTCTGCTGCTGCAAACGCAATTACCCAAGTGCAGTATGCGAATCCCACTAAAATCGCCTTTCAGTCTCCACGGTTTTGGGAGAGCGAGGATAATATTTATGGGGGTATATCCTGGACTGACCCAGAAATTTTACAGATCTGGTATCCCTCGGGAGGATTTGCTCAGCAGGATGGAATCATTGTAGGTAGCTATTTGTTCGGCGGAAGGCATGCCACTAACTTTCAGAATCTTTCTATCAAGGAACGAATCGAGTTTGCCCTGGCGGGAGGCGAAAAAGTGCATCCACAGTATCGTCAAAATCTTAGAGCTGGCTTATCGGTGGCTTGGGCAAAAGTACCCTACTCTTTGGGTGGCTGGAGTGTTTCTACTCCGTCTACTCTATTGCAATCACCAGACGGACCTTTTTTGTTTGCCGGCGATCACCTTACTTACTTGCAGGGATGGCAGGAAGGCGCCGTGATATCGAGTTTGAATGCACTTAATAATTTATTAGACATAATGGGCGCGAGCTAACGTTGAGTTACTATGGAGTCTCATGGTTCTGCTGCACCGCGAGTTTAAACTCTTACTTAGTTAATAATCCTGTCTCTCTATTCAGCCTTCCAGTTTGCCCATTAAAATTCTCCAGGAATTGACGTATTTTCAGTTAGAGAGAGGAACGCGGGCTTAAAGACGCTCATCTTGAGGAGAACCATAGGTTTAAGGTAATTCTCCGGGCGCCCATTTATCGATCATTTCTTTAATGTAATTGCTGGGAGCACCGCTAGAAACCTGAGGGCTGACGGGAATTCCGGGATATCGAGAATATGGCACGGGGGGAGTATCCAAAACATCGACCCATAATTCAACTGCGAAAAGGTTATACTTTTCGGGCAACACTGTTCGCGCTTCGATCCCTGCAGCCACGCCTCCATTCGCAATTTGACCAACCAATTCCCCTTTAAGATTAACGACGGCGCTACCACTAGCCCCTCCCGAGGCCGGAAGGTTATAGGCCTGCGCAGTCCGAGTAAAATAGTCTGCTCCCAAAAATGACCCAAC
>NTJZ01000024.1 GCA_002457215.1 OM182 bacterium MED-G28 | reverse complement strand
CAAGATGACAGTTGAAATGATTGCACCGATTGCGATGGATGAAGGGTTACGTTTCGCTATTCGTGAAGGTGGTCGCACAGTTGGTGCCGGCGTTGTCGCTAAGATAATCGAATAATTTCAGTCAATAAATTGTCAAGCCAGCATACCCAAAAAGGTGCGCTGGCTTTGTCGTCTCAAGAGATACGCGTATAACAGCAGGTTTATTAAGATTGGATAGGATTGTGATCTTTGGGGAGTCGAGTTCTCGAGTCAATAAGAGCAATTGATGGGAGATTGTTTCTCGACACGCTAATCTTCTAGCAACTGAGCGTTGCTAAGATTGACGAAAAGTTTAGAGAAAAGAATTGAATAGTATCGAGTTGATGTAGGCCAGTAGCTCAATTGGCAGAGCAGCGGTCTCCAAAACCGCAGGTTGGGGGTTCGATTCCCTCCTGGCCTGCCACTTAAAGGCAGGCAGAAAAATATGAGTACTGCTAACTATTAAGGCTTGAAAAGACAAACTAATGTCAGAAAAATTTGATAGCGAAGGTAATAACCTGGATTTGGTTAAGTGGATAATCGTAGCCATTATTGTGGCTGCAGGAGTTTACGGCAATTCCTATTTTTCGGCTGAATCTTTGTTGTTTAGAACGATTGGTTTATTGATAGCTGCCGGCGCGGCAGGCTGGATTGCGGCACAAACAGACAGAGGACGTTCCTTTGTAAATCTTTGCTTAGAGGCGAGGGTGGAAATTCGCAAGGTCGTTTGGCCTACCAGGCAGGAAACCACGCAGACAACTATAGTAGTTTTAATTGTTATTTTTATTGTGGCAATAATTCTTTGGCTGCTCGATGCACTGCTGGGTAGTGTAATTTCATCCTTTATCACGTAGAGGGAATTAATGACTAAGCGCTGGTATGTAGTCCACGCCTACTCGGGCTATGAAAAAAAGGTGATGCATGCACTGGGAGAACGTATCAGTCTTTCGGGTATGGATGATTACTTTGACGAAGTGCTCGTGCCCACAGAAGAAGTGCTTGAGATACGGGCAGGTCAAAAACGTAAGAGTGAAAGAAAGTTCTTTCCTGGCTACGTCCTAGTACATATGGAATTGAATGATGACACTTGGCATCTAGTTAAAGACACCCCAAGGGTTATGGGTTTTATCGGTGGAACAGCAGAAAGACCTGCTCCAATTAGTGATAAAGAAGCAAACAAGATCCTTCAGAGAATGGAGGATAGTGAAGAGACTCCAACTCATAAGACAATTTATGAGCCAGGAGAAATGGTTCGTGTTACTGACGGCCCATTTAATGATTTCACTGGTACCGTTGAAGAGGTGAACTATGAAAAGAGCCGCCTTCGCGTTGCAGTATTAATTTTTGGTAGATCTACACCAGTTGAACTTGAGTTCGGCCAAGTGGAGAAAAGCTAGCTACATTGTGTTCTTGGAACCAGCCAGTTTCATGAGCATGTAAAAAGTCGAATCTCTTCTTTTTACAAGAAGAAAAACGCCGGGGAGCTAAAATCCCTGAGGTTAGATAATTAAACAGATAGCTCATTCAATTTAGTTTGAGTTGAGCGTCTGAATAGGCCTCAGAAGCTTTAAGCGCTCGTACCCAAATAGGAGAGTTATCAATGGCTAAAAAAGTACTGGCTTATATCAAGCTGCAAGTTGCCGCTGGACAAGCCAATCCAAGTCCACCCGTTGGTCCAGCGCTTGGGCAACATGGTGTGAACATAATGGATTTCTGTAAGGCGTTTAACGCTCAGACTCAGGGAATGGAGCCTGGATTACCAATTCCGGTAGTGATTACAGTTTATGCGGATCGAAGTTTTACCTTTATTACCAAGACTCCACCAGCATCTGTATTGCTGCGCAAGGCTGCAGGTTTGAAAAAGGGTAGCGGAAGACCAAATACTGAAAAAGTAGGCAAAGTAAATCGGGCCCAGCTAGAAGATATAGCGACGCAAAAGATGGCTGATCTCACTGCCGCAGATATGGATGCGGCAGTTAGAACAATTGCTGGAAGTGCGCGCAGCGCCGGAATTGAAGTCGAGGGGGTAGATTAAAATGGCAATGCTATCCAAAAGACGAAAGCAAATGGCTGAAAAAATCGAAATAGGGAAAAACTACTCGATTGATGAAGCCGTATCTCTAATATCTGAATTTGCTTCCGGAAAATTTACCGAATCACTAGATGTCGCAATAAATCTTGGTGTTGATCCACGTAAATCTGATCAAGTTATTCGAGGTTCTACCATTTTGCCTGCCGGAACAGGCAAAGATGTAAAAGTCGCCGTTTTTGCCCAAGGCGCTAATGCTGACAAAGCTATGGCAGCGGGTGCTGATATTGTGGGCTTCGAAGACTTAGCGGAATCTATCCAAGGTGGAAACCTAGATTTCGATGTAGTCATTGCAACTCCAGACGCAATGCGTGTTGTCGGCAAATTAGGAACGGTACTTGGCCCAAGAGGATTAATGCCAAATCCTAAAGTAGGAACAGTGACTCCTGATGTGGAAACTGCTGTTAAAAATGCTAAAGCGGGTCAGGTCCGTTATCGAACTGACAAGAATGGCATTGTCCACGGGGGTATTGGCAAAGTTGGATTCGATGGTGACGCGGTGAGATCAAACCTTGAAGCACTGATTGCTGACTTACAGAAGTCGAAACCTTC
This sequence comes from OM182 bacterium MED-G28, assembly GCA_002457215.1. GTDB lineage: Bacteria > Pseudomonadota > Gammaproteobacteria > Pseudomonadales > Pseudohongiellaceae > UBA9145. The sequence goes on along the minus strand of NTJZ01000024.1, from coordinate 13,341 downwards.
TTCAGCAAAAGGTGTCTTTATAAAGAAGGTAGTGTTGTCATCGACTATGGGGCCCGGTCTCTTAATTGATCAATCGTCTCTAACGATTAAATAAAAACTGGAATTCCGAGAACTAGAATGTATTAGTTCTCCAATGACTTTGTGGTATCGCCTACTGGTGATTCCATCAAAGACCGTAGGCGAGACAGCAGATTGAAGTCGCTAGCTCTTAATTTCCTACGCAGATGGTGAAACCAGATCCAGACTATCGTCTGGGAATCTTATCACCAAACAGAACGGGTACTTGTTATTTGAGTACTTTTAACTGAACTGGCAACGGTTCAACTAAGTGAGGTTAAAACAAGTGGCAATTGGACTTGAAGACAAGAAACTAATCGTTTCGGAGGTCAATCAGGCTGCTGCTAGTGCCATGTCTGCTGTGCTCGCTGATTATCGCGGGGTCAACGTAGACGAGCTTACTGCACTTCGAAAAACTGCACGAGAAAATAAGGTCTATCTTCGCGTCGTTCGCAACACATTGTTGAAGTTAGCGGTAGAAGATACTGAGTTCGCGTGTATTCAAGAAGTTTTAGTAGGCCCAACTCTGCTCGCATTATCTCAGGAAGATCCCGGAGCCGCTGCTCGTGTGCTTAAGGATTTTGCAAAAGAAAATAAAGAGTTTGAGATAAAGGCACTTTCTGTAGGAGGCAAGTTACTGGAAGCTAATCAGATCGACGTGTTGGCGAAACTACCAACCCTCGATCAGGCTAGATCCATGTTGATGAGTGTCATGTTGGCACCAGTAACGAAGCTTGCACGTACAGTGAATGAAGTTCCTTCCAAGGTTACTCGCGCCGTTGCGGCAGTGAGAGATCAGAAGCAGGAAGCAGCCTAATTTCATTAATAACCGTGTTTAATTAATTTTTAGTTTAGGAGATAAGAGTTATGGCTCTATCTAAAGAAGAAGTTTTAGATGCAATTGCTGATATGTCAGTAATGGATGTTGTTCAACTAGTTGAAGCGATGGAAGAAAAATTCGGCGTTTCAGCAGCTGCGGCTGTTGCTGCAGCACCTGTTGCCGCTGTTGGTGGCGATGCTGCCCCGGCTGAAGAAAAAGACGAGTTCGATATTGTTCTTGCAGCGACAGGCGAGAAGAAAGTAAACGTCATTAAAGCAGTTCGAGGGATTACGGGCCTTGGTTTGAAAGAAGCCAAAGAGCTTGTGGATGGAGCGCCTTCAACTATTAAAGAAGCTGCACCAAAAGCAGAAGCGGAAGAAGCCAAGAAAGCGCTGGAAGAAGCTGGCGCCTCCGTTGAGCTTAAGTAAGAAGCGACAGTTATAACAGTCTAACACCAGGTATTTTTATGCTTGGTGTTAGACTGTTCGGATTTTTTTTGTCGGAGAAAAACTCCCGATAACGGATGCTTGATGCTGTAACCGTTGTCAAAATTGGCAGAGTAAATCTGTCAGCAGTAATTACTAATGCAAACCGCATTTGTTGAGAGTACATAACGCTAGGAACACAAAATGGCCTATTCGTATACAGAGAAAAAACGTATTCGTAAGAATTTCGGAAAGCTGCCAAGCGCAATGGATATTCCTTATTTATTGTCTATCCAAATCGATTCTTACAGACAATTTACTCAGGCTGGCACCTCAGTCGAGGAACGCTTAGATCAAGGCTTACACGCCGCGTTCAAATCTGTATTTCCTATTGTCAGCTATTCCGGCAAAGCAGTTCTGGAGTATGTGAGCTATGACTTAGGAAAACCCGCTTTTGATGTAAAAGAATGTCAGTTGAGAGGCTCGACTTATTCGGTTTCTCTGCGCGTAAAAGTCCGGTTGATTCTTTATGATAAAGAATCAACAACTCAAACTATTAAAGATATCAAAGAGCAAGAAGTTTATATGGGTGAAATCCCATTAATGACTGATTCTGGTACTTTTGTGATTAATGGTACCGAGCGTGTTGTTGTATCACAATTACATAGATCGCCTGGTGTATTTTTTGATCATGACCGTGGGAAAACTCATAGCTCAGGCAAATTACTCTATTCCGCTCGAGTAATACCCTACCGTGGCTCTTGGTTAGACTTTGAGTTTGATCCTAAAGATATGGTTTATGTTCGAATCGATCGTCGCCGTAAATTACCTGCGACTGTACTCTTGAGGTCTTTGGGATATAGCTCTGAAGAAATTTTAGGGATGTTCTACGAGAACAATGCCTTCAAAATTTCTCAAAAGAAAGATCAAGAATCAGAAATTAAACTTCAGCTGGTTCCTGCTCGTTTGCGCGGCGAAGTACTTACTTTTCCTGTTAAAGATAAGAAAGGTAAAGTGATTGTGGAAGAAGGACGCCGCATTACGTCACGGCATATTAGGCAGATGGAAACAGCTAAGCTAACTGAACTAATTGTAAGCAATGACTATTTAGCTGGAATTTCGCTCGCTAAAGATATTGTTAACGAAGAAACCGGCGAAGTAATATTTCCTTGTAACGCAGAACTCACCGACGAGTTGATCGCTGAATTTGTCGAGGCCGGGGTAAAAAGTTTTGAGACAATCTACACGAATGATCTAGATTGCGGGCCATTTGTATCTGATACATTGCGTATAGATTCAACTACTTCCAAATTGGAAGCCATGGTTGAAATCTATCGCATGATGCGCCCGGGTGAGCCGCCTACCAAAGAGTCTGCTGAGAACCTATTTTCTAATTTGTTCTTCGCTCCAGAGCGTTATGATTTATCGGCCGTTGGTCGAATGAAATTTAACCGAAGACTAGGTCGACCTGAATCTGAAGGTCAATCAGTACTAAGCAAGGAAGATATTGTTGATGTACTTAAGACTTTGGTTGGTATCCGCAATGGGTTTGGTTCTGTCGACGATATCGATCATCTAGGTAATCGCCGTATCCGCTCTGTGGGTGAGATGGCAGAGAATCAGTTCAGAGTTGGATTGGTTCGAGTTGAGCGTGCGGTTAAAGAACGCCTAAGCATGGCAGATTCTGAAGGCTTAATGCCGCAAGATATGATTAATGCGAAACCAGTTGCGGCGGCAATCAAAGAATTTTTTGGCTCCAGTCAACTTTCTCAATTCATGGATCAAAACAATCCACTGTCAGAGGTTACGCATAAACGTCGAGTTTCAGCGCTTGGGCCAGGCGGCCTTACGCGAGAAAGAGCAGGTTTTGAAGTGCGCGATGTGCATCCGACTCATTATGGTCGAGTTTGCCCCATCGAGACGCCTGAAGGGCCAAATATTGGTCTGATCAATTCGCTGGCAACCTACGCCCGAACTAATCACTACGGCTTTCTAGAAAGCCCTTATCGTAAAGTTGTAAAAAACAAAGTTACTGATGAGATTGATTACTTGTCGGCGATCGATGAGAGCGACTTTGTTATCGCTCAAGCCAGTGCCGAGTTAGATAAGAAACGTGGATTTGTAGATAACCTGGTAACTGTGCGTTACAAGGGTGAAACTACCTTAAAGGCCCGGGAAGAAGTGGACTATATGGATGTTGCGCCACAGCAGATGGTATCTGTCGCCGCTGCTCTAATTCCATTTTTGGAGCATGATGATGCCAATCGCGCACTAATGGGGTCAAACATGCAGCGCCAGGCTGTTCCAACATTGAAGACCGAGAAGCCTTTAGTGGGAACTGGCATGGAGCGCAATGTTGCTAGCGACTCAGGAGTGTGTGTTGTTGCATTCCGCGGCGGGGTCATTGAATCTGTAGACGCTGCTAGAATTATCGTTCGTGTGAATGATGAAGAAACGGATGCTGGTGAAGCGGGTGTAGACATCTATAACCTGACTAAATATACCCGCTCGAATCAGAATACTTGCATTTCTCAAAAACCCCTGGTTAGAGACGGCGATGCCGTTGCGCGCGGCGATATTCTAGCTGATGGGCCATCCATCGATATGGGTGAGCTTGCCTTGGGTCAGAATATGCGCATCGCGTTTATGCCTTGGAATGGTTATAACTTTGAAGACTCAATTCTTATTTCGGAACGAGTAGTTAAAGAAGATCGATTTACTACCATTCACATACAAGAACTAACCTGTGTAGCACGAGATACCAAGCTTGGTTCAGAAGAAATTACGGCTGATATCCCAAATGTTGGTGAAGGCGCTCTCGGCAAGCTCGATGAGGCCGGTATTGTTTATATTGGAGCCGAAGTAAACGCTGGAGATATTCTAGTTGGAAAGGTCACCCCAAAAGGAGAAACCCAATTAACGCCAGAAGAGAAACTCCTTCGGGCTATTTTTGGTGAGAAGGCGTCTGATGTTAAGGATACATCCTTAAGGGTTCCCACAAGTGTTAAGGGAACCGTAATAGATGTTCAAGTCTTTACGCGTGATGGTCTCGAAAAAGACCAACGAGCTGTCGAAATTGAGCAATCTCAATTGTTGAAAGTTAGAAAAGACATCGATGATGAATATCGGATTGTTGAAGCAGCAACTTTCGAGCGGTTACAAAAATCGCTTGTCGGGAAAGTGGTGGCTGGCGGTCCTAAATTGAAGAAAGGACAGAAGATTACTAATGATTACTTGAACGAACTTCCACAAGACGATTGGTTCAAGCTAAGAATGTCTAACGATTCTTTGAATAAGCAATTAGAGCGTGCGGAAGAGCAGTTGAAAGAGCGCAGTAAGGAGCTTGATGAGCGCTTTGAAGACAAGAAGAAAAAGCTTACTCAAGGCGACGATTTGGCGCCAGGGGTTTTAAAGATTGTTAAGGTCTACCTTGCTATTAAGCGCCGCATTCAACCTGGCGATAAAATGGCGGGACGCCATGGTAATAAAGGTGTTATTTCTGTGATTATGCCAGTAGAAGATATGCCATACGATGAAACAGGTGAGCCTGTGGATATTGTGCTAAATCCATTGGGCGTGCCATCTCGGATGAATGTCGGACAGGTTCTTGAAACACACCTTGGTGCTGCTTCGAAAGGACTTGGATTAAAGATCGGTAAATTAATTGATGCGCAAAAGAAAGTAACCGAAGTTCGTAAACTCATCACTGAGGTATACAACAAAATCGGCCAGCGCACAGAAGACATCAAAGGCCTTGAAAACGAGGAAATCCTGGAACTGGCAGAAAATCTCCGAGAAGGCGTGCCGATGGCTACACCTGTATTTGACGGAGCTGCAGAGGTGGAAATCAAGGATATGTTGAAGCTAGCTGATATAGATGATAGTGGTCAGGTCACACTCTTTGACGGTCGAACTGGTGACGCTTTTGATCGAAAAGTTACTGTTGGCATCATGTACATGCTTAAGCTGAATCACTTGGTTGATGATAAGATGCACGCTCGATCGACAGGCTCCTATAGCTTGGTAACTCAACAACCACTGGGTGGTAAAGCTCAATTTGGGGGTCAACGCTTCGGAGAGATGGAAGTGTGGGCGCTAGAAGCTTATGGTGCTGCTTACACCTTGCAAGAAATGTTAACCGTAAAATCGGATGACGTTGCTGGGCGCACCAAAATGTATAAAAACATTGTGGATGGCGATCATAGAATGGAGCCCGCAATGCCGGAATCGTTTAACGTTTTAGTCAAAGAAATACGATCTCTCGGGATTGATATGGAATTAGATGTTAGTAAGTAATTCGATTGCGAAAATCGGACATGAGTGCTATCCGAATTGCACTATAAATTTTTGAGCCCGCATTCTTTGTAGAATGCGGCTGGAGAGGAAATAGAATGAAAGACCTATTAGGGTTGCTTAAATCTCAATCACCATCTGATGAGTTTGATTCCATTCGAATTGGGTTAGCATCACCGGAAATGATCAGAGCATGGTCATTTGGTGAGGTTAAGAAACCAGAAACAATCAATTATCGGACGTTTAAGCCAGAACGAGACGGTCTGTTCTGTGCAAAGATTTTCGGTCCAGTGAAGGATTACGAATGCCTGTGTGGAAAGTACAAGCGTCTTAAGCATCGTGGTGTTATCTGTGAAAAGTGTGGTGTAGAAGTTGCTCTTTCTAAGGTTCGCCGTGACCGTATGGGTCACATCGAACTGGCTAGCCCGGTGGCTCATATCTGGTTTTTAAAGTCGCTACCTTCAAGAATTGGTTTGTTGCTTGATATGACTTTGAGGGATATTGAGCGAATTCTTTACTTTGAGTCTTTTGTGGTGACAGAGCCTGGTATGACTACCTTGGAAAAGGGTCAGTTGCTTACCGATGAGCAATATTACGAAGCCATGGAAGAATTTAGTGATGAGTTCGACGCTAAAATGGGTGCCGAAGCCGTCCAGGCCCTTATGAAAGACATGGACGTAGAAGCTGAAGTGGCTCGACTTCGCGAAGAAATTCCTGCGACAAATTCTGAAACTAAACTTAAAAAATTATCGAAGCGGTTAAAGCTACTGGAAGCGTTCCTATCTTCTGGCAATAAGCCTGAATGGATGGTGATGACAGTTTTGCCTGTATTACCACCTGATCTGCGCCCTCTGGTGCCTCTCGACGGCGGCCGTTTCGCAACTTCTGATCTAAACGATCTTTATCGCCGTGTAATTAACAGGAATAACCGATTGAAGCGTCTTCTCGATCTGAATGCTCCCGACATTATTGTTCGCAATGAAAAGAGGATGTTACAGGAAGCAGTAGACGCACTTCTTGATAACGGTCGTCGTGGTAGAGCTATTACCGGCTCTAATAAAAGACCGCTTAAATCGTTGGCTGACATGATCAAAGGAAAACAAGGTCGATTTCGGCAGAACCTACTCGGGAAGCGTGTGGACTATTCGGGTCGTTCGGTGATCGTAGTTGGCCCTACCTTGAGATTGCACCAATGTGGTCTGCCTAAGAAAATGGCGCTAGAACTATTTAAACCATTTATTTTCGGCAAACTAGAACGTCGGGGCCTTGCTACTACTATCAAAGCCGCCAAGAAGATGGTGGAAAGAGAGACAGCAGAAGTCTGGGATATTCTTGCTGAGGTGATTCGGGAGCACCCAGTATTACTTAATCGTGCTCCTACGCTTCACCGTCTGGGTATTCAGGCTTTCGAACCAGTACTAATTGAAGGTAAGGCGATTCAATTACATCCATTGGTGTGTGCTGCTTATAACGCAGACTTCGATGGTGACCAAATGGCGGTGCATGTACCGTTGACTTTAGAAGCTCAGCTTGAAGCTCGGACTCTAATGATGTCAACCAACAACATTCTTGCGCCTGCGAATGGTGAGCCAATCATTGTGCCATCTCAGGATGTTGTTTTAGGTTTATATTACATGACGCGTGAGCGCGTAAATGCGAAAGGTGAAGGTATGATCTTCGCTGACTCGAGAGAAGTGCAACGTGCCTATGATACCAAGCAAGTGCATTTACAAGCACGGATTAGGGTGCGCATTCAAGAAGTCATTGTTAATGATGAAGGTAACAAGGAATCTAACAGCGAGATTGTCGACACCACAGTAGGTCGCGTGTTGCTATACAATATTGTGCCTGAAGGCTTGCCATTCTCGATGGTCAATCAGAAGATGGCCAAGAAGCCTATTTCCCAGATTCTGAATGCCTGCTATCGAAATGTTGGTTTAAAAGAATCAGTTATCTTTGCTGACCAATTGATGTATACGGGCTATGCCTACTCAACGCGTTCTGGCTCTTCAATTGGTGTTAACGATTTTGTAATTCCGGATGAGAAGGCTGCCATTATCGGCCAGGCCAATTCAGAAGTAGAAGAAATTGAGGCACAGTTTGCTTCCGGTCTTGTAACTCAAGGAGAGAAGTACAACAAGGTTATCGATATTTGGTCGCGAGCCAATGACATTGTAGCGAAATCAATGATGGAGGGTTTATCCAGCGAACCTGTTATTAATAAAGAAGGCAAAGAAGAACAACAAGAATCTTTTAATTCAGTTTATGTCTACGCCGATTCAGGCGCTAGAGGCTCTCCAGCGCAAATTCGACAATTAGCGGGAATGCGCGGCCTTATGGCGCGTCCAGACGGCTCAATTATTGAAACGCCTATTACGGCAAATTTCCGCGAAGGTCTTAGCGTATCGCAGTACTTTACTTCGACTCATGGTGCTCGAAAAGGATTGGCAGACACGGCATTGAAGACAGCGAACTCGGGTTATTTAACGCGTCGACTGGTAGATATTTCTCAAGACCTCGTAATTACTGAGAATGATTGTGGTACCGATCAAGGCCTAACCATGGCGCCGATTATTGAGGGGGGCGACATTATTGCGCCACTTGGCGACCGGGTGTTGGGTCGAGTCCTCGTCGAAGACGTTTTAAAAGAAGGTAGCAATGAAGTTATTGTTGAAGCTGGCACTGTTATTAATGAGCGCATGGTGGAAATTCTAGAAACTGGTGGCGTAGATCAGGTTCAAGTGCGATCGCCAATTACTTGTGAAACGCGTTTCGGCATTTGCAGCCAGTGCTACGGAAGAGATTTGGCTCGGGGTCATGTTGCTAATGTTGGGGAGGCAGTAGGCGTTATTGCTGCTCAGTCAATCGGTGAGCCAGGTACGCAGTTAACGATGCGTACTTTTCATATCGGTGGTGCGGCATCTAGAGCAACTGCTAGTGACAATGTTCAGGTTAAAAACACCGGGTCTGTCCATCTCAACAATATGAAGACGGTTGAGAATATTAAAGGCGAACTAGTAGTAGTATCCCGCTCCGGAGAGCTAATTGTTAATGATACTAATGGTCGCGAAAGAGAACGTTATAAGCTCCCTTATGGGGCACTAATTACGATCGGTAAAAAGGTGGAAGTGGAAGCGGGTCAAGTTGTTGCGACTTGGGATCCACATACCCATCCAATCGTTTCTGAAGTGGCTGGGAAGGTTTCTTTTGAGCACATGGAAGAAGGTATTACGGTCCGCGAACAAACAGATGAAATTACTGGTTTGTCGAGTATTTCTGTCATTGACCCGGCGGAGCGAGCCTCTTCAGCTAAGGAATTACGCCCTGCGGTTAATGTCGTTGATAAGAAAGGCAAGGAAATTTGTTTGCCTGGAACTAACGTTCCTGCTCACTACTTCCTGCCAGCGAATGCAATTATTGGCTTGAATGACGGGGCAGATTTGAATATTGGTGACGTTATTGCGCGTATTCCGCAAGAGGGCTCAAAGACTCGTGATATTACTGGTGGTCTTCCAAGGGTTGCCGATTTATTTGAAGCGCGCAAGCCCAAAGAGCCAGCTATTCTTGCTGAGATCTCAGGAACTATAAGCTTCGGTAAGGAAACGAAAGGAAAGCGTCGGTTGGTAATCACTCCAAAGGATGGCGTTAATCCTATCGATGGATCAGATCATTACGAAGTTTTGATTCCGAAATGGCGTACCATGACTGTGTTCGAAGGTGAACATATTGAAAAAGGCGAGGTTGTTTCTGAAGGACCGCCAGCACCGCATGATATATTGCGCTTGAAAGGTGTGGAAGCACTGGCCCAGTACATAGTAAATGAGGTGCAGGATGTTTATCGCTTGCAGGGTGTGCGCATTAACGACAAACATATCGAAGTTATTGTGCGCCAAATGCTGCGAAAAATTGAGATCACTCAGCCAGGTGACTCCAACCTGATTAAAGGGGAGCAGCTTACCTTTACCCAGGTTTTGGAAATTAATGACAATCTGCAGGCTGAAGATAAGCAGCCAGCGAAGTTTGATCGCATGCTCTTGGGTATTACCAAGGCATCATTGGCTACGGAATCTTTCATTTCCGCAGCGTCATTCCAGGAAACCACCAGGGTCCTCACGGAAGCAGCAGTTACCGGCAAGCGCGATTTTCTGCGCGGCTTGAAAGAAAACGTCGTGGTTGGGCGTTTGATTCCTGCTGGTACAGGCTTGGCTTATCACGATGCTCGTAAGAAGGCGAATCAGGATAAAATTGACCTGGAAGTCTCAGCTAGTGATGTAGAAGCAGCGTTAACTGAAGCACTTAGCGAGGAGCTCAAGGAAAAGGCTGAAGGCTAGAAAAACAGGGGGATTCAGCCGCAAAAACTGTTGACTCAATGATGCGAGATCATTAAACTCTCGCATCCTTCGAGTCAGGACTCCAAATTAAAGAAAATCTCGTAAGGGATAATTAAAATCTGGGATAACGATTAGAACGAGTATATTAAGAGAGATAGATGGCCACAATTAACCAATTAGTACGAAAGCCTCGAAAGAGCAAGATCTCTAAAAGTGACGTGCCTGCTCTGCAGCGCTCACCGCAAAAGCGCGGCGTATGTACGCGTGTTTACACGACAACTCCCAAGAAACCAAATTCAGCGCTTAGGAAGGTATGCCGTGTTCGGCTAGTAAATGGTTATGAAGTCACATCTTACATTGGTGGGGAAGGCCACAATCTGCAAGAACACTCGGTGGTTCTAATTCGTGGTGGCCGTGTCAAAGACTTACCTGGTGTACGGTATCACACTGTTCGCGGCAGTTTGGATACATCTGGTGTGTCTGATCGTAAGCAAGGCCGCTCCAAATATGGGGCTAAGCGCCCTAAGTAATTCCTTTTCAAGAGCTCACAACAAGCGCATGGAGTGCGTGACTCATCGGAGCTCTCTAAAATTAACGATGAGATTGAGTAAGGCCAGGTATTAGTTAGAACTTTTTCTAATTAAGAATCCCGGATTATCCTGAATAAACATAGAGGTCATATATGCCAAGACGCAGAGTAGTGGCGAAGCGTGAAGTTTTGCCAGATCCTAAATTCGGAAGTAAAGTACTAGCTAAATTCATGAACCATGTCATGGTCGATGGCAAGAAATCTGTTGCTGAAAAGATCGTATATGGTGCTCTGGACGTGGTCGCTGAAAAGACCAGCGCCGACCCCCTAGAAGCTTTCGAAAAAGCATTGGACAGTATTGCTCCGATGGTAGAAGTAAAATCTCGCCGCGTGGGTGGTGCCACGTACCAAGTGCCTGTCGAAGTTCGTGTTGAGCGCCGTAACGCATTAGCTATGCGCTGGCTTGTAGAGCATTCCCGTTCTCGAGGTGAAAAATCTATGGCATTGCGTTTAGCTGGCGAAATTGCTGATGCTGCAGAAGGACGGGGAAGTGCCGTTAAGAAGCGCGAGGATGTACACCGTATGGCTGAAGCTAATCGTGCTTTTTCACATTATCGTTTTTAATTAATTTTACCTATTTGAGCGCAAAGCCGTGGCTAGAAAACATCCCCTAAGCCGTTATAGAAACATTGGCATCGCCGCACATGTTGACGCCGGTAAAACAACAACTACTGAGCGTGTTTTGTTTTATACGGGTATTTCACACAAGATTGGTGAGGTACACGATGGTGCAGCGGTTATGGATTGGATGGAGCAAGAGCAGGAGCGCGGTATCACCATTACGTCAGCGGCAACAACTTGCTTCTGGAATGGTATGGATAAACAGTACGATGAGCATAGAATTAATATCATCGATACACCGGGACACGTCGATTTCACGATTGAAGTAGAACGTTCTTTGCGTGTGCTAGATGGAGCTGTCGTTGTGCTTTGCGCTTCTTCTGGTGTGCAGCCTCAAACAGAAACTGTTTGGCGACAAGCTAATCGTTACGAGGTGCCGCGCATGGTGTTCGTAAATAAAATGGATCGAGCCGGTGCAGATTTTCTGAAAGTGGTCGAACAGATGGTCGAGCGTCTCGGTGCCAACGCAGTTCCACTGCAATTGGCGATCGGTGCAGAAGATGAATTCAAAGGTGTTATTGACCTGGTGAAAATGAAGTCTATCATCTGGAGCGAAGACGATCAGGGCACCTCATTCGAATACAAAGACATTCCTGAAGATCTTCAATCTTTGTCTGATCATTGGCGAGAACACATGCTTGAAGCAGCTGCTGAGGCTAATGAAGAAGTAATGGAGAAATATCTCGAGGGTGGAGAGCTCAGCGAAGAAGAAATAATGTCATCGATTCGTCACCGCACATTGGCAAATGAGATTGTTCCCGTTCTTTGTGGCTCGGCTTTTAAAAATAAAGGAGTGCAAGCTGTACTTGATGCGGTAATTGATTACATGCCGGCACCAACGGAAGTTAAGGAAATAGAAGGCACTAAAGAAGACGGAAATGAAACCACCTGTCCCGCTAATGATAATGCACCATTCGCATCGCTAGCATTTAAGATTGCAACTGACCCCTATGTTGGTACTTTAACCTTTTTCCGTGTTTATTCAGGAACCCTTAATTCTGGGGACTCCGTTTATAATCCTCTTAAGCATAAGAAAGAGCGTGTAGGCCGAATGGTTCAAATGCACTCTAATTCTCGTGAAGAAATCAAAGAAGTAATGGCCGGTGATATTGCGGCTGCTATTGGCCTAAAGGATGTCACCACTGGTGAAACCCTGTGTGACCCAAATAATGTCGTAACATTAGAAAAAATGGATTTTCCAGAGCCAGTAATCTCCGTCGCAGTAGAGCCGAAAAGTCAGGCAGACCAGGAAAAGATGAGTATTGCTTTGGGTAAGCTTGCTCAAGAAGACCCATCCTTCCGTGTCGAATCCGATGAAGAGTCTGGTCAAACCATTATCTCGGGAATGGGTGAGCTGCATTTGGATGTGCTCGTCGATAGAATGCGACGCGAATTCTCAGTTGAGGCTAACATTGGTAAGCCACAAGTAGCCTATAGGGAAACAATCAAGAAATCTGTTGAGATTGAAGGTAAGCACGTAAAGCAATCGGGTGGTCGTGGACAGTACGGCCACGTTTGGTTGCGCCTTGAGCCACTTGACCCAGATTCGGAATACGAATTCGTCAATGAAATTGTCGGTGGGATCGTACCAAGGGAATACATTCCAGCAGTAGATAAGGGCGTTAAGGAGCAAATGCAAAATGGATGTCTAGCCGGATACCCTTTGTTGGCGATGAAAGTAACTCTCTATGATGGTTCCTTTCATGATGTGGATTCTAGTGAAATGGCATTTAAGATTGCCGGATCCTTAGCACTTAAAAAAGGCGCATTAGAAGCAGACCCAGCTTTACTCGAACCCATGATGGCTGTGGAAGTAGTAACTCCCGAGGAATATATGGGCGATGTAATGGGTGATTTGAACCGGCGACGCGGTATGGTTGGTGGTATGGAAGATAGTGCAATGGGTAAAGTAATTAATGCCGGAGTTCCGTTGTCTGAAATGTTTGGTTATGCCACAGATCTGCGCTCTGCAACCCAAGGTCGTGCAACTTATACTATGGAGTTCGATAAATATGCGGAAGTACCCGGTAACATTGCTGAGTCAATTATCAACAACACTGCAAGTTAGTATCAGATTAGAGAGAGGATAGAATTGTGGCGAAGGAAAAATTTGAAAGAACGAAGGTACACGTTAACGTAGGTACGATTGGTCACGTTGATCATGGAAAGACGACGTTAACGGCAGCGCTGACAAAGGTGTGTGCG
>NTJZ01000023.1 GCA_002457215.1 OM182 bacterium MED-G28 | reverse complement strand
AGGGTTAAGTGCAAGATGGACATTGGAAGATTAATTTTAACAATATGCGCTAGAATTCTTTCTTCTATGTGTGTGTGTGGAATGTATGTAAGTGGAATTATTTTTGTATCTACGCCGAGTGCATTCTCTCAGTCTGGCAATGCTGATGGAGAGTGGGCGAGCTACGCTTCCGATGCAGGTTCAACTAAGTATACTAGCCTCGATCAAATTGATGCTGATAATTTCGATGAATTAGAAATCGCATGGCGTTGGGTGTCTATCGATGCCGATCTTGATTTCGAAGCAATGTTAGGCCCTGATGCTGATGTTAGCTACGGGCGATTACAAGCAACCCCTTTAATGATTGATGGGGTGCTCTATATGATCACAGCGGTCAATCAAGTTGCGGCCTTAAGTGCCACTACAGGAGAATTGTTGTGGTCTTTTGATCCACAAGCTTACCTGTCCGGCACTTCCATTAGCCCGCTGGGATATCACCATCGTGGTGTTGCCTATTGGAGTGATAATGACCTATCTCGCGTATTGTTCGCGACTAATGATGGCTATCTGTTCTCACTAGATGCGGCTACAGGCAAGCCGGACTTAGCCTTTGCTGGTGGTCGCATTGATATGACTGATGGGATACCAAGAGCCGATAGAGATGCCTTGGACTATACCGGCGCCGTCCCGCTGGGGACCGTTTCTCCGCCGATCGTGGTTGGTGATGTGCTTGTAGTTAATCAGATCACTTCCAATCGTCCCCATTATAAAGAACGCCCGCCTACTTTTGTACGTGGATATAACATTCGTTCTGGGGAATTAATCTGGACATTTCATACTATTCCTCAGGGTGGGGAATTTGGTGTAGATACCTGGGAAGAAGAATCCTGGCGCTACACTGGCAATGGTGGTGTTTGGACGCAAATGAGCGCCGACCTTGAGTTAGGTTATGTCTATTTGCCGACTGAAGCACCGACGAATGATTTTTATGGAGGGCATCGTCCAGGAGACAACCTGTTTACTCAAAGTGTCGTAGCATTAGATGCTGCTACCGGCGAACGTGTCTGGCATTTTCAAATGATTCATCATGGTGTGTGGGACTATGACACACCCGCTGCACCAAACTTAATCGATATAAATGTTGATGGTAGAGAAATTAGAGCGCTAGCTCAGGTTACCAAACAGGGGTTCACTTACGTATTTGATCGCGCCACTGGCGTTCCAGTTTGGCCGATTATTGAGCGACCAGTTCCCCAGGGAACAATGCCCGGAGAACGCACGTCGCTGACTCAACCCTTTCCCACTAAGCCGCCTGCCTTTGTGGTGCAAGGATTAACAGAAGACGATCTTATAGATTTCACTCCTGAGTTAAAGGCCGAAGCGTTAGAAATACTTGACGATTTTGTTTATGGTCCTCTCTTCACGCCAGCTAGTCTGCCCGATAACAGCACTGGCACCCGTGGTACGATTTTTGTTCCTAGTGCAGGCGGCGGCGCAAACTGGCCGGGAGCTGGTGTTGACCCTGAAGCAAATGTCTTATTCGTTCCTGGCTCAAACGGCGCCTTTTATCCTTTTATGGGAACGCTGCCAGAAGATGAATCTAATTTTCGTTTTTATCGCTTGGCCAATCGAGGTGTTCCAGGGCCGCGCGGCTTGCCTCTGCTCAAACCGCCTTACTCTACCATCACAGCCTACGACATGGATCGAGGCGAAATTCTATGGCAAGTGCCAAATGGTGACGGTATGGCTCGAGTGGAAAACAGTTCTGCGGTTGAGGGAATAGACTTACCTCCTCTTGGTGGAGGTGGTCGTCACCCGGTATTAGTGACGTCAACGCTACTTATCCATGGGCAGAATGCTGGCTATGGCCCTTTGCTTATTGCTCGCGATAAAAAGACAGGTGAGGAAATTTCTTCTCTCGAGCTGCCGGCGAATCCTGGAGCTGCGCCTATGAGTTATGCGGTCGATGGTAAGCAATACATCGCAATCGGTGTCAACAATACGCCGGTGCCTGAGCTCATTGTTTTCGCGTTGCCAGAAGAATAGCAGTTACCGGCGTCTTAGAAGAGTTAGTCAAGACTTGGTTTCAAAGTGACACCTGTAATGATTCTTCAAGAAGCTGATGTGAACCCTAAAAATTAAAGCTTACTAGCGGTATGTCATTGGACAAAGCCTTGAATTGGATATACTGTTTCTCCTTTTGAAGAAATCAAGATGGAGAAATCGTGATGAGAAAAGCTGAGCTCGCTTCAATTGTAATCGGATTGGCGCTCCTTGGAGGAGTGTTTAGCTGGATGGTCACGGCTCCCTACCTGGGAAACACAGGACTCTCGCGTGTACCAGGCGTCATTCTGGGTGGAGACATCGCCGAAGTACCGAGTGACTTCACTTCGCTTAATGAAAGTGTTCGTGGCCCATTGCTGATGAAGCAGAGTGGTTTTCCTCCCTTCGTAAATTATCTGTCTTGGGTAGGTACTTCCGAGGGTGTTATTACTGCAACGCGTCCTGACGGAGGGCTTTGGGCGCAGCGCGTTCGAGATCGAGGTGGTAATGGCTGGCTGCGCATAGGTGAAGAGACTTATGAGATGGAAGCCTTTGAAATTCATGGCGATGAGCGTATTGCGATGATGGAACAATGGGCTTCTAAATCGGGAAGAACATTAGACGAGCCACTTTATGAGGGATCAGAGCCACTTCGTGATTGGGAAGTTTTCTTTTGGAAGCCTCGGTCGTAGATTGAAACAAAAATAGTTTTTGCAGAACCGCATCTTTTGTTAAGAGGGTTTCAGAGCAGGTTGCTTGTTAGCTGGGTATAATTTTCTAAGATTTGGCTTCTTGCATAAAACTGGCTTCAGTTTCAGCGACTGTCTCGTTCGTGTCGGTTCTGATCATCTTCCCCAGCATCACAATTAGCCTCCCTCTTTGCTTAACGCAATGGCCTTCGAGTTTTACTTTTATGCCAGTCGGCAAACTACCTTTATATCGGATATCACATTTAGCTGTGAAGCCGCGCATGCCATTCAGATGAATCCAGTTAGCCATTACATCATCTAGCACACTAAAAATAATGCCTCCGTGGGTGACTCCGTCCCAGCCGCAATGCAAAGCGTCCGGTGTAAATTCTGAGCGGCATACACTGTCATCGTCTAGGCGAAATATTAGCTTAAGGCCGATATCATTCGTTGGCCCACAGACGAAACATTTACGGCCATCTGCAGTCATATCATTCACGTAATAATTTCCTTCTATCTGATTGTAGTCTCGATTATAAGTCTATAAAAAATTGAAACAATGTGGATCGCATATGAATATTTGTCTGAACTAATTGATTCTATAAGTTTGTATTGTCCAGCAGGCTATTTTGATACCTAGCCTATTCTTATTTTAATTAGTCGATGAATGTATCGCCATCAAGTTGCCCTGCAATTTTTTCTGGGATTGTGAGCTGTAAGTGGGTGGTTATTGAAGGCAATATATCAACTATCGCCGATGAATTATTGTATTGGCTATTTAAATTGTTACTGTTTGTTGCAATCCAAGTTGTGCGTTCTCGCTTACTTTGACCGCCATGATTTTTTCCCGTGGTAACATCTCGCCCATGATCTGTTGTTACCACGATCAACCAATCTTCATTAGTAGTGTGTTGCCTGAATTGCACGGAATCCCAAATCCTGCCAACAAAGCTATCGATGAGAGTTACTGATTCGATGAATTCGGGCCCATCACCAAACATGTGGCCCACATCATCTGTATATTCTAAATATACCCAGGATAAATTGGGGCCATACTCTCGAACATATCGCGCAGCTTCTTTGCTAACCAAATCATCGATAGCTTTTATGTAGTTTCTGCCTTCGTCATGGGGGAAGCGTTCTAGATCTCGCTCGAATCCATCAAAATAGTAATCCAACTTAGTTCCACCTGCCTTGCTTAGACCATCACCGACTAACCGAGTACGGTTCTCCAGCCATGTCGAGAACAGCGCGGTCTGCAGAGAAGGGTTAAGATGTTTAACAATTCTAAAAATATCCCAATACTCATAGTTAGGATTATCAATAGCGTTGTCATAAACGTTGTGTTTGTTGGCCCAGGTTCCAGTTAATAGGCTGTTGTAACCGACTGCAGAAACTGTTGGGCTTTGCGAGGGCCCACCAGCTTCGCCGCCGACATAGGATCTTGTATAGCCTTTAGTTCCTGCAAGATCATCAATATTAGGAGTGTAAGTCTGCTCAAGTACATCTGCAGGTATCCCGTCGACGATGATGAATATTGCCTTCGGTGTTGATTCTGAAAAGTTATTTGATAAATGGCATCCAGCGAGAACGATCAACCCAAGCATTGTAAGGAAGAAAATTCTATGATGCGTCAATACAAACGACGGAACTAAGGGCATGGATCGATCTCTTTGGTTTTGTTTGCTATCTAGGAAATTCTAACAGGGATTAAATGGAGTCTGATAGACTCAGTGATAATGAACTCAACCATTTTTCCGCAGAGCGCCGGTTCGTAATGCAGACAATTCTCTCGAGCGCTGTTATTGCAGTGTTGATTGCTTCGTTCCTGATAATATTGCGTTGGGGTAATCTTATTCTTACTGGCCAGATGCCAGCTCGCTTTTTTGCCTTTTTTGCGATTTTGTTTACTTCAGGTCTTGATGTGGGGCTCATCATGTTCCCGCTGACAGAGTTTCCGATCTACGAGTCTGAACAGGTTTATGGCTTTACCAATCCTATTGCTATTGAGTTTGGTTTCTGGGGTTTTTTTATTTGGACTTTCTATTTTTTAACGACATGTTATTTCTGCATCATTGAACCACGCTTGAAGATCTTTGAAATTCCTTGGGTGAAATTCATCAACAACGTCATCATCATTGCCACCTGTGCATTTACTGGCTATTTATTTTTACAATATCTGCCGGACTATTTCCCAGGGCTTGGCCCATTTTTTAGATTTTCCATCGTTGCCATTGTGCTTGTGGGAGCCGTTTATTCCAGTACCGATATTCGTTATGTCAAAATTCTAAGTTTGTCCTCTACTTGGCTATTCTTCGCATTAATATTAGTGATGTGGGCTTTCGGTGGATTGGGTCTGGGCGGCTTGGCTATCAACCTTCTTGAAATCAGTGACTATTTTATAAATATCTATCGTTTTATTTTGCCTTTCTCAGATTACCATGCGTTCTACTTATTCTGGTGGTTTGCCTGGAGTATCATGATTGGGCAATTTGTTTCCCGATTTGTTGGTGGTTTGCGCACTTGGCAGCTATTGATAGCCTTATTAATTATACCTTCCATACCAATCGCTATATGGTTTTCTGTGCTATTTGAGGTTTATGAGCAGGGTTTAGATATTTCTGGTTTTATAAATGGGTTTATGATTTTGGTAGGAGTTATCTTTGTTACTAACTCTTTAGATTCATTAACACGACTTTATTCAGAGAATCTTCAATTGACGGTCGATCGGCTTGGCAAGCTAAAATACATTGGTATACATTGGTGTTTATTGTATGGGCTAATATTATTTTATCAATTTACGCCATTACAGATTGAATGGATCGGATTAATAGTTATTGGTTTCTATGCTGCGATATCTGTATTAATTTATTTTCGTAGGCAAATGCTTACACTTTCGACAAACACTTAGATAGGGGGTCACCTTGGATGAATTCGACTACATAATAGTAGGCGCGGGTTCAGCGGGTTGTGTATTGGCAAACAGGTTGTCCGCCAATCCGTCTCACCGTGTGCTGTTAGTCGAAGCGGGTGGCCATGATAGAAATATTTTTGTGCAAATGCCTACTGCATTGTCCTATCCCATGGCCATGGATAGATTTAATTGGGGTTATTATTCTGAGCCTGAGCCGGGTCTAGATGGCCGATGTATTAGCTGTCCTCGTGGTAAGGGACTGGGTGGTACCTCATCAATCAATGGTATGGTTTATGTGCGCGGCAACCCTCATGATTTTGAGGAATGGGAATCCTTGGGGGCAGAGGGTTGGGGTTATCGAGACTGCCTACCTTATTTCAAGAGAGCTGAAGCATGGGTGGGAGGAGGTAATACCTACCGAGGAGGAGATGGTTATCTTGGAGTGAGCGCAGGAAATGAAATGCGTCTGAATCCTCTCTATCGAGCTTTTATCGATGCGGGAGTCGAAGCTGGTTACCCAGAAACCAAAGACTATAATGGCGAGCATCAGGAAGGCTTTGGTCCTATGCACATGACCGTGCGTAACGGAGTACGCGAGTCAACAGCACGTGCCTATTTAAAGCCCATCATGCATCGATCGAATCTTACAATTCTTACTAATGCGCTGGTTCATCATATTGAGTTTCTAGAGAATCGAGCAATTGGTATCCGTTTGGAAATAGGTGGTACTCTGAAAACTATTCATTTTAAGCGAGAGTTGCTTCTAACTGCGGGAGCAATTGCATCTCCAATGTTGCTGCAGCGGTCAGGTATAGGCAGCGCAGAGAGCTTAAGTGCATTTGGCGTAAAGACAGTACGTAACCTGTATGGTGTCGGTGAAAATTTGCAAGATCACTTGGAAGTATATTTTCAGTTTCATTGTAAAGAACCTATAACTTTAAATTCTAAATTAAATTTTTTCAGTAAATTTTTAATAGGTGCCAAATGGCTTTTATTTAAAAAAGGTTTGGGTGCAACTAATCATTTTGAATCTTGCGCGTTTATCCGTTCAAAGAAAGGATTAAAATCTCCGGACATCCAATACCATTTCTTGCCTGCTGCGATGCGCTATGATGGAACGCCTTCTATTGATGGCCATGGGTTTCAAGTTCACGTAGGTCCGAACAAACCGAAGAGCCGTGGGTGCGTGAAAATAAGTTCAGCAGATGCTACGGCGGCACCCAGCATTCTTTTCAACTACTATCAGCATGAAGAAGATATTCAATCTTGGCGACAATGCATTCGCCTTACTCGAGAAATCATGAAGCAGCCAGCTATGGATAAATATCGTGGAGCAGAAATTCAGCCAGGATTTGATGTTAACAGTGATGCCGATATAGATGCTTGGGTAAAGCAGAACGTTGAAAGTGCTTATCATCCTGCAGGTACTTGTAAGATGGGTAATCCAGGAGATCCTCTGGCGGTTGTTGATAAGAATTGCAATGTAATTGGAATAGAAAATTTGCGCGTAGTTGATGCGTCAGTTTTCCCAACTCTGCCTAACGGTAACATAAACGCACCAGTTATAATGGTGGCAGAAAAAATTGCTGACGTAATTTTGGGCAAGGAATCTCTCGCACGGTCAGATGTGTCGATAAAGGTTCCGATAGAATGGCAGAAGCGGCAGAGAGAAGGAACCCCAATAAGAAAGGCTGACGCTATGTAATCCGGAGTTCTGTGGTCACAAATTGAGTCAATCAGGCTCCAATTAGCAGTATTTGAAAATATTCCTCTTAGTCATCCACTGACGGGATACTTCCTGAATTTTTACCCTCGATTTCCCAGCGTCTCCAGCCGGCTAAGATTCCTGCCAATCCATGATTACCTTCATGGCAAGCAAATTCATAAATTCGCTCAGACATACGACTCATTGGTAATCTAGCGGACCAGGATTGTGCCCATGTATTTGGATCATCCACTGTGAATTCGTAGTCTAGCGTATTCTCATCGAGCCAACTAATGCGCTCTTCAATTTTCATTTCAGGAGAAGTGTTACGCCAGCCATAATCAGGGTAAAAATTTTGTGTGCTAATTACTAAGGTATTATTTTCCCAGCGAGCAATTGAATTCCCGGTCCACTGGGAGAAAGGTGCACCATGGTCGCTGGCGAAAGGGATTATGCGCGCGTGATGAACCATTTCAGTCATTATCATTACATAATGCTCTGTCTGCACCAATTGCATATTATTATTGTATGAACCAGAAACCATTGGTGGCCCGGTTCGGTTATTAATAATACAGCGGTCGTTTAATGTACGAGCTTCTGGTCCAGCGCTTTCTCTTCGAACTTGTTGAGTGTAGGCCGCACGTTCTCGGCCAATCGCGCTGAGAGCAGGTAATCTGCCATTCGGTGGATCGAATACCAATGAAGTTCGATAATCTCCGACGGTATCCGTGCCGCGCTCATACCAGAATTCATTATAGGAAATCACACCCGGTGGATAACCTGCGCCACCCACAGAGTCGATAATGAGATCTCTATTCTGGCGTCTATTCTCATAAGCGGCCCATTCAGCTGCTTCTTCACGGGTTAGTGTTGCTTTGTCCGCGAGTTCTGTTGGTCGTTGCAAAGGAGTAAGAGTACGGAAAGTATAGGTGCCCTGTAGATCTGGATGACCATGCTCAGTGCGTGGCATTTCCTGTTGCGCCTGGAGTTTCGAACAAAGTGCCGCTGATACAATTAGTAGGGCGAACCAGTTTTTAGTCATTGGAGTCTCCAGCCAAGTAGTAGTTATGATTGACGGCAAATGATGTAAAGACAGTACTCCTATCTGGCGATTTTTTGAAGTGCTTAAAGCAAAGAAGGAGGGATGCTCTGTAAATCACCGAATGGTCGATGGTGTGCTGTGAGCTCGCGTATCTAAAAATACATTTATTCTCATGGAGCTAATGTTCTGATCAATTCGTTTGCATTAAAAACTACCAGTTATCTCGCAATCGACGCAAACCAATAAATGTCGATTGATCATCCAGCGCACTGGCTCCAATTCCTGCACGTACTTGTGCCTGATCGAGCCTGAAGAAAATATTTATTTCGCGTTCAATACCAATATTGCTTACAAAACTCTCAGCATCTAACCCTTGCTTAAACTCCTCTCGTAAATTCAACGCTGATTGATTGTCAGGTTCGCGGTCGAGAGTGAATTCTAAATTATTTCGAATATAGTCATGGCCTGGAAAAATTCGCACATCGTCAGAAAGCGGGAAAATTTGCTCTACAAAAGTGTTGTACAAGACTTTAGGCTCGCCACCAAAATCACATCGACCCACGCCAGCATTGAACAATGTGTCACCACAAAACAAAGCTGGTTGTTCTGCATCCGTACCTGAGAAATACAAACAAATATGGCTCATTGTGTGGCCGGGAGTATCCATTATCTTCAGTCTCAGCTTTCCGCATCGCAATGAATCGCCAGCTTGTACTCCTCTATCAACATTGGGTATCGCGCTCATGGCTTCTGTATGAGCAACTAATTCAGCCCCGGTAGCATCAATTACTGGCCCATTGCCACCAATATGATCATGATGATGATGGGTGTTGGCAACCATTTTGATTGTCCAACCTAGGTCTGCAGCTACTTTCAAGCATAAGTTGTGGTCCAGTGGATCTATAGCGATTGCTTCCAAGGTTTGTTCGCAGGCCAGTAAATACATGTAGTTGCGTAAGTTGTTTCGAATGGGAATTTGTTTGATTAACATGGCTTCGTTTAATTTTATGGATAGTGGTTAGAATGATAGATTAGGCTGTACGTTTTGTAACGAACTTTGGTGCCGCCTGAATTTTAATTTAGAGTAGTGAACGGGTAAGCCTAATCTAATAAGGGCACTATGGCTATTCGGCTTTAGAGGTGTTCGAAAGAAAAACAATTTTTTACCCACTGCAAACTAGCATTCACTCTAGCAAAATAAATATTTTTTGAAATTAATTCAAATGACTGAAAAAGCTACAGCTATATTCAGAAGACGATGTTTTAATGGGCTGATATTTTACGCTACTCTCAGATATTGCATGTTCCTACATGTCTTAGGTAGTGAAAAATAATAATAAAAGGACCAGTCATGACCGATCGTACTGAAGACGCCGAGGATAAGATCAAAATACCACCAGTTGCATCAGTGGATAATCCATATGCTAATACTAGTGCCAGGAATTATGCACTGGTGGTTCTCACCCTCGTCTACACCTTTAATTTTATCGATAGACAATTACTGTCTATTCTGCAGGAGTCAATCAAGATAGACCTGTCTCTATCAGATAGCCAATTGGGGTTGTTGACCGGTTTTGCATTTGCCGTGTTCTACGTAACTGCAGGAATTCCAATTGCTCGTTTAGCAGATAGAAGCAACCGAAGGAATATAGTCGCTGTCTCGGTAGGGCTTTGGAGTTTTATGACAGCGATAAGTGGTTTTGTCCAAAGCTATAGTCAACTGCTGGCCGCAAGAATTGGGGTCGGTATCGGTGAAGCAGGGGGAAGTCCACCTTCTCATTCAATTGTCTCGGATATTTTTCCGCCAGAAAAAAGAGCAAGTGCTCTCGCATTTTATTCCACCGGTGTAAATCTCGGCATTTTATTCGGTTTTCTGTTCGGCGGATGGCTCAATGAGTTTTTTGGGTGGCGGGTTGCTTTTATGGTAGTGGGGGTGCCTGGAATTATTTTGGCCATTATTGTGAGAGCCACAGTGCGTGAACCAGTTCGCGGGCTGATTGAGAATAAGAAGGTCTCAGAAAAACAAGTACCGTTTCGGGAAGTAGTATCTCTTTTGTGGCAACGCAAGACATTTAGGCATATGGCATTTGCTTGTGGCCTTAATGCTTTTGTCGGATATGGAACAGTAAATTGGATTGCCTCCTTTTTTATTCGTAGCCATGAAATGTCGACAGGTGAATTGGGAACCTGGCTGGCATTATCTACTGGCCTTTTCGGCGCTATTGGAATTCTTTTAGGTGGAATTTTAGGTGATAAGCTCGCCGAACGAGATAAGCGCTGGTATCAATGGATACCCGGTCTTGCAACAATTCTGGTTGTTCCATTTCTGCTGATAGTGTTTCTCACAAATCATCAATATGTTGCGCTGGTGAGCGTATTCATCCCTGGATTATTACAAAATGTTTATCTGGGCAATTCCATTGCAACCACTCATAACCTGGTGGGATTGCGCTGGCGCTCGACTGCTTCTGCAATTTTACTGCTAGTAATTAATATTATCGGACTTGGACTTGGCCCTTTTGCAATCGGCTTCCTAAGCGACTTTCTTGCACCAACTTTAGGAGCTGAATCTTTGCGCTATTCCATGTTGATACTGCTGCCGACAGTAATGATTTGGTCGAGCATCCATTTCTATTTAGCTTCCCGAACGATGTTAGTGGAATTGGAGCAAGCACCTGAGTAAAATTATTCATCGGTTACAAATTTAGGTATGCTCGAAATAGGATTGCAACTAGTTTGATCGAAAAAACAGCATCGCTAGATTCAAGGAGATCTTTCTCATCTAGTAACTGATTATTGCCGGAAGCTATGTGGAGTGAGAATGGCTTGATTGTGCCGCAGCAATCAGGCTAATTTATATTTTTTGGTGTTATTTTCTTTTCCCGCCAAGATTCAATTTCTAAATAGTGGTGTTATCACCATATGATAGTAAATTAAGTAGACAGCTAGACGCCTTAGCTATGAACAAATGGAATAGTAAATGCTGCAAAGAAAGTTAAAGTTATCGATTACCTTACACGCGCTTCTCCTTACACCGTTATTTGCTTTTACTCAATCAGCGCAGGAATTACAAAGTGAGACTGAACTAGCGGATGGGGAAGCCCAATACCAACTTTTTTGTGCAGAATGCCATGAGGGTGCTTTGCTTGAAGCGCCAAGAAGGGCAGCCTTCGACCTCTATACCCCTCAACGAATTGTGGATGTACTTGAATTTGGTTCGATGGCTACTTCAGGAATGGCTTTAACCCGGGAGGAGAAAAGAAACGTGGCTTATTATCTTTCTGGTAATCGTTATGATGAGTCCCGCACCGAGACAGCCAGTTTTAGTTGTGAATCTAAATTGGATTCATCTTCATCTCTAAGCCAAGCCATAGTTTGGAATGGTTGGGGTGGTAAAATCGGAAACACCCGACATCAAGCTGCTGAGACTATTATTAATAAAGGCAATGTAGATCAATTGGCGCTTAAATGGGCATTTGCATTTCCGAGTGCGACAAGAGCTCGATCACAACCAGTAGTAACACCGGAAGTGACTTATATTGGGAGCCAAGAAGGAATTATCTATGCGTTAGACAATTCCTCTGGCTGTCCATGGTGGACTTTTAGTGCCGATGCAGAAGTTCGTGGCGCGATCTATGTCGATACTGACGAGCTAGGCATACCCGAGACACTTTTATTTGGAGATTTTGCTGCCAGCGCTTATGCCATTAATGCACAAACCGGCAAGCTGATTTGGAAAAAGAAAGTACATGATCACCCTCAAGCCACACTCACTGGATCAGTAATCGCTCATGATGATATCGTCATCGTGCCAGTCTCATCTCTGGAAGTTTTGTTAGCGGCGAGAACGGAATACTCTTGTTGCTCATTTCGAGGTGCGCTTGTTGCGCTAAGCATTAGTAGCGGCGATGAACTCTGGCGAACATACACTACAGATGAACCGCGACCAACTATTATTAGCACGGCAGGCATTCAACAATACGGGCCATCGGGTGCGCCTATTTGGTCGAGTCCAACTATTGATGCGGAGAGAAACCTGGTCTACGCTGGGACTGGGGAAAATTATTCATCGCCTGCCAACGACTTAAGCGATGCTGTTTTGGCTTTGGATTTAGACACTGGTGAGATCATTTGGTCGGCACAACTAACCAAAGACGATGCCTGGAATGGTGCCTGTTCGAGAAATACGCCTAACTGCCCGGAAGAAGACGGGCCCGATTACGACATTGGTGCATCGCCAATTTTAACGCAGGATGAGAATGGTCAAGACATCATTATGGTGGGCCAAAAATCAGGTATGGTCTATGCTTTGGATCCGGCAAACAATGGAGCCTTGATCTGGGAGCAGCGGGCTGGCAGCGGCGGCACCATGGGCGGTATCCACCATGGGATGAGTGCGAATAGAGACAAACTCTTCGTGGGAGTTTCTGATTTGCCGACAAATAATCCCTACAATGTAGGGCCTGCACATCCAGGTGTACATGCCATGAACCCCAGCACGGGAGAAATTCTTTGGCGTAATGATTTGCCGGACAAATGTGTAGACAGTCAGTTTCTCTGTTGGAGGGGAATTTCAGCCGCAGTGAGCAGTACGCCCGAGCTTGTCTTTGCTGGTGGCTTGGATGGAATTTTGCGTGCCTTCGATGTGGACGATGGCGAGATTCTTTGGGAGACAAACACCAATCAAAGTTTTGGACTGCGCAATGGTATTGAAGCCAGAGGTGGTTCTATTGAATCAGATGGTCCTGTGATTGCAAATGGTCAGGTCTATATCACGTCTGGCTATGAAAAATGGGCGGAAGCGCCAGGAAATGTATTGTTGGTTTATTCGCTACAAGGTGAATAAGCATACAGTCGTTTCTTGTGATCAGAGTTTTGCGAAGGCGTGATGAATTTAGATTCTCAATAAGGAATTTAGTCAACTAATTATGAATAACAAAAACCCTTGTTCAGCTAAAATTAGAATCGGAATACGACTCTTGAGCCTGATAATTTTGGTCGCTAGCAATTATTTCGCAATGGCTTATGAAATTGATCCCGATGCATCGATTGCTGATTCACCGACTTCGATACTTGGTATTAACCATATCGCTCTTTCAGTTAAGGACCTCGACTCCATACTAGAATTCTATCAATCTGCTTCGGACTTTAAATTGATCAGTAGAGAAATTGTTCGCAATAATAGTGCAGCAGATAAATTGTTTGGTCATGAAAACATAGAGTATGAAGTGGCCGTACTCGAAGCGCCAAATATGCTGTTTGAACTTACCGCGTTTAGTCATAACTGGAACAAGTCGCTTAGTAAGATGCCAGTGCAGGGTCCGGGGATGACTCATACTTGTTTTCAGTCGCCAGCACACCTTTCGGGATACGATAAATTTAAACGAGCTGGCGCAGAGATGCTCAGTCGCGGCGACGGCCCTATAGATCTATTGGGTCAGGGAGTAACCTATGCTTATGCATATGACCCAGAAGGAAATATGCTCGAGCTAGAACAGCTTGATTTTGATCGCTTAGGCGGCGACCGTCGAAGTCCTGAATGGATTGAACAAGGTTTTGACATGTGGATGACACAAGTGGCTTTGGTAACCCACGACATCGAGCGACTAACTGACTTTTACTCTGAAATAATGGGTTTTGACCCTTATCGAACCGCTGATATCCAGGGGCGTTCCACCTTCGATGATGCTACTGATATTGACAATTTGTCTCTCAAAGTTATGTTCTTCAAAATGGCTGCACAGTCGAAATCCATGGAATTTTGGGAATATGTTAGCCCTGCAACACCCGAACAAGTTGGTGAACGTGGCAGTACAGATTTTGGCTATTCTTATTCACTTGAGGTGGGCGATATTCAAGCAGAGTATTTTCGCATGGTTGGTTTGGGCGTGGAGTTCGTTAGTGAGCCAGTGCTGTTAGGAAACTTCTGGCAGGTCTACGCTAATGACATCGATGGCAATGTTTTTTCTTTACGTCAGGCAGTAGATCCTAATTCACCTTACTCAGTGCCGCAGCTGGAATTGTAGTCATAATAGAAGCGAGGCAATCATAAAACTACTTTGTTGCTTCACCCACTTAGAAATTATTTTGTTATTAAGTATTCTGTAATAACTTAAGATCCCTCTATTCGTATTAGCAAATTCGAACTCTTAATAATTGAAGAACTTTTGCAACGAATTAGTCATATGGAAATTAATAAAGAAAGTCGAGGAATAGAATTATGGAGTATGACGAAGTTGTATTAGGGAGAAGAAGTATTCGTGGTTATCGGAAAAAGCCAGTCCCACGTGAACTAATAAAAGAAGTCATAGAAATAGCAATACGTGCACCTTCGTCTCTAAATACACAGCCCTGGAATTTCTATGTGGTAGCGGGAGAGGCCCTAGACAAAATTCGTGCAGGCAATACCGAGCGGAACCTTGCGGGCGTCCCCGACTCAAGAGAATTTAGAAATCATGGTGCCTATGAAGGTGTGCATCGTGAGCGACAAATAGGTATTGCTAAACAACTTTTCAAAGAAATGAAAATTGAACGGGAAGATAAAGAAGGAAGACAAAGTTGGGTGCTGCGTGGCTTTAGGCAGTTTGATGCTCCGGTGTCGGTAGTTGTAACTTATGATCGATCGATTCACGGCGGTGATATTGCGCCTTTCGATTGTGGTGGTGCAACCAATGCTCTCGTTAATGCGGCCTGGTCTCGTGGTCTCGGCTGCGTAATTAATAGTCAGGGGATTATGCAGTCCCCAGTTGTTAGGGAGCATGCGAATATCCCTGATGATCAAGTTATCATGATCTGTGTAGCCATGGGATTTCCCGATGACAGTTTTCCCGCCAATGTGGTTGTCTCTGAACGGAAGACCGTGGATGATGCAGTAACATTTGTAGGGTTTGAAGATTAAGTAAACTGCGTGGATTGCAATCAAATTTTTGAGTGACTGCTATCATTTTCAGATCAAAGCAATGAAGAATGGAGATCGCTAATGTCGCGAATGTGTCTATCTATTATTGTTTTAGCCAGCCTTGTCACCTGCTCACCACAGGATACACAGACCTTAGCTGAAGATTCAATTCGACTTCCCAATATAGTAATACTATTTACCGATGACATGGGATACGGCGATCTTGGAGTATCCGGGCATCCGTATATCAGGACGCCAGAGCTGGATCGCTTGGCCGCTGAAGGACAACGTTGGACAGATTTTTATGTTGCGGCGCCAGTGTGTTCTCCGAGTCGCGCGGCACTCTTAACTGGCCGATTGCCGGTGCGAACCGGGCTCTATGGACGACAGATGGGTGTCTATTTTCCAAATGAACCAGGGGGTTTTCCTGATGAAGAGGAAACCATTGCTGAGTCCTTAAAAGGTCAAGGTTATGCAACGGGAATCTTTGGAAAATGGCACCTAGGTGATGCCCCGCATGCTTATCCAACAGTGCATGGCTTTGATGAATGGTTTGGTATTCCCTATTCTAATGATATGGATTGGGTAGGCGATCCTGATTTTGATGAAATGCGTGCCATGTTAGCTAGCGGTGACACTGAAGAGGGCGCCAGAATTACTGCTACTAGGCCCGATAAATATGCTGAGCCGCGTCCCGAGTACTGGAACACCCCATTGATAGATAGCTCAACCGGTGGAGAGTTCACGATTGAACAGCCAACGGACCAGAGATTATTGACGCGCCGCTATACAGAAGCGGCAATCGACTTCATGACTCGCAATGTAGAATCCCCATTCTTGGCGTACGTTCCTTATACTATGCCTCATACGCCTTTGTTTCGAAGCGATGAATTTAACGGTCGCAGCATCGGGGGTCGTTATGGCGATGTTATAGAAGAAATCGACTGGAGTGTTGGCCAGATTCGAACCGCGATAGAGGAGTTAGGCATAGCAGAAAATACACTGATCGTTTTTACTAGTGATAATGGCCCCTGGTTAACGATGGGTGTTGAAGGTGGTCGTGCTGGGTTACTGCGGATGGGCAAGGGAACAACTTTTGAGGGAGGTATGCGAGTGCCTGCTATTTTTTATTGGCCTGGCCATATTCAGCCAGCTGTAATTAGTGAAATCGGCTCGACTCTCGATCTATTCGCCACGGCAATGAGTCTTACTGGTCAGGAAAATACTTCGGG
>NTJZ01000022.1 GCA_002457215.1 OM182 bacterium MED-G28 | reverse complement strand
TGGCCTCCAACACTAATAGACCATCATTAATGACGTCTCTCACAATAATCTCCGCCCCTATAAACATTTGGATGTTCATTATGTTGAAGAAGTTTCATTGCAAGAATGCTACAGAAATTTTAAATTTTTATGAAATCGGATTGGCTGATTGTAAAGTACAGGGGAGTATTCCCCTCTTGCTGAAGTTATAGCAGAATCAAAAGCTAACGGAGGGCCGATTTCCAGCTTGTTAATAAGTTCTTCTAACTCTGTAATACGGCTTGCGCAGTAAGTTTCTTGCACAGAATTGGTGCGCAACGGTTCCTGATGCACCGTCACTGGTCCTGCATACAAAGCTAATCAGTGAGGTCTGTACCAAACCCTCCGCTACCCAAGTACTTTTTGTTTTTCTAATAAAAATGCAATTGGCACGACTCATGCATTAAGCAAATTGGTTGTAAGAATTGGAACGGGCACAACTGCTCGCAACAACTTAGGAGTATTTGAATGAAGTTAGTCACGGCTATCATCAAGCCATTCAAGCTAGAGGATGTTCGCGAGGCTTTGTCTGAAATTGGGGTGCAGGGTATTACTGTTACTGAAGTAAAAGGGTTTGGCAGACAGAAAGGGCACACTGAGCTATTCCAGAAGGCAAGTCCCCTCTTAGGGCTACTATGCGATCAACGCCGGTTTCTCTATAACGCGAGAGTAGCGCTCTATCGCGGTACTGAGTATGTTGTGGATTTTCTACCGAAAGCAAAAGTGGAAATTGCTATTGGCGAGAGCTTACTTGATCAAACCCTTGAAGCTATCACTACTGCCGCAAATACAGGAAAAATCGGTGACGGTAAAATTTTTGTAACAGAACTCGCTCAAATTATTCGTATTCGTACCGGTGAAACTGGAGAAGAAGCAGTTTAGATAACAAATTAATGAATAAATAGTGGTCTGATACTAAGTCCATAACGGAGGTAAAGGTGGAAAGCCAAATTTTTGAATTACAGTACGCAATGGATACATTCTATTTTCTAATCTGCGGCGCGCTGGTTATGTGGATGGCAGCTGGTTTCTCTATGTTAGAAGCAGGGCTTGTCCGTTCCTGGAGAAAACACGATGGAGTAATCGGCCTTTGTTATCAAGCTGCATCAAATAAGCTAGACGGAGGCATGACAATTAGGACGAAAAAGGCATAAAACTCTATCATGTGCCAGTCAAAGAACATTCTTTGTACTTTTAATTGAGTTCTAAGAAATTTACCAAGTCAAACTCGAGATTCACAGAATCACGCAATTCAAACACAACTTCGAACACTTGATTACCCACTTGTATAATATCCGTATAGAGGTTTGTGCTTAGTTCAAACATGCCACTGCAATCTGGCAACTCGTTGTTCTCATTACGCACATCATCCGAATTGAACAGCCGACTATTTGTAACCTGAATAACCCCCAACTCATATGAAATAATTTTCATTGCGATGTCGAATTGTTCAATGCCACCAATCGCAGTAGGTATTCCATTTTCTACCGCACGAACACAGGTATAGATCGAATTGTCAGCGGAGCTAAAGTTGCCGATGTTGTTGTAACTTAACCCCAGCATTGCGGAAGGCTTAACACCATTGTAGTCTGCTGGCCAATCGGATTTTGCATGCACGAACAGCCAGTCCACTACTTGCTGCGCAAATGAATTTGAAAATAAAGGGATGTGCCCGCCCGCTTCAATGGTCCACAATTCAGCAGAGCCTCCAGATTTGCAGCCATCGTCGTAAATTTCACTGGTGGTCTCATTGCCTGCCAAGTTGGCCACCAAATCTAGTGTTTGACCCTCTTCAGCGACTAAGCTGCAGCCGTTATAGCCGGCCCAGGTTGTTACAGTCTCTACCGCTCCAGGATAAGCACTACCAAAATTGAATCCGCCGGAGAAGCGAATGGTTAGATCCCGCGTTCCATGAATCTGCAAGGTGTGCACTTGCCCGGCTGGAGCAGGGCGGACTTCATCGTGACTCGCACCAGCAAGGCTTACCACTGCCGCAATGATGGAAGGGTGGTTGTAGGCAACTTGGTACGACATGAATCCGCCATTGGAGTGACCGACTAAATACACACGGTTTGCATCGACGTTGTATTCCAGTTTTATCGAATCAATCAGCTCCTTGATATACCCCACATCATCCACATTGCTACCAAAAAAATCGCAACAAGCCGGAGTCGCGTTCCAGAATGTTTTACCTTCAGGATTTACGCTTCCTGTTGGGGCAATAAATAGAAATCCATTGTCATTCGCTATATCGCTAAAGCCCAAGTAGGAATCCTGTATCGAACCAGTGCTTCGAAATCCATGGAGTAAAATAATCAACGGAGTAGGACTTTTTTCATTGTAATTCTGAGGAACAGTTAACTGGACAGGACCGCGACCTTGATCAATAGTCTGCGCGACAGCAGAAGAGAAAAAAAACGGCGCAAGCGCGAAGATGAATAGTTTTATGTATGACATCACCATGCTGAGACAGCAAACTAAGTTTAGGGGAAAGACCACGTTTAACCAGAATCGGCCGCGGGCCTGCCGAGTCCGTTTCGACAGTGCATTACACTGGGTGCATGTCACACGCCCACCGAGAGTTGTGTAGTTAGTCATTAACGGGAATTGTTTCTTACTAACTGCGCATAGCCTTCGGGTAGACCTTGGTCATTTAAACAAATCAAACCCCCCGTCGGATTGAAAATACAACTATACTCCCTTGGGTCACGGTTATCGCACTTAACGGTCACGGGGAAACCGTCACCGCGGTGTTGAGAGGGGTTGGCAGCCGGATACCAATAAGTTTGCATGTTTTCTATAGGGCATCCCATGAGATTTACGAGCTGAGCGTAGAATAATTCCGAAGCAGGATATTCAACTTTGGATTTTATGTAAGGTTGCAAATCAACTGGATTTAAAGTCTCAACATCCTGCCCATAAGAAACATTCGCTAGCACCATTAGAAAGGCTGTAGTGATTAGTTTGTTCATATTCATACTTGAACAATACTACAAATATCGGCTATCTGGGATACCAAAATAGGGCAGAAGCCCCAGACAGATCTCAATGCGCTGCATCTGGAAGCGATACAGGCACTGGCTAAGGATTAATCGTCTATATCAATGCCCCTATTATTGTTGTTGGTAGTTTTTCATTTAGTTGGTGTGTCAGAGACCGTATGATTCACTCAAATACGGTCTAATCTAAACTCTGAAAATGGTTGTAAATTATTAATCGTATCCAGGCCATCTTCCGGCAACCAAGCAAACTGACGCACGTCAATGCCAAAGGGATCGATATCGAGAATAGTAAATCCATTTTTCTCAATAGGACTGGAGCGCTCCTCGACTTGCAAATTGACAGGCACGGTCGATCCGATTCCCCTTGAAGCACTGGGCCAAGCCGATCCAGTGCCAACCGGACCTGACAGAATTGTCTCCACTGGATTATCGAAATTGAGTGCCGCGCTTCTATGTATAGTGCCCGAACCAATTGCGTGAAGATCGCCGGATATCATTAATGGAAAACGCTGCCGCTGGTTGGCTAACGAGGTCAGGATACGTTGATGTTGCGCAAACCACCCACTCTGCCAATAAGGTTTAGGATTTTCGATCCCCAATTGGCCATCGGATTGAATGAAGTCCGGATACCACTCTCCCCATTTACCGGCTGACCAACCCATTGGAGTTGAGGGTATGTGGATAAGATGGCGACTGCTGTTCTCATCAGACGTTCGATTTTTGATCCATTTTTCAGTTTGGGTTTCTATAAATACCGCTGACGGGCCAGCCAAAGTGACATAGCGCCTGCAATCATAAAGTAGTAATTCCAGCAATGAGCCCCAGCGAAAGCTTCCGTAGGACTCACTAGACCCGTCACGAAAGGCCCCAGCAATGTAATTGGGCCGATACGGATCAGGTAGGAATTCCGGAAAATATAAAGATTGCTGCGCACGACCCAAGCGAGCCGTGAAATTGCGAGGTGGTAATGTTATCTCCTCATCCGTAGCAGCATCATTTACGAAATAGTCATGGTCGTCCTGTGTAAGTATTAATGGTACGGACCGAAAACTGGTTCCATAAAGTGATGCGATCTGCTCATCGAGGCATCCGGTGATTGCTGCCTCATTGGCCGAACCGTAAATAGGTAGATCTTCATCAAGACTACCGTATTTGCCCCAAATATTTTCCCGAGCTTGCAGGGCTGACGGTCTGTTATTACGAGGTGTATTTTGATCCCAGTAGACTTGGTCACCGACGCCTATCGCCAGATCGGGTGATAATGATAATGCTCGCTCTAGGATTCTCCGTCGTGTAGATATAGGAAGGAATCTCCATGTGCCATCTAGTCCTTCCGCATCATCCGGCCCACCAGCACAGGTATAGATTAGAATTCTAAGAGACTCGGCATCAGCATCTATTGGTGGAGTCGTTTGCAACGGCCATGAATCGGCAAAGCGATTTCCGGTATTGTCTTGTAGGGTAAGTTCATACTCTTTATGGCTTTCAAGCCCTTCTGCTTTAAAAGACCAAAAACGTCCGAGGGTATCTCGTTGTTGTCCGTCGAAAAGAGATCTTCCGATCCGCAATTTTGGGCCTTCTTGCGGCTCACGGAATGATACCTTCAGCAAGATACTGTTGTGATTGCTAAAGGGGATCAGGTGCTGAATTGATCCATCTGACCAAGAATCCGCCGCGCTAACCAAGCGGGGCAAAACCGCAGATGTCGAGAATAGAGCGCCACTGCCAATAAAATCGCGACGCTTCATGTTTTATCGCCTTAAATGAACACAGAGAAGGAAAGAAGACACAAATAAATCTACCGTTATATTCCCTGCATCCAATCTGCCACAGCTCTGCCAATTGCATGAGGAGAGACTTCCTGCACGTAGTGCGTACCGAATACCTGCACCTCGGTCTGATTGGGGAAACTTCTCACATATTCCAGAAACGGAGCATTATTCGGAGAATCGGAAAGTAGCGCCCCAGGATTGGCTCTAATGAAAAGTTTAGGTAATTCACTTTCAGCCAACCAATCAGAATAACTCTGCACAAGAGCAGTGGTATCAGCTGGCCCGCCAGCAAATGGTAGTTCCCTCGGCCAGGTAAGAGTTGGCCTGCGACTTTCTCCTGCTTGTAGAAATGGTCTGCGGTATTCCGCCTTGTCTGCCTCGGTTAGAAAGTATCCGAGTCCGCCAATCAATATCTGCTCTATGAATAAATTGTTCTGCAACACCACTTCTTCTCCACGCTCCGAACGAAACAGTGAGAAAGCTCCCTGCTGTGGTTCAGGAGGTAACGGCAATGTGCTCGGCCTGATGATCGCTTCCATAAAGGCTATGCCTTTAATTCGCTCGGGAAATCGTTGAGCATAACTAAAACCTACACCCGAGCCCCAGTCGTGAATTACCAGTGTCACCCGTTCAGTAGCCCCCACTTGTTCTAAAAAATCAAACAAGTAGTCACGATGGGTTGCAAACTTGTATACACCCGGCCCACTGTTCGGAAGTGGATCAGAGTCACCCAATCCAATCATATCCGGCGCTATGCACCGACCAAGGTGCTCAAGGTGGGGAATTACATTACGCCAGAGATAGGATGAAGTGGGATTGCCATGAAGGAAAATGATAGGGTCGCCACTACCGACCTCATAGTAAGCAATATCCAAACCACGAACGTTCGTTCTCTTTTTCCGTTCGGCCCAGTCTTCGCCCGACTGCGCCAATGCACGCAAAGGAATGGCTGCGGCGCCTGTCATGATGGCAAGTTGTATCAGTTCGCGGCGGTTCATAAAAATCCCAAAGTGATTCTTCAGTATTATTAGTATTGAAGATGAGGGTAATTGGAAACAGAACAAAAATACAATCGTTTCTGCCGCACGTACTTGAATGCTATGCACACTTCGTAGCACACTCTGATTTCGTACTTACAAGTTATGGATCTAACAGAGGAATCGGCCAACTGAGCCGCTTTCTATAGCATTCTCACCCCACAAAAAAGCATCAGTAAATATTTTTTCAGATTTTTTTTGAAATTCGGCTTTAGTAAATCTGCGTTGGTACTATAACAATAGATAGACGCGAAAGAGTCTCCCCACTTACTCTCTATCTCCGTTCCAAAAACTAAACACCTTCCAGCTACCGGTTTCATTACTGTATAAATAAATGCCTCTTCCTTCGGAGAGAAGTTCATCATGGTCATTAAAACGCGAGTAATCGTAGTCTAAGCAGTAGATAGGACCGCCGATAGGGTATATATCCATCCTGTCCGATTTAGTGTAAGAGTAATCCTCTTGCAGTGGATATGAATCAACGAAGTTAATAAACTCTTCTATCGTATTAAAAACAGTAGTCGGAGTATTAATTCCTAATGCCGGAAATTGCATGTATTTGGTTACAGCTGTCGAATCTCCAGCACTGAAGCGTTCCAGCATTATCTCAAATTCTGTTTTTATTAATGTGATGTTTGGGTCTGTGTTTGAGTTCATTTTTCTTTCCTCCCAAAGCTTCAGTTACACTAATTTTGAAATTCGGCTTTAGTAAATCTGCGTTGGTACTATAACAATAGATAGACGCGAAAGAGCCTCCCCGGCCCTAATTATCAGGGCCACTTCAATGCGTTTGAAGGGGGGGCATTAACGTTTCGTTGGTATATAGTTTGGTATATAAAGTTGGACAAAACGGCTACAGGCTAATGAATTCAGCACTAATTGAATCCGCCCGCTGGCATAAGCCATTCAGTTAATCACTTCTATATTTATACTATCTCCTCTAACCAGACCTATGCAGCCTACTGTACTTGATTAGTCGCCAGCCCTGTCCCATATTCTGGTACGTTACGCTGGAAAACTCGCCAATAGTGCCACTCCTCAGAGATATATTCATTCCCGTCGGCATCCGTCTCTTTCACGATAGGATCTCTCCCACCTCGCAATCGGGCAACCTCGGCCCGGTCTTGGATCAATACCGCCGTCATTTCGTAAATTTTTTCGCCAATCTTCAGGCGCACACGTGGATCACGCTCGACGTTTTTCCACCATGCCTTACCGTAGGGAAACTCTTTGTCCAACCTGAATGTTTGTGCACTCGACATGAGGTAGAGTTCGTCTCCACGCGGAACCAGTAGGACGGTAACGGAGTGCGGGATACCGTACCAGGTACGAGTCTCAAGCTCAGTTCCATTCTCGCCAAACGCGTCACTGAACTGGTTGACCCAGTCCCAATTTGTCACAACTTCACGGACAACCTCCCCCGCCAACCACAATCCCGGCCTGGCCGACCGGCCGGCATCAGCGTATTCCTCGGCAGTGGGATGCCCCGGCGCCAGCCCGATCATGCGGATTATCATGAGTGTCCCGACCATGAGGGCACCTACCACCAATAACCCAATCTTCAACGACTTCATCATCTTCGTTCTATCTGGGAATTACTGCTAGCATAGAGGAACACCGTCAACTTGAAGCAGAGCAGGGTTATTGTTGTTACTAATTTTTTCATCATTACGTCAAAGCTCACTTTAATTCGTTGCATAAATTACTCGCAATTTATTTTTTAAAACTTAATACATCCGCTCCTTGGTATCATTTTCGATTCCCTCATTAAGCTCTTGGCTCATGCCTTGATCTAAATTTAGGTGGTCCGACATTAGCTCGGCAAGTGAGGGTGCTTTGCCTTTAGACTTATAGTCATCTTCCCAGAGTTTTGATCGGCGATAGGCCTTTGAGCAGTGGCCGAGTGCTTCTTCGATAGTCACTACTATGCAAAGTTCTGGTAGCTTTCCGTTAATAGGAAATAATGCAAGGAGTTCAGGATCGGTTGAGATGATAGCCGAGCCATTAATTCTGACCGTCTCAAGCACATCAGGAATCATGAACAAAAGGGATATTTTGGGTTGATTAATGATGTTGATTAAGCTGTCGAAATTCTTGTTTCCTGGTCTTTCGGGAAGTATTAGGGTTTTTTCATCTCTAATATAGACCCAACCGGGAGGGTCACCTCTCGGACTGATGTCGCTGGAGCCGTCTGGTAAGTGGGTTGCGAGTGCCGCGAATGGCGACAGCTCAATATATTTCTTGATCGAGGGGGTTAGCAAAGGCGTGCGCTTGGCTACGACGAGAGGGTGTATTGGTTCTCCCATGAGCTCTCTCAGTTGTTCTTCGGAAATGATCTGGTGCTCTTTCATAAAACCTCCTTACATTTTTGACCGTTTTCCATGACTACAATGTTAACTTCTCAAATCGACAGCCAGCACTGATGGTATAATCTTGATATGAAAATAAAGAAATTACTAGCCATAGCCGGTCTTACTGCACTTACTGCGGTCTTGAGAAGGTAAAGAGCGCATCGCCATGATGGAAAAGTGGGCAGTTCTGTAATGCGCAGGTTATAGAAATAGGAAAAACAGCTTCTAATTTACTTCTGCACTAAACAATCTAACAATGCTTCTTCAATTCCGTCCATTGCCCCTGTGCGACCGCTGATTACTTCAACCCGGCTATCTTCGAGCCTATCGAGATGGGTTTGAGTAACGATACTGTCACTCTTGTTAAACGCAATAAAACCATCCGAGGTAATGAACACGCCTTTCAGACGCTCTACCTCCAAGCCTTGAATTGCTGAACGTAGTTTATTAACGCCAAACAGCCAGGATGGATTAAATATCCATCCCCGACTAAAAAAACCCTCACCTGAATTGTCGACACTTCTAAAACCCTCCGTTGGCGTTTGCAAGTTCGCAGGCAAAAAGCTTGCCTGTTCTTCTGCCGGCTTGTCGTTAGAAGGTGTCAAGTTATTCAGCGTAGTCGGCTGCTCTAACCATTCTTTATCTAGGGCACCATGTTGAACTTGATAAATAGACTTACTACCCAGATCAAAATTTTCCTCGATATAAGTTAAGAGTGAGGGGAAATCGCCCGATTCATATAGATCGGCTTTATTAGCGATTATGATCTCGGCAACCTCAAGCTGCTGATTAAAGGTTTCATTCGCAGTGAATCGACGATCTTTAATTTTACGAGCATCTACTAGCGAAACTGTGGCTCGAAGTTCCAGGATTTCTCGGTAATAGTTCCTTGACAGCATTGATATGACTTCTTTTGGATGGCCTAGGCCGGTAGGCTCAATAAGAAGTCGCTGGGCATTGGATTTTGCAAGCAACATGCCCAAAGCTATCTGTATTGGAAATCCATTTGCACAACACATGCACCCTCCAGGCACTTGACTTATCGTGACGCCATTTTGGCTCTCTGTCATTCCCTCAAAGAGATTGCCATCTATTCCAACTTCACCAAATTCATTTACAAGGACCGCCCAACGCTCATTTTGTGGCTTTTTAGCGATAAGATTTTGAATAGCGGTTGTCTTTCCCACTCCAAGAAATCCCGTGATGATATTGGTAGGTATCGGGTTTTTAATCTCGCTTTCTATCATTTTTTTCAGTTTCTCAATTTAATATGCTCGAGTGGGCAGAGCTAGGGCTCATCAGCGGAGTCGCATTCGTTATTCTGGCAGGCTTTAAAATTGCGTATATGGGCCAGAGCAATTATCACCGCCCCTGCAACAGTCGAGATCTTTTCACCTGTCTCCCCCAGCAATTCTTCCCCTAGTATCACAATCAGAAAAAGCAAAAAGAGACCGAACAGTCCTATCAGAAGAATTTCAAGGTGACCATGCTTGCGACAACCTAGCCCTAAGCTAAGGGTGCTAGTAGGCAATACTAAAAAAAGAAGCGCATAATGGAATCTCTCGTCCTCAAGGAAAGTTGCTCCCAATGCTGGCAACATAACTATGGCGATCGGCGTAAGTAGACAATGAACGACACAAAGAAACGACAAACCTATTGCCGCCTTGTCCATTTTAATTGTTGAATCTGGCATAAAAACTCCCCAACTCAGTACAGAATAAAGCTCATCGTCTCTAATAGACGATTCACGAAAAGACGTTATAAAAAACAACGTTCACGCTAAAAACGTAAAAGTATTTAGTTGCTTAAAAAGAAAGTTGTCGAGCTAGGAGAGTGGCGGGGAGCGAGAATTGGCAGTAATTGAATCGGCAGAAATTAATTCGAAAATTAGATTTTTTTTATTAGTTCGAAAAACTATATTTTTAGATTCATGCCCTTCGGTAGAAAGATAATCGGATTCATTGTTCTGCTTTACACAGATAGAACACTCTAAATCGTGAGCAAGATCGCCATTGTGGCTATGCTGTACAGCAATGATTTGAGCACTAAATAAACATAACGCCAAGAACACAGGAATCTTCGCAGTAACCCGCATACCAGACTTTGTTGTTTCATGTTTAGATGTGACTTTCATTTGTATAAACTTACCCATCCTTTTATGCTTGTCAAGTTGAGAAAAAACAGCTCAAGCACTTAAGCTTTTTGCAGGTAACTATTTAGATAATAACCTAGGGAATAATTGCCGGCATCAATGACCTGTATTGGACTCCCCATTTATCATTGATTTTTGTCAATACCCATACGGCCGGCACTCGGCTGTACTTATTTCCTGAAGAATTAAATCGCTCAAACTCGAGTTGAAAAATTACCTTATTATTCATCACATGAACAACCTCTAAGTCTTCAAGGATACTGTAACTCCATAATTCACTCTCTCGCATGGCATCGAAATTCATTCGAACAGGCGGAGTTTCATTATTGGTTGCATGGAGAAACCGGGTGTTTAACATAGCCTGTGGTACGTGATTGTAGTTTAACAACGCATTGTTATCAGCAGAATTAAAAGCTTCAAAAAATTTATAAATAGCAATAGTTGCTTCCTGAATCGCAGTATCCCTTGCACCTTCAGTGATGGCTCTTTCGGGAGGACCTCCACTTCGATAATGCATCCCCCAACCATCATGTTGTTTTGTTACTACATAAAAAACCTGACCGCTGAAGATAATTTCATTATCTGCACCATACCTAGTAAAGTCGACTAGGAAATTAACCTTGCTTTCACTTGCTTGCAAAGGAAGCAGGCTATCGAAAGAAGAGCGCCTCCATCCCTGTCGACGCAGCATTCCAAAGTCTTGCGCAAAATCTCCCTCTTGTTGCGCAACTATTAGCCGCCCTTGCCCATGAGTAACATGAGGAAAGCTTAAGTGTTTTTGGATTGCATCAAGATCGGAGCGGTTCCAATCTTCAAGAAAATTCTCCAAAGCAGATTTTGCATTTTGAATAGCTTCTTCATTTTGAGCCGGAGCAATGGCGGGTGCCAGGAGAAACAGCAAGGTTATTATTGTTAATAGTTTTTTCAAAAGCCTGTTCTCCTTTATAACCGGCTTGTCTTCACTAGTTAGGACTATCTGTGGCGTCCCATAAATTAAATAGATTGAACTAAGCAGTAGACTTTTTCATTAAATTTATACTAACAATAAGCATAATAGAAAAAAGAATTTCTGACATTATTCCAGGTAACCAGAATTCAGTGCCATGCATCACGCCTGCACTTAGCCTAAATAATGCGGCTGAGCCCAGCAGAGCTAAAGGCCCGTATAGCCATTCATATTCATTCTTATAAGATCCGATGCAGGACAAAATGCCAGCTGTAAAAAAGAAAGAAGTAAAATCACCTATTAGTGTATTTCTTCCTAATAAAGTTTCGCCCCCAACAGCACTTAAACTTTCTGTAATTTGAAGACTCGCTGCAGCAGAAACTGGATCAATGATCCAATTTATCGCTGAAATGAGCATTATTACCCCAATGAGACCAGATAATATTCTTGCGACCATGGTTTCCTCCAACTAGATAAATTTTATGTAGTTAATGATACCTTATTATCAAATGACGGCTAATAAAGAAATTATAGAGCTTGGTGATATACGAATTATTTAGTTTTTTCTCAAGACTCAAGCTGAATAAGACTGTGGAGGATGCCATGGAGATCAAATTCACCAGGAAACGGACTTGAAGAATAGCTGGGGTAAAGTGCTAGCTAAATGGATGTCTCTGCTTGGGCTATTAGTAGGATTGATTTATTCGATAGGAGGACTAATAGTTGACCTGTTAACGATTGGCCTTAATGCCGGAACCGCAATGGCATTTGGAGCCATAATAATTCTACCTGTCCTTTGTGGTATTTTAGGCATAATCGTTGGTTATTTAGCTGAATTGATAACCATAATTGCTAAAAAATACCTATGAATCGGAAGACAAAAAGTGGAGGTCTGAATTGGTAACAAACCTCCACCGTTTAATACGCCAGTTAAAGCCAGCTATGAGGCCAAATCATTGTGCGCCACATATGAGCTACCGATGATCCGTCGAATCCTAATCCCTCTTTAGGTTGCTTGAAATTTCTCCCCACCACGTCTTCGAATTGATCGATTTCAATATCTGTGACATCGGGATCGAAAGAGTAGAGATCATTCAAAGTAATCAAGCGAGAGGTCATATACCAACGATGATTGCGCGCTTCATCGTATTCGGCTTGCACCCATGGCTCAACTTGGTAGTCATAGCCGAACCACTCTCGATAAGCGGCAGGATATTCATAACCCACTGATTCATCGGCAAAGAACCTCAGCGCCTGGTGTTTCTGAATTGCCCAAGAGACCTCTTCGTCAACGTAGGGAGCAACGAGTTGGGAGCCCCAGAACCCATGGTCGGTGCGTAAAAACCCTTCGACAGAAATATCATGCAGCAGACAGGCGAGTATGACTTTCTCATCCATACCATTTTTCATTGCAAGGTTAGCGCTTTGCAACAAATGCGAAGGATTTGGAATTCTATAACGATAGAAGTCCAACAAAGTCGGTTTCTTGGGCATGGGTGGTAAGCGCGGATCATTCATACCTGCCACCAGCTTTGCCGAGGGAGCTCCACCTCCTCCAATTCTGGATCCAGGAGGGGCCATCGAACGTTCTCGATCAGGTTCACAGATTACCGGCCTGCCTACATGATAAGGAAGCCCTTGAATCATTACTCCTTCGAAGGCCTCTGCACGCTGACTTAATGTCATTTCTGCAGTGAAGCTTGCAGCTGCCACCGCAGCCGCCCTGTTCATAAACTTACGTCGGTCCATTTGGGCCACCCTTGTTCAATTAATAGCTAACAGGGGTATAGGTTATCCCGATGAGGCTGCGCTGGCAATTCCCTCGAGACCTATTTAAAAACCCACTCAAATAAACTAAAGAGATAGCCAAAAGACTGAACTCCAAACGGCTAGAAATATTACGAGTCGAGTTAAGTCAACCGTTTGTATTATTCTAGAGCAGAAGAGCTGATTCATCTTTATTTCTAAAATTTGAAACTTTTGTTAAGAAATCCTCGCTATATATTAGTGGTGCCTCCTCGCTAAACCAACGCTCTCCAACTTTTGTATTTATAAGTTTATGAATGTAGGGATTACCGTATAGAAAATCTAGGTCGTAGTCCCCAGAGAACATTAGCTCTGCCTTGTTAGCAACTATTACTGACTCGCAAAGCGCTACCCACCTGTTCACAAATTGAGAGAATTGAATTGTCTCAGTCTCATCTAATAGCTGATTATTTAAGCCTTTCTGATAAATCTCCACAAATTCTTTGTCTCGCATCAAGACATCAGAGTTATTAATAATCATATTATTTATATCAATTGATAATTGTGCGGTTACATTTTCGTTGGACTTTTCTAGTTGATGATTTTGCATTTTAATTTGCGCGGCCAGATAAAACAGTGTACCCAAAACAGCTACTGCTCCTATAATTTCACCGATCGCTCCTAATGCTTCCCAATTCATACAACCTCTCCTCTTATTAGATTTCCTAAGTATTATTCAACAAATATTGAGTTTTGATTATTCTAGGTCTTTTTCTAAAATTCACTACTAATTATTCGATAGGGGTAAAATAAGAATAATTATACTTCTTTAACCCTTTCGTCGAATGCGCGAAACCAAGGTATCATTTTATAAAGGTTTATATTTAATACTAGCGACACTAACCCTGCATTAATCTCTCCTAACAATTCATCTACAA
Source organism: OM182 bacterium MED-G28 (assembly GCA_002457215.1). Classification (GTDB taxonomy): domain Bacteria; phylum Pseudomonadota; class Gammaproteobacteria; order Pseudomonadales; family Pseudohongiellaceae; genus UBA9145. The sequence goes on along the minus strand of NTJZ01000022.1, from coordinate 3,075 downwards.
AAAAAATCAAGGGAAGCAGTGTCAATCCATAATATATTCCATTATTTGAAATGATTAGATTAATAAAGGCGTTCAAAGAATTCTCTAATTTTATTATTTTGTATAGTGATTTTTATAAGCATCGACCTTAAAACTATATCCAATGGCGTAAAAAAAGCCTTCAGAAAGACTGAATTATATTCCTCTTTTATGCCGCCCTACAGATAGTAATTGCCGAAAGTAAAACGCATTACTCGCTCAACAGCCATCGCGATAAGTTAGGAGGTTCTTATCTTCTAGAACAATTGTTTAATTACTTGTAAGATCTCGTGTAACAATAAGTAAAGATAAGCCAGCCCTTAAGCAGCGAGGCTAGGGAGAGGAAGTTAATTATGATTAACCGTTATCTATTGCTCTCCATTGTTCTGGTCATTTTATCCTCTTGTGCGGGGGAGATTCGACCGTCCTTTGAAAAAATGAATGAATCTGAATTAGCTTTCTACAACGCCTCCTCATCTTTTGACGAAAAAATTATTTGCCGAGAAGAAGTTGATGGTTGGCTTATATTTTCGGGTGCTATTTCCTTTCGAGAAGAAGCTGAAAATCAAGCTTGGCGAGGAATGAGTTTTAGACGTAATCCAAAGATCTGTTTATCAGTTCAGCAATTAAAAACTCTAGATCGAAACGCAAAGTTCAGTGGTGAAGCCCCAGTTTTTAGTCCTGGTTTTGATTCTTATCAACCAGCAGATGCGGCTGATTACCCAAGCACCTTTAACTAATCACTGAGAAGAAACCTATGGCTAAACTACTAACGACAATACTTTACTTAATTATGTTAATCACCATGTCGTTAAATTCTTTGTGGGCTCAGGAAATTCGGCCTGATGTATTAAGAACTCCAGATGCCCGATTTGAGAATCTACCTGGCTACAATTTTGAACCTCACTACGTAATTATAGATGGTTATCGCATTCATTATATCGACGAAGGGCCTTCCGACGGTCAAGTGATACTGATGCTTCATGGCGAACCTTCTTGGTCTTACCTGTATAGAAAAATGATCCCGATCTTTACAGAAGCAGGTTATCGATCAATAGCACCAGATTTAATTGGATTTGGTCGGTCGGACAAGCCAACAACTATGGATATCCACACCTATCAGTTTCATGTGGACACGCAGGCAGCTCTTGTTGAAGCACTAAATTTAACTAATGTGACTTTTGTCGGACAGGACTGGGGTGGCCTCGCTGGTTTGCGAGTTGTTGCTGAAAATGAGGATAGATTTTCTCGAGTCGCTATTGCTAATACAGGGCTACCAGATCCCTCCGTAGAACCTATTGGCGGCGACTTTATGAGGTGGAAGAGAATAAATCAAGGGATGATTAATACCGGCGACATTGACACTGGTACATTGATCGCAACAAACACTGGGGACCCATCTGTAAAACCGGCTTATGATGCACCATTTCCTGATCCAACTTATAAAGCAGGACCATTAATAATGCCACAGCGTGTTCCAGTCACTATCGATTATCCGGGTGCAGCAGAAAATGCAGCAGCATGGGAAGTCTTAAAGCGATGGGAAAAGCCGTTCCTTACATCATTTAGCGATAGTGATAGAATAACTGCTTCTTGGAAAGATAGGTTTTTAGAAGAAGTTCCGGGGGCAAGAAATCAACCTCATTCTACGATAGAAAATGCGGGTCACTTTCTTCAAGAACAAAAGGGAGAAGAATGGGCGCGACTGATAGTGGAATTTATACAAGCTAACCCTAGGCAAAAATAAAAAGAACCAAGAATAAACTACTAACAATAATAAACCTGCTGTTTGGGGAAGGAAAAATTGGCATACATACAGAGAGAGACGAGGAATGATTTCTTTTTTAAGAGTGTTTGCTTACATTTGCATTTGGACAACCCCTTTCCAGGTAGCATTCATATTGTGGGGTATCGGCATTGTTGCCGTTACCGATTATAGTATTTTTTCACTATCACATATCGAGTTTATTAGAAACTACCTTGACTTTCTATTTCCTATTATTGAGTGGTTATACACATGGTTCTGGAATGCTCTCTTAGACTGGGCATTTTCTTTACCGATGATTTTACACGGGACATTTAAGGCAATAGTGTCGACTTGGCTGGGCTTTTGGATACTTAAAAATATAAACAGATGGCAATAGTTTCAACACGACCCAAACTACTTACAACAATAACTCAGCGCTGCTTTTCCACTATTGGCATTAATGGTATTAATATATTTGAGACGATAACGCATGGATGAGAATCTCGATGTATTATTGTCGATGGCAGAGATTTCAGCTGCTTTAGCCGGATTTGCAGGAATTATTATCGCCGTAGTCGGCAGTAATTCAAGCGGCTGGGATCCGGGCCATTTAGCTCGTTTCCGCTTAATGGTATTCAGCAGCTTGTCTGCGATCGTGGCGTCGTTAATACCGTATGTTTTTCTTTTAAACTCGGATCATATCAACTGGACCTGGAGCATAGGTGGGCTAGGTGTCTATCTTTTCGGATTTTCCACTTATCTGATTCGTTCCTTCGTGCTCGCAAGCCGAAATCTTAATAGTTATGTTTCGTTTGGGGTATCATTCTTAGCAGTCTCCGCTACATTAGCTCAATTTGCGGCCTTGTTCGGTTTAGTGGAACCTGATCTAGGAATATATTTTTTAGGTGTTTTCTATTTATTTATCCAGTCCTGCATTGCGTTCATCAGACTGGTTGTTGTAGCTATCCTAGAACCCGGGAGATCCAGATGACCATTCCTAAATACCTAACCTTTTGAATAACCCAACCCAGAGCTCCGATAGAAGCATTGCCAATCGAATAGAGAGCGCTCCGAAATGACCCTAGTCTTTTCTGAACGAATAGTTACCAAAGGAGACCACTCATGAAGCGAGATTATTCTAAGTTAAAGCTTGCTGTGATGACTGCAATATCATTCATAACTCTCTTTCATTTTAACTATGCGATAGGGCAGCTAGCACCAAATCCTGATTTTATTGGTGGAGCAAAAAGTTATACCTATAAAAGTGAGGAAAATACATCCCTCAGACTACACATTTTCCAACCTCATAG
>NTJZ01000021.1 GCA_002457215.1 OM182 bacterium MED-G28 | reverse complement strand
TACCGAACTGACTCTCTGCAAAGCGATCAAATTGGGACAGTTGCTCAACGGTCAAATTAGGCTCCAATCGCTCTCGTGCTCGATCAAAAGAATCTAGTTTGTCGATGTAAGCAGAAGTCATACTGCCATTATCTGCCACTAGTGCACCGTAATTATTTTCTTCAGAGAATAGCTCATCAATAACTACGTCCATGACATAGTCTTGGATTTGCCCAGAAATGGCATCGCCAACTTGCCCGAATATACCGGTATAGACTTGGCGAAAGGCATCCCGATTCATCATTAAATCATAAGCGCCTAATTCAGCAGCTTGTTCGGAGGTTAAATTATCTTTTAGGTTATCAACCAATGCGTTTGGCCCAAATATGTTGGCTGCTTGATCAGCTGTTAAATTCCCGGCTATAAGTTGGCCTAGCATTTGATAGCGCTCGTCGCTGAAATCTACGAAGGCTTCGTACATGCTATCCATCTCGGTTGGAGTTAACGCTAAGGTTTCGAAATAAGTAAGATACTGCTCAGCGACTCTGTCTTCCGCCATTTTGCGAGTACTGACAGGATCAGAAAATACTGAAAACCCTCCACTTGAGCGACCGCGCTCCACCAGTCGATCATTTGCGGTAATGACTTCTCTGCGGGCTTGTGCCAGCAGCGCTTCGTAATCTGGATTGGCTTGTAGCTTTGCTTCAGCGAGCTCGTTTGACAGACTGATGAGCTGCGAGGAGGATGTTAATAAGTCCTCTTCTAAACTTTCCAGTTGCGATTCAAAATCTAAGCGATGTCGGATATTTAGTTCAGACTGCTCTTGCAGTTGCTGTCGATAGCCAAGTGCTGTTTCTAATTGGCCTTCTAAGCGAGAGTTTGCTGACTGTAATAAAAAAGTTGTGTAACTAAGTCCGCTAATAATTAGAAATAAAGCAACTATCAATGTGGGTTTCAGTTTCATTTTGGCTTTGGCTCGCTTTTACATCAATGATGTGAAGATTTTATTTGTTGGAGTTATAAAAAGCTCACTAAAAAGTTGATATCGTGTATTTGTAGCTAATATCTATCTCGTAAGGGTCATTTTAAATAATTCTTTCAGGTTTTAGAAGTATCAGCTTAAAACCCTGAAATCCGCTATGATGGTAAGCGAAAAAATAGTGAAACGCATATGGTTGTCTGTCTGCTCACAGCAGAAACTAGACGCTAATAATAGACTGTCTGCGAAGAATCAAGCGTATAATCCTAGATCTTGTGTATAAAACTGAGAATTAAGCATTTGCTCGTACGTAAAAATCATAAGCCTCTGATATTGTTGGGTATTACTAGTCTAATGCTTGGCTGCTCTGTGTCTAAGCAAAAGACCAGCGCCGATGATGAGAGCTATTATGCCATCGCTGATAAGTCCGACATGGTGCCTGGGATGACTTCGCAGGTGGTTGTCGATGAAGTTCGCGAAATTAATCTTGACAGTTTTGAGGTTAATAATGAAAGTTTTGAATTTCTCGACAATGAGGCCAATAGTGAAATTGGTGCGAGTATTTTAAGTCTTGATGCTGCTCTAGGCTTGGCTTTTTCGCACAGCAAGGATTATCAAAATCAAAAAGAATTATTGTATCTCGAAGCGTTGGCTCTGACGTTTGATCGCTATCGTTATACACCTACTTTCTCTGCAAGAGGCTCTGGTGACTATCAGTGGGATGCTGAAGACCAGTTTGTGCAAGATATGCAATCACTTACTGGTATGGATCGAACTAATTACTCTGAGTCTACTTTTTCCAATACTAGCTTAGGTGCGCAATACTTTTTAAAAAGTGGCGGCTCCATTGCTGTGAACCTGACGAATAATTTTACAAGATTTTTAAGCGGCGATATCAGTGAATTTGGAACCAGCGCTTTAATCGGTTCGATAACCCAACCTTTGCTTCGTGATTTCGGCGCAGATATTGAGACAGAAGTATTAATGCAAGCAGAACGTGATTTGCTTTATCGGTTACGTGATTTCACTCGGTTCAGAAAATTGTTCACGGTGCGAGTCGCATCCGATTATTACTCCGTATTGTTGAATAGAGAAACGGCCCGCAATAATTTTGCTGGGCTTAATGCCACGAATCTATCATTAGAGAGAGAGCAAGCATTCCAAGTGGAAGGTTTGACTACGTTGTTAGAGGTCGGTCGATTAGAGCAGTCAGCATTGCAGGCAGACCTACGTTGGACTTCTTCCATAACCCGGTACAAGCGTAGCTTGGATAATCTTAAGATACTTATTGGGCTTACTGCAGATGAGAATATTGTTCTTGATGATAATGAGATGGAATTAATTACGGAGACAGGCATGGATAGCCCAGACCTTAGTCTCGAGCAGGCAACTGACATGGCGATTCAGACGCGCTTGGATTTATACAGCTCTTTAGACCGTGTGCAAGATAGCGCGCGAAGAATTGAGGTGGCGGCTAATCAGCTTAGCCCTGGGTTAGATTTAAGTTTGGTTGCTGCTGTACCAGATGCAAATAATGGCAATATTGGTGAACTTGATTTTGAGAATGCAATCTATACCGCAGGGCTGGATATAGATTTGCCGGTTGATACCAAGTTTGAGCGCAACAGCTATCGACGAGCTTTAATTGATTACGACTCCTCGTCCCGCAACTATTTGCTCACATTAGACAGTGTAAAGTTGGATGTGGTGGACACTTGGCGAAGAATGAATGAAGCACGGAAAAGTTACGATATAAGTGTAACGAGTGTGCAGATTAATGAACGACGGGTTGAAGAGGCTCAATTGAGGGCCGAGCTAGGTTTGGGCGACATTCAGGATACTGTAGATTCACAGAATGATTTAACTGCTGCTCGGACTGAATTAGTCAGCTCTATAGTGGAGCATAATATTGCGAAGTTAGAATTCTGGCGAGACGTAGGTTTGCTCTATGTCGATGATTCTGGGCAGTGGGAGGAAGGCATTAATGAGCCACAATAACAAAACGATTACGGGGCAACTAAAAGCTAGAATTCCTGAACCTCTAATAAAAATAGGCAGAGAATTGCGCGATAAATTCATTGCTGCGGAAAAATCTACCCAATACGGCATAGCTGGTGCGGTATTTCTTGCCCTTGTCTTTTGGTTCATGTTGGGGGGAGAGAGCTCTGATCAAGGAACCATAATTACTTTCGAGGCCCGTCGTGGCGATCTTGAGATTACTGTACTAGAAGGCGGCTCTCTAGAGGCTTTGCAATCTCAAGAAATACGTTCTCGTATCAAAGGTAGAGAAGGGGTTAAGATTTTAAACATCGTCGAGGAAGGTTATCAGGTAACACCTGAGGATGTTGATGCAGGACTCGTTTTGGTTGAACTGGATAAAGCTGCCTTAATTGATCAACAACTTAACCAAGAAATCGCGGTTGAAACTGCTGAAGCAACCTACATTGAGCGCAGAGCTGAATTTGAAATTCAGTTAAATGAAAACATGACGGAATTAAATGATGCTCGTCAAGAAATGCGTTTTGCTCGATTAGAATTTGAAAAATTTCTTGGTGGAGATCTTGTTGCAGAAATTATTCAGCAACTCGATATTGAGGATCGCTTGGCCAAAGCTGAAGCTGCAGATTTGGTGGCAGTTGCCACAGCACTTCCCTCCACTAACACAAGAATTTCAGTAATTGAAGAGCCGGCGCGCCGAGCTGCATTCGACCCTAATGATCTGGAGGCTTTGCCTACTGCTGTGCGCGAGCGTATTCAGCAAATGATGTTGGAAAACGGTGGTGAGTTACCAGCAGAAATGTTGGAGCGCATGCAGAGTTTTTCCCAGGATGGCTTTCCTAGCGGCGGTCGCAATCAAGGCGATAGAAGGGGAAGTCGAAGTGATTTTGATGGCGCACAGATTGCTGGTATTGGTAGGCCGGCATCAGGGTTTCCGGTAGAAGATGGACCTGCTGTTGCCGATATCACTGAGTTGCGACTACAACCTATTACTGATACGCCGCTCAATACTGAGGTGACCCTATTAATGGATGAAAGCTATATGGCGATTCGCTATGAGCTAGATTTTACACAATACGCTGACATGGACAAATTGGAAGATGGTGAAGCCAAGCAGCAGTTGCGTGGATTACAAGATGAGTTACAGGTGTCACAGGAAGAGTACTTGCTCGCGCAGGATCGTATTGAGGGTCAGCGGCGCTTGGAAGCGAGAGGTTTTATTACTCCGACTGAATTAGAGGCAGAAGAGCTTAATTTGAGTAAGGCTCGCAATAAGGAAGCTGAAAAAGAAACGGCTCTTAAGCTTTATATTCAATACACGTTCCCAAAAGATGCAGAACAGAGATTATCTGACTTTGAGAATGCCATTATGGCCTATCAGCGGCAGCTTAAAGAAAATATCGCGGAGAAAGCCCAAGAAGAAGCTAGGTTCAGTTCTGCTGAACGCAAATACAATCTTGAACGGGTGAAGCTGGCAGATATAGAAGAGCAGATTGAGTTGGCAACTATTGTGGCTCAACGCCCCGGTCTAGTGGTTTATGGGGCTGCAGACCAGAATAAAATGCGCTATGGCGGCAGTTCACAAGAAGCAATTCAAGAAGGTGCAACAGTAAGAGAACGGCAGGCCATTCTTACTATTCCTGATATGCGGGAAATGGCAGTAAAAACTAATATTCATGAATCGGCCGTACAACGAGTAGCTGTCGGTCAGAAAGTAAGAGTCTCAATTGACGCCTTTCCGGATACAAACTTAATGGGTGTAGTCACTAAAGTAGCAGTGGTTGCTGATTCTGCAAATTCCTTCATGAACCCTGACCTAAAAGTTTATCCAACGACGATTAAGATAGATGGGGTTCATGATTGGTTGCGCCCTGGTATGAGTTCTGAGGTTGAAATTCTTGTGAATAATCTTGCGGATATAGTGTATGTGCCAGTGCAGGCAGTAACTTATTGGGATGAGCAGCGAGTTGTCTATGTTGATGCGGGTGGCAGTCCCGTGCGACGAGAAGTAGAAACAGGAACATTTTCTGAGTCTTTTATCGAAATCACTTCTGGTTTGCGCGAAGGTGAGAAAGTGCTCTTACTTCCACCACAGCAAAGTCTCAGAGATATAGGCGCTTAAGGGATTGCTCTCTTAATTTTAATCAACACATGACTATTATCGAAACTAATTCTGATCATGGTTCTACAGTTAAGTCGCGCGACATTTTTGCAGGTGAATTAGTTGCTAGTTTGCAAGAGATCAAAAAAACTTATTATATGGGTGCGTTGTCAGTTGATGTCTTGCATGGAATTACTCTCGATTTTTATGCCGGTGATTACATATCGATAATGGGTCCTTCGGGTTGTGGTAAATCCACGTTGATGAATATTTTAGGTTGCCTGGATCAGCCAACACAGGGTAAATATTTCTTAGGCGATGAAGACACTTCTAAAATGGAAGACGATGATCTCTCAGCTATACGTGGAGCGCGTTTAGGATTTATTTTTCAGTCTTATAATCTCATTCAACAATTGGATGTGTTGGAAAATATTGAGATGCCCTTGTTTTATCAGGGGTACACTGAAGCTGAGAGTCATGAGATTGCGATGGGTCTCGCAGCACGAGTGGGTCTGGAAGACCGAATTGATCATAAGCCGTTTGAACTGTCCGGGGGGCAGCAACAACGAGTGGCTATTGCTCGGGCCTTGGCAGTTGACCCGTTAATTATTTTAGCGGATGAGCCAACAGGTAATCTGGATTCGAAATCTGGGGCAGAAATTCTAACCTTGTTTGACGAGCTTCATGATCAGGGGAAAACGCTGATTTTAGTTACTCACTCAGACGAATTAGCAGAGCATTCCAAGCGTGAAATTAAACTGAAGGACGGACGAGTAGAGAGTGATGAGCGAATTCACACTTGATCCGATAAGCCAGCCGCCAGCTTCTTTTTCTCCATCTAATCCCAGATCGAAATTCACTACTACTCGCCTTAAGAAAATCACTCAGGTAGGGCTTAAAAGTATTTTCTCTCATGGTTTGCGTTCCTTGCTAACGGTTCTAGGTATTGTAATAGGTGTTGCAGCGGTAATCGCAATGCTTGCTGTAAGTGAAGGTGCCAGTTTTGAAGCGCAAAAACAGTTTCGTGATCTTGGTGCGACAAATATTCTGCTAAAGAGTGTCAAGCCGGTAGAAGTGGAAGAGAGCACCAATCGTGGTTTTGGTCCTCCACAGGCGATTGTATATGGGTTGACTCAAGCCGACATTGCAACAATTCGGGATACGATACCAGGGATCTCTAATGTGATCGCTTCACGAATTGTTAAGAAGAATATTTGGAACCTAGGTATATCGATAAATACTGATGTGGTTGGTACAGCGGTCGATTATCCTTCTTCGCGAAATTATAATCTTCGTGCTGGGAGGTTTTTTAGTGAAACTGAATTACGAGACCATGCTAACGTTGTAGTACTTAGCGATGAAGTTGCTAATCTTCTTTTCCCGATAGATAACCCAATAGCAAAATCCATCAAAATAGACAGCGACTATTACAATGTAGTCGGTATTATGGAAGCTGAAGGCTTTTCAAATCTCGGTCAAAATCAAGCTGGAAGCTCAAATTCTGCGCCGAGTAGAGTTTTTATACCCTTTACTGCTTCAAAGAGTCGTTTTGGAGAAACCACTACTCGGCAAACTGCCGGTGGGATGGAGTCTGAAACTGTCGAATTGCATGAAGCGATTATTCAGGTGGACAATCAAGAAACGGTGATTGAGGTGGGTGAAATTATCGACCAAATTCTTCAGCGTAGGCACAAGGATGTGGATTACTCGATTGAGGTGCCACTTGCCTTGCTGCGGCAAGCGGAAGCCAGTGCATTAAGGGATCAAATAGTTGCCGGTGCTATCGCTGGAATCTCTCTGCTGGTGGGCGGTATCGGCATTATGAATATTATGTTAGCTAGCGTCACCGAACGGACTCGAGAGATAGGGATTCGAAGAGCCTTAGGCGCTAAGAGGAAAGATATCATTGCGCAATTTCTTATTGAGGCAGTAATACTTTCCGGCGTCGGCGGATTAATTGGGGTTGTGTTGGGTATCCTCATTCCATTCATCATTTCTACCTTCTGGGGTATGACCACAATTGTTACCCCAATAGCACCGATTCTCGCCTTTTCAATATCTGCCATGATTGGCGTGATCTTTGGAATCTATCCCAGCATGCGGGCTGCGGACATGGATCCTGTTGAGGCTCTGCGACATGAGTAATCTGCTGGTAACTGGCCCGTATCCACTCTAACCTTTAGGGAATACTCCGTAGCCAGGGATTCTGTGATTACCCTATTTTCTACCTAAATGAAGTGACTCCTTCGAAGAATTTCGTGTGAGATCGCTAGTTTGACTCGCCGATTACTAGCGCATAAAGAAAGTAAGAATAATCAACTTGAAATTCAATAGTTGCCGATAAAAATGCTGAAATTAATCGCTTGCGCAAAATCATAAGAAGCGAATCAAGCAAGTAATGTCAGTGGTGCTGAGTCGCTTCTTATAATAAAGTCCTTTACTCAAGCTTTGGAACTTTAATCTGATACGCATGAAAAAATACATATTTGTCCTGAACTATTTGTTGCTCGTTGTCTTAAGTTTTTCTTCTGCGCTAACTGTTGCGGCGGAAGATCATATGCGCTGGGTAGCTTATGATGAAACAGAGGACTTGGCGCAATTAGCGCTGCATGAGAATAACGGCATGCATTTCAAGCTGCTGAATTCAAAGATATTGGATAAGAATTCACTCTGGTCTCCTTTTCAAGATTCGCTGGCAAATTTCTCTGAGCGAGATTATGTGGCGTTGAAACCACTGATTCTTGATAGGTCCATCAGTGAGATTCAGAATTCTGTGAACGCAGGAGATTTGTCCTATGAGCAATTAGTGACGTTTTATATATTTAGGATTAGGGAAATTGAATCAGATAATCAGCGAAGTATTAATAGTGTTATAGCGCTAAATCCTGATGCTATAAATCGAGCACGTCAGCTGGATGAAATACATCAGGCCAGTGATGGAACCCCTTCAGATTCAATATTCGGGATTCCAGTTTTAATTAAGGATAATATTGGCGTGGAGGGTATGGCCACTACAGCAGGTGCAGTGGCGCTGCAAGAAAATTATACTGATAACGCATTCATAGCTGAGCGTTTGTTAGAGAAGGGTGCAATAATTATTGGCAAAGCTAATTTGAGTGAGTGGGCTTATTTTTTCTGCAATGATTGCCCGTCAGGTTACAGCGCAATGGGGGGGCAAACACTAAACCCCTATGGTCGATTTGTATTCGGGACTGGCGGTTCCAGTGCTGGCAGTGGGGCTTCGACGGCGGCTAACTATGCAACAGTGGCCGTTGGTTCAGAAACTTCTGGTTCGATCTTGTCTCCTGCAAGCGCAAATTCTTTGGTGGGATTAAAACCTACGACCGGGTCTCTAAGTAGAACGGGAGTGGTGCCAATTTCAGCGAGTTTAGATACAACAGGACCAATGGCCCGCTCAGTTGCAGATGTTGTGGTGCTGTTTAACTCGATGGCGGGTTATGACCAAGATGATTTGGCGATGCCTTTGATCAGTGATGATCTGCAGTTGATTTATCGGGAAACGAGTCTGGCTGACAAGCGCTTAGGTATTATAGATCGGTATGCCGATAATGCCTTTTACAACAATGCCCTTAGTGTTTTATCTGCAAATAATGCAGAGCTTATCGATCTTAGTTTTAATCCTTCAAGACAACCTCAATTTACTGAATTCCTGGGTGCCGAAATGGTGAGAGATCTGGCGCTTTATTTGAATAAAAATGCTGCGGATCAGGTTGAGATTCTTTCAATTACCGAATTACAAGCCTTCAATAATGTTGAATTTGAAGTTCGGGCACCTTATGGTCAGGGGTTGATTGATATGATGACTGAGCTAAATTACAACGAAGCTGAGCTCGAAGAATTACGGGCTGAGCTTCAAGCTTGGGGAAGAGAAATATTGGATCGTACGTTTATAGAATCAAATTTACATGTGCTACTCGGTGTTAACAATCATCAAGCTGGAATTGCGGCCTTGGCAAATTATCCTGCCTTGACCATTCCTATGGGTTATGAAAAGAATGGTCGTCCTATTGGGCTAACTTTGATTGCCCCGCCCTTTCAAGAGCAGCTGCTTATTGATATTGGTGTTCAATTCGAAAAACTTACCCAGGCCCGTAGAATGCCTTCAAAATATCAGTAGTGCAAAGATGTTAATTAGTATTGCTGAAGCTAAAAAAAATGTGGATGTAAGTTAACGATAGCTTACCAATAATTTTCGATAGTGATGTGCCCTGGCGAACGACGGCGGTTTTTAGTAAATTTTCTGGTTTTCAGAATTTCTACAGAATCCTTGATCATGTCAGGATTACCGCACAGCATAATGTGAGACTTCTCAACATCGAGCATTAATCCCAAAGCATTTTCGAGGGAACCATCTTCTAATGTGATTGGAATTCGTCCGTTAATTGTCCCTTCCACAATTTCCCGGCTAACGAATGCTTGGAAATAAAAGCGCCCTCTGTATTTTTCTTGCAGTGATTGAATAACTTCCTGATAACGTAAGTCAGCTAAAGTTCTTACTCCATGAATGAGTACAATTTTTTCAAAACGCTGCCATGGCTCATCAGTATTAAGGATTGAGAAAAAGGGAGCCACGCCTGTTCCCGTTCCAAGCAGCCATAGATCCGTGCATTCAGGGATTTCGTCCAGTACAAAAAACCCATTTGATTGTTGTTTTACCCAAACACTGTCGCCTCTTTCTAATTTAACCAGGGCATTCGAAAGCATGCCATCAGTAGCTGTGTAAAAGAAAAACTCAAGAGGCCTTTGTTGAGGGGAGCTCAAATAAGAATAAGGGCGCGCAATGCGTTCTCCATCAATATCTAGAGCGAGACTAGTAAATTGCCCGGCGGTAAACGTATCTACGTCGGCATCGATCTTTAATGAGAATAGATTTTCAGTCCAATGAATATTTTCTGAGACTTTACCTTCAATCCACTGTGCCATTTATTCAATCCGCTGCTACACCGCTAATTACTAGCACTATGGTATGAATTTCTATAGTCTCCTAGCAAGCACAAAATGGTCAAGATGCCACTCTGTGGGCTATTAAGAGAAATTAAAATACTTAAAAAGGTACAGCTTTATGGCTATGTGGTTTGAGATAGCACTCTGGAAAAGAATTCTAGGCGCCATGATTCTTGGTGTAATACTTGGTGTAGTCTGGGGGAATGGGGTAACTGCCATAGCTTGGGTCGGTGAGTTATTCATTCGACTGATTCGAATGGTTGTCGTACCGCTTGTATTTGTGACTTTGGTGTCCGGTGTTATTTCTATGGGTGATCCGAGTAAGCTTGGCTCGTTAGGAGTAAGAACGCTGGCTATCTATCTAATGACCACCCTGGTTGCAATCACTATTGGTTTAACTCTTGCGGCGCTATTGCAGCCAGGTGTTGGTGTGGATCTTGCCGCAGTAGCTCCCAGTGCAGTGCAGGAAACGGTACCCCTTGGTGAGCGATTAATGAGTATCGTGCCTGATAATCCTTTCGCAGCTTTTGCAGAAGGGAATATTCTTGCGATTATTTTTTTCGCCCTCCTGATAGGTGTTAGCTTGCTTACTATTGGTGAGACTGGAAAGCCAGTTGCTGATTTTATGGGAGCAGCGGCAGAAGCTATGTTGCGCATTACTCATTGGATTATGGAAGTTGCGCCCTTTGGAGCGTTTGCGTTAATTGCTCAATTAGCTGGCACCGCTGGAGTAGGTGCGTTGCTCGATGTGGTAACACTAGCGCTAGCTGTGGTTATTGGATGTTTTGCGCACATGGTGTTAATGCACGGCGTAATCATTATGAGAACTATGCTTCATTTATCCCCATTAACATTTTTTCGTGGGGCACGTGACGCTATGTTAATGGCGTTTTCTACTTCTTCTAGCTCTGCGACACTACCTATTTCAATGTCTTGTGCTGAAGAAAATTTAGGCATTAAGCCTGTAGTTGCTTCAACTGTATTACCTTTAGGTGCCACCATTAATATGGATGGTACCGCGCTTTATGTTGGTATTGTTTCTGTGTTCGCGGCTCAGGCTTTTGGTATCGATCTTACTGTCGCCGATTATGCACTAATTGCAGGATCAACGACTTTAGTTTCAATTGGAACTGCAGCTGTTCCCGGTGCCTCCCTCTTTTTGATTGCGGCCGTAATGGATACTATTGGTATGTCGCCAGAGCAGAATGCGGCTGTAGTGGGCTTTATTCTTGCATTCGACAGGCCTCTAGATATGTTGCGTACCAGCGTTAATGTTGGTGGTGATCTCTCAGTATCTACAGCAGTGGCAATTTGGGAAGGGGAATTTGAAAAGGAAGTATTCGATCGGCCTTTAAAGAACTAGCTTAATACGAATAAGTTATTGTCATACCGACCCGCAGGTCTTCATCAAAGAAAACCAAAGGGGAATCGCTAGTTGCATTAATGCTAATGATCTGTGCATCTACTGCCCAATTATCATTGATTGTGTAGTTGACACCAAGTAGCGCTAATAGTGAATCCCCATTAAGATCACCTTGCAACGTAGACGACAGCGTAAGGTCGCTATTAAGCAGAATATTGCTGTACCGCACTAGCCAGCTACCGAACACCCCTTGGTTGAAGAGTTGCTGCCCCGGCAACAAACCTTCGTCCTCGTCCAGCATCTTCTGTGCCTGAATACCCAAACTCAAACTTTGCTCATTATCTACTGCCCATTCAAAGCCAAACGAAGTGCCAATTTGATCTTTCTTTAAATCGAGTGGCGAGGAGAGGGCAGTTGTTCCGGGAAAATTGAAGCTGTCTGCCAGGACATTGTGACTAAAGGCTAAATCGAAGTTGAGGAGTAGGCGGCCGATTGCGCGATTGGCACTAAATCCCAACAACAAAAAATCGTTCTTCTTTGCCACTGCATCACCGATTGCAGAAACTGGGTCTTCATAGCGTAATTGGTTTTCATAAAGATAGGCCGCCATAAAGCTGATGTCGCTCCGGTCGAATGATTTTCTCCACTGGGTGCCGACTTCTGCAAGAGCTTCTCCATCTCTTTTGTAGTCTGTGAGATTAAATTCAGGTTCAAAGAAAAAAGGGCTACCGCGGACAGATGCTGGATTAAATTCTGGATAAAGATTTACAAAGCTGGACCAATTACTCCCTGCTCCAAAATAATCCCACACGACCATCCACTGATTGAGACGGGCATCTTCTATGTCGATGATAGTGAGGTCTCTGAATTCAAAATGGTTAATCACATCGAGAACAGAGTTGCCTACAGTCTCCCCCCAAACAACTGTCTGTCGTCCAAACTTAATACTGTGTTGATCGAAACTTCGCTGCAGGAAAAATTCATTTATACGGTACTCAGCGTCAATATTTTTGTTATTAGCCTCGTGCTCATAGTCATGTTTCCAGTATGTCCGCGTTTGCCCGCTTGCTTGAATTAACCACCCTGGCGCAAAGCCATTTTGATACCGAATATTTATGCCTAATCGATTGTTTTCCATTTCTGCTTGACGCGGAAAGGAGAAACCTGGCAGTGGTTCTACGGAGTGGTTATTAACCTGCCCATAGAACTGCTGGCTGACGCTGAAGGTAAAACCTTCTAACCAAGAATCTGGACCGTCATTGGGTTGTTCGTCAAAAACGTTATCAAACAGATTATCATCGAAGATGATCTCGTCGCTTAATATAGCTTCATCTTCGAGGTTCAACTGCTCATTCTGTTGGGAGTACGCTATCGGAGCGACAAACATCAGAATTACCCCGGCTCTTTTGCAGAAGCGCGACATATTAAGTTAGTAATTCCAGGTTAATTAAGTTGAGCCCGAAGTTTCTCTAATTCTGTCTCTCGATAGGCTGCGTCGGTAAGCGTGCGTTGACTTAGAAATTCGTCTTCAATGTCTAAATCAGTATAAATTTCCACAAATGCCATATTAGACAAACGGTTGGTAACGAGATTCATCATGGTTAATGAGCGCGACATCCATATATCATTCACAAGTTCAACTCTTGAAGCCATGAGTCTTTTAACTTCTTTCTCGTACTGGTCATACATTTCCGATCGCAAAACGACATGTCTTTCTTTGTCCACGTAATGCACTTGTCGGGAATAACGCGTCTTCTTCGCCCTCTCTTCATTTGGAATCATTTCCACTTTCCAAACTTCTCGACCGGCTGTTGTCGTTTCTTCTAGAATATTGAAAGTATACTCTTCGAGTTTTCCTGTTTCAGTATCTTCAGTAGTAAATTCGGAGCCAAATAGCGATGCGGGCTCGGTGTCTTCATCTGAATCTCCACTCGCTAGGCGTTTTACTCTTCCAAGAGCGGAAAGATAGAGCCAGGTTTCGTTGTCGCGGTCAGTTTCATCATATGTATAGCTGAGCATACCGATACCACGTTCCGCAGCCGGTTCCAATGTGACTGTGACACTCTTGGTATCTTTTAGTTCTGGCCCGTAGTTTTTTGCTACAGATTCCAGAGATTTAACTCGAGGTCTATCTGCGCAGGTTATGCGCCCATCGGTAACACCAAATTTACAGCTCGAAAGCTGCATTCTATTAAATGATGAGTCATTAGTTTGGCGCTGAGCATCATCTGCCAATTTCATGATATCAAAGCCGGTGAGATCTTGAGCAAGAACACTGCTAAAGCAAACTCCCAAAAATATCGAGCCAATCAATAATCGTAAGCTTGTTGCAATCATACAGTCACTCCCTGGAAATCAATCTTGGTGTCTACATTTTTCACGCCGAATTTTGGTTTAAAAATTATAATCATTGCGGGAATAAGAAATAGGTCACAAAGCAGAGCAACAAATATTGCCATTGAGCCAAAAAAGCCAACCTTTGCCATCCCTAGATAATCTGAAAAGCTTAGTACGGCAAATCCAAGCCCTATGACCATTGTAGTAAACATCACGGCTTGTCCTACTTCCTTTATTGCGCTCTCTAGTGCCGCTGCCATGCTTCCTGTTTTGCTTAATTCTACTCTGTAGTGGGTCATAAAATGAATAGTATCATCTACAGCTATACCTAAAATTATAGGTGCTATTAATAGGGTGTCCGTGTCCAAAGGGATGCCAAAAAGGCCCATTAAGCCAAAGGCTAGGAAAGCTGGTATGGCATTGGGCACCATACCCATCATGCCGCCGCTAAAAGATCCCAGTGAAATAATCATAATTATGCTAACTATGAGCAGAGCTAAGGCGAAGCTATTAAATTGAGAAGTTGCTACTTCATCGGCCATTACCATTAGAGTTGCCATAGTTCCTGTTAAATTCACATCTAGACCCGGAAAGTCGGTTTCAATTTCCGCAAAAGTTTCCTGGACATCTAATGAAATATCTTCGAAGAGTTCCTTATATTCATAAGAGCCTAAATTTCGTGCGGTGACGCTAATATGTGATCGGCTGTAATCATCTGACACAAGATTTCTGCGATCTTCCGGGTTCGCACTGTTGAACATAAAAAGTAATTGTGAAATCGCTTGGTTTGAATCCGGAATTCTATAAAATTCTGGGTTATCCTCGTTCATGGCTTGGTTTGTATCTTTAACAATATTAGCGAGGGAATTAGTCCGCCCAATAATATCAGGGTAGCGGCTCTCGACCCGAGTCTGCAGATTATCAACTGCGGTAAGTAATTCAGAATCAAGCATGCCGTCAGTTACCCCAGTATCGATCATTATTTCCATGTTTTGAGCGCCAGACATGTTCTGGTCGACCACTTCTACAGCGATAGACAATGGGTGGTCCGCCCTAAACATCTCGGCGATGTTTGTATCGATTAAGATTTTAGTTGCGCCATATGCGCAGAGGATAAAGCCGGACCCAAAGATAACTAATATTAGGTAGGGTGATCGCTGAACAATTGCAGGAACTCGAGCAAGTATTTCTCGTTGAGAGTTAATTATCCAATAAGTTAGGGCGATCACGAAATTAATAAACGCTCCCAACAGTAAACCCAGCGAAACAAAAATAAGAAGCACCGTACTAGCTGCGATGATCAATTTTTTCTTAGATTTTATAGAGGTCCACTTGGCGCCTAATCTATCAGCTAGGCTAGGGTTTTCTTTACTTCCAACTGCAGTTGGATGCCAGAGATCTAAAAGGACTGGCAAGAGCACCATGGTAAAGAAGAAAGCCAGAATGACCCCGAGAGCTGACATAAGGGCAAAAACTTTGATTGGCTCTAAATTTGAGGTCGCGAGGACTGACACCCCTGCGGATGTAGTGAGTGTCGTAAGCAAGATCGCCAAGCTTACTTTTTCATAAGCGTGCGAAAGAGCGACATAATGTTCTTGTCCGTCGCGCCTGAAACTAAAATAAGCACTCATCACATGGACGCAGTCAGCAATCCCTACTGCAAAAATAAGCAGAACTGTTAACGCGACCATTGTAGACACAGTAATGCCCATCCAAACTGTTATTCCCCAACACCAAGCTACGCTAAGTGCTATGGTGACCATCGGCCAGACTAGTGCGCTTCCGGAACGGAACAAAACCCATAAGAGTAGAGAAAAAATTAATACCATCAGGGTGCCCAGCACTGCCATCTGATTGAGTATGCCTTGCATTTGTCCCATCATGGACGGAGTGCCAACCGGATAAAAGCTTAGCTCACTTGAATATTTTTGATAAACCGCAGTTAAGGCCTCATCAAAAGAGAAGTAAGCAAGCTGGTCGGTGTCTTGAAATTCAACTTCTTGCACAACAGCATTGTCATCAAAAGTGAGATCAAAGTTTGCAAAGCTATCATCCAGCTCAATGCCAGCAATATCTACAACAGATTCATATCCTTCTACCGGAATTGTTCCGAAGTCTGTCTGGACGAGTATTGCGCCGTACTCTCCGTCTTCGGAGTAAAAGGCGCCTACATAGTCTTGCTTACTTAAAGCCGCAGTTCTGAGTTCTTGGAGGTCAGCCTCACTAGTAGGTATTTGTCTAGGAATCAGCCTATCTGATCTTAATGTATCGCCTATACTTTCTTGAACGCGGATGTTTGCAAGGGATTGGATTCTGCGAACATGGGATAGCTCTTCCCATGGAATTTCAGGATATTCACTTCTGTCTAAGTCTCTCCAGTTAACAAGGTCATCGGTTAGTTGTTGGACTGCAGTCAAAGATTCACGAGAAAAGACATCACCGTCTTCTGGAGAATAAATTATGAAGACAGAATCATCGCCGCCAAATTGTCTACGAAATTCATCAAGCGCAACTTGTGCTGGATTTTCCTCCTCTAAAAAACTGTCAGTAGACATATCGAAAACGGTAAGACTAAAAATCCCATAAAACAAAAATACTGAGATGATCACCAATCCGGTCAGTACTTGTTTCTTATAGTTAAGAATGACGTTGGGCGTTTCCCCAAATAATTCTGTGAGCTTTAAAAGAACCTTTTCCATCTCGTTTTCCCTGTATTAGATACTGCTGGTATTTTGTGTGCCTTGATCAATTATTTTGCTAAGAACTCGAATTAAATCTTTCGTTTTTAGTCCAGAAGTATCAAATATCGATTGGGGTACATAGTGAATGGCTGTAACTACCATGCTAATAACTGCTGCAAGAGTTTCCTGTTCAGTTACGTCTAAATTCTTTGCTACTGGATTAATATATTCTTCTGCTATGTATCTATGACCTTCCATAACAAGACTCTTAACACGAGTATCTTCGAGTATTGTGGCAAAATCTTGTGGCCTGGACATAAGAGCCCTGGTTAGCGGTGCCTTAGTCGCGAAGGTTAGGCTAATTTCAAGATAGGCTGAGAGCTTGGACTTTTTTGGTAATTTTTCAATAGCTTCTAACTGCGGCAAAATTACCAGCTCTTCGGCAAGTTGACAGCTAAGGAACAGGTCTTTCTTGCTTTCAAAATGCAGGTATATAGAACCTTTCCCAATTCCTGACTCTATTGCAATATCTGCAATATTAGTTCGACGATATCCGACATCCGCGAAAAACCTCGTTGCTACTCGGATTATCTTGCGCTGAACCTCGATGTTCGGGTTATCGACACTTTTCTGGAGTTTGCCACGTCCCGGCAGTGCTGCTGCTTTGTCAAATAATTCTGCTATTTTACTCACCATATGACCAAAATAACATATTTGGTCATATGGTCAAAGTGTCGGAGTAAGGTTTATTATGGAGGTCTTGTTAATAGCTTAGGGGCATCGATAAACTCCAAAGCTTTGTCGCCCTTCTTCTATTATGGATTCTGGGATGATGACATTGCCACCCATATCACCTGCTTCATTGCGGGCTATACGTGTTAGTTCTTCTTGTAAGCGCTCACCGCCGCGTTCAACTACTACTAAACGGCTAAGCGTTTGGGCTTGGGCACGACCAATCCGTTGGCAGTTGGCAACATCGCGGCTCGTGCTCAGGCGCACTGACTCTCCTTCATTAGTAACTTGCACCCAACTATTGCATCCACTAATGAAAACAATAAATGTAGAAAGAAGGAAAATTCGTCTCATGGCTGCCTCCGAAGAAATGGATATCTGAACAAATCCAAGTTTATCAGTTTTAGTTACTCTTGTAGTTGTTATGCGATCAAGCGAATCTATCCCAAAAACGGCAGACCAGTATGGTAATATCCGACGGTTTTCGGATTAGGATAATCTATGCTCGCAGTATTTGGGGTTTGATTGAGTAAAAGATATGGCCATTGTAGAAAGCTCAGAACTAATCGAGCAGCTAAAAGCTATAGTCGGTCCTGGCGGTTATCGTGAGGGCGAAGATATCGACTCAAAGAATTATAAAGATTTGATGGGAGCCCGCTCCGTTCACCCCCCTCTATTAATGCGCCCAGAAACTACTGAACAAGTTTCACAGATTCTCAAAGCTTGTCATAGCGTTAAGCAACCAATCGCACCCCAAGGAGGGATGACAGGCCTGGTCTCTGGCGCTGCTCCTTTGGATGGAGAAATTGTACTGAGCTTTGAGCGTATGAAAGAAGTCGTGGAAGTTGATAAATTTACTTCGACCATGACTGTGCAAGCAGGGGTTGAATTACAAACTATTCAAGAAAAGGCAGAAGAATCCAATTTACTTTTTCCTTTAGATTTAGGCGCGAGGGGTAGCTGCACTATTGGCGGTAATTTGGCTACTAATGCAGGCGGAAATCGTGTGATTCGTTATGGTATGACCCGCGATTTAGTGGTCGGTGTTGAGGCCGTTCTTGCCGATGGCACGATTATTGATGGGCTACATAAGTTGAGGAAGAACAATACAGGGTATGACTTAAAGCAATTATTTATAGGTAGTGAAGGTACCTTGGGTCTTATTACTCAGGCAGTTATTAAACTTGCACCGAAGCCTAATAGCCAAGCGGTTGCATTGTGTGGTTTAAAGAGTTTTTCAGAGGTCGCGGACTTTCTGGTGCTTGCGCAATCGAGCTTGGGGTCCAACCTAAGCGCTTTTGAAGTGCTCTGGAACAATACTTATAAGCTGATTGACGAATATGTGCCCCATGTGGATTCGCCATTGTCTCAAAGCTTTGGCTTCTATGTGCTTATAGAAACTATGGGATCTAATGCTGAACAAGATCTAGATTTATTTTTAAATACGTTGAACGAAGCAAGTGAAAGCGGTTTGGTCGAAGAGGTTGTGGTTGCAGACTCTGATACCAAGATCCGTAATATTTGGGCAGTGCGCGACGGGGCAGCAGAAGTTATTGGCGCAGGTTACATGCATGCTTATGATGTCTCACTAAACATTGATGATATGGGATATTTCGGTGACGAAGTCGAAAAACGAATTCGGGCGAAATGGGAACAAACTACGATTGGACTATTTGGTCATATTGGCGATGGTAATGTGCATATAATTGTAAATATAGGCCCTGAGACTCGTGACCTACATTTAGAAATTGATGAGATAGTTTATCGGCTCATTCAGGAGTTGAATGGTTCTATTTCAGCTGAACACGGTATTGGAATAATGAAGAAACAATTTTTGGAATACAGTAAGAGCGACCCTGAAATTCAATTAATGAAAACGCTTAAACAAACAATGGACCCTCATGGCATTCTTAGCCCTGGGCGTATTTTTTAGGAGTAAGGTATGACTGATAAGAACTTGTCTGGGAAAAATGTCGTCATCATAGGCGGCACAGCTGGTATTGGACTAGCAACGGCAGTAGCTGCGAGTGAACTTGGCGCCAACGTATGGGCTGCGGGGCGCACGGAGGCGCATATCGAAAAAGCTAGAGCAGTTAGCAACGGGAAGTTTGAAGTGCGCCAGGCTGATACACATAATGCAGAGGAATTAGAAGCCATATTTAAAGAAGCTGGAACCATAGATCATTTGGTTTCTGCAGCAATTGGCGGGGAGCGCACCATCAAACCTTTTATTGAACAGACAGAGGAACAATTTAAGGCAGCCTATGGAAAACTATGGGGGTACGCGAAAGTAGTTCGAGTTGGTGTTCCCTATGTAGCTCAAAATGGCTCTGTCACCTTGGTGAGCGGTTCGCCTGCGCGGAAAATCACACCATCTACGTCAGCTTTAAGTTGTGTTGGAGGCTCGGTCGAGAATCTTGTTCGTTGTTTGGCAGTCGAATTAGCGCCTATTCGAGTAAATACAGTGTCACCTGGCACTATCGATACCGCCATGTTTGATCAGTTTGGGGATGAACGGGGAGAAAGATTGGCTGCAATGACATCAGGTCATTTGATTGAGCGCGGAGGAATGTCCGAAGAAGTGGCAGAAGGTCTAATATTCGTCATGAATAATAGATTCGTTACTGGGACTACTGTGGACGTGGATGGAGGAAGAATTCTCAGCTAAAGGTGTGATTTCTACTGTAAATATACCTAGCAACCGTTTTGCTAACGATAGAATAATAATGCTTGGAAAAAACAAAGGAACGAAGTTTTAAGTGAGTGCTATGAATACAGAATCAAATACTGCCGAATCAGTTGTTGTAGACCCGGAAATGAGTTTAGTCGATGCTGTTGCATCCCGCCGCTCAGTTAGAGGCTTCTTGGATCAGGAAGTGCCACAGAATGTACTTAATCGTATTTTTGAGGTTGCGCAAAATGCTCCCTCGAATTGCAATGTGCAACCGTGGAAGGTTTATGTGGCATCTGGTGAATTAAAAAAGCGCCTTAAAAAACAAATGGTAGAAAACGTTACTTCTGGCGTAGAAGCTAATCCTGATTATTTTTACAACAGTACCTTTGAAAATGAGTATCGCAAGCGTCAAGTAGATTGTGCAGTAGCCCTGTATTCCACAATGGAAATAGGTCGAGATGATAGAGAAGGGCGCATGCGGGCTTCGCTGCGGAACTTTGAATTTTTTGATGCTCCGTATATCGCGTTTATAGGTATGGATCCGGCCTTTGGGACAACCGTGGCGGTGGATGTAGGGATGTGGGCGCAGACATTAATGCTTACTATGGTTAGCTTTGGGTTGCATAGTTGCCCTATGGCAACTATGCGGAACTATCCTGACCTAGTCAGAGAATCCTTCGATATCCACGATGATACTAAGATCTTGTTTGGAATAAGCTTTGGGTACGAGGATAACTCTATTCCAGCGAATAAAACCAGGACTACGCGAGAAGATATTTCAGCAAATGTGACTTTTCGGTCAAGCTAGTTACGAATGGTGAGTCCTAAACCAGTCGTCCTGCTTTTCGATCTTGATAATGCGCTCGTCGATGAGTGTGCGCATATCATTGGTCAAACTGGGCTCTACACAGCTATAAATACTTATAACGAAATCAATGCCATTGAAGCGATGCGGCAATACAACCGGGGTTTTGGTTTGTTAACTAATAAACTGGCCTGTGTGATCACTGGGTGGAACAGGTATAAGAAACCTCGGGATCAGTTTTTATTTACGATTCGTGATGAGGAAAGAAGAAGCCCGATGCGGAGTCCAACTCCAGTTATCATTCTTACAGAGGATCATCATATAGATCTTCGGCAGCTCGCTTTGGACCCAATGGACGGCAATGTAACGGCTTATTTACACACCGATGAGGCGAAAGAATGCATAGCCGACACGTTACATAAAGTTGTATTTGGTAATCGTGCGAAAGAGATGAATTTCATAGCTTACGCTCAATTGCAGCAGGAGCGTCACACTGACTGATAGCTGGCAATGGAAGTCTAGAAACAGTTGTTTCTAGCCCCGCTATTTTAGTTTGGTAATTTTCCAGTATTAGGTTATTTTTTTTATTTGTTTATAGCGAAAGCAATTACTTGTGTGGTCATTAACTAAGCCAGCGGCTTGCATGAAAGCATAACAGATAGTGCTGCCAATGAACTTAAAGCCCCGTTTTTTTAAATCTTTAGACATAGCATCACTTTCCCTAGTTGTTGATGGCACCTGTTTGGAATTTTTGCGTTTTCCATCTAACACCTTTCCATCAACGAAAGACCAAATATACTTTTCAAAACTACCGAATTCTTTTTGCACTGCTTGGAAAGCCTTTGCATTCGTTCGAATAGAATAAAGCTTTAACCGATTGCGGATCAATCCAGTATTGAGTAATAGTTTCTCTATGGTTCGATCTGTTAGGTTGGCGCACTTACTAACGTCAAAGTTCTTGAAACTTTTTCGGTACTGCTCACGTTTTTTCAGTACTGTAATCCAACTTAACCCTGCCTGCTGACCTTCGAGGCAGATAAATTCGAAGAGCAATTGATCGTCTCTAATTGGAACTCCCCATTCTTCATCATGATACGCGATATAGTCCGTATCTTTACCTGACCACCAACAGCGCTCTGACATAACGATTCCTTCTGTTTTGCTCTTCTCAAGATGAAATTAAAATACATCGATTCTGGTCTTTGCTAACACTTAAAATAGCCCATCTTCACTATTACAGAATCCTGATTAAATGGATTACTGAGTTTCTTTTGTGATTCAGTTGAGTAAGAATCGGTACAGTTAACTATTTAGCCCAAGGAATTACAATGATTACACTAACTCGCTATCAATACTTAATCGCAGGCTTATTGCTTGCATTCACGTCAGTCCTAAGTGCGCAGGATAAGTCTTACATTAATCCAAGCTCGGTTGACGGAGATGGCCCAGTATTCAGTGGCGCGGTTTTGGTAGACGATACTCTCTATTTATCTGGCATGATTGGGCTTGATAATGGACAGGTTCCAGCAACCGCAGAAGAAGAAGCCAGGCTTCTGATGGAGCAATTCAAAGCCACACTGGAAGAAGCCAGTATGACTATGGATGATCTGGTAAGTGTCACTATCTATTGTTCAGATGTTGCGCATTATGATGCCTTTAATAGTGTCTACCGCACTTACTTCAGCGGTGTTTTTCCTGCACGTGCTTTTATCGGTGCGGGAACGTTACTATTTGATGCGCGCTTTGAAATGCAAGGCATTGCCGTCAACTAACTGAAGGTAACTGCTTCCAGATTGATTTGGCATACCCACTTTGTCTGATTGTTGCCAGTAACAAACTATTACATTGCCTCCCTCGGGCTTGTCGCTAAGCGGTTGATATTAATTTATGTTTCAACTACTGTACGCGGCTTTTCGGGGCTGTTCGACAGCATCTATGATGCCAAGTGCAGGATGGATATGGGCTACTTTAGTAGTAAAAGATTTAAACTAGAGTTTGTTGTCGCAACATTGTTGTTGTTTCCTGGTTTGTTATGGGCGCAAGAACTAACTACTCAATCTGTTACGCCATCTACCACGGCTTTCCCTTTAGATCGCAGTCCTGTAATTGACGGCGAAGTATTGGCAGACACTGCCTGGGGTGGAGTCAACCCAACAAGCGGATTCTCTCAAGTAAGACCTGACGAAGGGCAGCCGGCAACGCAAAAAACTGAAGTCTTTATTGGCTATACCGACGATTCTCTTTATATCGGTGTCGTTGCGTATGATGATGATCCAGAAGGTATTATTTTCGCGGACAGTCGCCGGGACTCACGTTTAGATGAAACTGATAGTTTTCAGGTCATTATTGACGGACTTCTTGATAGACAAAATGGTTACATTTTTGGAACTACACCGTCTGGGTTGGAATATGATGCGCAGGTAGTCAATGAGGCGACTGGGCCACGGTTTCGAGGTTCGAATGGTGCTGTAAATGTTAACTGGGATACTACCTGGGAGGTTGCGACGACAATCTCTAATATTGGATGGAGTGCTGAAATGGAAATTCCATTTACGGCCTTGCGTTATGGCAGTGACGATGTCCAGACTTGGGGAATCAACTTTCAGCGAAACATAAGACGTAATAATGAAGAAGTTTATTGGGCCCCATTGGATAGGCAATACAATTTGTATCGAGTTTCAGAAGCAGGTTTTCTCGAGGGGATTCGTGCTCCCAGACAGCGCAATCTTCAATTTACACCTTATGCATTAAGTTCTTCGTCTCGCGGCGGCAGTATCGTGTCCGGCACCGAAAACAATGAAGAGTATGGTTTTGATGTAAAGTATTCTGTAACACCGTCTCTGACCCTTGATGTCACTTATAATACTGATTTTGCACAAGTCGAGGCAGATGATTTGCAAGTCAACCTCGATCGGTTCAGCTTATTTTTTCCAGAGAAGCGGCCATTTTTTCTTGAAAATGCAGGGCAATTTGCCATTGGAGTCCCTCGTGAAGTGGAACTCTTTTTTAGTCGTCGCATCGGCGTTGGTGCCGGAGGGTCGCAGCTTCCTATTGAGGCCGGCGCGCGTCTTACAGGGAAAGTAGGGAGCAACACTAATATTGGCCTTATCGGTATGCGTACAGAAGGGCTTGAAGGGATAGCATCTGGCAATGATTTTTCAGTTGCTCGAGTCAGTCAGGATCTTCCCAATCGTTCTTCTATTGGCTTTATGTTCGTAGAGCGAGATGGTGATGGCTCTGCGCTCAATAATAAAGGTGAAGACTATAATCGCACCTTCGCAGTAGATGGGCGCTGGGGGATTGGAGATGAAACTCTAGTAACAAGCTGGGCTGCAAGAACTGATACGCCAGGGGTTTCTGGAAGGGATTTCGCGGGAGGCTTGCGAGGAGCCTATCAATCTCCAGAATGGGAATTTCGCGCGGGATACTCACAGGTAGGTGAAAACTTTAATCCTGAGGTAGGTTTCTTGCAACGCAAGGGGTTCCGCAAAATTGAAGGCTACGTTGCTCGCACAATTAGGCCAGATAACTTTTTTGGCATCCTTGAGCTTAACCCACATATAGATTATCGAGGCTATTGGGACTTTGATGGTTTCCAGGAATCTGGACGCTTGCACGTAGACAGTGCATTGGAATGGGAATCAGGAACCCAGCTTTCTACTGCAATCAACTTTACCCAAGAGGGAGTTAAAGAACCATTTGAAATCGTTAGGGGGGTAACAGTCCCCGTTGACGAGTACGAGCACGAAGAAATGTCTTTCAGGTTTTCGTCAGACCCTGGCGCTCCTTTTGGCCTAGGTTTAAGGGGTATTGTAGGCGGTTTTTTTGGCGGCGATCGGGTGAATTTAGAGCCTACGCTTCGTTACAGAGCTGGAGAGAAATTCAGTACAGAATTATCTTGGAGTCACAGTGATATTGATTTACCTATTCCGGGAGGTGACTTTGAGGTAGATCTGGCACGTTTAAGATTGTCTTACTCTTTTACGCCAAGAATATCGATTCAAACATTGGTGCAGTACAACAAAAGAGATAATGTATTAGCAACTAATTTACGTTTCGCTTGGCTGCAATCAGCCAACTCAGGTTTGTATCTGGTTTATAACGAGGTAGATGATAGTGGATTAGGCGGGCCCAGGAGGAATGCTCAGCAATTCATCATTAAGTACAGCCGAATTTTAGATATTTTTAATTAAATTCACTGGTTTTCAGTATTATGATTGTGACCTCCAATTGCAGTGACCCCGCAATCTTAAGCGTATATAATATTTTCTCATTATGCGCCCGTAGCTCAGCTGGATAGAGTAACTGGCTTCGAACCAGTTGGTCGGGAGTTCGAATCTCTCCGGGCGTGCCAAACTCAAGTCTAGTAGTGTCTAGCAAAGTTCGGTGGAGTTTTATAACTAATTGATTATATATCTTTAATTAGCGTTCATTTTCGTCCAACGAAGTATTGCAACATCCTCGAATACAACTGTAACACTCGTGTTTTCGAGTCTCTAATCGATCATATTTTTAATTTCTCTATTGCATCTCTTTTTTTGCTGCTTCCCAAAGAGAGGTATTGCCCATCGCAGAAAAAATTGGATGTGTTTCGTTACAATTTATCACCATATGTAACGCTTTATAATTGACGCGGTGTTATCCAAATTAATAGGGTGCTATTTAAATTCTATTAGATTAACTGTAACTTCCTAGGTTGATAATAATACCTGTAAATTAAATTGTGAGAAGAATAAAAATATGACATCTACTTACTCTGCTATCAGTCACACCGCAGCCGGTATTGTTTTCCGAACTGTCCAAAACACATTTGCTGTCTTGCTGGCAAGCGCAGTGTTAATTAGCCCATTCAGTTACGGTCAGGGTAGCGATAGCTTTCCACCGGTTACTGATGCCATGCTACAGGACCCTGCTCCTGGCGACTGGCTGATGTGGCGTCGTACGCTTGATAGCTGGGGTTATAGTCCCTTGGCTGAAGTCAACCGTGACAATGTGGATCAGTTGAGGATGGTATGGACCCACGGCTTGGGCACCGGTACTGGAGAAATTACGCCGCTGGCGTATGACGGTGTGCTTTACGTTCCGCAGCATAATGATGTTATCGAGGCCATCGATGCCCGCACTGGCGATCAGATCTGGGAATACGGCCGCGACCATCCGGAAGGCCTCTATGACTATGTGGGTGTTAATGCCCGCAACAATCGCAACCTAGCAATCTTTGGGAATCTGATCATCAACACCAGCGATGACGGCTTCGTGTTTGCGCTGGATGCCCAAACCG
>NTJZ01000020.1 GCA_002457215.1 OM182 bacterium MED-G28 | reverse complement strand
AGAAGGCCCGACAATTCCTGCTGAGGGTATTCAAGTGTTTACTTCGGCTTATCCATTGCTGGTCGGGCTCGATAGCTCGGATGACGCTCTTGCTTATAGTATGGTTAAGATCATGCATCAGCATTTTGAAGAGTATAAAAATAATGCACCTGGCGCCACCGGCTGGACACTTGATAGGCAAAAGTTTGATCAAGCTTTTATTCCATTTCATCCTGGTGCAATTCGATATTACAAGGAAATTGATGCCTGGACTGATGCCGCGGAAGCTAATAACCAAAAAAATCTGCATCGACAAGCTGTCCTGAGAGCAGCTTGGGATGCTTTCTTTCCAAATGCACCTGAGGGATACACAGAATTCGAACAGGCCTGGATAACAGTGCGAGAAAATGCACTCGAAGAAGCAGGGTTGATCACTCTTGGTGAAGGACTCTAGATTGTAGGATTATGTCTGAAGCAGTAACCGAAACTGAGAGCCCTGACGGCGGTTCCAGTAAGCAAGAAAAATCATTACGTTACCGAGAGTTGTCAGAAGCTTGGCGCAAAATCATGGCTGCCATGACAGCCTGTTCAATTATTCTTGCTGTTAATCAAATATTTAATCTTGGCTTTTTCGTCGGTTACGTTGTGCTAGACAGTCGCTACATGTACATGATTACCGGCGTAATGCTCTGTATGGTATTTATTACCTTCCCCGCTAACAAGCATAGCCCAACGCATGTTCCTTGGTATGACATAGGGATCATGGTGGTAATCGCTATCATATTTTCTTACTACGCTTACTTCGCTGAACGCATCGTGTTGGAAGCGTGGGAATATGCGGCGCCGCAAATTGGTGTGTGGCTAGCTTTGGTAACCTGGGTAATTGTTCTAGAGGCAGGTCGTAGGGCGGGCGGTTGGCCAGTCTTTGCGATCGTCCTAGTGTTTTCGCTCTATCCAACTTTTGCGGCTTCATTACCCAACGTAGTCGCTGCTTTAAGTATTCCTATTCAAGAAGTTGCAATCTTTCATATTCTTGGTGAGGAGAGTTTGTTTGGGATACCGATGCGTGTTTTTGCACAATTGGTTTTTGGTTTTCTGGTTTTTGGTATTTCATTGCAATTCACTGGCGGCGGGCCTTTCTTTATTAACTTAGCATTTGCATTATTAGGCCATTTGCGCGGAGGTCCGGCAAAAGTATCAATATTTTCTAGTGGCCTTATGGGTTCCATGAGCGGTGGGCCTATCAGTAATGTTCTAACCACTGGACCTTTGTCAATCCCGGCAATGCGGCGAATTGGTTTCAGTAAGGAATATGCTTCTGGTGTTGAGGCTTGCGCTTCTACAGGTGGAGTATTTATGCCTCCTATAATGGGTGCTACAGCATTTGTTATGGCAAGCTTTCTAAACGTTAGTTATGTCACCGTGGCCGTTGCAGCAATTGTCCCCTCTGTTCTTTATTTTTTCGGCCTGTTTATGCAAATCGATGCCTACGCAGCTCGCCATAATTTACAAGGGCTACCCAAAGATGAATTACCTAAAGTAGGAAAAGTATTTAGGGAGGGCTGGTACTTTATCGCAGTTTTTATTGCTTTAATCTGGATGCTGGTTTATTTGCAACGTGAAGCAGTAGCCCCATTTTATGCCACTGGCTTATTGCTAGTGATTAATCAATTTACTGTCCATAAACTCTCTTTCGATCGATTCATGCAGCTTGTGGCGCAAATGGGTAAATTGCTTGCTGAACTTGCAGGTATATTAGCGGCGATTGGATTAATCATTGGAGGCTTGGCGGTAACTGGAATTGCCGGCACTATCGCTAATGATTTGGTCTATCTTGCCGGAGAAAACGTTGTAATTTTGTTAGTAATGGGAGCGCTCACCAGTTTTATTCTAGGAATTGGAATGACTGTGACTGCAGCCTATATTTTTCTGGCAATTGTATTGGTGCCAGCTCTCACAAATTCTGGATTAGATCCCTTGGCTAGTCACATGTTTGTAATGTATTGGGGTATGCTAAGTTTTATTACCCCGCCTGTCGCTCTTGCTGCATTCGCTGCAGCTTCGGTTGCCAATGTTTCGCCGATGCGGGCCGGAGTTGAAGCAATGCGTTTAGGCGCCATCATTTATTTTGTACCGTTTTTCTTTGTATTTAATCCTGCGCTGCTGCTGCAAGCATCATGGGGTGAGAATTTACAAGCAATTACAACAGCATTGATTGGTGTGGCTTTGGTGTCGGCTGCATTGCAAGGCTATCTGATTGGGTTAGGTGATCTTGGTGGTGGATCGAGAGGAATTCTTGTGAGGGTTCTGATAGGAATCTCCGGTTTATCCTTAGCATTGCCAGCCGGAGGCTTGTTCGGATTTAGCCAAACTTTCTTGGTCGTTGTGACATTAATCTTTTTGGGCGCAGGAATCGGAATCCGACAAGTATTTTCCCTAAATAGCAAGTCAGGCTCGAAACTTGAAGTTCCCCCTGATTGATTACCTTGCTAGCCATGTTCGTCAGAAAACTAGAAAATTATTCTCACGGCAAAACTAAGCCCTAAGCAAAAATTAATATCGTTACTCCTTAGTTGATCCGAATTAGTAACAACTCAAACTTTCTAGGACTGCAGAATTGCTGGTGTAAGCTATTTTGCAGGGCACTAAAACAGGTTATAGAGACTCGCTCTATGCGTCATAAATATTGATATAATAAGAGTGATAGGCATATAGTGATCAAAAGAAGAATTTGCAATCACTTCACAATGACGGAGTAGATTTATGGCTTATCGTAAAATTCTTACACTAGTTAGCCTGGCTTTAAGCATACTGGTATCTGAGTATGCTATGGGCCAGCTAGAACCTATTAATAATCGGCCTAATCCATATAGCACCATCGACAATTGGGTGGAATTACCTAACAACCGCAACTGGGGTTCAACTGCTGGAGTCGATATCGATCCGGACGGGCGACATTTGTGGGCGATCGATCGATGTGGCGGAAATTCTTGTGCTGGCTCTAATCTCGATCCGATATTGAAAATCGATCCAAATGGCAATGTAGTGACTGCAATTGGCGGTGGGCTAATGTTATTTCCGCATGGATTACATGTGGATAGAGATGGCAATATTTGGGTCACTGATGGTCAAGGTCCTGATGCAGAGAATCCGGCAACTGCAGGCAAGGGGCATGTTGTTTACAAATTAAGTCCAGAAGGAGAAATTTTATTGATCCTAGGCCAACCCGGAATTGCAGGCGATGGCACTGATGCACTTTTGGAAACGCCCTGTGATGTCGTAACTGACGCTGATGGAAATATTTATGTGGGAGATGGTCATGGCGGACAGAACGCAGGGGCTGCTGAGGGTACTGTAGCTCGCATAGTAAAATTTGATCGCGATGGTAATCTTATAAAGTATTGGGGTGGCTGGGGATCAGACGCTGGTCAATTAAAGACCCCGCACGCCTTAGATATTGACTCCCGCAATCGCTTGATTGTTGGAGATCGTGGTAATAATCGCTTACAAATATTTGATTTGACTGGAAACTACATTGGTGAGTTTAAATCCTTTAGTCGACCTAGTGGCATCTACATAACCGATGACGACATGATTTATGTTGCTGATTCTGAGTCGGAATTTGATAACGAGCGGAATCCAGGATGGCATGCTGGCATCAGAGTGGGGAGTTTATTGGATGGCATTGTAGATTATTTTATCGACGGAACCGTAACCGCTTATCCTGAGGGTTCTAATCCAGAGGGTGTGGCAGTAGATGCGGCAGGTAATGTCTTTGGTGCTGTAGTTTCTGGTGGTGGAGCGATGGTTAAATCGTCTCGCAGATAGCTCTGGAATTAAGGCTGGAATTTTGATTTTCTTTGACTTTCATTAAACACCTAGCTTCTGTTGTCAGTCTAGTTTAAAAATCTTGAATGAGTTATTTTCTATAGTGAGTTGAACGGAAAAAAAATATGTGGAGAGATGCCATGGAGACCAGATTTCTAACAGCAATTCTTAGATCATCAGCGATTGCCTACGGGGCACTTGCAGCAGTTTCAACTTTATCAGCACAAGACGTAGCATGGGAATTAGGTCGAACTATTGATGGTCAGCCTGATCTGCAAGGCGTGTGGGCTAATAATACGATTACACCTATAGAGCGACCGGAGGCATTTGCGGATAAAGAATTTCTAACTGACGAAGATATTAAATTTCTGAAACAAAGAGTCATAGACATTGCTGAAGAAGATGGTGATGCGCTTTTTGGGGGCGGCGTTCTATCAGCAGCATTAACTGGCGATACCGTGTCTTACGACCCATCGACTGGGAACTATGATCAATCTTGGTTGGCAGATCGTAGCGTTCATCGACGTACTTCTCAAATTACTGATCCACCAAGCGGCAAATATCCTTCGCGCACCGAGGAAGCGATTGCGATGGGCAATGCCGCAGCTCAGCGACGGGTCGATCACCCTGCGGATTCTTGGTTAGATCGTCCCCTAACAGAACGTTGTATAAGTTATGGAGCTCCTTATCTTGGTTCGGGCTACAATAGCTATTGGCAAATTGTGCAATCAAAAGATCATATAGTCATAGTGCAGGAAATGATTCATGACGTCCGTGTCATACCATTAATAAAAAAATTTACTTTAGATGAGTCAATTAAATTGTGGCATGGCGATTCGCGAGGCTATTGGGATGGGGATACTCTAGTAATTGAAACTGCCAACTATTCAGACAAAAGTGGTTATGGTCCAAAGACTTCCGAAAAATATAATGTGGAATACCTGACTCGTATTAATGAGAAAGAACTGCGCTATGAAATCATTACAGATGATTCAGGGACTTTTGCGGCACCTTATACAAGAGAAATAGTATTCGATCATAGTCCAGATCCAATTTATGAGTACGCATGTCATGAAGGTAACTATGGCATGGAATACATCTTATCTGGGCATAGAGCGGACGAACGCTTTGCACTTGAAAAAGAGAACTAAAATATTATGAAAATAACGAAGGGAGTTAAAGCACTGGTCGCAGAAGCAGAAGAGCAAGTTATTGTACTCACGCCAGCCGAAGTAGATGAAAAATTAGGTCAGGTTGGCCTAACTTTGGTAGACCTTCGTGATATAAGAGAGTTAAAACGTGAAGGCACTATTCCCGGTGCTTTGCATGTGCCGCGAGGCATGCTCGAATTCTGGATAGACCCAGAGAGTGAGTATTATCGAAAAGAATTCGAAGAAACAAAAGAAGTTATTCTCTTCTGCAATAAAGGCTCCCGTTCAGCGCTGGCAGCGTTATCATTGAAAGCTATGGGCATGACCAACGTATCTCATATGCAGGGAGGTATGACTCAATGGGTGGGGGATATAGGTCGTGTAGAGCCTCTTCCAGAACGAAAGTAATTGTCTACGAAGATTTGATTCCTCTAACAATTTTATTATCTGCTGCTTTGTTCTAATTTAGTGTCAATAAATGATGCTGGTAATATGGGCGTTGTGTCTGGTAAATCGCTATGATGTGGCGCTAGAAATAGCGCTGAGCCCGGGCGAAATAACTGCTTATTTAAGTATTTATCTAAAAATCTATATTAGGATGCATCGACTGATTAGGGAATAAACATGAATTATCGTTATATAGGAAACAGCGGCTTAAGAGTTTCGCCTATTTGTATGGGTACGATGAGTTTTGGAACTTGGAGTAATAAAAAGGAGTCATTTAAGATACTCGAAGCGGCCTATGACGGGGGAATTAATTTTTTTGATACTGCTGAAGTTTATCCCGTCCCACCGACACCAGCGCTGGCTGGTGTCACAGAAGAAATATTTGGTGAGTGGGTCCAAACCAAACCCCGAGATTCCCTTATTATTGCGACTAAGGTCGCGGGTGCTGCCTCAGGATGGATTGTCCCTCCCGTACGCTCTGGTCTCACCGCAATTGACCGACATCATGTTGAGGCGGCAGTTGAGGGTAGCCTGCAGCGGATGAAGATCGACTATATTGATCTATATCAGGTTCATTGGCCGGATACAGTAGTGCCAATTGAAGAGTCAATGATAGCTTTAGATAGACTGGTGCAGGCGGGTAAAGTACGTTATTTAGGAACTTCCAATGAAAATGCTTATGGCCTTACTAAAGCAAATACAGTTGCAGGCTACGAAGGCCTTTCAAGGTTGCAATCTATTCAAAATAATTTTTCATTGCTGAATCGTCGATTCTTTGATGAATTGGCAAATGTCTGTCGGCAAGAAAATGTTTCTTTATTACCCTACTCTCCAATTGGCGGTGGAGTATTAAGTGGTAAATATCAAAATGGTCAGTTTCCAGTTAATTCACGTTTCAGTGATTATGTGAAGGACTCGAACTCACGACAGGCGGAAATAGCCAATCGCTTTGTCAATGAGCGGACTTTGGCCTCCACAGAAAAATATCTTGAAATTGCAAAGCGCGCAGATATTTCGCCCGTCACTTTAGCAGTAGCTTGGAGTATGCATTGGGATTTTGTGGCATCTACTATAATTGGTGCGCGTACTGTTGATCAGCTTGGTGAGGCTTTTGCAGCATTAGATTTCAGCTTGAGTGATGAAATAATTGAGGAATGTGATGAGGTTCATCAGCAACATCTATATCCAATGGGTTAGTGGTCTAGCTCTAACAGTTTTTATATGTATAAGTGAAGCACAGACTGTACATATCTCGCATTGCATGGCAGCCTGCCCTCGAGGAGCTGTTAATAATAATGAGATAGTAGTACGTCATCTCTATGCAGCTGAAATTAATAACACTAATGCGTTGGCGGATTGGGTAGCCTATCGGGTACTCGAAAACTCGGTAGGAATTGCTTCCTTGTTGCCCCGCTGGTGGCAGCAAGATGAATTGCTTTCTAATACCATAGAGCTTGAATCTAATCTTGGCCAAAGTAATTTTGACCAACCGGATTTGAGTGATGCACAAGACCGTGATTATCGTGTAAATGAAGTGGTATTTACTTCAGACGGTCGTGGCCGATTGGCGCCGATAACCAGTTTTGCGGATACCCCGTTTTGGGATGAGCTCAACAATCTCAGCAATATGACAACTTTACCTCACGATTTGCGGTCAGGCGCTTGGTCCCGATTGGAGCAAGCCATAAATGAACTAGTAGCTTACAAAGAAGAACTTTATGTAGTTAGTGGTCCCCTGTATGAAGTTTCTGGAGCACTTAGCGCAGGGGCAGCAGACGGGGCCGTACCTTCGAGCTATTTTAAAGTAATTGCAACCCCTTCCGAATACGCTGCCTTCATCTTCGCAGCCGATCTACCTATTCATGCAGTTTTCTGTAATCAAATTGCTACTATTAGTCATATTCAAGAACTAAGTGGACTCATTCTTTTTCCTGAATTGGATAGTGACCTTACGCCCGGTTTATATAATGGTCTTCGCTGTAAATTGCCCTAAATATTAGTTGAAACATAGAAAGGAACGCAAAATGACTTATGTTTTCCCTCCTGCTCCGATTCCGTCAGTGCCGATCAAAGGATCCCGTCAATTGTTCGCAGTAAATCGAATTTATTGCGTAGGTCAAAATTACGGTGACCACGTTCGAGAAATGGGAGGGGATCCGAAAGCAAGCCCACCGGTGTTCTTCAGTAAGCCTGCGAACAGCGTTGTTACTGAAAATCAAAATGTAAATTATGCGCTGGCTACCGATAATTTACATTATGAAGTCGAGCTTGTTGTTGCTCTAGGAACAGGAGGTTCGAACATTGCATTTGAAGAGGCAATGGCGTGTGTTTATGGCTATGCAGTCGGGATTGATCTTACGCGGCGTGATCTACAGAATGCAGCTAAACAAGACGGAAAGCCCTGGGACATTGCAAAAGGGTTTGATAAATCAGCACCAATTTCAGCAATAACCCCCTGTGGGGTTGAAAAGCAGCTCGGTAATGCTCGCATCACACTGTCTCTCAATGGTGAAACTAAGCAAGATTCAAGTCTTAATGAAATGATTTGGTCGGTGGCTGAGATCATTGCTGAGCTATCTAGATTCTTTGAACTAAAAGCCGGCGATTTACTCTTTACCGGGACTCCTTCTGGTGTTTCTGGTGTTAAAGTCGGAGATCACATCGAGGCAGAAATTGCTGGTGTTGGTGAAATCGCATTTTCTATGGTTGAAAAGTAGCCCTTGAATTTTGATCAAACTATTCTCTCGCTTATTTTATTGGCATTGTTGGTATTGCTGGTGTGGGGCCGTTGGCGATATGACATAGTTGCCTTGGGAGCGTTGTTTACGGCGAGTCTGTTCGGGCTAGTGCCGCAGGCTGAACTTTTTTCTGGCTTCGGTAATCCTGCGACAATTACTGTGGTACTGGTACTTATAGTAAGCTTCGGATTGACCAAATCCGGAGCAGTGGAATTTGTTACGGATTTCATTGAGCCGGTGGCTGATAATCCCTTTCTTCATATTTCAGCGTTAACTTTTCTTGCAGCTTTTCTTTCGATGTTTATGAATAACGTTGGAGCCCTGGCACTATTGATGCCGATAGCTATCCAGTCAACAAAAAAAGCGGGCCGATCTCCCGCTACCGTGCTCATGCCTCTCTCATTTGGTTCGATCTTAGGTGGGCTGGTCACAATGATTGGTACACCTCCAAATATATTGATTGCTAACTATCGCCAACAGGTAACTGGTGAATCCTTTTCGATGTTTGACTTTGCTCCAGTAGGCGGAGGTATTGCCCTGTGTGGAATTGCATTCATGCTGTTATTAGGCTGGAGATTGGTAAAAGTACGAGTGCAATCTGCCGGGCTAGAACTTTTTAAAGTTGAAGAGTACCTATTCGAGCTAAAGGTTACGAATGAGTCTGATCTACTAGGTCAAACTATCAAACAGTTCAAGCAGACACTGGAGTCCAATAAGATGGACTTGCTGTCCATTATTCACAAAGGAGACCGATTTCAGAATATTTATCATTATCGAGGACATGAGCTAGCCAATAATGATCTGCTGATGTTGCAGGGCTCTCATGCCGACATGGATGATTTCGCAACCACGCATAAATTGGAAATGGTTTCTGCAGAGAATGCACGCGACGAGATTTTGCATTCAGAAGATTCGCAAATTATGGAGATCGTCGTTACCCCACAATCAACAATTGTAGGACGTACTCCACCAGAGATTCGTTTTAATCGCCGTTATGGGGTCAACCTTCTCGCTGCCTCAAGATCTGGTTCGCCCCATCAAGGTAGGCTCAGGGAATTTAAGTTTGAAACGGGAGATGTGCTACTTCTGCATGGAGATGTGGATGAGCTTCACGAAGGGATCACCAAGATGGGTTGTTATCCATTGGCGCAGCGTCATCTAGATATCAAGCGTCCCGCTAAGGCCACTTTGGCCTTGGGGATATTTATCTTAGCCATTAGTATGGCGGCATCTGGATTGGTTTCTATTCAATTGGCACTCGGTCTTGCTACAGTAGCTATGGCGTTACTTAACATCGTGCCGGTTAGAGAATTTTATAACGGGGTCGATTGGTCCGTGGTTATTTTATTAGGTGCAATGATCCCAGTTGGTGCTGCCTTGGAGACTACCGGCACTGCAACTTTACTTGTAGATGGTCTGCTTTCGATTGCCAGTGGTTTATCACCAGTAGTGATTATTGCATTCATACTAATTATTACTATGACTGTATCAGATGTTCTAAACAATGCTGCGACCGCAATTCTCATGGCACCGATAGCATTTAATATAGCAGGAGCATTAGAACTGAACCCGGACGCATTTTTAATGGCAGTCGCCGTTGGCGCGTCCTGCGCTTTTCTGACACCAATAGGCCATCAGAATAACGCCTTAATAATGGGCCCTGGAGGTTATAAATTTAGCGACTATTGGCGCGTGGGCTTGCCGTTGGAAATAGTTATTGTTTTGGTTGCGGTGCCACTTTTACTTGTTTGTTGGCCAATATAACTCAATTCCTCCTTTTTCTTGGTTTTGGGGTCCACTACTGAAGATTGTCAGCCAGCTCTTCAATCTCTTCGAACTCAAATTCGAGGTCGATGCGCTTACAGTCTAGTCGCTCCTCTATGCGACGTCGAAGTTCTGTTAATTGAGTTTTTGGTTTTGGAGCGGTTCCACTAACTTCCTCTTCTCTTTCTACTTCCTCCGGCAGAATCGCTATAGGATCAAGGAACTCCTTTGTTATTTCTGGTGAAACATCCCATTTCTGCTCTTTCATGGCACCCCTCTTAGCTGTCTCTGCAGGTCCTCAGCTTGCTAGACCCACTGGAGCTCGAGTATTCCCATTTAGTCTATGCTTATTTCCTATATCGTTAAGAGGGGGAACATTCTTCAGTAAAATTTTTAAGATAAATTTCATAGGCAAGCTATGCATTACGACGGATGCTGTAAGTGGTGTAGATGAAATACTGGAGGCAAGGGGCTTATGAGTGCCGGAGAATTGACCCTTGAAAAGCTTTTGAGACGCTAAGAGCAGGCAGTCCTAGGTAAGTCCTAATTTTTCAATGGTTAGTCGACGTAATTCTTTCTTGGCAATTTTTCCTGAAGCAATGCGTGGCAATTGATCGTATTGAAAATAGAATTTTTCAGGAACTTTAAATGCGGCAATTCTTTCTTTTAGAAATCCACGAAGCTCTTCGGGAGTTAGTTTGGAATCGTGTTTGATCATAACAGTCGCCACAGGAGCTTCTCCAAGTCGCTCGTCGGGAATACCATAGACTGAAACTTCATTTACAGATGGATGCTCTGCTATAGCATATTCCACTTCAGCACAGCCAATATTTTCACCACCTCTTATGACAATATCTTTTGCTCGATCCAAGATGACTAGAAACCCTAGATCATCTAGTAAGCCAATATCTCCAGTATAAAACCAACCATCCTTAATAACTTCGGCTGTTGCCTCAGGCATATTCCAGTAGCCTTTCATTATAGTTGGTCCCTTAAAACAAATCTCGCCAACTTCATTGGGTCCGAGTTCATTGCCGGCATCATCAGAGATTTTAATCGCAGAAACTGGAGGAGTGGGTCGCCCAGTACTATGAGGTTTAGCTTCGTAAAATTTACCAGAGATGATGGCTCCAATGGCATTGGTTTCTGTGAGCCCATAGCCAAGACCAGGAATCGCCTCTTCAGGGAATTTTTCCATAATCATTTTTAGATGTTCTGGTGGTCGTGGAGCGCCACCACTTTGTACCCCACGCAAACTGCTTAAATCAGTATCATTGAATCTTTGAGATTGCATAACTTCCCAGGCCATAGTTGGTACGCCATGCAAAATCGAAATTCTTTCTTTTTCTATTAAAGCTAACGCTTCGTCTGCATCCCATTTATACATCATTACAAACTTGCGCAAATACACAAAACTTGCCAAGAACTGAGCATGACTTCCGGTAACATGAAACAAAGGTACATTGACTAATAAGGCGGGTTGATATTGGGGGGATTCTTCGACTAACTCTGGTCGTAAAATTTCATTGATTTCTTTAACGAATCGCCAAGTATAAAGTGCATTGATAATACCGCGATGAGTCGAAAGTACTCCTTTCGGTACCCCGGTGGAGCCAGAGGTATACATAATAGATGCTTCATCTTCGGGAACAACATTCAGCGCTGTGATTTCCTCTTGAGAGAGAGGATCCAGACCTTCGAGCAAAGAATAGAATTCGGGATAGACCGATTCTTGCTCAGGTTTTATGAGAATGACATCAATTGCTAGCGAAGCAATATAGGGCTTAAGTTCTTCGAATCGTGCCTGATCTAGAATGGCTAACTTGCTGCCGCTATCTCTCAATCCGTATTCAAGCTCCGTGCCTTTCCACCAGGAGTTCATAGGTACGATGATAGCCCCCAGAATTGATATAGCCATGTAGGCAATGCACCACTCAGGTGAATTTCGAGCACAGATTGTTACTCTATCACCATGAGAAATATCATAATTCTCTTTGAGGGCACGCGCAAAGCGCTGAGCCATATTTAGAGTCTCGGCAAAGCTGTAGCGCTCTTCCTGATAAACTAGAAAAGTTTCATCGGCTTCTTTTAACCCTAGCTCGTAAAGTTTGCCGAGGTTATTCGGTGCTTTAGAAAAAACATCATATTCCTGGCCGTTGATATTTTCTTTATGGATGGCGAGCTCAGCTTCAGGAGATTTGTGGACAGCAACGATATCTTTTAGTTTTACCAAGTCCTGGCGAATTTCTTCTTCAGTCAACATCAAAATTCTACTCAGATTTTATTTCTAAAGTGACTTTCCCCATTACCTTTCTTTCAGTAAAGACATTAAAAGCATCTATATAATTTTGGAGTGGAAAGGACTCGGTAATTAGCGGATTTAACTTACCCTGGTCGTACATATCCAAAAGTTCTTGGAAATTCTTCTCGTATTCATCAGGTTCTTCTTTGCGGAACCGCCCAAGAAATACACCTACCATTGAAGAACCTTTTAACAAAGCAAGATTTGCCTTGTATTCCGGAATTCTCCCACTAGTGAAGCCAATGACGAGCAGGCGACCATTCCAATTAATGCAGCGGCAACTTTGGTCAAACAGATCACCTCCAACAGGGTCATAAATAACATCTGCACCTTGACCGTCAGTCAGTATCTTAACTTTTTCTTTTAACTCCCCATCCCCATAATTAAGTAGTTTTTCGGGTTGTAATTGATTAACAAAAGCTAGTTTTTCATCAGAACTGGCAGCGGCAATTACTTTGGCGCCCATAAGCTTGCCTAATTCAACCGCAGTTAAACCGACACCGCCACTAGCACCAAGTACAAGCAGTGTTTCTCCCGGCGCTAGATTAGCTCGTTGTTTAAGTGCGTAATAGGAAGTCGTATAAACCATGGCGAAGCTAGCAGCGGTTTTGAAATCCATGCTGTCAGGAATTTTTCTCAGGCTTTGAGCTTTGACAATAACCTCTTCGGCGAGTCCGCCGAGTCCTGGTGTGGCCATTACTCGATCACCTACTTCAAACCCTTCCAGCTCTGGGCCAATGGATTTGATTATGCCTCCAACTTCTGAGCCAGGGGTAAATGGCATTGGCGGTTGAAATTGGTACTTCCCTTGGATCTGTAATCCATCAGGAAAATTAAGGGAGGCTGCATAAACTTCAACTACGGCTTCATTTTCCATGGCAGTGGGGGCATCGATATCTTCGAGGGTGAGGTTTTCTGGAGGCCCGAAAGAGCCGCAGCGTACCGCTTTCATAGGAAGTCCTTATTAGCAACGAAGGCGGATTCAATCATGAATAGTCCACAACTTCAATTACTGAACCTGCCTTTCATCAGAATTAGGATTTGTTGTTGTAGTTGGGCCAAACGAGTATATTTAAACCTTGTTAATCATCAGTTAATTTTCCGTGAATGAGCCAATAAGAAAAGCCTATTTGAGCGCGATGGGGATAGATATTTATTATCCACGAGTCAATCTACCTGGGGCGAAACTGTCACCTGCTTATGAGTTTGGAAACGATGACGATTTGCAGCCGGTGGAGATTTCTCAAATAAAGATTCCCGAGGTAGAAAGGCAGGTCGTACATGGCGAAAAACTAAAATCGCCTGTTAACAGATTAGCTAAGTCTAGTTTAAATAGGAAAGATGAAGACAAGCCAGCCGTCACTCTCGAAGAAACTTTGGTTATAAAATCAGATTCATCAATAGAAGAATCCAGTGATTTACGCTTTGCGTTGCGTTATTACAAAGTGAGTGAAACTGTTGCCGTATTGTATGAGTACCCCTTACAGCAATCGTCAAATGCAGCGCAGGAATCAGAGGTATTACTTAAGAAT
Source organism: OM182 bacterium MED-G28 (assembly GCA_002457215.1). GTDB lineage: Bacteria > Pseudomonadota > Gammaproteobacteria > Pseudomonadales > Pseudohongiellaceae > UBA9145. Next base: position 23,792 of record NTJZ01000020.1, on the reverse strand, counting down.
ATTCTTGGGGCTTTGGGAATTAATGTAGATGAGCTTCAATTAAATCCTGAAAGTTTTATTTGGCCGTTAGCAGAGGGTTTTACTTCCAATGCCGGGGACACTGTTGCGGCAAAACAAGCATTGCAAGGATTTCTTTTAAGGTGTGGGCAAAAAGATGGTTTTCAGAATTTATTAGTATTTGCGGGCTTAATAGATGACCTATTAATAGGGCCTGATAGTGAGAAAGACAGAAGAGACTTCAAAAGCCAGAATTTTGATTGTTTTCTAACGCTGACCCATAGCCTTCATTCTATGCTCTCATTCCCGCAGTTGAAGAAAGATGTCTGGCATCAATTGCAAGCTTTGTACTCTAGAATTCAAGAAAATAAGTAAGTATTAAAAGTTCATGCTGTCTCAATCAGGTAATCAATCCAATTTTTTCGCTCGCAACATGCGTTACAGCGACCTAGATCTAGTTGTAAAGAATGAAGCGGCAGCTTATCAACATCCTTGGACTAAACGTATATTCATAGATTGCTTACGTGCTGGTTATCAATGTTGGGTGTTAGCAAATAAACAGAAAATAGTTGCCCATGGAGTTATGTCGGTTGCTATCGGCGAGTGCCATTTATTAACGCTCTGCGTTCATCCAGATTTTCAACGCCAGGGATATGGTCGCAAAATATTTGGCTTATTGCTGGGTCAGGCCTACAAGTTCGACGCGGCAGAGTGTTTTCTCGAGGTGAGAGTGGGGAATGACTCAGCCATTGCTCTTTACAGATCTATGGGATTTGCAGTAGTAGGAGAGCGGAAGAACTATTATCCTGGTAAAGAAGGTCGACAAGACGCGCTCATCATGGCTAGAGCCTTGCCGTTACCCTAGGAGCCTTCACTCTTCGGATGATTCAGTCTGAGTTGCTTTGTGATAGGCGCGATTGAGCAGTTTTAAAGCTACGATTAGCACAAATGCACCTAGCATTATGGCTCCAAGCATAATAATCGTAGCCATGAAAATGCGAAACAACTCCTCCAAAGAAATGTTTTGCCATATTGACAATCCCCAAAGGCACAACACAGCAATTGTTATTCCTGCCAAAATAGCTGCGGTCTTCTTACGAACGTTTAGTAGAGAAAAGATCAAAATCTGGCCTGTTGTTTAAGTTACTGAAGCTAGTTTTACAGTGCGGAAATTCGCTACATCCCCAGAATGTGCCGTTTTCCCCATTTCGCTTTACTAACAAATTTCCGCAGTTTGGGCAACGATATGCTGTTTCTGGGATTCCGTCATTATCAGCCAAAGTTACCTTGCATCCTTTTGAATAACCATTGCAAAACCAATAGCTTTCGTTACTTTTAACCGCTTTAACCAGCCTGCGAGTACAAATGGGGCAGCGGAATTGCTCATCGATATCTGTTGTAGGCTTGCCAGCAACATCATTGAGTGTATTGGTGCAATCCGGAAATCCTGTGCAGCCCCAAAAGGGCCCCATCTTACCTTTTATCCGCCTCAAGGGTTTCTTGCACTTTGGGCAATGATGCGTTCGCTCTGGCAAGGCGGTTTCATCAGAAGCTTTCATGGGAATCCTTCAATAGGGCTAAAATTGTTGGTACTTTCTTTAGTTTCTAAACTTGGCTAAGGATGTTGTCAACAGCAACTGAGCTTAGATAGTAATTTAATTGTATGAACTGATTAATTTTTCGCCAGGAGTTGGACTGAACGACCTGTTACAGTTTCTCAGGGGGAGAGGAGTTCGCTGAAGCGGAAGGGGGGTCTTAGGGTCAATCAGAGGGCTCTCTTCATTTGAATTAGGGCAACTATGCTCTCCGTGTGAGAGTGATGAGGCCGTTATTTTAAGATGGTTCTCTAGAAAAATGGCGGTGCATATTCGCAATATCGAATCGTCGCAATGACATGACGTAAACAGTTTTATATATAGAGATTGTGAAAAGAATTGCGAAGTCGCGCCAGTAGTGGGCGCAAGACTCTGGATTAGGGCGGTGGTAAGTAGGATTCAACGCGCTTATGCCAGCCGGCGTGCCAGCGCTGTTCATTCCTCTCAATTGGTGCATTGGCCACGCGCCTACTTAATATACGCTTTGCTGTTTGCACAAAACTGTAAAGAGTTGTTGGTTCACTCTCCATTTCCTCTATTACTTGTTGTAATCCCCAGCCTTGATTTTTATAACGTTCACTTGGAGTAAGACCAGTCCCTTTGAAGTGAACATAATCGATAAGTGCGTAGGAGCCATAAGGTGGATGGCTTTGGGCAAGAGTAGATAATTTTTCCCTAATTGTAGCTTGTTGATTCAATGGAAACGCAGCAACAATATCATCTAGAGAGTGGCTAAGTCGGTTTACTATAAAATTAATCTGCTCAGGTTTAGTATTCGCAAGAAAATTTCGTAGTTCGATGGTTTCTGCACTATCGAAATTAGAATAAAATTGATCTCGCGATTCCCAAGGTGCATCTATTTCGGAAACTTCTAAGGTTTCTGAATTGCTGTTTATCCAAGAAGGAAGTTGTATATTATCGGATTGAAAAGAGGCTAGTAACGAGGGGAATGTCTCTTCGAAAGGTGAATCCTCACCTTTGGGGAACCAAATAAAATGTCCAATTCCTAACGACGGAAAATCTTCTCCTTTGTTCCAACTAGTAAGGCAATCAAATTCTGCAGCACATTCATTTGAAAAGATGCGCTCGCCCAACCAGATGAAATCGGCTTCACTTAATGCGAAGATCTGGCTATAAGCCATATTCAGAGTTGCAAATTGACCCAGCAATACTCCTAAAAACCAGTTGAATCTGCTCGAGCTCGTTAGCATTTAGATTTGCTCCTCAATTTTTGAGAAAAATTTACCCTTCGGGCCTATAAGCATAGATTAGGCCCAAATATACAAAGGATTTGCAGAGATTCTCATTGGGAAAGACCGATCCGAAGTTTCAAAAGCAAGTTAAATAGCATCTGTAGTTTAAGTTATCGGCTTCTGGGATCTAACCGAGACTTTAGAAAAGTGGGCTGTCCCAATATTGATTCTAATTGGACTGAGATTTGGGGAATTGCTTTTCGACCCATCAGATATTCGCTACAAGAAGAATGAGCTTTAGGAACGACCGGTATTATAGTTCGAAAAACTTCAATAAAAACAGTGATAAACCGAATAGTGTTTTTAGAAAAACGAGTTTTACTCGGTAATTTATGCACAAAAACTACTTAAGTGTCATAAAACCCTTAAAAATAGCAGGTTTTATTTTTGTTCGACCCTTCTAAAACTCATAACTAATTGAATTATAAATGAATTACTGTTTGATTAAAAATTGATCAGACTGTGTTGTTTGTAAGGACTTTCGAGGCTCACAGGTTTATATTTAGTTTTATGCACCGACTTATCCACAGAATCTGTGGACAAAAAACAATCTCACAGACCATTTTTAAAACTCCTTCTTCCTCAATAGCTTAGTGAAAAATCTTCTTAGTATTTTTAGCTATGACCTCTAAGTCCTTGTGAATATTTCGCACTCTCAGAATATTGTCCTTAATTTCCTGCTGCATACTGCTGATCGTTGAATTGTGGTATCTTGCTTTTCGACATCCTAATGAAGTAATGCAATGATAGAACTATCTAGCGAAGTACCATTCCTCTGGCGACTGAGCCCTGAAAGCAATGAAGGTTATTGTTCCGTCTCTATGGTGGTGCCTTGCCCTCCGGAAACAGAGATTAAAGATCTCACGATCGAGACAAGTGTTATCAGTCTGTCTTCTGACAGCTCGCGCTCTGAAACCGAAGAGACTCTCGAATGGAATCAAGAGGATATCGATTTGTTTTTGCGTCTTGTTAATCAGCGCCGGCTGTTAAAAAATCTTCCATTGTCGGAAACAGTCCGAGTTGATTTAACTGATCCAGATATTATCGACATTATCCATATTGTTGCGGCGGCCGGCTTTGGTGTGGCGTTTACATCCTGCGGACTTATTAAGGAAGCTGACGGTAGTTTTCCAATTCACACTTTCGAGATTGGTTCATTTGCTTCTCTTAATACTTTGAGTGGGTTTATTCCTTGTGTAGTAGTTGATGTGGAAGATGATGATGTTGTTTGCGTACTCTTAGACGATATTGATGTGCGCGCAATCGAAGAATACGAATGTCTGTCCCGTCACGATTTATTATTAGTAAAGCGCTTAGACGTTTTGCATCCAGAATTTTCTGAAAATCTAAGTATGCCTAGTTCAGCGGTACTTCATTAGAAGCCTTTCTAGCAATCGACGAATTTGATTATCCGGTCAGCTGCTTGCTCGACAGTAATTTCAATCGTGTCGATTACGAGCTCAGGTTTTAAAGGGTTCTCGTAAGGGCTATCCAATCCTGTAAAATTCTTAATCTGGCCAGCTCTTGCTTTTTTGTAGAGCCCTTTGGGGTCTCTTTGTTCGCAAACCTCTAAACTTGCGTGAACAAATACTTCGATAAATTCATCATCATCAAATAGGGTGCGGGCCATATCTCGTTCGGCTCGGAACGGTGAAATAAAACTAGTGATGACGATAAGACCAGCGTCTAGCATTAGGTTCGCAGTTTCTGCTACTCGTCTAATATTTTCGACGCGATCGGCATCCGTAAAACCTAGGTCCTTATTTAGCCCATGACGAACGTTATCACCGTCCAATAGGTAAGAGTGTCTGCCCTTCGCGATGAGTTTTTTTTCGATCAAATTGGCAATGGTTGATTTTCCTGAGCCTGATAAGCCGGTTAACCAAATAATTTTAGGAGTTTGTTGTTTTATAGCGGCACGGCTCTGTTTGTCCACATCCAAGGCTTGCCAATGAACATTGCTGGCTCGACGTAAGCTATGGCGGATAGTGCCGTTAGCAACTAAAGCAGTAGTGTCTTTGTCAAATAGAGAAAATGTGCCAGTTGCAGGGCATACAGAGCCTGAGTCGTAAATGATAGGCTGGGTGAGGGCAATATTGGCGACGCCGTTGCTATTCCTGGCAAGAGTTTTAGCTGCAATTTGTTGTCCTGATTCATCAAAGCGATATTTTAAGCGGCTAACAGTGGCTTCACTATCGCCGCCTATCGCTTTTATGGTGTAGATTCTTCCCGGCAGCAGCTCCCGTTCGCTAAGCCATTCAATCTGAGCTTCAAATTGATCCGAGAATTCAGGTCGAGAATCTGCGGCGGCTATGATGTCATTAGGCTTCATGTTTACTGAATAGGTAAGGTCGAGCACTAACTCTGTTTTCGCCTCAGCTTCTGTGCAGGCAGCGCCCCCTTGCTGCATTTCAAGTATGGAGGTTTGATGGCCTGACGGCGTGATGACAACACTATCGTCTTTCATGAGCTTGCCACTGACTAAATATCCAGTAACACGGTTAGAAGACTCCACTTGAGTGACCAGAAAGCGCATTGGTTCCATGTTTCTTCCTACCCTCTCCTGTCTTAAACTCTGCTACTTGGCCCGCTGATTAAAACGGCGCCCAACTAGTGCTGAAGTAATATTAACCTTTTGAATATCAATTGCTCCTCCAGCTATGCCCCAACCCCAAGCGTCGCGCATTTTTTGCTCAATTGGAAATTCACGAGAGTAGCCGTAACCACCCATAAGTTGCATTGCTTTGCCAGTAACTTCTCTTGCTGTTTCATTGGCGAAACACTTCGCAATTGAGCTATCGGCTATAGAAGGTAAGCCTTTTTCGGCATTCGCTACTGCCCTGTATAAGAGTAAACGCGCCGCGTCTAGTTTTAATTTCATTTCTGCAAGTTGAATTTGAACGGCTTGAAAATCAACTAATGGTTTTCCAAACTGATTCCTCTCTTGGGTATATTTCATGACAAAATCGAAGGCAGACTGAGCGACAGCAAGTGACATGGTAGTGTTTCCGCAGCGTTCAAGATCAAAGGCGTCCATTAGCTTGCCAAATCCCCCTGCCGGGACGAGAATATTGTCTGTCGAGACCTCGACATTGTCGAAATACATATCCGCACTATAGATGCCGCGAAACCCCATGTGATGATCACGCTTGCCGAAGCTAAAACCCTCGGTTTCTTTTTCTACAACAACGGCGCCGATTCCTTTTGCGCCCGGCTCATCTGACATTCGACAATAAACAACATAGGCCTCGGAGTGTCCAGCACCAGAACACCAGCGCTTGGTGCCATTGAGGATAACTTTATTTCCATCAATAGTAGCTTTGGTTTTTAGGTCGGTAAGGGCTGAGCCGGCATCGGGTTCTGACATCGAAACCGCGAGCACCAGGTCGCCAGAACAAATATTCGGGAGTAACCATTTTCTTAATTTTTCGTTGCCAAAATGGGCAATCGCTAGGCAGGGACCAAAACAGGATTCAAAAATCGGAAAGGCTACGGCAATTGAGATTTTAGCGATTTCTTCTAGGACAATTACTGCGTCGAGATGAGAGCCGCCAGCGCCACCATCATCGATACTTAAATTAATGCCAAGATAACCTAATTTCGCGAAACGTTTACGAACTTCTAGGTTTGGCGGTTCATCAGCTTCCTCCACAGACCTAGCAATCTCAGGTAGTTCTTTGTGTGCAAATTGGCGCACTGAATCCTGCAATGCACGTTGTTCTGCGGACAAACTAAAATCCATAAATACTCTCCCGTTAATCTGGAAGTGCATCATATGCATGGGAGCTACCGGCTGCAATCCAGATAGACAAATTTCTAGAGGGCATGGTAAGAGAAATTTATATAGGAATTACTGGTTGGAGCCCTATTAATCCTCTGGAACTGGAGGAATCCTGTTATAATCGCCGCCTTTTTTCGGCAGCAACAAGCAAATCTGGTTGATTTAAACTCATGATGGCAGAAGCACTGCAACAAGAAATCCTGCGGCGACGCGTACTTGCAATTATTTCTCATCCCGATGCTGGTAAAACCACTATTACTGAGAAATTACTGTTGCTTGGCAATCTGATTCAAGTAGCTGGTACTGTGAAAGGCAAGAAGTCTGACCGGCATGCTACTTCTGACTGGATGACCATGGAACAAGAGCGAGGAATATCTGTAACGTCTTCGGTGATGCAGTTCCCTTACAAGGAACGCATGGTGAACCTTCTTGACACGCCTGGCCACGAGGATTTTTCCGAAGACACTTACCGTGTTCTTACGGCGGTTGATTCCGCGCTTATGATTGTTGATGGCGCCAAAGGCGTGGAAGAAAGAACCATCAAGTTGATGGACGTTTGCCGTTTACGAGACACTCCAATTTTTACTTTTGTAAATAAACTTGATCGAGACACTCTTGACCCTATCGAAATTCTCGACGAAATAGAAGATGTATTAAAGATTCAATGTGCACCTATTAATTGGCCTTTAGGAATGGGGAAAGAGTTTAAGGGAGTTTATAACCTCTACACGGGAAAAATTCATGTCTATCACCAAGGTCAAGGGAATCAGATTTCTAAAGATACCCAGGTAGATGGCACTGATAATAGCAAAGTTAAAAAGTTACTTGGAGAATATTCTGAAGACTTTATTGAAGAAATAGAATTGATAAAAGGTGCAAGTCATAAATTTAACTTAGATGCTTACTTAGGGGGAGAACTGACCCCTGTATATTTTGGAACCGCTCTTGGAAATTTCGGTGTGCGGGAAATGCTAGACGATTTTGTAAAGTGGGCGCCTTCGCCTAGGGATCGAGAAACTGAGTCTCGAATAGTTACGGCAAATGAAGAAGCATTTAGTGGGTTTATTTTTAAAATTCAGGCCAATATGGACCCAAATCATCGTGACCGAATTGCTTTTATGCGAATTTGTTCTGGCGAATACAGAAAAGGCATGAAAATACGTCATAGCCGACTTGCCAAGGATGTTAAAGTTGCTGACGCAGTGACATTCCTGGCTGGAGATAGAACGCAAGCTGACGGCGCTGTATCAGGAGATATTATTGGTTTGCATAATCACGGTACGATTCAGATTGGCGATACATTTACTACTGGAGAAGAATTAAAATTTCGCGGCATTCCCCATTTTGCACCAGAGCTATTTAAAAGGATTCGTTTACAAGACCCGCTTAAATTAAAGCAGCTGCAAAAAGGCCTTACTCAGCTTTCAGAGGAAGGTTCGACTCAGTTGTTTATGCCGCTGAGAAATAATGACTTAGTGGTCGGTGCGGTAGGGGTTTTGCAATTTGAAGTAGTGGCTTATCGACTCAAGGATGAATACAAAGTGGAAGCTATCTACGAACCGGTAAATGTCTATGTGGCTCGATGGATAGATTCTGAAGACAAGGTAAAGCTGGAAGAGTTTAAAAAGAAAGCTCATGAAAATCTATCTGTAGACGGTGGTGGTTATCTTACTTACTTGGCGCCAACACGCGTGAACCTGAGTTTAATGGAAGAGCGTTGGCCTGAGATCCATTTTCGCGCCACTAGGGAGCACTAGGTATAAAAGTCATGCCAAACTGTCACATGGAGTTTTCGGTTAGTGCTAGCGATGGAATGGCCCGCAGGGGTGTTTTGGAATTTCCTCGTGGCCAAGTGCAGACTCCCGCGTTTATGCCGGTGGGCACTTATGGCTCAGTAAAGGGATTGAATCCGCAGCAAATTAAAGAAATTGGTGCCGACATTATTTTGGGGAACACCTTCCACCTAATGCTGCGCCCAGGACTGGACATTATTAATCGCCATGGCGATCTCCATGAATTTATCGGCTGGGATAAACCCATACTGACAGACTCAGGAGGATTTCAGGTATTTAGTCTGGGAGACATGCGCAAGATTTCGGAAGAGGGGGTAAGATTTCGTTCGCCGATCGATGGTGCTGAAATTTTCCTCGGGCCTGAATCAGCAATTGAAATCCAGCATAAGCTTGGAGCCGATATCATTATGGTTTTTGATGAATGTACTCCTTATCCTGCCAGTGAAAAAACCGCAAGAGAATCTATGGAGTTGTCTATGGCCTGGGCTAAACGCTGCAAGCGGGCCCACGGAGAGAGCCAGGCGGCATTGTTCGGCATCATACAGGGCTCTATGTACAAGAATTTAAGGGATGATTCCTTGGCTGCTTTGGAAGAAATCGAATTTGATGGCTATGCATTGGGTGGATTGTCGGTTGGAGAACCCAAGGCAGAGATGATCGAAATAGTGGAGCATTCGGCGGCAGTTCTTCCTTGTGCTAAGCCCAGGTATTTAATGGGAGTGGGGACACCAAATGACATTGTTCATGCAGTCTCTCACGGAATAGATATGTTCGACTGTGTAATGCCGACACGCAATGCCAGAAATGGACATTTGTTTACCTCTCATGGCCTACTGAGGCTTCGGAACTCCCGCTATCGTGATGACACGCTCCCGCTAGATGAGAATTGCAATTGCTATACCTGTAAGAATTTTAGTCGGGCTTATTTGCATCATCTGGACAAATGTAAGGAAATATTAGGTGCCCAACTAAATACAATTCACAATTTACACTTCTATCAGCGGCTCATGGCTAGATTGCGCGAGTCCATAGAACAAGGTAGATTGAGCGCCTTCGCCCGTCAGTTCGAGATGGACCAGCGGGAGTTAGCTGAATCCTAGTGAGAACCTGTGATGCGGAGCTAAGTGCTAAGGAAAAAATGTTGGAGTCGGGCGTTAGTAGAAGACTTTTTGACTTGAAACCGAACTTAGTGCCCCAACTCTATTGAGAGCGCTATTTAGGTCGATAAAACTACACAGCAGTAAAGACAATAGACCGAGAGAGAACCCATGAAACTATTCTTCCCAGTTGCCTATGCTCAAGAAGCGGGCCAGGCCCAGCAACCTTCTCTAGCCTACAATTTAATTCTCTTTGGCGGTATGTTTTTCCTTTTCTGGCTTATATTGTGGCGGCCACAATCCAAGCGTGCCAAAGAACATCGTGAGTTGGTTGGCGGAATTTCAAAAGGTGATGAAGTGATGACCTCCGGTGGCCTTTTAGGAAAAGTTACGAATGTAAATGATGATTATATTGCTATCGAAGTCGCTGAGGGTGTTGAGCTAAAAGTACAAAAGTCATCAGTTGCCGCGGCATTGCCAAAGGGCACTATTAGTCAGATCTGAACTACTTAAGAAATGCCTTATCATGTTGTTTGTAAGACCACTAATTAAACTATTATAAAAAAACACTATGTTGAATCAATATCCGGCTTGGAAAAATACACTTATTCTGATTGTGGTATTGCTTGGATTTCTTTACTCCATTCCGAATATTTACCCTGACGACGAAGCGATTCAAGTTTCTACCGATAGTTTGACTCTTAACGAATCAGATATGGCGTTAATTACAACTGCGTTAGAAGCTGCTCAAGTAGAATTTTTTGGTGAAGAGGTAAGCGAAGAGAACATCCTAATTCGATTAAATTCTGTCGATGATCAGCTTGTTGCGAAAACAGCTATCGAAGACGCACTAAGTGATGATTATATTGTTGCATTAAATCTTGCTCCCACCACCCCTGGTTGGTTGCAAGCTATCGGCGCGGGAAAAATGAATCTTGGTCTAGATCTGCAAGGCGGTGTTCATTTTCTTATGGAAGTGGATATGGATGCTGCGCTTGGTCGGCGCATGGAAGACAATCTGAGTAACGTGCGCTCTATATTAAGAGAAGAAAGATTAAGAACCCGTGGGACAGAAGTAATTGATAATAATCATTTGGAAATACGATTTGCCAACGCAGAGATCAGATCTGATGCGCGGTCAGCATTAATTGATAACTTTCCAGATCTTCAGTTTCAGACTCGTGAAGTCGGAGATCTGTTTGTTCTAGATATGCGCACCCCAGCTGAAGTCGCATTGCAAGTAGAACGAGATACTCTGCAAGCCAATCGCACCACAATAATGAATCGTGTTGATTCCCTCGGCGTAGCAGAACCAACAGTACAACAACAAGGGGCAGACAGAATTGTTGTAGAATTGCCTGGCATTCAGGACCCAGCTCAAGCCATCCGTTTTTTGCAGCGCATTGCGACCTTAGAGTTTCATTTGGAGGCTGAGCCAGGGGCTTCTGCGGTTTCTTATGAGAGTTATGAATACGACGGGCGGTTAATAGACGTTGATAATGAGGTGATACTGCAGGGTGATCGTATAAGTAACGTTCGTTCTACACTGGACCAGAATGGGTTACCTCAGGTTCAGATAAACCTTGATGCCCAGGGCGGCAATCAAATTAATCGTGTAACTCGGGACAATGTTGGCCGAATGATGGACATTCTATTGAGTGAAACGAAATCACGTACTATCACTACCCTGGATGAAGAAGGTAATGAGATAGAAGATGTTGAATTTTATGAAGACAAACGATTGATCAGTCATGCAACTATCATTACCGCGCTGCCAAGAACATTCGTTATAACTGGACTAAATGCTAGAGAAGCAAATGATTTGTCGGAATTAATTCGCTCTGGATCTTTAGCGGCGCCAATGACTATTGTTGAGCAGAGCGTGATTGGACCAACAATGGGGCGGGAAAATTTGGAGGCAGGCTTTAACGGAGTGTTAGTAGCTTCGGTGCTTGTTCTCGTATTTATGTTGTTCTACTACCGTGTATTCGGTGTGGCTGCAAATGCTGCTCTCATTATGAACATCTTGCTTATTTTTGCGGTCATGTCTTCTGTTATTCCTGCCACTCTCACACTTCCAGGAATTGTTGGGATCGTGCTGACTGTCGGTATGGCGGTGGACGCGAACGTTTTGATATTCACGCGTATAAGGGAAGAATTAAGTAATGGCATGTCGCCACAGCAAGCGATAGATGCTGGGTATGACCGTGCCTTTACTACTATTCTTGATGCTAATCTGACTACCTTCCTCGTTGCGCTAGTACTCTTTACGATTGGTACCGGTCCAGTTAAAGGGTTCGCGGTTACTTTGATGATTGGTATTATGACTTCAATGTTTACAGCCATTGTCGGTACGCGGGCATTGGTCAATTTGATTTACGGGGGTCGTTCCGTGCAAAAAATCTCAATTGGGAAGTACAGGATGCCTGATAAATCAGTTATTAAGGCGACTTAGAGGATCTGATTGGCTCTATGCAATTACCTTCAAATATAGATTTTATGGGCGTGAGAAAGATTGCTTCGGCAATTTCTATAACACTCGTTATTGTTTCAATTCTCGCTTTATTCTTTAACTCCTTGCAATTTGGTCTTGATTTCACCAGTGGTACTTCTGTTCGTTTAGGTTACTCAGACACAGTGGTATTGGATGAAGTAAATTTTGCATTAACTAATAACGGCTATGAAGATGCGGTGGTTGTTAGTTTTGGGTCGGATCGTGAAATTCGTGTGATTCTGCCAGTAGATGAAAGTGTTGAAGTGGTAAATCAAGCCGAGCAAGCTGCTGAAGTTGGAGAAACTATTGCGGCATTATTGAGTGCTGGAAGTTCGAGTGACGTTACCTTGCTCGGTTCAGATTATGTGAGCGCGAAAGTTGGAGAAGAACTGGCCGAACAGGGAGGATTGGGTATGTTGGTGGCACTAGGCATTATTATGGTGTACATCGCCGTGCGCTTCCAGTTTAAATTCTCAGTTGGTGCTGTTGTTGCTTTAGCCCACGATGTAATCATTACTTTGGGGATATTTTCCATATTTGGGATCGAATTCAATTTGAATACCTTGGCAGCTATGCTGGCAATCATAGGTTATTCCTTGAATGACACGATAGTGGTTTCCGATCGCATAAGAGAAAATTTCCGTCGAATGCGCAAGGGCAGTCCGATAGAAATGGTTAACACCTCTCTTAATCAAACGTTAAGCCGAACCATAATTACCTCATTCACGACTTTGTTGGTGCTTTTCTCCGTACTGTTTATTGGTGGAGAGACCACACAAGGTTTTGCAGTTGCGTTAATTATCGGTGTGGTCATAGGTACCTATTCGTCAGTTTATGTCGCCTCGAATGTTATCCTCTATATGAATGTAACTAGAGAAGATTTGATGATTCCAGTGAAAGAGGGTGCCGATCTCGACGGCATGCCTTAGTAACCCCGCAAGTTTCAGGTATCTATAACCTTTTGGATACTTGCTTTCAGTAAAGTTTGACCGTCTCTAAGCGATAGAATCAGAAAGATCACAAGTGTTTTGTCGATGAATTCTCTGCTTGGCCTGTTTGTCTATACTTGCTATGTTTTAACACGGTAGAAAGCAGTGTTTTTCAATGGCTTGGATTATGGAGTAAAAACAGATAGTGCGTAGGAAGTTTGCCTTGATTGAGGGATTAAGAGTCTTTTGGCTGAAGATGATGGTCTTGAGTGTGAGTTGCTTGCTGGGCATCTCGCTGCAGGCGCAACCCCCGGATCTATTTCCTCAACCCCCGGAGCTCAAGCCAGCGATAGACTTTTGGATAAAAGTTTATACCGAGGTTGACACTCAAAGTGGATTTCTTCATGACTCTCAAAACCTTTCGGTTATATATACTGCTTTGGAGTTGGATAGGCGAATCATAGAACGAGAGCGCTCGCAAATTCAAGAAGACCTCCGAGTTCTGGCGGGTGGCAAGCGCATTGACTTGTCACGAAATCAACAGGAGGTCCTCGATTTATGGCCGGCAGACGTCAGTAATGAAACTTTGCGCACGGCTGCTAATAATGTCCGTTGGCAATTGGGGCAATCTGACCGATTTCTAGGTGGACTTAGAAGATCGGGGGCGTATCGTGCCCATATTAACCAAGTGACACGGGAGAAGAATCTGCCGCTAGAGCTAGGTGTGCTACCCCACGTCGAATCTTCTTTTAACCCGGGCGCTTATTCTAGCGCGTCGGCTGCAGGGATGTGGCAATTCACAAGGCCTACAGGTAAACGCTTTATGCGTATTGACCATATTGTTGATGAGCGGATGGACCCTTATACCTCTGCAGGCGCAGCAATGAGCCTATTGGAATATAACTATTCAGTATTGGGGACTTGGCCGCTAGCCCTTACTGCCTACAATCATGGTGCGGGTGGAATATCCCGTGCAGTCCGTCAAACTGGAACCCAAGATATTGAAAAAATAATCGCCAATTATCGGGGTCGCGCATTTGGCTTTGCATCCCGCAATTTTTATGTGCAGTTTCTTGCCGTAATTCACGTCGAGAATAATGCTCAACGTTATTTTGGCGATATTCGCCTAGATCAGGCACCAAGTTTTTATGAAGTGAAAACCGATGCTTTTATCGATGCGGAAGTGTTTGCTCGTTCTATCGGTATTAGCCTCGAGCAGTTACAGGCAGATAATCGAGCACTCCGGCCGGCAGTATGGGAAGGCAACAAGAGAATTCCTCGTGGCTACACCATAAAAGTACGTGAAACTGCGGTTTCGCCGGGCAATTTGGTAGCCAGAATCCCTGATGATTTTAAGTTTGCAATGCAGACTCCTGATGTTGCCTATGTTGTTGAGCGAGGCGATAGTCTCTCTGTAATAGCGAGCAGGTTTAACACTTCTGTGAATCGATTGGTGTCACTAAACCAATTGCCTAGCCGTCATCGAATTTCGATAGGACAGCGCCTCCTGCTGCCTCAAGAGAACATCAGTGCTCAACAATTAATTGAACAAGCAGGCGGAAGTCCTCCAGAAGATGGCGAATATACGGTACTTAGGGGTGACACGGTTTCCCTCATAGCTGCTCGTTATGGTGTAACCGAAGCTGAATTACTTAATGAGAACGGTATTCAGGACCGTAACAGGATTTATCCAGGACAACAGATACGATTGCCTGGATTCGGTCTTGCCGCTGAGCAAATTGTCGCAATCGAAGCCAGTACGGCACCGGTTTTGGCGACTCAGGTACAAAATTTCGATGATGCAAGTGAGTCAGTCTCTGAAGACGTGTTCCCGCCGTCTGTTGTCGAAGAAATAGCAAGTGAAGAAGAAGTCACGAATTCCACTAATGAGTCAACACAGCTAGCGCTTAATGCGACAACTGAAGAAGTTATTCCTCCAGCGGCAGTGCTTCCAGACAACCAAGAACTAGAAATGCCAGTAACCCTAGACGAAGAAATTGCGGTTGCATTGGATCCAACACTGGATGTTAGTGAGAGTAATGAGCAGTTAGCTGAAGCTCTTTCTGCCGACCCTTCAGATTATACTGTGGCCAGCAACAACTCAGTAGAAATTCAAGCTTCTGAAACTCTTGGCCACTACGCAGACTGGCTAGGAGTTCGGGCTTGGGACTTGCGCCGCCTGAACAATATGGCTTTTAGGGATCCTGTAATCATTGGTGACCGACTGATACTTGATTTCTCCCGCGTAAATATCTCGGAGTTCGAGTTGGGGCGCCGGGCATATCATTCGACTCTGCAACAGGAATTTTTTAGTAACTACCGGATTCAAAATGTTGAGACTTATCGTGTGCAATCTGGCGACAATATTGGTGGTATTGCGCGAACTCAATATTCCACGCCTGTGTGGTTGTTGCGTCAGTATAATCCAGGGCTAGATTTTAATCGGATTCAAATCGATCAAGAAATTGTATTCCCTGTTTTAGAGCAAGTTAATTAGTCAAAACTAAAAAGTTCAGAGTATGCGGTTCGCAACCCTCCCTTGGTAAATCTTGTTAGGTCTGCTTTAGGAAGCGCTTTTTTGTCTTGTTTTAAAGCCAGCAAGTGTTTTAGACGTTGCATGACTAGCTGAGCTGTATCAATGGTATTTAGCTCATTGTCGTAAAGAAAGTCTGTCGGCAGATATTCGGCGTAGGCGAGATCATTGGGGGCGAGGGGGGTGCAACCGGCAAGACAGGCTTCCTGGAGTGCCAGCCCCTGAAAGTCATGCATCGCAGTGGATAAGATTACGTCGCAGCGAGCAAGAAGACCATAATATTCTCGTTCTTCTCTTATGAATCCGTAGGCACCCGCTTCTATGGCTAGACTGTTTGTGTGTTTGCTTAACAAACTTTCTATTTGATCGAATACTGGAGGCTGTTGGCGAAACTTTTCGCCGACAATATGAAACCGAATAGGCGAACTTTGTTTAATCACCAGTTCTACTATAGCCAACAATAAGTCTGGCCCTTTGTCAAATTCCCAGCGATGATTCCAAACAACCTCTAGTAATTCTGAGGGAATTGTTGTCATGGCTTGCGTTTGGAGGGCTTCAACCGGGACCGGTACTACCACGGCACTTTCCAGTTTTTCGATAATTGAAGATGGAAACTTGTCCGGTAAAAGATTAAAAAGATTCCTGGCACCTTCAATAAAAGTCGATTTATTGAAGATAGTATTAAAGACAATTTTGTCTGCACATAAAGCCGTATAAATTGGAACAAGTAAGGGTTCAATATTTATAGTTTTCCTGGTTTCTTCCTGTTGTTTGTTGCTCGGATAAGCAAACTGATTTTCATGAAAATAGACGATGGTAGGCACTCTAGATAATTGCGGAACTAATCCACGTAAACTGCTTAAATCCGTCATCGACGTTGCTAGCAAGAAATCATAGTCGACGCATAATTCATTTCGATTATATGAGGCCCAATGCAAGCTATTGCTGCGTATACGCCAACTAAAGTTGCGCGCGGGCAAAGCTAGTTGCTTCCACTGAATTTCGGGAAACATAGATACAACTCTTTGGCGCCAGACTTTATGGCTTCTGGCATCATAGGCTGATAGTAACAGAGCCTTATTGTTCAAAATTATGTAAAATGGGCATTAAAAAATTAGCCTTAGTTTTCTTTTCTATTGGCAAAATAAAAAATTACTAACACAATTTCATCAAAGGTTATCCGAGGATAGGAATGAATATTAAATTGCATGGAATGTATCTAAGCAACTATTACAACGTAGTTAAAACAGTATTGCTTGAAAAAGGCATCGTATTTGAAGAAGTTAATCAAAGCCCTTCACAAGAAGATGGCTATTTGGGCAAAAGCCCCATGGGGAAAGTACCTTGCTTAGAAACAGAAGCTGGTTATCTTACGGAAACTTCAGTGATACTGGAATACCTTGATGATTTAGGTGAGGGACCATCTTTTTATCCAGAAGATAGGTTTCAAAAAGCAAAGGTTAGAGAGCTGATACGCTATCTGGAGTTGTATATAGAATTACCTGCAAGACGGCTTTATGGTGAAGTGTTTTTTGGCAAGCCTGAGAATGAAGTTTTACAAGCTGAAGTAAAATCAATGCTAGAAAAAGGTTTTACGGCCTTATATCGCATTGCAAAGTTTGCCCCATACCTGGCGGGTGATCAGGTTACTTATGCGGATTTCTATGCGCATTTTGCGTTATCGCCAGTAACTCGTGTCTGTAAAAAGGTTTGGGGTTGGGATGTTCGCAGGGACACCCCTGCATTCAAAACGCTGATCGACTTGTTATCGGAAAGAGAGTCTGTGATAAGAGTCCAGGCAGATCAGGCGGCTGATTCCTGACCTGCGGTTAGTTGGAATTATGAACAGATCAATTAGTATCTGGTGAGTTAAGGGTTTTGCATTCTTTCTAGCACGCCAATATTTGTCGACATATCCAAGATTGTATCGATGTTGCTGGCGATGTCTTCAGCGCTAGCGCCCACTCCTAGGTCGACACCGGTATTTTCCCTTACATCAGCGGAGTAATAACGGCCGCCAGCCGCCTGGATAATCCGGCCGTTAGGAGCTTTGTCGCTGCACAAGTAAACGACTGCTGGGGTCACTCGCTCAGGTGCTAGACGTTCTGCGCTATCCTCAAAACCAGGCAATTCAACCGTCATTCGCGTTGCGGCAATGGGTGCAATTGAATTTGTGTGGATATTGTATTTGGCGCCTTCAAATCGCAATGTATTCATGAGGCCGACTAAGCCGAGTTTGGCTGCTCCATAATTACTTTGTCCGAAATTACCGAATAGGCCAGATGTCGACGTAGTCATGACGACGCGGCCATAATTTTGTTCTGTCATGATGGGCCATGCCAGTTTTGTGCAGTTCAGGCTGCCATTCAAATGCACATCGATGACGGCATGCCAGTTTTCAACCTCCAATTTAGCAAAGGTCTTGTCTCTCAAAATGCCAGCATTGTTTACCAATATATCTATGCGACCCCAATTGCTCATGGTTTCATCGATCAACTCTTGCACGGCGGCCAAATCAGTGACTGAAGCAGCATTAGCCATGGCAATTCCACCATGTTCATTGATCTCTCGCGCCACGTCTTCAGCCGCGGAAATCGAGCCGCCGCTCCCATCAACACCGCCACCTAGGTCATTAACGACGACTTTGGCGCCGCGACGTCCTAGTTCTAAGGCGTGTTGTTTTCCTAACCCGCCTCCCGCACCGGTTACTATGGCAACTCTGTTTTCAAAACTAATACTCATTGCTGTTCCTCTACTATCTAGAAATTATTTCTAATGAAAATTTGGACTGAAATACTGAACCTAACACGAAGATGTTTGATTCTATGCTGCTAGCCGGAATGGCGCAATTTACGACATCTTTTAGATATCTTACAAGCAAGAGTGGCCTTATGCTGGAAATCCGCTATCATCGGCGGCCAGGTTTTTAGTCGCTTTCGGGTATGAGCAATTTTAAATGGCATTAGGAAAGATTTTTGCATGAGTGATATTGAACCGGTTCCTGCCGCCACTGTTGTATTGGTGCGTCAGTCTGAGGATGTACCTGAATTAGAAGTTTTGCTACTGCAGCGAAACTCTCGGTTGGTGTTTCATGGGGGGCATTGGGTGTTCCCTGGTGGTCGTATAGATGCGAAAGACTATCAGGATTCGGCTCCAGGGTTAGAGTATCCAGCAGCTCTGCGGGCGGCTGTCCGCGAAACCAAAGAAGAAGCTGGGATAGATATTGATGCAGACCAGTTAATCCATACTGCCCATTGGACTACGCCTCCAAACCTGCCGCGTCGCTTTTGTACCTGGTTTTTTATCTGTCCTATTTTTGAAATGGTCTCAGTGTCTGTTGATAATGATGAAATCTTAGATCATCGATGGATTTCGCCTAAAGCTGCAATTGCAGATGAAAAAGCCAAGCGTTGGGTAGTACCTAGACCGACCTTGACTACTTTGTCGGATATTGTAGATCACAAAAATCTGGCGGAATTAGTGGCAGCTGTAACGGCCAGTAACATCCGAGTTTTCCCTAAGGCCTCCCGGTACTATCGCCCAGCTGAAATGGGTTGCCCTGATTAGCCATAAATGGATTTTTTTGTATTTTTCCTTGAGTGCCATAAAGATCTTAATGACGCGCGTTTCTCACTATTTTCGACCAAAATTACGTATTACTCCGACTAACTGAATTGCCTGAGATTTTGTCAGTATTCTAGCCTTTAATTCCTTGCTTTTCGGGGCGGGTTAATGGGATAGTTAAGGACGAAAGTTGAATCAATCTGCTTAGGCTTGCGGCCTGTGGGGATGGGGTTTTCTTCCTACACAAGGTTGAAAAGTCATTACAATGGCCGCTGGACACTTTAGTAGATAATCGAGGTCAGTTAGCGCGATAACTTATCTATAAAGAGCCTTTATGTCTTCACCCACTTTTGAAAGTCTACGAACCACACTTAAAACCCTTCGACGAAGGCGAAGTAATTTATTTATCCTTAAGCAGGTAAGTTATTTTGCAATCGCTGCTTCCGTTTTTGTATTGTTTGCGAGTGCAACAGTAGCCTGGTTGAATTTAGATAAAACAGGAATAATATTTCTTTTTGTTCTTTGTTTGTTAGCGGTTATTCCGCTTGCTTGGTGGTTCGCTAGTATTCTTACTAGGCGACATACCGATGATCGAAGACTTGCCCACTATGTCGAAGACCGCATTCCAGATCTCGAACAGCGGCTTTTAACTTCATTAGAGTTTAATGAGGAAGATCTTGTTCATGGAAGGGCTGGTGTTTCCCAGCAATTTATTCAACAGCTCTGGGTTGATGCTCAAGAGCATGTGCAGCAACAGCAGCGAGAAGTAGAAACTGTAGTTCCTGCTAAAGCAAGTTGGATTTCATTTGGTTCGGCTGCTGCGGTAGTCGCGATAGTGATTGCTCTTTTTGTTAGCTCCGATGCCTTGCTAAACGCGGGTAGTCGCCTGGCTTGGCCATTCTCGATTGATGAGCCCATCGTTATCGTTTCAGTGCCTGCTGATATTGAGATCAGTGTCGAGCCAGGTGATTTGGAAATGCAGCGAGGTGACAGTTTAACCATCATCGCTCAAGTAAAAAACGCGATCCCCGACACGATCAATTTACGTTTGCAAGATGATAATTTGAACTGGCGTGACTATAGGATGGCGCAAGACGGTAGTGGAAGTGAAAGTGCTACTTATAGTTATTTTGTCTCCTCGTTAGTTGAGGACACGACTTATTACGTAACCTTTCAGGAGCGCGGCGAACAAAGTTCTCCGCAGTACGAAATTAGTTTGTTCGACTTGCCTCAAATAGAGCAGATCGATCTGGCCTTTGAATACCCTGATTACACCGGAATTGAAGACATTATCGAGGAAGATAGCGGTGACATGGTTGTGCCGGAAGGGACGATAGTTGATTTAAAAGTGACTTTTAACAAAGCAATTTCTGTAGCAAGTGTTGAATTTGAAGAAAGTTACAGCAGCGCTGAGGATGAAGAAGAGATTAATGCCGCTGTTGAATATGAGGATCTGGAGCTAACACTAGAAGGGAATGTTGGCGTTGCAAAATTTACAGTGACTCAAGATGGTATCTACCGAATTAGAGCAACTGATTTCTCAGATATGCAAAGTCAGAATCCCCTTGATTATTTTATCCGTGCAATTGAAGACAACCCGCCAGAACTTGCTTTAATTCGTCCTGGTAAAGATGAAGATGTCATGCCTTTGGATGAGGTGATATTAGAGATAGACGCGTCTGACGACTACGGACTTTCCCAGTTTGTCTTAAATTATAGTGTGGTTGGGACAGAAGAAGTGGAAGTAAATTTTCTTCCAGAGACTAACGTGCGCAATGTCTCTGGAAATGAACTTATCTATCTAGAAGATTTAGAGGTCGAGCCTGGGGATTTTGTCAGCTACTTCTTAACCCTTGCGGACAACAACGGACTAGAAGGTCCTGCCGAAGTTATTTCTGATATCTACTTCTTACAAGTTATTCCGACAGATCAAGAGTTTCGGCGGAATTCTGGTGGCGGTGGCGGTGGCGGTGGCGGGGGCGGCCAAGGAGGTGACGATTCTAGTGCTTTGGTATCAATACAGAAGGACATTATTGCCGCAACTTGGAAACTAAAGAACAGACAAAGTAAGGTGTCACCTGATGAATTTAGTTCAGATGCTGAAATAATTGCTGAGTCTCAAAAAGATGCAACTGGGCGAGCGAGAATGTCAATTGATCGATTGGCAGAACGCCTAAATTTTTCCGATGACACGTATGATTCCGCAGTTGAAAATCTTTCACTGGCAATTGATCAGATGAATGCGGCCGCTAATGAGTTAGATCTCGAGCAAATCACAAGTGCCCTACAGCCCGAACAATTAGCACTGCAATATATATTAAAAGCAGAAGCCAGTATTAACCGCACTGATATCAGCATGCAGCAAGGTGGTGGTGGCGGTGGTGGCGGTGGAGCCCAACAAGAACGCGACGACCTTCGAGAATTGTTCGAAATGGAAATGGGCCAATTAGAAAATCGCTACGAGACGCCAAACAGTAGTCGTGGCTCTTCGCCTGAACAGCAAGAAGAAGAAAACAAATTAGAAGAATTAGCACGACGTCAGGAAGGATTAACTCGAGCACAACGAAATCTTGCTCGACGAGAAGAGCAAATGACTGAGGAGCAGCGAAGACGTGAACTTGAGCGATTAATGCGCCAACAAGAGCAGCTAAGTCGTGAAGTTCAGCAATTGGCGCAGCAGAATAATCAGCGCCAGCAAAATTCCCAACCCCAGCCATCTCAGAGTGGTCAGCAGTCTCAATCCCAAGCTTCTCCTGGTGGCAGCTCTAGCGGTGGACAGCAACAGCAACAGCAAACTGCCTTGCAGCGGGCTGCACAACAAATGCAGGAAGCGTCAGAAAGTGAAACTGCTTCCATTGCAGCCGCTAGAAGTCAGAAGGCACTAGAAAATATACGGGAACGGCAACGCGAATTAAGCGAACAGGGTGATCGCTCTGTCAATCAGTTGGCACAAAATCTCGGCCAGCGCGGACAGCAGCTGCTGCAGCAACAAAGGCAACTTCAAGAAGAATTAGAAAGTACTTCGCGACAACAAGGCCTTGGTCAAACCCGTCAGTCAGTGAGAAATTCTAATGAATTACAAGATTTAGTAGAGATGCAACAACAACAACAAAGAGATCTTGAAGAGATCGAAGACATGCTTCGGGCAATTATCGCTCGTGGGGATAATGATGATCAGCGCTTGATGTCGCAGGCGCAAGAAGCTTCTAGAGATTTAAGGCCAATTCGAGAAGAAATGCAAACCAGCAATAGAGTGTTGCGTAATGGTATGGTAAATCTTTCTGTTGATATAGAAGGAGAAATCGAGGATCAGATCGAAGAGTTCGCCCAACAACTTGCCGGTCTCAACCCAGCTAATACTAATTCTCCAACAGATCAGATTGCTCGGGCAGCGCGAGATGCTGAAGAGCTGCGGGAGCAGATCGAAAATCTTGAACAACAGGCTCGCGCTTTTAATGGAGAAGAACAGCAGCCTGGAACAGGTGTGCCAACAGTGCGGGAATTGCGTGATCAGTTAAATCGCTCTCAGCAACTTGCACAAAACCTTCAACAACAATTGCAGCAGCAAGCCCAAGCTGGCGGACAGCAACCAGGTTCGCAATCCGGCGGGCAACCTGGCCAGGCCGACGGGACTGACGGACGGCAACAAATTGGTGGTGGCCGGGAAGAAAGTCAGGACAGAGCAGGCACTGGTGGCCGAATTACTGCCGATGGTAATAATTTACCCTGGGGTAACGCTCGTTCAATTCGTCAAATTTTGACTCAACAAAACATCGAGGATTTCCTCAATCAACCAGAATTATTCCGAGAACTATTGGATCCAATTATCGAACTGGAAGGTGCTCTTCGTGCTCAGGCTGAACTTGATGCGATCAATAACAAATTGTATGCCAGCTTGGAGGAAGACATTCCAGACGAGTATCGCGATTTAGTTCAAGAATACTATCGTGTGTTGTCAGAAAATCAGGGGTCTGAAAACCAGGCTCAGTAGCAATGCAATACACAGAACCCAATATACTTACGGCACTCGAAGAAGGCACATTTAGTTTTGCCTACGGCATCAGTCCGTTGCTTTTTGGATTGTTAGTATTGCTGATAATTGTTGGCGTCTGGTTTACCTATTACAAAACTACCAGACCGCTAAGCTCAGTATGGAAATCCTTTTTCGTGGCGACACGTTCTAGTGTGTTGATTATCATTTTATTCTGCCTATTGAGACCCGTCATAACCTCTATGCAGGCTGCGCCTCAGGAAACTTACCTGGGAGTGCTAATTGATGATTCTCAAAGCATGGCTATCTCTGATCTTGCTGGAGGGCAAACACGGCAAGCTGCCGTTGCCGAATCTTTTTTCGATGATGGTTTAATTGATGATCTTGCTGAGTCCTTTCAAATACGAACTTTCCGGTTTGATAAAGAAACGCAGCGAATATCGGGCATTGATGGTTTGAGAGAAGAAGGAACGGCATCATCAATAGATCAAGCTTTGCAATATGTTGATGATCAGTTAAACGGTTTGCGCCTAGGTGGTCTGATATTGATTTCAGACGGTGCCGACAATGGAGAGTCAGACCCCACGAACACCGCACAGAGTTTTGGGAATAGACAGATCCCCGTTTTCACTGTAGGCGTTGGGCAGGAAGATATTCCTCAAGATATTGGCATTGTAGATGTAAGCGCCGCCAAGACTGTGCTCGAAGGCTCAGTCTTTACTGTGCAAGTAGGTGTCAATCATCAAGGCTACGAAGGTCAGGAAG